>CAVOUI010000011.1:0-24061 GCA_963699525.1 uncultured beta proteobacterium | reverse complement strand
GCACCAACGATTTCCCACACAGTTATAGACTCACCGTGAGAAAAGGCAAATCTATCAATTTGTTAGGTTTTAGATTTCGCGTGTAAGAGCCTGACCTGCAAATCAAATATCGTTGCCAATGTCAGCTTTCGCCATTTCAGAGGAATTGAAAGACAATCGATGCAATCGCAACAGCGCCCAATACTCATGACAAGAACCACGTCTTGCGAACTTGCCAACCTCGGGCTTATTCGCTTCTTCGGCACCGAAGCGCAGTCGTTCCTCCACAACCAGCTCACCTGCGACGTCAGTGCGCTCGCGTCGGGCGAGAGCACGTACGGCAGCTACTGCAATCCCAAAGGCGCGCGTACTGGCGACTTTTCTACTGTGGCGTTCGGGCGAGGATTTCTTCATGCAGCTCCCCTCTTCACTTCGCGAGCCCATACAGAAACAGCTCTCGAAATACATCCTGCGCGCGAAGGTGAAGGCGACCGACGAATCTGCTGATTGGAAGTTTCTCGGCGTAGCCGGCCAGGATGCCGCCGAACGGGTGCGGCGCGCCGTCGGTGTAGCTCCGGGCGTCGTCCACGAAGTTGCGTACACTTCGGAAGCGATGGTGATCAGGCTTCCCGGCGACCGCTACGAAATCGTTGCCGCGCGGGAAAAGGCACAAGCGCTTCTGGCCTCGCTTGCGTCCGGCTCCGAAAAGACCAGCTCCGATTACTGGGACTGGCTCGACATCCGCGCCGGCATCGCGACGATCCTGCCCTCGACGCAGGAACAGTTCGTGCCGCAGATGCTAAATCTCGACCTCATCGGCGGCGTGAGCCTGACCAAAGGCTGCTATCCGGGGCAGGAGATCGTCGCGCGCATGCACTATCGCGGCACGCTGAAGCAGCGCATGTATCTCGCCAATGTCCCTGGCGCCGATTTCCCCAAGCCGGGCGACAAGCTCTACAGTCCCGGCTTCGGAGAACAGGCGTGCGGCACGATCGTCAACGCCGCCCGCGCACCGGATGGCGGCCACGACGTGCTGGCAGTAATCCAGATCGCGAGCGCCGAGAAAGGCGATGTCCACTGGAAATCGCTGGACGGGCCAGCATTAAGGCTATTGCCATTGCCCTACGCAGTCTCGTCCCCCGAATAGATCATTCCTCCCACCACCCCGTCGCCTTCGGCGCGACCCCGCCCATCCCGCCGCGCTGCATCGCGTCGGGCGCTCGCCGGCTCGAAGACATGCTTCTCGAAACCCCGGCTCGCCCTCGGGCAGGAGGGGATCGTCAACCCTCCAAGCGCGATTCTGTCCGTTGAATGGAACTGATTCCCCTCTGGATCAAGCTTTCGTACACGGCGTTCGTAGCCGCGACGGTCGCGATCTACGTGAGGAAGTATCCGCTGTGGAATTTCCTGTGGTTTTCCGACATCGCGCTGATCGCGACGGTGCCCGCGCTGTGGCTCGAGAACAACCTCCTCGCCAGCATGATGCTGGTCGGCGTGCTGCTTCCGGAGGCGGCGTGGAACGGGGCCTTCTTCGTGCGGCTCTTCACCGGGGTGCGCCTCTTCGGGCTGACGGACTACATGTTCGACCCGTCGAAGCCGCGCTACCTGAGGGCGATTTCGCTCTTCCACGTCTTCCTGCCGCTCCTCCTCCTGTGGATGGTTGCCCGGCTCGGCTATGACCCGCGCGCCCTCGCCGCGCAGACGGCGCTTGCGTGGGTCGTCCTGCCCCTCACCTACTGGCTCGCGGACCCGAAGGTGGAGAACGTCAACTGGGTTTTCGGCTGGCGCGCCACGCAGCAGACGAGCATGCCGCCGCTCGCCTACCTCGGGCTGATGATGATTGCCTTCCCCCTCCTCATCTACCTGCCGACGCACCTGGTGCTGCTGCAATTGTTCGGCTAAGGGGGGTCAGGTCATTTGACTGCTTCGGATTTCCCTCCAGCAGGCTCGCTCGCCCGGGATGGCGTGGCGCCTCTCCCGGGGAAAGGCAGTGGTCCGTAATAGGGCGGGAAGGCGTTGGTGTAGGCGGCCAACTGGTACTCGAGCTGGGCGATATGGATCGTCTTGGTGGCGATGCTCACGACGTACTGGGGCCTCACCGAGTCGGCCGATCCCCGCATCAACTGCAGGTCGGACTCGCGGGACTCGCGCGCGTTCTTGAGCTGCGTCTGCAGCGCGGCCACCCGGGTCACGAGGTCCGCGGGAGGCGAATAAGGCTTGCCGTTTACCGTGTAGCTGAGCGTCGTCCGCCAGCGGGACGCCGCGCGCCGCTGCTCGAGCATGGCAAGCGTCTGCTCGTGGATGGCGAGACGGAGCGAGATCAGGTCGTACACCGGTGAGCCCTTGCCGTAGGCCTTGCGCTCTTCCTGGTCCTGGGCAATGCGCTCGTTGACCGATTCGATATCCGCCTCGATCCGGCGGACGCTTTCGGGGTCGGCGCATCCGGCGATCGCGAGGGCGAGCACGAAGACGTATTTCGGGATTGTCATGGCGAAGCTCCTGCCTGACGCAGCGGGGAGGGTTCCGCGACTCGCAATCTTACTCCCTGGCGCGCATACGGTTGCCGCGCCAACGCCGCGCCAGTAGCATGGGAGCGTGGCATTCAATTTCTACATCTACTACCGGGTCGATCCGCAGAAGGCCGGCGATTGCGAGCCCGTGGTCCGGCAGCTTCTTGCCGCCGTGCGCGACTCGACCGGCATCCAGGGCCGGCTCCTCAGAAAGCATGGCGAGCCCAACCTCTGGATGGAGGTCTACGAGGGCGTCCCGGACGAGGCGAAGTTCGAGTGGGAGCTCGCCGAGATCGCCGGCCGGCTCAAGATCAAGGACTTCCTGCAGAGCGGGACGACGCGCCACGTCGAGTGCTTTGAATCCTGATGTGTCTCATCCTCCTGGCATGGCGCGTGCATCCGGAATTCCCGCTGGTGTTCGCCGGCAATCGCGACGAGGCCTACGAGCGCGCCAGTGCGCCGGCCGGGTTCTGGGCCGATGATCCGCAGGTCTTTGGGGGCCGGGACCTCGAGAAAGGCGGCACCTGGCTCGGGCTCACGCGCGCGGGCCGGATCGCGGCGGTCACCAACTATCGGGACGGCCGCGGCACAAAGACGGCGCCGCGCTCGCGGGGGCAGCTGACGGCAGATTTTCTTCGCGGCACCGACGAGCCGCGGTCATACCTCGAAACGGTTGCCGCGCGCGCGGCCGATTACAACGGCTTCACTCTGCTCGTCGGGGACCTCGAGCGGATGGTTTGCGCCTCGAATCGAGGTCCCGGGATCGTGGAAATCACCCCCGGCGTGCATGGGTTGAGCAACCACCTGCTGGATACGCCGTGGCCGAAGGTCGAGCGCGGCAAGCTGTGGATGTCCGCCCTCATGAAGGCGAACGAGGGCGGGCTGGTTGGCGGTCTCTTCGATGCGCTCTCCGACCGCGCCGTGGCGCCCGATGCCGAGTTGCCCAATACCGGCGTGGGGCGGCTGCGCGAGCGCGAGCTATCCTGCTCCTTCATTGCCGGCGAGCGCTACGGCACGCGCGCTTCGACGGTGTTGCTGGTGGGCCGGGACGGTCAGGTGGTGTGCGTGGAGCGCAGGTTTGGCCCGCGGGGCGCGCACCTGGGAGAAGCGGCGCACCGCTTCGCGCTTTACATGCGCGCGAGCGGGCGGAACACGAAGGCGGCGGGCCAGGACGTCTGATCCGCCGTCTTGCGCTTCATGGTGACGTGCGGGATGCCCGCCTCCATGAATTCCTTGCCTTGGCGGACGAAGCCGCGCTTCCGGTAGAAGGCGACGGCGCGGGTCTGGGCATGCAGCCTCACTTCGTCGTTGCCCATCTTGTTGGCGATGACGAGCAGGAGATCGAGCAGCGCCCGCCCAACGCCTTTTTTGCGCCACTCCGGAAGCACAGCAATGCGACCGATGCGGCCATCCGGCAGCAGCCGACCGGTACCGATCGGCGCGCCCTCCGGGGAATAGGCGAGAACGTGATAGGAACCTTCGTCGAGGCCGTCCCACTCGAGCGCCGGGGGAACGCCCTGCTCCTCGACGAAAACCTTGTTGCGAATCGCCTTGACGTCCTTCTGGGAAGTCTCCCAGTAGATCGGTTTGACGGTGAATGAAAGCGGCTCCGCCACGAGCGTCTCAATAATTTACATTAAGAACGGACGCTAATACGCTGTTTTAATTGCACCCGCTCGAACGGACGCCAATCGTCACGTTCACCGAGTGCCTCCCTATTGATCGCTAGTATGCCACCATTTCCCAGACACTCAATCCCCATCATGTTCAGGCGCATTTCATCGCTCGCGGCGGCATGGGCCGCCGCCCTCGCGCTTGCCCTCGGCGGATGCGCGAGCGTCTATTTCCATGATGCCGGCCCCGCGCCCGCGGTCCGCCACGAGCTCGCGAATCTGCCGTTCTCCGAGTACTGGACCGGCATCGTGTTCAATGGCGAGAAGATCGGCTTCACGCGGTTCACCATCGGCAAGCAGGCGGGATCGGACCAATACGAGATCCATTCCGAAGCGTCCTTCGTGCTGCGCTTTCTCGGCATCTCGAAGAAAGTCCAGCTCAAGTCGCACGACGTCATCGCCCCCGACCTCACCCTGGCGGATTTCGCCTACGAGTACCGGATAGACGACAGCGAGCTGCTCGTCTCCGGGCGCCGCCGCGACGGCGAGCTCACGGCGACCATCGTCACCGGTGGCGCTCCCAACGAGCAGCGCCTGAAGGTGGACGGAAAGCTTTATCCGTCCAGCGTAATCGCCCTGTATCCGGTCCTGCACGGGCTCGAGATCGGTCGCGAGCACAGCTATCTCGTCTATAGCGGAGAGACGCAGACCGTGGCCGACGTTACCCAGCGAGTTGCCGCTTACGAGCGGAGCGAGCTTTTCACCGGCAACGCCTTCAAGGTCGAGACCACCATGCACGGCCAGAACGTGACCACCTGGATCGGGTCCGACGGCAGGCCCGTTTTCGAGCTCGCGATGCGGGGCGTGATGATCTCCTACCTCGAGGATGCCGTCGTGGCGACGCGCTATCTCGCCCTTGCAAGCCTCAACAAGAAGGAAAGCCTGATCGAATACAGCCTGGTGCGCCCGGACCGCCCGATCGACGATCCGCGAGCGGTATCAGTCCTGCGGATTGCGCTCTCCGGCGCGAGTCAGGCGCCACCCTCCGATGACTGGCAGCGCTGCGTTCGCGAGCGGCGTGAATTCGATTGCGAGATTCGCAGCGGTGCGCCTGCGCGATCCCGGGACAGAACCGCCCCCGGAGAAGCTGCGGATGCGCTACCTCGAGCCCTCGATCACGGTCCAGAGCCATGATCCGATTATCCGGAGGCTCGCCAACTCGATCGTCGCGGGCGCCGCCTCACCGGAGGAGCGCATCACGCGCATCCTGCGGTGGCTCGACGAGAACATCAAGAAGGCGCCGCTGGACGTATTCTCCGCGCTCGACGTGCTCCAGCAGCACGAGGCCGAATGCCAGGGGCATGCCTACCTCTACACTGCGCTCGCGCGCGCCTCGGGCGTTCCGACGCGCATGGTGAACGGGCTGGCCTACTCGAAGGATTTCGAGGGCTTCCTCTTTCACAGCTGGGCGGAAAGCCTCGTCGGGGCGCGCTGGCAGGCAGTCGATCCCACCTTCGGCCAGGCGGAAGCGGACGCCACCCACATCAAGCTCATCGAGGGCGAGACCCTGGCGGAACTCGTGCCGCTGACGAATTGGGTGGGGAAGCTGAAGATCCGCGTGCTCGAGGTCGAGCACGCGAAGCGGTGAGTGCGGGACCCGCGGAGCCTAGAGCGTGAGGCCGCCGCTGACTTCGATCACCGCGCCGTTGATGTAGCTCGCCTCGTCGGAAGCAAGGAACGCAAAAGTGTTGGCGATTTCCTCGGGGTGAGCGAGCCGCCCGAGCGGCACCCGCTCCTCGAGCGCCTTCAGCACCTTCTCCGGGATCTTGCCGAGGATGGGAGTCGACACGAACCCCGGGCAGACGGCGTTGGCGCGTATGCCCTTGCGGCCGAGCTCGCGCGCCCAGGTCTTGACCATCCCGATGACTCCGAACTTGCTCGCCGCATAATTGGTCTGGCCGAAGTTGCCGTAGAGACCGACGATGGATGAAGCGTTGAGGATGACGCCGGAGCTCTGCTTGAGCATGACGTCCACTACCGCCTTGGTGCAGTTGTAGACGCCCTTCAGGTTGATCTCGATCACGCTGTCGAACTGTTCCTCGGTCATGTTCTTCAGCGTGCTGTCCTGGACGATGCCGGCGTTATTGACCAGGCAGTCGATGCGCCCGTATTTCCCGACGACCGCCTCGACCATCGTCTCGAGGCTGTCCGGATCCCTGACGTCGATCTGGAAGCCCATCGCCTCGCCGCCCGCTTCGGCGACGTCCCGGGCCGCCTGCTGGGCCTGGTCCGCGTTGATGTCGCAGGAGATGACGATCGCGCCTTCCTTGCCGAACTTCAGCGCTGTGGCGTATCCGATACCCCTGCCTGCGCCAGTGATAATGGCTACCTTGCCGGCGAGCCTCAATACTGAATGGCCATTCCCGTTGCCATTCCCGTTGCCGTGCCCGTTGCCGTTTGTCCCGTTCCCGTTGCTGCCCGCGCCGCCACTTCCGTTGCCATTGCGCCGTTTCTCAGCCATGAGCGAAGGGTCCTTCTGGCAAAAAAGTTGCGACACTATATCATTTTTTCGCATCGCACCATAATGGCATTGTTGCAGAAATGTCATATCCTATTACAGTAGCATTAACAACTGGTTACAAGAGAGTGACCCCATCTGGCATCGCAAGATGGGGGCTCGCGGGGGGCCGGCTATTCCTGGATATTCACCGCCGTCCGGACCGGCACCAGATCGAACAGCTCCACGATGTCGCGATTGTGCATCCGGATGCATCCCCGGGAGCCCGGCTTGCCCATGTCGGCGGTGTCCGGACTGCCATGGATATAAATCGCGCGGCGCATGGTATCTACGTGGCCCATGCGGTTGTATCCCCGGTCCAGACCGGAAAGCCACAGAATGCGCGTGAGGATCCAGTCGCGCCCCGGGTAGCGCTTGGCCATTTCGGGGGAATAGGTCTCGCCCGTCGGACGGCGCTCGACAAAAACGGTATTGAACGGCTGGCCCGCCCCGATCTTGGCGCGAATGAGGTGGCGGCCCCGCGGGGTGCAGAAGCTGCCGTTCTGCTCGCCCACACCGTTCTTCGCGGACGAAATCGAATACCGCTTGATCAGTCGTCCCTTGTCATCAATTAGATCAAGGTGTTGAGATCTGATATTAATTTCAATTCTAGGCATCCCGTGTGACCTTCCGCCGCGCCCCGAAGAACTCCTGTAGCAGCCTGGCTGCCTCCCCTGCCAGTACCCCACCCGAAACCGTGGCATGGTGATTGAGCCGGTTTTCCGCAAATAGATCCACGACGCTGCCGCAAGCTCCAGACTTTGGATCGGCAGCTCCATAGACCACGCGGCTGAGGCGCGCGTTCATGATTGCGCCCGCACACATCGCGCACGGCTCGAGCGTGACATACAACTCGCATTCACCCAGGCGGTAGTTGCCGACGTGCTCCGCCGCGTCGCGCAACGCCATCACTTCCGCGTGGGCCGTCGGGTCGTTGCCGGATACGGGCCGGTTGTAGCCTCGCCCGACCACCGCGCCGCCCTTCACCACAACCGCGCCGATCGGCACCTCGCCTGCTTCCGCCGCGCGCTGCGCCAGCGCCAGCGCCTCGCGCATGAACTGCTCGTCAGTCATTCCCACTCGATGGTGGCAGGCGGCTTGCTGGAGATGTCGTAGACCACGCGGTTGATCCCGCGCACTTCGTTGATGATGCGGTTCGCGACTTTCGACAGCAATCCGTGCGGCAGTTCGGCCCACTGCGCGGTCATGAAGTCCTGCGTCTGCACCGCCCGCAACGCGACCACGTGCTCGTAGGTGCGCCCGTCGCCCATTACCCCTACCGACTTCACAGGCAGGAACACCGCGAATGCCTGTGCGGTGCGGTCATACCACCCTGCCGCCCTGAGCTCGTCGATGAAGATCGCGTCGGCCCGGCGCAGCAGATCAGCGTATTCCGCTTTGACCTCGCCCAGGATGCGCACGCCGAGCCCCGGGCCCGGGAAGGGGTGGCGGAAAACCATCTCGCGCGGAAGCCCCAGTGCAAGCCCGAGCTCGCGCACCTCGTCCTTGAACAGCTCGCGCAGCGGCTCGAGCAGCTTCAGGTGCAGCGTCTCGGGCAGCCCCCCGACGTTATGGTGCGACTTGATGCTTTGCGCCTTCTTGGTCTTGGCCCCGGCCGACTCGATCACATCGGGGTAGATGGTTCCCTGAGCGAGCCATTTCACCCGCGGGAGCTTCGCCGCTTCGCGCTGGAAGACCTCGATGAACTCGCGCCCGATGATCTTGCGCTTCTCCTCCGGATCGGTGACGCCCTTCAGGTGCCGGAGAAACCCGGCGCGCGCGTTGACGTTGATCACCTTGACGCCAAGGTTTTTCGCGAAGGTGTCCATCACCTGCTCCGCCTCGTTCAGACGGAGCAACCCGTGATCCACGAAGACGCAGGTAAGCTGCTTGCCAATGGCGCGGTGGATGAGCGCCGCGGCGACCGACGAGTCCACGCCGCCGGAAAGTCCCAGCACGACCTCGTCGCTGCCCGACTTCCGCGCGGATTCGCGCGATCGCCTCCTCGGCGAAATCCGGCATGCTCCAGTCGCCCGAGAGGCCGCAGATCTTTCGCACGAAGCGCTCGAGGATCGTCTTCCCCTGCGGCGTGTGCGTGACCTCGGGATGGAATTGCACTCCGTAGAACCGGCGGCTCTCGTCCGCCATGGCCGCAATCGGGCAAGCATCGGTCGAGGCCATCACCCGGAACCCCTTCGGCAGCTCGACCACCTTGTCGCCATGGCTCATCCATACCCTCAGCATCCCGTGACCTTCCGCCGTGCGGAAGTCCTCGATCCCGTCCAGAAGGCCTGTGTGTCCACGCGCGCGTATCTCGGCGTAGCCGAACTCGCGGACCTTGCCCGCCTCCACCCGGCCGCCGAGCTGCTGCGCCATCGTCTGCATTCCGTAGCAGATCCCGAGCACGGGCACGCCGAGCTCGAACACCGCGGACGGCGCCTTGTCGGTGGATTCCCCGTACGCCGAGAGGTAGCTGCCGGAAAGGATTACGCCCTTGGCGCCGAATCCGCGCACGAAGGCGTCGGTTACGTCGCAGGGATGGATCTCGCAATAGACTTTCGCCTCGCGCACGCGGCGCGCGATGAGCTGCGTGTACTGCGCACCGAAATCGAGGATGAGAATCTTCTCGTGCTGCGCGGTCAGGTGCGAGGCCTCGGATCCGGGCTCGAGCAAACGCGCCGCGCGCCGCATGCTGGATTCCTGCTTCCCGGACCTAGTTGACGCGGTAATTGGGCGCTTCCTTCACGATCTGCACGTCGTGCACGTGCGATTCGCGGATACCCGCGGTGGTAATCTCGACGAACTCGGCGCGGTCGCGCACGGCTTCGATGTCCGGGCAGCCGAGGTAGCCCATGCTCGATTGCAGCCCGCCCATGAGCTGGTGAACGAGCGGCGCGAGCTGGCCCTTGTACGGCACCCTGCCCTCGACGCCTTCCGGCACCAATTTGTCGGTATCGGGTTCCTCTTCCTCCTGGAAGTAGCGGTCGGCGGAACCCTGCTGCATGGCGGAGAGCGACCCCATGCCGCGGTAGGACTTGTAGGACCGCCCCTGGAACAGCTCGATCTCGCCGGGAGACTCCTCGGTTCCGGCGAAAAGGCTGCCGATCATCACGGCGTTGGCGCCAGCGGCGATCGCCTTCGCAATGTCCCCCGAATACCGGATGCCGCCGTCGGCGATCAGCGGCACGTCGGTCTTGGCAAGCCCCTTCACCACGTTGGCAATCGCGCTGATTTGCGGCACGCCGATGCCGGCGACGATCCGCGTCGTGCAGATCGAGCCCGGACCGATTCCAACCTTCACGCCGTCTGCGCCATGGTCCACCAGCGCCTTCGCCGCCGACGCGGTCGCGATGTTGCCCCCGATCACCTGCGTTTTCGGGAACTTGCGCTTGACCCACTTGACGCGGTCGAGCACATTCTTGGAATGACCGTGCGCGGTATCCACCACGATGACGTCCACGCCGGCCTCGATCAGTAACTCGGCGCGCTCTTCCGTGCCTTCGCCCACGCCGATCGCGGCGCCGACACGCAGGCTCCCCAGGCCGTCCTTGCACGCGTTGGGGTGCTCGGTGGATTTCAGTATGTCTTTCACCGTGATCAGGCCGCGCAGCTCAAATTTCTTGTTGACCACGAGCACGCGCTCGAGGCGGTGTTTGTGCATGAGCGCCAGCGCTTCCTCGCGCTTGGCGCCCTCCTGCACCGTGATCAGCCGCGGGCGCGGGGTCATGATGTTGCGGACCGGCTGATCGAGCTTGGTCTCGAAACGCAGGTCGCGGTTGGTGACGATGCCCACGACGCGCCCCGATCCGTCGATCACCGGCAGCCCGGAGATCTTGTGCTGCTGCGTGAGCTTCAGCACGTCGCGCACCTTCATGGTCGGCGCGACCGTGATCGGGTCTTTCACGATGCCGCTCTCGAAGCGCTTGACCTTGGTGACTTCGCCCGCCTGCGACTTGGGCGGCAGGTTCTTGTGAATGATGCCGATGCCCCCCTCCTGGGCGATGGCGATAGCGAGCCGCGCTTCGGTCACCGTGTCCATCGCGGCGGAAACGAGCGGGATATTGAGGGTGATGGCGCGGGTGAGCTTGGTCTGGAGGCTGACTTCGCGCGGGAGGACGTTGGAGTGGGCGGGGATCAGCAGAACATCGTCGAAGGTGAGGCCTTTCTGGACCACACGCATATTTTCCACCCTTCGCAAAAACCGTATTATACGCATGCACCCGTCAACGGTAAACGGAGCCGTGCGTTAATGCATTGACCGCAAAGGATGAACGAGCTAAAAAGGATGCCATGAAAGCTGCCGTCGCATTGATCGCATTGCTCGCTCCGCTCGCGGCTCACGCCCAGCTTCTCAAGTGCATCGGCAAGGACGGGCGCGTCGAATACGCTGCCGAGTGTCCTGAGGGCGCCAAGGAGGTCCAGACCGGAATCCGGAGTACCCGCGAGGGGCCCGCGTCGAGCGGCGCTTCCTCACCTCAGCAAAAACCGGTCGCGGAACGCGAAGCGGAATTCAGGAAGCGGCAAATGGAAGGCGCCGAAGCCCAGAAGAAAGAGGAGGCGAAGGCCGCCGAAATGGCTCAGAACCGCGAGAATTGCGAGCGAGCGCGAATCTATCTTAAGAGTTTGCAGGAAGGCCAGCGCATTTCCCAGATCGACCCCAAGACCGGGGAGCGCGTATATCTTGAAGACTCGGCTCGCGCCGCCGAGACCGCCAGGGCACAACAGGCCGCCGATTCGTGGTGCAAGTGACGATCGTCCGGGCGACGATCGTCATCCTCGCGTAGTCGGGGATCCAGTAATTATCTACGCCGTGGCCGCTGCTGCGCTTGTTGCGCCCGCATTCTGCGGCCCTGCTTGGGTTCCACAATGAGGGGACGATAGATTTCCACCCGGTCCCCGTCCTGGACCCGCGTCCCCAGCGATACCAGCCGCCCGAATATTCCCACCTTCGCCCGCTGGAGATCGATCCCGGGGAATGCCGCGAGCACTCCGGAGCGTTGGATCGCCTCATTCACCGTGCCGCTTTCCTCCATCTCCACGGCGATCAGAGCCTGCCGGCGTGGCAACGCGTAAGCTACCTCGACGCGAATCTTGATCGGGGAGCGGCGGCCGGTCACGAATTACCGTTCGCGGGTCTTCCGCCATAGATCTGGCCTGCGCGCCTTACGAAGGCTTCCACCAGCGTGCTGGAAATATGACGGAACACCGGGCTGATGAGCCGGTCCAGCAACCGGCCCGCGAACTCGTAGTGGAGCTTGAACTCGATCTTGCAGCCGCGATCCCCGAGGCGCGTCAGGAGCCAGCCGCCGTCGAGCCTGCTGAACGGGCCTTCGATGAGCCGGATCGTCATCTCCACGGGCTCGCGCTTGGTGTTTTCCGTCGTGAAGCTGCGCCGGATGCCGCGGTAATCGATTGAAATGGTTGCACGCGTCGTGGACGCATCGCGGTGGAGCAGCTTCGTGCTGCCGCACCACGGAAGGAACTTTGGGTAATCCTCGACCCCGTCGATCAGGGCGAACATCTGCTCGGGCGTGTAGTCGACCAGCACCGACTGATTGACTTCAGGCACGGCTGCCCACCCTCAGCCCCCGCGTGCCCGGGCCAGCGGCCGGGCGGGGAGCCGCTGCTAGAATAGCGTCGTCCTCGATTTCCCTGCCGCCATGAGCATCGTCCAGAACAAGAAGGCCTTCCACGACTATTTCATCGAGGACCGCTTCGAGGCCGGGATCGCGCTCGAAGGCTGGGAGGTCAAGGCGATTCGCGCCGGGCGCGTGCAGATCAAGGAAGCGTACGTGATCGTGAGTAACGGCGAGCTGTTCCTGATCGGGTGCCACATCAGCCCGCTCCCAACCGCGTCCACTCACATTACGCCCGATCCGACGCGCACGCGCAAGCTTCTCCTGCATGCCTCTGAAATCAGCCGGCTCATCGGCAGCGTCGAACGCGCGGGCTATACCCTGCTCCCTCTGGACATGCACTACAGGAATGCCCGGGTGAAAGTCGAAATCGGCCTCGCGAAGGGCAAGAAGCAGTACGACAAGCGGCGCGATGAAAAGGAGAAGGACTGGCGGCGCGAGCAGCAGCGGCTGATGCGGGTGAGGGCCTAGAGCGGGGGCAAGAGGGATGGGGTGGCTGATGGGACTCGAACCCACAACACCTGGAATCACAATCCAGTACTCTACCGTTGAGCTACAGCCACCACAGGAAACCGTCAGGGCAAGTTTGGCGCGCCCGGCGGGAATCGAACCCACAACCCCCGGCTTAGAAGGCCGGTGCTCTCTCCGTTGAGCTACGGGCGCCCGCCGGCACGGCTGCCGGGCCCGGCCTTGAGCCGCTCGACCGCCCCGCCTATCGCGAGCCGGGCAGCGCCCCGGGAGCCGAGGCAATATACTCCCGGAAGCCCCTGATAGTCAATGAAAAATCGCTGTTTGCGCGCGGCGCCTTCTGAACTTGCGAGGCACTGGGATTTAATATATAAAGCGTTTCTTTCCGAATGGAATGGGGCGCATGCCGACCGAATTGAACAAGCCTTTCCCCCCCTACAAACCCAAGGGGAAAGAGGACTACATGAATCCGCGCCAGCTCGGGCATTTCCGCAAGATGCTCGAAGAGATGAAGCGCGACCTGTCGCAGGACATCGACCGCACCGTGCACACGATGCAGGATGAGGCGACGATTTTCGCCGACCCCAACGACCGCGCGAGCCAGGAGTCCGACATGTCGCTCGAGCTCCGGAACCGCGACCGCGAGCGCAAGCTCATCAAGAAGATCGACGAGACCATCTCGCGTATCGACCTGGGCGAATACGGCTACTGCGAGTCCTGCGGAGTGGAAATCGGCCTGAAGCGGCTGGAAGCACGCCCGACCGCGACGCTATGCATCGACTGCAAGACACTCGACGAGATGCGCGAGAAGCAGGTCGCAAAGTAGCTCACGGTCGCCGGCGACCGGCCTTCCGAGGGCTGAAAAAGAAAGGGGCGGATCAACCGCCCCTTTTTTGACGTACGGCTTCCCGCTTGTCGGCGAGCCGGTTTACTGCGTCGTCTGGATCTCGATGGTGACCGCCTTCATCGAGAGCCGCAGCCTGCCCTTGTCGTCCGCCTCGAGCACCTTGACGCGAACCTGCTGCCCTTCCTTGAGGTAATCGCCGACGTTGTTCACACGCTCGTTGGCGATCTGCGAGATGTGCAGCAGCCCGTCCTTGCCCGGCAGCACGCTCACGATCGCTCCGAAATCGAGAAGCTTCAGCACCGTGCCCTCGTAGATGCGGCCGACCTCGACGTCCGCGGTGATCGCCTCGATGCGCTTGCGCGCCGCCTCGCCCGCCTCCGGCGACACGCAGGCAATGGTGACGGTTCCGTCGTCCTGGATATCGATGGTGGTACCGGTTTCCTCGGTCAGCGCGCGGATCACCGCACCGCCCTTGCCGATGACGTCGCGGATCTTCTCCGGCTTGATCTTCATCGTGATCATGCGCGGCGCCCACGCGGAAAGCTCCGCGCGCGGCGCTTCCAGCGACTGCTTCATCTTCTCGAGGATATGCATGCGTCCCTCGCGCGCCTGGATCAGCGCGGCATGCATGATCTCCTTGGTGATGCCTTCGATCTTGATATCCATCTGCAGCGCCGTCACGCCCTTCTCGGTGCCGGCGACCTTGAAATCCATGTCCCCGAGGTGATCTTCGTCGCCGAGGATGTCCGACAGCACGGCAAAGCGGTTGCCTTCCTTGATCAGCCCCATGGCGATGCCGGCCACGTGCGCCTTGAGGGGAACGCCGGCATCCATCAGCGCGAGGCAGCCCCCGCACACGCTCGCCATCGAGCTCGAGCCGTTTGACTCGGTGATCTCCGAGACCACGCGCAGCGAGTAGGCGAATTCCTCCGGGCCCGGCAGCATGGATAGCAGCGCGCGCTTGGCGAGCCGCCCGTGCCCGATCTCGCGGCGCTTCGGCGAGCCGACCCGCCCGGTCTCGCCGGTCGCGTAAGGCGGCATGTTGTAATGCATCATGAATCGGTCGCGATACTCGCCCTGCAACGCGTCGATGATCTGTTCGTCGCGGGACGTGCCGAGCGTCGCGGTGACCAGCGCCTGGGTCTCGCCGCGCGTAAACAGCGCCGAGCCGTGGGCGCGCGGGAGCAACCCGGTCCGAATCGATATCGGCCGCACGGTGCGCGTGTTGCGGCCATCGATGCGCGGCTCCCCGCCGAGGATCTGACCGCGCACGATATTCGATTCCAGCGCAAAGCAGATTTCCTTGACCGCATTCGCCTCCGGTCCTCCCTCGGTGCCGACCCCGACCTCGGAGAATACGCGCTTCCAGATGCCGTCGATCGACTCGGAGCGCGCCCGCTTCTCCTTGATCCGGAATGCCGCGCGGAGATCGCTCTCCGACAGCTCCGCGATGCGTGCAGCCAAAGTCTCGTCCTTGACGGGCGCTGACCACTCCCAAGCCGGGGCTCCTGCCTCGTCCACCATCTCGTTGATCGCCTGGATCACCGTCTGCATCTGCTGGTGGCCGAACACCACGGCGCCCAGCATGACGTCCTCGGGCAGTTCCTTCGCTTCCGATTCCACCATCAGTACCGCCTGCTCGGTGCCGGCGACCACCAGGTCGAGTTGGGATGATTTCAGCTCCGTTGCCGTCGGGTTGAGCACGTACTGCCCGTTAAGATAGCCGACGCGGGCCGCGCCGATCGGGCCCTTGAACGGAATTCCGGACAGGGCCAGTGCGGCCGACGCCCCCACCATGGCCGGAACGTCGGAATCAATCTCGTTGTTCGACGACACGACGGTCGCGACCAGCTGCACCTCGTTGTAGAAGCCGTCAGGGAAAAGCGGCCGGATGGGACGGTCGATCAGCCGGCATGTCAGCACTTCCTTTTCGGAAGGACGGCCTTCGCGCCGGAAGAACCCGCCCGGAATCTTTCCGGCCGCATAGGTCCGCTCCTGATAGTCTACGGTCAGCGGGAGGAAGTCCTTCCCCTCCGCAGCCTGCCGGGCACCGACCACAGTGACCAGCACGACCGTATCCTCCATGTTGACCAGCACCGCACCGGTCGCCTGGCGCGCGATTTCGCCCGTTTCGAGGATCAGCCGGTGCCGTCCCCAGATCAAAGATTTCTTCACGTGATTCAAGGTCGTGCCTCTCGAGAAACAAAAAAGACCGCGTGCGCGGTCTCGGGTTAGCTAACGAAATGCAACCGCGCGAGGAGCGGTGCCCGAACAGTCAGTTGCGATGCCACCCATACGGGTGTCGTTACTTGCGCAAGCCGAGGCGGTCGATCAACTGGCGATACTTGTCGGCGTTTGCCCGCTTGAGGTAATCGAGGAGCTTGCGCCGGCGGCTCACCATACGCAGCAGTCCACGCCGCGAATGGTGGTCCTTGACGTGCGTCTTGAAATGCTCGGTGAGATCGGTGATGCGCGCTGTCAGCAACGCGACCTGGACTTCGGGTGATCCGGTGTCGGTCTTGGCCCGCTGGTAATCGCGCATCAGCTGGGCCTTCTGATCGTTGGTTACCGCCATTGCATTCTCCGCCTGTGCGAGCCGCGTATTCTACCCTCTAACCCCCGGTTTCTCAAGCGATACTTGGCCAGTCACCGGCGCTCGCGGAGCGCTTTGACAGCAGCCGGCGCGGCACGATTTCTCCTTCGGCGTCGATCTCGGCGACTCCCATGAATGCCCCGCCGGGACCGTAAACACGCGCGAGTCCCGTGGCGGCGACCGCGGTGTGCGGAACGGCCTGGCCGTGGCTAAACCGCCAGGCTGTCCCCGAATCGAGGTCGAGCCGGGGGAGCGACGACACCAGCGCATCCTCGGGCATGAGCAGCGCATCGCGCTCGTCGGCCGCCATCTGCTCGAGTCGCTCCACCGATACCGTGCCCGCATCCAGCCGGAAGCCGCCGACCCCCTCCCGCCTCAGGGCGGAGAGGCAGGCGCCGCAGCCGAGCTCGCGCCCGAGATCCTCGGCCAGGACTCGTACGTAAGTGCCCTTGCTGCAGCTTACGAGCACTTTCAGCTCATCGGCCTCGCGCGCCAGCAGCTCGAGCCTGCGGATGACGATCGTGCGCGGCTCCCGCGGCACTTCGCATCCCGCGCGAGCGAGCTCGTAGAGCGGCCGGCCATCGCGCTTGAGCGCGCTGTACATGGGCGGTGTCTGCCGGATCTCACCCGTGAACGTTTTCAGCGCACGCTCGATGTCCCCGCCCGTGACCCGCACCTCCTGCCGGGCCGTGACCGCGCCCTCGAGGTCGCCCGTGCAGGTGGTGACGCCCAGCCGGATCGTGGCGACGTACTCCTTGTCCGCCCCCAGCAGCAGATGGGAAAACTTGGTTGCTTCGCCGAAGCAGACCGGCAGCAGCCCTGTGGCCATCGGATCGAGCGTTCCGGTGTGCCCGGCCTTCTGCGCCTGATACAGGCGGCGCACCCTCTGCACCGCGGCGCTCGAGGTGATGCCGGCGGGTTTGTCGAGCAGCAGCACACCGTCCAGCGAGCGCCACTCCCCGGCGGGGCCGGCACCTCGGCGCGCGTTCCGGGTCATTTCTTCCGTCTCCGGTGCCTCGCGTCTTCCGCGACCGCCGCATCGATCAGCTGCGACACGCGAGCACCACGCTCGACCGACGCATCGTACTCGAAATGCAGCTGCGGCACGACGCGGACCTTCAGGCGTCGCGCAAGCTCACTGCGCAGGAACCCCGCCGCATGCTGCAGGCCTGACTGGGCCTCCTCGATGCGGGACGTATCTCCGAGCAGCGTGAAATAAACGCGGGCGTGCGCCTGGTCGGGCGTCACCTCGACGTCGGTGAGGGTAATCATGCCGACGCGGGGGTCCTTCAGTTCCAGCCGGATGATGTCGGAAAGCTCGCGCTGGACTTGCTCGGCAATGCGACGGCTGCGGGGGAAATCCTTCGGCACGGCCTCAGGGCACTCAAAGCGTGCGTGCGACCTCCACGACCTCGTACACCTCGAGCTGGTCGCCGACCTTGAGATCGTCGAAGTTCTTGAGCGAAAGCCCGCACTCGAACCCCGCTTTCACCTCGCGGACGTCGTCCTTGAAGCGCTTGAGGGAATCGAGCTCGCCGTCGTGAACAACAACGTTGTCGCGCAGCACCCGGGCCTTGGCGCCGCTGCGCCGCACCAGCCCCTCCGACACGTAGCAGCCGGCGACGGTTCCGACCCGGGATATCTTGAATATCTGACGCACCTCGACCAGGCCGAGCACGTTTTCCTTTTTCTCGGGCGCGAGCATGCCCGAGAGCGCTGCCTTGACGTCGTCCACCGCCTCGTAGATCACGTTGTAGTAGCGAATGTCGACTCCGCTGTGCTCGGCGAGCTTGCGCGCCGCCGCGTCCGCCCGGGCGTTGAAGCCGATGATCACGGCCTTGGAGGCAAGCGCCAGGTTGACGTCCGATTCGGTGATTCCCCCCACCGCGGCGTGCACGATATTGACCTTCACTTCGTCCGTCGAAAGCCCGGAAAGCGCGTGCGCGAGCCCCTCGAAGGACCCCTGCACGTCCGCCTTGATGATGAGCGACAGGGTCTTCGCCTGGCCCTCTCCCATCTGCTCGAAGATGTTCTCGAGCTTTGCCGACTGCTGCTTCGCCAGTTTGACATCGCGGAACTTGCCTTGCCGGAACAACGCGATTTCCCGCGCTTTCCGCTCGTCCCCCAGCACCAGCAGCTCGGAGCCCGCCACAGGCACGTCCGAGAGCCCGAGGATCTCCACGGGGATCGAGGGTCCGGCCGACTCCAGGTTGCCGCCGTTCTCGTCAAGCATCGCCCGTACCCGGCCGAATACTGCGCCCGCCGAGCACCACGTCGCCGCGCTTGAGCGTGCCTGACTGGACGAGCACGGTCGCCACCGGGCCCCGCCCCTTGTCGAGCCGCGACTCGACCACCACGCCCTTCGCGGGCGCGTCGCGAGGCGCCTTCAGCTCGAGCACCTCGGCCTGCAGCAGTATCCGCTCCAGCAGCGCAGTCGATACCCTTCCCGGTCTTTGCGGAGACCTCGACGAACATGGTGTCGCCGCCCCATTCCTCGGGCACGACTTCCTTCGCGGCGAGATCCTGCTTGACCCGGTCCGGGTTCGCTTCCGGCTTGTCGATCTTGTTGAGCGCCACCACGATCGGCACCTTGGCCGCCTTGGCGTGATTGATCGCCTCGATGGTCTGCGGCATGACGCCGTCGTCGGCCGCGACCACCAGCACCACGGCGTCGGTCACCTTGGCGCCGCGCGCGCGCATCGCGGTGAACGCCTCGTGGCCCGGCGTGTCGAGAAACGTGACCATGCCCCGGGGCGTATTCACGTGGTACGCGCCGATGTGCTGCGTGATGCCGCCCGCCTCTCCGCTCGCTACTCGCGTGCGCCGGATGGCGTCGAGCAGCGAGGTCTTGCCGTGATCGACGTGGCCCATCACGGTGACGACCGGCGCGCGCGGCTCCAGCTTGACCTCGGCGGGAGCGCCCTGTTCCTGCTCGGCAAGGTAGGCATCGGGCTCATCGAGCTTGGCCCGCGTTGCGGTATGCCCCAGCTCCTCGACCACGATCATGGCCGTTTCCTGGTCGATCACCTGGTTGATGGTCGCCATGGTGCCGAGCTTCATCAATACCTTGATGACTTCGGCCGCCTTCAAGGACATCTTGTGCGCAAGGTCGGCCACCGTGATGGTCTCGGGCACCGTGATGTCTTTCACCAAGGGCTCGGTCGGGGCGGCAAATGCGTGTGGCTGCTCGGCCTCTTCCTTGTGGGCGGCGTGACGCGCCTTGCGTTCGCGCCAGCCCAGCCCGCCACTCGCATCTCCACGCGTCTTGATGCTGCGCCGCTTGACCGTTTCGTCCTTCCAGACGACTTCCTTGACCTGCTTCTTGGCCTTCTTTTCCGCCTTCTGCGCCTTTTCCTCGGGCTTGACGGTGGGCTTGTGCAGCGTTCCTTCCACGCTCGCCGCCGCCCCTGCCGCCTTGGCCTCCTCCGGAGCCTTCGCTTCCGCAGCCGCCTCGGCTTCCTTCCGGCGCCGCTTCTTCTCTGCGTCCTCCGCCTGCCGCGCCGCCAGCTCGGCCTGTTGCCTGGCCTCGGCCTCGCGCAACGCGATCTGCTCGGCGTCGAGCACCGGCCGCGCGGGTTCGGATGCGGCCTCGGGCTCGGCATCGCGCTTCACCAGCACCCGCTTCTTGCGCACCTCGATATGGATGGTGCGCGATTTCCCCATGCTGTCGGACTTCTTGACCTCCGTCGTCTGCCGCCGAGTCAGCGTGATCTTCTGCTTGGCCTCGCCGGCGCCGTGCGACTTGCGCAAGTGCTCGAGCAGCTGCGTCTTGTCTTTTTCTGTGAGCGGCGTGTCCGCCTCCAGCGCGCGGTTCACGCCGGCCGCCTGCAGCTGCTCGATCAGCAGCGCTGTCGGCAGCCCCAGCTGGTGGGCGAGCTGTGTGACGTTGATCTGCGCCATGGGACTATCAGGGGGTCAGGAGCCGGCTTCGACGAACCAGGGGGCGCGCGCTGCCATGATGAGTTGTTTTGCGCGGTCGGCTTCGAGCCCCGTCAGCTCGGTCAGGTCGTCGGTCGCGAAGTCGGCGAGCGCTTCCTGCGTGCCCACGCCCTTCGCTGCGAGCAGGCGCGCGGTCTCGTTGTCCATGCCCTCGACCTTCATCAGGTCCTCGATGTCGTGCTCGACCCGCTCCTCGCTCGCGATCGCCTGGGTCAGCAGCGCGTTGCGGGAGCGGCTGCGCAGCTCGTTGATGGTAGCCTCGTCGAAGGACTCGATTTCCTGCATCTCGCTGATCGGGACGTAGGCGACCTCCTCGAGGGTATTGAACCCCTCCTCGACCAGGATTCCGGCGACCTCCTCGTCGACGTCGAGCTTTTCCATGAACATCGTCTTGATGCGCGCCGCCTCTTCCTCGGTCTTCTTCTGAGACTCCTCCTGCGTCATGATGTTGAGCTCCCAGCCCGTGAGCTCGCTCGCAAGCCGCACGTTCTGCCCGGTGCGACCGATGGCCTGGGCAAGGTTTTCCTCGTCCACCACGATGTCCATGCTGTGCGCTTCTTCGTCCACCTTGATCTTGCTCACTTCGGCAGGCGCGAGCGCATTGATCACGAATTGCGCGGAGTCCTCGGCCCACAGAATGATGTCGACGCGCTCTCCGGCAAGCTCGGAGGTGACCGCCTGCACGCGCGAGCCGCGCATGCCGACGCAGGTGCCGATCGGATCGATCCGCCGGTCCTTCGAATGCACGGCGATCTTAGCCCGGGAGCCGGGGTCGCGCGCCGCCGCCTTGATTTCGAGCAAGCCGTCCTCGAGCTCCGGCACCTCGAGCTCGAACAGCTTCACCAGGAATTCCGGCGCCGTGCGCGACAGGATGAGCTGCGGCCCCCGGCTCGCGCGGTCGGTCTTCCAGACGTAGGCCCGCACCCGGTCGCCCATGCGCAGGTTCTCTTTCGGAATCATCTGGTCGCGGGGCAGCAGGGCTTCCAGGCGCCCCGATTCGACGATGGCGTTGCCGCGCTCCATGCGCTTGATGACGCCGGTGACGAGCGGCTCCTTGCGGGCGAGGAAATCGTTCAGGATCTGCTCGCGCTCGGCATCGCGGATCTTCTGGAGGATGACCTGCTTCGCCGTCTGCGCGCCGATTCGGCCGACCTCGAGGGCGCCGAGCGGCTGTTCGATATACTCGCCCGGCTGCGCCGCCGGATTCTGCTTCTTCGCGTCGCTCAGGGCAATCTGGCGCGCCGCCTCCTCGACCTCACCGTCGTTCATCACCTGCCAGCGGCGGAAGAACGAGAACTCGCCTGTTACGCGGTCGACCGAGGCACGAACGTCGATGTCCTCCTGAAAGCGCTTCTTGGTGGCCGAGGCGAGCGCAAGTTCGAGCGCGCCGAACACGATCTCCTTGTCGACGTTCTTCTCCCGCCCCAGAGCATCCACCAGCAGCAGTATTTCCCGGCTCATTTCCCGCGCTCCCGCTATAGGTTAGGCACCAGGCGCGCCGTCTCCACGTTGCCGAGATCGAGCGACAGCACTTTGCCCTCGACCTCCAGCTGCAGCCGGCCGGCACCGGCCTCGCGCACTACGCCGACAAAATTACGCTGCCCCTCGACGGGCAGGCGCATCCTCACGCGCGCCCGCTGGCCGGCGAAGCGCACGAAATCCCGCTCTCCTTTCAGCAGCCGGTCCAGTCCGGGCGATGACACCTCGAGCCGCTCGTAGCCCACGCCCTCGACCGCCAGCACCCGACTGACCTGGTGGCTCACGGTCGCGCAGTCATCGACGGTAACGCCACCTGGCTTGTCGATGTAGATGCGCAACAATCCGCCTCTGGTCGGGCGCTCGACGCCCGCCAGTTCGTAACCCATGCCGCTGACGGTAGCCTCCAATATCTCGTTCAAATCCATGGCGAATACGCGCCGCACAAACAAAAAATGGGCGAACCGCCCATCTTTTCAGTGTCCCCAGAGAATCGGGGTGCCAAGTGTATCAAAAATCACGCTCAAATCCAACAGGTTGGAGGTTGTTCGAGCCCGATTGCTGGCCGTGGGCACACCGCGCGTGCCGTCCGACAACCCATTGTTTTGGGATTCTATTTATTCCTGCTCGCGTCCAGCGCGAGCCTGCAGCCGGACTGGCTTTCCAAAAAGGGGGCCGCTGGCGTCGGCCAACCGCGAATGCCATTTCGCCGTTCGTGCCGGTTGATGTGTGCTGCGCTGGAAAGCCACAACAGAAACCTGAGCAACGGCGCTCGCGCTCGCGCAGTGTCTCTTGCTCATTTGTCACGCTACGCCTGCGCCCAGCAGTCGCATCGTACTGATGGCGAGACGATAAACATAGGAGGTCTCTCCTACCTGCTTTGCATTTGGCTAGCATCGATCCTGAAAAATCGTATACGCTTCGAATCTCACTGTTGCTGCCTCAATTCAAGTGACAACACAGACGGCGGAACAGCTCGGGAGGGAAATGACCAAGCGTCAGGACGTCGAGATCGGGGCGCCGGGCGATGAGTTCGCGCCCGGTGGCCGCGATTCGCAGCCGCCTCACCAGCTTGCCGATGCGATGGCGCTGCTGAAGCAGGAAGTCCGCGAGCGCAAGCAGATCGAGGAGCGTCTCAATCAGTCGAACGAGCAACTGTTGGTCCGGTTGAACGAGCTGGAGCAGCGCGATCGCGACCACCTCACGCTGGGCAAGCTGAGCAACTACCTGAAGTCGTGTGTTTCGTCGGACGAAGCCTGTACCGTCATCACGGCATTCGGCCCGCAAATCATTCCCTCGGAAGCCGGGACCCTGTATCGCCTCAATACACCGGGCGGGTATCTGGAACGGGTCGCGGGCTGGGGCGAATTTACTGCCGAGGAGCGACTGTTCACCGTGCAGGATTGCTGGGCGCTGCGGCGCGGCCAGCTGCATTGGACGAACGGCGTGGGAACCGGATTGCTGTGCCAGCATGCCACGGGCGCGGCGGAGTCGATATGCCCCTATATGTGCATACCGCTGGTTGCGCACGGCGAGACGGTAGGACTGCTGTTCCTGCAGCGGCTACGAGCCGCCGGTAATTCCGCGGTGAGCGTAGCGCCGGAATCAAAACTGCAGCTTGCCTCCGCTCTGGGAGAGGAAATCAGCCTCGCGCTGGCCAACCTCAAGTTGCGCGATACGCTGCGCCAGCAAACCCTGCGCGATCCCCTGACCGGCTTGTACAACCGCCGCTTCCTCGAGGAATACCTCGTCCACGAGCGGGTGCGGGCGACGCGCAAGAACCGTCCGCTTTCGGTCATCATGCTCGACATCGACCACTTCAAGCGCGTCAACGACACCTTTGGCCACGACGCGGGCGATGCCGTCCTGCGGCGCATGGGTCTCGTGCTGCAGGGCCATGTTCGCGGGAGCGACATCGCGTGCCGCATCGGAGGGGAGGAGTTCGCGCTGCTGCTGCCGGAAGCATCGTTGATGATCGCCTACCAGCGGGCGGAGCGCATCCTCGACACCGTGCGCCATATGCAGATCAAGCATCGCGGGCAGACCCTCGGAGCGATTACCGTTTCACTCGGCGTTGCGGCGTTTCCGAAGCACGGCGATACGCCCGAGGCGCTCATTCGAGCCGCCGATCAGGCGCTCTACCAGGCGAAGCAAAGCGGGCGCAACAAGCTTGCGTCGGCGTAGAGCCGCGATTAGCGGCAAGCCTCCTCCCCTGCCCGTTCAGAAACAAAAAAGCCCGGCCTCGATGAGGCCGGGCTTTCCCGTTTCATGGGTGCCTGACGATGTCCTACTTTCGCACGGAATACACCGTACTATCATCGGCGCTGAGGCGTTTCACGGCCCTGTTCGGAATGGGAAGGGGTGGGACCACCTCGCTATGGTCGTCAGACGTAGCTCGCAGGCTCCTGGCTGTCAGCGATCGGCATTCAGCCAAGAGCCGATA
>CAVOUI010000010.1:0-9938 GCA_963699525.1 uncultured beta proteobacterium | reverse complement strand
CCCCACTTTCAGCGCGGAACTTCCGCGTTGTGCCGTTTCTAGGCCCTCAGCATTTCCGGCTTGATCGGCAGCTTGCGGATGCGCTTTCCCGTTGCGGCGAAGATCGCGTTGCACACGGCGGGCGCGATGGGCGGCGTTCCCGGCTCGCCGCCGCCGCCCTGTTCCCCCTCACCTTCCAGTATGTGCACCTCGACCCTGGGCATCCCGTCCATGCGCACCATCTTGTAGTCATTGAAATTCGACTGCTCGACGCGCCCGTTCTTGATCGTAATGTCGCCATAGAGTGCCGCGCTGAGCCCGTAGCAAATGGCGCTTTCGACCTGGTACTTCAGCATCTCCGGATTGACCACCCAGCCCGAATCGATCGCGGCCACCACCCTGTGGACCTTGACGTTGCCGTCCTTTGCCACCGACACCTCTGCGACCTGAGCGACGTACCCGCCGTAGGCGAAATGCGCAGCGATGCCGCGGTGCACGCCGGCGGGCAGCGGCTTGCCCCAGCCCGCGCGCTCCGCCGCCATGTCGAGCACCCCGCGCAGCCGTGCCGCGATCGGCTTGTTCAGCAGCTGCCGGCGGTATTGGTAGGGATCCTTCCCAGCAGCATGCGCCAGTTCGTCCACGAAGCTCTCCAGGATGAAGCCGTTCTGGGAGTTGCCGACCGAGCGCCAGAATCCCGATGGCACGCCGGGGTTGTTGTTGACGTAGTCCACCAGCACGTTGGGTATGTCGTACGGGAAATAATCGCCGGCGCCCTGCGTGGACGTCGGATCGTGGCCGTCCTTGCGCAGGAAGTGCCCGAACGTCTTGAAGTAATGCAGGATGGAAGTGCCGACGATGCGATGGCGCCACGCGGTCGGCATGCCGTCCGGCCCGAGCGACGCCTGCAACACGTTGTGCGAGGCCGGGCGATAGAAGTCATGCTGGATATCGTCCTCGCGCGTCCACACCACTTTGACCGGCACGTTGCCCGCGGCGCGCGACGTGTCCACCGCGTCCAGCACGTAGTCGCTCTCGAGCCGCCGCCCGAAACCGCCGCCCAGATAGGTGGTGTGTATCGTGATGGCCTTGGGCGGCAGGCCCGTCAACTGCGACACCCAATGCTGGTTCCACGACTGTGCCTGGGTTGAGGCCCAAATCTCGACCGAGTCGCCCTTGAAGTGCGCGGTGGCGTTCATCGGCTCCATGCACACGTGCGCGAGGAACGGCACCTCGTACGACGCCTCGACGCGCTTGGCGCCGCCCGCCAGCGCGGCCCCCACGTCTCCTGTCTTCAGGCGCTCGGCGGCCGTGGGGCCCTTCGCAAGCTCGGCCCAGCTCCGATACAGATCGGGCGAGCTCACCTTCGCCATCGACCCCTCGTCCCAGGTGATCGCAAGCGCATCGCGACCCTTCTTCGCTGCCCAGAAGCCGTCGGCGACCACCGCCACTCCGGAACTGACCTGCACGACCTTCTTCACGCCCGGCACCTTGAGCGCCTGCGTTGCGTCGAAGCTCTTCACCTTGCCGCCGAACACGGGGCACTTGGCGATCACTGCGGTCAGCAACCCGGGCCGCCTCACATCCATGCCGTAGATCGGCTTGCCGGTGACCTTAAGCGGCAGGTCGTGGCGCGGTGTCGATTTGCCGATGATCTTGAACTCGGACCGCGGCTTGAGCGCCGGCTCATCCGGCGCCATCATCTTCGCCGCGTCATTCGCGACCGATCCGTAGGACACCTTGCGGCCGCTTGGCTTGTGGATGACGTAGCCGTTCTCGGCGACGCACTCGGAGCGGAGCACCTGCATCTTCTCGGCGCCGGCGGAAACCAGCATGAATCGCGCCGCGGCGCCTGCGCGCCGCGCCACTACTCCGACGTTGCGCACGCTGGAGCTGCCCCCCGTCGCCTGGAAGCCGCCCACCGCCTTGAAGCCTATGTAGCGCGGGTTGCCGAACGCCGGGTCGATGCCGCCCTGCTCGATATGCACGTTCTTGAGATCGACCTCGAGCTCCTCGGCGATCAGCATCGAGAGAGAGTTGTGACAGCCCTGTCCCATTTCCGATTGGCCGCATACGACGGTGACCTTGCCGTCGGTACCGATCGTGACGAAGGCGTTGAGCTTGGCCTCGCCCGCTGCTTCCGCGATGCGGGCCGTCCCCGGGATGCAGAAGCCGATCGCGAGCCCGCCGCCCGCCGCGGCGCCCGCCTGAAGGAAGGTTCTCCTGCCTTGATTGACTGTGGCACGCATGTCACGCCCCCTTTCTCATCATCGCCGCTGCGGTCTGGATGGCCTTGCGGATGCGGTTATAGGTGCCGCAGGTGCAGATGTGCCCGTCCATGGCTTTCTCAATCTCGCTCTCGCTCGGGTTCGCATTCTTTGCAAGCAGCGCCGCCGCCGACATGATCTGTCCCGACTGGCAGTAGCCGCATTGGGGCACTTCCTCGGCAACCCAGGCTTTCTGCAGCGGGTGCGCGCCGGTACGGGACAGGCCTTCAATCGTGGTGATCTTCCTGCCTGCGACCCGCGATGCCTGCGTGTTACAGGAGCGAACCGGCTCTCCGTCCACATGCACAACGCACGCTCCGCACAGCGCAATGCCGCAGCCGTACTTCGCGCCCATGAGGCCGAGGTTGTCGCGCAGCACCCAAAGAAGCGGAGTCTCCGGATCCTCGAGACTTACCTTTTGGGATCTTCCATTGACATTGAGATCGAGGGTGGTGGCCATCTTGTTCTCCTCCTTGTTGATGCGGCGGGGCACCCAATTTATTCCTGCTGCATCATGCTGACAAGCCGCCGCAAAAGGCCATGATTTTCTTGAGGATCAGCCCAGCAGGAAGCGCGCGACGGCCGCGATCTGCTGCGGGTCCATCAATGCGGGTGCGTGCCCGGCGCCTTCGAACTCCACGACCTGCACGTCCGGCTTCTCCGCCCGCATCCGCTCCACGGTGGCGCGCGTGAGCACGTCGGAATCCACGCCGCGCAGCACCAGTACGGGGCAGCGCACCTGCGCCCAGGTGCTCCACAGGTCGATTCCGGTGAGAAAGTTGGGGCCGAGCGGAAACTCCGGATCGGAGTGGCCGCCCAGCGAATTGCCGATTCCCGGGTCGTAACGCAGGCGGTAGTCGCCCTTCGCGGCCACGTGCACGCTGTGACGGGCAAGATGGCGCCATTGCTTGTCCGTGAGCCGGCCGAACGGCGCGCAGACGTCACGCAGCCAGGACTCGGCTGCCGCCAGGGACGGGAACGACCGCCCGCCGCCCACGTAGCCCTTCAACCGGTAGAGCGAGCCCCACGAGACGAACGGTCCGACGTCGTTCAGCACGAGCCGGCGGATCGGCGAGCCCGGCTTCGCGGCAAGGAGCATCCCGATGAGGCCGCCCATCGAGGTGCCGACCCAGTCGATCCGTTTCGAGGCGCGCCGGAAAGCGGGCCAGCGCCCGAACAGGCCGGACAGCACCGACCGCCTCGGCGCTGTCACCCGCGCAAGTAGAACTGCGGCGTCGGCAAGATAGGTGGAGAAACGATAGTCACTCTTGTCTGCGAGCCATTCGCTGTCGCCGCGCCCGACGACGTCCGGGCAGATCACCCGGCATTTCCGCGCCAGCTCGGCGGCGAGGAAATCGAAATCGCGGCTGTTGCGCGCAAGACCATGCACGCACAGCACCACGTGATCGCTCGCGACAGGCCCCCAGTCAAGGTAGGCGACGCGGTGAAAGCCCGCCGGCGACAGGCAGAGGACGGAACCGCGCGAATAACTCATGGCCGCATTGCCGAAGCAATCATCATGCCGGCGCGCGAGCGTCGCCGTTGCGCGTGTTCAGCGGGCAAAGCGCTTCGCCGTTTCGGCGCTCTTCGCCTTCTCGATGAATTGCTGCGCATCTTCGGCGAGCAGCAGGCGGTTCGCCACAAGGTTCTTCACCGCTTCCTCCACGCGCCGCACGTAGCCGGCGTGGTCGCCGTAGCGCTCCTCGAGCGAAGGGCGGGGGTCGTTCTTCGCCTCGCGCTCGGCGCGGGAGGCTGCGAACGGAACGTAGGTGCCGAAGCGGTCGCACAGCTCGCCTTCGACATAGGGCGCTTTGTAGAGGTTCCAGCCGGTATAGGTTCCAAGCGGCGCTGCGACGTCCGGCAGCAGGATCCCCGAGGTCTCGTTGCCGTCGGCGTCCACCTGCGGCACCAGCGGGCGGTAAGGCTGCGAGAGGTCCATCTCGGGCTTCACCCAGTCCTTCAACACGCCGAATTCGTTGACGCGGCGCGCGACCGCGACGCCGGGAATCGCGGGAAACGCAAGCTTTTCGGGCGTGACCAGCGTCCCGTCCGAGATGCGCGGCGTGCGCGAAGCGGGCGGTGCCTTGCCTTCGCTCACCCACTCGTCGAGCGCGACCAGCAGCGCCCGCAGCGCCGGCGAAGGGTTGTGTGGGTTGCGCGGATTCACGCACGGCCCCGCAGTGGATGTCATCCACGCCTGCCCGCCATGCTGGGTCCCTCCGACCAGGTAGCCGCGGGCATTGGCGGGATGAGCCACATCCCGCGTGCCGAGCGGATCGGTCACGAGGAGCGAAGCGCCCTTCTGCCAGTACTCGGTCGAAGTGTTCGTTTCCATCCAGAGGGGATCGAATCCGTCGTTGCGGAGCAGGCCCGCGGTCTTTCCCGTCACGGGATCGGTCTGGCGCGCGGTCGAGAAGGGGAAGGCGTTCTCCGGGAACACGTGGTCCTCGTGCTGGGTATTGGTGCGCGCGGGCTGCCCGAATTCGTAATTGAGAAAGACGCCGCCCACGCCCGCGGTGTGCGCCATGACGCCGTCGAACACCTTGCGCCCGGATTCGTCCTGGTTGAAGCCGAGCGCAACGTGATCGCGGAGGTAGCGCCCGCTTTGCGAGCGTCCAAATGCGAGGGCGTGCCGGACGCCCGCCCCCGCCGGGTTGGCGTTGCCTTTCGAGTCGGCGGCTTCGTAACGCAGGAACGAGACGAGGTCGCGCGTCGCCGCCGAGGCCGATGCCCGAGCACGCGGGGGTTCTTCGCCGGATAGTGAAACTCATAGAGCGAGCCGGGCTCGGGAGCCGTTCCCTCCGGAAGCAGGCGAATTTCGCGTGCGTTGACGTACGCCCAGCCGTCCGCCGGGATCTCACGCCGCGGATCGGTTTCGGCGCGCCGCACCGTGAGTCGGGCCTGGGATTGCTCCAGCGTCGCCGCTTCGTAGGTGAGGCGGAAGGTCTTGCGCAGGGGGCCGCGTCCGCCGCTCATGAGTTCGTCGCGGATCACGTGCGCAATGGGAACGGTCCCGTTCATCGCGATGACCGGCTTCATGGCGAGGCCCGCGTTCGCGCGCGGCGCGTCCGGGTCCCACCCGCTCCACACGATGACGTAGCCGCGGCGCAGGATGAGCCCGTTTCCCGCGTCTTCCGCTGCGCTCGGGTCGTTGCGTACGGTGCGTGCGTCCCCGAACATCCAATGGGCGTACTGCCGGCCGCGGTTGGTGACGTCGTACAAAATCTTGCGGCTCCCGTGCGCCGCATCCACCGGCCGCAAAATGTAGAAGTCCGCCTCATACTCGATGCGCCCGGCGGCATTCTTCTGCGCCTTGTCGAGGTTGACGATGACCTTGTTGCGCGGGTCAGAGGGATCGAGCTCGCCCTTGAAGGTGCCCTTCACCCGCTCGTACGCGCCGGCCGCTCCGAACGCCATGCCGTCGGCAAACGGCTCGACGGCAGTCACGTGAATCTCCGTCAGGCGCGCCGCGGCGAGCTCCGCAACGAGTGCGAGCCCGCACAAGATCGCGCGCGTCACAAGTTTCGTCCCCATTCCCGGCCTTTCTCGTCCCTGCCTTCAATCTTAGCGCGTCGCGGCCGCCGTCACCGGGTTACTGCGTCGAGCTGCTCCTGGAGCGCGAGCCACTCGGCTTCCAGCTGCGCGAGCTCGCGCGCGACATAGGCCTGGTCCACGATCAGCGTATTCACGGCGTCCTTCCGCGCCTCGCCGTAGAGCGCCGGGTCGGTGAGCTGCGCGTCGATCGCGGACTTTCGCGCGTTCAGCTTCGCGAGCTGCTCCTCGAGCCGCTTGAGGCGCGATTCGATGGGCTTGCGCGCCGCGGACTGGCGCTGGCGCTCCCCGGCTTCGCGCCGCTTCTGGCTGCGCCGGTCGGCCGCTGGCTGGGCAGCGGCGGGCTTGCCAGGATCGGGCGCTTCGGTTTCGGGTGACGTTGGCGCTTCCGGGGCCGGGGCGGCGTCGGCCGCCGCATCCGTTTCCCCGAGCTTGGTCCGGAACAGCCATTCGCGGTAATCGTCGAGGTCGCCGTCGAACGGCTGCAGCCGCCCGTCGGCGACGATCAGGAACTGGTCGGTGGTGGCGCGCAGCAGGTGGCGGTCGTGCGACACCAGCACCAGCGTGCCCTCGAACTGCGCGAGCGCCACCGTCAGTGCCTCGCGCGTCTCGAGGTCGAGGTGGTTGGTCGGTTCGTCGAGCAGCAGCAGGTTGGGGCGGTTCCACACGATCAGTGCCAGCGCGAGCCGCGCTTTCTCGCCGCCCGAGAAGTTCTCGATCGGTCCGGTCGCCATGTCGCCGGGGAAGTTGAACATGCCCAGAAAATTGCGCAATTCCTGCTCCCGCGTCCTCGGCGCGACACGAGCAAGGTGCCACAGCGGCGATTCGTCGAGGCGCAGCATCTCCAGCTGGTGCTGGGCGAAGTAGCCGACGGCGAGTCCCTTGTTGAGGTGAGCGGTGCCGGCGAGCGGCGCGAGCTCGCCGGCGAGGGTCTTCACGATTGTCGATTTTCCCGCGCCGTTGATGCCCAGCAGCCCGTAGCGCTCGCCGCCGCGCAGCGTGAACCGGATATCGCGCACGACGGTCTTCTCCCCGCCGCCTTCCAGGCGGTAGCCCGCGTCCACGCTATCAAGCGTGATCAGGGGATCGGGCGCCTTCAGGGGCTCGCGGAACTCGAAGGAGAAGGGCGCGGAGACGTGCAGCGGCGCGAGCTCTTCCATCTTCGCCAGCATCTTCATGCGGCTTTGCGCCTGCCGCGCCTTGGTGGCTTTTGCCCGGAAGCGGTTGATGAAGGACTCCAGGTGCGCGCGCTCGCGCTGCTGCTTCTGGTACTGGGCCGCCGCGAGCACCACCGCCGCGGCGCGCTGGCTCTCGAATTCGGAGTAGTTGCCGGAGTAGCGGCGGAGCTTGTGGCTGTCGATATGCACCACGACGTTCACCACGCCATCGAGGAAATCCCGGTCGTGCGAGATGATGATCAGCGTGCCGGCGTAGCGCTTCAGCCAGTCCTCGACCCAGAGGATGGCGTCGAGATCGAGATGGTTGGTCGGCTCGTCGAGCAGCAGCAGGTCGGAAGGGCACATCAGCGCCTGCGCGAGATTCAACCGCATGCGCCAGCCGCCGGAGAAGGCTGCCACCGGCTCGTTCATCTGCTCGTGCGTGAATCCCAGGCCGTGCAGGAGCCGCTCCGCGCGCGAGCGAACGGTGTAGCGCCGCCGTCGGCCAGCGCGGCATGGAGCTCGCCCATCAAATGCCCGTCGTCGGCGGCCTCGGCCGCGGCGAGCTCCCGCTCCAGCCGCCGCAGAGTGGTGTCGCCGTCGATGGCGTATTCGAGTGCCGCGCGGTCGAGCGCGAGCGTCTCCTGCGCCACGTAAGCGACGCGCCAGCGGGCGGGGTAATCGACCTCGCCCTGATCGGCGTGCAGCTCGCCGCGCAACAGCTCGAACAGGCTTGTCTTGCCGGAGCCGTTGGGGCCGATCAACCCGATCTTGTCGCCGGGGTTGAGGTTCACATCCGCGCCTTCGAGCAGCACCTTGGTGCCGCGCCGGAGCGTGACCTGGGAAAGGCGGATCATGGGGTCGTCGCGCGCAAGGGGCGGTATTTTACGCGGAAGCCTGTGCTATCGTGACGGCGAAGACCCTCTTTCGAACGCTTCAGAGATTCCCATGACAACCAGCAAGAAGAAGCTGCTGCTGCCCGAGACGATGGCGCGCACCGGCTGGGAGCTGGCGCGGAGCCGCGCGGACGTCGACGCCGTGCCGTTCTCCCCGACGGCTCCCAATCCCGAGTTCCGGCGCTTGCTGAGCGATGCCGACGGCGTCGCGCTCACCTCCACGCCGCTGCGCGCGGCGGACATCGAGGCCGCGCCCCGGCTGCGCGCGGTCGGCCGCATCGGCGTGGGCTACGACGCGGTGGACGTCGCGGCGCTCAACGCCCGCGGCATCCCGCTCATGACCTGCGGGACCGACAACTCGCCGACCGTGGCGGAATACGCCCTGTTCATGATGCTCTCGCTGTCAAAGGGCGCCACGATGGATCAGCTCCCGCGGCAGGGCCGCTGGTCGGAGCGCTACAACTTTCTCCCTACCGAGCTGCTCGGCAAGACGCTGCTCATCGTGGGCTTCGGGCGCATCGGCACGCGCGTCGCGAAACGCTGCCTGGCCATGGACATGGCGGTCGAGGTCTACGACCCCTACGTATCCGCCGAGTCGATGCGCGCGGCGGGCTGCAAGCCAGTCGCCGACCTCGATGCCGCGCTGCCGCGCGCTGATATCGTCACAGTCCACTGCCCCAAGACGAAAGAGACGGCCGGGATGTTCGACGCGGCCCGCATCGCGAGGATGAAGCCCGGTGCGCGCCTCATCAACACAGCGCGCGGCGGCATCGTGGACGAAGCGGCGCTCCACGCCGCGCTCGCCTCGGGCAAGCTCGGCGGCGCGGGCATCGACGTGTTCTCGCCGGAGCCACCGTTGACCGACAATCCGCTCTTCACGCTGAAGAACGTCATCGTTGCCCCGCACATGGCCGGCAACTCGCGCGAGTCGCTCGACCGCAAGGCGCTGACCGTGGTGCGCAATCTCCTCTCCGTGCTCGACGGCGCGCCCCGGACGGAGTACGTCGTCAATCCCGAGGCGCTGCGGCCGCGGTGATGGATGAGGGCACGAACCGCACGCTGACCCAGACCGGCGCCGGCACGCCGATGGGCGGTCTGCTGCGCCGCTACTGGCATCCGGTCGCCGCGGTCGCCGAGCTCGACGACCACCCTGTCAAGGCGGTGCGGCTCCTCGGCGAGGACCTCGCGCTCTATCGCGACCGCGCCGGAACCTACGGTCTCATCGACCGGCATTGTGCGCACCGCCGCGCGGACCTGGCTTGCGGCATTGTCGAGGGCGAAGGGCTGCGCTGCAGCTACCACGGCTGGCGCTACGACCACACCGGGCGCTGCGTCGAGCAGCCGTACGAGGACTCCGCCGATCCGGGCTCGCGCTCGAAAGAGCGCGTCCGGCTGAAGGCGTACAAGGTGGAGGCGCTGGCGGGGCTGCTGTGGGCGTACCTCGGCCCGGATCCCGCCCCGCTCGTGCCCAACTGGGACCCCTTCGCCTGGCCGAACGGCTTCGTCCAGGTCGTTTTCAGCGAGGTGCCTTGCAACTGGCTCCAGGCCCAGGAAAACTCCGCGGACCCGGTGCATTTTGAGTGGCTGCACGACAACTGGGGCAAGCGGCTGCGCGGGGACGGGGGACCGTATGCGCCGCGGCACCTGCGGCTCGAGTTCGAGGAAATCGAGTACGGCATCGTCTACAAGCGCATCCGCGAGGGCGCGGATGAATCGAACCCCCTGTGGACGGTCGGGCGCGTGTGCCTGTGGCCGAATGCGCTCTTCACCGGAAACCATTTCGAGTGGCGCGTCCCGGTGGACGACGCGACGACACTCTCGGTCGGCTGGTTCTTCTCGCGCGTGCCGGCAGAGCGCGAGCCCTACGTCCAGGAGCGTATCCCGTACTGGACGAGCCTCGTGAAGGACCCGCGGACCGGCCGCTGGATCACCACCCACCTCATGAACCAGGATTTCGTCGCGTGGGCCGGCCAGGGTACGGTCGCCGATCGTGGGCAGGAGCACCTCGGGCGCAGCGACCGCGGCATCATCATGATGCGGCGCCGCTTCCTTGCTGACCTGGAGCGGATCGCGCAGGGGAGCGACCCCAA
>CAVOUI010000009.1:0-624996 GCA_963699525.1 uncultured beta proteobacterium | reverse complement strand
AATGACTGAAAGTCTGAGGGTCCACAGGCTGTCGAATTCTGCTCGATGGTCCTGGCGGTTCTGTCGATTGGTTCTGCCATGCCAGTATTCTTCTAGACCTATTGGTGCGCAAACCTTCCGTCACCAGTCCACCTATCAGATGCACTCATATCCACCAATCGAACATTGCATTGTTAGGCTAGCTCGTCCTTTTCTTCATCCGTGCAACCACAGTTAACGATGGCGCGATCATCATGAGGCCCAACGACCCCAAGTGAACCAACTGCGCGATCCGATGCCACAGTTTGTAAATCCATCGCATCCATGGTCTTTTGACCAAGACTGCTGATGGCAAAAAAATGACGTCCTCGAATCCTAAAGACGCCAAGCGTTGTCGCAAGTATTTACGTGAGAAAATGTAAATATGTTCTGGGTTCAGAAACTTGATGGTCGCCTGGAGATCCCTGCGTGACTGATAGACCATTGAGAATACCCTAAGGTACACGCGAATTAGGGCAATCTTATTGGGCACTCTTAGAATGAGATAACCTCCATCCCTAATGAGCGAGGATGCGCGGTGCCACAGCACGCAGAGGTCAGGCTCACATAGTAAACGACGTCTATCATGGTAATCACATCAAATGTTTGTCGAAACTCACAGGTAGCAAATCTTCCGCAACATACCTTGACCGCTGATAATGGGATGACGCCCACTCGCAGGCTGCAGCTGACAAATCGTTCAGCACTCTTAGAAGGTCAGGTCGACGTTCGCCTACCATCGCCAACAAATGTCCCTTTGCCCCCCCAACATCAAGCACATTGCCACCACTAGGGGCAAACCGTTTCACTAAATTGGTTATTTCTTCAAAAACGCACCTCCTCATTTCCAAGAAGTAACGCTCATCTTTATATGTGCCTTCGAAATGCCTTTCGATCGTGCTGTGCTCAATTATTGTATCTGCGTAAAGCAAGCCACAGCCCTTGCATTCATAAAGACATATCAGGTTGCTATAGTGGATAAACTGCCCGAGCTTCTCGCGAATGGGGCTATTGCAATCAGGGCATTGCTGTAACTTCTGAGATGGAACTTTTCTAAAATGATGTTGTTTCGCGTACAAGAACCATTTCTCCGGTCGAGAAAAGCCTCCGTTATGTTTCAGGATCTCAAGAATATCTTGATCCAGAGGATTCATCTCTACATGATTCCCAAGCTGATTGCTATGCATCGTCGCTTCGGATCTCTTTCCGGCAGCACTTCTCTATTTCATTGCCACTCGAACTCAAAGCCCCACATGCAGGATTCAGAATCGAAGTGTCCCAGTTGCATTTTCGAATGGGAAGTGACGGCTAATTGGCAGGAGGGTACTCGTCTGTGCGAAAACCTGAACTGAATGAACCGTCAGACGCTAACCTCTTTATAGATACCTTGTGAACACGTCACTGCACCTTTCTTCACATCCGATCGAGGACGGGCTAAACGGCTTCCAATTGTGAAAGGTACAGCCGTTCATATCGCTGGATCATGCTGTCAAGGGTAAATTCCTTCTGGAATTTCGCCTGGGCGTTAGCCCCCAGCCGAAGTGCTTTCGAGTGATCCGAGAGAAGATCCCCTATGGCCCTAGCTAAGGCGCTGGAGTCAGAAGGTGGAACCAACAGGCCGGTATGTCCGTCATCCACAACCTCCGGAATTCCTCCGCATCGTGTCGTCACCATGGCTTTTCTCGACGCCATTGCTTCCAACACGGCCAATGGCATGCCCTCGCTGGTCGATGAAAGCACAAACACATCCAAGTCTCTGAGAATATTCGGAATATCGCTCCGAAAACCGAGGAAAAGAAATCGATCGGCAAGTGACAAGTCGTCGACAAGCTTCTTAATCGGCTGCGCCAATACGTCATGGACGTCCCCTACCGAGACGAACGTTACACGGGGGAACTGTTTAGACACCTCAGCACAGGCCTTGACCAGAACATCGTAGCCTTTGCTCACTCGCACATTGGCAACCATTCCGACAAGCTTGTCGTCTGGCCCAAGCCCCAGTTCAGACCGTAGGGTCCCCTCGGTCCCGATCATGTACGGCGCAGGATCAATCCCGTTGTAGATGACTGAAATCCGGTCGTCACGAAACCCATAATCCACCAGGATCTCCTTCACCATCTTGCACACAACGATGGCTCGGTCTGCCGTATTTTTCACAAACCAGAGCTTTGCCCTCCCTTTGGCAGACTCTCCATCGTGAAATTCGACCGGGCCATGATACGTGACCAACGTCTTGCGCCTCGTCAAAGTCCCCGCGATACAACTGTAAAAGTTTTGCCCTGGCAGGTGAGAATGGATCAGATCGACTCCATATCTTTGAACTGTCCTCACCATCGCCAGTGGCCCACGCAAATCCCACCAAGCCTTCCAGCTCACCTCGATAACCGGAACGCCAAGTTCCCGCAACCTTGGATTGAGCCAGGGCCCCGGGGGAAGCAACACGACCGACTTAAAACGCTCGGGGTTCAATTTCTTGACGAGATTGAGAACAACCGTTTCCGCCCCTCCGGGTCCACCGCTTTCAATCGTGTGCAAGATGGTGTACTGCTTCATTCCCGATCTCGGCCCCGCCAACCTATCGCGCGCGGGTGAGGAAGGACAGCAATTGGTCACAAGCCTTCGCTATTTGGCCATAGCATCGGGCAAACATTTCGGGCGTCCCCCCATACGGATCCTGGATTTCGTAATCCAACCCCGGGGCGAAGTTGCCCAGGAGAAATAGCTTCCCCGCTGAGTGAGGATAGTGCTCCCGCATGCTTCGAGCCTGGCCCGTTTCCATCACCAGAATCAGGTCCGCTTCCGATACCATCTCCCGAGACAATGGAGTGGTTCGGTGTGCGGAAAGCGAAACTCCATATTGCTGCGCCATCCGCTGCGCCAATGGGTGAGCCTCTCGATTCGGCAAAGCCTCGATTCCCGCAGAAATCACTTGGACGGTCAGTCCCAGCGGGCGGCCCCGCTGACGCAACAGTTCCGCGGCGAAAGGACTCCGGCAGACATTCCCCTTGCACAAGACGAGTATCTTTCCGATGGGCTGCGGCACGTGTTTGTCGAGCCAAGAGGCTTGGAGGCCCAGAGTCTTGACGAGAGCCCATCCGACCCTTGCGCTCAACGCCCGGACATCCGGGGTTCTGGCCCAAACGCCATGGGAGAGTGTTCGAGCCAGTTGGCGAAGGTAACACCGAACTTCGTAAAGCCCTGGCCGTGGATCACGCAATCGAAACACTTCCGAATGTGTCTGACGGTCAGTGCACCTCAGGAACTCCCGTAATGCTTGCACCCTTAGTGGGACTTCCAGGCGGCAGCCCCAATTGTTCATCGGATTTCCGTAGTCGAAGCAGCAACTGGTCCAGGTCCCCGAGAAACCATCGAGATTTGACCCCGACGCTATACTTCGCCTCCACCGACTCCAGCCTTCCAGTCGTCGCCAGCTGATAGGTCAGGAACGGAAAGTCCACACCCGCGTCGATAGCCAGCTGCAACGACCCCCAGAATCGACCGTTGACTTCCATCAAATAAGGCACGCCAGACTCGCGATCGACTTTGAATTCCACCATTGCCACGCCCTGCCATTGGGCCGATTGAACGATCTTCAGGGCATAGTCTGCGATCGGGTGGGCAAGCGGGATACTTTCGCGGAATACGCTCTCACCCCCACCGGGCGGTTTCTCTCGAATCCGTCTATGGGCAAAGAGCGCCAGGGGCTTTCCCTGCGAAAACAGACCGAAGATACCCTGTGCTTCACCAACGATACGCTGCTGAATAATGGACGGCTGCTTGAGATACCAGCGGTCTTCATAGAGATGCATCAACTCGTCTGCATTTCTAGCCACATGCACCGACGTCTTGACCCATAGACCGTTTTTGCTGATCAACGACGCGCCCGGCTTTACAAACACGGGCCATTGAGTGATCTGGTCCACCACCTTCTCGATGGCACCGTCCGGTATGAATGTACTCTTCGGAACGGGAACGCCGTTCCGTTTTGCCCAATCGGTCAACTCATACTTATTGGAAAGCTGCCGATATTGGGCCAAGGAAGGAATCGGAATGCTGACAATCCCCTTCAGCTCCTGACAGTGTTCACCGACTAATTCAACGGCCACATCTGTCATCGGCAGCAAGACTGCCACCTTGAGTCGTGTGGCAAATTCGAGAACGCAGGCTGTGTATTCCCGGGGGCTTTTCCACGGAGACGGATATTGAAATGACCTTGTACAATAACGGGAGCGCCCAGCCAGGCTAGTGAGACTGTCCGCCCCGACGTAAACGGGGATGCCTCGTTGACCGAGTGCCCGAGTGGCCGCCAAGGCGGAGCGCTCATTGCCATCCGTGATGAGGACTCCCTCCTTCCGCACTGACATCACTCTAACGGGGACCCTTTAACTGTGGAGTACGTTGTTATATCCGGCGAGGTGAAACGCAAAGAGCGCCTCGGAAGAGGTCAGATCGTTGTGCACCGCGATCCTCTTTAGCTGGAAAAGCTGAGAGGTATCTCGATCCTCCCAGCCAGGTTCTGTCGTCGTCGCTGCGCGATACCCCGCCGATTCAACACATTGAATTACCGTTTGCGAATAATTTCCGTTGGGATAACAAAAAACCGGAACCACGTTGACTTTCCGCTTCCGCAAGGCCTCGAGCGATCCGTACACTTCCTCGTGTAGTTCAGCATCCGACACCGTCGTCAAGATCTTATGAGTAACTGAATGAGACCCAAAGGAAACCTTGGCAGCAGACATTTCTTCGACTTCTCCCCAGTTCATCACCAGACGCTGATCCGGCAATCGGGCTTCCATCTCTCCGGCCAATCGGCTTACAAGCTCCCCGATCCGTTCATGGGATACCCCCTTACAACACTCGATCAGATCATCCGATTGCCCGGTCTCCATGGAGCAGGCGACGCCTTTGAGCCAAGAGCCCCCTCCTTTCAGCCATGCCAGAATTTTGGCTCTCTGGTTCGACGGCAACAGCGCGAAGCGCTGACTGAGCCAGCCAAGTTGATCAGGCCAATACCACCTGGTGGTGCCGATTATTCCGGTCGGAAGAAATATCGTGGCAGGCACATCGTATCGCCGAAGCACCGGAAACGCATGGACATAATTGTCGAGCCAGCCATCATCAAACGTGATCACGCAATAGCGCCGGTTTTCGTCCCAAGTCTTTTCCCTCCACATTGAAAGCAATTCGGGCAGCGACACTACCTCGAAGTGATCACGAAGAAATCTAACCTGCCGATCAAACGTATCGCCGGTGACATACATCCCCGGCTGAATGAATTGAGACGACAGTTCAACTTCAGTGACCACCCGGTGGTACATCAGAATCGTGACCTTGCCTCGAAGCCGGCGGAGAAATCCCGGAGAGCGTGCGTAGAGTTCTGCCGCCCAACGACGCGCCAGCGACTTGGCGTGACTTAGCGCTTCGACGGTTCCCATACCATCAACCGCTCTCCGGACCAATACCGGACCCAGGCCTTTAAGATCGAGGCATTGACCAGTAAGAAAGTAGGAAGCCATTCTGATGATGGAGAGGCGCAGGAGTGGCCTCAATAGGATGCCGCCGAGCGCCACCAGGTAGAACAGGATCTGGATCAGAAACAACATGGCATACCACTGCGACGATACGGCCAGAAAAGCATTACTTACCAATGCCGTCATCATGCCGAATGGGACAAGCCATCGGCAAAGCTTATGACTGAGCAGTTGCCAGGCGAATACGGAGTGCTGCAAGGGATTGACCAACGCCAGACTTCTCATGAACACTGAAATCCCGCGCAGGACTGTCCGCACCTTTCGGTCAAACTCTTTCCGCTCATCGGCAATATTCCTGTAGTACCCGATGCTGTCCGGATCGGACACGCCTCGAAGCCCCATTCGCACGCTGTTCAGCACGGTATTGAAATCGCTTTGGAGATCGTCCGACCACCCCCCTTTGCACACCTCCCTCCTCGCGGCAAAGAACGATCCACTGAGTCCCACCAACGAATTCACGCGCGTCTCCAGGGACCTCAGAAACATTTCATATCGCACATAGGCACCCTCTCCGCTCGCCCGGCCGTCCTGGTCGACAAAGCGGTCGATACTGCTCACACACCCCACAGTTGGATCGTGAAAATTCTTCACGATGTTCGACACCGCGTGTTCCGGGAGAATCGTGGCCACGTCGGAAAATACGAGAATCTCCCCTTTCGCTATCGTCCACGGCGAGCTTCTGTGCGGCTTCCTTTCCTTTTCTCACGGCCGCTCGAATCAATCGGATACCCCGGTCTCCATAGGAGATCACAATCTCATCGGTCTTGTCAGACGAACAGTCAGAGGCCACCAGGATTTCGAATTTCTCGCGCGGATAGACCAGCTTCAGCGTATTCTCCAGCTTCTCCGCAATGCGTTCTTCTTCGTTGTAGGCGGTAATGATGAACGTGACCGATGGGCTCACATCCGCCTTCGCCACTCGCCGTGTCCCCACGAGGGAAATCACACCCAGAGCCAACGGATAGCCCACATAGGCGTATGCGATCAACGCAACCGATACCCAGAAAACGATCTCGCTGAGCAACATAATTAATGGGGCCGTTTATTGGCTCGTATCCATCCTCACGAAATCCGAGGGCGGCAGGCGTCCTTTCTTTGCAGATCGACCCTCGAGGCAAGAACTTAATCCTGGGGCAATCATGAAGTCAGTGCTGTGCCTTCAACGACCGTTCTGAGCCCATCTTCTATTTTCATTACGACTTGCGGCCAAAGAAATCGCGTTGCCACTTTCATCCTACCAGCTGTTCCAAACTTCTCACACAGATCTGGAGAAGAGAGTAACTTGATCAATCGCTCCGAAAGCGCCTCGGCATCTCCCACCGAGATCAGGTAGCCTGTCCGCCCTTCATCGATTATTTCCGGCATGGCGTCAGCAGTCGAACCAACGACCGGCAGTCCATAGGACATCGCCTCAATCAATACCAGCCCAAAGGGCTCGCAGATACTCGGCATTGCAAACACTGTGGCTTCGGAGAACAGTCGTCGTATACGGCCACTATCGGTGATGTGCCCCAGCCACTCGACACCTTCTTGCACGCCCCCTCCTCGGGGCCCAGCAATCAGTAGACGCGCTTTGGGCAGATGAGCCTTCACGTAAGAGAAAGCCTTCAACAATGTGGGGCCGCCTTTTCTCTCAAAATCAATTCCTACAAACAGGATGGTACATTCGTCGTATCTCTTGCTGGAATCCTTGCCGATCGCCTCAACGCCCTCTCCCACCGTCCGCACCCTGACTGGGTTCACTTTGTAGTGTTGGATAAGAGAGCTCCTGGTGTTCTCGCTTGCCGTAAAGATCATTGCAGAATTCTGATAGAGCTCGGTTTCCAACTCGTACCACAAATGGGCTTTCCTGCCACTCAGCCCAAACCATGGCGTGTAATTGAGTTCGGCGAGCTTGGTTGTGTAATCGCAGAATAGCGTCACAGGAACCGGGTGCGGCCCGCGGAACGACGCGAAGAGGCCGCCAATCTGGAGCACGACATCAAAGTCATCAAGCCTTGAACGAAGTCGCGAGTCCAACGAGCGCGTTCTTGCCCTAAAAGCGACGGGGCTCTTGGTCATTTCGTGCCGCCACCTTTGAGACCATTTCGGTTTCGATGGGTAGAAGCTCGTCGCCAAGAAATAGGTTTTCCGCCATGCAGGCAGGAATCCATCCATTACTTCGACCGAGTGGTTGCGTGAACGCAAGCCCTCAAAGATTGCACGATCTGCTCCCGAGAAAGCGTCAACAATCGTCGTCCCCATTACCCGCATGTTAGATCCTAAGGCTGCTATCCTTAAGCAAGAGCTCTTCTACGTTTCCATGCAGCTCAGATAGTCTTCGACGTGATCCGGTTCTTGGTAGCAGTTTTGCGTGGAGTGCCTTCAAACTTTAACCGATTTCCCCACATTCCGATTGGCCTGCGTGGCCAGCTGTGGGGCATTAAGTGCAGGCTGCAAGCCTCGATGCAGGCATTCGGCTCGTGAACTAGTGCTCGTTCAGACGCTCATCGCGCAGCCGGACGCAAAAGCGCTCCACGTAGGCCTTTGGTTGCGCTTGCCAGGCTCGATGAAACGCAGCGCAACACCGTTTTCGTGCGCCGAGGTCATCATCGCCCGGCCGTAGAAATCCCTACCGTTATCTGACCGAATCACCCTGGGCAGCCCACGCTCCTGCTTGACCCGGTCCAGGATTCGCATCTAATAGATTCGCGAGGTCGCCGTATCGGGCTTGATCGCCACCGACTCGTCAGCGATTTATGACAGACCGGTGTCATACCGCGAGCGGGTACTCGCGCCGAAGAACCCTACTTCTGAACTGTCTACTTGAGGGGGAGCTTACGTCACGTCGCCTTGTCTCGATCCATCATTGCGATTTCGCAGAGACCCTATTCTGCGCACTCTTGCAAGTGCGAAGCGAATGGCTTTCTTTGAACCCCTGAAGACGAGAGCCAAGAGTTTTTTAGCGGTCCCAATTTCTATAATGGACGTCGTTAAGGCGCTATAGTGAGACGGAAACACAGCTGCGTGACTCTGCTTGTTGATAAAACTATACTCAAAACCCAAATCCAATTGGGAGTCCACAAACCTATGCTTATGTAGATGCATAATCGGGGCAATTGCTAGGGTGTAGGCTATCGGTCCGGTAACGCGAAGCAGTCCATCGCGCCCAACACCATGCAAGCCGGGGTTGTACCCTGTCGATATTTCTTAGCACTTTCTTTATAACGGCTTTCAGAAACGGATGTCCCGGCGCCGCAACGATATGCCATTGTTGGAACTCTCCTCCTGGAATATTGTGGAGTTCGGGATGCAGGCCCGCCCCCTCAAACCGCTCTCCTTTTCCATTTCTCCAATGTGATAAGAGATAGCGATCATCCGGCATTAATACGGTGTCGAGAGGTTTGGTAGGGGCGCTCTTGATATCGAGATATACGCCGCCGTATTTATGCATCAACAAATATCTAAATAGATCTGCCCTGGCCGCACCATACTCGGGGTTAATACGATTGTAGTAGCCTAGAACGAAAGGCTCGTAATTGTTCTTGATAAACTCAACGATGTCGTCGTCGTCGTAGAGCCTGTATTCCCACCCGGGATTTAACGTCCTTATATTTACGACATTCTTTTCGATTTCTGAAGGCAAAACCTTGGTGTAGAAAGTTTGATGTATATTTTTGGGGATCATAAGCCCCGCCCTCACGTAGACAGCTCAGAACCAGAGTAATTGGCCGCGAGCCGGCGGATAAGCGAGATTATGGCCGACCCATAACACCCGCACTGCAAACACTTTGAGGAGTTGATGGATCCTAAGCCTCAAGAGAACCCGACGAGTCAAACGATGGCCCTAAATTTTCGGCGCCACCTCTGTCTGTGCACTCGGCACGTTAGAGGAATCGCTGAAGCGTCTTCGGCGACGGTCGATGCCCAACTTGCACAAACCAATTGTAATCGCAAGGCACGAAAAGGTCTTCGATCTTTGAAGGAACGTCGTTAAACAACTCTGTATAGTCGGACCGAACGAAGAAGGCATTAACACCTGTTACATTGCATGCGACGAGCCGATATCCTGCCGGAGTAAGCAAGTTCCACCAGGATTGAAGTGAGCAACCAGTATAGTCGGTACCTACCTCCCAGGTTTCGCCTACCGCAAGCGAGAATTCTATAGGCGGGGGGAATTTCGCGTTATATTCAACAATCAGCACCTTCGGGAAAATCCTATGCTCCAACATTTGACGTACGACAAAGTAGTCAAACGAGTCAATGTCCACCGACATTACATCCAGCGACGCTAACTGTAACTGAAGTGCGGCTAGGCCTCTTGATAGCGTGTCTACGATGGTTTCGGGTACGACCCACTCCTTTAAGAACTTCAACCGGCTGGAGCCTTCTGTCTGGAAACGAAGCTCTTCTGCGCCCACCCATAGGCCGCGCCAACCATGCATCAACAGAATGATCGTATTATTCTGCAGCCCGTTTCCGACTCCGATCTCGGCGAAGGATCCACCTTGAAGCCTGATACGCCTAACGATCTCAAGTAGGATCCCATCTTCGTCGTTCTGTGAGTAATACTTGGCACCGAAGCGAAGCAGTGCATTTCCAGATCTCTGAGCTTTCTCTTCCCATCTAGCCAGCATTACCGCATCAATACGGCGCCGCACTTCAGCGTTCAATAGACCGTGCATCAGCGTGTTCATTGCGTGCAAAAGAAACCTGTCCAGTTTCGCGCGCAGATAGCCTGATAGCATGAGGTCCTCCGTTAGGATTCCCTGGTTTGAGGGCGGCACCCGCAGGAACCGGTAACGAGCACCGCAATTTCGGACGCCAGCAATTCGGATATCCTAGCCGAGAGGGTGACCAGGGAAAACCGAACCCGCTCACTAAATCCAACCGCTGCCCGTGTACTGAGGTCCCCCGACCCTACGGATACTCCCGACATTGAGGTATGGCGCAATCGTCAAATCCTTGGCCAGTTCCCTCACTTGTATCTTGACGGGGCGACCCTCAAACTCAGCTGTGCAAATGGGGTGCGTAATGTCTCAATTTTAGTCACGATCGGATTGGGCTTTGGATCATCGAGTTGTCTGAGTCGCTTAACAATTTCTACGTCCGTTGTCTTTAGACCGAACAGCCTTCTCGATCGTCAAGAGATTAGACGGTCACCCGGTCAAACAGGGTTGCAAGTTGCCGAGTAAGTTCTCGTCTCGAGAACTTTTTCGCAAACTCCGGATGGATCGCCACACTTGCCCGCGAACGAGCTTCGTAGGCTCGTTCGACAGCCTGACGAAGGTCCGCGCGCACATTGGAAGTAACAACGTATCCGGTTGACGCATACTTCCGGACTAGCTCGGCGTTGTCGCCAGGCGGCGTTTCAGCAAGTATTGGAAGGCCGGTTGCAAGGTACTCATACGTCTTAGCCCCGATTGCAACATATTCCGACACGCCGGGCTCCCATCCCTGTTTTAAGTAGAGAAGCGATGCCTCGCGCATCAACTCGAGGGCGCCCTCTCGAGGAAGAGAAGGAACTATCTTGATTTTCACCCTTTCCTTGAACCGCTCGTAGGAGTCGAAACTGCCACCGACCTGGACAAATATGATGTCATTCCTCCCTAACTCGACGAGACACTCAAGGAGTGCGTCCGGATTTCGAGTCCCGTAGAATGATCCCACGTGCATGATTTGAAAGTCGCCCTCTGTGGGTTTTCGATCCACGGGGGTGAGCACATCATATCCGTTTGGAATTGTGACAATCTTATTGCGGTACTGCGGATAAGCGGAGGCATACAGCCGCGCCGCTCCATCCGTGTTCAGTATTAGGGCATCGCAGGTTCTGAGCAGGAAACGCTCAAGTCGAATGATCAACGCGTGGTGCAGCCGGCCAAGCCGAGCATGCGGATTGAAGGACCATGCGTCACGAAAATCGATGACCAACGGCTTGCCGGTGAGCCGCTTCACGATGGCAGCGCTCAGTGACGAGCTGAACGGAGAACAGCTTACGTAGATAAGCTCACATTCCCGTGCCGCCCTAAGTGCCGCGATCGTTGAGAACCACGCTATCTGGGGATCTGGAATGCAAAGACGCCGGAAGTAATTGAGCGTGAGATTCCTGCCGAAGAGCCGTGCAACACGAGAACAGACGCCGTGAAGGAAATCGGCAAGGCCTGCCAGGTTCCATTCCAAAGTGCGCTCCACTCGAATCCCTTTCGGATCCCCACCAAGACTCGTCCCGACCCAGGAATCCTTGGAACGGCTGACGGAGAGAACCAAGGGTTCCCAACCAAAGTCTGGTAAGAGTTTCGCGAATTCAAAGCTACGGGCCACGCCGGACGCTTGGATCGGTGGAAAAAAATAGCAAATCATGAGGACTTTCTTCATCGTGAAGAAGATGCCTCGCTATCAGCCACAATTCTTCCCGCCACCCTTCTATGTATCTTCATCCTAATATGCGCAAGGCAAGTCTGCTAATTTCTGATACATCGTTCTCAGTGAGATACCCGTGCGTAGGAAACGTGACCAGTTCCTTGGAACAGCTCTCGGCAATGGGAAAGGTTCCGCCCTCGATCTTCCCTTTCAACTCCGGAATGGCGTTAATCGGCGTGGGATAGACGGGCATGATGCCCAACCCCAACCGGGCACTTTCACGCAGAAGGGATTCTCTCTTCTTCTTGTCGCTGACTCTCAGAGGCAAGCGCGGGAGCCCCAGCGATTGCCTTCCGAGAAAACGTGATCCGTGAATGCTGCTCGCTTCAAGCACTGCAATCCATCGATTCACCTTCTTCTTTCGAGCGTCCCGGAGTATATCGAGTTTTCTCCGCCAATTTCTTGCCAGGCCCGCCTGAAATGACGACATTTTTCGGATGGGAAAATGCGGCTCAAAAAGCGTCTCTCCGAGTTTCAGGAAAGGCACGCTCTTCGGCACCCAAAAGAGCGTTGGACGGACAAACATCATCAGCGCTGTAGCTTTGAAGATTAGGTTCAGTAGCGGCAGCAACCCGTAGCGGGGAAGGCGACCCACGAGGCGATTCAGCCCTTCAGCAATGTCGTCCCGGTCGGTCAGGATGACCCCCCCCTCCACCACGGAAAAGGCTTTGCCCCGGCCAAGACTGAAGAAGCCGACATCGGCAAGAGTTCCAACTTTCCTTTCTTCTCTTGTTTCGCCCATGGCTTGAGCCGCGTCCTCCACGATGGTGATTCCCGGGTCGCGAATGATTTGCCGCAGTCTCGCCACATCGGCTGGAATGCCGAACAGATGGGTTGGAACAACGGCAAGAAGCCTTCGTGGCGAGCCCCTGGGGTTGCCAGTTGGAGGACGGGTTCCCACCGGCGAATCGCGAGCCTCACCTGCAAGTTCAGCATCGGTCTGTGGAGGCAGTGATTCAGACATCATGGTGGACAGTTGCGCGAAGTCAAAATCGAGGCTATCCGGGCGCAGGTCGCATAACCTTATCCTGAGCCCTGCACGAACCACCGATGACGGAACCGAAAAACAGGTAAAGGCGGGAATCAGGACTTCATCTCTATCGGGAAACAACTCCCTTAGAGCCAGAAGGATCAGGGTAAACGCAGCCTTTCCCGAAGAGACGAGGAAACAGTGTTTGACTCCAAAGTGTTCCTTCAGCTCGGACTGGAAACGCTCCAATTCCTTCCGGCCGCGACAAATTCCGCAGATTCCCGACAGAATATCTCTAACGCTGATCGGACTCGCTGCTGGCGGTAGAGTTCTTCCTATTCGCATTTACGCAGTGCGGCACATGGTAAGGCGCTTCACAGGCTGATGTGTTTTCTGATCCTGGGACCAATGATCCTCGTAACAAGCAGTGGCAGCTTCCCCCAATAGCGCCTGGCCCCCTGAAATCTTGCCGAGTCCAACCTTTCCGGGTCCAGCGCTTTTCCATCAAGGGAGATGTAGTGCCAGTAAAGCGGTGCCGGCGTGGCGCCCCATTGCTCCTTGAATTTGTAAGTTCCCTCGCCTATGGTGGAACGGCCGAAGTCGAACACGCTGTAGCCGTTGTCGCAGGCGAATTCGAGCATGCGCAGATACAGAAGCATATTTGGAGCCAGGGATGCATACTTTCGAAGGGATGAGGCCCAGGGATTCCGTAACACCTTGTTAAATCCGACCACCAGTGCCGAGGCCACGGGTTCTTCCGCTTTGTAAATCACAAAGATTCTGGAGCGCTCCGAAAACTCATTCATGACATTTCGCATCAAGTCAACGGAATGAACCGGAGACCCCAAATCTCGCATATTGACCAAGAACACTTTGTAGAAGTCCTCCAGCAGGTCCAGCCCGCCTGCCCTGGAAGTCAATCCCTCTTTCAAAGACTTTGTAATTTGACTCCTCAGTTTCGACCTGAAGGACTTCATAAGCGCGTCGGAGGAATCGGGAAGGTTCAATAGCATCCGAGCCTTATTGGACCTCGTGGTGACCTGAAGTGGTTCTTTCGAACTATCACTAAAAGAAGCGCTTCCCTCATTGCAGGACGCGAGCAGACGCTCATGGCGCAATTCTATTCTGCTTGCACCGGTTGCCCGACCAATCTTGATAGCCTCGGCCAGTAGAATGTCTTCTGCCTCCCTGCAACTGGCAAGAATGCCTCCGCTGTCTACGAAGGGTAAAGAAACCAGGCAATTTCCGAAGATCCTGTGTTTAAGGTGAGCCAGGGGAAGTACGCCTAGAATTCTCTCCCCGGAGAGTCTCACCTCCTCCGCGTCCCGTGGGGCGGCATCCAGCTCTTTGCCGGACGCCATGAGGTAGTAGGTGGCGTGGCCATAGGTCCTGTGGATTACTTCGCGCCACCCGAACCTGTGAAAGAGGCTGGCGTCCGGATGATTCCGGACATAGGAGTCCCATACGCCTCTGTCCAAGTTACCAGCACACTTGATCTTGTAAGCGGGGATAGCCAATTCGTGCCGCAGTCGCTAAGTAGTCCGGCAAAGAGCTGCATACGACCGGTAGGCACGCTTCCACGTAAATTCATCCAGGACCTTGCGCCGGAGGTTTTCCGCCATGGCCCGAGCGTGCTCCTTGTCTTCAAGCAACTCGCACATGGCTTCTGCCAGAGCCTTGGCATCTTCCAGGGCGACGAGCCGGCCCGTCACGCCATCCTCAATAATTTCCGCCGCACCACAGGTGCGTGTGGTGACCACTGGCTTTCCCGCCATCGCTGCTTCCAGAATTGCCACGGGGAAACCTTCGCCCATTTTGCCAGGCACCCAACGTGACGAAAGCACGAACAAGTGCGCAATTGCGAGCATTCCCGGGATCGCTTTATGTGGGAGGTCACGATAGAGCGTGACATGTTCTGTCAGTCCTGAACTAACTACGCCCGCCATCGTTTTCTCAAATTCCGGGCCCGTGGAACCGACGATCACAAGATGCGCGGCGGGCCTCTTCTTAAGAACACGGGCAAACGCCTCCAATAACAAATCGTGCGCTTTTCTGAACTCGTACTTACCGATATTAAGGATCAATTCTTTGTTTTCCAGTTGCGCCGGTAAAATCGTCGGCCCGCCCACGCACCCAAATCGAGCCTCATCGATTCCGTTGTAGATGACGCATGCCTTGACGCGCGGCTCCAGCGCGACCACTTCGGTCTTCAGGTCCTTCGAGCAGCATACGACCACATCGGCCTGGCGCAACAGATACCGGTACGCCAAACGCGCCCAGCCATGCAGGCCATGGGCAGTGCGGATGTCGCTGCCATGATATGAAAGGATGATCTTGCCAGGAAACAAGCGCAATTTCCGAAGCGCGACCCAGTTTAATGCGTTGAGGGACGGAAAATGGAAATTGATCGCATCTATCCGATACTCGTTCGCGAGGTGCCACAAGCTCCGCAATGTGAATGGGAGCGAAACGAAAAAAGCCAGCAGCGATCTGGCGTCTGCGCTGTCCAGTCCCCGGAGCCGCATTCGGATGTGAGTGTAACCTGCGAGGTGCTCGATCACAGGTGTCGAGGAGCCCCAATGGCTCTCAATCAATACCGGCTGGAACTCCCCGGCCAGACGGAATTCCTCAATCAGGTTCCTGACGACCTCATTTACCCCACCCGGGAGATCGACGGACCAGGGCAGCACGAACGCGTAACTCTTGCGGATCTCTACCATGGCCGCATCCTGTGATATTCATTGCCGCCTGCAGCTTCCCACTAGTACGCTCCTCTAATCACAAAAAGCATAAGTCGGGTTTCGCGCTGCTATCACTACTATGGTGCGAGACCTTTGATAGCGAAATGGTGTATAGAAACTCGAGACGCGCTGAGTCTGCCGGGGACAGTGCGAGAGGAACTTAGTCGTCGATCCCGATTTCCGGTGACCTCCGCACTAGCTTGCCCCAAGGATTACTCGTGGTAGCCAGCTTCCCTCTCGAGCCAGATTTCACGCCAGTACGATGAAATCGCACGCGGGCACATGAGCCGGCACTCGGTATATAGCGAATTGCATACTACTCCATCCAGCATTATGCACGGCTGCTTCATGTGCCGCATTCTGCCGGTTTTTTCATCGATGATTATTACAACAGATCTACGAACACTCACGACCCTGCCACAATAAGGGGCCATCTCCTTATCGAAACTCAAGCCGCGATTCTTGCCGTTTTCGTCCACTGTTTCTTCAATCTTGGCCTTCGACTTAATCCGAACAAGCTCCCCGGGTTTCAGGTCGAGCCTGGCCGTGGGCGTAGTCGTGCCAATCGGAATCGTGCCGATAACCCAGGGGCTGGAGCGTCCGGTCAAAACCCGATGCATGCCGTTATAGAAGGACAGCAGCAATCGATAGCCCCGCGGCGCTCGCGCGACCACCCGCCGGAGTGATGCAAGCAATAGCACACGCAATACATGACCCACGGAGTGGTTTCGGGCAACTACATCAAACAGGTACTGACGCAAATCCCACCAAGGCAGCCATACGCTTGCATCGAAGAGCTTGGTCGCCTGGCACGCGTAACGCGGCTCTTCGCCGGTTACGCCAGCAGGCAGACGCGTCTGAACAAATAGCTGGCTTTCATTGCATCCCGCGGAAGAAGCTATTGCTGCGGCGCCCGATTGCGCTAAATCGCTGCCGTCACCATCGGCTCGCTTCAACCATACGTCTTTCCAAAACAAACTGCACTCGGCCTGACACCCACCGTGTGCCGAACCATCGCACCGCAAGTCCGTGAGATGAACCGCGGAATTCAGGCGCCGACCTCCAGAATTACGTATGGTGTCGCAGGTCTTGTGGGCTACCGCTCTGACACGAAACCGTTGCCCACAGTATTGCAGCATCTCGGGCATAAAGGGCATTGCGTCCGCGCAGCCGTGCTGATCCAAGGTGGCCAGGATTTCCTCTTTGCTGCGAACCTCCACAAGATCGCCAGCGCGAAAACGAGATAGTGACCAATCCATAGAAACCCCTTAGATCGAACTCAGCAATGAAGGGCATTGCATACACTTCTATCACCGAACTTTTCCCCTAGGTGCAAGGCGCGGTCTGTTCGAAACGCGAAGCGCGATCCACGTCATCCACTTTGCACCTAGCAAGCGGTATGGCTACCATGCGTGCTGCGTCGATTACTGCGCGGAAATGACGTGGCGGTGATTCGCACCAGATACATGCGCGTGCATGGGGATGCGGCGTCTCCACAATCGAATCCCCACGCGGCCAGCGCCGTAAAGAAGACATGGGGCTTCTCACCGCAGCGCCTTAGGGTGTCGATAGTCCAGCGAGCCTCATTACGTTCTCAATTTTCCTCAACCAGACATCGTGGGGTCTACAGATAGCCGCTCTCAAGATCTGTGCTCGCATCACGCCCAGAACGTCCTTGGCCCAATTTCCCGTCCAGCATAGATGATTTCGCGAATGTACCCCTTATACTCCCACCGACACCGTTTCAATAGAGCCCAGTAACATGCCACGGCTTCTCGGGGCTCTAACTTCGCCCGGTTAATGCTGCGGGCAAGTTCCAGAGCGACTCGCCAACGAGGGAACTGCCACCGACTTCTCTTGGAAGGATCATGCCAAGCCACTAGTTCAGCGTAGGTGCGGTAACGCCGATTGGTTCGCTCCGAGTGATCCCGGCAGAAATACAACTGGTCTGGAATTTCGCAGATTTCTCCCAATAAAGCGAGTTGCAGAATCAGGACCAGGTCTGAATTGATGTAAGGCGCAACCAGAGATGTCTTTTCCAGGGCGGCTCTTCGAATAAGTCCAAACACCGGATGGAAGGCATAGATAGACTCGAGAATATATTGACGAGCACGATCGGAGGGACGTGGTGACCGGAGGTCACAGCTGACATTGTGCTCCCTGAGAATTGTTCCGTGCTCGTCTATGAAAGCACTCCGCGGGTGGCACAGCACTACGTTTGGAAATTGATCGAGCACCGATACGCACTTCTCCAGGAAGCGGGGCCCGCAGATGTCGTCATGATGTGTCCACTTGAAAAAAGGGGCACAAGAGAGCTCAAAGACACGCCTGACGTTGCGGCTTGCTCCGACATTCTCGGAGTTTCGATAGTATTTCACTCGTTTATCTTCGGCGGCGTACGCGCGACAAATATCCTCCGTGCGGTCTGTGGATGCGTTGTCGGAGATTATGAGTTCAAAATCAGAGTAGGTTTGACGTAGAACGGAATCAATGGCTTCTGCGACGAAGCGTTCGCCGTTATAAACTGGCATGCCGACGCTGACATGTGGCTTGTTTGCCATTATTGGTATTGGCGCGGGGTGTGTTTACTGACCAAGGACTGCGAGTGAAATGTCATTTGATTGCTCATCCCAATTGACGAATTCACTCCCCTGGACCTACCGCTCCGGGATCCTCCATCGTTGCGGAAAGAAGACAACTCCGAATCGACTATTCGGCATGAATCCCGATGGGTAGATGTTTCCAGGCTCGACGTCTAGGACGGCGCGTGCGTCCCCATCATAGACAGGCGATGCACCTGGACCGGTGATCCATAGCGAGAGAGAGTATCGCGCAGGCATCAGATTGAGCGCGTCGATCTCTACGTCAACGTGCCCGTCTCCTGGCTCCACTTTCGGGACATCGACCCCCTGGATTACATTACCTGTGTCCGTAACGAGCGTCCCCAGTTCCGTGAAGATCCGGAACCCGAAGCTCGGGTAGCGAATGGTCTTCTGGGCGCGAAAATGAAACCGGATCACCAGCTTATCTCCACACTTTATCCTCTCGCACGATTTTCCCTCAGACGTCAAATACTCAAGCCTCGTATACCGGACGTCGCCATTGCCCAGCCGGTTCTCACTCCCAATGAGCTCGGAGCGAGTAACCTGTACGTCCGAGAAGCTGGACATATACGCCTCGATGACGTTCTTGGCACCTCCGACCATACGGATTTTCCCGGCGTCGAGCCAGATTCCGCGGGAGCAAAGATTTTCAACGGCTGCCAGATTGTGCGAAACGAACAATACGGTACGGCCGCCACTGCGCAGATCCCCCATGGCCTTGATGCACTTCTTCTGAAAGCCCGCGTCGCCCACCGCCAACACCTCGTCCACGACGAGAATGTCAGGATCGAGGTGGGCGGCAACAGCGAATCCGAGTCTCAGTCGCATCCCGGAGGAGTAATGTTTAATCGGGGTATCGATGAACTGCTCGACGCCGGAAAAATCGACAATCGCGTCGAAATGCCGGTCGACCTCACGCTTCCGCATGCCGAGGATCGAGCCGTTCAAGTAGACGTTTTCACGTCCCGTCAACTCATCATGGAAGCCAGTTCCGACCTCCAGAAGAGACGCAATACGACCTCTTACCTTCACGTTGCCCGACGTCGGGTAGGTGATCCTGGAAAGAATCTTGAGAAGCGTGCTTTTCCCCGCCCCATTCCGCCCGATGATGCCCACGACTTCACCCGCGTCTGCGTGAAAGGAGACGTCCCGCAGTGCCCAGATTGTCTCCTCTTCCTTCTGCCCAACATTAAATGGGTTCTTTGCGAATCCAACGATTTGCTCTCGCAGCGACAAATCGTGCTGCGGCCGCCCGATCCGGTATCGCTTGGATAGAGAGTCAATCTCGATACAGCGTGTCATAGCACCAGTCTTTGCTTTTCTCAAATAATGTCGGCGAACGCCTTCTCAGTTCGCTTGAAGTACACCACACCCAGAACGAGCAGCGCCGCGGTTACCGCCAAGGAAAGCCCCAAGACATCCCAATGGACCGAATAGGTGGGCACCAGCGCGTAGCGGAAGGCTTCGATCAGACCGCTCAACGGGTTGAGAGCCAGCAGCCAGCGGAACCGCTCAGGGAAGACACTCGAGGGATAGATAATCGGTGTCATGAACAACAGAAGCTGGATCCCGAAGGGGATCGCATACTTGACGTCCCGGTATTTCACGTTGAGTGCCGCGAGGAACGCGCCCAAGCCGAAGGCGAGCAACGCCAATGGCACGACGAGGACGGGCCAAAGAAGGAGATTCCAACCGACAGGGAGATCGTAGTACACAATGAACCCGACCAGAAAAGCGGACCCGATCAGGAAGTCGACGAGCGGTACGAGCGCGGCCGCAGCCGGAAGGATAATCCGCGGGAAGTAAATCTTGGTCAAAAGACCGGAGTTCGACAACAGGCTCATCCCGGCAGTGGTCAGTGTCGAAGAGAAATAGATCCAAGGAAGCAGGGCGCTGAAATAGAAGACCGGTCGAGGCACGCCTTCGCTCGAGATGTTGGCGATTTGTCCAAACACCACCGTGAAGATAACCATCGTAAAAATTGGCTGGATAATTGCCCACAGGACACCCAGGACGGTCTGCTTGTACCGTACTTTTCACGTCCCGCCACGCCAGGAAGTAGAAAAGTTCACGGTAGTCCCAAAGTTCACGGATCGCGCCATGCTTCGCGTAGTCCTTCAAGGCACGCGAACCGCGTCGTAATTCTGCTTCTGCTGTCACAGTTTCCAAATCTAGCCGCGGAGCTTCCCGCTCATCTCGTAAAATTAGCCGGACTCGTCCAGCGCTTCGTGCGCGACCTACGCGCGCGATCGTTCAGGTATTCGTTTCTCAGTAAACCAGCTTTCGGCAATAGAAAGCCTCAGCATACTTCCCGGGAGCGTTCGATTCGAGCCCCCGAAGCCGGAGCGTGGCATAAAAGGTCTCCTCCGAGAACCACGCTTTGCCTCTTTGACTGACAAAAAACTGCACGATGTAGCTAATTTTCCTTCTGCACAGAGCTTCATCCAGATGAACGAAGAAATTCGGTGCACCGAAATCTCCATCGTACTTTGCTATCTCATACTCGAGAATCAGATGGTTTCGGAAGGTGTTCCAAGTCAATTCAGATACCAGCCGATGGTCCTGATGCAGATCTTCGCGATAATGTGTCAGGATGAGATCGGGCTGGATGTGTCGTTTGATTTCTTCAAAGAAGTCTTTTATTTCGGTCCCGACATAAGGGAAATATCCGTCTCTGAATTCTTTGACGATAATCTCCTTTTCGCGCGCATTCGCCAAGAAACGATTTGCACTCTCGATCGCTTCCGTCCTTCTCTGCCCGGATGCTCCCAGCACGACCCAGTAAACCTCAGTCGCAGGGTCTTCTTCAAGCAATTTGAGGATTGTGCCCCCACTGCCGATCTCGATGTCATCGGCGTGGGCACCGAGCGCCAGAATCTTCTTCGGTCCAATTCCGCCTTTGGAGATGGAGACCTTCTGCATGTACTGCCCCTCAACGCGCCGCGTCTACGTTGGGCGGTGCGGTTTGCGGCTTCCACACTTCCCATGGGACCTGACCGCGCGAGTAGAGATCCTCGAGAAGCTGCTTGTCCTTGAACGTGTCCAGGCACGCCCAGAAGCCGTCGTAGGGATAGGCGAGCAGCTTCCCCGCGGCAGCGAGCCGCTGGAATGGTTCCTCGACCAGTTCCTCCCCTGCCCTCATCCAATCAAAGATCTGCTTGCGAAAGACGAAGAACCCGCCGTTGACCCGCATCCCTACGTTCTTCACGTGCTGGATGCTCTTCACGCGTCCGCCGTCCTCGACGCTCACGAGGTGGAAGCTCTGTGTCGGGGCCACGCCCGCGAAGCAGGCTACTGCATCCCGCCGGCGGAAGACATCGATCATGGTGGGCAACGGCAGGTCGGAAACACCGTCGCTGTAGTTCGCGAGGAACATCTCCTCGCCCTCGAGATATGGCTGCACCGCCTTGAGCCGCCCGCCGATGTTGGAGCTGAGGCCGGTGTCCACGAAGGTAATCTTCCAGTCCTGGATGTCGCTGGCGAGGAGATCGACCTTCCGGCCGCCCTCGCTCATGACGAAGTCGTTGGAAATCGTCTCGTCGTACTTGAGGAAGTATTGCTTGATGCTGTCGGCCTTGTAGCCGAGGCAGAGGATGAAGTCCTTATGGCCGAAATGCGCGTAGTACCGCATCACGTGCCAGAGAATTGGCCGGTAACCAACGGTCACCAAGGGCTTGGGGATGGACTCGGAGTACTCCCGAAGTCTCATCCCGAGGCCACCGCAAAAGAGAACAACTTTCATTTCGTCAACCTCGCTGGGGATGGCATCTTCATAGGCCGTACCATGATATCGGTCACCTCGGCGGTTCGCGGAAGTGCCAGTGCGCCCACGATCAGTTCTGCGATATCGTTCGCTTGGACAAGTTCCGCCGCTTCATAGCGTCTCCCCTCGAACCGATGGACTGCCTCCTGCATTGTCGTCGCGGTCCGTCCCGGAAAGATGCTGACAACGCGGATTCCGTAAGGATTCACGTGATCGCGAATGCTGCCGGCGATCGAGCGCAGCGCGTGCTTGGTCGCCGCATAGAGGCCGTTGTCGGCGCCTGCAGCGAGTCCCGCCGTCGAATTGACGAACACCACCTGGCCGCGCGTCTCCTTGAGCATGGGCAGGAAGGCCTTGGTCAGGAGGAAGGGTGCGCGCAGGTTCATCCGGTACTGTTCGTCAAGGTCGTCCCATCCGACTGACTCGACGTTGCCAAGGCACATCGTGCCCGCGGCGTGCACCAGAACGTCGATTCGTCGGATGTCTGCGCCCACGTTCGCAACGAGGCTTCGTATCCCCTCGTCGGTCGAGAGGTCAGCGGGGTGCACGAGTACCTGCGGCGCGCGCGGTCTGATCGCCGTGGCGGCATTCTGCAATCGGCTGACGTCGCGGCCGGTCAGGCAGACGCTCATACCCTTGGCGGCGAGCGCGCAGGCCGTCGCCCGCCCGATGCCGCCCGATGCGCCGGTGACGACGGCGACGCCGGAGAGCGCAGTGGTCACGTATTTGCCCCCGCCGGTCCGTCGGCCGCCCGCAGAAGACCGGCCTCTTCCAAGCGCCCGCGCCGCTGCGCTCACAGAGGAGAACGCCAGCTTCGACCTTTCGGCGACGTCGAGAAGGGAGTGACGCCCGTCGGAGAGGTTCAGGACCCAGAGCATGGCAAGCTCAGCTTCTTTGCTTTCAACATTGCCACCCATCGTCCGATAGAGCCCTCTCTTGCCCAGCTGAGGCTCGCATTTTGGATTCTGGTTCAAGTAGCGCTTGTTGTTTTCAAGTATGTCGAGCACAGAACAGGTACGTCCTGAACGAATCGGCGAGATATCTCGGTTGCACCAGACTCAAGTCGTCTGCAGACGTATGATATTCGGGATAGCGACCCCACGGTGTTCTGGTCAGCGAACCCATCGGAAGGTCGAAGCCAGGGGAGCAAAACTGCCGCTCATCATATCCATAGGGCGAAAAGTCGATGATCTCGTAAGGGCTGCCCGAATGCTGGAGCACATGCGCTGCCGCCCTGTCGATTTCCGCGTCACCCTGCCGACTTTTCTTGTAGTGCATTTTTCCAGAATCGCCGACGTTGGCTACTACGAGTCCGTGCTTGATCCTGCCCACCGTACCTTCGTTCAATGCGAGCCAAGTAATTGCACCAATTGTGCCTGGAATGAATATGAATCTGTACGAATAGCGGAGCGAACGGCCGTTCAGCTGCTTTGCAAGAAAGGTGCTCAGCGCTATTCCGGAAAGATTATCGTTGCACAGCGAGGGATGGCAGACGTGGCAGGAAATCAGCACTTCATCGGAACTCGATCCCGGGAAAATAGCATTCAGCGTAGGTCAAATGGCCGTCATGAAGTGACGCATCTATAACTACGTCGTACACGCCGTCCCTCAGCGCGTTGAGCTGATTGTGGCTTAGGCAAAATCCCCAGCGCTCCTGATAATAGGATGTCTTGTACGGAATCCAATCGGGGTGATCGGGCAGTGCAAAGAGGTGTTCCCGCAATTCCGCCAGCGACATCCGTTTGCGGATGGGAGTGCTGTAGTTCAGAACATGCAAATTCGATTTCTTGAAATCGATGACCTTATGTCCATCGGAATTCTTGACATAGGCATCTCTGATGTTCCATTCCTTCGGTACCGTCCAATCAAATACCTGGGTCCCTGTCGGCACTTCATGGACTTTCAAGGGGATATGCTCGCCAACCTGACGCAGGGTTTCACGAACACCATTGCCTGTAATACTGCGGCAGACTGGATACAGTTCCCGAATAAGCTCATACATTGACTCGCCCACGTCCCTGGGCTCAATGGCCGCCTTCACATCCGTTCTGGCAATGACACTCATATCCGCGCGCGAAAGTCTGGATATTCCCGGTCACGCTCGGAGATTACTGTGACTTCAAGCGGCAACCGAATGCCAAAATACGGGTCGTTCCACCGAAATCCACGCGCACTTTCGGGCGAATAGAATTCGGACATTTGATAGGAAACTTCGGTGTTGTCCTCCAACGTAACGAAACCGTGGGCGAACTTTTCCGGGACGTAGAGCATTCTCCGGTTTTCTGCGGAAAGCGTCACTGTCACATGGCCTCTGAAAGTCGATGAATCCGGGCGCAAGTCAACGATGACATCGCATATGGAGCCCATGGTGCACCTGATAAGCTTGGCTTCCTCATAGGGAGCCTCCTGGTAGTGCATGCCGCGAAAAGTGCCCTTCCTGGGACTGAACGAAATATTGCACTGAACCAGGCGCGGATTGAGTCCGTGTTTCTCAAATTCCTTCTGACACCATGTGCGTGCAAAGAAGCCGCGAGGGTCGTTTTGTAGCTCGGGATCGATGATATAGGCGCCGGCGAGGGAAGTCGGCACGAAGTTCAACGGGGCCTCCAGTACAGGTCATCGTCTACCTGCCCGGTCCGCTGCAGGTACTTGATCTGCTTCAGCCGCGTGAAGGCGCGGAACTCGTAGGTTTCGGGCGACATCTCGATGCGCTCGAACAGGCGCCGCAGCTCCTCGGCGCCCATTTTCGCGGTCCAGCGCGCCTTGTATTCGGGCAGGCGAGTTGCGATCTTTTCGAACGAGACGCGGTAGCTGCGGTTGTCGCCGCCCGGCGGCCCCATCGTTACCTCGCAACCCGGGAATACCTCGGCGATAATCTGCGCGATTTCGCGGACCCGGTAGTTCTCCTGAGTCGCGCCGACATTGAAGACTTCGCCGTTCACGGCTTCGGCGGGCGCTTCGAGCGCGCAGCATATTGCCTCGCAGATGTCCTCGACGTGCACGATCGGCCGCCACGGACTGCCGTCGCTGATCATGGCGATTTTCTTCTTTGTCCACGCGAGCGCGCACAGGTCATTCAGGACAATATCGAAGCGCATCCGCGGCGACGGGCCGTAGGCAGTCGCGTTGCGCAGGAACACGACGCTGAAATCCCGGTCCGCCATCGGCTTCAGGTCGCGCTCGACCAGAGTCTTGCACTGGGCGTAGGCGGTTTGCGGATTGACCGGCGAGGTCTCGTCGACGAAATCGGCCGCCCCGACTCCGTAGACGCTGCACGAGGACGCATAGACCAGGCGCCTGACGCCCGCCTGCTCGGGCAGCTTGTGCAATCCGCACTGACCCGTGGTGGTTGATATTGAACGTAATTTCCGGGCGGTTCTGGCCGAGCGGATCGTTCGACAGTTCGGCCAGATGCACGACAGCGTCGATAGCCCTCGAAGTCAGCGGGAGTTACCGTGCGCAAATCCTTGTAGATCGTGCGCGGCAACTGTGGCAGGCCGATCGGATCGAGGTACAACGTGCCGTCACGATAAAACCCGGTATCCAGGCCGACCACCTCGTGGCCGCGCGTGGTCAGCCAGGGCGCGAGCCGCGCGCCAATGTAGCCCTCGGTGCCGGTGACAAGAACTTTCATGAGCCTCGCCTAAAAGCACCCGCACCTCGGGAATGGGCACCACGAACTTGCCACCCCAATCGCGAACGTAAGCCAACTGCGCGCTGATTTCGTCCTTCAGGTTCCACGGCAGGATCAGTACATAGTCGGGGCGCGCTTCACGGAGTTTTTCCGGCGCCAGGATTGGGATCCGCGTACCGGGAGTGAACTTTCCCTGCTTGTACGGGTTGGCATCCACCGTGAAATCCAGAAAGTCGGTGCGGATGCCGCAGTAATTCAGCAGCGTGTTGCCCTTGCCTGGCGCACCGTAGCCGACCACTTTCTTGCCGCGCTGCTTGGCGTCGATCAGGAATGTCAGCAGTTTGCGCTTGGTCGCTTTGACTTGTTCGGCGAAGCCGCGGTAATGCTCCAGCGTCAGGAATCCTTCGTCGATCTCGCGCTGGCGCAACTCGCGAACGCGACCGGTGACCGCCAGGGCTGAATTCTCACTGTGGCGGCCGTAGATGCGCAGGGATCCGCCGTGCGTCGGCAGTTCCTCGACGTCGAAAAGCGTGATGCCATGGTGCGCAAAGATCCTCTCCGTCGTCACGAATGACAGGTAGCTGAAGTGCTCGTGGTAAATGGTGTCGAACTGGTTTTCTGCCATCAGCCGCGCCAGATGCGGGAACTCCATGGTGATCACGCCGTGCGGCGCCAGCAGGATCTTCATGCCGCCGACAAAATCGTTGATGTCCGGCACGTGAGCCAGCACGTTGTTGCCGAGCAGCAGGTCAGGCCGACCGTGTTCGGCGGCGATTTGCGCGGCACTCTTGCGCCCAAAGAACCGCACGACCGAGGGGACTCCCTTTTCGATCGCGACCTTTGCGACGTTGGCTGCCGGCTCGATGCCCAGCACCGGCACGCCGCGTGCGACAAAGTGCTGCAACAGGTAGCCGTCGTTGCTGGCGATCTCCATCACTTTGCTGGCCGGCCCGAGCCTGAAGCGCGCAATCATCATTTCCGTGTAACGGCGCGCGTGCTCGACCCAGCTGGTGGAATACGACGAAAAGTACGCGTACTCGGTGAAGATCTCGTCAGGCGTGACGAACTCCTGCAACTGAACCAGGAAGCACTGCCCGCACACGTACGCGTGCAGCGGGTAGAACGGCTCCATCTCGGCCAGCTGGTCGAGGCGGACATACGACTCACACAGCGGCGACATGCCGAGATCAACAAACGTGTGATGCAACGATGTTCCGCAAAAGCGACATGAACCCCTGCCGATGACAGCAGATTTCTCAAAGCCAGTGTCCTTGTTACCCTTAAGAACGGTCTGCATCGGTCGGCCCGGGTTGAAGACTCACCTTCCAGCAATGCTTACTCGCAAACCCGCATGCTGTCATCGACGCTTAATCTCCGACTGCTATGCAAATCGTGTGCCAAACCGGCCACCCGATGAGGATTCATCATGACAGGCCATCAGCACGTCTAACCCGCTCCTGAAAGCAAGCCAAGTTGCACCAAACTGTCTCTCGCGGTACCAAACCGGAACTCGCCAAGCAAACGCCTCAACCGCTCCTCGCATTTTTCCAGGTTCGTATAGTGACGAAACCTCGACAACCAGCTCGCAGATACGTGTGGTTGCCCCGGGTCGATCTCCCACGGGTGCAGGTAGAAGATGAAGGGTCGCCGTTCACGTCGGTTGATTGATGCCAACCCCCAACGCGAAATCCAATATGGCAACAATCTAAAGTACCCGCCCCCCGCCACAGGGAGTCTGCATCCAAGAATCATCGCCGTTGCCAATGGCCACTCCACGATGGATGCCCCGTTCGGCGTGGACATTCGGTACGGAACACGCTCTGCGTTCGGGATGCCGTAGCGATCATGACGCACGGGAAAGATGCTTGAATCGTAGATGAATCCGAGCTCCACCAGAACGTCTAGAGCCCAAAGAGACTTGCTTACGATCGAATAGCTCGCCGCGCGATATCCGAGCACCGCGGACCCGGTGATGTCCTCGAGCAGTTTCTTGGAGCGGAGCGTTTCTTCGCGGAACTCTATCGGCGACTGCTCGTATACGAGACGGTGGGAAAAGCCGTGGCAGGCAATTTCGTGGCCGCGTGCTGCAATAGTCTCTGACCAGTTGCGGGTACCGCTCGGCCACCCAACCCAACACGAAGAATGTCCCGCAGACATCAAACTGCTCGAAAATGACGAGCAACTTGTGAGTGTTTGCCACCACACGCGACTCACGCGAGGCCCAGCTATCGCGATGGATACTGCGTTCCAACGCCGCCACGTGAAAGTAGTCCTCGACATCAACGGTGAGCGCGTTGGGTGCGCTGATTCTCGAGTCCGTGTTGTACTGGCTCGTTACTATGTCGAACTCCTGTACCGCCCCCTAAACTGTGTCGAAGATGCGCCCGCATTCGCGGGCACTTTCGTAATGATGCGGCCGCAGGTGTGCGATGGCAAGTCAAGGATCCATTACGGCAATTGATCGTGATGCTGTTTCGCTGATCCTGGTATGTGGCGTCACAGCAGCGCAGGCGGTTGGTGATCAGGGCTCTTACGAAAATGTATTACTAAGATGCGTACCCGGCTTGGGATCGAACCCATTCTCCTGGGCCAGACATACTAGGAAGCTACGCGCTATCAGCTACCAGCAGGTAGGAGAATTCACCTAAATCTGGGCCTCAAAATGCGGATCGTCTGCGGCCGATGTAATTGGTTTTGCCGAATGTCCATCACCCCACGAGCGACAACCTCACCCATGATCGAGGGCGCTTCAAGAAGGCAATTGCGCTCAATTCGCTACCTGATAATTTCCGCTCGCCAATAGACGTCGAACAAGACAAGATATGTGTGATGGGTTACCCATCACATGGCATCAAAACATGTTGCATGATAATGTCCTGTGGCATAAGAATTCCTGACCGCTAACTGGACAATTTTTCAGGACGAAGTACGATAATCAAAACAGCCCGTCAACGAGGGGAAGCCGGACCGTGCATACGGCGACTGAGAAGGAAGCCCTAGCAACCACAATCGAAGACACCTATCCGCTGTCCCCGATGCAGCAGGGATTGTTGTACAACACCCTGTTGGAACCGGAATCGGGCGTGGATATTGAGCAGTTGCTTTTCGAGCTGCACGAGGCGCTGGATGTGCCGGCTTTTCAGAGCGCGTGGCGGTGCGTTATCGCTCGACATCCCGTTTTGCGCACGAATCTTCGCTGGGAAAATCTCGCTGAACCACTACAGGAGGTGCGTGCGCAGGTCGAGTTGCCTTGGGAAGAGCAGGACTGGCGTGGAATCGCGAGCGGCGAGCGGAGCGAGCGCATGGAAGGATTTTTGCGTGCGGACCGGCGTCGTGGATTCGAACTGACGCGGGCGCCGCTGTTCCGCCTGACGTTGTTGCGCTATGGGGAGGAGGAGTTTCACCTCGTCTGGACCTTTCACCATACAGTGCTGGAAGGCCCGTCCTATGCGTTGGCCCTACGGGAAGTGTTCGCGTTCTACGAGGCCATCCGCCAGGGCAAGGAGATATCCCTGCCGCTGCCCCGACCGTACCGGGACTACATCGACTGGTCGAAAAAGCAGGATTTCAGCAAGAGTGAAGCGTTCTGGCGGGAAACATTGAAGGGCTTCACCGTTCCTACGCCGCTGGCTATCGATCATGCGCCAGATGGCTACCAGGACAGCAGAGTCCGTATGGGAACGCATGAAGTCCTGCTGTCGACGACGATTACGTCCGCCCTGCGTGCACTGGCCCAGGACAATCAGCTGACCCTCAATACGATCGTGCAGGGAGCCTGGGCATTGCTGTTGAGCCGCTACAGCAGCGAAGAAGACGTGGTGTTTGGGGTTATTCGCGGCAGCCGTCGATCAACGATCGAAGGCGCCGAGGCGATGATTGGACTGTTTCTCAACACGCTGCCTCTTCGGGTGCGAGTGAATTCCGAGGCCGAGCTGTTTCCGTGGTTGAACGAGGTGCGCCTGCAATGGATGGCGATGCGAGAGCACGAGCATACGCCGCTGGCGAACGTGCATGGCTGGAGTGAGATGGAAGGGGGCAGTCCACTGTTTCAAAGCACCATGGCGTTCGAGAACTATCACCTGGATACCATGTTACGGAAGCAGGGTGGCGCGTGGTCCAACCGCCGGTTTCGTCTCCTTCTGCAAACCAACAATCCTCTCAACCTGACGGCTTATGAAGGCGCGGAACTGCGTCTGAGAATCGATTTCGACCGCCATCGGATCGACGACGCCGCTGCCGCACGGATAATTGGTCAGGTGCGGACGTTGCTCGAGGCGATTGCGATCAGCCCGCACCAGAAGGTTGGAGAGATTTCGCTGTTGACTTCCGCCGAGCGCCATGAGTTGCTCGTCGAGTGGAACGACACAGCGACAGACGATCCGGCTGCGGCGCCAATCCACGAGTTGTTCGAGGCCCAGGTCGCGCGCACACCCGAGGCGGTCGCGGTGGTATCCGACGGCCGTACTCTGAGCTACGGCGAGCTCGACCGCCGCGCCAATCAGGTGGCCCATGCCCTGCGCAAACGCGGTGTCGGAACCGATGCCTTAGTCGCACTCTGCGTGAATCGCAGCCCCGGGATGATCGTGGCCCTGCTCGGTGTTCTCAAGGCGGGCGGCGCTTACGTTCCCCTCGATCCCGAGTATCCCGCCGAGCGGCTCGCCTTCATGCTCAAGGACTGCGGAGCCAAGCTGCTCATCACGGAGGACTGCCTGCGGACAAAGCTTTCGCCTTTACCTGTGACCTGCGAGGTGATGTATCTCGATCGGGATGCCGAAGCGCTTGCCGCCGAACCCCAGCACGCACCGCGTTCGAAGGTGGATCTATCCAGTCTTGCATACGCCATCTATACCTCGGGGTCGACCGGCCAGCCCAAGGCCGCGCTGCTCACGCACCGAGGTCTGTCCAATCTCGCCGCGAACGAGTCTCGCCTCTACGGCATCGGGCCGCATAGCCGCGTGCTGCAGTTCTCCTCCCTGAGCTTCGACGCCTCACTTTCCGAGATCGCCATGGCGCTTTGCTCGGGTGCCACGCTCTACGTCGAAGCGCGGGACGCCATCCTGCCCGGCCCGGATCTGGAGGGTTACCTGGAGCGGGAGAAGATCACCGTCCTTTCGCTCACGCCCTCGGCGCTTGCCGTGCTCGATCCCGCTGCGGCGCCCAGCGTGGAGCAACTCATCGTCGGCGGCGAGTCCTGCCCGGCCGACCTGGCCGCGCGCTGGGCGGGCCGATGCCGCTTCTTCAACACCTATGGTCCTACCGAGGCCACCATCGTGGCCACCTACATCGAATACCGCGACGGAACACGGCCGCCCAACATCGGCCGGCCGCTGCCGAACGTCCGAGTCTACCTCCTGGACCGCAAGCTCGAGCCGGTGCCCGTGGGTTTGCCCGGCGAGCTCTACATTGGTGGCGTGGGAGTGGCGCGCGGCTACCTCAACCGCCCGGAGCTCACCGCTGAGCGCTTCCTTCCTGACCCGTTCTGCGGCCGCCGCGGGGCCCTCATGTATCGGAGCGGGGATTTCGCGCGCTGGCGCCCGGACGGTCAGATCGAGTTCATCGGCCGCATCGATAACCAGGTCAAGATCCGCGGCTACCGCATCGAGCTGGGCGAAATCGAAGCCGGTATCGTACAACACCCCGAAGTTTCCCAGGTCGTGGTCATTGCACGGGAGGACACACCGGGAGACAAATGCCTCGTTGCCTACGTGGTTGCCGAGAATCCTGCGGCCGACCTGGCCGATCAGTTGCGCGCGCACCTCAAGCTCAGCCTGCCCGAGTACATGGTGCCCTCGGCCTTCGTCACTCTGGACAAGCTTCCGCTCACCCCCAATGGCAAGGTCGATCACAAGGCGCTGCCGCCGCCCGAGCGCTCCGCCTCACAACAGGCTGACTACGTTGCACCGCGCACGCTAACGGAAGAGGCATTGGCGGCCATCTGGTGCAAGCTTCTCGAGTTGGAACAAGTCGGGGTCCACGACAACTTCTTCGAGCTGGGCGGGCATTCCCTGATGCTTGTCCGGTTGATCGGTGAAATTGACCGGACGTTCAATGTCAAACTCGGTGTTCCCTTGCTTTTCATAAATCCAACCGTGGAGCAAATGGCAAGCCTGATCGATAGCCAACGGCAAAGGGACAAACAATCGTCCACGGTGATTCAAATGGCGGAAGGCGGGACTGAACCCCCTGTATATTTCATAAACCCCGAACTCCGCGAGTTTCGCGTTGCGCGGGAAATGGGCGAGGGCCGTGCAGTCTTCGGGATTGAAACGCGGTGGCCTTTGGCATGGCGAAGCGCGTTAGCTGACAATCGGAAAACCGACTATCCAACCCTGGAGCAAGTTGTCTCTCCATACGTGGCGGCACTAAGTGCTCATGCGCGATCTTCTCCCTGTGTGATAGCAGGATACTCATTATCGGGACTAATGGCCTTTGAGGCGGCCCGTCAATTCCAGAAATTGGGTGGCAAGGTGGAACTGGTCATTCTCATCGATGCGCTAGGCCCGCCTCCGAATCCGTTCAAATTCGCGTGGCATATATGGCGACAAAGCTGGAAGCAACCAGCGAACCGGTTGTCGATAGACAAAACTTTGCAATCGTTCGACTCCCGCGTGAGAGGTCCATGGCGCACAGGCTGGTGGCTGCTTGGAAAGGCAAAGAATAGGCTGTGGTCATACCTCAATCGTCCTGAGACGGGTCCTGAGACGGGCATAGACAGGCCTAGCCACTTCATCGACGAGCACGGTATGCCACTGCCCTGGTCGCTCCTAATCCGACTGTGTAATGAGATCGATGAGACCTACCGTCCGACGAGCTTGGACAGTCGGGGCGTCCTGTTTCGGGCAACCAGGGGCCAGCAGGTGGCTGTCCGCACGTATGACGAAACGCTGGGCTGGAAAGACCTGTTTACCCGAGGCTTGGAGATCATTCAGATACCTGGGGATCATTTTTCAATATTCCGTGACCATAGTCCGATGATAGCCCAGGAGATTAGTCGATTGCTCAAGTAGCGCTCGCCAGATCAAGACAACAAGGTCAGCATCGATGCCAAAAAACCGTAGGAAGTGTCTCCCTGTCCTGAGACCGGGCCAAATGTACCTCTGGACGTTACTGACGGATAACACGATCGATGCTGCGACAGTATGCCGCCTCCAGGTAATTTGCTCTGCGGATGAAAGGATCGAAGCTCGCAGATTTCACCGTGTCACGGACCAGCAACAGTTTGTCATTGCACGTGCATTGGTCAGGCTGGCGCTTTCACATCACTTCCCCATTCCTGCGGGAGCTTGGCGCTTTGAGCGGGATTGCAATCGCAGACCCTTCATAGTTGCTCCCGAGACTTCGCCGCCGATTCGGTTCAGCGTTTCACATACCCAAGGCCTGGTAGCCTGTCTAATAACGTTATCGGCCGAGGCAGCGGTCGACGTTGAGAAGATCGAGCACCATCAGGATCTGGCGCCGGTAGCACGACATATACTCTCCCCAGCCGAACAAAGGACCTTAAGTGTATTGTCGGGAAGGAATTGGACAACGAGCTTCTTTGACCATTGGACGCTCAAAGAAGCCTATGCCAAGGCCCGAGGCCTGGGGCTCAGCTTGCCGTTGAATGACATCGGTTTTGAACTCAAGCCCGATGATTCAATACATGTGCATTTTGCCTCCCAACTAAATGACGATCCCTCAGCTTGGGTGTTCTGGCGTCGTAATTTGTCTCCGCAGCACATTGTTTCGGTCGCAGCGAAGAGAGACTTTGGCGACGCATACGAGATAATCCACCGATCGGTCAAACTTGACGGGGCGAGGATTACTGCCGAAGCGTGAACTGGTGCAAGCGGTATCGCCCGCCGAGCGCCATTCTTCACGCAACCAGTGATTGAGAACGCAATTTGAAAGTCACTATCGTTGGAACCGGATACGTTGGCCTGGTCACGGGAGCCTGTCTCGCAGAGGTGGGAAACGACGTGCTCTGCCTGGATCTGGACGAGAAGAAGATCCGGATGCTGAATCAATGGCGAAGTGCCGATCTTCGAGCCCGGCCTGGCGGCGATGGTGAAGAAGTGCGAAGCGGCCGGTCACCTCCGTTTCACCACCGATGTCGAGGCCGCGGTGAATCATGGCGAGTTCCAGCTCATCGCCGTGGGCACCCCTTCAGGCGAGGATGGCTCTGCCGATCTCAACCACGTCCTCGCAGCCGCACGGAACATCGGCAAGCATATGAAGGAATACAAAGTCGTCGTCGACAAATCCACGGTGCCCGTCGGAACCGCCGATCAAGGTTCGTCATGAAATCTCGGCCGAACTCAAACGGCGTGGCGTCGACAATCGAATTCAGCGTTGTCGCGAATCCTGAATTTCTCAAGGAAGGTGCCGCGGTCGAGGACTTCATGCGTCCAGACCGCATTGTCATCGGCACCGATGACGAGCGTGCCCTGCAGTTGATGCGTCGGCTCTACGCGCCGTTCCAGCGAACCGCCGAGCGGATCGTCGCCATGGACCTGCGTTCGGCGGAACTGACGAAATACGCGGCCAACGCGATGCTGGCGACACGGATATCGTTCATGAACGAAATGGCGGTGCTCGCGGAAGCGGTCGGGGCAGACATCGAGCGCGTCAGGCTCGGGATCGGCGCCGATCACCGGATCGGCTACGGCTATCTTTATCCCGGGATTGGTTACGGCGGGTCCTGCCTCCCGAAGGACGTCAAGGCGCTGCAGAGGACCGCTGCGGAGAACCGCGTCGAGATGCGGGTGGTGTCCGCAGTCGAAGCCGCCAATCTTTGTCAGAAGCAGCTCATCGTGGACAAGATCGTCCGTCGCTTCGGCGAGGATCTCTCCGGGCGGCGCTTCGGATTATGGGGGCTCGCATTCAAGCCCAATACCGACGACATGAGGGAGGCGCCGAGTCTCGATATCATCGAGGGGCTTGTGTCGCGCCGCGGTGCCGTCATCGCCTACGATCCAGTGGCGATGGATAACGCGAGGCTGGCGATTGGCAATTCCCCCGGCGTGTCGTATGCCGCAACTCGCCATGGACGCAGTGCGGGGAGCCGACGCACTGGTCATCGCCACGGAGTGGAAGGAATTCAGAAGCCCGGATTTTCCGAGCCATCAAGACCGCTCTGAAGACACCGGTGATTTTCGATGGTCAGAAACCTGTACGAGCCCTCCGATGTGGCCACGTTTGGATTCGAATATCACGCGATTGGCCGGACGGTGCCGAACGTCGCTCGAGGCTGACGGCACGAATGGCCGTCAACATGACGTGCGTGGTTACCGATTTGAATTCCCAGCAAATAAAAGGCGGAGATCAGGAGATGACCTCAAGAAGCGCGTCCGCAGTTTCATTGATTGATCGGTTTCGCGAGCGGACCGCGACGGTCGGTATTATCGGTCTTGGATACGTAGGGCTTCCCCTTGCACTGCGTTTTTCAGAAGCAGGATTTCGAGTAATCGGGTTCGATATCGAGAAAACGAAAGCAGAAGCAATCAATTCGGGACGTAGCTACTTCCTGCATATCGCCGATTCCGTGGTCAAGTCCGCTCGATCCAAGGGCCTCGAGGCGACCACTGATTTTTCCCGCGCCGCAGATGCTGATGCCCTGATCATCTGTGTACCGACGCCACTCAGTCCCTCCCGGGAGCCTGACCTTTCGTTCATCATTGGCACCATTGAGACCATCCTGCCCCATCTGCGGGCGGGGCAACTGATCTCTCTGGAGAGCACCACCTACCCTGGCACCACAGAGGAAGAACTGAAGCCGCGTATCGAAAAGCGAGGCTTCAAGGTAGGCGAGAGCATTTTTCTGTGCTTCTCGCCCGAGCGCGAGGACCCGGGCAACGCGCATTTCACGACGCGTAACATTCCAAAGTTATGCGGCGGCGCTACCCCCGCCTGCCTGGAAGTCGGTGTGGCGCTATACGGACAGGCGGTCGACAAAGTCGTGCCCATGAGCTCGACCGGGGCTGCCGAGATGGCCAAGCTTCTGGAAAACATACACCGGGCAGTCAATATCGGTCTGGTGAACGAAATGAAGATCATCGCCGATCGCATGGGCATCGACATTTACGAGGTCATTCGCGCAGCCGCAACCAAGCCGTTCGGTTTCGTGGCCTACTACCCGGGACCGGGGCTCGGTGGCCATTGCATTCCGATCGATCCGTTTTACCTGACATGGAAAGCGCGCCAGTACGGAGTTCATACGCGCTTCATAGAGCTGGCGGGCGAGATCAATAGTTCAATGCCCCATTGGGTAATCGGCAAGGTCGTTGATGCGCTGAACGACCGCGGGAAAGCCGTCAAGGGGAGCCGAGTACTGGTGCTCGGCATCGCATACAAGAAGAATGTGGACGACATGCGCGAATCACCTTCGGTCGAGCTGATTCAATTGCTGATCGCCAAAGGCGCCCGAGTCGACTACTCCGATCCACATGTACCGGTTTTTCCCAAGATGCGCAACTATCAGTTTAGCTTGAAAAGCGTGCCCCTCAGCGGCCGGGGTGTAGCCGAGTACGACGTCGTGCTGATCGCAACCAACCACGACGCGTTCGATTACGAAATGATCCGCAAGAACGCACAGCTCATCGTGGACACGCGGGGCATCTATCCGGACGCGTCATCCCACATCGTTAAGGCTTGAATGGGGATTCTCGTCACCGGCGGCACCGGCTACATCGGCTCTCATACGGTGGTCGAGCTGATGGCAGCGGGCCACGATGTCTTCATCATCGATAACCTCTGCAACAGCAAGGCCTCGGTGCTGGATCGCATCCAACGCATCGTCGGGCAGCGGCCGCGATTCGAGCAAGTCGACGTTCGCGACCGCCCTGCCCTGCGGCGATTGCTTGCCAGCCACCGCTTCGATGCAGTCATACACTTCGCGGGCCTGAAGGCGGTCGGCGAATCGGTGCAAAAGCCGCTTCAGTATTACGAAAACAACGTATCGGGCAGCCTGGCGCTCGTCGAGTGCATGATCGAGGCCGGGGTGAGGACGATCGTGTTTTCGTCCTCGGCCACCGTGTATGGCGAGCCCGCGTCGGTCCCGATCCGAGAGGACTTCCCGCTGTCGGCGAGCAACCCCTACGGCCGCTCGAAGCTGATGATCGAGGAGATCCTGCGCGATACGGCGGTGACCGATTCCGCGTGGCGCGTCGCGCTCCTGCGTTATTTCAATCCGGTCGGGGCGCACTCCTCGGGGCTGATCGGGGAGGACCCGAACGGCATCCCCAATAACCTGATGCCCTATATCGCCCAGGTGGCGGTGGGCAAGCTGAAGGAGCTGCCGGTATTCGGCAATGACTACCCAACCCCGGACGGCACCGGCGTGCGAGATTACATTCACGTGGTCGATCTCGCCCGTGGCCATCTGGCTGCGCTGAATGCACTGCGCCAGCGTTCGGGTGTGCTGACGATCAATCTCGGGACCGGGTACGGCTATAGCGTGCTGGAGATGGTGAAGGCATTCGAGACAGCCAGCGGCAGGCCCGTCCCTTATCGGATCGTGCCGCGCAGGCCGGGAGACATCGCGCAGTGTTATGCTGACCCGTCTCTTGCTCTGAAATTACTGGGCTGGAAGGCGCAGCTTGGTATCGAGGCGATGTGTGCGGATACATGGCGGTGGCAACAGTGGGCTGCCAAGAATTCGTCCTGATTATCATATGACGTCCGCTTCCGAAGAACTTGCGTGAACCTGCAACCGGTCATCCTGTGCGGCGGCGCGGGCACTCGCCTGTGGCCACTATCGCGAGAGCAGTACCCGAAGCAGCTGCTGGCGTTGACGAGCGATGACAGCTTGTTGCAGGCGACGGCGCGCCGTGTGGACAAATCGCTTACAACTGCCGGCCGGAAAGTGCTCGCGCCAATTGTGGTGGCCAACGAGGACTACCGCTTCATCACCGCAGAGCAGATGCGCCAGGCGGGAGTCGTCCCGGCGGCGATCGTGCTCGAGCCCGTCGGCCGCAACACCGCTCCAGCCCTGACGCTTGCTGCCCTGGTCGCCCTGCAAGCAGATGACGACCCCGTGATGGTAGTGATGCCCGCCGACCACGTCATTACCGGCATAGAGGCTTTCCGTGCGGCGGTGACGCAGGGGGCGTCTCGCGCCGAAGCCGGCAAGGTGGTGACCTTCGGCATAAGACCCACGTCTGCAGAGACTGGATACGGGTACATCCGGGCCGGAAAAAAACTCGCAGGAGAAGACGGTGCCCGGGAAATCAGCGCCTTCACGGAGAAGCCTGACAGCGCTACGGCCCGGAGTTATGTCACGTCCGGAGAGTATTTCTGGAATTCGGGCATTTTCATTCTGCGCGCGTCGGTATGGCTGAGGGAACTCGGGGCGCGGCGGCCGGAGATGGTGCAGGCGTGCCGCGCTGCGTTCGAGGCGCGCACCCCCGACCGGGACTTTCTGCGCATCGGCAAGGATGCGTTTGCCGGGTGCCCTGCCGATTCAATCGATTACGCGGTCATGGAGAAGCTCCCGGAGGGGCTCGGCGTCGTCATTCCGCTCGATGCGGGTTGGTCGGACGTCGGCGCATGGGATGCGCTCTGGCAACTGGGCAGGAAGGATGCGGACAACAACGTCCTGCAAGGGGACGTAGTGACGGTGGGGACACGCGATACATTGGCCATTGCCCAGTCGCGACTCCTCGCCCTGGTCGGACTCGAGGATGCGGTCGTCGTCGAGACGCCGGACGCAGTTCTGGTCGCGCACATGGACAACATGCAGCAGGTCAAAGATGTCGTGGCGCGGCTGAAGCGCGAAGGCCGGTCAGAAGCGGACACGCATCGCAAGATCTACCGCCCGTGGGGCTACTACGACAGCATCGACGCCGGCAACCGATTCCAGGTGAAGCGCATCGTGGTCAATCCCGGCGCAGCGCTTTCACTGCAAATGCATCATCACCGCGCTGAGCACTGGGTCGTCGTGCGCGGCACGGCCCGTGTGACGAGGGGGGACGAGACGTTTCTGGTTTCGGAAAACGAATCAACCTTCATTCCCATCGGCACCCGGCACCGGCTGGAAAATCCCGGCAAGGTCCCGCTGGAAATAATCGAAGTGCAGTCCGGCGCCTATCTGGGCGAGGATGACATTGTCCGTTTCGACGACGCTTACGGCCGCAAATAGCAGTCAATCGGGAAGTCTCGATTTCCCCCAAAGAGAGAGTCGAAAATCGCGCCTGGACGTTGACATCGCATCGTTATGCGGCGAGCAATGAAAGTAAGCTCATTGTGATTTTGCGTTTGATGCAGCGCCCTCGAGTGTTCTTGGTTGCGCGCGAAGTCCGCAAACACCAGAGTGTGCAACAGATTGTGCAATAGCATTGTGGCCGGCCGCTGTCGGATGGCCGTCCTGAGAGTTCGGGTACATCGCTTCGCCATTCTTGACTCGCTGGCTAAGGGCCGGCCCAACATCTACATAAGCTATGCCTTTCCGAGTGAGGTAGTCTCGGGTGAAATTCCACACCTTACCCTCTTGCTCCAACACACGAACGAATTTCGTGAGCGACGGCGCACGACTTGCCGAGGCGTCGTCCGGTGTGCCGTAGACGAACTCTTTAGTCGGAATCATTACAACGATAAAACACCCACCCTTCTCCGCAACGCGCCGGCTCATCCGCTCGATCGCCCTGAGCGAAACATTTAGGCCTTCTTGTATTCGGGGATCTTCGAGGTTAACGGCTACAAGCCGATAGCGCGGCGTAAATATCGTATTTGGGACTCCTGGGCCAGATGCAAGCAAGTCTTCGGGATAGCGCTCGGCATCGGCCTGGATGTCAATCCACGTTTTCGGCTTCTCGGGCCTGGAAACGGCGCGGTCGCGCACGGTACGCAGCAAACGATAAATCATGACATGGGAGTTCAACCAGCGTTTCGCTCTTGCCAATGGGCTCGAATCCTCGGTTCGTGCACGATAGTTATATACATCCTCAATGAGCGCCCTCAGGGACTGCCGCTTCTCCCATTCCGTTATGGCGGAAATCTGATGCTGATCCACGCTCTTCAAGTCTCTCAGATCATTAAGGTAATAAGCCATCCGAAACGCGTCATAGAGATCGTTACCGGAATAGAAAGCCTCCACAACAACTGCCGGGCCCAGATCGAGCGCGGCTTCAAGTAAGAAGAGGCTCTGGACAGGTCCATATCCGGGTACGCCCATGTTGTAGGCACGCATCCCGGTCAGTTCGCCTACCTGTTGCGGCCACAACCTGTCAAAGGCAATCCCGAAGCCGTAGGTCTGCGAGTCTCCCAATACTACAAAGTCGGCCTTTCGAAGGGGGTCTCTGTTGCGAAAGCCATTTTGATCATGTCCTGGGTAACTCGGATTCAGTCTTTCTCCGAGCCTGCTGTCTGGAATTGTGAGCTCTATTTCCATGAGAGGATTTCTCGGAATAAGAGCTATCGTCACGCGTATTGCGCCTTCCATCCCGGCGAAAGTGACCGCCAACAGGATTCCGTAGAAGAGATAACGCTTCAGCCAATTCGACTGCCTCCCTTGCTGCAACGTGGGGTTCACAATATCGAGAGACGTCGCAGGTTATTTCCAGAGAGTTTCCTGCTTGCAGGGTATCACGGTGAAGAACGCGCGGACCCAAAACCCTGCGCGCACTCAATCGAGCTCGAAAGCGGACTCGTAGTTCTGCTTGAGCGCCGGATCCTGGTCTTCCTTGCGCAGGTAGCAGTTGCCGACCGCAAGGACGTCCAGCTCGTTCCCCATGAAGCAGCGGAACGCGTCCTCCGGCGTGCACACGATGGGTTCGCCGCGCACGTTGAAGCTGGTGTTCACGATTACTGGACAACCTGTCTTGCGCTCGAACGCGGAGATCAATGCGTAATAGCGAGGATTGGTGTCCTCATGCACGGTCTGGATGCGCGCCGAGTAATCCACGTGCGTTACAGCGGGAATCTCCGAGCGCGGCACGTTGAGCTTGTCGATCCCGAAGAGCTGCTTTTCCTCGGCCGTCATCTCACGCCGCCTGGATTTCACCACATCGGCAACCAGGAGCATGTAGGGGCTGTCGCTGTCCATCTCGAACCAATCGCTCACGCGCTCGCGCAGCACCGATGGCGCGAACGGTCGGAACGACTCGCGGTACTTGACCTTCAGGTTGAGCGTCTTCTGCATCGTCGGCGAGCGCGGATCCCCCAGTATCGAGCGATTGCCGAGCGCCCGCGGGCCGAACTCCATTCGCCCCTGGAACCAGGCGAGCGCCTTGCCCTGCGCCAGGTCTTCCGCGCAGGTTGCGATCAGCGCCGTATCCTCCAGAAGCTCGAACCGCGCACCGCATTTCTTCAAACGCTCCTCGATCTCCGACTGAGAGAACGCCGGTCCCAGGTAGGCACCCCTGCATGGCATCGCCGTTCACCCGCCGCTTCTGACCGAGCTGCATGTGATAGCCGACCAGGGCAGCGCCCAAAGCGCCACCCGCATCACCCGCGGCGGGCTGGATGTAAATCTGCTCGAAGCCCCCGTCGCGCAGGACTTTGCCGTTCGCCACGCAGTTAAGAGCGACCCCGCCTGCCAGACACAGATTCCTGATTCCGGTTTCCTTGCGCAGCGACCGGGTCAGGCGCAGCACCACTTCGTCGGTCACGGCCTGAATCGACGCCGCCAGGTCCATGTGGTAATCCGTGAGGAGCTCGTCCTGCTTGCGCGGGTGGCCGCCGAACAGCTCGTGGAACCGCTCCGACGTCATGGTCAGCCCGGTGCAGTAGTTGAAGTAGCTCAGATCGAGACGAAACGAGCCGTCCGCCTTGACGTCGATCAGGTGCTCGAGGATCCGGTCCTTGTACCTGGGCACGCCATAGGGCGCAAGCCCCATGACCTTGTATTCGCCGGAGTTGACCTTGAATCCGGTGAAGTAAGTGAAGGCCGAGTACAGGAATCCCAGCGAATGCGGGAAGTGGATCTCCTTGTGCACTTCGAGGTTGTTCCCCTTCCCGATCGCGGCGGAGGTCGTCGCCCACTCCCCGACTCCGTCCATCGTGAGTACCACGGCCTCTTCAAACGGAGACGGAAAGAACGCGCTCGCCGCGTGGCTGAGATGGTGCTCGCTGAAGAGCAACTTCTCGTTCCAGACTGTCGTGCCCGTCGAGTTTCCCCAGTTCCTTCTTCAGCAAGTCCTTCAGGAAGAGCTTTTCCCTCAACCACAGGGGAATCGCCATGCGAAACGACTTGAACCCGCGCGGCGCGAACGTCAGATAAGTCTCGACCAGCCGCTCGAACTTCAGGAACGGCTTGTCGTAGAAGACGACGTGATCGACGCCGCCCAACCCGGTCCCGCGCTCGGTCAGACAGTAGCGGATTGCGTTGGCCGGGAACCGGGCATCGTGCTTCTTGCGCGAGAAGCGCTCTTCCTGCGCGGCGGCAACGATCCGGCCGTCCTCGATCAGCGCCGCGGCGCTGTCGTGATAGAACGCGGAGATCCCGAGAATGCGCAAGCGCCTGCCTCTCTCAGAACAGCGTATAGATGAACGGCGCAACAGCCGAGCCCTGTGTCAGCACGATCAGCACGCCCAACAGGGCCATCATTATGAAGATCGGCCACAGCCAGTATTTCTTTCGTGTGCGCATGAACGCCCACAGTTCCTTGAGCATTTCCATCGCGATTTCCTAGAATTGGTTGGTCATGGAATCGGGCGGAGGCCCGGGCGGCTTGCGCGGTATCCAGTACGAGTCCGCGCCGGAATCGAGCTTCAGGCGCAGCGGGTCCTTTCCGGTGAGCCGCATCAACGCACCGATCGGCGTGATTACGCCGTAGAACAGGATGCCCAACGCGATCGGGCTGACCACCTTGCCGAGCAGAACGCCGAGCTTGATCCACAGCCGGTTGGCGCGTGTAAGAAGCGCCGGCTTCCAGATGGCGATAATGGCGAAGACCACTGCTACGCCTAAAGCCCACCACCGCGGCAATTCCCGGTGGAACAGCGGCCAACAAGCGACGACCAGGAACACGCCGGCAAAAACCAGCCCGAAAGAGCGATCCGACGACCCCTCTACCTGCTGGTCCCGAGACAAGTCTTCGTGTGCCATGTGCGCCGTGACGTTTGCGGTGCTCGAAACAAGCTGAAATCTTACCCAAGAATTAGTCAATAAGCTATGGAATGATAACGTGTTTTCGAGACGGGTGGACGAAAAAGACCAGCGCTCCCGAATCAACGCTGACGGGCGCCGAGCGGTCTATGTCGATTCAGGTCGAACGCGCCAAAGCCGGCCCTGTCGCTCGTTCGGGTTCGCAATAGCCCCAATGAATGGCCAGGCGGACGCCCGGAGAACGTTTCTGGACTATCTGCTCTGTTCTGACTCGATGTACGGGCTCTCTGATGGGTTCCCAGGCGTATACACCGAGTTCTTGTTCCAAACATGGCGCTGCACCAACTCGCACATCTGCATTTTCGATAAACTGGTAAAACCTGAGGTCATACATCCATCGGTGCTTGAATAGACAAGACATCGTGGTTCTCCTTCTGTGCATCAGCAAAGCAGCAGCCTGCAGGTTCTTCCGTCTGGTCACGAATCCCAGCACGCTGACGGCTTGCCCTATGACGCTGGATACCGGAAAGATTAGATCAAATTGCGGCACTGTCATCGCGGGTTGAACGTCCCCCGGCCCACAGGAGGTACTTCCCAGTCGGAGTGGAATTAAAAACCCCACCGACCTTGTCCAGGAGATCGCGAGTGCTAGGCCTCGCGCTATTACCCCGATGTTGTGGTGTGGCGAATAATCATCCTCCCAGCATCTGGTGGAGCACAGCCATTTGCGCCACCATGCGGTTCTTGGCCTCCTTGATTACAACACTGCGGGGGCCATCGAGAATGCTGTCGTCCACCTCTACACCGCGGCGAACGGGCAGGCAGTGCATGAACCTGCAATCAGGTCGTGCATTCTCGAACCAATTCTCAGTAATGCACCATCTCATATGCTCTCTCCTTAAAGCCTCATCCGCGCGCCGATTTTCATAATGACTGGTGGATGACCACGACTTGGCGTAGATGACATGGGCGCCCTGCATTGCTTCGCGGCGGTCCGGAGTTTCGCTGATGCTGCCACCCGTCCGGTGCGCAGCCTCGCGCGCTTTCTTCATGATGCTTTCAGGCAATTCGAAACCTGGTGGGCGCAACACGACGACATTCATGCCGCGCATGCTGGCCATATGCAGGGCTGCCGCGGGAACTGAGAACGGAAGCGGCTCCGGATGGTAAACCCACGACAGCACGAAGCGCCCGCCATTTCCGGGGATCCGGAGTTCGTCCAAAGTTTTCCAGTCGGCTAGACCCTGGCAGGGGTGATTGACGGCTGATTCCATGTTGATCAACGGGACATCTTCTACCAGGGCGGCAAGCTCCCGGAATTGGCGATCGGCGAGGTCCTGTTCCAGACTGTTGCGTTCGGCGACGACGCGAATTCCCATGGCATGGCCATAGGACGCGATGACGGGCACGGCCTCGCGGATGTGCTCCGCGGCCACGCCATCCATGACGATGCCATTGCGGTATTCGAGACGGTGAATGGACATCTCGGGGGACACGACGAACGAACTACCACCCAGTCGCACCATTGCCGCCTGAAAAGAGGTCAAAGTCCTCAGCGAAGGACTCAAGAAAAGCAGGGCCAGAACTTTGCCCTGCAGTGCGCGGGGTTCGGGCTCGCGCTCGAGTTTTCCAGCCAGCTTAAGCAGTGCACGGACCTCATCGATGGAGAAATCGGCTAAGTCGTAAAAACGGTCCATAGCCTACTGCCCCCACAATCGGATGATTGTCCGCCTGCGATAGCAAGACGCCGTGAGTCGCACGCAAATACTGACTGTCACTCTTGTCCAAATTGGGTAAGCAGCCGGGCCGTCCCCGACGTGGGGTATGAATGTCTTGCGCAACGATCAACCACACAGAAAGAGCAGAACCCGTTTCGGCGCGGTTCTTGCTGGTGGTAAGCGGAATCAAACCGGTTGAAATCGACACTTTGCGGCGGCGAAGCGGGACGCGCCTCAGAAGCTGATACTGACTCCTGCAAGAACGCCGCTGCCATCGACCTTCACTTTCCTGCCGGTGTCGCCGACTTCGGAGGAAAGATACTTATATTGCACGTAGATTCCGACAGGCCTGAAGCGGAACTCCACCCCTGCCAATCCCTGATAGGCAATACCTGACGCATTCCCCGTCAAGCCCCCACTATAGGACGCATTGGCTTGACCGATGCCGGCGCCCACGAACGGATAAAACCAGTCCGCCGCGCGGAAGTAATACTTCCCGTTCAACATGACTGCGTACACTCTCTGCTGCGCATTAGGATTGGTTGCCGTTGAGACCAGATCATTCTTGTAGGTAAAGTACTCCCCGCCCACGGCAAGACCCGAACCACTGCGCCACTCGGCCTCAATACCGAATACCGACTTGGAAGTAGTATCGTAGGTACTTGGGAAGCCTGCGACCATCTGGCTCTCATTGGCGAGCTTGAACGTGCCCGCGTTCGCGATGAGTGCAAAGGCTGACTCACGGCGTGGCTCAGTGGTGGCGGACACCTCCGGGGCAGCTGCTGGCTTGATTGCAGGAGGTTCTGCGACCACAGCGGGCTCGACTGGCGGCGCCGGGGCGGCCACCGGCGGGGTCACTACCGCCGGGGCTGCGACTGGTGGCGCGGCCGGTGGAGGGGCCGCTACCGGCGGAGTCACCAGCGGCGGGATCACCACCACCGGGGCCACCCCGACGAAGCGGCTTTGCGCGAGTGAGCGACGACCCTCGGGTTCGCTCACCAAACGCGCGTCGATCCGTACCAGCGTCGGGCTGTAGATGGCCTCGACCCTCAAGAAATAGCTTTGATTGGCCGTGGCCACGAAGGATAGGGTTCTCACCAGCCGCTGGCCTATGCGCAGCTCTGTGCTACCCGGATTGACCGTCGCCGCGACGAAGGTGCCGTTCGCCAGCTCGCCGACGAGCTCCTTGTTCACGACCACCGGCACCTGCGCGGCTACCGGGTCACGATCAGCGCGGAAAACGAACACTAACGCCTTGCCAGTTGGCGGGATGGCGCGTTGGAGACCTTCCTGGGCGTGCGCGATCAGGGCCGAAAACGGGCTACACAAGGCAGCAAACAGGACGGCGCTGCACACCGAACGGCATCCGCGCCCCTGAACCATTGGCGGAAATCCACCCTGTATCTCGCTCATCTTCTTTGCGGGGCCGCGGAGGATCGTCCTCGGCCGCCCGCTCTCCGTCGTAACGTCAAACGGACATTAGACGACAGTTGCTGCGCGGAATGAACCGTAACCGATCCGGTCTTATACAGGGCGCCGAAGGGAACTGTCAATTGGCGGTTTCCTTTCAAACAGTTATTGACACCAGCATATAAGCCTGCGCTTGACCTCTTGTCCGATCCCCGATATCGCCAGAGCTGCGGCATGGAAACAATTGCGTCACAACAAGCCAATGAGCGAGAAGGCTCTTGTCGCGGCCGGGCGTTTGGAATAGATTGCAGGGAAATTTCCCACGAATTCTGCTCGCGACCCGCCCGGATCGCGGTCATCGCCCGGGGAGGACGCCAGCGTGAACTTGAGGCCTGTTAATATGCAGTTCGGGATTTCATCTGCGCCTCCTCCCGATATGCATGCTCCGCGAATGGACATCAAGTGTGGATTGAAGTCCCTGTCGTTCAATCGAATGAGCGCAGCAGCACGGACCCATCTTCAAGGTTTTCGCCAACGATTTCGCTAGAGAGTTGTGATGTCATTTCCCCCAGGACGCGTGGGTCGTCTTGCACGGCTACTCATTGGTCGAGCGATCCCGCGTTGGCGTGAGAAGACCGCCGACGGCCATGCGAGTCGCACTCGTCGCCGCGGTCTTGCCCGCTCGCCCCTTGTATTCGAGACATTGGAGCCACGCCTACTTCTTTCCGCAGATACCTTGGGACTTGCTGCGGCCTACGCATTTGACGAGACCTCTGGCACGACGGCCGCTGACGCGACGAGCCATGCCATTGTCGGCACGCTCATCAACGGGCCGACCTGGACAACCGGAAAGTATGGCAATGCGGTCAATCTGGATGGCATCTAACGACTATGTGAATCTGGGTAATCCCACGGAGCTGCAACTGACCGGGAGCATGACGCTCAGCGCCTGGGTCAACGCCAGCTCATTCCCGGTAGATGATGCGGCGGTGGTGTCCAAGCGTGCCAGCGGCGAGACCGGATTCCAGCTTGACGTGACCAAGGACACGGGTCCACGCACCATCGGGTTCAAGCTCACCAACAGCTCTGGCGGACAAATGTTCCGCTACGGGGCAACGACGCTGCAACCCAACACCTGGTATCACATTGCCGGGGTCTACGATGCGGCGACCCAGAGCCTGCACGTCTACCTCAATGGGCAGCTTGATGACGGGGCGCTGCAGGGGACGGTAACCGCATCGCAGCAGAACTCGACTGCCAATGTGAACATCGGCCGGCGGGCGGGCAATACCGGGAATGAGTTTGCGGGTCGTGTCGATGACGTGCGGATCTACGACCGCGCGCTCACGGCGGCGGAGATTCAAACTGACATGGTGACGCCGCTTGTTGTGAGTCCAGATTCCACTGCTCCTTCAGCGCAAGCGATCAATCGCGTGGGCCTGACGCCGACCAACGCGGGGAGCGTGCAATGGACGGTGGCGTTCAGCGAGACGGTGACGGGCGTGGACCTCACCGACTTTGCGCTCGCTGCGAGCGGCGTGGCAGGGGCGGCGCTCACGGGAGTCAGCGGCAGCGGGAACAGTTACACGGTGACCGCGGGCTCGGGGACGGGCGACGGGACTCTCGGGCTGACCTTGGTGGACAACGATTCGATTGTGGATCTCAGCGCCAACAGGTTGGGCGGCACGGGCCTGGGCAACGGCAACTTCACGGGCCAGACCTACACCATCGATAAGACGTCGCCAAGCGGCACGCTCGTCATCAACGGCGGCGCGGCAGCTACCAACAACAGAAACGTTACCCTCACGCTTTCCGCGACTGACGCCGTGAGTAGCGTCACACAGATGCGGTTTTCCAATACCGGCACATCGTTTTCGGCTGCTGAAACGTATGCGCCAACCAAGGCGTGGACGCTTTCGACCGGCGCCGGCACCAAGACTGTGTATGTTCAGTACAGCGATGGGGCGGGCAATTGGTCGACGGCGGCAATAACGGACACGATCGTACTCGATACCACGGCGCCGACCATCTCGGCGCGCACCGCAACAAATATCACAAGTAATTCCGCAACCATCACATGGACTACCAGTGAACCCGCGACTTCGCAGGTCAACTATGGGCTGACGACGAGCTACGGCTCAACCACAACGCTTGATCCGACTTTGCTGACATCGCACAGCGTCACGCTGACCGGTCTTGCCCCCAGCACCACCTACAATTACCGCGTTCGCTCTTTTGACGCCGCAGGAAACGAAAGGGTGAGTGCCAACAGCACGTTTGTGACTGCCGTTGGTGGTGATACCGTGGCGCCGACGGTGCAGGCGATCAATCGCGTGGGCCCGACTCCGACGAACGCGGGGAGCGTGCAATGGACGGTGGCGTTCAGCGAGACGGTGACGGGCGTGGACCTCACCGACTTTGCGCTCGCTGCGAGCGGCGTGGCAGGGGCGGCGCTCACGGGGGTCAGCGGCAGCGGGAACAGTTACACGGTGACCGCGGGCTCGGGGACGGGCGACGGGACTCTCGGGCTGACCTTGGTGGACAACGATTCGATTGTGGATCCCAGCGCCAACAGGTTGGGCGGCACGGGCCTGGGCAACGGCAACTTCACGGGCCAGACCTACACCATCGATAAGACGGTACCGAGCGTGGCGATTAGTCAGGCGTTGGGGCAAGTAGACCCGACGAACACGAACCCGATCAACTTTACCGTGGCCTTCAGTGAGGCGGTCACGGGCTTTGCCGCGAACGACATCAGCTTTGCAGGCAGCACGGTGGGCGGCGCGCTCACGGCCGTGGTGACCGGGGCCGGGCCGACCTACAACGTGGCGGTGTCGGGGATGACGGGGACCGGTGACGTGGTGGCGAGCGTCCTGGCCGGGGCAGCGACGGATGCGGCTGGCAATGCGAGCCTTGTGTCGACGAGCACGGACAATTCCGTCACCTTCAATTCGAACGCCTCCCCGACCGCGCTTTCCATCAACCGAGTGAGCACGAACCCGACGAATGTTGCAAGCCTGCAATGGGCGGTGACCTTTAGTGAGAGCGTGACAGGCGTGGATGTCGGGGACTTTACCCTGGTGACGACGGGCACTATCGCCAGCGCGGCGATCACGAACGTGAGCGGCAGCGGGAACAGCTACACGGTGACCGCGGGCACGGGCACGGGTGACGGGACCCTGGGGCTGAACCTGGTGGATAACGACACGATCATCAATGGGGTTTCCACCCCTTTGGGCGGGGCTGGTACCGGCAACGGCAGCTTCACGGGCCAGAGCTACACCATTGATAAGGCGGCGCCGAGCGTGACGATCAACCAAGCGGCGGGCCAGACGGACCCGACGAGCGCGAACCCGATCAACTTCACGGTGGTGTTCAGCGAGAACGTGACCGGCTTTAGCACGGGCGACGTGACGTTGGGCGGGACGGCGGGAGCGACGACGGCGACGGTGACCGGGAGCGGGACCACGTACAACGTGGCGGTGTCAGGGATGACGGCGAATGGGACCGTGAGCGCGACGATCGGGGCGGGGGTAGCGAGCGACGCGGCAGGCAACGCGAGCCTGGTCTCGACGAGTGCGGACAATACGGTGACGTTCACCAATACGCAGACCGCTGGGCTGACTGCGGGCTATGCATTTGACGAGACCTCTGGCACCACGGCGGCTGATGCGTCGGGGCATGCGATTGTCGGCACGCTCACCAACGGCCCGACGTGGACAATCGGAAACTATCGGCAATGCGCTCACTCTGGACGGCATCAATGACTACGTGGACCTGGGCAATCCCACCGCGCTGCAATTGACCGGGAGCATGACGCTCAGCGCCTGGGTCAACGCCAGCTCATTCCCGGTGGATGATGCGGCGGTGGTGTCCAAGCGTGCCAGCGGCGAGAGCGGATTCCAGCTTGACGTGACCAAGGACACGGGTCCGCGCACCATCGGGTTCAAGCTCACCAACAGCTCTGGCGGACAGATGTTCCGCTACGGGGCGACGACGCTGCAACCCAACACCTGGTATCACATTGCCGGGGTCTACGATGCGGCGACCCAGAGCCTGCACGTCTACCTCAATGGGCAGCTTGACGACGGGGTGCTGCAGGGGACGGTGACCGCATCGCAGCAGAACTCGACTGCCAATGTGAACATCGGCCGGCGGGCGGGCAATACCGGGTTTGAGTTCGCGGGTCGTGTCGATGACGTGCGGATCTACGACCGCGCGCTCACCGCGGCCGAGATTCAAACCGATATGGTGACTCCGGTCGGCACGATCGGCTCCGCGGATCCCAATCCGCCGGACGTACACTTGGAGCAGCCGACGGACGGGGCGCTCGTGACTGACATTGTGGTAGTCGAAGCACACGCGACCGATGATGTTGGGGTGGCCGGTGTCCAGTTTTTCGTCGACGGGGTGTTGACAGGCTCGCTGGATACGGTTGCTCCCTATGCGCTGACGTGGGACACACGAACCGTCAGCAACGGCGCCCATACGCTGACGGCCCGGGCGTACGATACGAGCGGCAATGCGGCCGTTTCGCTGCCCGTGACGGTCAATGTCTCGAACGCCAATTATTTCCGAAACGAAATTCTGGCCACCGGATTTGATCTGCCGACTGCAATCAAGTTCCTGCCTGATGGTCGCATGCTCGTCGCTGAACTCACGGGCACCATCAAAGTGTTGCCACCACCGTATACATCTGCCGACCCGACTCCTTTCCTGGATTTAAATCTCGACATATCCGGGTATGACGGGCTCCAACAGGGGATCTTTGACTTCGTGCTTGACCCTGACTTTGCGACCAACCATTACTACTACGTCTTCTACACCAACGATACGCCGAACCGCGACCGTCTTTCCCGATTTACTGCAAACGCCACGCTCGACGGAACCGTCGCTGGCAGTGAAGTTATTCTCTACGAAGATCCGCAAACGCCCAATACCGAACATCACGGCGGCGCGATCAACTTCGGCAACGACGGCAAGATCTACTTCACCACCGGCGAGCACTTTACCGCGGCACCACGTCGCAGGATCTGACGAACCCGCGCGGAAAGATCCATCGCATCAATCCGGACGGCACGGTGCCGACCGACAATCCGTTCTACGACGGCGCCGGTCCCAACTAGGATTCGATCTGGGCGTATCGGGCTGCGCAATCCCTATCGCGCCTACTACGACGCGCCCACGGGTCGGCTGTTCATCGGCGATGTCGGCGGCAACGATTATTCGACTGCCATGGAAGAACTGAATGTCGGCGCACGAGGGGCGAACTACGGCTGGCCGAACGTCGAAGGGACATCCAGCAACCCGGCCTACACCAATCCCATCTACTCCTATCCGCACAACGGACGTGATGCCGCGATTACCAGCGGGTTCGTCTATCATGGCACCCAGTTCCCGAGCAGCTATCAGGGCAGCTACTTCTTCGCCGACTATACGCAGAACTGGATCCGTCGGCTGACGTTCGACGCCAACGGTACTGTCACCGGAGTCTTCAACTTCGAGCCTGCTGACGGCAGCGTGGACGGGCCGTACGGCGACATCGTCTATCTGACGGAAGGTCCCGACGGCGCCCTCTACTATGTCGATCTCGGCTATTCGGATGTCGGTGGCACGTTTGGTATCAGCAAGATCCGCCGCATCCAGTACATTCAATCCGACCTGCCTCCGGTGGTCGCCGCTTCGGCGACGCCCATGGCAGGCGCAGTCCCGCTCACGGTCAATTTCTCGAGCGCCGGTTCATCCGATCCGGAAGGGATGCCGCTTGACGTATCTCGTGGAATTTCGGCGACGGAACAGCCGTTTCCACCGAGGCCAATCCGACACACACCTACTCCGATTGCCGGCCCGTATCAGGCCCGGCTCACCGTCTCGGACGGCGTGAACTCCACGCTTTCGACGCCGTTAAGCGATCAGCGCCGGAAATCGCCCGGTCATCACGAACCTTCTCGTGAGCGTTCCTCCAAATCCTTCAAATAATGGATTGTTCAGGGCGGGCGACATCATCTCCTACAGTGCACAGGCGACCGATGTCGAAGACGTTACGTTGCCCGATGAGTGCCTACACCTGGAATATCGACTTCCTGCACGAAGGCCACGTGCACCCAGGCACACCCATCAGCGGCGTGACGGGCGGCTCGTTCACGATTCCGACGACCGGGCACGATTTCAGCGGCAACACGAGATATCGCATCACGCTGACGGTCACCGACTCCGACGGTCTGCAATCGAGTCAGTCCACGATCGTGTTCCCCGACAAGGTCAATCTGACCTTCGACACGACGCCGGGCGGCCTCACGCTGTATCTGGACGGGATCGCGCACGCCGCGCCGTTTGTCTATGACACGCTGATCGGCTTTCGAGCACACCATAGAGGCACGCGATCAAACCGTCTCGACGAGCACGTACACGTTCGCCTCATGGTCTGATGGCGGTGCGCAGCAGCATACGATCACGGTTCCAACAGCGCCGCAAAGCTACACCGCCAACTACACCGTGGTCACAAATCCGCTTCCGCCCGGACTCGAGGCGGGATGGAGCTTTGACGAGGCTTCTGGAACGCTTGCCACCGACAGCTCGGGCAACAACAACACTGCGACACTCGTCAATGGCGTTGCGAGGAGCACCGGGAAGTATGGCGGCGGCCTCACCTTCGACGGCGTCAATGACTATCTGACCATACCGAACTCGGCGTCGCTCAATATCTCCGGAACCGGGCTGACGTTGAGCATGTGGATCAATCCGCAAGCCGCAGGGAGTGACTCCGTTGTCCTGGGCAAGCCCTGGAATGCGACGATGACCAGTCCGTATTATCAGTACGGGCTTGAACTGGCGGGCGGCACGGTACCGATGTTCTACGTCGGCACGACGAGCGGAGTGCGCTCTGCCTCCATGGGGAGCGCACTGGCACTGAACCAGTGGAGCAATCTTGCGATCGTCGTTCAACGGTTCGCAGGCGCAGTTCTACGTCAACGGCACGCTCGTCACGACGGTATCGCTGTCCGGCCACCATCACCGCGCGCGGCAATCCGCTCCGACTCGGCGCCGACGCCAATACCCAGCAGTTCTTCAAGGGCTCGCTCGATGACGTGAGGATCTACGACCGGGCGCTCGCGCAGGCCGAGATTCAAGCGGATATGGCGACCTCGCTCGGGGCTCCCGACACCGTCGCGCCTTCGGCGCCCACAGGTTTGACCGCAACGCCTGTTTCCTCAGTGCAGATCAATCTGTCGTGGACCGCCGCCACCGACAACGTCGCGGTGACCGGCTATCGAGTGTTCCGGGATGGGAACCAGATCGCGACGACGACGACGACTTCCTACAACGACGTCGGGCTGGCTGCCGGCACCTCCTACGGGTATGCGATCAGAGCGTTGGATGCAGCGGGCAATCTTTCGGCGCCATCCACAACTGTCAATGCCACGACTGCTACGCCCGACACGGTTTCGCCGAGCGTGGCACTGACTGGGCCGGCAGCGGGCGCTACGGTATCGGGCACGGTGACGGTCACGGCGAATGCCGCCGACAACGTTGGGGTGGCCGGCGTGCAATTCCTGGTGGACGGGGCGAACCTCGGCGCGGAGGACAGCGCCTCTCCCTACAGTGTGAGCTGGAACACCACCGGGGTGGCCAACGGATCGCATACGCTGCTTGCGCGCGCACGCGATGCGGCCGGCAACGTGACCACATCGTCCCCCATCACGGTCACGGTCGCCAATGCGCAAACCGCCGGGCTCGTGGCGGGATGGAGCTTTGACGAAGCATCCGGGACGCTTGCCACCGACAGCTCGGGCAACAATAACACTGCCACACTGGTCAACGGTGTTGCGCGGGGCACCGGGAAGTATGGCGGGGGCCTTACATTCGACGGCGTCAATGACTATCTGACCATACCGAACTCGGCGTCGCTCAATATTTCCGGAACCGGGCTAACGTTGAGCATGTGGATCAATCCGCAGGCCACAGGGGGTGACTCCGTTGTCCTGGGCAAGCCCTGGAATGCGACGATGACCAGTCCGTATTATCAGTACGGGATTGAACTGGCGGGCGGCACGGTACCGGTGTTCTACGTCGGCACGACGAGCGGAGTGCTCTCGGCCTCCATGGGGAGCGCGCTGGCGCTGAACCAATGGAGCAATCTTGCGGTCACGTTCAACGGTTCGCAGGCGCAGTTCTACGTCAACGGCACGCTCGTCACGACGGCGTCGCTGTCGGCCAGCATCACCGCGCGCGGCAATCCGCTGCGACTCGGCGCCGACGCCAATACCCAGCAGTTCTTCAAGGGCTCCCTCGATGACGTGCGAATCTACAACCGAGCGCTGACGGCACAGGAAATTCAGAGCGACATGGCCATACCGCTCTAGATATGTAGAATGCCGGCGACCGAGAGATAAGGAAGCCGCATGCGGTTTCTGGGCATGTGAGCAAGCTAAGCCACCAAGTCTTTCCCCCACCGAAGCGGAGTCTGTTTGAGCGCAGAGAGGACTGCGGTCGGAGCGGGTAGGTAGGTCAGCCGTCAATTTCCGAGCAAAGCGGTATTGATCGCGGGGACGCAGAGCGACCGTGCTAGACATGCGGCGGACTGTTCCTCAGCGTGCAAAGCTGTTCGGAAAGACGTAATAATTCCTGCACGTAGACCATGGTATTTCCTTAACATTCCTGAAGGCTTCGTGGATCATTGCCAGGGAAGTTGACATTCCATTTGGCGCGGGCACTTGCCGGATTTTGGACGGCTGCTGAAAGGTACTTCACCGGAGCAATAGCAGTGTCCATTCGATCCGGAAAAATTACAGTGATGTGGAGTCTTGCGTTAATTCTTGCCGCAACGCTTTTCCCATTCGATTTTTCATTCAATAAGCACATCAGCTTTAGCGACGAGTTCAAGCTTGGGGTGACAATTGCGTCTCGCGGAAACGATTTGATAATTGGTACTGACGCCGAATTCGGTCAGGCTTTCAGGGGCAAGATTGCCGAATTGCGTATCTATCGCAATGCACTGGCGCCTGCTCAGATCGCACAGGACGCGAAGCGAACCCTTGAGGTTCAGGGTGAAGCTCCCCCCGCTTTGCTCGGTATGCGTCCGACCGCCAGTGGAGGGTCTTGCGGCCTCCTATTCCTTCAGTGAGATCTCAGGAGCGGTTCTAAGGGACGATTCCGGCAATGGTAATGACGGAAAGCTCGTAAACGGCCCGGATCGGATTAGGGAGGGAAGCCGGGGAGCTCTCCTCTTCAATGGATCAGGCCAGTACGTGCGAGTACCAAATAGCCCATCGATTGACATTGGCGGACAGAGCATCACCATTTCAATGCGGATTGCGCTGGAGGACAGTCCGTCAGATGGCGTGATTGTCGCGAAACCCTGGCATTGGGGCTTGATGGTGTCTCCTTACTATCAGTACGGAATTGAGTTTGGGAGGCATGCGAAGTCCGTCGATTTCTATTTTGGAGACACGAGAGGCAGATTGAACGGTCCGTTTAGCGTAAAGCCGCCTCTTGGTGTCTGGACTCATGTTGCTTTTGTCTATGACGGGACCGTCAGAGGCTACGTGGACGGGCGCGAACATGCCCGTGACTGGTAACGGCGATCCATGGGGCCTTGACGACATCGTGATTAACCTGCTCCTCTTCATACCTTTGGGGTTCGGGCTTGCAGCCATCACTCAGAGCAAGGGAGTGCCGCCCGTTAAAGCAATTTCCCTCATCCTCGTGCTTGGTACTGCGATTTCGCTTTGTGTCGAGATCCTGCAATGCTGGCTGCCTACTAGGTATCCCTCATTGATTGATGTTGCAACAAACAGCACCGGCTCCATCCTCGGCGCAGTTCTGTATTTCGTTGCGAGCGGGGTTTGAGTGATTGCTGCGGATATGTCGTAAGTGGCGACCGCTCTTGACAAACGGAACGACAATGTTGCGCCAGCCGCCTGCTGCAAGTTTCTCACTCCTTAATCTGGTGTTTCCGAGCAACCTGGGGGCGTGACCATGTCGCGTATATCAACCGAAGAGTCTTATCTTTCATTTGTATTTTCATATGGTTATACACGCATAATATGTCGGTAGTACTTGACGCCGAGCCTTCCCGGGGCTCCGTCGGATTCGAATGGTTGCCCGTAGTCGCGGGGCTGCTGATCCTTTATGTCCCAACCTTCTACGATCTGGCCAGCACGGACTGGAAACAGGATGATCTCGCCCACGGCCCGATCATTCTGGCCGTCATTGTCTGGCTGATCTGGGACAAGCGCCAGGTGCTGCTGGCCGCGCCCACCCGCGCTGCGCCGATCCCGGGCATCGCGTTGCTGGTATTCGGCCTGCTGCTCTACATCGTGGGCCGCTCCAAGGAGGTCATGATATTCGAAGTCGGTGCGCTGGCCCCCATCCTCGCCGGTGTGCTGCTTGCCATGCGCGGCTGGCCAGCCTTGCGTGCCATGTGGTTCATGCTGCTTCTTTATTGCGTACCTGGTGCCGCTGCCGCATTTCTTCGTGGTCGCGATGACGTTGCCGCTGAAACAAAACGTTTCCGTGATTGCGGACCAGATCCTCCACACCGCTGGTTATCCGATCGCGCACAATGGCGTCATACTTACCATCGGGCAATACCAGTTGCTGGTGGCAGACGCCTGCTCCGGCCTCAACTCGATGTTCAGCCTTTCTGCTCTCGGGCTGCTGTACCTTTACCTGATGCGCCACCAAGAGCTGGCTGCACAATGGCCTGATACTGGCCAGCCTCCTGCCCATTGCCTTTTGCGCGAACATCGTGCGGGTAATCATCCTCGTGCTGGTCACCTATCACTTCGGCGATGCGGCGGGGCAAGGCTTTGTGCACGGCTTTTCCGGCATGGTGCTGTTTGTCATCGCACTGATCGTGATCCTTCTTCTCGACGCCATTCTGGCGAGAGTCATCAAGCCACGAAAACCAGCTCAGTAATGCGCTCAAATCGAATGGCGTTCCTTATCGCGGCCCTGATGTTCGCGGCCAGCATCGGTGCCGTCGTCGCTCGTCCGGGCATGAAGGCCGCGAGTTCTGAAGCCGGCGTTCTCGCTGGAGGCCATGATTCCGAAGCAGTTCGGTGATTGGCGCGAGGAACCTCAGCGGATCGTGCAGGTGATCAATCCTCAAAGTCAGGAACTGCTGGACAAGCTCTACAGTGAAACTCTGACCCGCACCTATGTGAATGCCGGCGGCTACCGCATCATGCTCTCGCTCGCCTATGGAGGGACCAGCGCGGCGCGTTGAAGGCGCACAAGCCGGAGATCTGCTATCCGGCGCAGGGGTTCACGCTGCATAGGACCGAAACATCGCAACTCGCGACGCCGTACGGTGAGATTCCCGTGCGGCGTTTGTTCACGAGTAGGGGATCGCGCGAAGAGCCAGTGACATACTGGTTCACGATGGGCGACAAAGCGGTACAAGGATGGCAACGATAGACTGGTGGAGCTGAGTTACACGCTTACCGGACGTATCCCGGATGGATTGCTCTTCCGAGTCTCCTCAATCGACGCGGACCAGGCTCGAGCGAACCAAATGCAGGATCAGTTCATCAACCAACTGCTTCAAGACCGTATCCCCCGCCGAACGCAAGCGCTTGAGCGGACTCGGCGATTCGTGAGCCACATGAAAATGCGTCCTTTTCTGGTCTTCACCGCGTCGCTGCTTGCTCTCGCCCTCACCACCGGGTGCGGCAAGAAGGACGACGGCCAAGGTGGCGACCCAGGTTGCGGCCAGAGTAAATGGCGACGAGATTACTGTGCATCAAATCAACTACGTCCTGGCCCGGAGCCAGAACGTCTCACCCGAAGTCGCGGCCCAGGCCAAGCGCGAGATCCTCGATAGGCTCATAGACCAGCATCTCGCCAAGCAGAAGGCGATCGAGAATAGGCTCGACCGCTCGCCCAACGTCATGCAGGCCATCGAGGCCGCGAAGAGCGAAATTCTTGCGCGCGCCTACCTGGAGCAAATCGCCGCGACCATACCCAAGACCGCCCTTTGGGAGATCCAGAAGTATTACAAGGACCATCCGGAGCTATTCGCGCAACGGCGGCTGTTCGATCTCGAGGAACTCGCCTTCGTGGCGAAAAGTGAGGTCGCCGCCGAGCTGCGCGAGCAGTTGTCCATAGCCCGCTCCATGCGGAACATCGCCGACTGGCTGCAATCTCAGGGGGTCAAGTTTGCCGCGAATCGAGGCGTTCGCGCGGCGGAGCAGATTCCGCTAGAAATCCTGCCTAAGGTGCAAGCAATGAAGGAAGGCGAAATCCAGCTGTTTGAGGCGGGTGGCGGACGCTTTCGGGTGATCCGGGTGGTGGCCTACAAGGCGGAACCCGTGGACGAGGCGACCGCTGCTCCGCGCATCCAGCAGTTTCTCTTCAACCGGCGCTCGAGCGAAGTGATTGCCAAGGAAATGAAGAAGATCAAGGAACAGGCGAAGATTGAATACGTAGGCGAGTTCGCGGACGGCGCGGTTGCAGCGGAAGCGAAGGTCAAGGTGGAGGCCGAAGCCCAACCCCAAGCAGAAGAGTTATCCAAGGAGCGGGCGCAAAAATGACCCGTCGTAGCGGGGTGCATAGTTACGACTGGATGAGGATGTGATTAACAAGAATTTGGTGTTCGCCGCGCCACAAGACTCAGGTTTCAAAGACAATCCGTAAGATTTCTGCGCAACCTTTACGTAGTGACCCGAGACTGCTCTTGACTCTTTGATTCCTGGCTGCCCCACGGGTAAGCAACCTTTGCGCGTCTGTCGCTGCAGTGGGAATTCAAGGTAGCGGCGTGGCAGTACTCCAATGCCCGACTACATGCCTACCAGGACATTAATAGAATATTGCTACCATCAAGATTGGGCGGGTTTGCCCATGGCTGGACACGGGCAGAGCGGTAAGTTATTCCCGATACCTCGGCCGAAAGGTTCGGGGTATCAATACCTCGGCCGAAAGGTTCGGGATATTGGCAAGACTGGCGATGCCTGTGTGTGGGAATGAGTTGAAAGATAGTGTTGCCGCTTAATCCGCTTCAGCCGCACTCTCACATACCCCGCTTCGGCGGGGTTTTTCTTGCCCATAACTCGCAGTCGCGCAGAAGCCCATCAGTTACAAAATCCCAGGATTCGCTCCTCCGCGGAGCACGCTCTCGCAGGCGGTTTCGGTTTAGTCCTGGCGACGCAATCGCGAATCGCTTTGGTAGTAGGGGGATAGTAGATCCACCCCGGGCCAAGAGGAGGCAGGCTCAAATTGACCTCGCGCCATTTGGGATGGCCTTTCGCCTGGAGCGTTGCAAAATTTTCGCATAGCGATCGGGCAAACCGGGTCAGATGATCCACCGTGTAATCAAGGTTGTAGTCATAAGTGACCAAGAATGCTCCCACCGAGATGGTCGTAAAGTCTTCCCGCAACAGATTGGGATAGCTGCTCGCCCTTACAGTGGAGTAGGAATAGACAGTCAGCGGAAGCTTGCTCGAGGGATGGTTAGGATCGAACTTGAGCAGCTTGATGTACTTCTGCGCCTCGGGCCTCATGTTGGCGACCAGCGGGGCCGGCTGCCCCGCGGCGACGACGACAACGTCGATCGACTTGTCGCCGATCAGCTTGACCAGCGCTTCCTCGTTCGGGATAAAGCTTGCATTCGCTTCCGGAATCGGCTTGTTGAACATCATCCGATAGAGGGTATGCGTGATCAAGGCCGCGCCGCTGCCAAAGATGCCTCCGTTGATTTTTGCGTCCTTGATGTCGTGTAGATAATTCAGCGGCGAGTCGGCCCGGACGACGTAGTGAATCTCGGTGTTGTAAAGCGGCAGGATCACGCGCAGCGGACGGATGATAGTACCTGCCTGCGCGTTGCCCGCAGCCGCCCGGTCCAAGAAAGCCTGGTAGACGTCGGCCTGGACGATCGCGAATTTCACACCCGGGTCGTAACGAAGATGCTTGATGTTTGCGGCTGATCCCGCTGTGGGCAGAACCTCCAGATCAATCGTGGCGTCGGGAGCCACGAACTTGGCGAGATCGGCGCCGATTGCATAGTACGTGCCCGTCGTGTTCGCCGTTACGATCTTGTACGCGGCCGCTGCATACGCACTCCCGCCATAAACGCACAGCGCTGCCGCCATGGTAACGACGCGAAGCGTGCCGACAAGTGCTTTTGCCATGCTATTCCCTCCTCTGTGTAGGAGTCAGCGTGCACAGTCCAAGGGCGGCGACCGACTCCGTGCACGCCTGCTGGCGCGGTGGCTCCCGTCCACCTGACTTGCCGGCGCTCCGTGGCCTGGGATTCCGCCGGTTGGCTCCTTAATGGCGGCAGCTGCTACCGCACCCTTTCTCTGAACCGATTCCGGCGGGCAAAGTCCCAGAGCCGCGATCGACTCCGTGCACTCTACCGGACGAAAGGGTCTCTCCTGCGTCACCCTGCCCTTCGCAATCGCCGCGGAATCCCCGGCTAAGGCGGCGGAGGCTCTCGCTTCACGCGACTCTACGATCTTGCGGCCCGGGGTCGACTCGACTAGTGCTGCGCGCCGTGGGGCGGCAAGCGGAGTCCCGGGAGCCAAAGCCGCAGGATGCGCAGGGTGGACGGCTGTCGTCGTCCTTGAGCGAGGCCGCATCAGTTGGCGCCGCATCCCCGCGGGCGACGCCGGTACCGGCAGCATTGCCATGACCGCCCGCTTCCCAGCTTGCGGCAACCGGCGGAGTTGCGTCAATGAGCAAACGCTGGCGGTATCCGAAGTAGCCGAGCACGGCAATTGCGGCGAGAACCGCTGTGCCGACAATCACTCGAGAGTGCCGGCGAGGCAATGGACTCGGAAACTTCGGCGGCGGCGCGGCGCGGGATCCAGCGCCTCCGTCTTGCGCCCTGGCAGTTGACCGTGGCACTGGTAACACGTGGTCGCCGTTACATCGCTCACCGCCCCGCAGCGCGGGCACGGTACCAGGTGCAACGCCCCGCCGCAGGCGTTGCAGAACTTTGCGTCCTCCGGGTTGCCGTGTTCGCAGAACGGGCAACTGTTAAGAGACATGGAAGAATCTTCAAGCCGAACGGATAATTCTCGCGCTTATATTGTAGGTCGGCCAAGTCCGGGCGATGCAAGAGTCAGGACCACGCTCATCGAAAAATCCAAATCTGCTCTGCGTGGGACGAATGTCCTAGAGATAGTGGGACGTTCGCCCCGCGACAGGAGACGCTACCAACCGCTGCACGCTCATCCTGTGCAGCGTCCTCGAGAAGGTCGTAGTCATCTAGCAACCAGGGACTCGGATTTCTTGCGCCAGCGTTTGATTCCGTCCGGGCCCAGTTCACCGCCCCGACCGCCCCGATACCCGAACCCGAAATCTACGCAACGCTGACTGTGGGGCTGGGCCTGATTGGTTGGGCAGGACGCAGAAAGAAGCTGAAGGAACGCTCTGCCACCTAATCCGCTCCAGGGGTACTTATACACACCCCGCTTTGGCGGGGTTTACTTTTGGTGGTTGCAGTAGCTAAGTCGAATAGCCGATACGTCTTGGTAAGCGACTTATCCTGAATGGTCATATATAGCGGGCAAAACCGGACTCCGGTGCCCGGCTACATGTCTACCAAGACGTAATTAGAACGTTGCTACCATCAAGATTGGGCGGGTTTACCCATGGCTGGACACGAGCGGAGCGGTAAGTTATTCCCGATACCTCGGCCGGAAGGTTCGGTGTATTAATACCTCGGCCGGAAGGTTCGGGATATTGACGAAACTGGCGATGCCAGGGCGTGGGAATGAGTTGAAAGATAGTGTTGCCGCTTAATGCGATTCAGCCGCACTCTCACACACCCCGCTTCGGCGGGGTTTTTGTTTTCCGTGGCGCTCCAGACCGACGCCCCAGCGCGCGCAACGGTCAGAGTTGGCGGATCTTTTGGCGTCCCCACGGCCACTCGTTCAGCATCTAATAGGCCTTTGGCTGCCGGATGAAGGGTGGTTACGGGCCGCCTAGCGACGGGCATTGATTTGAAACAGAAAAATTGGGGTCAGACTCGATTTTCTGCTGGCTGCGGTGCGAACAAGGCCAGAAATTCGGAGTCTGACCCCAATTTGTTTCGTGAACCATGATATTCCCCCTATCGGAATTCCCAGCATAAGCCCATGCGACGGCGCATAGCCGGGAATATGCTTCACTCACAATTCGTTGATAAAGGTTCTATTTTCAGACGAGGAGAACAAATGAAAAAACTCTATTGGCAGGTGCTTGCTCTGACCGTGGCCATGCTTGGTTTTGCGACGGCCCAGGCGAACACAACGACTGGGCTACGCACGATAGCGCTGAGTTGGTTTTTTCAATTCCCGCGCCCGGATCTTTCAACGATTTTTATCTATTTTCGATTGCGTCGAGTTCCGTGCTGAACACCAGCGTCGCCGTGACAAACAACAATCCCCCGGCTTTACGGAATTGCCGACGGTATTTATGGGCTATGGACCAACGGCGTCGATGGGACCTTCAACGGTGGAGCTGGGGATGATGTGAGGCTGACACCAGCAGGTCAGTGGACGTTTGATTCAACCACCGGTGATGTACAGAACTCTGTCGTTATTGATGTTGGAAACTATTATTTTCAAGTGACCGGCACAGCTACCGGAAACTTTGGTGGCGTCTACACGCTTACGTCCGCAATCGCACCGGTCCCCGAGCCGGAAATCTACGCCATGCTCGGAGTTGGGCTTGGGGTGATTGGTTGGGTAGGACGTAGGAAGAAACTAGAGGCTGTCGCTTAACCGGCGATCAGCTTTCGCACACACCCCGCTTCGGCGGGGTTTTTGTTTCCATGAATGGCGTCCCCACGGGGATTCGAACCCCGGTTACCGCCGTGAAAGGGCGATGTCCTAGGCCTCTAGACGATGGGGACTGCGTGCGAACTGAAGGGTTTTGCTGGTGGAGGTAACCGGGATCGAACCGGTGACCTCTTGCATGCCATGCAAGCGCTCTCCCAGCTGAGCTATACCCCCACGAGAGAGCGCGCATTATAAGGGCGCCCCCTGCCCTGTAAACAAAAGCGTTATTCCGGAAAGGCTTGCAGCTGCTTTTCCATGCGCGCGAGCACCTCCTCGCGCCCGATCAGCTCGAGCGTCGCGTCGATCGAGGGCGTCTGCGCCTCGCCGGTCACCATCACGCGCAGCGGCATCGCGATTTTCGGCAGCTTGAGCTTGCGGGCCGCCACGACGCCCTTCAGCGCCTCGCTGATCGCTTCACGCTTCCACTCGATCTTCGCGAGCCGCTCCCTCAATTCCGCCAGCGCCGGCTTCACATCCGCGGTGTAGTGCTGCTTTCTTAAGCTCCTCGGCGGGTTCGAGCGCCCGATAGAAATAGACCGCGGCATCGGCCAGCTCCTCGATCGGTGTTGGCGCGATCCTTGAGCAGCGCAACGACCCGCGCCAGCGGTGGGCCCTTCCCTAGTATCGCAGCCGTCCCTCTGGAGAAACGGCGCAGCGAGCGCAGCGAGCCGCGCGTCGTCCGTAGCCTTGAGATATTGCGCATTGAGCCAGGCGAGCTTCTCCGGATTGAAGCGCGCCGGCGACTGGCTGATGTGCTCCAGGTCGAACCACGCGACGAGCTGCTCGCGCGAGAACATCTCCTCGTCGCCGTGCGACCAGCCGAGCCGCGCGAGGTAATTCACCAGCGCCTCCGGCAGATAGCCGTCGTCCCGATATTGAGTGGCGCTCACCGCGCCGTGGCGCTTGGACAGGCGCTCGCCGTCCGCGCCGAGGATCATCGGCACGTGCGCGAACTTGGGCAGCGTCGCGCCCAACGCCCGGTAGATGTTGATCTGACGCGGGGTGTTGTTGACATGATCATCGCCCCGGATGACGTGGGTGATCGCCATGTCGATGTCGTCCACCACGACGCCGAAGTTGTAGGTGGGGACGCCATCGGCGCGCAGCAGCACGAGATCGTCGAGCTCGCCGTTCGCGACCGTGATCGGTCCCTTGACGAGATCGTTGAACGTGACCTCGCCCTCCTCCGGGTTGCGGAATCGCACCACGGGCGCAGCGCCGGGCGGTGGCTTGAGGCCCACGCGCTTTGCATTCTCCGGCCGCCAGCGCCCGTCGTAGCGCGGCTTCTCGCCGCGTGCGCGCTGCTGCTCGCGCAGCGCATCGAGCTCCTCCCGGCTGGCGTAGCAGTAATAGGCCTGGTCCTTCCTCACCAACTCCTCCGCGACCGCGCGGTAGCGCTCCAGCCGGTCCATCTGCGAATGCGGCCCCTCGTAGTCGAGCCCGAGCCACTGCATGGCTTCGAGGATCGCCATGACCGATTCACGCGTGGAACGCTCGCGGTCGGTGTCCTCGATTCTCAGGATGAAGGTGCCGCCGTGCCTCTTCGCGTAGGCCCAACAGAAGAGCGCGGTCCGAGCGCCGCCGATATGCAGGTAACCGGTCGGGCTGGGGGCAAAACGGGTCCGTACCATGAGTCCTTTTTCCCTTCCGTAACGGGGGGTTATTGCACTATCATATAGCAACTTCGGAACTTCGATGGCGCGCCCGGTACCCTCCCCCACCCCGTCCCTGCACGCGTTTGCGGCCCGCTTCCAGCCGCACTTTGTGTCGGCGGGAGGCTTCAGTCTAGTGCTGAACGTGCTGATGCTGGTGCCGGCGCTCTTCATGTTGCAGGTGTTCGACCGGGTCCTCACCAGCCGCAGCATCGAAACGCTCGTCATGCTGGCGGTGCTCTCGGTGGGCGCATTGCTCTTCATGGCCTACCTTGATGTCATCCGCGCGCGCCTCCTCACGGCGGCAGCGGTGTCGCTGGAAAGACTCCTCGGCCCGCGCATCCTCGCCGACATGATCCGGCGCAACGCCGCCCCGGGCGCCGGCGAAGCGCTCCACGGCCTGCGCGACGTGAACTCGCTGCGCGCCTTTCTCACCGGCCCGGGCATTCTTTCCCTCTTCGATGCGCCGTGGGTGGTGATCTACGTGCTGATCATCTTCCTGTTCCATCCGCTGCTCGGCATAGTGGCGCTCCTCGGCGCGCTCATCATGTTCGGGCTCGGCATGCTAAACGAGAAGCTCTCGCGCCAGCCGCTCGAAGCGATGCAGCTCGAGTCGCGCAAGGCCGGGCGCTTCGCCGACCAGAGCATCGCCAACGCGGAAGTCGCGCGCGCGCTCGGCATGGTGGAAAGCCTCGCCCGCGGCTGGGAATCCCACAGCCGCAAAGGGCTGGAGAACCAGCTGCAGGCAAACCGCGCCGCGAGCGTCCTCACCAGCTCCACGCGCTTCATGCGCCAGCTTCTGCAGGTCGCGATGCTGGCAGCGGGCGCGTGGCTCGTGATCGAGCAGATTACGACTTCGGGCGTGATGATCGCCGCCACCATCCTCCTCGGGCGCGCGCTGGCACCGGTCGAGACCGCGATCGCCGGCTGGAAGGGACTGGTGGACGCGCGGAGCGCCTATGGGCGGCTCAACCAGATGCTCGCCGCGGAGCCGCGCGACGAGGCGGTCACCGAGCTGCCCGCCCCCAAGGGCGAACTCGCGGTCGAGCGCGCGATCTTCGGGTTCCGCGGACAGGAGCGCCCGGTGATCAAGCAGGTGTCGTTCCGGCTCAACGCAGGCCAGGCGCTCGCGATCGTGGGCCCGAGCGCGGCCGGCAAATCCACGCTGGCGCGGCTGATCGTGGGCCTGTGGAAGCCGCTCTCCGGCACGGTGCGGCTCGACAATTCCGACATCTCTTCCTGGCCGCGCCAGCGGCTCGGCCCGTACGTGGGCTACCTGCCGCAGGACGTGGAGCTCTTCGCAGGCACGGTGAGCCAGAACATCGCACGCATGGGAGAGGTGAATTCCACGGCCGTGGTCGAGGCGGGGAAATGGGCCGGCGTGCACGAGATGGTCCTGCACCTGCCACAGGGATACGACACGCCCATCGGCGAAGGCGGAGCCTTCCTTTCCGCGGGACAGCGCCAGCGCGTCGCGCTCGCTCGCGCGCTCTACGGCAGCCCCCGGCTGGTCGTGCTCGATGAGCCCAACTCGAACCTGGACGCCGAGGGCGAGGGAGCGTTGATCGAGGCGATCCGGCGCATGAAGGCCGAGGGCGTGACGCTCGTCATCGTCACGCACCGCAGCAGGCTTCTCACCGTGATGGACCAGATCCTCGTGCTGCATGACGGCGCCGTCCAGAAGATGGGCCCGCCGTCGGAAGTCCTCGCGCGCCTCGCGCGGAGTCCCGCGGGCCAGCCGGCCGTTGTCGCGGGGCAGATCCAGCCCAAAGCCTAGGATTTCATGGCCAACACGCTACGTGACCTCATCCTTCCCGCCCTCGACGTCGAGCGCGCCGGAGAACCGTGGCCGCTCATCCGCGCCGGGATCGTGGGTAGCCTGACGCTCATCGTTGCCATCTTCATCTGGGTATGGCTCGCGCCGCTGTCGGGCGCGGTGATCGGCCCCGGGCAGGTCAAGGTGGACATGAACCGCAAGACGGTGCAGCACCAGGAGGGTGGCATCGTCGGCGAGATCCTGGTGCGCGACGGCAGCAAGGTCAAGGCCGGGCAGACGCTGATCCTGCTGCGGGACGTGCGCGTGGACGCTGGTAACGAGGCGGTGCGCACGCAGCTCGACGCGGAGCTCGCCAAAGCCGCGCGGCTTTCGGCAGAGCAAACGGGCGCGGCCGAGATTGCCTTCCCGGCCGAGCTCATGCAACGGAGCTCGGACCCGCGGGTGGTGGAGCTGCTGAAGCATGAAAGTTCAGTGTTCCGCGTGCGGCGCGAAGCGCTGACGAACCAGATCGCCCTCCTCCGCAACCAGGCGCGGGAGGCACGCGACGAGATCAAGGCGCGCCAGGCACAGCTGAAGGCCGACGCGCAGGCGATCAAGCACCAGCGCGACGAACTCGCGCAGAACATGTCGCTCGCGAAAGAGGGCTTCGTGAGCAAGACGCGGCTGCTGGTTCTGCAGCGCGAGGTCGCGCAGCAGGAGTCCCGGCAGGCCGAAGGGGCCGCGGAGCTCGCCCGGGCGCAGGGGAAGGTCTCGGACCTCGAGTTGCGGGCCGAGACACTGCGCAGTACCTTCGCCCAAGAGGCCTCCAACGAGCTGCGGCAGTCCTCCGCGGCGATTTTCGACTTGCGCGAGAAGCTGCGCCCCGCGCTGGACGCCGAGCAGCGGCAGCGCATCACGGCACCCGCCTCCGGCGAGGTCGTGGACCTGAAGGTCACCTCGGTCGGCGCGGTGATCGCGCCGCGTGAGCCGATCCTCGACATCGTCCCCGAGAACCCCGACCTCCTCGTGGAAGCGCGGGTGCGCCCCGAGGACGTGAACTACGTCAAGATCGATTCCCCGGCCGACGTCCGCCTGACCGCGTTCCGCCAGCGCATCACGCCGACCGTCGAGGGCAAGGTCGTCTACGTCTCGGCCGACCGCCTGGTGGACAAGACGACCAACGCCCCCTATTACGCGGTGCACGTGCGCGTCTCGCCCGAGGCGCTGCACAAGGCGGGCGATCTCAAGCTCCAGGCGGGAATGCCGGCCGAGGTCTTCATCCAGACCACGTCCCGGAACGCCCTGCAATACCTCCTCGACCCGATCCTGGGATTCCTGCAGCGCTCGATGCGGGAGCAGTAGCCCCCTACTCCACCACCCCACGCCCGCAGACACCCCGCCCGTCCCGCCGCGCTGCATCGCGGCGGTCGTTCGCCGCTCGGAGACATGCTCCTCGAATTCCCGGCTCACCCTCGGGCAGGAGGGGACTGTCTACATCCTGCCCACGTAAACGGGGAAGTCTCTCCCTTCTCCGCTCGGGAGAAGGGTGGGGATGAGGGGTGATTCCCGGCCCTCAATAGCGTGAACAACTTCACGCTTGGAGACCCTCCTGTCGAGATGTCATGAACGGCTCGGCCGCGCCGTTTTTTGGTGTGACTTTTTTCGCGCTTTTCGCGCGCCGGCTCCGACCCATAAAAGCCGTTTTCTTTCAATCAATTATCGAGATTTCCGGCATTCCGACCAGTCGCCAGAAAACATGGCACGGATGTTGCGGGATATGGCCCCGACGATATTGCCCAAAACGGGCCAACCTGTTGATAAACACGGTGAAAAATCATGAGCATCATCAACGGCAATAGCGGCGACAACGTTCTCTCGGGGACGGGCTCGTCCGACCTCATTTCGGGCGGTGCCGGCAGCGACACGCTGAACGGCTTGAACGGGAATGACCTGCTCCTCGGGGGCAGCGGCGCTGACACGCTCAACGGCGGCAACGGGAACGACCTGCTTCTCGGGGGCAGCGGTAACGACGTCCTCGACGGCGGCAATGGCAACGACCTGCTCTCCGGCGGCGCCGGCAACGACCTCATGTTTGGCGGCAACGGCGCGGACATTCTCGATGGCGGAAACGGCAACGATGTCCTCAGCGGCGGGGACGGCAGCGACAGGCTCTTCGGAGACAGTGGCAACGACGTCCTGGCCGGCGGGGCGGGCGCGGACTTGCTGGTCGGCGGCTCGGGTAACGACATCTTCCAGTACCTCAGCGCAGCGGACTCCAATCTTGGCCGCGTGGGACCGCATCGTCGATTTCACGCAGGGCAAGGACAAGATCGACCTCTACCGCCCTGCTCGGCTCACTGAATCTCGCCTGGGCGGGCAAAACCGCCATGGCGAATGCAGTCTGGTACTCAAACTCGGGCTGCAGCACCACTATTCTATGCCGACGTATACGGCAATGCCAAGGCCGACCTCAAGATCGAGCTGCTCGACGCGCGCGGCCTGAAGCTCACTGCCGAACGACTTCATCGGTGTAGGCGGTAGCGGGCCGGTGGCCAGCAATGGCGCCGCGTGGGGTGATGAAGACACGGATCATTGCCGGCAAGCTCGTGGCCACCGACCCGGAATAGCGACGCGCTCCAAGTACAGCGTCGTCAGCGGCCCGGCACACGGCAAGCTGGTGCTGCACGAGGACGGAAGCTACTACCTACACGCCGGAAGACAACTTCAACGGCGACGATCATTTCACCTTCAAGGCGAACGATGGCTCGTCCGATTCGAACGTCGCCACGGTTATGCTCACGGTCAATGCCGTGAACGATGCGCCGGTTGCGCAGGCTCAAAGCGGCGTGATGGGTGAGGACGCTGTGTTCAACGGCACGCTGGTGGCGACCGACGTGGATGGGGAGCTCGCTGCACCTATACAGCATCGTCGATCCGATGGAGGGCGTGACGGTCAACTCGGACGGCTCGTTCTCGGTGACACCGCTGGCGTCGGACCAGGGGCTCGACGACGGCGAGAGCCGCACGGTGACGTTCCAGTACGTCGCCAATGACGGCAAGGTCAATTCGGCGCCGGCGACAGTGATCGGTGACGATCGACGGCGCGAACGACGCGCCGGTAACGCAGAAGCTTCGGCCTTCGACAGACGAGAATTCAGTAGTTCGACGACAAGCTGGTTGCGACACGATGTCGATCAGGAGAATCTGTCACTACAAGCTTGTCGCGCCGGTGGACGGTGTCACGGTGCACCCGAGCGGCACCTTCCAATTCGATCCAGGCAGCTGTACGATTACCTGGGCGAGGGCGCCAGCACTGACGTCTCGTTCCAGTTTGTCGCGAATGACGGCGACGGTCGACTCTGCGCCTGCGACGGTGACGATCCACGTCACCGGCGTCAACGATGACCCGGTATGCGATGGACGACGTGGCCGACCTGAACACGACGCGTCGGTGCCGCTGGAAACGTGCTCACCGATCTGGCGAGCGGCGACACCGATCCCGACAAGGGCGACACCCTGAACGTCACCGCTCTCGGCGGAAAGGATGTCGACGGCGATGTGTATGTCGTAACGGCAAATACGGCCACATCCTGATGACCGACGACGGCCAGTGGGCCTATACCGTGACCGACGCGCCGGCACGGCGGTGATGTCGACGTATTCAATTACACGATCGCGGATGAGCACGGGGGCACGCGACTCGGCGCAACTCACCATCACTGTCCCCGGAACTCGGGCGGACCGTCGGTAACGGTAACCAGCAGCGCATTCGACGCTGACCAGCACTGACACGTCGAGCACCAGGGACGTGACGACGCGGGCGGCAGCGGCCCGGCGGACCGAGCGGAAGCGGGAGCGGAGGCAATAGCGTGCCGGTCGCGGTGGCCGACGAAGCCACCTGGAGTAATGGCGGGATCTCCGGCAACCTGCTGGCCAACGACTCCGACCCGGACCTGGGCGACAGCCTGGTCGTCACGGCGGTCAACGGCAACTCCGACGGCCTCGGCGACCTGGCCTTTGGCGACTACGGCTTCCTGATGCTCACCGATACGGGTGACTGGACCTACCAGCTGGGCGCCGCCGGCACCGACGTGCTCTCACAGGGTGGCACCGCCGATGACGTGTTTGACTACACGATAGCGGATGCGAGCGGCGCTGCCGCCTCGAGCACGCTCACCGTCCACATCGGCGACTTCATCCTCTGACGCGCTGACGCTTCCTCGTCGCTCCCTCACCCTAACCCTCTCCCAAATGGAGAGGGGAGTTATGCGCGGCGCTCCCTAAACAATGGAGCGGGGAGTTACGCGGCGCGCTCCTGAAACTCCTTCGCGGCTTCCTCCATCGTGAGGAACGCCGCGCCGTTGTCCGCGGCAGCGCGGATCACGCGCTCGAGCATCAGCATGCGCGCGCCGCGCCCGATGACGTAGGGGTGGCAGGTGTAGGTCAGCACGCCCCAATCCACGGTGTCGCGCATGAACAGGAAATCCCCGATCCAGTTCTCGCCCACCGCGTTGGCATTCATCAGGCCTTGCCGGAAGGTCGTCTCGGTGCGCACGTACTCGAAGTGCGGCGCGTCGTCGGCGGCCCAGTGAATCGGCATCTCCACCAGCGTTGTCTCCTTCCCGAACGCGGCCGGCTTCTCGAGCTCGATGATATCTCCGTGCCGCGCGTAATAGGGCGTGTAATCGTCGCCCATCAAGCTGCTGTCGTAGAGAAAGCCGTTCTTGAGGAGGAGCCCCACGGAGTGCGGCGAGAGATCCCATGAGGGCGAGCGGTAACCGCGGGCCGGGTGGCCCGTCAGCTTCCTGATCGCGTCGTTGCCACGTACGAGCTCGCCCTCTTCCTCCTCGTGCGTCAGGCTTGCGGGCGGCCGATGCGTCCAGCCATGGTGCGCGATCTCGTGGCCGGCGGCGAGCACGGATTCGCACGCCCGCGGGTAGGTCTCGATGGTATGGCCGGGGATGAACCAGGTGCTCCGGATGCCGTACTTCTTCAGCAGCGCGAGCACGCGCGGCGCCCCGGCCCGCGGCCCGAACTCCCCCCGCGAGATCCACGACGGCGAGGTCAGGCCGCGCGCGATGAAGCCGGAGATCGCGTCGAAGTCGAAAGTGAGGCAGACGATGTGTCGTTTGCCCATGGGTTTTTCGCTATGATTGGGGCCAGATTAGCATGTCCGATCACCGCGTACAAAACTGGCACGTGCGCAAGCCGCTCGCGCGCTCGCGCCGCGGCATCGTCGCGACGCAGAACCGCGTTGCCGGGGAAGCCGGCGCGCGCGTGCTCGCGGCCGGCGGCAATGCAGTGGACGCGGCAGTCACGACGGGCTTTGCGCTCGCCGCGGTGGAGCCGTGGAACAGCGGCCTGGGCGGAATCGGATTCATGCTGGTCTACTCGGCGAAGCAGGGGCGCGTCGCAGTAGTCGATTTCGGGCCGATTTCGCCACGCTCACTGGATCCTTCCGCCTTTCCACTGGTAGGCCGCGGCGCCACCTCGCGCGATCTCTTCAACTGGCCGGCGGTCAAGGACGATCGCAACGTGCACGGCCCGCTCTCCTTCGCCGTGCCCGGCCATGTGGACGGGCTGGGGCTCGCGCTGGAGCGATTCGGCACGATGAAGCTCGCCGCGGTCATGCAGCCGGCGATCGAGCTGGCGGAAACGGGTATCGCGGCGGACTGGTTTCTCACGCTCAAGGTCGCCACGATGGCGAAGGAGCTCGCGCGCTACCCGGTGACGCGAGACATCTGGCTTCCGGGCGGCTTTCCGCCGGTCACCGCGCCGGGGGCGCCGCTGGAACGGTTGAAGCTCAAAGGACTGGCGGGCACGCTCGCGCAGCTCGCCCGCGCCGGACGCCGCGACTTCTACGAGGGCGAGATCGCGGCCGCCATCGTGAAGGACGTCGAAGGCGGCGGGTGGGGTCCTGAATGCCGAAGACCTGCGCGCCTACCGCGCGCGGGTCGTCGAGCCGCTGGCGACCGACTACCACGGGGCGCGGGTCGCACTTGCGCCGGGCCTCACCGCCGGCCCCAGCATGCTGCGCGCCCTCGACGCACTGCGCGACGCGCGCTTCCGCCGCAACGGGCCGCACGCGGATGCCTTCATTGCCTATGCGAACGCGCTGCGGCAGGCGTACGCCGAGCGGCTCGCGACGATGGGCGAGACGGCCGACCGGCGCGATCCCTCCACCACCACGCATCTCAACGTGATCGACCGCCACGGCAACATGGTCGCGCTCACCCAGACGCTGCTCTCGGTGTTCGGCTCGAAGGTGGTGCTGCCGTCCACGGGCATCCTCATGAACAACGGCATCATGTGGTTCGATCCGCGCCCGGGAACTCCGAATGCCATCGCGCCCGGAAAACGCCCGCTCACCAACATGTGCCCCGTGATCGCGCTTCGCGGCGGGAAGCCGTGGTTCGCCATCGGCGCGTCCGGCGGCCGCAAGATCTTCCCGGCCGTGCTGCAGATCTCATCGTTCCTGGTCGATCACGGCATGTACCTGGAGGATGCGTTTCACCATCCGCGCATCGACGCGAGCGAGGGCGATTACGTGGCGGTCGACACGCGGATGTCGCTGGCGGTGCGCAGGGCGCTCGAGAAGAAATTCCCGATCCGCCTGAACGAGCTGGTGGTCTACCCCACGAACTACGCCTGCCCGAGCGCAGTCCTTCGCGACCCGAGAGGCCGCGGCGAGAACTTCGGGGCAACGGACGTGATGTCTCCCTGGTCCGGCGCCGTAAGCGAAGACGACGTTCGCTGACAGGTGCGATGATCCGCGCAGCCATCATCGGCCTGGGGCGCTGGGGCCGGAATCTCGTCAACAGCGTTCAGGGCAAGAGCGACGCGATCCACTTTGTCGCGGGGGCCCTGCGCGACGTGGCCAAGGCCAGGGACTTTGCCGTCGAGAAAGGTTTTCCGCTTTACGACTCGTACGAGAAGGCGCTCGCGGATCCAAGGGTGGACGCGGTGGTGCTCGCCACGCCGCACACCCTGCACGCGCAGCAGATCGTCGCCGCGGCGAAGGCAGGCAGGCACGTCTTCACCGAAAAGCCGCTCGCGCTGACGGCACGCAGCGCGGCGGCGGCGCTGCGCGCCTGCGCGAAGGCCAGGAGTCACGCTCGGGGTGGGCTACAACTGGCGCTTCCAGCCCGCGCTCCAGGAAATCCGCAGGATGGTGGAGGACGGCCGCCTCGGGAAGCTGCTGCACCTGGAGGGCAATTTCTGCGGACCGAGCGCCTACCGCTTCCCGGCAGGTCACTGGCGCCAGGCGCGTGAGGAAGGACCCGGCCGGCGGCATGACGGGGCGCGGCGTGCACGTGGTGGATGCCTTTCTCTATCTCGCCGGGCGGATCGGCTCGGTGCACGCCCAGAGCGCGCGCCGGGTGCTTCGCCATGGCCTGGATGACACCACTTCGATGCTGTTCCGCTTCAGGAGCGGCGCGAGCGGCTATCTCGGGACCGTGATCGCCACGGCGGAAACCTGGCGCATGCAGGTCTTCGGCTCGAAGGGCTGGGTGGAGGTGGGCGACGTCGAGCACCTGACGACCTGGCAGATGAAGACGTGCCTGCTGGACGAGCAGAACCTGTGGGCCCACCGGAAGCCGCAGGTGCTCACGTTCCCCCAGATCAGCACCGAGCGCGCCGAGCTGGAGCACTTCGCGCGCGCGGCGGAGGCGCGGCGCCCGCTCGCCGTGGCGGGCGGCGACGAGGAGCACGGCGTCGCGGTGTTCGAGGCGATCCTGAAGTCCGCGAAGTCGGGCAGGACCGTGCGGCTCTGACCCAAGGAGCACGCTCCTCCCCCCTTGCGGGGGAGGATTGAGGTGGGGGGTCAGAAAGCGATTGACGCGGAAGGGCGTCAGGTCGATCGCCGGACGCCGGCCGGCGACGAGGTCTGCGATGATCCGCGCCGTCGGCGCGCCGCCGCAAAGCCCCAGGTGTCCGTGGCCGAAGGCGTAGAAGACATTCTTCTGCTTCACCGACGCCCCGATCACCGGCAGGGAGTCCGGCATCGCCGGGCGCCGCCCCATCCAGCGCGTTGCGTCGACGGATCGCACCTGCGGAAACATGCGCTTCATGTGGGTCTCCAGCACTTCCGCGCGCTGATAGTTCGGCTCGGCGTAGATGCCCGCGAATTCCGCCTGTCCCGCGACGCGCACGCCCATCTCCATCGGCGTCACGAACACCTTGGCATCGGACACGTGTACCGGCATGGGCAGCTCCAGCCCCGGGTCGGAGTAGGTGACGTGATAGCCGCGCTCGGCCTCGATCGGCACCGGCTCCCCGAGCCGCGCGGTCAGCTCGCTTGAGTGCACGCCAGCGCAGACGACCAGCGTTTCCACGGAAATTCTTTCTGCGTCGGTCGCTAGCGCTCTTACACCCCCCTCCCCCGTCTCGAGGTCGAGAACCTTGCGCTCCAGGATCACGCCACCGTCCTTCTGGAACCGCGCGGCAAGCGCCTTGACGACCCGCTCGGGGTTCGTGACGTAGCCCTGGTCGAGCACGTGGACGCCGCGCACGTAGGCAGGCGCGAGCTGGGGCAAGAGCCGGCGGATGCCCGCCCCGTCGAGCACTTCCGTCTTCACGCCGCGGTCGCGACGGAGCCTCCAGGCAAGCGCGTCGCCCTGGTAGCTCTTCTCGCTGTCGTAGGCCACGAGATAGCCGCTGCGGCGTACGAGGTCGGAGGCCCCTGCCCATTTGACGAGCTCCTCGTAGCTCGGCACCGTGTCGCGGATCAGGGAATAGAGCGCGATCGAGGCGTGCTCCGCCTGCCTCGCGTTGGCGTTGGCGAGGAAGCGCAGCATCCACGGCGTCGATTTGAGGAAGTACGACCACCGCACGACGAGCGGCCCGAGGGGATCGGTAAGGTAGCCCGGCACCTTCCACAGGACGCCCGGCATCGGCTGCGGCACGCAGCCGGCGTTGTTCAGCATGCCGGCGTTTCCAAACGAGCAGTACTCGCCGGGCGGGTGCTGGGTCACGACCGTCACGTCGTGCCCGTCGCGGCGCAGGCACGCATGCCGTCGCCATGCCGACGATGCCGGCGCCGATAACGGTGATCTTCCTGCTCACGGCGTTCCGATGGGAATATGTGGAAATGGTGGGTGGTACTGGGTTCGAACCAGTGACCCCTGCCGTGTGAAGACAGTGCTCTACCGCTGAGCTAACCACCCGTGGCGAGGCGCGATTCTATCATCCGCGCGCGGATTCAGTCATCCCGTCACGGTTTCGCGAGGCGGGCGGCGAGCGGCCCGAAAAGCGCTTCGCCGTTGCGCCACGCGATTCTTCTCGGCGACGTCGTCGGGCAACTCGGAAAGCCACGACCGCGCAAGGCGCGCGTGCTCGACGATGTAGTGCCAGCGCTCGGGCGAAGGCGTATCGGTGCCGACCATGAAGCGGTCCGGCATATCGAGAAAGAGCGGGCGCCATTCCGGGTTGAGCTTTCCTCCCGGCGCGTGGTCGGTGCGCCACGAGAGATCGCACCAGAGATTCTTGTAGCGCTGCAGCATCTCGCGCACTTCCCGCGGCGGCGCAAATCCGGCATGCGCCCACAGCACGCGCGCGCCGGGATCCTGCTTGAACACGCGCTCCACCGCCTCCGCGTCGGAATGCATGTGGACGTAGAGCTTGTGCTCGCGCGCGAGCTGCACCATGTGCCGCACGATCGGAAGGTCCGCTTCGGCGCCGTAGATGTGGAACTCGCCGATGGCGACGTAGCGGTAGCGCTTCAGCCGGTCCTCGACGTAGGGGATGATGAAGCGGTCGCGCATCCACGTCGTGATGTCCGAGCGCACGCGATAGGGGCGCAGCTCCGGGACGATGAGGTCCGGCGCCGCGTCGTACAGCGCCCGCGTGCCGTCGTCATCCGAGCTCGACACCAGTGCGCGCCGCACGCCTGCCTTGCGCAGGATCTCGATCGCTTCCTTCGCCGGCAGCGCTGCCCGCGTGTCGTGGCTGTAGTGAATGTGCGCGTCGAAGATGGGCAGCTCCGCCGCGGGCGACGCGGCAAGCGGTGCCAGTGCCAGGAACAGGCAGGAAAGAAGCCAGCGCATCAATTATTCAGGAGAGTGGCTACACCCGGTAGTAGCTCCGGTACCACTCGACGAATCTCGGGATTCCGTCCTCGACTGTTGTCTTTGGGCGGTAGCCGATGTCGGCCTGCAGCGCGGAAACATCCGCCATCGTCGCCGGAACGTCGCCCGGCTGCATGGGGAGCATCTCGATCACCGCCTTCCTGCCCAGGGCAGCGCTCCAGCACCTCGATGTAGCGCATCAGCTGCACCGGCTTGTTGTTTCCGATGTTGTAGATACGGTAAGGCGCCCTGCTGCGCGCGGGATCCGGCGACGCGCCGTTCCACGATGGATCCGGCCGTGCAGGACGGTCGATGACCCGCACGACGCCCTCGATAATGTCGTCGATATACGTGAAGTCCCGCACCATATCGCCGTTGTTGAATACCGGTATGGGCCTGCCCTCGAGAATGTTCTTCGTGAACTTGAACATACGCCATGTCGGGTCGTCCCCACGGCCCGTACACGGTAAAGAATCTCAGACCCGTGCACGGTAACCCATAAAGGTGAGCGTAGGTGTGCGCCATCAGCTCATTCGCCTTCTTGGTCGCACGCGTACAGCGAAATCGGGTGGTCGATGTTGTCGTGTTCGGAAAACGGCAATTTGGTGTTTGCGCCGTAGACGGAGCTCGACGATGCAAAGACGAGGTGCCCGACTCGCGATGTGCCGGCAGCCTTCGAGAACATTGCAGAAGCCGACGATGTTGCTCTGGATGTAGAGATGGGGGTTCTCGAGCGAATAACGGACCCCGGCCTGCGCCGCAAGGTTCACTACCGCGTCGAATTTCTGGCGCGCGAACAACGATTCCATTCCCGCGCTTGTCGGCGATGTCGAGCTGCTCGAAGCCGAACTTCTCGCGCACCGACAGCCTCTCGAGGCGGGCCTTCTTGAGCGCCACTTCGTAATAGTCGTTGAGGTTGTCGATTCCATGCACCGTGTCCCCGCGCTCGAGCAACTTCAGCGCCAGGGCTGACCCAATGAATCCGGCGGCTCCCGTGACGAGGATTTTCATGATCTGGACTGAAAGCGCGAGAGAAAGTCCCGGTAGGCCCCGCGCAGCCCGGCTTCAAGCGTCGTGCGCGGCGACCAGCCGAGCGCCCGCATGCGGCTCGCGTCGAGGAGCTTCCGCGGAGCCCCGTCGGGCTTGCGCGAGTCCCGCTGCATGAGCGCGCGCTCTAGCCTTTCCCGGCAACCGGCTCGCCCCGCACGAGCCTGCCGGCGATGGTATCAATCAGGCGCCGGGAGATGCTGATCGGGGGCGGAAGCCTGGGCAGCTGGTCGGGCTCGAACCAGCGCGCTTCCTCGATTTCCACGCCGTCGGGACGGATCTCCCCGCCGGCGTATTCCGCCGTGAAGGCGATCATCAGCGAGTGGGGAAACGGCCACGGCTGGCTGCCGAAGTAGCGGATGTTCTTAACCTCGACCCCGACCTCCTCCCGCGTTTCGCGCGCCACCGTGTCCTCCAGCGTCTCGCCCGGCTCAACGAAGCCGGCGAGCGCGGAGTAACGCCCTTGCGGAAACGCGGGCTTCCGCGCGAGCAGGAGCTTCCCGCCGTGGGTCACCAGGATCATGATCGCGGGCGAAACCGGCGGATAGCTGGTGAAGCCGCAGCGCGGGCACACGCGCGAACGCTCCTCCTTGCGCGGCTCGTTGGGCGCTCCGCAGCGGCTGCAGTATTGATGATTGCGGTCCCATTCGAGGAGCTGGTAGGCGCGCCCCGAGAGCGCCGCGAGGGTGGTTTCGACCATCCCGAACAGATCCCGCAATCCGAGCGGCGCCCAGCCCTGCGGCAACTCCTGCGCCTCGTGCACTTCGGCCGCGTAGCAGTGCGTGCCGTCGTAGAGTCCCAGATAAATGTGACGGAGGGGGCTGATGCCGTGCGCGATGAGATCCACGCAAACGGGCAGGTCCGGCTGGCCGGCGCCGTTCAGCACCAGGATCTCCGACTTCCGGAACGCGAACCACAGGGCCGGCTCCGTCAGCCGCTCCGGGGGCGTCACGAGGGGGATGTATTCAGGCATCGCGCTCGATCCCGTCAGGCTTTCTCCAGCCTGCGCCAGAGGCAGGCGCCCTTGCTCACGTTGTCGATGTCCCGAAGAATGCGGGCGTGCTCGGCAAGCTCGTCGCTCGTCGCACGGATGACGACCAGGTCGAGCTTGCCGTGCGCGGCTTCGGGAGCGGCCGCAGAGGCGAGAACGGGTTCCGATTCCATGACCAGGCTCTCCTGGCCGCGCGTCATGGCGAGATAGACCTCGGCGAGGAGCCGCGCGTCGAGCAGCGCGCCGTGCAGGGTGCGGGCGGAGTTGTCGATCTGGTAGCGCTCGCACAGAGCGTCCAGGCCGTTCCTCTTCCCGGGGTGCAGGTCCTTCGCGAGGCGCAGCGTGTCCACCACGCCCCGGCAATAGCCGATGACCGGCTTCAGGTCGGCGAGATCGAGCTCGCGATCGAGAAAGGCCATGTCGAAAGCCGAATTGTGGATGACGAGCTCCGCGCCCCCGATGAAATCGAGGAACTCGGCGGCGACGTCGCGAAATTTCGGCTTGTCGCTCAGGAATTCGGCAGTCAACCCGTGGACCTCCAGCGCGCCCGCCTCGCTCTCGCGCCCGGGATTGAAGTAGCGGTGGAAGTCGTTGCCGGTGAAACGGCGGTTCACGAGCTCGACGCCGGCGATCTCGATGATGCGGTGGCCGAGCTCGGGCTCGAGTCCGGTGGTCTCGGTGTCGAGAACAATCTGTCGCATCAGCTCAAAGCTCCGCCACGATTCGCGCTTCTCAAGATGATGCCGTGATTATAAACTGCGCCCATGGCCGCGAGCTCCCATTGGCGCGATGCGTCCGACTGGTTCGCCACGCCGCTCGGGCGCTACCTGCTCGAGCGCGAGCAGGCGTACTTCGACAAGGCGGTGGCCGACGTCTTCGGCTACAACGCGTTCCAGCTCGGGCTGGCCGGCATCGACCTGCTGCGCGCAAGCCGCATCCTGCTGAAGTGCCGGGTGGACGTCGACAGCACGGCCGGGCTGCGCGCGGATTTCCGGGACCTGCCCATCGCGAGCAACAGCGTGGACCTGGTCCTGCTGCCGCACGTGCTCGAGTTCGGCGATAACCCCCACCAGATATTGCGCGAAGTCGCGCGGGTGCTGATGCCCGAGGCGCACGTCGTGATCGCCTGCTTCAACCCCTGGAGCCTGTGGGGGCTGCGCCGGGCGTTCGGGAGGAAAAAGGGCTATCCGTGGAGGGGGCGTTTCATACACCTCACGCGGCTCAAGGACTGGTGCGCGCTGCTGGGCCTGGAGATCGTCGCCGGCCAGATGGCGTGCTACGTGCCCCCGTGCACGACCGAGAAGTGGCTCGCGCGCTTCGCCTTCATGGACGCGGCCGGCGACCGCTGGTGGCCGATCGGGGGCAGCGTCTATTTCCTGCAGGCGGTGAAGCGGGTCCACGGCATGCGGGTCATCATGCCGCGCTGGAGCGAGCGCCTGAAGCCGGCCAAGAGTCTCGCCCCCGCGCCGAAGAAAGTCGCGCGGCCCGATGATGCGGTCACTGCACGAGACGCCGTGACCAGTGACCGGTGAGCGGTGACGGACGTCGCCGAAATCTATACGGACGGCGCGTGCAAGGGCAACCCCGGCCCGGGCGGCTGGGGCGTGCTGCTGCGGCATGACGGCAGGACGCGCGAGTTTCACGGGGGAGAAGCGCATACCACGAACAACCGGATGGAGCTCATCGCCGTGATCCGCGCGCTGGAAGCGCTCGAGCCCGGCACCCGCGCTCGGCTTCATACCGATTCCCAGTACGTGCAGCTCGGTATCAGCACGTGGATCCGTGACTGGAAGAAGCGGGGCTGGCGGACCGCGGACAAGAAGCCGGTCAAGAACGTGGACCTGTGGCACCGCCTCGACGAGCTGGCGGCACTCCACGAGATCGAGTGGATCTGGGTGCGCGGTCACGTCGGAAACGCCGGCAACGAGCGTGCCGACGAGCTGGCCAATCTCGGCGTCGCCGAAATCGCCGGGAAAATTTAGCTTCCTTCCCCCCTTGCGGGGGAAGGTTAGGATGGGGGACGGTCCGACCCCCCACCTCAATCCTCCCCCACAAGGGGGGAGGAGCAACTCGGGTCACCTATATCTGAAAGCCATGATGAGTGGATTCGAAATCGTCGCGCTGCGCGCTTTCGCGGACAACTACATCTGGACCCTCCGCGATTCGGGGCGGGCCGCGGTCGTCGACCCGGGCGACGCGCGGCCGGTGCTGGAATACCTGGAAGCGCAGAAGCTCGAGCTCGTCGCAATCCTCAACACTCACCATCATGCCGACCACGTGGGCGGCAACGCCGGGCTGCTCGGCCGCTGGAAAGCGCCGGTCTACGGCCCGCGCGACGAGCGCATACGCGAAGTCACTCACCGGCTGGGGGACGGGGAGCGGTTCACCCTGCCGCACTTCGGCATCGAATTCGAGGTGCTGGAGATACCGGGACACACGCGCAGCCACATCGCCTTCTACGGAGGGGGCATGCTGTTCTGCGGCGACACGCTGTTTGCAGCCGGCTGCGGGCGCTTGTTCGAGGGCACTCCGCAGCAGATGCACGATTCGCTCTCGCGGCTGATGCGGCTGCCGGACGGCACCCGCGTCTATTGCGGCCACGAATACACGCTTTCCAACATCCGCTTCGCCAAGGCCGCCGATCCGGGCAATGCCGCCCTGCTCGACCTGGAGGAAAGGGCAAAGCAGCAGCGCGAGCGGGGCCTGCCGACCCTGCCTTCCACCATCGGGCAGGAGAAAGCGACCAACCCGTTCGTGCGCGTTCGGGAGCCCACCGTGATTTCCTCCGCCAACCGTTATGCCGGCAAAGCGTTAAATGATCCGGTGAGCGTGCTGGCGGCGATACGGGAGTGGAAAAACTCGTTTTAGCAGGCGCGCGTTCGGGCCGAGTCCCGGATTCTCACAAAAAACTTGCAGTATCGGTCGGAGGGTACTGATTTTTATGCACTTTTCATCTTGACTCATGCCCCGGTTACGGTTACCATGCCCGCTCGTTTTTTCCCTATGATTCAGGGTATGCGACTGAGCGCGGCAGCCTGGGTCCTTGTGTCCACTTTGGTGGGTGCCTGCGCGCATGTACCAGAGTCGCCGGACGCAGCGCCGAAGCCCGAGTCCCTCGTCACGTCTCCGGGTCCGGAAACGCAGCCGCCTGCCCCTGTGTTGGACATTCACGCTGAGATCCTGCGGCTCGACCTGCTGGTCGTGGAAGCACCACCGCCGCCGCCTCCCCCGCCCCCGAACCTCTGGGACCGCATCCGGGTTGGTTTCCGCATGGACAACCTGGACGGCGCCCTGGTGCAGCGGCAGGAGCAGTGGTATGCGGATAATCCCGACTATGTCGCCCGCATGGTCGAGCGCAGCAACCTCTTTCTTTACCACGTGGTCGTCGAGGTCGAGCGCCGCGGGATGCCGACCGAGATCGCGCTGCTGCCGATGATCGAGAGCGCCTACAATCCGACGGCGTACTCGCGCTCGCACGCCTCCGGCATGTGGCAGTTCATGCCCTCGACGGGCCGGCTCTATGGACTGCGGCAAAACTTCTGGTACGACGGCCGGCGCGACGTTCTTGCGGCGACGAGCGCCGCGCTCGACTACCTCCAGAAGCTCCACGACCAGTTCGGCGACTGGACCCTCGCGCTTGCGGCCTACAACTGGGGCGAAGGCTCGGTGAGCCGGGCGATCGCGCGCAACCAGGCGAAAGGTCTGCCGGCCGACTACGAAAGCCTGGCGATGCCGCTGGAGACGCGCAACTACGTTCCCAAGCTGCAGGCGGTGAAGAACATCGTCGCCAACCCCGGGAAGTTCGGCATCACGCTCACCGACATCCCCAACCAGCCCTATTTCGCGACCGTCACCACGCGCCGCCACATCGACGTCCAGGTCGCCGCGAGCCTCGCCGAGATGTCGCTGGAGGACTTCCGCTTCCTCAACCCGGCGCACAACAAGCCGGTGATCAAGGCGGATGGCTCGGAGACGATAGTGCTGCCGATCGAGAAGGTCGCGGTCTTCGAAGCCAATCTCGAAACGCACAATCGCCCGCTGGTCTCCTGGCAGGCCTATACCCTGAAGCGCAGCGACCAGCCCGAGAAGATCGCGTCGAAGCACGGCATGACGCTGGCCCAGCTCAAGGAAGCCAACGGCCTTCCCGCCAACAAGAAGATCGTCGCCGGGCAGACGGTGCTGGTGCCGTTGCGCGAGGACGCCGACCCGCATCTTCCCGACCTGCCCGCGCCGAAGGTGGCGTCAAGTCGCGCCAAGCCGAAGCGGGCGAAATGCTACGTGGTAAGCAACTCGGGTGCCAAGAAGCAGGTGCCGTGCGCGGCGCCTGCGAAGAAGACGGTGGCCGGCACCAAGCCGTCCGCCGCGCCGCAGCGCTCGTCGACTTCGGGCGGCTTGTCGGTTCGCGCGCTGAGCGGCAGCTAGGCGCCCGCCCGGCCGGTCTCTAACCCGGCTTGCCGGGGTAGAGGTGGCAAGCCGCCGACATGGGAGGCGGTGAAGCGCGTGATGCCGGGGTAGCTCTCGCGACAGCGCGCGAAGGCTTCCGGGCAGCGCGGGTGGAAATGGCACCCCGCCGGCGGGCTCACCGGCGACGGCAGCTCGCCCTGCAGCCGGATCACCTCCCGCTTCGTCTCCGGCTCCATCGCCGGCACCGCCGAAAGCAGCGCGCGCGTGTACGGATGCCTCGGGGCCGAGATCACCTCCTCCACGCTGCCGCGCTCGACGATGCGCCCGAGGTACATCACCGCCACCTCGTGGGCGAGGAACTCGATCACCGAGATATTGTGGGTGATGAAGAGATAGGCGAGCCCTCTCTCCCGCTGCAGCGATTTCAGCAGGTTGAGGATCTGCGCCTGCACCGAGACATCGAGAGCGCTGGTCGGCTCGTCGCACACGATCAACCGGGGCTCGACCGAAAGCGCGCGCGCGATGGCGATGCGCTGCCGCTGGCCGCCGGAAAACTCGTGCGGGTAGCGGAACTTGACCTCCGGGTCGAGGCCGACGTCGCGCAACAGCGCGTCGATGCGCGAGTGGCGCTCCTCGCGGCCGGGGCCGATGCCGAGCGCCGCCATGCCCTCCTCCAGCGCTTCCATGATCCGCATGCGCGGATTGAGCGATGCGTAGGGGTCCTGGAAGATGATCTGCACGTCCTTGCGGTGCGGGCGCATCCCGGCGCGCGTGAGCCGCGCCAGATCGGCGCCTTCGAACAGCACCTCGCCCGCGGTGGGCTCGACCAGCCGCAAGATGCCCTTGCCCACCGTAGTCTTGCCGCAGCCGGATTCGCCCACGAGCCCGAGCGTGCGGCCGGCGTCGATCTCGAGAGTGACGCCATCCACCGCGTGGACATGCGCCACCACGCGCTTGAAGAGACCCTTGTGGACGGGGAAATGCACCTTCAAGTCGCGGACCGCGAGCAAGGGCGCAGCCGCAGGAAAAAAGGTGTCAGACACCGTTTTCTGGCCCGGCGTTTCGCCGGCTGACGCAGAAAATGGGGTCTGACACCTTTTTTCCCATTTTTCCGAGCCGGGCGCGTGCAAGTGGCAACGGGCGAACTGCCCGTTGCCCACGTCATGGAAGCCCGGCGCGACCTTGCGGCAGAGATCCCACGCAAAATCGCAGCGGTCCGCAAAGCGGCACCCGGCTATGGCGTGCGTAAGCGGCGGCACGGTGCCGGGTATCGCCGCAAGAGACGCACCGCGCTTCGCGCCGGTCGGCAGCGATTCGAAGAGCTTGCGCGAATACGGATGCGCGGGCCGCGAGTAAAACGTATCGCGGGATGCGGTCTCGACGATCTCACCGGCGTACATGACGGCCACGCGGTGCGCCATCTCCGCGACGACGCCGAGGTCGTGGGTGATCAGCATCACCGACATGCGGCGCTCCCTCTGAAGCTCCCGCAGCAGCTTCGAGCACCTGCGCCTGGATGGTGACGTCGAGCGCGGTGGTCGGCTCGTCCGCGATCAGCAGCTCCGGGTTGCAGGCGAGCGCCATCGCGATCATCACTCTCTGCTTCATGCCGCCGGAGAGCTGGAAGGGGTACTCGTGGCGCCGGCGCGTGGCGTCGGGAATGCGCACGGCCTCGATCAGCTCCAGGACGCGCGCTTCCAGCGCCGCGCCCGCAAGGCCGGTGTGGCGGCTCAACGCCTCGGCGATCTGGCCGCCGGCAGTCATGACCGGATTGAGCGAGAGCGCTGGCTCCTGGAAGATCATGCCGATGCGCCCCCCGCGCACGTCGCGCATCGCCGACTCGGGCAGCTGCAGCACGTCGCGCCCGTCGAGCTCGACCGCTCCGCCGACAACGGCGCCGGCCTCCGGCAGCAGCCGCATGATCGAGAGCGCGGTCATGGACTTCCCACAGCCGGATTCCCCGACCAGGGCGAAGGTTTCGCCGCGGCGGATGTCGAAGGTCACCCCGTCCACCGCCCGCACGACGCCGTCTTCCGCGTACAGCTGCGTCCGGAGGTCCTTGACGCTCAGCAAGGGGCGCGCATCGCTCATTCGGGTCTCAACTTCGCGCATCACACTTTGCCGGCGGCAAGCCGCAGGGGCCGCGCCGCGCCGATGCGCGGGTCGAATGCGTCTCTCACCGCATCCGCGAAGAGGTTGGCCGAGAGCACCATCAGCAGCATGAAGGTGAAGGCCGCCGCCAGCGACCACCAGACGACAGGATCGCGCGCCATCTCGAGGCGCGCGCTGTTGATCATCGTGCCGAAGCTGATGGTCGAGGGGTCGACACCCACGCCGACGTAGGAGAGCACGGCCTCCGCCAGCACCAACCCCGAGAAGTCCATCACGACGGCGATCAGCACGATGTGCATCACGTTGGGCAGGATGTGCCGCGCGAGAATGCGGAAGTGAGGCACGGCGAAGGCGTGCGCGGCCTGGATGTACTCGAGCTCGCGCAGCTTCAGCGCCTCGCCCCGCAGCAGGCGCGCGAGCCCGGTCCAGCTGGTGATGCCGAGGATCACGCACAGGAAGAAGAGCCGCATGTCGGCGCGGGCGAGCACGGTGTCGAAGAATTCGGGGTGGGTCTCGATCCAGACCTGCATCATCAGCACGGCGGCCGCGATCAGAAGCACGCCCGGGATCGACGACAGCGTCGTGTAGAGATACTGGACCACGTCGTCCACCCAGCCCCTGAAATAGCCGGCCATGATGCCGAGCAGCAGCGCGAACGGCAGCATGACCAGCGTCGTGAGGGTCCCGATCACGAGCCCCGTGCGGATGCTCTTCAGCGCCTGGTAGAAGACGTCCTGGCCCACCTTGTCGGTGCCGAAGACGTGGTACTTGGCCGCGAGCGCGACGAGCGGGCCACCGACCGCGAGCATCACCGCAAGCGTCAAGAGAATCGCGCGCCAGGGAATCTCGGTTTCGCCGCGCCAGACCGCGATCCACATCCGGTCGATGTCCGCCGCGCGCCGGCGCGCGAGGGAAGCGCAGAGCAGCACCGCGACGGCGAGCCAGACCAGAGCCCCGGCGGCGATGCCGTAGAGGCAGCGGCGAGCGATATCCGGTCCCCAGTCCGCGACCGGGTCGACAAGGTGGGCGCCGCCATGCGTCAGGCGCGGGTACTCGCGCACCTGCCGCCCGTCGGGCAGCTCGATCGTCTCCTTGGCGTAGCGGTGCGTCGCGAGCGGTGCGGAATAGGTCCTCGCCTTCTCCGCGCGCAGCTTCGTCGCGACCTTGTCGAAGACGCTCAGCACTTCCACCGCGTAGATCGTCTTTCCGTCCCGCACCTCGATGGCGGGGCGGTAGTGCAGCGAATCGGCGATGCCGACGACAACGAAGAACGCGAGCACGGTCGCCGCCGACATCCCGCTTGCGCTTCGCGCCACCTTGCGCCACGGCGCCCTGAGATGCTCGTGCCGGCGGATATGCCAAATGAGGACCCCGACCACCGCCAGCAGCAGGTAGATCAGCACGTCCGTCCAGAGAAAGACCGGCTTGAACGGCATCATTCGAAGCGGACCCTCGGGTCCACCAGCGTGTAGGAGATGTCGGTGAGAATCAGGCCGATGATGTAGAGCACCGATCCGAGAAAGACCATCGCGCGCACGACCGCGAAGTCCTGCGAGTTGATGGCGTCGATGGTGTAGCTGCCGAGCCCCGGGATGCCGAAGAACGCCTCGGTGACGAGGCTGCCCATGAAGAGCAGCGGTATCACCACCACGACGCCGGTCAGGATCGGAATCATCGCGTTGTGGAGGACGTGGCGGAACAGCACGTGCGGCTCGGACAGTCCCTTCGCGCGCGCGGTGCGCACGTAGTCCTTGTTCATCTCCTCGAGAAAAATGGTGCGGTACCACCGCGTGCTCGCGCCGATGCCGGCCACCACGCCGACGATGACAGGCAGCACGAGGAACTTGAACGCGTCCGCGCCGCCGTCGTAGCCCGAGATCGGAACGATGTTCAGGAGCTTCCCGATGAGATACTGCCCGCCGATGATGTAGAAGAGCCCCGAGATCGACATCATGGCCACGCACGCCACCACCCCCCAGAAATCCACGTAGGTCGCGCGAAAGAACGCCATCGCGAGCGCGAAGGTAAGGTAGGCCGCAAGGCCCAGCAGGAACACGGGGACCGCGATGGCGAGGCTCGGCCACATGCGGGTGCGGACGTCGTAGCCGATGTCGCGTCCCTGGTCGGAGCGCCCGAAGTCGAAGGCGAAAAGCCGGACCGACTTCTCGTAGAAGATGGTGTCGGTGAACCGGCCCGCCCCGGCAGCCGCTCCGTTGTAGAGCAGCGGCTTGTCGTAGCCGCGCTCTTCCTTCCACTTCTGTATTGCGTCCGGCGTCACGCGCTTCACGCCCAGATGCACGCGCGCCATGTCGTCGGGCGAGTTCACGACGAAAAACAGCGCGAAAGTCAGGACGTTGACCCCGATCAGGATCGGGATGGCGTAAAGCAGCCGGCGGATGATGTAGGCGATCATCGCGCCTCAGGAAGTCACGACCTGGCGGTCTGCCGCTCGCGGCGGCGATAAGTCCGCACCGCGGGCACCAGCGACAGGCCGACCGCCGCCAGCAACGCCGCGGCCGGCCACACGACCGGCTGGTTCCACTCGCGCCGCTTCTGGCTGCGCAGCCCGGCGTCGACGCGCTGGTACTTGAGGCCGTTGTTCGCCATCTGGTTGGGCTTGCGGTTGTAGACCCACTCATGGTTCAGCGTGTAGTCCTTGGGAAACACGCTCCAGACCCAGGGTGCATCGCGGCGCGCGATCTCGACCATGCGGTCGATGATCGCCTGGCGCTCGGGGCTGTTGTACATGTTCTTCATGCGCTCGAACAGGCGGTCGAACTCGGCGTTCTCGTAATTGGATGCGTTCTCGCCGGATGTCTTGACCTTGCTCTGCGCGCCGTGCAGCAGGAACAGGAAATTCTCCGGGTCCGGGTAATCCGCGTTCCAGCCGAGAAAGTACATCTGCACGTTGCCTTTCCGGAGCTTGTCCTGGAAGCGGTTCCAGTCGGTGGCGCGCACCGCGAGCTGCACGCCGATCTTCTCGAACTGCTTGGCGTACCAGTCGAGGCGCGCCTTGGCGTCGGGACCGGTGCCGGTGGTGTCGAGGTTGAGCAGGAGCGGCTCTCCGGTCTTCGCATTGCGCCCGTGCGGGTAGCCGGCTTCCGCCAGAAGCTTCCTCGCGGTTTCGACCGACTTTCTCTGCGGCGCCCCGTTGCTCCAGTCGTACACGTAGGGATTGATGCCGTCCTTGCCCTCCCGGTAGCCGAAGATGCCGGGCGGAACCGGGCCCTGCGCGGCGATACCGCGCCCGTTGCGGAAGATCGAGATCATCTCCTCCTGGTCGATCGCGATCGAGATCGCGAGCCGCAGCTTGCGCGCGCGCTCGCCGTAGCCGCCCACCACCGGATCGAGCATGTTGAAGCCGAGGTAGAAGACGCTGGTCGCAACCGAGGTCTGGAGACGGATGCCGCGCTTCTGCATCTCGTCCGAGAGCGTGACGTCGCCCTGGCCGGTGAACTGCACGGCCTGGTCGAAGGTATCCGAGGCGATGCCCGAGGCGTCGTAGTAGCCCTGCAGGAACTTGTTCCAGTACGGGATCTGCTCCTTCTCCAGCGCGAAAACCACCTTGTCGATGAACGGCAGCGGCCGGCCCGCGTCCTTGAACAGGCCGGCTTCGGCGTCGCCCGGCTCGCCCTCGGCTGGATAGACCTCGCCCCTGAAGTTGGGATTGCGCTCGAGCACCATCTGGCGGTTGGGGTTGTTCACCGTCAGCATGTAGGGGCCGGTGCCGACCGGGAACCAGTCGAGCGAGATGTTCCTCTCCGCCATCCCGGGCTGGGCGTAGAAGCGGTCCGATTCGGGCGGGATCGGGGCGAAGAAGGGCATCGCGAGCCAGTAGACGAACTGCGGGTACTTGCCGTGCACGCGAATGCGGTAGGTGTAGCGGTCGATAACCTGCGCGCCGGCGAGATCGAAGCGCGTGAGGTCGAGGAAACCGTCCTTCGGCATTGCCTTCGCCGCGCCGGCGAGCTCCGCCGCGAGCTCCTTCAATCCGACGATGTAGTCGCCCATCAGCTGCATGATCGGCGAGTGCAGTTGCGGGTGCGCGAGGCGCTTCAACTGGTGCACGTAGTCGGCGGCGACGAGCTCGCGGGTGCCGGTCCGCTTGAAGTCCCCGATCGCGTGGATGCCGGAGAGCGCGCCCGGCTTGAGATCGTGGTACGCGAAGCGTCCATCCGCATCCCTCGCCAGCGCCGGATGCGGCTGGTACAGGATGCCCGGACGGATGCGGATCAGGTAGTCGCTGTAGGCAACGAGCTTTGCGTCCGCCGAATCGGGGAGACGCCGGCCCTTCGCATCGAAGAGCTGCGCGCGCGGCATTTCGGTGGCGGCGAACGGAATCAGCTCATAGGGGCGCTTGAAGTAATGGTATTGCAGCGGGGGCTGGTAGATGTTCGCGATCAGCACGTACTCGTTCTCGCTGTAGGACTGCACCGGGTCGAGGTGCTTGGGGCGCTCCGAGAACGACGTGTAGAAGATGTTGGCGCCCTCCTCGGCGGCTGGATAGGGATTGTTCCAGGGCGCGCCGCCGCATCCCGCCGCCAGCGCAGCCACGACCAGCATGGCTCGGAGGGCGGGAGACGGCATCGGCAAATATTACCAAAGGCCTGATCCGGTCCACTCACCGCTCACGACTCACGCCTTATAATGTGCGGAGCAGAAGCGCTTCCCCCCTCGCCTGCAGGGGGTGAGCCAGAAACAGGAAGAACAATGGGCTTCCTTCAAGACCGCAAGATTCTCGTCACCGGCCTGCTCTCCAACCGCTCCATCGCCTACGGCATCGCAAAGGCGCTGGCGCGCGAAGGGGCGACGCTTGCCTTCACCTACCAGAACGAGGAGCTGCGCGAGCGCGTCGAGGAGCTCGCGCGGGCCTTCGGCCCCGCGCCGGTGCTCCGCTGCGACGTCGCCCGCGACGAGGAGATCGCGGCGCTGTTCTCCACGCTCGGCGGCCAGTGGAACGGCCTGGACGGCATCGTGCATTCGATTGCGTACGCCCCGCGCGAGGCGCTGAAGGGTGAATTCCTCGAAGGCCTCACCCGGGATGCGTTCCGCATCGCGCACGACGTGAGCGCCTACAGCTTCGCGGCGCTCGCCAAGGCCGCCCTGCCGTTGATGGAGGGTCGCAGGGCCGCGCTGCTGACGCTCACCTACCTCGGCGCCATGCGATCCGTTCCGAACTACAACGTCATGGGGCTGGCGAAGGCGAGCCTGGAAGCCTCGGTGCGCTACCTGGCGCAGGATCTCGGGCCGAAGGGCATCCGGGTGAACGGGATCTCCGCCGGGCCGATCAAGACGCTCGCGGCCGCCGGCATCAGCGGCTTCGGCAGGATACTGAAATTCGTCGAGGACAACGCACCGCTACGGCGCAACGTCACGACGGATGACGTGGGCAACGCCGCGGCCTTTCTCATGAGCGACCTTGCCGCCGGCATTACCGGGGAGATCACCTACGTCGACTGCGGCTTCAACACGGTCGTGGGCGGAATGAAGGGCGAAGCGTAGCCCGCGCGTTACCGCTCTTTCTTCTCCAGCAATTCCTTGTTGATCGTCACGCCGGCCGTCTGCCGGAGGGCCGCGAGGTAGGCGGCCATGGCTTCCTGCGCCTGGATGCGGCGCAGCGCGCTCGCCAGCTCCCGCGCCTTTTCGGGCGAAAGATCCGCCACCTGCACGCGGGTGACGCGCACCAGCGTATAGGGAAGCTGCGGGTTCTCTACCCCGGCGTAAGCGGGAAGTTTCGACGCCTCCAGCCGGAACGCCTGCCGCACCACCGGCTCGGGAATGTTCTTGAACTCGGTCCGGATCGCGATCTGCGGCGCGCTCCATGGGACCTGGACGCTTTTGCCTTGCTTCAGCTCCGCGAGCAGGCGCCGGCCCTCCTCCACCGCGAGCCTCGCCGCCGCCTGCAGCGCCAGTCGTTTTTCCAGCGCCGCACGCACCTCGTCGAACGGCCGCAGGGTCTCGGGCTTGTGCTCGGCGACGCGCACCGCAACCAGCGTTCCCGGCGCAACCTCGATCGCTTCGCTGTTGCGCTTGCTCCTCAGCACCTCGTCGGAAAAAAGGGCGGCCAGCAACCGGGCGTTGTTGAGCAGCGGCTCGGCGGCGCCCGAACGCGTGATCCAGCCGCTCAACTGCGGCGCCACCCCAATGAGCTTCGCCGCGGGCTCGAGACTGTCCGACTGCTCGTACACCGTGTTGCTGAAGCCGTCCGCCAGCTCGGCGAACCGCTTTGCGGCAAACTGCTTCCTGAGCTCCTGCTCGATCTGGGCCCGCGCCTCGCTGAGGCTCTTCACCTGGGCCGGCCGGACCGCCGTCAGCCGTATGATGTGATAACCGAGGCTGGTCTCGACCGGCGCGGAAATCTCCCCGGGCTTGAGCCGGTAGAGCGCCGCCTCGAACTCGGGCACGTCCTTCATCGAGCCGCGATCGATGTACCCCAGGTCTCCGCCGTTCGCGGCGGAGCCGGGGTCTTCCGAGTGCGCCTTCGCCAGCCCGGCAAAGGCGCCCGGCGCCTTCCGCAGCTGCTGATAGAGCTCTTCCGCCCGCGCCCGCGCCTTCTGCCTTGCTTCGGCGCCCGCAGCCGCGTCGGCGCTCACGAAGATATGGGCCGCCTGGCGCGATTCCTTGACCTCGAACTGGCGGCGGTTCTGCTCGTAGTACTTCGCGACCTCGGCCGGATCGACCCGGGCCTGCTGCTGCAGTGCGTCCGCCGACAGCGTCAGGTACTCGACCCGCACTTGCTCCGGTGTCCGGAACTCGCCGGGGTTCGCGTCGTAATACTGCTTTGCGGCGTCGGGCTCGAGCCGGACCTGGCCCAGAAACTTCTCCGGGGAGAGTGCGTACTGGCTCAGCTCGCGCTGTTGGGCGGAGGATCGCGCCAGGCGCTCGAGGACCGAGCGCGGCACGAACGTCGAGTCGGCATAGCCATTCGAGAACTGCTGCAACAGCATGTCCTGGCGCAGCCGCGCCTCGAACATGACTGGCGTCATGCCCTCGGACTTCAGGTACTGCTCGTAGCGTACCAGCGAGAACTTGCCGGCCTCGTCCTGGAACACCTGTTGCCGGACGATGATGTCCTTCAGCCGGTCCTCGTTCACCGTGACCCCCGCCCGCAGCGCGCCCTCGATCAGCAGGCGCCGCTGGATCAGGTTGTCGAGGGTCGCGTAACGCAGCTCGGGGTTGTCGAGCAACGCGGGGTCCACGCGGCCCTGCCCCAGCTGCCGCAATGCCTCCTGGCGGTCGCGCAGGGCGCGCGCGAACTCTTCCTGCGATATCTTGTAGTCGCCGACCCGCGCCACCGCCTCGCCCACGCCGCCGGCGCGAAAGTAGCTGTCGACACCGAAAAAGGCAAACGGCAGGAAGATGATGGCCAGGATGACCTGGATCAGCCGCTTGTTCTTGGTGACGAAGTCAAACATGTTGTCGAAGATTGTGGCGGAGCGGACGGGACTCGAACCCGCGACCTCCGGCGTGACAGGCCGGCATTCTAACCAACTGAACTACCGCTCCTCGAGCTGGTGGGTGCTGAGAGTCTCGAACTCCCGACCTTCGCCTTGTAAGGGCGACGCTCTACCAGCTGAGCTAAGCACCCTTACGTCCAAAGCAAACTGGGGCAGGCGCGCCAGAAAGCGCCTGCCCCAGTGTGGCGTAGCTGGATTCTCGCGCGGGCGTCAGTTTAGCGCATCTTTCAATGCCTTACCAGCGCTGAACTTGGGAACTCTCGCAGCCTTGATGCGGATCTCTTCCCCGGTGCGCGGATTGCGTCCGGCGCGCGCTTCCCGCCGGCCCACGCGGAACGTCCCGAAACCGACGAGCGTCACGGACTGCCCCTTCTTCAAGGCCCCCGTGATCGCGTCGATCGCGCCATCGACCGCCTTCTCCGAAGCGGACTTGGTAAGCCCCGCGGACCTCGACACGACTTCAACCAGCTCGGATTTATTCATATTGTCCCCTTTTCCTGAATCGGTGAGAAACGTCTCCCCTGCGCAGTCGCACCTTTCGTCATCGAAGGCGGCTGCGTTACAGTCTTTTCAGTTGGTATGTCGGCGAACGCCGATGTGAATTGCGCCGGCTTCTTTATAGCAAGCGCGCAACGCCGGTGTCAAGCAACTGAAAAAAGATTTTTTTATCGGCGCGCAAAATATCGCGAAACGTTGCGCAAAATCAAAGCGCGAGTGAATTGCCGATTCAAGAAGTCAATCGAGAAGTGCGGAATAAGTGATTGAGCACAAGAAAAAAGGGCGGCAGCGCCGCCCTTTCTTCATGACACCAGTCACGCGCGACTCGTTGCGCGTCCCTCAGTGCTTGACGGCCGCCGGGGCAGGCGCCTCCGTGACCGGCGGCGGCGCCGGCGGCGCTTCGTCGTCGGACAGCGGCTCGGTCTTGCGCTCGAGCGCCATATCGAACACGCTGTCGATCCACTTCACCGGCTGAATGTCGAGCCGGTTCTTGATGTTATCGGGGATCTCCGCGAGGTCCTTCACGTTTTCCTCCGGGATCAGCACCGTCTTGATCCCGCCCCGGTGCGCCGCCAGCAGCTTCTCCTTGAGGCCGCCGATCTGCAGCACCTCTCCGCGAAGCGTGATCTCGCCCGTCATCGCCACGTCGGAGCGCACCGGGATGCCGGTCAGCGAGGACACCATCGCGGTGCAAATGCCGATACCCGCGCTCGGACCGTCCTTCGGCGTTGCGCCCTCCGGCAGGTGGATGTGGATGTCGTTCTTCTGGTAGAAGTCCGACGGGATGCCGAGGCGCCGCGAGCGGCTGCGCACGACCGAAAGCGCCGCTTGCACCGATTCCTGCATCACTTCACCCAGCTTGCCGGTGGTGGTCATCTTGCCCTTGCCGGGCATGATCGCCGCCTCGATGGTCAGGAGCTCGCCCCCCACCTCGGTCCAGGCCAGGCCCGAGACTTGCCCGACCTGGTTCCTCTTCTCGGCCATGCCGTAGGAATAGCGCCGCACGCCCAGGTACTTGTCCAGGTTGCGGGCGGACACCGCCAACTTGCGCTCCTCGCCGTCGCGCACCAGGGTCTTCACCACCTTGCGGCAGATCTTGGACAGCTCGCGCTCGAGCGCCCGCACCCCGGCCTCCCGCGTGTAGTAGCGGATGATGTCGCGCACCGCGCTCTCGGAGATCGCCAGCTCCTCCGGCTTCAGCCCGTGGTTCTTCATGAGCTTGGGCAGGAGGTGCTTCAGCGCGATGTTGACCTTCTCGTCCTCGGTGTAGCCCGAGAGCCGGATCGTCTCCATGCGGTCGAGCAGCGCCGGCGGGATGTTGAGCGTGTTGGCCGTGCACACGAACATCACGTCCGAGAGGTCGTATTCGACCTCGACGTAGTGGTCGACGAAGGTATGGTTCTGCTCGGGATCGAGCACCTCGAGCAGCGCGCTCGCCGGGTCGCCCCGGAAGTCCATGCCCATCTTGTCCACTTCGTCGAGCAGGAACAGGGGGTTCCGCACGCCGACGCGGCTCATGTTCTGGAGGATCTTGCCGGGCATCGAGCCGATGTAGGTGCGCCGGTGCCCGCGAATCTCCGCCTCGTCCCGCACCCCGCCGAGCGACATGCGAACGAACTTGCGGTTGGTTGCGCGCGCGATTGACTGGCCGAGCGAGGTCTTGCCCACGCCGGGCGCGCCGACCAGGCACAGGATCGGGGCCTTCAGCTTGTCGACGCGCTGCTGCACGGCCAGATACTCGACGATGCGCTCCTTCACCTTCTCCAGGCCGTAGTGGTCTTCGTTCAGCACCGTCTCGGCGGCACTGAGGTCGGTGTTGATCTTGCTCTTCTTCTTCCACGGCAGCGAAACCATGGCGTCGATGTAGTTGCGCACGACCGTCGCCTCGGCCGACATCGGCGACATCAGCTTCAGCTTCTTCAGCTCCGCCTCGGCCTTCTTGCGCGCTTCCTTCGGCATGTGCGCGGACTTGATCCGCTTCTCGATTTCGTCGATGTCGGCGCCCTCGTCCATCTCGCCGAGCTCCTTCTGGATCGCCTTCACCTGCTCGTTGAGGTAGTACTCGCGCTGGCTCTTCTCCATCTGGCGCTTGACGCGCCCGCGGATGCGCTTCTCGACCTGGAGGATCTCGAGCTCGCCCTCGACCAGCTTCAGCAGGTGCTCGAGGCGCTGCTTGACGCCGAACATCTCCAGCACCTCCTGCTTCTGCTCGAGCTTCAGCGGCAGGTGCGCGGCGATGCTGTCGCCGAGGCGCCCGGCCTCGTCGATCCCGGCGATCGAGGTGAGGATCTCCGGCGGGATCTTCTTGTTCAGCTTCACGTACTGGTCGAACTGCTGGATCATCGTGCGCCGCATCGCCTCGATCTCGTGGTCCGAGGCGGCCTCCGGCGCCACCGGCGTGACCGTGACGGCGTAATGGGTCTTGAGATCCACGATGTCGTGGATGCGCGCGCGCTGCGAGCCCTCGACCAGCACCTTCACGGTGCCGTCCGGGAGCTTCAGCATCTGCAGGATGTTGGCGATGCTGCCGATCCGGTAGAGGTCTTCGGGCGAGGGATCGTCCTTCGCCGCGGATTTCTGCGCGACCAGCACGATGCTCTTGCCGGCTTCCATGGCCGTCTCGAGCGCCTTGATCGACTTCGGCCGCCCGACGAACAGCGGGATCACCATGTGCGGGAACACCACCACGTCGCGCAGCGGCAGCAGCGGCATCTGGGGCGTCTGGGGCAGGCTTGTTTCGTCAGGCATCGTGGGTCACCAATTGAGGTTGGACTATGCGAAGATGGGGGAAAATCCCCAGAAATTCAAGCACGATACAGCGCCCTGATTCCAAACCCCTTTCGAGGCGCGAGGGCGAACGCGGCGGGAGCGGGCGCCGTAACGAAGGGTCGTCCACGCTAATGTGCCGACGCCGCGACCTTGGGCTGATCCGAGTAGATCAGCAGGGGTGTCGCGTCGCTCACGATCGTGTTCTCGTCCACCACCACCTTGATCACCTTCTCCAGCGACGGCAGGTCGAACATGGTGTTCAGCAGCGTGTGCTCGAGGATGGAGCGCAGCCCGCGCGCGCCGGTCTTGCGCTCGAGCGCACGCCGCGCCACCGCCTTGCAGCGCCCCTTCGCGCACCTCCAGCTCGACGCCCTCCATGCTGAACATCTTCTGGAACTGCTTGAGCAGCGCGTTCTTGGGCTGGGTGAGAATCTGGATCAGCGCCGCCTCGTCGAGTTCCTCCAGCGTCGCCACCACCGGCAGCCGCCCCACGAACTCGGGGATCAGCCCGTACTTGATGAGGTCCTCGGGCTGCACGTCGCGCAGCACCTTGGTGATGTCCTTGCGGTTGTCGCGCGAGCTCACTTCCGCCCCGAAGCCGATGCCGCTCTTCTCCGAGCGCGCGCGGATGATCCGGTCGAGCCCGTCGAACGCGCCCCCGCAGACGAAGAGGATGTTGGTCGTGTCGACCTGGACGAATTCCTGGTTGGGGTGCTTGCGCCCGCCCTGCGGCGGCACCGAGGCGATGGTGCCCTCGATCAGCTTCAGCAGCGCCTGCTGCACGCCCTCGCCCGACACGTCGCGCGTGATCGAGGGATTGTCCGACTTGCGCGAGATCTTGTCGATCTCGTCGATGTAGACGATGCCGCGCTGCGCCTTCTCGACGTCGTAATCGCACTTCTGCAGCAGCTTCTGGATGATGTTCTCGACGTCCTCTCCGACGTAGCCCGCCTCGGTGAGCGTGGTTGCGTCGGCCATCACGAAGGGCACGTTCAGCAGCCGCGCGAGTGTCTGCGCGAGCAGCGTCTTGCCGGAGCCGGTCGGCCCGACCAGCAGGATGTTCGACTTCGCCAGCTCGACGTCGTCGTTCTTGGCGAGCGTCTTCAGCCGCTTGTAATGGTTGTAGACGGCGACCGACAGGATCTTCTTGGCGAGGTCCTGGCCGATCACGTACTGGTCGAGGATCGCGCGGATCTCCTTCGGCACCGGCAGGTCGGACTTGGCGCCCTTCGTGCCGTGCTCGCCCTGCGTCTCCTCGCGGATGATGTCGTTGCACAGCTCGATGCACTCGTCGCAGATGAACACCGACGGCCCCGCGATGAGCTTGCGCACCTCGTGCTGGCTCTTCCCGCAGAACGAGCAGTACAGCAGCTTCTCTCCGCCTGCCTTCTCAGTCATGGGCTAGTCCTGTCTGTGCGACCTCATTTTACGCTTTCGGCTCTGCTCACGAGGACCTTGTCGACGATCCCGTAGCCCTGCGCCTGCTCGGCGCTGAGGAAATTGTCGCGGTCGGTATCGCGCTCGACCGTCTTCAGGTCCTGGCCGGTGTGCTTCGCGAAGATCTCGTTCAGCTTCGCCTTGCGGTTCAGGATTTCCCGGGCGTGGATCTCCACGTCGGACGCCTGCCCCTGGAAGCCGCCCATCGGCTGGTGGATCATGACGCGCGAGTTGGGAAGGCAGAAGCGCTTGCCCCTGGCGCCGGCGGCGAGCAGCAGCGCGCCCATGCTCGCGGCCTGCCCGATGCACAGCGTCGAGACGGCGGGCTTGACGAATTGCATGGTGTCGTAGATTGCGAGTCCGTCGGACACCGACCCCCCGGGCGAATTGATGTAGAACGAAATATCCTTGTCCGGGTTCTCCGATTCCAGGAACAGCAGCTGCGCCACGATCAGATTGGCCGTCACCTCGGTGACCGGCCCCACCAGGAACACCACGCGCTCCTTGAGCAGGCGCGAATAGATGTCGTAGGCGCGCTCTCCGCGCCCGCTCTGCTCGATCACCATCGGAATGAGGCCCAGGCCCCTTGGTTCGCCGTAGTTCGCCATCAATGTTTCCCCATCAATTCGTCAAAATCCGCGTTTCGGTCCGTCACCCGCGCGACGCCCAGCGCCCACGCCACGACATTGTCCTCCAGCACGGCGGATTCAATCTCGCGCAGCCGCTCCGGCTCGGCGTAAAACCATTTCACGACTTCCTCGGGACGCTCGTAGCTCTCCGCCTGCTCCTCGACCACCTTGCGCACCTGCTCGGGCTTCGGGTGGAGATTGTGCATTCTCACCAGCTCCCCCAGGATCAGCCCGAGGTTGACCCGGCGCTGCGCCTGCTGCTCGAACGCCTCGGCCGGCAGCGGCGTCTCCGGCGTCACCTTGACCCCGCGAGCCGCCAGCTCCCGCCGCGCTCCCGACTGCAGGCGCTCGATCTCGATCTGCACCAGCGAGCGGGGCGCATCGATGCGCGTCGCATCGAGGAGGGCCTGCATGACCTGCTCGCGCAGCTGGCTTCTGAGCTTCGCCTTCACCTCGCGCTCGAGATTGCCGCGCACCTCTGCGCGCATCCTGGCGAGGTCTCCGTCCGCGACGCCGAGGCCTTTCGCGAAGTCGGCGTCGATCTCGGGCAGGCGCGGCGCCGCGACCTGCCGCAGGGTGACCTCGAAACGGGCGGTCTTCCCGGCCACTTCACGTCCGTGATAGTCGGCCGGAAAGCGCACGTCGAAAGCCTTCGATTCACCCGGCTTCATTCCGATCACGCCGGCCTCGAAATCCGGCAGCAGCCGGCCCTCGCCGAGCACCGCCTGCTGGCCAGTCCCGCTCGAGCCCGAAAACTCGGCGCCGTCGAGCGTGCCGCGGAAATCGATCGTCGCGCGATCGCCGGTCTGCGCCGCGCGCTCGACGTCCTCGTAGCGCGCGCGCTGCTTGCGCATGATCTCCAACGTCTTGTCTACCTCCGCTTCGCCCACCACGAAGGCCGGGCGCTCGATCGTTGCGCCCGAAATGTCCCCGACCTTCACGTCGGGGTAGATCTCGAATGTCGCGCTGTAGCGGAAATCCACCGAGCCGTCGGTCGGCGGCGCCAACTCGAATTTGGGGTAGCCCGCGACCCTAAAGTTCTGTTGGCGCACCGCCTCGCCGAAGCTCTTCTGCATGGCGTCCCCCAGCACTTCCTGCCTCACCTGCGGGCCGTAATGCTGCTCGACGACCTTCAGCGGAACCTTTCCGGGCCGGAAGCCGTGCATCTTCACTGTGCGCGACAGCCGCTTCAGGCGATTCTCGACCTCGCTGTCGATGTCCGTCGCGGGCAGCGACACGCTCAACCTCCGCTCGAGCGCGCTTAACGTCTCCAAGTTCACCTGCATCTCCGTTGCTGGAACTATCGGTTAGACACCTTGCGGCGGGACGCCCCGGCGCAAGACTGCATCAGGAAGAGCGGAACGGACGCCCCGGCTCCAGCTCGCACCACGCGCACCCGCCCGTGGTGCGAAAGGAGGGACTCGAACCCCCACGCCTTGCGGCGCCAGAACCTAAATCTGGTGCGTCTACCAATTCCGCCACTTTCGCCACTTTTTGATTGTAATATAATCACGTGCGCGCCGAAAGCTTGCAAGTTGTCTTAAGGTTCACGCGCAATAATATGATCCATAAAGGATATTGCGCAGCAGCAAATGGGTATAAACCACTATGAAAACTTCCCGGTCGCGTCCGTACTTCTGCCCTCGCGATTCCGCCATCCCATTGCGCTGATTTACCGCTTCGCCCGGGAGGCCGACGATCTCGCCGACGAGGGCAACTCTCCCGCCCCTGCCCGGCTCGCGCAACTGGAGCGGTTCCACGAGCAACTCCGCAAGATCGAGCGCGGGGATGCCCCCGACATACCCTGGTTTACGGCGCTCGCCGAGGTGATCCGCGAGCACGAGCTCCCGGTCTCGGCGTTCGCCGAGCTGCTGTCGGCCTTCGCGCAGGACGTCACCCGCAAGCGCTACGCCGACTTCGCCGAGGTGCTCGATTACTGCCGCCGTTCGGCGAACCCCGTGGGACGGCTGCTGCTGCAGCTCTTCCGGAGCACGAGCAGCCAGAATCTGGAATGGTCGGACTCGATCTGCTCCGCGCTCCAGCTCGTGAACTTCTGGCAGGACGTGGCGATCGATTACGCCATGGGGCGCATCTACCTGCCGCTGGACGAGATGAAGCGCCACGGCGTGAGCGAGCAGCACATCGCCGGGCGGCGCTGCGACGACGCGTGGCGCGTTCTCATCCAGTCCCAGATCGACCGCGCGCGCGGCATGCTGAAGGCGGGCGAGCCGCTGGGACGGGCGCTCCCCGGCCGCATCGGGCTCGAGATCCGCGCCACCGTCCAGGGCGGGCTGCGTATACTCGAGAAACTGGAGCGGGCGCGCTGCGATATGTTCCGTCACCGTCCCGTGCTGCGATGGCATGATTGGCCGGTGATCCTGGTGCGCGCACTCTAATGGATCCGCACGAGTACTGTGAGCAGAAAGCGGCAGCCAGCGGCTCGAGCTTCTATTACAGCTTCCTGTTCCTGCCCCAGGATCGCCGCCGCGCGATCACGGCGCTCTACGCGTTCTGCCGGGAGGTGGACGACGTGGTGGACGACTGCTCCGATCCCGCGACCGCACGCGCGACGCTCGCGTGGTGGCGGCAGGAGCTTGCGGCGGCGTTTCACGGCACGCCGCAGCACCCCGTCACGCGCGCCCTTGCCGAAGTCGCGCCGCGCTTCAATCTGGACGAGGCACGCCTCGCCGAAATCATCGACGGCATGCAAATGGACCTCGATTACAACCGCTACCCCAGCTTCGAGGCGCTGCGGCAATACTGCCATCGCGTGGCGGGAGTGGTGGGACAGTTATCCGCCGGGATCTTCGGCCATCAGGACCCGCGCACGCTGGAGTACGCGGCCGACCTCGGCCTGGCGTTCCAGCTCACCAATATCGTCCGCGACGTAGGCGAGGACGCGCGCCGCAATCGCATCTATCTGCCGCTCGACGAAATCGAGCGGCACGGCGTCAGCGCGGCGGACATCACCGCGTCGCGTGAAACCGATAATTTCCGCCGCCTGATCGAATTCCAGATCGACCGCGCGCTCGGTTATTACCGCGACGCATTCGCCAAGCTGCCAGCCGTCGACCGCCGCGCCCAGCGCGCGGGCATCGTCATGGCGGCGATTTACCGCGCGCTGCTCGACGAGATCCGCCGCGACGGCTGCCGCGTCCTCACGCGGCGCGTTTCGCTCACGCCGGTCCGCAAGCTGTGGATCGCGTGGTGGACCTGGATCCGGAACTGAGGGGCGTATAATTCCGCGAAATTCGCAGGAGCGTCCAGCATGCAGACCAAGATCCCCTGTGTGATCATGCGCGGCGGCACTTCGCGCGGACCGTTTTTTCACGCATCCGATCTGCCCGCCGACGTGCCCACGCGCGACGCGGTGCTGCTCGCGGTCATGGGCTCGCCGCACGAAATCCAGGTGGACGGCATCGGCGGATCGCACTCGGTGACGAGCAAGGTGGCGATCATCAGCAAGTCGAAGCATCCCGCGGCGGACGTGGACTATCTGTTCGCGCAGGTGCAGATCAACGAGCGATTCGTGGACACGAAGCCCAACTGCGGCAACATGCTGGTGGCGGTAGGGCCGTTCGCGATCGAGGAAGGGCTGGTGCCGGCGAAAAGCGGCGAGACGACCGTACGCATCTTCAACGTCAATACCCAGTCGCTGGTCGAGTCCATCGTGCAGACCCCGGGCGGAAAGGTCACCTACGCCGGCGACGCGGCGATCGACGGCGTTCCCGGGACGGCGGCGCCCGTAAAGCTCAACTTCAAGAGCGCCATCGGGTCCGTCACCAAGAAGATGCTCCCCACCGGCAAGCCGCTGGACGTCATCGACGGCGTCGAGGTGAGCTGCGTGGACATCGCGATGCCGGTGGTCCTGATGCGCGCCGAAGCCTTCGGCAAGACCGGCCACGAAACGGCGGTCGAGCTCGATGCGGACCGAAATCTCATGAACCGCATGGAGGCGATCCGGCGCAAGGCCGGCGCGTTGATGGGCATGGGCGACGTCACGGGGCGCGTGGTGCCGAAAATGGCGTTGCTTTCGAAGCCGCGCAGGGGCGGCGTCATCGCCTCGCGCTTTTTCGTGCCCGAAACCTGCCACAAGTCGCACCCGGTAACCGGGACGGTGTGCATCACCTCGGCATGCGCCATCCCCGGTACGGTGGCGGCGCAGATTTCGCCCCTGCCGCCGGCGCCGCAGGGCGTGATCCGGGTCGAGCATCCCTCCGGCATGATCTTGATCGATCTCGACGCCGATTTTTCGAATCAGCAGCAGGCCCTGCGCCGCGCCGCGCTGGTGCGCACCGCACGCCGCATCTTTGAAGGGTACGTGCACGTCCCCGAGCAGGTCTGGGCGGGGGTCAAGCGCGCCACGAAGCCGGCCATCGCAGCAGCCTAGCCTCCGGCCTCACAGCCACCTCATGAACATTGCCGTCATCGGCGGGGGTTACGCCGGCATGGCGGCGGCCGTGACGCTTGCCGAGCGCGGAGTGCCGGTCACGGTATTCGAGGCGGCAAAGACGCTCGGTGGCCGGGCGCGGCGGGTCGAGCACCGCGACCTTGCGCTCGACAACGGCCTGCACATTCTGGTCGGCGCCTACGGCGAGACACTGCGCCTGATGCGGCTCGTCGGCGCCGATCCCGGCCGGCTTCTTCTGCGATTGCCGCTCACCTGGCGCATCCACGACCGGTTCTCGCTTAAGGCCGTCGCACTGCCTGCGCCCCTGCATCTTCTCGGCGCCCTGATAACGGCTCGCGGCGCGCCGCACAACGAGCGGATCTCGGCCGCCCGCTTCGTCCTGCGGATGCGGCGGCAAGGCTACCGCCTCCAGCGCGACACGACAGTCGCGACGCTCCTGGAAACGCATGGGCAGGAAGGAAGCCTGATGCGCCATTTCTGGCGGCCGCTGTGCGTCTCCGCGCTCAATACCCCGCCGGAATCGGCCTCCGCGCAGGTATTCCTCAACGTTCTCCGGGACGGTCTGGATGGCGACCGCGCCGCGAGCGACCTGCTGCTGCCGCGTGTCGATCTCTCACGCCTGTTCCCCGATCCCGCGGCGGACTATGTGCGCGCCCAGGGCGGCACCCTGCTGACCGGGCAGCGCGTTTCCGCCATCGACGAGAGCGAAGGACGATTCACCGTGCGCTGCGGAGATCGCGAGCATGCTTTCAGTCACGTCGTCTGCGCACTGCCGCCCTATCACGCGGCGGCATTCCTGGCCGGCGTATCGGCGCTGGCAGAGGCTGCCGAAGCCGTGGAGCGCCTGGCCTATCAGCCGATCCATTCGGTCTATCTCGGGTATCCCACGGAGCAGGTCTTGCCGGCTCCCATGCTGGGCTTCGACAGCGCTCTGCTGCAGTGGGCGTTCGACCGTGGCGCGCTCGCGGGCCAGCGCGGCGTCATCGGCGCCGTCATCAGCGCGGAAGGCGCTCACGAGGATCTCGCGCACGACGATCTCGCGGTTCTCGTGCACCAGGAGCTGCAGCAGCAGCTCGGGCCCCTGCCCGATCCGTCGTGGCACCGCGTGATCGCTGAAAAGCGCGCGACCTTCGCCTGCACGCCCGGCCTCGTGCGCCCGGAAGCGCGCACGTCATTGAGAAATTTCTACCTGGCGGGCGATTACGTCGCGAGTGCCTATCCCGGCACCATCGAATCGGCAGTCCGCAGCGGCGTCGCCGCCGCCAACCTTATTCTCGAAGCGCGCCGCGCCCTATAATGACCTGAAGCGCGCCCGGGAGACGACGAAATGGCCGAACGCGAGGTGATGGAGTATGACGTCGTGATCGTGGGCGCGGGCCCGGCGGGGCTCGCCGCCGCGATCCGCCTGAAGCAGCTCGCAAAGCAGCACGGACGCGAGGTCGGCGTGTGCGTGCTGGAAAAAGGCTCGGAAGTCGGCGCGCACATACTCTCCGGCGCGGTCATGGACCCGCGCTCCCTGAACGAGCTCATTCCCGACTGGCAGCGGCTCGATGCGCCGCTCAACGCGCCGGTCACCGAGGACCGCTTCATGTTCCTGACCGCGGGCGGGTCGTGGACGCTGCCGGAAATGCTGCTGCCGGCGTGCTTCAAGAACCACGGCATGCACGTCGTCAGTCTCGGCAACGTCTGCCGCTGGCTCGCAAAACAGGCCGAGGCGCTGGGCGTGGAGATCTTTCCGGGTTTTGCGGCTGCGGAAGTGCTCTACCGCGAGGACGGCGCGGTCGCGGGAGTCGCCACCGGCGACATGGGCATCGGGCGCGACGGCAAGCCCACCGCGAGCCACCAGCGGGGCATGGCGCTCAACGGCCGCTTCACGTTCTTTGCGGAAGGCTGCCGCGGACACCTCGGCAGGCAGCTGCAGGAACGATACCAGCTGCGCGCCGGCGCCGACCCGCAGGTCTACGGCATCGGCCTGAAGGAGCTGTGGGAGATCGAGCCCGGCAGGCACAAGCAGGGGCTCGTCATCCACACGGCCGGCTGGCCGCTCGCCCACGACACCTACGGCGGGTCGTTTCTCTACCACCTCGAGGGCAACCAGATCTCGATCGGCTTCGTGGTGGGGCTTGCCTACGCCAATCCGTTTCTCAGCCCGTACGAGGAATTTCAGCGCTACAAGACGCATCCCGCGATCCGCGCCTTCCTCGAAGGCGGCAAGCGCATCGCCTACGGCGCACGCGCGATCGCCGCGGGGGGACTGCAATCGCTGCCGAAGCTCGTCTTTCCCGGCGGCTGCCTCATCGGGGACGACGCCGGGTTCCTCAACGCCTCGCGCATCAAGGGCAGCCACGCCGCGATGAAATCGGGCATGCTGGCCGCGGAGGCGGCGTTTGCCGCGCTCCAGGCAGGACGCAGCCACGATGAGCTCGCCGCCTATCCCGACGCGTTCCGCCAGAGCTGGCTGCACGACGAGCTGCACCGGGCGCGCAACTTCAAGCCCTGGATGAGCAAGGGGCTCGCGCTCGGCACGCTGATGGTGGGCGTGGACCAGGTGGTCTTCGGCGGCCGCGCGCCGTGGACGCTCCATCACCGGCACGCCGATCACGAAACGCTGAAGAAGCGCACCGAAGCGCAACCTATCGCGTATCCCAAGCCTGACGGCGTGCTCACCTTCGACCGCCTGAGCTCGGTGTTCATCTCGAACACCAATCACGCGGAAGACCAGCCGTGCCACCTCACGCTGAAGGACCCGGCGGTCCCGATCACGGTGAATCTCGACCTCTACGACGCGCCGGAGACCCGCTACTGCCCCGCCGGCGTCTACGAGATCGTGCGGGACGCGGACGGGGCCAACCCGCGGCTGCAGATCAACGCGCAGAACTGCGTGCACTGCAAGACCTGCGACATCAAGGACCCGACCCAGAACATCGTGTGGGTCGCGCCCGAGGGCGGCGGCGGGCCGAATTATCCGAACATGTAGCCAGCCTGTGGCATACTTGGCCGCAGGCATTTCTTTTGGGAGAGATCATGCGATATTCGATACTCGTGCGCGCCGCCGGTGTGCTGGCCGGCCTGCTGATCGCGTCGCAGCCGGCGCTCGCGCTGAAGCTCCTCACGGAGGAGAACCCGCCGCTCAACTACACCGAGGGCAAGAAGCTGACCGGCATGGGGACCGAGGTCGTGCAGGAAATGGGCAAGCGCGCCAAGGTCAAGCTCGACTTCGAGGTCATGGTCTGGAGCAAGGCCTACGAGAAGACGCAGGCCGACAAGGAGACCTGCCTCTACTCCACGGCGCGGCTCGCGAACCGCGAGAACGCGTTCAAGTGGGTCGGGCCGATCGCCGTCAATAAGTGGGCGCTGTTCGCGCTCGATGGCTTCAAGCAGGAGATCAAGTCGCTCAATGACGCTAAGCCGTTTCGTATCGGCGGAGTCTCGCGCGACGCCAAGACCGAGTTTCTGCGGCAATGGGGCCTCACCAATATCATCGAGGTCGAGGACGACAAGCTCAACCCCGGAAAGCTCACCCTGAACCGCAAGGAGAACCAGAAGATCGACCTCTGGATCACCAGCGCCGCGAGCGCGAAGCAGGTCGCGGAAAGGGCCAAGGTGCCCGGCGTCAAGCTGGTCTATACCGTGCGCGAGGAGGAGTCCTTCCTCGCCTGCAGCCCGCGCACCTCGGCGGACACGCTCAAGGCGCTGGCGGCGGCGCTCGACGGGATGAAGAAGGACGGCACCTACGCGAAGATCATCAAGGCCTACGAGAGCCGATAAGTCTCCCCCCTCACCCCAGCCCTCTCCCCGTTAGCACGGGGCGAGGGGGAACGCTTTAGCCGCCCAGCATCGCCTTCTTCAACGCTCCGTCCGCCGGCTGCTCTCCCAGCCAGATCCGCAGCAGCGCGCGGTTGAAGTCCTCGCCCGGGATCGTGCCCTTGTCCTCGCCGCGCACGGTGACGCGCGTGCCGGCGCCCGGCAGGTAGTCGAGCAGGACCACGTCGCCCTTTTTCACCGCCTTCACCGCGGTGAAGATTTCCTCGAGCTGCTTCACCTGCGGCTCGAGCCGCGCGAGCTGGTCCGGCGCATGGTTCTTCTTCAGCCCGTCGTTGAAGGCCGAGAACAGCTGCTCGGCGTCGAGATCGCGCAGCATGTGCATGGCGACTCGCTTCGCTCCGGCATCTCCAAGCACCGCGTCAACGCTGCCTGTCTTCTTCTGGAGATAGAGCGCGCCGACGTAGACCCTGAAAAAGACACGGGTGCGCAGACCGGCGCCGTTCAGCAACAGTTCGGAGCCGCCTACCTGCACCGCGTCGGGAAGATTGACCCCCTCGACTTCCGCCGCAAACGCGGGGCCGGCAGCGAGCCAAAGCCCCAGCGCCGTCGCGGTCAGGATGGTTCGCATCTTCTAGAGCGCTTCGAAAATGCCCGCGGCGCCCATGCCGGTGCCGATGCACATGGTGACCATGCCGTACTTCTTGCGGTGCCGGCGCATGCCCGTGCATGAGGGTGGCGACGCGAATCGCGCCGGTCGCGCCGAGGGGGTGCCCGAGCGCGATCGCGCCGCCGAGGGGATTCACCCGCGCGTGATCGAGCCCGAGGTCCTTCATGACTGCCAATGATTGTGCCGCGAACGCCTCGTTCAACTCGATCCACTCGATGTCGTCCTGCTTGAGCCCGGCCTGCTTCAGCGCTTTCGGAATCGCCTTCACCGGCCCGATGCCCATGATGTCCGGCGGCACGCCTGCCACGGCGTAACCGACAAAGCGCCCGAGCGGCTTCAGGTTTGCCCGCACCAGCGCCGCCTCGCTCATCAGGACGACGGCGGCCGCGCCATCGGACGTCTGCGAGCTGTTGCCCGCCGTAATGGTGCCCTTGGCCGCAAACGCGGGTCTCAGCTTTGCCAGCGCCTCGGGCGAGGTGTCCCGCCGCGGACCTTCGTCGTGCTCCACCTGGCGGGCGTTGACCCGGACTTCGCGCGTCGCGAGGTCGGGAACGCGCTCGCTCACCGGGTACGGCGCCACCTCATCCTTGAACTCCCCGCTGTCGGTCGCGCGCACCGCTCGCCGGTGACTTTCGGCCGCAAAGAGGTCCTGCTCCTCGCGGCTCACCCGCCACCGCAACGCCACCTTCTCGGCGGTGACGCCCATGCCGTAGGCGATCGCGATGTTCTCGTTCTTCTCGAAGATCGCCGGGCTGAAGGACGGCTTGTTGCCGCCCATCGGCACCATGCTCATGCTCTCGGTGCCCGCGGCGACCATCACGTCCGCCTCGCCCAGGCGGATGCGGTCGGCGGCGAGCGCGACCGCCTGCACGCCCGAGGAGCAGAAGCGGTTGACGGTCATGCCGGACACGGTGTCGGGAAATCCGGCCAGCAGCAGCCCGATACGCGCGACGTTCATGCCCTGCTCGGCCTCCGGCATCGCGCAGCCGACGATCACATCCTCGACCGCCGCGGGGTCGAGCCCCGGGCAGCGGGCGAGCGCGCTCTTCAGCGCGTGCGCCAGCATGTCGTCGGGGCGCACGTTGCGGAGCATCCCGCGCGGCGCCTTGCCGACCGGTGTGCGCACGGCGGCGACGATATAGGCGTCCTGGATCTGCTTGCTCATGGCTAGTTCCTCAGCGGCTTGCCCGTCTTCAGCGTGTGCTCGATCCTCGCCTGCGTCTTCTCGGTGGCGATGAGCTCCATGAAGTGCTTGCGCTCGAGATCGAGGAACCACTGCTCGTCGACCAAACTGCCGCCCTCGACCTCGCCGCCGCACATCACGATCGCGATCCTGTGGCCGATCAGGTAGTCGTGCTCGGAAATGTTCCCCCCGGCGAGCAGGTTTTCCAGGAAGGCGCGGATCGTCGCGATCGCGCTCCTCCCCGCGACCGGGATCGCGACCTGCCGCAGCGGCGGCCGGTAGCCCGCGGCCGCCAGCGCACGCACCTCGGCTTTGGCAATCTCGAGCAGCTCGAAGCGATTCGCCACCACCCGGTCCGCCGCGCGCAGGAAGCCGAGCTCGCGCGCGTGCTCCGCGCTCCGGGCGACCTCCGCCATCGCGACCGTCTTGAAGTATTTCTGCAGGAACGGTGACAGGTCGCCGCCCTTCGCGTCGGCCGCCGCGCGCATTGCGAACTCCTTGCAGCCGCCGCCCGCGGGTAGCAGCCCGACGCCCGCCTCGACCAGCCCGACATAGCTCTCCAGCGTCGCCACCGCACGGTCGCAGTGCATGATGAACTCGCAGCCGCCGCCCAGTGCGAGCCCGTCCACAGCCGCAACGGTCGGCACCATCGAGTACTTCAGCGCCTGCGTGGTGTCCTGGAACTGCTCGACCAGTTTTTCCACTTCGGCGAGCTTGCCCGCCATCAACTGGTCGGCGACGCCGACGCTCCGCGCCGCCTTGAGCGCAAGCGATTCCGCCTCGCGCCGGACCTGCCGGAACAGCCTGCCGAGCGCGGACGGCTTCGACGGGCGCGCGCCGCCGGCCGGCGTCTTCTTCAGGTTCGCCCCCACCGAGAAGGGCGGCTCGGTCTGCCAGATGACGAGGCCCATGTAGTTGCGCTCAGCCTCGTCCAGCGCCTGCGCCACGCCGTCCAGCACATCGTCGCCGATGGCGTGCATGCGGCTCTTGAAGCTCACGATCGCGATGTCGTCGCCGGTGTGCCAGCAGCGCACCGCGTCGGTCTCGAAAATGGCCGATCCGTACTTTGCTTCCTCGCCCAGCACCCGGTCCGGGAACGGCTGCCGCCGGTAGACGGGCAGCGCGGAGCGCGGCTTGTAGGCATTGGCCGCCGGCGAGTACGACCCTTGAGCGCCATGCACCCCTGCCCGGTCCTTCTCAAGCGCCCACGCGGGCAGCGGCGCGGTACTCATCGCCCGTCCCGCCCGGATGTCCTCGGCGATCCATCCCGCGACCCGGCTCCATCCCGCTGCCTGCCAGATCTCGAAAGGTCCCTGGCTCCAGCCGAATCCCCATCGAATCGCGAGATCGAGGTCGCGCGCGTTGTCGGCGATGCCCGCCAGATTCACGGCGCAGTAGTGGAACGCGTCGCGGTAGATGGACCACAGGAACTGCGCCTGCGGGTGGCCCGACGCGTGAAGCTGCTCGAAGCGCGCCGCGACGTCCTTGTTCTTTACGATCTCGACCACGCCCTCATCCGCTTTTCCGTCGGAGAGCCGGTAGCTCCGGGACTTGAGATCCAGCACGTGGATATCGTTGCCGATCTTCTGGTAGACGCCCTTCCGCGTCTTCTGGCCGAGTGAACCCTCGGCGATCAGCTGCTTGAGCCACGCCGGCGCCTCGTAGTAGCGGTGCCAGGGATCCTGCGGCAGCGTCTCCTTCATGGTGTTGACCACGTGCGCGAAGGTGTCGAGGCCGACCACGTCGGCGGTGCGGAAGGTCGCGCTGCGGGGACGGCCGATGAGCGTTCCGGTGAGGGCGTCCACCACGTCGAAACCGATGCCGAGCCGCTCCGCGTGGTGCACGGTCGCCAGCATGGAGAACACGCCCACGCGGTTGGCGATGAAGTTCGGCGTGTCCTTGGCGCGGATGACGCCCTTGCCGAGCGTGGTGACCAGGAATTTTTCCAGGTCGTCGAGGATCGCCCCATCGGTCGTGGCCGTGGGGATCAGCTCGACGAGATGCATGTAGCGCGGCGGGTTGAAGAAGTGCACGCCGCAGAAGCGCCGGCGCTGCCCCTCCGGGAACGACTGCGCGAGCTGGTTGATCGAGAGTCCCGAGGTGTTGGTGGCGAAGATCGCGTGCTCGGCAAGATGCGGCGCCACCTTGCGGTAAAGATCGGCCTTCCAGTCCATGCGCTCGGAGATCGCCTCGATCACGAGGTCGCAATCCCTCAACTGCTCGAGGTGCTGGCCGTAGTTGGCGGGCTGGATGAAGCCCGCGCGCGCCGGGGTCGCGAGCGGGCTCGGCTCGAGCTTCCGCAGGTTGTCGATCGCCTTCAGCACGTTGCCGTTGGGATCGCCTTCCTTCGCCGGCAGCTCGTAGAGCAGGGCCGAGACGTTTGAATTGACGAGGTGGGCCGCGATCTGCGCGCCCATCACGCCGGCGCCGAGCACGGCGGCCTTGCGCACGATGAAGGGGGAAGCGGCAGGCATGAAAAGCCCCGGCGGGAGCGATGATTCTAGCACGCTGGCGGGAAGCGGAAATAAAAAAGCCGGGCGAGATACGCCCGGCTTTCCGGATTGCTACCTTGCCTAGAACGAATGCGAATACTGGATGGCGAAGATATCGGCTTTGTTGTCGAATGTCCCGACAAATGCCCCAGGCACGCCAGTGATGGTGTTGTTAATGTTCGCGTTTTTTATGAACTCGTGAGCGTAGCCAAAGTCGAGGATGCCGGCTTTCGACGGCTTCCATTGAACCCCAAATGCGACCCAAGTGCGATCCTGATCCGGCAGCCGCGCCGTGCGGGTCGCGTCATTCGTTGGCGTCTGATCGAGCGCGACGCCGAATCGGAGCTTGGTCTGGGGACTGAGTTTGTAGTTCGCCCCGACCGAATAGCGCCACGAATCGTCCCACTGAAACTGGAGCGTGGTGAGCGTTGCACCGGCCGCCCCCGGCAGTGTCGGCCCCAATGTCGCCGCGGTAGTGGTGCGGATCACAGCCAGTTGCTGCAGAGAACTCCATCCGGTCCACGTAACGTCACCCATGAACTCCCAATTCCCCGTCGAATGGAAAAGACTCAATGAAAAGCTGTCCGGCACCTCCAGGTCCGCCTTGATGGCTCCATTGCCGGGAGTTGCGACACTGAAGGACACACTGCCTTCGAGGGTGTACTTGATACTGGAACGGTACTGCGCGCCGATGCGCGTATTGGGTGACGCCTGGAACATCACTCCGAGGTTGTAGCCCCAGCCGTCGTCATCTGCCGTCAGCGTGCTGATCCCGGCGCCGCCAGCGGAGTTCGTCAAATCCGCCTCGAGTCTCTGAAAGCTGACCCCCGCGCCGATCGAGAAGGTGTCGCTCACCTTGTACGCGACCGAGGGGTTGAAGTTGATGGACTTAACCTCGGACTTGATTGCCGTGAGCTGACCGCGCCATGGCGTGTCGTACTCGGTCTTCAGTCCGAATGGAGCGTTGACTGCGAAACCGATGCTCAGGCTTCGGATTGATGGCCATCGTGAAGAACGCGTTGGGAATGACGGCCCAGTCGCCACCATCACCGCCGTCGCTGCTGCTCGCCGGGGGTGAGGCAAACGCGCCGGTGGAGGCGCTGTTCGAGAACTTGAATGACGGCTTGACGATATTGAGCGCGCCCGCAACCTGCGTGCCGGGCAGCAGCGTCATCAATGCGGGGTTGAACCACGCCACACTCGCGTCGTCGGCGGCCGCCGCACCACCCGCGAATGCGTTGCCGGTTCCGCTCCCGCTCTGCGTGCCGATCGCGAATCCGCCCGCCACTGCCCCGCCGGCCACCCCGCCAAGAGCCGCTCCAACCGCCAGTGCTACAAGCTTTCTGCCGATCATCCCCATGACTCCTCCCAAGCTCGTGTCTGACCTTCGATGAGATTGTGAATCGCTGATTATTAGTCTAGCCGCGAGCCTCCTCACCGGAACAATTTTGGCATGAATGAAGCGTTATTGTTGCGCTGATACAACACGAGGCTGCCGGTTTTCATCTAACGCCACGTAAGTCAGCGTCGCCTCGGTGACCTTGACGACCTCCTCGCGCTCCGGCCGCCGCTGGGCGTAGACCTCGACGTTGACGGTGATGGAGGTGCGGCCGACCCGCACGACCTCGGCATAAAAGCTGACGAGATCTCCCACCAGCACCGGCTGCTTGAACTGGAAGGAATTGACCGCGACGGTCGCCACCCTGCCCCGGGCGACGCGCACCGCCGCGACGCTGCCGGCAATATCCACCTGCGACATGATCCAGCCGCCGAAGATGTCGCCGGCCTGGTTCTCGTCGGCCGGCATCGGCACCACCCGCAGCGTCGGCTCTTTACCCTGTGGAAGCGCCGTCATGTCTCAGTGACCAGCGTACATGCCGTCGATCTCGGCGTTGAACTTCTCCATCACCTTGGCGCGCTTCAACTTCATGGTCGGCGTGAGGAGCCCGTTCTCCACCGTCCACGGATCGAGCGTCGCGCGCACCCGGCGCACCTGGGCATAGCCCGGGAACTCCCGCATCTGGGCGGCGACCCGCGCCAGCAGCACCTCGTCGACCTGCCTGGAATGCGACGCAATCGGCGATGCCGGATTGAGGCCCCGTTCCTCGCACAGTTTCTTCCAGTGGTCCGCATTGAGGACCGTCATGACGGCGAGGTAGGGCTTGCCCTCACCGAGAAGCATCACCTGCTCGAACAGGGGATCTCTCGCGATGGCGGATTCAATGTCCACCGGGGGCACCTTCTCGCCGTTCGAGAGCACGATGATTTCCTTCAGCCGCCCGGTGATGAAAACGTGGCCCTGGGCGTCGATGCGCGCGGTATCGCCGGAATTGAGCCAGCCGTCCGGACCGATCATCGCTTTCGTCGCCTCCGGGTTGTTCCAGTAGCCGAGCATCACGTTCGGACCCTTGATCATGAGCGCGTTGCTCCCGCCGACTTTGACCTGGACGCCGGGGAGGGCCTTGCCGACACTGGCGGGCACGTTGTCCTTCGGCCGGTTCGCGCACGCGATCGGGCTCGTTTCCGTGAGGCCGTAACCCTGCAGGACAGTGAGCCCGAGCCCGGTGAACACGCGCGAGATCTCGGGCGGCAGCGCCGCGCCCCCGGAAATCGCAGCGCGTACCCTTCCGCCCAACCGCGCCAGGATCTTCTTTGCCACCAGCGCGTTCAACACCGGCCACAGCAGGAACGACAGCTTCCAGGGCCCCCGCCCCTGCGCGTGCTCGAAGCGCGCCCAGCCGACGTCCACCGCCAGCATGAAGAGCTTTTTCTTGAGCGGCGAGCCCGCGTCGAGTGCCTCGCGGATCCGCCCGTACACGCGCTCGTAGATGCGCGGCACGGAGACCAGAATGGTCGGACGGACCGCCTGCAGGTCTTCGGCGAGCTGCGGAATGCCGCGCGAGTATGCGTTCGTTGAACCGGTCATGATCGTGAGGTAATACCCGACCGTGCGCTCGAACGTGTGTGAGAGCGGCAAGAATGAGAGAAACATGTCGCCCGGGCCGGTCATCAGGCAATCCTCGGAGGCCGCCGCGGCGTTACTCAGGATGTTGAGGTGCGAGAGCATCACGCCCTTCGGGCGCCCCGTCGTGCCCGACGTATAGACGATGGTCGCGAGCGCATTGGGGTCGCGCGGCACGTGCCGCGTCGCGCCGCCCTGGTCGGGGAGCCATTCACCGAGCGACCGCACCCGCGGCTCGCCCGCGTTGGGTACCGAAAGGACGGTCACGATCCGCGTGAGGCTCCCCAGCTGGCCCTTCACTTCGGACAGCGGCTTCCATTGCTCGGCGCCTTCGATCAGCAGCACCTTGCAGCCGGAATCGTGGATGATGTAGGCGACGTTCTCCGGCCGGTCCTGCGTGTAGAGCGGCACCACCACCAGCCCCAGGCCGAGCGCCGCCTGGTCGTAGATCACCCATTCGGGACAGTTGCGCAGCATCACCGCGACGCGGTCGCCCGCCTTGACGCCATCCTTTTCGAGCGCGGCCTGCCAGCGCGCGACCTGGTGGTCGACCTGCGCCCACGTGAGGTCGCGCCAGGCGTTCTGGTTCTCGTTGTACACGCGGTAGGCGACGCTGTCGGGCGTCCGCTTGACCCGCTCCCGGAACAGGCCGTCCAGCGTGACCGCCGTTTCGACCGGAATCAGATGACTCGCGGGTTGTGCCATGCCCCCTCCTCCTCAATCCAGAAACAAATCCGGATACAGCCGCGCGCCCGGCGTGACAGCGTATTGCTCGAAATCGGTCACGCCTTCCTCGCGCAGCACGGCCTCGTCGATGTAGAAATTTCCCGTCGCGCGGCGGCTGTCGCGGTTGAGGATCGCGTAGGCCGCATCCGCCATGATCGCGGGCTTGCGGCTCGCCTTGAGGATCGCCTCGGGAAAATTCATTTCGATCGCGGCGGTCGCGATCGTGGTGCGCGGCCACAGCGAATTCACCGCGATGCCGTACGCCCGGAGCTCCTCCGCCATCCCCAGCGTGCACATGCTCATCCCGTATTTCGCCATCGTATAGGCTACGTGATCCTTGAACCAGCGTGCCCGCATGTCGAGCGGGGGCGAGAGCGTAAGTATGTGAGGATTCGACGCTTTCCTGAGGTGGGGGATGCAGGCCTGGGAGCAGACAAAGGTGCCGCGCAGGTTAATGGCGAGCATGAGATCCAGACGCTTGACGGGGGTGTCGAGCGTGCCGCTGAGCGAGATCGCGCTCGCGTTGTTAACCAGACAATCGAGGCCGCCGAACGCCGCCGCGGTCTGCTTTACAGCCTCGGCCACGGCGTCCGCATCCCGCACGTCGAGCTGGATGGGTAACGCCGCTCCGCCCGAGGCCTCGACTTCCTCTGCAACGGTGTGAATGGTCCCGGAGAGCTTGGGGTGCGGCTCGGACGTCTTGCCGGTCACGACGATGTTCGCGCCGTCGCGCGCGCAGCGCAGCGCGATCTCGCGCCCGATGCCGCGCGTCGCCCCGGTGATGAATATCGTCTTTCCGCGCAACGACACGGGCTCACTCCCCGCGGAAAACCGGCTTACGCTTCTCGACGAAAGCGGTGACGCCCTCGGCGAAATCGCGCGTCGCCGCGCAGCGCGCGAACGCCTCCACCTCGGCCTCGAGCTGCGCCGCAAGCGCCTGGTCGGGGCTTTCGTTGACCAGCCGCTTCATCTCCCCGAACGCCAGCGTCGGGCCGAGCGCGAGCCGGCGCGCGATGGCCTCGGTCTCCGATCCGAGCTGCTCCGCGCCCGTCACCCAGTTGACGAGCCCGAGCCTGAGGGCCGTCTGCGCGTCGAACGCGTCCGACAGCAGCATGAGCTCGAGCGCTCTGCGCGCCCCCAAGAGCCGCGGCAGGAAGTGGGTCGCGCCCCCGTCCGCGCTCGTGCCGATCCTGCTGTAGGCGACGGTAAATTTTGTTCCTTCCGCGGCGATCGCGAGGTCGGCCGCCGCCATCAGGCTCACTCCCGCGCCCGCCACCGCGCCGTGAACGCTCGCCAGCACCGGCTTGGGCGCGCGCCGCAGCGCGAGAATCGCGTGGTTCAGCTCCGCGCCCCCTTCCCGGACCAGGGCCGGCATGCGCGCAAGATTGGCGCGGAAATACGCCACGTCGCCGCCCGCGAGAAACGCGGGCCCGGCGCCGCGCAGCACCACCACGCGCGCCGCCGCGTCGTGCTCGGCGCGCTCGCACGCAGCGCGCAGCTCGACGATCATCCGCGCATCGAGCGCGTTCAGCGCCTGCGGGCGATTGAGCGTGAGGGTCGCCACGCCCTCCGTCACCGAATAGAGAACGCCGTCGTTCATGGCGCGGGGCTTGGCCCGTGCTCGCGGCTCTCCAGCTCGGGCCACGCGGTCCTGCCGCGCAGCGCCTCGAACGTGACCGGCTGCGTGGTCTGGTGGATCTCGGTCTTGCCGAGGTCCTTCGGAAAATCGTCCACCATGATGACGCGCCGGCGCAGCAGCTTCGCGCGCTCCATCGCCTCCTGCTCCGCCTGCGTGATCACGCCCTTGGCGCGCGCCTCGTCCACCATCGGGTCGGCGAAGCCGCTGGCGATCACGCCGCGCTCGCGCGCCTGCCGGATCTTGGCGCCGATCGGCTCGGCTGCGATTACCGCGCGCAGCGCCGCTTCCAGCACGGCAACCGGCTCGTCCGGATCCTTCGGAATGTAGACGCCGGCAGTCAGGCGGCTGCGCGCGGGTCCCGGCGCGAGCAGCAGCCCGACGACCTGGCTTCCCAGCCGGTCGCGCGGAGGCGAGAATTCCCGCCCCAGGGGAAAGGCGAACGGAAAGATGATGGCGCGCAGCGCCCCCGCCACGAACCGATTGGGCAGGTTCGCGATCAGGCCGTAGAACGCCTCCTCCGTCCGCGCCAGGGCATCCCGGACCGACCAGTGCACGAGCGGCAGATCCTCGGCGGGGTGCCCGTCGTCCTCGTAGCGCTTGAGCGCCGCCGACGCGAGGTAGAGGTTCGAGAGGATGTCGCCGAGCCGCGCCGACAGCCGCTCGCGGCGCTTGAGCGCTCCCCCCAGCAGGAACATCGACACGTCCGCCGTCCAGGCAAACGCGGCCGACATCCGCGTCAGGTGCTGGTAATAGCGCCGCGTTTGCGAGTCGCCCGGGGCACGAACGAAGCGCGCGCCCGTGAGCCCCATCCAGAACGCGCGCGCCTTGTTCGACACGAAGAATCCGACGTGGCCGAAGAACGCCGCGTCGAAATCACGCACCGCCTTTTCCCGATCGCTCTCCTGAGTTGCCTGGATCTCCTTCAACACATAGGGATGTCCGCGAATCACGCCCTGCCCGAAGATGATCATGGAGCGCGTGAGGATGTTCGCCCCCTCCACCGTGATCGCAATCGGAATCTGCTGGTAGGCGCGCGCGAGGTAGTTGCTGGGGCCCAGGCAGATGCCCTTGCCGCCGTGGACGTCCATCGCGTCGTTGATGACCTGGCGGGCGCGCTCGGTGAGGTGGTACTTCACGATCGCGGACACGACGGAGGGCTTCTCGCCCAGATCCACCGCGCCCGCCGTCATCACGCGCGCCGCGTCCATGATGTAGGCATTGCCGCCGATCCGCGCGAGCGCCTCCTCCACTCCCTCGAAGCGCCCGATGGAGAGGCGAAACTGCTGGCGCACGCGCCCGTAGGCTCCGGTGGTGAGCGCGCAGCCCTTGGCGATGCCGCAGGCGTTGGCGGGCAGCGAGATGGAGCGTCCGGCGGCGAGGCAGTTCATCAGCATCTTCCAGCCCTGGCCGACGTACTGCTCGCCGCCGATGACGAATTCCAGGGGGACGAACACGTCCTTGCCCCAGGTCGGTCCGTTCTGGAACACCGCGTTGAGCGGAAAATGCCGGCGCCCGATGTGAACGCCCTCGGTCTGCGTCGGGATGAGGGCGAGCGTGATGCCGATGTCGTCGCGGTCGCCGAGCAGATGGTCGGGATCGTAGAGCCGGAAGGCGAGCCCCAGCAGCGTCGCGACCGGCGCCAGCGTGATGTAGCGCTTCTCCCAGGTGAGGCGCATGCCCAGGACGTCCTTCTTCCCCTGCCACTCGCCGCGGCACACGATGCCGAAATCGGGAATCGCGCCGGCGTCCGAGCCCGCCTCGGGGCTGGTGAGGGCGAAGCAGGGAATGTCGAGCCCCTTGGCAAGGCGCGGCAGGTAGTGATTCTTCTGCGCCGGCGTGCCGTAGTGGAGCAGCAGCTCCGCCGGGCCGAGCGAATTCGGCACCATCACCGTGATCGCGGCGGTGCTGCTGCGCGTAATGAGCTTCACGATCACCTCGGAGTGCGCGAGCGCGGAGAACCCGAGCCCGCCGTACTCCTTCGGGATGATCATGCCGATGAAGCCCTTGTCGCGGATGAACTGCCAGACCTGCGGGGGCAGGTCCTGGAGCTCGTGCGAGATCTCCCAGTCGTGGAGCATCGCGCACAGCTCCTCCACCGGCCCATCGAGAAATGCGCGCTCGCCCGCGGTCAGCGCAGGCTTGGGATAGCCGAGGAGCTTCCCCCAGTCCGGCCGTCCGCTGAAGAGCTCGCCGTCCCACCAGACCGTGCCGGCCTCGAGCGCTTCCTGCTCGGTCTGCGATACCTGCGGCAGAATCCTCCGGAAGAGACCCAGCAGCGGCCGGCTCACGAGCGCGCGCCGGATCGGAGTCGGATTGCCGACGAGAGCTCCCACGACGAGGATGGCCCACAGCGCCGTGACGAGCGGCCGCGGCCATCCCGCGTAGAAGGTGAGCAACCCGAGCACGATCGCGAACGCAACCGTCCAGGCGAAAGCGGGCAGGCGGTGATAGGCGAGTATCCACGCGACCGCGAGCGCGGCGAGGAGGATGAGCAACGTGTACATGACTCCCCCGTTCTTGTCGCGCCAGCATACACTCGGCCACCGCGCGCGGCTACAATGCACCGGCGGGGAGGACTTGGATGGCGCAGGTGCAGCAGCACGGTGTCGCGTTCGCCAAGACGACGCGGCCAGTCATCGGCAGCGCCGTGCGGCGCGAGGCTCTATTCGCGCGGATGGACGGGACCCCCGGCCGCACCGTGATCTGGATCTCGGGGCCTCCCGGCGCCGGCAAGAGCACGCTCGCGGCAAGCTACGTAGAGGCACGCGCTCTCGCCTGCATCTGGTACCAGCTCGACCCCGACGACGCCGACGTCGCCACCTTCTTTCACTACCTCGGCCACGCGGCCCGCAAGCTCGAGGCAGGCCGTTCGCGCGAGCTCCCCGCGTTCGCGCCGCAGTACGCCGGGGATGTCGCGGCGTTCGCGCGGAATTTCTTCCGCCAGCTCTTCATGCACGCCAAGGCGCCCACGGTGCTCGTGCTCGACAATCTGCACGAAGTTTCCGCCAACAGCGCGCTGCATGCCGTGCTCGAGGCCGGCCTCACGCAGGTGCCGGGCCACTGCTGCGTCGTGATCGTCAGCCGGAACGAGCCGCCCGCGGCGCTCGCGCGCATGCGCCTCGCCGGCGGAATGGTGCACCTGGGATCGGAAGACCTGCGCATCGGGTCCGCCGAGATCGCCGATATCGCGAACCTGCGCGGCCAGTCGCTCGCGCCGGACGCGGTGGCGAAGCTGCTCGAGCGCACGCAGGGCTGGGCAGCGGGGCTCGTGCTGATGCTCGAGCACGCGAAGGTCTCCGGTCGCGTCGCGGACCTGCCGGGGGACGCCACGCCCAAGGTCATATTCGATTACCTGGCCGGCGAGATCTTCGAGCGCTTCGAGCCGAAGACGCAGCAGTTTTTGCTGAAGATCGCGTGCCTGCCGCGGATGAGCGCGGAGGTCGCCGAGGCGCTGAGCGGGGACGAGCGCGCCGGGCGCCTGCTGCGCAACCTGTCGCAGAACGACTATTTTGTGCGGGAGGTGCCGGGGGACGAAGGCCGCTTCTACCAGGTGCATCCCCTGCTGCGCGATTTCCTGCGCGACCGCGCGGCCCAGACCCTTCCCGACGCGGTGGGCGCCGCGGAGCTGAAGCGCGCTGCTGCCCTGCTGCGCGGCGCGGGGCACCTGGAAGATGCGGTGTCGCTGCTCGCCGAGAACCGCGAGTGGGCAGAGATCGCTCGCCTCACCGCCGAAGAGGCGGACGCCATGCTCGACCAGGGACGCAGCGAGACCCTGGGCGGCTGGCTCGATTTACTGCCCGCCGGAACGATTGAGTCCGACCCGCGACTCCTCCTCGCCCAGGCGGCGAGCCGCGCGCATGCCAGTCCGCGGACGGCGCGCCGCCTGTTCGCGCAGGCCTACGAGGGGTTCCAACGTGCCGGCGACGCGCGCGGCGTGATACGGAGCTGCTGCGGGGTGGCGCGCGCGATCATACTGGAGTTCGACGACTTGACCGCGCTCGATCAATGGATCGGCACTCTTTCCGGGCTTCTGACCGGGGGCGAGCGTGGCGGCGGCGTCGATCTGGCCGCCGCGGCGATGCTGATCCGCATGCTCCTGCTGCGCGACCCCGGCAACGAGAAGCTCACCCAGTGGCTCGACCGCGCGGAGCGCGTCGCCCGCGCGAGCCCGGATACCCGAACCGCATCCGCAATACTGGCGGAACTGGCGCTCGCGCGCGCAATGTTGGCGCTCTATCGCGGGGAATTCACGGCTGCCGAAGCCGCGAGCGGAGCGCTGCGCTCCCGGGCGATCGAGCATTCCCCGGACCTGCGGATTGCGATCGAGATTGCATGCGCGCTGGGCAATATATTTGACGGATCGCAGGGGGCTGCACTGCGCACCGCCCGCGAGGGTCTCACGATCGCGGAAGCGCAAGGGGTGCGCGCATACGACGAGTGGCTGCACGCGCTAGCCGCTGCGGCGGCGCTGGGCGCCGGAGACCGCGAGGTTGCCCGCGCGGAGCTGCAGGCGCTCGAGGCCGCGGGCTCCCGCCTGCGCCGCGGGGATCAGGCCTTCATCCACTATCTGAAGTGCTGGCTCGCGGCGATCGAAGGCAACGCTGCGGATGCCGGCAGTGAAGCGAAGCTGGCCATCGCGCTCGCCGTCGAACTGGGAATTCCGTGGCTGGAATGCTTCGCGCGCATTGGAGCGGCCCAGCTCGCGACCGCCGAGGGCGACCGTCGGGGGGCCGAGGCGCAGGTCCGCAGCGCGGAGGTCATCGCGGAACGCCTTCGCAGTCCGCTCCTCCGCGTCCCGGTACACTTCGCGGCGGCGGGCACGGCAATCCTGGCGCATGACGAGGACGCCACGCTGGCCGCGCTGCGGGCGGGATTCGCATTGGCGCGCGAACTCGGATTGCGCTACATCGCCGCGATCCGTCCCAAGCTCCTCGCCGAGGCGTGCGCGCTGGCCATGCGCCGGGGCATCGAGCCCGAATACGTACGCACGCTGGTGCGCGCGTGGAAGCTCCCGCCGCCGCCGTCGGCGTTGCGCGTGAAGGAGTGGCCCCGTCCCTTCCAGGTCTCCACGCTGGGCGGCTTCACGCTGTTGCACGAGTCCAAGCCGGTTGAGTTTTCGAGCAAGGGACCGGGCCGCCCGATGGAACTGCTGAAGGTGCTGATCGCGCTCGGGGGACAAAACGTGCGCAGCGACCAGCTTGCCGACGCGCTGTGGCCGCGCGTGGATGCCGACTACGCGCACAAGTCCTTCACCACGACGCTGCACCGGCTGCGGCGGATCTTCGACAACGACGACGCGCTCACGCTGCGCGAGACGCGCCTGAGCCTCGAGCCCCGGCTCGTGTGGTTGGACACGTGGGCGCTCGACCAGCTCCTGTCGGAGCTCGACGGCGCGTTGCGTGAGCCCCGGGCGCGGGCGGAACCGGTGCTGCGCGCGCTGACTGATGAAGCGCTCGCGCTCTACCGCGGCCCCTTCCTCCCGGACGAGTCGGAGCAGCCGAGCTACATCGCGTGCCGCGAGCAGATCCGCGGCAAGCTGCTGCGGTGCCTCACGAGGGTTGCGCGCTGGTGGGAGGACAACGGGATGCCGGAAGCGGCGATAGATTGCTACCTGCGCTGCATCGACGCCGACGGGCTGTGCGAGGCCTTCTACCGCAACCTGATGCAGTGCTACCAGCGCCGCGGCGAGCGCTCCGAGGCGCTCGCCACCTACGAGCGGCTGCGCACGGCGCTGTCAACGCGACTCAAGATCATGCCGTCGCAGGAAACGCAGGCGGTCTATACCGCCCTGCTCGCGTAATCAGGGCCGCCGGTAGGTCGTCTTGAATTCCCGCTCGATCTCGGTCCACATTTTGCGCAGCGCCATTCGGACGGCGGTCGGCGGCAGGTATTCCCTGCGGGGGAACCCCGACTTCGGCGGCGCAATTTCACGCATGCGTGCCGTGAACGAGATTGCGGTACCGGTCGGCAATTCGACGACCGTTCCGCTGATCACACTCTCGAGACCTGCCGGCTCGAAGTTGAAGAATACTCTGAACAATCCAACACAGGGCCCGATGATTTCCCGCGTCCGGCCAATGTCCGCAGCAGCCGCCTCTTTCCACTCCTGATCAGTGAGCGGTAGCGGAGCAGGCGCATAGACGTTGACGTATCCCAACACCGGGTCCTGCGCTTCGACGGTCATCTGCAGTCGCGCCATGCCACGCGCACCGCGTCGTACGCTTCCGCGCGCGATACCGAGAAGACGCGGGTCCCGTCTTTCACGAGGATTGCCTCATAGTCCTTGCGGAATTCCTTATTGATGAGTTCGACCGCGCACCTCTTGTCCTCAACGGTGACGCAGCCCGACATCAGCACCGCGGCCGCCGCGCAGCATGTCGCAAGCCAACGGCTGCCAGGAAATTCAAAGACCCTCGTTGCCATGAGCGCCCCTCCTCTTCCCGCCTCTAGCCAGACCGGCGTCAGCGTGGCCGCCAGTTCTGAACGACTACGTCCGCCTGCTGTACCTCGACCGGCTGCAGCAGCCGCGCGATCCTCTCGCGCTCGGCTGGCGCAGTCGTGCTACCCCCTTGCGCCGCCAGGCTGTACCAGATGTAGGCCTGGTTGTTGTTCTTCGGTACGCCCATTCCGCCCGCGTACATCTCGGCGAGCCGGTCCTGGGCCCGGGCATTGCCGCCATATGCCAGGGCCGCAGGATTTCGTATGCCTTCTCATATTCGCGGCGCGCCAGCGCAGCTTCTCCCTGCGCAAGTTGAAGTTCTTGCGGCGACGGCTTGGTGGGGCGAGCGGTCCTGGCGGATTCTGCTAAGGCCAGGCGCCGCCGCTCCTCCTCGAGCCGAGCTAATTCCTGCCGTTGCTGCTCTTGCAGTCGACTGCGCGCTTCCTCCTCCTTGCGCAGCCGCGCCTCGGCGAGTCGCTGCTTCTCCTCGAGACGCTTTTGCGCCTCCTCGTCCATCCGCCGTCTTTCTTCATCCCGCTTCTTCTGCTCCGCGAGGCGCACCTGGTCCTCCTGGCGCCGTTTCGCTTCTTCCAGCTTCTGCTGCTCCGCCAGGAGCGCCATAACCTGCTCGCGGGCTTTCCCGTCGAGCGCCCGGTCCTCTGCCAGGCGCTTTTGCGCCTCCGCGAGCTGCGCCTGTATCTGCTCTAGTCTCCGTTCCGCATCGCGATCGGAGTTCCTGGGCCACAGGAAAACTCCGATGGCGACCGCGCCAGCAATCGCACCGGCTATCGCCCATGCAATAGGTGCGCGTAGGACTGGCCTTTCCGTGCGAGTCGATACAGCCGGCTCGACTCGCACGGTGCCCGCCGAAGAAGCCGCAGGCTGGGGTAGTGGCGGTGTGACGGGTGGGGTCGGCGATGGTATTGCCCGCTGAGGAGCAGCTTGCACCGGTTTATCCGCGCCGGCGGGTGCGCCGGCCTCTCCCAAGATCTCCCGCCGCCACTCGGCCACCGATTGCGGCCGGTTTTTCTCGACGAACTCGAGCGCGTGATCGACGGCGGCGAGCAGTTGAGCGGAATAGCGGCCGCTGCCGATCGCGCGCGCAGGCGCGAGAACTTCGCGAGTGCTGCCCAGGATGCCCTTGCTGCGGGTGATCGCGTCCATGGGCGCCATCCCGGCGATCGCGCGGTAGCAGGTCGCGCCAAGACCGTAGATGTCGGTCCACGGGCCCTGGTTTTCCGAGCTGCTGTGATACTGCTCGAACGGCGCGTAGCCGGGCGCGACCAGGATCGTCAGCGTGTGGGCCTTGCCGAGCGAGTGGCGCGCCGATCCGAAATCGAGCAGCACGGGGCTGCCGTCGGAGCGGATGTGGATGTTGTCCGGCTTGATGTCGCGGTGGATGAAGCCGGCGTTGTGCACCAGCTCCAGGCCATCGAGGACCGGCAGCAGGATGCGCAGCAGGTCCCGTTCAGGCAGCGTCCCGCGCCGCTCGAGCACCGCGCCGAGGTTGTCGCCCTCCTCGAACCGCATCACCATGTAGGCCGTGCCGTTGTGCTCGAACACGGAATGCACGCGCACGATGTTCGGGTGATCGAAGCGCGCGAGCGTGCGCGCTTCCTGGATGAAGCGGTCGAGCCCCCAGCGGTAGCGCTCGCGCTGCCCATCGCTGCGGGAGCGCACGGTCGAATCCGGGCGGCGCGTCGCCACCTCCACCGGCAGGTATTCCTTGATGGCGACGAGCTGGTCGAGATTGGTGTCGCGGGCGAGATACGTGATGCCGAACCCGCCCTGCCCCAGTACACGCTCGATCGTGTACCAGTGCATCCGGTACTGTGGTTGCAGCGCGTCGGGAAACGCCTGCTCGCTCATCGAGGCACCCCCTGCTGGTGCGTGTGCGCCTTGTATGCGGCGCGGCGGCGCGGTAATGCATTGATCATACAACAGTTCGCGCGGCGGGAATCGCTTGGACCTACTCCCGCACCGGCGCGGAACGGGCGCCGGCTTCCGCACCGCAGCAATACCTGTAAGCCATCGGTAACCGACTCGTAAGCGATCCGGAACCCCGCTCGCCCAAGAATGCGTTCATGGAAGCAGGACAGGGATGGGGCCCGGTGAACCTCGCCGCTTATATTCGCTACGCTCCGCGCTCGCTCGCGCTCACCCGCGCTGCCGCCGCGGGAGCGCTGCTGCTCTTCGCGATGCTCGTGCTCTCGGAGATCGCGCGGGCGCTCGACTATACCGATTCGATTCCGCGCGTCCTGCGGGCGGCATTCGTCCTCTTCACGATACTCGCGGCCGGCGCTGCGGTCATCGAGCACTTCATGGCAGCGACCTCCGAGCTGCAACGCTTGAACTCCGAACTCGAGCGCCGGATTGCCGAAAAATCGGAGGAGATCAAGGCCACCTACGCGCGCGTCGAGGAGGCGAAGCGCGAGTGGGCGCAAGTGAGCGAACGCCAGCGCATACTCGCCGACCTTCACGACGGCGTGGGCGCGAGCCTGGTCGGTCTGCTGCGGCACGTGCAGTCGGGAGAAGCGGACCGCACGAGCATCGAGAAGTGCGTGCAGGAAGTTCTCCAGGAAATGCGCATCGCGATCGACGCCCTGCAGCCGCGGGACGGCGACCTCGCCGCGGTGCTCGGGGCCCTGCGCTACCGGTTGGACCACATCATCCGCTCCTCCGGCGTGCGCCTGGCGTGGGAAGTGGAGGAGCTGCCCGACGTAGTCGAATTGAAGCCATCGACCGTGTTCGCCCTGCAGCGCATCGTGCTCGAGGCGATCACCAATGCACTGAAGCACTCCGGGGCGAAAGTCCTGCGCCTCAGCGCCAGGGCCTGCAATGGGGAGGTCGAAGTCTGTATCCAGGACGACGGCCGCGGGTTCGACACGTCGTGCTACGCCGCCGGCCTGGGGCTCGCCAGCATGCGGGCCCGGGCGCTGCGCATCGGCGCGCGTTTGCGGATCCAGTCCCATCCGGGCAAAGGGACCGTCATAAAGCTCTACCTTCCCCGCGCCCCGGTCAGTGGCACCGTATCCCAAGCCGCCTGAAGAACCTCGGATCCCGTCGTCCTCGCCTCTCAACCCGCGCTGCCCTTGTCTCCACCGGGCCGCAGCAGCCCCAATTCCGCCGCCCGCGTCACCGCCGCCGTGCCGGAGTGAACCGCAAGCTTGCGATAGCTGTTCTTGATGTGGCTTGTCACCGTATTCACCGAGATGCCGAGCCGGTCGCCGACCTCGGCGTAGTTATAGCCGCGCGAAAGCAGGCGCAGTACATCGGTTTCGCGAGCGGTGAGCGCCGATGACGTGCCCTCGCCCGCGCCGCGTCGCCCCGGGCCGGGCGCCGCCTTAGTTCCGGCGCGCATCTGGTTCAACACGATGCGCGCGATACCCGGGCTCATCGGCGAGCCGCCGGCGCGCAGCTCCAGGATGCGGGTGATCAGATCCGCATCGCTGCAATCCTTCAGCACGTAGCCGGTCGCCCCTGATTCGATGCTCGCGACGACGTTGCGCTCGTCGCCGAACACGGTGACCACCATGATGTCGCACTCCGGGAGGTTGCGCGCGGCGAAGCGGATGACTTCCGTTCCGTGAATGTCGGGCAGTCCCAGGTCGACGAGGAGGACGTCGGGCGTAACCAGCAGCAGGCGTGCGATCGCCTCCTTTCCCGAGCGCACCTTCTCCACGACCCGGGTACGCGGGTCGCGCACGAGCGCAGCCGCAAAGCGCTCGAGCATGACGGGGTCATCCTCGACGATCATCACCCGCAATGGTGCGCCAGGCTGCTCGCTCATCTGCCCCGCCAACGCTTGAATTTCTTCCATATTCTGCCGCAAGCCCGTCCTGCTACGCGATCATAGGCCGATGCGGGCCGGAGCCCTATCCCATGATCATGGGATTTCCCCCGCGTCACCTCTCCCCTATGATCGGCCGGACCTGACGGAGGAATGGGCGCAGAAGCGAGGCGCCGGGTTGAAGCTCCTATTGTGCGCTGCCCCCAAAAATGCCACGCTGTTTTGCAGTATGTATCCCCCAGCCGGGTGGGGAGGATCGCAGTAAGAAACGACTATTCCCACGGTCGTGCTAAATCCCGCGTAACTGGATACGGCATTCCGCCAGCCTCACTTTCCATAGGGAAAACGCCATGGCAATCATCATCGGCACGAACAGCGATAACAACCGCATCGGCACCAACAAGGATGACCTGATCTTAGGCCTGGGTGGGGACGACACGCTCAGCGGCGGCAATGGTAACGACAAGGTGCTCGGTGGCAACGGCAATGACTCGATCGTTGGCGGCGCCGGCAATGATTGGATAGACGGCGGTAAAGGCAACGACAAGATCGTCGGAGACGCGGGCAACGATACTCTCTACGGCGGCAGCGGCAACGACACGCTGGTTGGCGGATCGGGTGCCGACCAGCTCACCGGCGGCTCGGGCCGGGATCATTTCGTCTATCTGCAGGCGACCGATTCTCCGGTGGCAGGCGGCTGGGACCGTATTCTCGATTTCACCCAGGGTCAGGACAAAATCGATCTCTCGGCATTTCGCAACAGCTCATCCGATCTCGATCTCATTTGGAAGGGCGAGGACCCGGCAGTCCCTGGCGCCTGGGCGGTCTGGTATCACAACGGCCCGACCAGCACCTATGTATACGCCGACACCAGCGGCGACGGCATCGCTGACCTCAAGATCGAGCTGAAAGAACACCTGCGGACTGAATCTCGTCGCGTCTGACTTCATCGGGGTCTCCGAAGCGCAGGTGAACGTCGCGCCGACCTCGACCGATGACTCGGAGACGACCGCCGAAGATACGCCGCTAACTCTGGGGCTGGACGACTTCGGCAGCTACGCCGACGTGGAAGGTACCGCGATCGCAGCGGTGAAGATCACCACTCTGGAGAGCAACGGCAGCCTGGAATACGACACCGGCGGCGGCACCTGGGTGGCGGTGGCGCCGAACCAGGAGATCAGCGCGGCCGACATCAGCACGGGCAGACTGCGCTTCGTGCCAGATGCCAACGAGAATGGAACACCCTACGCCAGCGTTGGCTTCAAGGTGGGCGACGGCACCGACTTCAGCGCCAGCGCATACACCCTGACGCTGAACGTGACCGCGGTGAACGACGCCCCCGTTGCAACTGACGACGTTTTGACGAGCGTGGTGGAGGACAGCGGGACGCGCACGATCAGCTTCGCGGAACTGACGGGCAATGACAGTGACGGCGATCCGGAGGTGGCGCAAGCGCTGACGGTGACAGCGGTAAGCAATTCGGTCGGTGGCACAGTGTCGCTCGTCGGTGGGCACGTTGAGTTCACGCCAGCTGCGAACTTTAACGGTGTGGCGTCGTTCGACTACACGGTTCAGGACGACGGCACTACCAATGGGGCACCCGATACCAAGACCGACATCGGGCAGGCCTCGTTCGCGGTGACAGCGATCAACGATGCGCCTACCGTCGCTGGCCTGGTGGTAACCGAGACCTCGATCAGCTTTGTTGCCAGCGACGCGGACAATGAAACGCTTTCGTTGGCGAGTCCTTTTGCCAATGCTTTCGGTAATCCCACGATCACCAGAGACGATCTCACAGTCTTGACGCCCACTCAGCAAGCGTCCGCCGTGTCGGGCACGCTGCAGGTGACCGATGGCACCGCCACGGCAGATGTGGTCGGTCTCTATCTCGGGACGAGCGGTAACGATACTGCCCTCGCGCCGCTTGCGGGATCGCCGAATGCGATGTACGGATTCGATGGCGCCGACTCGCTGACGGGCGGAACGGGCGCGGACAGCCTCTATGGCGGCGGCGGCAACGACACGATCAAGGGTGGTGCGGGCGCGGACTCGCTGGTGGGCGGGGCGGACACCGACACGCTGCTCTACAACGATTCGCCCACGCGGGTGATCGTCAACTTGCGCGTGACAGACCCCATCACGGTAGACGGCATTACCGTGCTGGCGAACTCCGCGCTCGACGGTTTCGGCACCACCGATGCGATCAGCGGCTTCGAGAACGTCATCGGCTCGGCGTTCGACGATTGGATCCAGGGCATCAAGCAATGTTGCCAACGTGCTCGACGGCGGAGCGGGCAACGACACCCTGGTGGGCTCCGGGGTGAGCGACGGCATCAACATGCCCGTCCCCTTTGCGGCGAATGACACGCTCCTGGGCGGCGCGGGCGACGACGTGCTGCGCCAGTCGCGCGGCAACGACGTCATCGACGGTGGCGCGGGCTTCGACCGGCTGGAGTTCGTGGGCAACGGCATCGCCTATGGCGGAGTCTTCGGCGTCAACGTCGATCTGGGCGCGGGCACTTCCGACGCCGATGCGGGTGGCGTGGATAGCGTGAACGGCGCTGGGGGCGATGTGGCCACGGTGAGCGGCATCGAGTACGTGCTCGGCACCACCGGCAACGACAGACTCACCGGGGATGCCTTCGCCAACCGGCTCGAGGGCCAAGGCGGCAACGACGTGATCGACGGCGGCGCAGGGTCTGACCTGCTTGATCTTTCGGATGGCACCGCAGGAATCAATTTCACCCTGAGTCAAGGTACCAACTTCGGAACATTTTGGTCCGACCGGTGTCCTGCCAGGCCTTGGCAACGATTCGTACATGAACATCGAAGGCGTTATCGGCACCAATTTCAACGACATACTCACCGGCAGCAGCGAGAACGATGTCAAGGGCGGCGCAGGGGCGGACTCCTGGTGGGTGGGGCGGGCACTGACACGCTGCTCTACGACGATTCGCCCACGCGGGTGATCGTGAACATGTTCACCACGACGACCGTCACGATCGGCGGGGTCTCGGTAACGCCCGGTACCGCGAGCGACGGCTTCGGCAGCACCGACACGATCAGCGGCTTCGAGAACGTGATCGGCTCGGCGTTCAACGATTACATCCAGGGCGCCACCAACGTTGCCAACCGGCTGGAGGGCGGGGCGGGTAACGACACCCTGGCGGGCTCCGGGTCAGGTGACGCCACCCCCGGCACGATGGACGACACGCTCTTGGGTGGCGCGGGCGATGACGTGTTGCGCCAGACGCGCGGGCATGACTCGATCGAAGGCGGCGCTGGCTTCGACCGGCTGGAGTTTGTGAGCAACGGCATCTTCTACGGGGGAGGAGTCGGGGTGAGCGTCAATCTGGGTGCGGGCACCTCCGACGCCGATCCGTTCAATGGCGACGCGGTCAATGGCCCCGGTGGCGATGTGGCCACGGTGAGCGGCATCGAGCACGTGCTCGGCACCGCCGGCACCGACAGCCTCACCGGGGATGCCTTCGCCAACCTGCTCGAGGGCGGCGCGGGCGATGACACGCTCCAGGGCGGCGGCGGGAACGACACGCTAGACGGCGGTGCCAGCGGTGCCGGCGGCGGCGACCGCATCGCGTTCCTAGACGCGACCGGGGGGATCAATTTCACCCTCGTGCAGAGCAGCTCGGATACGGTGGTGGACTTGAGCAGCCTCGGGCTTGGCACTGACACTTACCGGAACATCGAAGGCGTCATCGGCACGCAACTTCAATGACACGCTCACCGGCAGCAGCGCAGACGACCGCCTCCAGGGCGGGCCCGGCGACGACACGATCGACGGCGGTGCCGGAAGCAATGACCGCATCGCGTTCTCGGAGGCGACGGGAGCGATCAATTTCACCCTGAATCAAGGCACCAATCCGGCAGATACAGTAAACGGATTGTGGAGCACGGGTGCACTGCCAGGCATCGGCACCGACTCCTACAAGAACATCGAAGGCGTCATCGGCACCAACTTCAACGACACGCTCACCGGCAGCAGCGGCGACGACTACCTTTTGGGTGTCGGTGGGGACGACTCGCATCAATGGCGCCGACGGTAACGACACGCTCCGGGGCAGCGGCGGCAACGACACCCTGGACGGCGGCGGCGGGATTGACCGCCTTGATTACTCGAACGAGAGCGCGGGAATCAATTTCACCCTGAATCAGTGCACGAATCCAGGAGATCCGGATACGGATTGTGGACTTCGGGCGCAGTACGGGCTCGGCTCCGATTTCTACAAGCAACATCGAAGGCGTCATCGGCACCGATTTCAATGACACCCTCACCGGCAGCGGCGGTAACGATGTAATCGACGGGCGGTGCGGGCGATGACACGCTCCAGCGGCGGCGCCGGGAACGACACGATAGACGGCGGTGCCGGCAGTAATGACGGCATCGTGTTCTCGGGCGCGACCGGGGGAATCAATTTCACCCTCGTGCAGAGCAGTTTCGAATACGGTGGTGGACCTCAGCGCCGTCGGGCTCGGCACCGACACTTACCGCAACATCGAAGGCGTTGTCGGCACCAACTTCAACGACACGCTCACCGGCAGCAGCGCAGACGACCGCCTCCAGGGCGGCGCCGGGAACGACACGATCGACGGCGGTGCCGGCAGTAACGACCGCATCGGGTTCTCGGACGCGAGCGGGGCGATCAATTTCACCCTCGAGCAGAGCAGCTCGGATACGGATGGTGGACCTCAGCGCCGTCGGGCTCGGCACCGACACCTACCGGAACATCGAAGGCGTCGTCGGCACCAACTTCAACGACACGCTCACCGGCAGCAGCGGCAACGACTTCATTGCAGGCGTCGGCGGGAACGACTTGATCGATGGCGCCGACGGCAACGACACCCTTCGGGGCAGCGGCGGCAACGACACCATGGACGGCGGCGCCGGCATTGACAGCCTTGATTTCTCGAACGCGACCGCGGGAATCACTTTCACATTGAATCAGGAGCACCAATCCAGGAGATCTGTAACGGATTGTGGAATTCGGGCGCGCTGGCAGGCATCGGCACCGACTTCTACAAGAACATCGAAGGCGTCATCGGCACCGACTTCACCGACACGCTCACCGGAAGCAGCCTCGCAGACGTGCTCCAGGGCGGCGGCGGCACCGACACGATGACCGGCCTGGCAGGCAGTGACACGTTCGTATTCAATGCGACCTCGGACAGCGACGACGCCCTTGGATTTTCGGATGTCATCACTGATTTCGTGCACGGGACTGACAAGATCGACCTGTCTACGATCGATGCGAATACTGGCATGGATTTTGATCAAGCTTTCGCGTTTGTCGCGGCGGCCAGTGAGAACACGCGTTGCCAACAGCGTCACGTGGTCTGAGGACGTTGCCAACTCCCGCACCATCCTCCAGATTGACAATAACGGCGACACAACAGCGGACATGCATATCGTCTTGCAGGGTACCGGCCTCGGTCTGTCCGACTCTGATTTCATCCTCTAGGGCGCTCAGCCGCAGGGGCGGGTTTCGAACCCGCTCCTACGCCTTGTGACGGGGTCGCGTCTTCGCGAGCGTGGCGTCGAGCGCAGGGTGGTAGCCGTGGAGTAAAGTGTTGAGCGCCACGGCCGCACGCGTCTCTCATGAGCCGTGGCCGTCACCACAATGAAAATACTGTTCGTCCACCAGAATTTCCCCGCTCAATACCGCTGGCTGGCCCAGACGCTCGCGCAGGACAAGCGCTGCCAGGTAATGGCCTTGGGCGATGCGGGTAACCTCAAGCAGCGCGGGAAGATTCCCGGCGTCAGCGTGGCAGGCTACGCGCCGCCCGCCCCCGCATCCGACCGGACGCATTACTACGTGAGGCCGCTGGAAGGCGCCGTGCGGCGCGGGCAGGCCGTGGTGCGTGCCTGCCTCGAGCTTCGGAAACGCGGTTTCGTGCCCGACATCGTTTACGCGCACCCGGGTTGGGGGGAAGCCCTGTTCCTGAAGGACATCTATCCCGACGCCCGCCTCACGCTCTATTGCGAGTTTTACTACCGCGCAAAAGGCGCCGATGTGGGGTTCGATCCGGAATTTCCGGCGACCCTCGACGACCTGTGCCGGGTGCGGATCAAGAACAGCGCGAGCTTGCTGAGCCTGGAAGCCGCCGACGGCGGCATCAGTCCCACCCAGTGGCAGCGCAACACCTTTCCCGCACCGTTCCGGAACCGGATCACGGTCGTCCATGAGGGCGTGGACACGGACCTCGTGCGGCCCGAACCCCGCGCGGAGGTCGTGCTGGCGGGCAAAAACCTGACGCTCACCGCCAAGGATGAGGTAGTCACCTACGTCGCAAGAAACCTCGAGCCGTACCGCGGCTTCCACATCTTCATGCGCGCGCTCCCGGAGATCCAGCGCCGGCGCCCGCAGGCCCATGTGCTCATCGTCGGGGCCGATGGGGTGAGCTACGGCACCCCCTTGCCGAAAGAACAGACCTACAAGAAGAAATATCTCGAAGAGGTCGGAAGCCGGCTCGATCTGAGCCGGATCCATTTTCTCGGGCAGGTCCCGCATCAGACCCTGCTGCGCATCTACCAGATCTCCTCCGCGCACGTATATCTGACGTACCCCTTCGTGCTGTCCTGGTCGATCCTGGAGGCCATGGCAGCGGGCTGTGCCGTCATCGGCTCGCGCACACCCCCCGTGGAGGAAGTCATAGCGCACGGCAAAAACGGCTTCCTGGTGGACTTTTTCAGTCCCGATGAGATCGCAGCGCGCGTGGACGAGGTGCTCGGGCGCTCGCGGCAAACGGACAAGGTACGGGAACGGGCGCGCAAGACGGTCGTCGAGGGCTTCGACCTGCGCCGCGTGTGCCTGCCTCGCCACCTCAAGCTGCTTGGCATCGACGGCGGGAAGAGAAAGTGAGGAACGGAATTCGCCTCTACGCGGACAACTGGCTGGTGTAGCGTGCTCAGCACACCCCCACCCTAGCCCTCCCCCGTCGATGGGGAGGGAATTGATACTAATGGATGAGGGGCGCTCAGCCGAACCGGGACTTGCCGAGCAATCCGAGATCGGCAGCGCGGGTGACCGCGGCCGCCGCGGAGTGCACGCCGAGCTTGCGGTAGCTCTTCTTGATGTGGCTCGTCACCGTGTGCAGGGAAATTCCGAGCTTCTGGCCGACCTCGGTGTACGTGTGGCCGCGCGATAGCAGCTTCAGCACGTCCACCTCGCGCACGGTAAGAGGTCCTCCCGACGTCCGCCTCACCGCTCCGCTTTTCGCCTGGACGGCTCTTCGCGGTTCCGGTGCGGGCGCGAGGCACTGCAATTTCCTCAAAGCTCGGCATAACGCTCGTGAATTTCTGACTCCCGGATCATCGTAAACCGGTCCCGCTCACGCCGACATCCCATGAACATGGGGCGGCGCGAGCCGTCCCATATACATGGGATTCCCCGTGCTGATCCCCTTGCCTAAGATCGCCTGCCATGATGGTGTCAAAGCACGCCCTCGAACCTGTAAGCTATTGGTAAGCCATGCGTAATCCATCGGCAACCCCCGCCGCGCGACGATGCGGGGCATGGCAACACGCAGGAGGTGATACATGGTCCACGCTCGATTGATCCTGCTCGTGCTGGCTCTCGCCGCGAGCGGGTGCTCCATCAACACCATCGTGGCCAACAGGATGGGCGACGCGCTCGCCTCCAGCGGCACGTCGTTCGGATCCGACGACGACCCCGAGCTGATCGGCGCCGCGGTGCCGTTCAGCCTGAAGCTGATGGAGAGCGTGCTCGCCGAGACGCCGAACCACCGCGGGCTGCTGCTCGCTCTCACCCAGGGCTTCGTGCAATTCTCCTACGCCTTCGTGGAAATGCCCGCGGACGAGGTCGAGGACAAGGACCTCAAGTTGGCGTACGCGCAGCGGGATCGCGCGCGCCGCCTCTACCTGCGTGCCCGCAACTACGGGGTGCGCGGCCTGGAAACCGCCTATCCGGGCATCGGCAAGGCGCTCAGGGAGGATTCGGCGCGCGCCCTTGCAGGGACGACCGCCGAGGACGTGCCGCTGCTCTATTGGACCGGAGTCGCCTGGGCCGCCGCGATCTCGCTTTCGAAGGACGACCCGTTCACGGTTTCCCAGCTCCCGATCATGGAGGCGCTGGTGCGCCGGGCGCTCGAGCTGAACCCCGACTACGACTACGGAACGATCCACGTCTTCATGATCACCTACGAGATGACCCGCACCGGCATGAGCCCCGACGCGGCGGCCCTGGCACGCCAGCACTTCGCGCGCGCCGTCGAGCTGACCGGCGGCATGCAGGCCTCGCCCTACGTGGCGCTCGCCGAGGCGGCGGCCGTCCAGGAGCGCAACCGCAAGGAATTCGAGCAGCTGCTGCAGCGCGCTCTCAAAGTCGATCCCGACGCGCGGCCGGAATGGCGCCTGGTGAACACGGTGATGCAGCGCCGCGCGCGCTGGTTGCTGACCCGCACCGACACTCTCTTCGCCGACTGACTGGAGGAAGCATGGACAAAAGACTTTGCATGAGCTTCGTGGCGCGCCTCGCCATCGCGGTGCTCGCGGCCGCTTCCACCGCCGCCGCGGCCCAGGATCTCACGTTCAAGATCTCGACCGGGGCGCCCAAGGGCTCCGTCTTTCACCGCGTGCTGCAGGACATGTGCGAAAAGTGGCGCGCCGCGGAAGGCCCCAAGGCCCGCTGTATCATCTACACCGACGCCGTCCAGGGCGCGGAAGCCGAGACCATCCGGCGCATACGCGTGGGCCAGCTGCACGCCTCGATGGTTACCATGACTGGATTGAGCGAGATCGACCCGTCGGTCGGGGTGCTGCAGTTCATTCCGCTCACGTTCCGCTCCTGGGAGGAAGTGGATTACGTGCGCGAAAAGCTGCGCCCGGACCTCGAGCAGAAGCTGCGCGCGAAAGGCTTCACGGTCCTGTTCTGGGGCGAGGGCGGCTGGGTGCATTTCTTCACCAAGTCGCCGATGACGACGCCGGAACAGCTCAAGTCGAGCCGGATGTTCGCGTGGGCCGGAAGCAACGCCCAGGTGGACATGATGAAAAAGCTGGGCTACCGCCCCGTCGTGCTGGAGGTATCGGACATCCTGCCCTCGCTGCAGACCGGAATGATCGACGCGGTCCCCGCTCCACCGGTATGGGCCCTGGTCGTCCAGCTCGACCGCCAGGCGCCCTACATGCTGCGCGTCAACTGGGCCCCCATCGTTGGCGCGGTCGTGATGAGCACCAAGGCCCTCGAGGCAATGACTCCCGCGGGGCGCGCCGCGCTGCTGTCGGCGGCCGCGGTGGCGGGCGAGACGCTGCGCGCGAAGCGCGGCGAGCGCGACGACGAGACCGTCAAGGCGCTGGAGCAGCGCGGTTTGAAGGTGCTTAACCCGACACCGGAAGTGGAGCAGGCCTGGGACGCGCTCGCGCGCAAGGCCTGGCCGGAGGTCCGAGGCGGCCTGGTGCCGGCCGAGACGTTCGACGAAGTCCAGCGCTTTCTCACCGAATACCGGGGGGCGAGAAAGTGACCTCGACCGCGGCCGCTAACCCCGCGGCGACCGCCCCGCCCGAGCTCCGCGCTGCCGGGCGGGGGGGTGTCCTGGTCGCGGCCGAGAACGCGATTCTGTCGCTGGCCTTGCTGCTGCTCGTCGTTGTGCCGCTCGCCGAGATCGCTCTGCGCGCAGCGGCCGGGGTCGGGATCGAGGGCTCTTCGTCCCTGGTGCAGCACCTCACGTTCGCGGTGGGCATCCTCGGCGCCGTCATCGCCGCGCGCGAGGATCGCCTGCTCGGCTTCTCGGCCTCCGTCCTACTGAAAGGGACAGCCGCCCGCATCGCGCGGTTCGTAAGCCATGCTGTCGCGGCCGCGGTGAGCGCACTGCTCGGACTCGCCAGTGCGAAGTTCGTGCAAGTGGAGCGCACGGCCGGTCATATTCTTGCCTACGACATCCCGGTCTGGGCGGTCGAGCTGCTGCTGCCGGCCGGCTTTGCCCTCATCGCGCTGCGCCTGCTGGCGCGCTCCGCGGAGGATATCCGCTACCGGGCCCTTGCGTTCGCGCTTGCCGCCGCGATCGTCGCGGCGCTGCTGGCCCTGCCCCTTGCTCCGCGCGACTTTGTCGCGCCCGGACTCGTCGTCCTGCTCGCGGGCGATGGCGCTCGGTGCCCCGCTCTTCGCCGTGCTCGGCGGCATGGCCTTGCTGCTGATGTGGGGTTCCGGCGTTCCCATCGCCTCGATCGCGGTGAACCACTACGCGCTCGCCGGGAATCCGACGCTGCCGGCAATTCCCCTCTTTACCCTGGCCGGCTATTTCCTCGCCGAAAGTGGCTCGCCCAAGCGGGCGATCGAGCTGTTCGACGCACTCTTCGGGCGCTATCGCGGCGGCGCTGCCGTGGCCACTGTGCTCGTCTGCACGTTCTTCACCAGCTTCACAGGGGCGTCCGGCGTGGCCATCCTCGCGATCGGCGGGCTCGCCATGCCGCTGTTGCTGTCGGCAGGCTACGCCGAGCGCCCGGCGCTGGGGCTTGTTACCGGGGGCGGACTGCCCGGCGTGCTGCTGTTTCCTGCGCTGCCCCTGCTCCTGTACGCCATCGTTGCCAGGACCAGCATCGAATCCATGTTCGTCGGCGGCTTCCTGCCGACTGTGCTCATGCTCGGTATTGCGATCACGTGGGGCGTGCGGCAGGCACCCAGGCGCTCCGGACCGGCCAGGTCATTCGACCGCGGGCGGGCCGTCCGCGCCCTGTGGTCGGCGAAATGGGATCTCTCGCTCCCGATCATCCCGCTCGGCATCCTGTTGGGGGGGCTCGCGACTCCGGTCGAGGCCGCCGCGGCGACTGCTCTTTGGGCGTTCATCATCGCCGCGGTGATCCACCGCGACATCGGCCCGCTCCGGGACGCGCCGCGCATCATGACCGAGTGCGGGCTGCTGGTGGGCGGGATCCTGATGATCCTCGGAGTCTCGCTCGGCTTCACCAACTACATGGTGGACGCCCAGATACCCGATCGGGCGGTGGAGTGGGTGACCCAGCACATCCGATCGCCGTGGGTGTTCCTGCTCGCGCTGAACGGATTCCTGCTGCTCGTCGGCTCAGTGATGGACATCTTCTCCGCAATCGTCGTGGTCACGCCGTTGATCGTGCCGATCGGCCTCGCGTTCGGCATCCATCCCGTGCATCTCGGCATGATCTTTCTCGCCAACCTCGAGCTCGGGTATCTCACGCCGCCCATCGGGCTGAACCTCTTCTTCTCGTCGTACCGCTTCGGCCGGCCGATCCTCGAAGTGTGCCGCTCGGTGTTGCCGCTGTTCCTGGCACTGTCCCTGGGCGTGCTCGCCATCTCGTACGTGCCGTGGCTCAGCACCGGATTGCTGTCGCTGGCAAAATAGGCACAGGATAACGCCCGTGACACCGATCACGCTCAAGGTCCCGATACAGCAGTTCGGCGCTCCGCTGCGCTGGTACGGCCGGTTGCTGTGGAGGGTCGCCACGCGTCGTGCGGCGGGCCTACCCGCTGCGCGTGGAAGGCGCGGAGCGGCTGCCGCGCACCGGCCCGGCGGTGGTGATCGCGCCGCACATGAGCTACAGCGACTCCTACCTGTTTATCTACGCGGCACTGCCGCGCCCGGTCCGGTTTCTGTCCTCGGTATTCTTCCTGCAGTCGAGCGCGCCCGTATCCTGGGTCACGTTCGTGGGCGGAGTGCTGCCGCTCACGAAAAGCGTCCCGGACGTCCAGGCAGGGCGCCGCATGCTGCGCCTGCTCGAGGCGGGAGAAATGGTGGCCCTGTTTCCTGAAGGCGACCGCTCCTGGACGGGCCTATCGGCGGATCCCGTAACCGCCTCGGCGAAGTTCCTCGCGCGGCTGAAGGTGCCGGTCTTCATCGCCGAGATCGAGGGTGCTTACGATCATTGGCCGCGCTGGCAGCAGGATTTTCGCTGGCGCCCGGTCACGGTGCGGCTGCACGGGCCGATCGAGCTGCCCAAGCCGGTGCGGGCGCGGCCGCGTCCCCACTCGCAACCCAGGTGGTGGGACCGCGTGTACCATTCAGGCGGCCGCCTCGACGCGAACGCCGCCCGGAGCACGTTGGCGAGGCTGCTGCGCGAGCGGTCCCACGCCGAGCCGTCGCGCCTCGACCTGCTCGATCCGGGCAGGTTTCGCCAGTTGCCGCGCCTCATCTGCTATTGCCCGGAATGCGCGTGCCCGCAGCCGGTCGCCGACGGGCGCCGTCTTGCCTGCGCCGAGTGCGGCGCGTCGTGGCTCCCGGTTCCCGGCGGCGCGCTGCGCCGGGAAAACGGCGGCGAGCCACAGGAGCCGCGGCTTCTGAGCGATCTCTTCACGCGCATGCTCGAAACGCTACACCGGGAGATCCCCTCCCTCCTGCCGCTGGACATGCCCGTTTCGGTTACCGTCACGAACCATTCAGCCCACGCTGCCGCTAAAGGGCGCATCCGGCTCGACCGCGACGGGGCCGTGGTGACGGCGGCAAACGACAAATGGGAGATCGACCTCGTGGCGGTGGCCCTCGGCGACGTGGAAGGCGCCACGACGCTGGAGGTCCGTGCCCGCTGCGGCGCATTCCTCGCCCTGAAGACGGATGACAGCGCGCTGCGCCTCGTCCTCGCGGCGCGCGCTCTGGCGGGACTTCCGTGGGGCGGGCATGCGTCCACGGGACTGCACGCGCCGCGGAGCGCGGGAGAAACGGGTGCTTGAGCGGCGCGCAGCCTGCCGCGACGCGATCGCGCGTTCCGTCTTCGACGTCGCTGTGATCGGCGGCGGGATCAATGGCGCCACCGTCTACGCGGAGCTCTGCCGCCGCGGCTATCGCACGCTCCTCGCCGAACGCGGGGATTTCGCGGGCGGCTCGAGCCAGAGCACCGCGATGTGGGTATGGGGCGGCCTGCTCTACCTTTCCACGCTCGATTTTTCGACGGTCGTGAAGCTTTGCGCGAGCCGGGACCGCCTGATCGAGGATCTGCCCGCCTGGGTCCGGCCGGCGCCCAATCGCTTGCTCGTGACACCCGAGAGCCGGAACGGGGCGTGGTTCCTGAATCTCGCGCTCTGTGCTTTACTGGGGACTCGGCGCGTTCCGGCGCCGCATGCCGCTCCAGCAGCGCGAGTTTGCCGAGCGCCGACTGTTCCGCGAACGGCACATCATAAACACGCTGCTCTACGAGGAGGGATCCATCGTCCCCTCCGACACGCGGTTCGTCGCGCGCTGGATCCTGCCCTGGTCCGGCCCCGATCGCCCCGCGCTCAATTACTGCGAGGTCGCGGGAGGGACACCGCGACGCCGCGGACGGCCACTGGCGGATCGAGCTGCGCGACCGGGTGACGGGCGAAGAAACGGTGGCCCGCGCCCGCTGGGTGGTGAATGCCGCCGGGGTGTGGACGGATCAGTTGAACGAGCGCTTCGGCATCGAGACGGCGTGGAAGCACGTTTTCGGCAAGGGCGTCTTCATCGTGCTGCCGCGCGACCCGTGCCACGATACGTCCCTCACGCTCGAAAACCGGCTCGACGATTTCTATTCGCTCATTCCATGGGGCCCCGTTGCGCTCTGGGGGCCCACCGAGACCGTCTCTCCCGATCCGGATTCGGGGTTCGTCGCGGAGGCGAGCGATGTCCGGATGCTTCTCGAGGAGCTGAACCGCCACCTCGCGCAGCCGGTCGGGCCGGAGGACATCGTCGCGCTCCGCTGCGGGGTCCGCCCGCTTGCGGTGAAGCGCAGCTACCACTCCGACCGCTACACGCTCGGCATTTCGCGCCGGCACGTGGTGGCGCGGGACGAGCAACTGCCCTGGGTCAGCCTCTACGGCGGGAAACTCTCGAGCTGCCTCTCGCTCGGGGCGGAGGTCGCGGACACGATCGGGCTCGCCCTGGCACCGGCGCAACGCGGCGCGGAAGCCCCGCGTGCCGTGGCGTCCCAGAATGGCACGGAGCGGTTCCCCGGTCTCGAGCAACCGGTGACTTCCGTGGGCTCCGCCGTGAAGGCAGAATGGTGCTTAACGCTCGAGGACTATCTCCGGCGGCGCACCAACATCGCCCAATGGGTGCCCCGCCACGGCCTTGGCCGGCGCGGCGAGCACGTGGAACGGCTGGCGGTCATGGCGGAGCAGTTTCCGGGCGTGGACGGGGTGCGCGGGGCGCGTGCGCTCGCCGCCTATGAAGCACGCGTCGAGCGCGAGTTCGATCACGTACTGGCCGCGGTATAGTTAGATCATGTGGGCACGCAAGCGATTCGATATCGGATGGGGTGACCTGGGGTTCGCCGCCGTGCGCTGCCTTGCCGGCGGAAATGCGAGCGCCGCAGGGGCCGAAGCGAACTGGCTCAAGCCCGATCGCGGCGGGGACTTCGCCTGCCTCTCCGTGCGCTCCGGCTTCGATCTCCTGCTCGCCGCCGCCGGATATCCGCAGGGAAGCGAGGTCCTGGTGTCGGCGATGACGATACCGGACATGGTGCGGATCATCGAGAAGCACGGGCTCGTGCCAGTGCCGCTCGACCTCGATCCGGACCTCGCGTTTCCGCCCGCGGCGCAGATCGCGAGCCGCGTGACTCCGCGCACGCGGGCGGTGCTCATCGCGCACCTCTTCGGCGCGACCCCGCGGCTCGATGAGCATATCGCTGCCGCGCGGGCGCACCGCCTGCTCTTCATCGAGGACTGCGCGCAGGCATTCCGCGGGCGGGACTATGCGGGCCATCCCGACGCCGATGTCTCGTTGTTCAGCTTCGGCACGATCAAGACGGCCTCGGCGCTGGGAGGCGCGCTCGCGCGGGTGCGGAACCCGGAACTGCTCGCGGCGATGCGGGAGCGGCACGCGCGCTACGGCGTCCAATCCAGCGCAACGTATCTCAGCCGCGTCCTCAAGTACATGCTGCTCAAGGCGGCGACCTACCGCCTGCCGTTCAGGGGCCTTGTCGGCGCGCTGCAGCTGGCCGGGCAGGATCACGACCGGGTGCTGAACTCCTCCGTCAGCGGCTTCGCGGCCGACCAACTCTTCGATCTGATCCGCCGCCAGCCGTGCGCGGCGCTGCTCGATACCCTACGCCGGCGCATCGGAAATTTCGAAGCTTCGCGCCAGCTGCGCCGCGCCGAGCGCGGCCGCCGGCTCGCGCACGCGCTGCGCGGCTCGTTTGCCTGCCCGGCGGCGCACGTCTCGCCTCATGCGTTCTGGGTGTTCCCCATCCTCACCGACACGCCCGATCTGGTGCGCCTGGAACTCGCGCGGCACGGATTCGACGCGACCCAGGGGCAAAGCATGATCGTCGTCGATGCCCCTCCCGGGCGCGAGACGCTCGAACCGCGCGAAACACGGCGGTTTCTTGCGCGGATCCTGTTCCTGCCGTTCTACGACGCGCTGCCGGACGAAGAGCTCGACCGGATGGCCGCCGTACTCGTGAATTTCTCAGCTGCCCGTGCTTCGCCCGGCGCGGCGCCCCGTGTCCGGGCGGCCGGTTAAGACATGGTATGACCCTGAGTTGAGCATGGGCATATTCGACTCAACTTCAGGATACACTTCGACCTGCAACGGTGTTCGGGCCGATTCTATTTCGGGAGGAGGTTCAGCCATGCAGCACGCCGCAATCGAGCACTTCCGCACCTACCAGCCCCGTCCCTTCACCCGGGCCGAGCGCGACCAGGTAACGATTCTCTTCGGCGGCCTGCACTGGCGGGTCGAGCGCCTGATCCAGGGTGCGATGGAGAATCTCGGCTACCGCACCGAGGTCCTGCCCGTCGCGACCAAGGAGGACCTGCTGACGGGACGCGAGCTGGCCGACATCGGGCAATGCTGCCCGACGAGCTTCACCACCGGCAACCTCGCAAATGTCCTGCGCACGAAGGCGCGCGCGACGAGCCCCGAGGACATCGCGAGGAAATTCGTGTACGTGACCGCGGGATCCTGCGGCGCCTGCCGCTTCGGTCAATACCACCAGAGCTACGAGCTCGCGCTGCGCAACGCTGGCCTCGAGTCCTTCCGCATGTTCCTGCTCGCGCAGAACGGGCTCGAGCAGGGGGCGGCCGAGGGCGGCGGGCTCGACCTCAACCTGCCCTTCACCCTGGGCGCGATCTGGTCGGTCGTGGCGAGCGACATCGTGCAGGACCTGGAATACCAGACGCGTCCCTACGAAGTCCAACCCGGGGCGACCGAACGCGCCGCCCGGGAAAGCATTCAGCACCTCTACGAGGCCTTCCGCAACTCTCCGGTGAACGGCAAGAAGTGGAGCGCGCCGCTCTGGTATGTCTTCACCGACTACTTCCGGCAGGCGATGCGCGAGGTGCGCCGGAAGTTCGAGAGCGTCGAGGTGGACCGGCTGCGGGTGAAGCCGGTGGTGAAGATCACCGGCGAGTTCTACCTGCAAACGGTGGAAGGAGAGCCCAACTACAACATCCACCGCTGGCTCGAGGCCGAGGGCGCGGAAGTCTATCCCGCCGCCATCACCATCTGGCTCGACTACCTGATGCGCCTCGCCGGCCAGGATTACGAGGACCACATCGGCATCGATCGCATGGCGCGCCTGAAGCTCGCCGGTATCCGGACCGCGATGCGGCTGCTGCGCCGGACCTACGACGGCATGCGCCGCACGCTCGGCGATCTCCCGCACGAGATGCCCGACCAGTACGAATTGCGCGAGCTCGCCTCGCCCTACTACCATAGCCGGCTGAACGGCGGCGAGGGCGACATGCTGATCGGCAAGGCGCTGTGGGCCCACCACAAGAAGAAGGCGCACATGATCTGCGAGCTTTCGCCCTACTCCTGCATGCCGAACACCATGAGCATCGGCGCGATGGCGGCGGTGGCGGGGAAATTCCCCGATCTGCTCTACGCGCCGCTCGAGATCAAGGGCGACGCCGAGGTCCACGCGCTGTCGCGGTGCCAGATGATCCTGACCGAGGCCAAGCGCCGCGCCCAGAAGGAGTTCGACGACGTGCTGAAGCTGAACGGTCTGACCCCGGAGCGGGCGCGCGAGCTGCTCGACGCGCACCCCGAGATGAAGCGCGCGACTTACAAGATCCCGCGCCTCGGGGCCTCGGGCACCGCGGCGAACCTCGTGCTGCATCTCGTGGAGAAAGCGCGGCAATGAAGTACGCCGGCATGGACGTCGGCTCCACCACCGTGAAAGCGCTGGTGGTGGAGGACGGCAAGCCGCTGTGGCGCGACTACGGTCGGCACAATACGAAGCAGGCCGAGACCGTGCTCGAGTACCTCCGGCGGATGGAGTCCGAGTGCGGCTTCGCGCCGGGGCGCGACCGGATCTTCTTCACCGGCTCCGGCGCGGGCTTTCTCGCGCCGCTCGTCGGCGCGAAGCTGATCCAGGAGGTCGTCGCGGTCGCCGCGGCGGTGGAGAAGCTCCACCCGAACGTGCGCTTCGTCTCGGAGATCGGGGGCGAGGACATGAAGACGGTGTTCTTCACCCCGAGCGGCGAGGGCTCGAGCAAGCAGGTCTTCATGCAGTCCGCCTGCAGCGGCGGCACCGGCACCTTCATCGAGAAGACGGCGCGCAAGCTCGCGGTCCCGACCGAGCAGCTCGCCAAGATGCCGTACGCCGGGATGAGCCTGCACAAGGTGAGCTCCAAGTGCGGGATCTTCGCCGAGGCCGACTCCAATACCCTGGTGAAATCGGGCGTGCCGGTGGAGGAGATCATCGCGAGCCTCTACGAGGCCGTCGTCTACCAAAATCTCGCGACCCTCACCAAGGGCAACACCCCCGTGCCCGAGGTGCTGCTGCTCGGCGGGCCAAACATGTTCTTCACCGGCCTGCAGCAGGCGTGGCGGCACCACCTGGCGAAGCTCTGGAAGGAGCGCAAGGTTGCCCTGCCGGAGGGGAAGAAGATCGAGGACGTCATCCTGGTTCCCGCCGACGCGCTCTACTACGCCTGCCTCGGCTGCATCGAGATCGGCCAGGGCGAGACCAACGGGGTCGCGATCTACCAGGGCTCGGAGAAGATACGCTGGTGGATCGACGTGGGCCAGCACGAGCAGAAGGCGAAGGAAGGCGCGCGCGGGCTGATCACGGGCGCGGACGATTTCCAGACGTTCCTGGACCGCTACGGCTGCACGGCGAACAACGGCCAGTCGCAAGCGTGCGGACTGCCGGTCGCGCCGACGGTTCCCGTCGACTCCGGGGTGTTCCTCGGCTGCGACTTCGGCAGCACCACGGCGAAGGCGGTGGCGATGTGCCCGAAGGGAGAGCTGCTCTTCTCCTGCTACACGCAGTCGAAGGGCAACCCGATCGAGGACGCCAAGGCGATCATGCGCAAGATCCGCGACGCCGGATTCGAGCGCATCGCCGGGCTCGCCATCACCGGCTACGGCAAGGACCTGCTGAAGGACATCATCGGCGCCGACGTCGGGATCGTGGAGACGGTCGCGCACGCAACCGCGGCCATGCACTTCCACCCCGACGCGGACGTGATCTGCGACGTCGGCGGCTGCGACGTGAAGATCATGCTGCTGCGCCAGGGCACGGTGTCGGACTTCCGGCTGAACTCGCAATGCTCGTCGGGCAACGGCGCGTTCCTGCAGGGGGTCGCCGAGCGCTACAACACACCGCTCGAGCAGTACGCCGAGCTGGCGTTCAAGGCCCGCTCGGTGCCGAAGCTCGCCATGGGCTGCGGCGTCTTCCTGCAATCCGACATCGTCAACCAGCAGCGCAAGGGCTGGTCGTCGGAAGAGATCATGGCGTCGCTCGCCGCGGTGCTGCCGCTCAACGTGTGGGTCTACGCAGGGCAGCTTCAGAACCTCGCCGCGGCCGGGAAGAAGTTCGTGCTTCAGGGCGGCACCCATCGCAACCTCGCCGTGGTGAAGGCGCAGGTGGATTTCATCGTCGGCAAGGTCCCCGGCGCGGAGATCGTGGTGCATCCCTACCCCGGCGAAGCGGGTGCGATCGGCGCGGCGCTGTGCGCGCTCGACTGGTCGCGCGGGGGCGAAGCGACGCGCTTCCGCGGCTTCGACACCATCGAGGCGCTCGAATACGAAAGCACGACCAACGAGCACACCACGTGCAAGTGGTGCCCGGTCAGCTGCCGGCGCACCTTCATCGACGTGGTGCTGCCCGGGGCGAAGGGCCGGCCGTGGAGCAAGGTGCCGCTCGCCGAGGGCCGGGAGCGGGTCATCAGCGGCAACTCCTGCCCGAAGGGACTGCTCGAGGACGCGAACGAGATGCGGGTGGTGAAGGCCCGCATGGAGGAAGTCAAACGTGCTCATCCCAATGTTGCAGAAATGGTTCGCGAAGACGCCTTCCGCCACGCCCGAGTACCGGTCGAAGCTGAGGATCGGGATACCTAGGGTCCTCAACCTCTGGTCCACCCACCAGTTCTGGGTGGGCCTGTTCGGGGCGCTCGGCGTCGAGGCGCGGAAGATCGCGTTCTCGTCGGACACGTCGGAAGAGCAGGGCCGCCAGTACGCCAAGGGTCGCGGCACGGTGGATTGCTGCTACCCGGTGAAGTGCATCTCCGGCCACTACGGGGAGCTGCTGGCGCGCGACAAGCACCGCAAGATCGACGTCCTGTTCTCCCCCATGATCTACTCGCTGCCCTCCTATCTGAAGGGCCACGTGCTCGACAACCTCGCCTGCCCGCGCGTGATGGCGGCGCCGGAGAACATCAAGGCGGGCTTCCTCAAGGAGAACGACGCGTTCGCGCAGCGCGGCATCCGCTACGTCACGCCTCTGGTGTCGCTCGGCGATCCCGCGCTGGTGCCGAAGCAGATGCATCCGGCGCTGAAGGAGATCTTCCCAGAGATCGAGTTTGAGGAGACGAAGGAAGCGGTGCGCCAGGGCTTCGAGGCCCTGGACGCGTTCAACACGCAGGCGCGGCGCCGCGGCCGGGAAGTCCTGGAGCGGTGCGCCGCCACGGATACGCCGTGCCTGCTCGTCATCGCGCGGCCCTACCACATGGACCCCGGCATCGGCCACGAGATCGAGGTGGACCTGCAGGCCTACGGCTATCCCGTGCTGTGGACGCAGTACTTCCCGACCGACCCGGACCTGCTCGAGTGGATCTTCGCGGCGGACCTGAAGGCGGGCCACATCCGCTCGCCGTTCGACATCAGCGACGTGTGGCCGTCCTCCTACAGCGCCAACACCAACGAGATCCTGTGGGGCGCGAAGGCCGCGGCGCGCACGCCGTGGGTCGCGGGAGTGATCCGCCTCGCGAGCTACGAGTGCGGCATGGACCAGCCGACCTACAGCCCGGTGCAGCAGATCGTGGAGCGCTCCGGCACCCTCTTCTTCGCGTTCCAGGACCTCGACTCCACCAAGCCCGCCGGCTCGGTCAAGATCCGCGTCGAGACCATCGCGCACTACCTCCAGAAGCACTCGAAGGAAATCATCGCGCGCAAGAAGGCCGCCGCCGCGCCGGACTGTCCTCTCCTCGGCAAGCCGCGCACCGAAGAATCTCCCGCGCCGGAAATTTCCGAGCCGGCCCACGAGGGCGCCACCAAATAGTTGGAAAACCTCCCCTCCTGCCTGAGGAGGGGTGCCCGCGCAAGCGGGCGGGGTGGTGGGAGAAGCAGCAAGCCATCTTCGCGCCCCGCCATCGATAATCCCATGAACATGGGATTACCCCTCGTCGTCCTTTGAGCCATGCTGATTCAATGCCGACGTGCCTCTCCGCGGAACTGCCAGATCACATAAAGGTTCCTGACACCTTTCTATTACGCAAGCGCGTAGCCCCCGGGCCACAGATCTGGCCCGTTTCACCCCGCAGTAGGGGGGCCGCCGGCCCCTTCTGCCCCCTTCCCGCACCTTCCCCCACCCCCCGCGTGGGGTGGCGCCCCATCTGTAAGCGACCCGTAAGCGACCTGTGACCGATCGGAAAGCCCCCCCGCCTCATTCTGGCCCCAGGAGCCGCCGGTGGTCGGCGGCAAGGGGGCCGGGAAACCGGCCGGGGGAGATCCGAAATGCGTCACTGGACAGATACGATGGCGGGCCCGCTCGGGGTCCTCATTGTGGCCCTGCTGCTGCAGGGCTGCGCCACCCAACTCTCCTTCCGCACGGAGGCGGCGTCACAGGACGGGGAACCCCCCTCCGAAACCGTAGTTCTGCAGTTTCAGCGCATGTCCATCGAGCCCGGAGAGAACGAGGCGCTCCTCGCCCCGCAAGACTTGCGCCCGGGCGACATCCTCCTCACCTCAGAGCCGAGCCTGCGGGCAGCAGGCATCCAACTCTTCACCTTCGCCCCCGTGAGCCACGCGGCCGTCTATATCGGCGAGGGCAAGATCGTGGAGGCCGTGATGCCAAGCGTGCGCACCCGGGGAATCGAGGAGGTCCTGAAGGATGAGACGGTGGCGGTCGTCCTGCGCCACCCGGAACTCACTGAGGAGCAGGCCCGGCTGATCAAGGAATACGCGCTGGCGAAGTCCGGCACGGGCTTCAGCTTCCTCGGGGTAACCCTTCAGTTCCCGTTCTCCATCGGCCGCCGGGTGTGCGAACTGCCGCTCGTGCCCTCCACCGTGCGCGACGCCTGCCTCCGCAGCTTGGGGGTCCTGAGCCAGATGGCGGCCGCCGATAGCCAGCTCTTCTGCTCGCAGCTCGTGCTGCAGGCCTACCGGCACGCCGGAGTGTCCATCACCGATGCCGACCCGCGCATCATCAGTCCCGCCGACATCCTGCACATGCGCGAAGGCGATGTCTCCTCGTTCACGATCCGCAGGCCGCTGCGCTACGTCGGGCTCCTGAAATATGAACAGCCGTTCACGGTGGCTTTTCAGCAGTAGCGCCACAGGGGGCTCCTGGCACCTGTTCCGCCCTTGCCGGATGGGGGCGCAGATGAAGCGATTCGCGCTCACGCTGCTGCTTGCGATCGCAGCCGGATGCGGCGGTGAGCTGGATTCGGACACCCGGCTGGCGGAAAGCCAGCAGGTACTCCAAGAGGCCCAGACGACGGCCGCGAATTTCCCGGATAGACAGCTCAGGGGCCTGGTGCTGTGGGTGATCGCCGTGTGGCAATCGGAGGCGAGGGACTTCCTCGAAGCGCAGACGACTGCGGCACAGATTCAAGACTCCGAGGCGAAGGCCGTCGCCCTGGCTGCAATTGCGTTCAGGCAGACGAGCGCCACGGATCCTGCGGCGGTGCGCACGTGGCATGAGGCGCTGCAAGTCGCTGCCTCCATCCCCGACGCCTCCAAAAGGGCTTCTGCCTTGAGCAGTATCACGGTAGTGCACGCAATGGCACAGGCAGAAATCGGGGACGTCCGCGGGGCCCAGGAAATCGCCGCGAAGATCGAAGACGCCAACGATAGGGCCCGCGCCCTCCAGAAGATCGCCGCAGCGCAGGCGAACGGCGGGGACGTGCGCGGGGCGCTGCAATCGGCCGCCGCCATTGAGGATGCCAATCGTAGGGGCATCACCCTGAAGGAGATCGCCATGGCGCAAGTCAGGGTTGGCGACGGACCGGAAGCAAGGTCGGCCCTTCGGCAGGCGCTCCAGGCTACCGCCACTATCCAGGACGCTTCCAGCAAGGCAGCCGCGCTACGCGAGATTGCCGCTGCACAGGCAGCGGCCGGGGACGCGCCGGGGGCGCTATCAACGGCGGCGGGAATCGCCGACGCAGACAGCAAGACCTACGCATTGCGTGCGATCGCCTTGACACAAGCCGGAGCGGGTGACGTCTCCGGAGCAGCACGGACCCGGCAGGAGGCGCTGCAGGCTGCTGCCAGTATCGCAGACGCGTCCAGCAAAGCTTCCGCATTGGGGGCGATCGCAGACGCGCAGGCGGCGGCTGGGGATATGCACGGGGCAACACGGACCTGGGCACAGGCGCTGCAAGCTGCCGCCGCGATCCCGGATGCCGGCCGCAAGCCCTCCGCGCTGCTGAGAATCGCGGAAGTGCAGGCGAATGCCGGGGACGCCCGAGCGGCCGCACGGACTCGAGAACTGGCACTGCAGGCTGCCGCTGCGATCGCAACGGCCGCCAGCAAGGTTCAGGCCCTGAGCGAGATTGCGGTGGCGCAGGCGATCGCTGGAGACGCGGAGCATGCCGCGCGGACCCGGGAACAAGCGCTGCAGGCCATCGACACCGTCTTTGGTGCGTCCGGCAAGGCTGGCGCACTGCGTGCGCTCGCAGCGGCTCAGGTGGCGGCGCGGGATATTGCGGGGGCATCCCGCAGTTTTGACGAGGCCTTTGCGAATTCCGTAAAGGGCGAAGCACATGTGCTGACAAGAGCAGCCGCGATCGCGTTGATCGCGGCGGATCGCGCTGAGGCGGGTGACGCGCCGGGAGCACGCGCGTGGGCGGTCACGTACGCCAGCGATCCAACGATCAAAGTCGGTGTCCTCGTCGGCATTGCGGTGGGCCTGATGCAGCCGACCGGAAACCTCGCGTCTCGCCGAATGGAGGGGCTCGTGCCCAAATTCACGCTCTCGGAAGAATGGAAGTAGGAAAAGCCCTCTCCTTTTCGGTCACACGCGGACCAAGGACCAATGGGTCAGGAGTTGCATTGACGTATGTCTAACCAGGGCCTGACTCAAAAATAGCTTCATAAAATCAATGACTTTCCCGCCTGGCCGCCGTGTAAGCCATCCGTTACCCATCCGTATCCGATCTGGAAGTGCCCCGGCTGCAGCATGAGTTCACGAGCGCGCGGACGACCCGCTGCGATGAATCCGGAAAGGAAGGCGACATGAATCTCTCAATCCGAACAGTGAGCGCAGTCGCGACAATCAATCCACCGCCCGACCTTCGGCCGCGGGTCAAGTCGGTCATACAGGGCGCGCAAAGCATCGTCGTGATGCTCCTCGCCGCCGTGATTGCTTCAGGGTGCGGATCAGCAGCCATGAAGGAAAGCAAGCAGACCGCGAGCGTGGTCGATTACCTGTACTCCGGGCAGCAGCCCCCGGCAAAAATGCAGCAGGCGTCCATCGCCGAACTGAATATCCCGTTGCGCATCGGTATCGCCTTTGTCCCGGGCGTGGCCGATCCCAAATTCGGCATCAGCGAAGTTGAACAAATCCGGTGGTCGACGGAGATCAAGGCGGCTTTCGAGAAATACCCATTCGTCGGCGACCTCGTGGTGATCCCGACCCCTTACCTGAAGAACGGCGGCGGATTCGACAACCTGCGGCAGCTCGCGACGTTGTTCAACCTGGAAGTGATCGCTTTGCTCTCGTACGATCAGATCCAGTTCTCCGAACCCAACAAGTGGGCCCTGCTGTACTGGACGGGCATCGGTGCGTACCTGGTCCCGGGGGACCAGTACGACATCCACACCGTGCTCGAAGCCACCGTGTTCGACGTCCAAACCCGCAAGCTCCTGTTTCGCGCGCCCGGAACGAGCACCGTCAAGGGCTCCGCGGCCTGGATCAAGTTTTCCGACAGCTCGCGGCAAGCGCGCGCAGAAGGCTTTGACAAGGCACTGCAGCAGCTGATCCCGAACGTCGACGCCGCGCTGCAGGCTTTCCGTAAACAGGCGCACGACGATCCGGCGATCAAGCTGAACTTGCCTGCCGGATACGATCCCAATGCATTGCGCCGCTCGCCGCGCGAGAGCGCGGCGCGCTGAGCCCATGCCCGTGGATCGCGTCTGTCATCGCGAATCGGGCTTCAGCTGTCCGGTCAGGAAATATTAAGGAGGGCATATGGGAAACAAGACCGAGTCTCGCCGCACAACCTCATGTGAATTGCCGCGCGACACGCGCGCCGAAGCAGATCCTCGAATTCGTGCTACAACGACGAAGAAGAGGCGCTCTGCAACGAGGAATCTCGTGCTGAGCCACCAGCGCGACATGCCTGCCATCCAGGAATTCCTGCAGGAAATGAACGAGCTCGACGCGCGGCCGGCCACTGCGCGGCGCCATTAGACGCCGCATCGGCTCATCCGCGACAGGGCTCACTCATGGCACTCATCAGCGAGAAAAGGAGAGCATCATGACCTTCCGCAACTTACTGCAATTGACGGTACTGCGCGGCACATCGGCGCCGACTGTGTCGAAGCAGCTGCTGATCGCGGCGCTATTCCCCGTGCTCGCACTCGCCGGCTGCTTGTCCGCTCCCGAGCACCGCGCGGCCGTTACCGAGGGGTCCGCCGATAGCCTTACGGTGGGCCGCGTTCAAAAAGAGATCCGGATCGGCATGAGCGGCGCCGAGGTGGCGCAGGCACTGGGCTCGCCGAATATCGTCTCTACCGACGAGCAGCGCCGCGAAGTCTGGATCTACGACCGCATCGCCACTGAGTCGGTCTATTCGACCAGCAGCGGCGGCATCAACGTGCTCGTCCTCGGGTTCAACAGCAACGCGGCGGGATTGGCTGCGCCGGGTTACTCGGCGGCGGCAGGCGCGCATTCGACGTCGCAACGCACTTTCACCGTGATCGTCAAGTTCGACCGGGACAGCAGGGTGCGCGATTTCGCTTATCACACCTCGCGGTTCTAGCGCCATGGACACGGTCCGCGCGGGCATCTTCCTGCTGGCCGTTGTGGCGGCTGGTTGTGTTCAGCTCCCGGAGAACGCCCTGCTCTCACCGGCGTCGCTGGAGCAGCGCCAGATCGAGACCCGACGGTTCGAAGGCATCGCCGAGGCAGACCTTCTTTCCGCATGCGCGGCCGTGCTCCAGGACCTGGGCTACGGCGTGGATTCAACGGACAGCCGTCTCGGGCTGATCACGGCGTCGAAGGAACGCGGGGCAATGGATGCGGGCCAGATCGCCGGGGCCGTCGTGCTCGCCCTGCTGACGGGGGTGACGATGCCGACGGACAAGAGCCAGACCATACGGGCGTCCGTGGTTGTCTATCCCGCTCCGGGAAAGTCGCCAAACGACCACTTTGTCCGCCTCAGCCTTCAGCGCATCGTCCGCACCAGCAATGCCGGTGTCTCCCGCAGCGAGTGGCTCAGGGACCCGGTGCTGTACCAGGGCTTCTTTGAGAACCTTTCGCAATCCGTGTTCCTGGAGGCACACAAGATATGAAAGCCCTCACGATGAAAGCGATCCTCCTGGCGGCTGCCCTTGCCGCCGGCGGGTGCGCCGGCACCGCGTCCCAGAAAGAAGTCCTGGCCACGGACAAGAGCCAGGTGGAGCAACGAGCGTTCCAGACGCGCGCTTTCGACACCTCCGACAAGGAGCAGACGTTGCGCGCCGTGATCCAGACGCTGCAGGACTTCGGGTTCATCATCGACCGGGCCGACGCTGTCCTGGGCGCCGTGAGCGCCACCAAGCTCGACGGCTACAGTTTGCGCATGACGGTGACAGTCAGACCCCGCGGCGCTACCCAGGTCCTGGTGCGCGCGAACGCCCAGTACCAGATCAAGGCGGTGACCGATCCCAAGCCGTACCAGAACTTCTTCACGGCGCTCGAGCGATCGATGTTCCTCAAGGCGCACGAGGTGGACTGAGCAACCGCGTCTGGCGGACACCCGCGTCGGCGCCGGGGTCGTGTGCTAACATCGTTTCACCTCTACCTGGCGCGGGTCCCGATAAGTTGGAAACGTCCGTCGCGAGGCCCATCGATACCGGCAGCACCACGATCAGCGCGGATGCGCTGGTCGAAATGCTGCGGCAGCTCGCCGCCGAGCTGCATCCCGCACGCGCCGCCATCCCCTCCTCGCTCGACGCCCGGCTCGAGCGGGACTACGGCTTCGACAGCCTGGGGCGCGTGGAGCTCTACCTGCGCATCGAGCGCCGCTTCGGCATGAGCCTGCCGGAAACGGTGATGGCGGAAGCCGAGACGCCGCGCGATCTCCTGCGCGCGCTGCTCGCGGCAAGCCCCGCGCGTCGCGCGAGCGCCGGCGCAATCGAGCGCGTCACCGCGCTCGCGGTCGAATCGGAGACCCCGGACGACGCGACGACGCTCCCGGACGTGCTCGCGTGGCACGTGCGGAAGCATCCCGACCGGCCGCACATCGTGCTGCAGGACGAGGACGGCGGGGAGCGCACCGTCACCTATGCCGAGCTCGACCAGGCCGCGCGCGCGGTGGCCTCCGGGTTGATCGAGCGCGGGCTGGAGCCGGGGCGCGCGGTGGCGATCATGCTGCCTACCTGCGTCGAGTATTTCTTCAGTTTCTTCGGCACTCTCCTCGCCGGCGGCATTCCGGTACCGATCTATCCCCCGGCGCGCGCGTCCCAAATCGAGGACCACCTCAAGCGTCACGCCGGCATCCTCTCGAACGCGCTGACGCGGGTCCTGATCACGGTGCCGCAGGCGAAGGCGCTCGCGCTGCTGCTGAAGCCGCGCGTCGACACGCTGAGGTATGTCGTGACGCCGGAGGATCTGATGCGGCGCGGCGCGACCGCCGCGGCCCACCGCGCGAGCCCGCAGGATATCGCGATGCTCCAGTACACCTCGGGCAGCACCGGCAGCCCTAAGGGCGTCGTGCTCACCCACGCCAACCTGCTCGTCAACATCCGATCCATGGCCCGGGCCCTGCGCGTGACGCCAGCGGATGTCTTCGTGAGCTGGCTGCCGCTTTATCACGACATGGGCCTCATCGGGGCGTGGATGGGCAGCCTTACCTACGGCTTCAAGTACCCCGTGATGTCCCCGCTCACCTTCCTCGCGCAGCCGGCGCGGTGGCTCCGCAGCATCCACCGCCACGGCGGCACGATCTCGGGCGGGCCCAATTTCTGCTACGAGCTGTGCCTGCGCCGGATCCAGGACGCCGATATCGAGGGGCTCGACCTCTCCACCTGGCGCCTCGCCTTCAACGGCGCGGAGCCGGTCTCCCCCGAAACGATGGCCGCATTCACCCGGCGTTTCGAACGCTTCGGCTTCAGGCCCGACGCGATGACCCCGGTCTATGGACTTGCTGAGGCCACCCTCGGCGTCGCCTTTTCTCCGCCGGCGCGGGGTGCAAAGCTCGACCGCGTCGACAAGGACCGCTTCATGCGCCGGGGCGAGGCCGTCCCGGTCGAGCCGGAGCACCCGGACGCGCTGACCTTCGTCGCGTGCGGCCATCCGGTCCCGGGGCACCAGATCCGCGTCGTGGATGCATCGGGCCGCGAGCTGCCGGAGCGCGCGGAAGGCCACATCCAGTTCAGCGGGCCCTCCGTCACCAGCGGCTACTACCGCAATCCGGAAGCAACGCAGAGGCTCCTGCACGGCGCGTGGATGAACACCGACGACTTCGGCTACGTCGCCGAGGGCGATCTCTATATCACCGGGCGCATCAAGGACACCATCATCCGCGCCGGCCGCAACATCCACCCCTACGAGCTCGAGGACGCGGTCGGCAATCTCAACGGCGTCCGCAAGGGCTGCGTCGCCGTGTTCGGCAGCCCCGACCCGCGCTCCGGCACCGAGCGCGTCATCGTGCTCGCCGAGACGCGCGAAACCGATCCCGCACGGCAGAATGCGCTGCGCGCCCGGATCAACGACCTCGCCGTTTCGCTCATCGGCAACCCGGCGGACGACATCATGCTTGCGCCGCCCGGCACGGTGCTGAAGACTTCCAGCGGCAAGATCCGGCGCGCCGCGAGCCGAGAAGTCTACGAGAGCGGCGGCGCGACCGGAACGCGGGCGGTGTGGTGGCAGGTCTTGCGGCTGACCTGGTCGGCGCTGCTGCCGCAGGCGCGCCGCGGCCTGCGCGTCGTCCTCGACTGGCTCTACGGCACCTGGGCGCTGCTGCTGCTCGGCGCGATCGGCGGCCTGACGTGGATCGCGTGCGCGCTCATCCCGAATACCGCGTGGTGCTGGAAGCTGAGCCACCGCGCCGGGCGCCTGTTCTTCTCGCTTGCCGGGCTGCCGCTCACCGTGCGCGGCCTGGAGCATTTGCCCTCCGGGCGCCCCTGCATCCTCGTCGTAAACCACCAGAGCTACCTCGACGGCACGGTCGTCGCCGCCGCCCTGCGCGAGCCGAACAGCTTCGTCGCGAAGCGCGAGCTGCTCGACCACTGGGTGCCGCGCATCTTCCTGAAGCGTATCGGCACCGCATTCGTCGAGCGCCTCGACGCCCAGCGCGGCGTCGAGGACGCCGGGCGCTTCACCGAGCTCGCGCGCGGCGGGCAGTCGCTCATCGTGTTCCCCGAGGGGACGTTCCGGCGCATGCCGGGGCTGCTGCCGTTCCGCATGGGAGCATTCATGATCGCGGCGCAGGCCGGCGTGCCGGTCGTCCCGGTTACCCTCCGCGGCACGCGCTCGATATTGCGCGAAGGCCAGTGGCTGTTCCGCCGCGGGCGCGTGAGCGTCACCCTGAGCCCGCCGCTCGCACCGAAGGGCGCCGACTGGAACGCGGCAATCCAGCTGCGCGACGCGGCCCGTGCCGAGATCCTCCGGTTGTGCGGAGAGCCTGACCTGAGCGAGGAGATCTCGCTGCTGCCCAAGATCCAGGCGGCACAGAAGGAGTGACCAGAGCCTATCTCAACAATAGGCTCTGGATTGCCTCCGTCTTGATTTGCCGGTATCGTCGGGCGTTCCGATCGAAGTATCCCCCGGGGAGAATCCATGATTCGAACGATCACGCTCGCGCTCGCGCTGTTCCTCGCCGCAGGCGCCGCCCATTCCCAGAAACCCGACGGCCGGCTGAAGAAGATCGCGGACACCAAGACCATCACCATTGCCTATCGCTCCGACGCGAGCCCGTTCTCGTTCACAGACGACAAGCAGCAGGTGGTCGGTTTTTCCATCGACTTGTGCAAGCGGGTGGTGAATTCGATCGAGCGCCAGATCAAGGTGCAGGGACTTCAGGTGAAGTGGCTGCCGGTCACGGTTCAGACCCGCTTCGACGCCGTCGCCAAGGGGCAAGCCGATATGGAATGCGGCTCGAGCACCGTGACGCTCTCGCGCCTGAAGCTGGTGGACTTCTCCAGCTACATTTTCATCGAGTCCACCGGGCTGCTGGTCAAGGCCGCCTCCGGCGTGCGCTCGCTGTCCGACCTGTCCGGCAAGAGTATTGCCGTGGTTTCCGGTACCACCAACGAGCGCGCGGTCAAGGCGCAGCTGGCCCGCCGCGAGATCAACGCAACCGTGCTGGCCTTCCCGACGCGTGACGAAGCGTTTGCCGCTCTCGAGGACGGCAAGGCGGATGCGTTCGCGAGCGACAAGCTCCTGCTGGTCGGGGTGGGTAACAAGGCCCGCGACTCGAAATCGCTCCTGCTTCTTCCCGACGAGCTGTCCTTCGAGCCGTACGGCATCGTGCTGCCGCGCGGCGATGCCGACTTCCGCCTCGCCGTGAACACCGGGCTGTCTCATCTCTACAGCAGCGGCGAAATCACCGAGATTTTCGGCCGCTGGTTTCGCCAGTTCGGCGAGCCCGGGCCGGTCATCAAGGTAATGTACCTCCTCGGCTCGATACCCGAATAACGGGCCTGCCGATGGCCGAACGCCGCCACCACAACGCCAAGGCCTACGCCAACCCCTCGTTCGTGAACAGCAGGGAAGGCCGCTCCCTGCGCATCCTGTCGGAGTATCTCGAGCCGAAGAGCCGCTTCGAGCGCCTGCACGTCGACGACACCATCGTGTTCATGGGGTCGGCGCGGATCAAGTCGCGCGAGCAGGCCGAGGAGGCGCTGCGCAAGGCGGAACACGGCGACGGCGACCTCGAGACGGCGCGCGAGGCGGTCCGGATGGCGGTCTACTACGAAGCCGCGCGCGAGCTCGCCTTCCGGCTGACGCAGTGGTCGCAAGGGACTCGACTCGAACGAGCGGCGCTTCGTGGTGTGCACCGGCGGCGGCCCGGGCATCATGGAGGCGGCGAACCGCGGCGCGGCCGAGGCGCGCGGCATGAATGTCGGCCTCACCATTTCGCTCCCGGCCGAGGAGTTCGGCAACCCCTTCGTCACCCGCGAGCTGCAGTTCCACTTTCACTACTTCTTCATGCGCAAGTTCTGGTTCGCCTACCTCGCGAAGGCCGTGATCGTGTTCCCGGGAGGGTTCGGCACGCTCGACGAGATGTTCGAGCTGCTGACGCTCATGCAGACGCGCAAGATGCGCAAGCCGCTGCCGATGGTCGTTTTCGGCACCGAGTACTGGCGGCAGGTGGTGAATTTCGATGCGCTCGTGCGCCACGGCACGATCAACGCGCGCGACCTCGAGCTGATGCACCACACCGATTCGGTGGACGATGCCTACGACTGGATCGTCCGGCACCTCACCGAGTACGCCCTCGGCCAGCCCGGCCCCATGTTGTGACGACCCGGATCGTCATGGGCGGCTACGGGCCGCCGCAGACGAGCCACAGCCGCGGCCTGAAGGCGATCGGCGACCGGCTGCAGGCCGAGTTCGGCGACGCCGTGGACATCAAGTACGTCTGGAATATTCTCGATTTCGGCTACCAGGGCGGCGACCTGCTCTGGATGACCGAGCAGGGAATACTGACGCTCACCTACCAGTCCACGAGCTATCTGACCGACAAGGTGCCCGAGCTGGAATTTGCGGACCTTCCCTTCCTGTTTCGCGACCTCGCGCACGCGCGGAGCGCAATGGACGGCGCTCTGGGCGCGTACCTGAGCCGCAAGATCGAGGAGCGCTACGCCTTCCGCGTGCTCGGCTACTTCGAGAATGGCTACCGCCACGTCACGAACCGCCTGCGGCCGGTGCGAACGCCCGCGGACATGGCGCAGATGCGGATCCGCCTGATGCCAAGCCCGATGCACGCGCGAACGTTTGCGGCGCTCGGCGCGGTTCCGTACCCGTGCGATCTCAAGGAGGGGCTCGAGGCGGTCCGGACCGGCGCCGTGGACGCCCAGGAGAATCCGTTCGCGAACACCGTGACCTACGGCTGCCACAAAGTCCACCGCTACGTGACGCTCACGAACCACTGCTACATGTCGCGCGGGCTCTACCTCTGCCGCGCGGCATTCGAGAGCTGGCCGGAGCGGCTCCGCCAGGCAATCCAGAGTGCCGCGCGGGAGGCCGTCGCTCTGCAGCGGAAGTTCGCCGTCGCGGAAGAGGAGACCGCCCGCAAGGCGCTCGAAGCCGAAGGCTGCGAATTCGTGGAATTGACCGCGGACCAGCGCGCCGCATTCGTTCGCGCCGTGAAGCCCGTGCACGACGAGGCGCGGAGCCGCTTCGGAGCGGAGGTGTTCGCCCTGCTCTAGACCTTGCCGGCCTTGCGCTTCTCGATGTGCGCCACGACGCCCTTCTTGCCTTCGTCGGTCTCCGCCTGCCAGACGTTCTGGTGCTTGAGCAGGCCGGCCTTTTCCCAGTTATGCGTCGGATCGCCCATGTAGACGATGAACACCTCGCAGCCGTCGGGATATTCGTAGGGCCCGTGGGGAATGTCCCAGCCGAACACGTAGTCGCCGGGGCGCAGGTCCTTGCCCGCGACGCACATGCGGCCCTTGGTGACCAGGATCGAGTGCCAGCTCTTGTGCGTGTGCGCGGGCTCGACGTAGCCCGGAGGAAAGCGGTGCTTCATGTCGATGCGCTTCATCACCGGGTCGTAGTTCAGCACCTTCACCTGCACGCCGGGGGGTAACTTCAAAATTCCGAGCACATCGTCGCTTTGCCACGGGATGTCGCGGTCGTAGATCGCCTTGAACGTGCGGTCGAAACCTTCCGCGGCCGCGGGCTTTTTCGCCATCCCCGCGGTTTTCGTCTTCTTCGCCGTCTTCGCTGCCATTCGCAACTCTCCTGTCGAGGTCATTCGATCTTGATGCCGGCATCCTTGATGAGCTTCACGTATTTCGCGTGGTCGGACTTGATGACCTCGGTGAATCCCTGCGGCGTGCTGGTCACCGCTTCGAGCCCCTGTCCCCGGTAGCGTTCCTTGACGTCCGCTTGCTGCAGTCCCTGCACGATGCCGGCGTTGATCTTGCCGACGACGCTCTGCGGCGTGCCCTTCATCACCAGCAGTCCCCACCAGTTGTCCAGCACCAGGCCCGGCAGGCCGGATTCGACCGCGGTCGGAATGCCCGGCGCGAGCCCGAACCGCTTTGAACTGGTCACCGCAATGGCCCGCAGCTTACCCGAATTGGCGTGCGGCAGAGCGATTGGCATATCGGAGAACACGACATGCAACCGTCCCCCAAGCAGGTCCGGGATCGTGAGAATGGCGCCCTTGTAGGAGATGTGCACCATGTTCGTTCCGGTCATGACCTTGAACATCTCGCCGCCGAGATGGGGAAGCGTGCCGATGCCGCCGCTGCCGAAGTTGAGCCCGTCCTTGCTGGACTTCGCGAGCGCGATCAGGTCCTTGATCGACTTCACCGGCAGAGCCGGGTTGACCACGATGAGTTGCGGGGCGGCGCCGATCAGCGATACCGGCGTGAAATCACGCAGCGACTGGTAGCCGATCTTCGGGTAGAAAAGGGGGTTCAACACGATCGGGGCGACGCTGCCGATCAACATCGTGTAACCGTCCGCGTTGGACTTGGCCGCGATTTCCGTGCCGAGGCTGCCGCTCGCGCCCGGGCGGTTGTCCACCACGACGCGCGCGCCCCACGCTTCGAAGAGCGTCTGTCCGACGATGCGCGCCACGATGTCCGAAGTGCCCCCGGGCGGGTACGGCGCAATCATGCGGATCGGCCGTTCGGGATAGGCCTGGCCCGCCGCCGGGCCGGCCGTCGCGGCGCAAACCACGGCCCAAAGCAGCAGTACGACACGTATCGTCTAGTTTTCCATCGGCTTCCTCCCTCTGGATGTTCTCACTTATCTAGCCGAGCGGCAACGCGCGCAGGGACCTGACGCGCTCGGCTCCCGCCGCCAGCATGAGGTTCCACTCGCTCGCGGAGGTGATGAAGCGCGCTCCGAGCTTCACCACCTGCGGCAGGCTCTTCACCGCATCGCCGCCGGTCAACCCGCCCACGCCCGCGAACTTTGCCGTGCGCGCGGCACGCCCTGACCACGCGCTCGATCGCGGCCATGACCTCGGGATGCGCGAGCTCGCCGGGGTGCCCGAGGTCGGTCGAGAGATCGTTGGTGCCGATGTGGATCACGTCCGCCCCCGGCACCGCGGCGATGGCCTCGATGTTATCGATCGCCGCCTTGCTCTCGACCATGAGGACGAGCAGCGTCGCGTCGTTGAACGCCTTGCGCATGTCGGCCGCCGGCAGGCTGCGGTAGCCGAAGTGCGCCCAGCTGCCGAACGCGCCGCGGTTGCCCACGGGCGGGAACTTGCACGCGGCGACCGACAGCCGCGCGTCCTCCGCCGTGGTCACCTCGGGCATGACGATGCCGAGCGCGCCGTTGTCCAGCATCCGGAGCGCCGCGGCATAGTCCTTCTCCGGCACGCGCACGAGCGGCGTCACGCCGGCGTTCATCGCGGCGACGGCCATCTGCGAGATCTCGTGCTCCGGAATGACGCCGTGCTGCAGGTCGAAGAACAGGCCGTCGAAGCCGCATGCCTTCGCCGCGAGCGCGATGTCCACCGTGCGCGCGTGGCGGATCATGAGAGTCAGGCCCAGCTCGCCCCTGCGCAGGCGCTCTGCGAGGGGGTTCGACAACAAGGGGGTAGAACTCAATGCCTTCTCCTTGACCCAATCCGGAATCAGCGGCGCAGGTTCGAAGCGATGAACTCTAGAACATCGTTGCCCCAGACGTCCACTCCCCGCCCGCAGAATCCGCCGTGCCCGTCGCTCTGCGATTCGCCGTAGGGCGGAAAGATTTTGGCACGATACGCCTTGCCTGACCGCTCCATTTCCCTGGACAGCTCGCGCGTCGGGCTGAGGTCGTAATCGTTCTCGGCCTGGATCAGGAATATCGGGACGGTCGCCCGCCTGACGGCCGCGAGCAACCGTTCCTGCATCTCACTTGATTCTCGCCATGTCATGGCCGCGGCCGCGAACGGAATCGCCGCTCGCAGCCCGACATCTTTTTCCGCCGTGAGCAGGGTCTGTATCCCGCCGAAGGAGCATCCCGTGACCACGATGTTGCCGGCGTCCACGTACGGCAGGTTCTTGAGGAAAGCGAGCGCCGCCAAGACGTCTTGCTGGTGCTGGTCGTTCAGCCTTACCAGCATCTGTCCGCGCAGGGTGCCGGCGCCCCGGAGCTCATCCATGATGTAGCCGCCCGGCGACCGTCCCTGGCCGCGGCGGTGGGGCACGAACATCACGTAGCCGTGGCTTGCGAAAAAATTGCCGATCCCGGGCTTGCTGCCGGGCAGCTTTTCACTGCCGTGGTTGTAAAGCACGGCCGGAAACGGCCCGTTGCCCTCCGGCTTGAAAATGAAGCCGCGCAGCTCGAGATCACCGCTGCGAAACGAGACCAGTTGAGGCTCCGCGGCACCCGCCGTTCCGGCAAGCGCGCCCAGCAGCATCCCCGCCACGCCCGCGCGCATGGATGCCTTGATGATGTTTCGGACGGTGCCCACGCAAGCTCCCCGGAGTCGCGCCTGGATGACGCGCTGACCGGCGTTCTCAGAAACGATTAACCTCGAGCGCCAGCACGCTGTCGGCGCCGCGAATCACCTCGCGCGCGAGCGGAAGCGCCCTCGGCAATTCGTGCTCGGCGTAGAAGCGCGCGGTCGCAAGCTTCGCCTCGAGGAAATCCCGGTCGGCGTCGGGCTGCCGCAGCTTCTCACGCGCAACCAGCGCCGCGCGCGCCATCATCCAGCCGCCCGCCACCGTGCCGAAGAGCTTGAGATAGGGCACCGCCACCGCGGCGGCGGCGCTGGCATTCCGCGGATAGGTTTCGACCAGCCAGCGCGTCGCGCTTTCGAGGCCGTCCACCGCTTCCTTCAGGTTCGTCCGCAGGCCCTCGACGTCGCTCCCGCCCTTGCCGAGCGGCGCGTCGAGCCCGCGCAACGCTTCGATCACCGCCAGCGCCGTCGCCCCTTTCTCGTGCGCAACCTTCCGCCCGATGAGGTCGTTCGCCTGGATGCCGGTCGTGCCTTCGTAGATCGTCGTGATGCGCGCGTCGCGCAGATACTGCGCGGCGCCCGTTTCCTCGACGAATCCCATGCCGCCGTGGATCTGGATGCCGGTCGAGGCAACTTCCACCCCCTGCTCCGTGCACCAGCCCTTCACGATCGGCGTCAGCAGGTCGAGCAGCGCGTGGTTGCGCCGTTTCTGCGCGGGATCGGGATGGTACCGCGCCTTGTCGAGCGTCGCCGCCGCGAAATAGGTGAGCGCCCGCATGGCCTCGTTTTGCGCACGCATCGACAGCAGCATCCGGCGCACGTCGGGATGGTGGATGATGGTGACGCGGTCGCCGCTCCTCTGGCCGATTGCCCGGCCCTGGACGCGGGTCCTGGCGTGGTCGAGCGCGTGCTGGTAGGCGCGCTCGCCGAGGGCGACCCCCTCCACGCCGACCGCGAGCCGCGCGTGGTTCATCATCGTGAACATGTACTCGAGGCCGCGGTTCTCCTCGCCCACGAGGTAGCCGATGGCGCCCTTCTCGTCGCCGTAAGCGAGCACGCAGGTCGGGCTCGCGTGGATGCCGAGCTTGTGCTCGATCGAAACGCAGCGGATCTCGTTTCTCGCGCCGGGCGCGCCGCCCGGGTCCCGGCAGGAACTTCGGCACGATGAAGAGCGAGATCCCCTTCACCCCTTCCGGCGCGTCGGGCGTGCGCGCGAGGACGAGGTGCACGATGTTCTCCGTCAGGTCGTGCTCCCCCCACGTAATGAAGATCTTGGTGCCGCGAATTCGGTAATGATCGCCTTCGCGCACCGCGCGCGTGCGCACCGCGGACAGGTCCGAGCCCGCCTGCGGCTCGGTCAGGTTCATGGTGCCGGACCACGTCCCCGAGGTGAGCTTTCCGAGGTAGGTCGCCTTCTGCTCCGGCGAGCCGTGAATCCGCAGCGCCTCGAGCACCCCCGCGGTGAGCATCGGGGCGAGGCACAGCGCCATGTTCGCGCTCTTCCAGATCTCCTGGACCGGCGTCGCGACGAGGTGAGGCAAGCCCTGACCCCCGTACTCGGGCTCCCCGCCGAGGCCGTTCCAGCCGGCCTCGATGAACTGGCGGTACGCCTCCTTGAACCCGGCAGGAGCGGTGACCTTGCCGTCGGCAAGCCGCGCGCCCTGCTGGTCGCCCCGCCGGTTCAGGGGATCGAGCACATCCCGCGCGAACTTCGCGGCCTCGCTCAGCACCGATTCCACCAGTTCGGCGTTGACCTCGGCGTGGCCGGGGAGCGCGGAAATCTCGGAGAGCCCCGCGAGTTCCGTGATCGCGAACTGCATGTCCTTCAGCGGGGCGGCGTAGGTGGACATGCCCGGCTTCAGAGTTCCTGGGTAAGCTCCGGAACGGCCTTGAAGAGATCCTCGACCAGCCAGTAGTTCGCCACGGCGAAGATCGGCGCCTCGGCATCCTTGTTGATGGCGACGATCACCTTGCTGTCCTTCATGCCCGCGAGGTGCTGGATCGCGCCGGAGATGCCGACCGCGATGTAGAGCTCGGGCGCGACGATCTTCCCGGTCTGGCCGACCTGGCGGTCGTTCGGAACGTAGCCCGAGTCGACCGCAGCGCGCGAGGCGCCGACCGCCGCTCCCAGCTTGTCAGCGAGCGCCTCCAGGATCCTGAAATTCTCCGCGCTGCCCATGCCGCGGCCGCCGGACACGATGATGCGCGCGGCGGTCAGCTCGGGGCGGTCCGACTTGTGCACTTCCTGTCCGTTGAACTTGGACAGGCCGGCATCCGGTGCCGGCGCGAGCTTCTCGATGGGCGCGGGCGCGGCGCTCTCCCCCGCCGCGTCGAACCCGGTCCCCCGCACCGTGACGACCTTGATGCGGTCGCCCGACTGCACCGTCGCCAGCACGTTGCCGGCGTAGATCGGGCGCACGAAGGTGTCGGGCGATTCGACCGCGCTGATGTCGGACACCTGCTGCACGTCGAGCAACGCCGCCACCCGCGGCATCAGGTTCTTGCCGAGACCGGTGGCGGGCGCGACGATGTGCGTGTAGCTCGCGGCGAGGGTCACGATCAGCGCCGCGAGATTTTCCGCGAGCAGCCCCTCGTACTGCGGCGCGTCGCACAGCAGCACCTTGGCCACACCCGCAATCTTCGCCGCGGCCTGCGCCATGGCGCCGCATTGGTGTCCCGCCACCAGCATCGTGACCGGGGCCCCCATCCGGCCGGCCGCGGTGACCGCGTTGGTCACGCCCGGCTTGAGATGGGCGTTATCGTGATCGGCAATGACGAGAACGGCCATTCAGATCACCTTCGCCTCGTTCTTCAGCTTCGCCACCAGTTCCTTCACGTCGGCGACCTTCACGCCGGCCCCCCGCTTGGGCGGCTCCTGCACCTTGAGGATCTTCACCCTTGGCGCGATGTCCACGCCGAGGGCCTCCGGCTTCACCACCTCGAGCGGCTTCTTCTTGGCCTTCATGATGTTGGGCAGCGTGACGTAGCGCGGCTCGTTCAGCCGCAGGTCGGTCGTCACGACGGCGGGGAGCTTCAGCGTCAGCTTCTCGAGCCCGGCATCCACCTCCCGCACGCAATCGGCGCTGTCCCCGTTGATCGTGATCCCGGAAATAAACGCGCCCTGCGGCCAGTTCAGCAGCGCGGCCAGCATCTGGCCCGACTGGTTGTTGTCGTCGTCCACGCCCTGCTTGCCCATGATGACGAGACGCGGGCTCTCCTTCGCGACGATCGCCTTCAGCACCTTGGCGATCCCGAGCGGCTGCACCTCGATGCCGGTCTCGACCAGGATGCCGCGGTCGGCGCCCATCGCCATCGCGGTGCGCAGCGTTTCCTGGCACTGCGGCGCGCCGATCGAGACCGCGACGATCTCGGTCACGATGCCCGCCTCCTTCATGCGCACCGCCTGCTCGACGGCGATCTCGCAAAAGGGGTTCATCGCCATCTTGACGTTCGCGGTCTCGACGCCGCTGCCGTCGGACTTGACCCGGACCTTGACCTGGGGATCGATGACGCGCTTGACGGTGACCAGGACTTTCATGAATGCGCTCCGGAATGGCCGCGACTCGCTCTGAGAGGGCCGCCATTTTACCGCACGGCGCGCGCGCGACAAACCGCGGACCACACTGTGGGCGGTCTAGCTCCTAGAGCGGCTTCTTCAGGATGCGTCCCAGCTCGCCGATCACGCCGCGCCGGAAGGTCAGCACGCAGACGACGAAGATGGCGCCCTGCACGATGGTGACCCACGCACCCAATTGCGCGAGATAGTTTTCCATCGCGAGCACGACCAGCGCGCCGACGACCGGCCCGAAGATAGTGCCGAGCCCCCCCACGAGCGTCATCAGCACCACTTCGCCCGACATGGTCCAGTACACAGCGTTGAGCGCCGCAAGCTGGAATACCAGGGCGTTGGTGGCGCCGGCCACGCCCGAAAGTGTCGCAGAGAGCACGAAGGCGAGCAGCTTGTAGCGGTCCACGTCGTAGCCGAGCGAGGTCGCGCGCGGCTCGTTTTCGCGGATCGCCTTCAGCACCTGCCCGAACGGCGAATGAATGATGCGGTAGATCAGGAGAAAGCACGCGACGAAGACCACGAGCACGGTCGCGTACATCGCCCCGACATCCGAGAGGTCAAAGACCCCGAACAGTTTCCCGCGCGGCACCGCCTGGATGCCGTCCTCACCGTGGGTAAACGGCACTTGCACGCAGAAAAAATAGACCATCTGCGCGAGCGCAAGCGTGATCATCGCAAAATAGATGCCTTGCCTCCGGATCGCGATGAGGCCCGACACGAGGCCGAGCGCGAACGACGCGGCCGCGCCGGCGAGGATGGCGAGCTCCGGCGTAAATCCCCACACCTTGGCCGCGTGCGCCGCCGTGTAGCCTGCCGTGCCGAGGAACATGGCGTGGCCGAATGAGAGCAGTCCGACATAGCCGAGCAGCAGGTTGAAGGCGCAGGCAAACAGCGCGAAGCACATCACCTTCATCAGGAACACCGGGTAGATCACCGCCGGTGCCGCCACAAAGAACACCAGCATCACGAGAAACGCCGCGCGCTGGTGCGGTGGAACGCGGTCCCACCACCATCCCGTCTTACGCTGTCCAGCAGGCGCTTCCATGACGTGCGCTATTTCTGCGTCCCGAAGAGGCCGCTCGGCCGGATCATGAGTACGATGGCCATGATGATGAAGATGACGGTGTTGGACGCCTCCGGGTAGAACACCTTGGTAAGCCCTTCGACCAGCCCCAGCACGAAGCCGGTGACGATCGAGCCCATGATCGAGCCCATGCCGCCGATCACCACCACCGCAAACACCACGATGATCAGGTGCTCGCCCATCAATGGATTCACGCTGTAGATCGGCGCGGCCATCACGCCCGCAAGGGCGGCAAGCCCCACGCCGAAGCCGTAGGTGAGCGTGACCATGCGTGGCACGTTGATGCCGAACGCCTGCACGAGCTGCGGGTTCTCGGTCGCCGCGCGCAGGTACGAACCCAGTTTGGTCTTCTCGATCATGAACCAGGTGGCAAGGCACACGATGAGCGAGCACACGACCACCCAGGCGCGGTAATTCGGCAGAAACATGAACCCGAGGTTCTGGCCGCCTTCGAGCGCTTTCGGAATGGCATACGGAAGGCCGGTGGAACCGAACTCCTGGCGGAAGAGGCCCTGGAAGATCAGCGCAAGGCCGAACGTGAGCAGCAACCCGTACAGGTGGTCGAGCTTGTACAGCCGGGACAGCATGAGCCGCTCGATCACCATCCCCGTCGCGCCGATGATGATGGGCGCGAGGACGAGCGCCCACCAATAGTTGATTCCCAGCTTATTGAGCAGGAACCACGCGCAGAAGGCGCCCATCATGTACTGGGCGCCGTGCGTGAAGTTGATGATGTTGAGCAGCCCGAAGATGACCGCGAGCCCGAGCGAGAGCAGCGCGTAGAACGAGCCGTTGATCAGCCCGATCAGCAGCTGCCCGAAGAGGGCCTGCGTCGGGATGCCGAAGATCTCGCTCATCCCTCCGCCCTCGCCCCTACTTCACCAGCGGGCAACCGCCGTCCTTCTCCGGCCGGAACGCCTCCTCGGCGGGGATTGTCGCGCGCAGCTTGTAGTAGTCCCACGGGCCTTTCGACTCGGACGGCTTCTTCACCTCGAACAGGTACATGTCGTGGATCTTCCGGCCGTCGACGCGCACGCGGCCCTTGCCAAAGACCGGGTCGTCGGTCGGCAGCTCCTTCATCTTGGCAACCACCTTGTCGCCGGGGGAATCCGACTTCAGCGCTTCCACCGCCTTCAAGTAGTGCAGCACGGCCGAATACACGCCCGCCTGCCCCATGGTCGGCATCGCTCCCTTGTGCAGCTTTGCAAAGCGCATGGAGAAGCCGCGCGTCCGGTCGTTGAGATCCCAGTAGAACGACTCGGTCAGAAGCAGCCCCTGCGCTATGTTCAATCCGAGCGAGTGCACATCGGTCAGGAACACCAGCAATCCGGCAAACTGCTGGCCGCCCTTCACGATGCCGAACTCGGAACCCTGCTTGAGGGCGTTGATCGTGTCGGCGCCGGCATTGGCGAGGCCGATGATCTTCGCCTTGGAGGCCTGGGCCTGGAGCAGGAACGACGACATGTCGGCCGAAGGGAACGGATGGCGCACCTTGCCCAACACCTTGCCGCCGTTCTTCAGCACGACTGCTTCGGTGTCGCGCTCGAGCGCGTGCCCGAAGGCGTAGTCCGCGGTGAGGAAGAACCAGGTGTTGCCGCCGGTCTTGACCACCGCTGTTCCGGTGCCATTGCCGAGCGACCAGGTGTCGTACGTCCAGTGGAGCGAGTTCGGCGTGCACGCCTTGCCGTAGAGATCGGAGGTGGCGCCGGTCGAAACGATCAGCACCTTGTTCTTCTCCCTCGCGATCTGGTTCACCGCCAGCACGACGGACGAAGTGGGCACGTCCACGATGACGTCGACCTTGTCCACGTCGAACCACTGGCGCGCGATGCTGGAGCCGACCTCGGGCTTGTTCTGGTGGTCGGCCACCACGATCTCGACCTTCATGCCCTTCTTCGCCGCGCCGAAGTCCTCGACGGCCATGCGCGCGGCAACCACCGAGCCGGGACCGGCCAGGTCGGCGTAGGTGCCCGACTGGTCGTTCATCACCCCGATCTTGATCACGCCGTCAGAAATCTGCGCGTGCGCGAAGCCCGCGCTCAGTGCGAGCGCTGCCGCGATTCCCATACCACGTCCGATTGACATTTTCTGGTCCCCCATATCAAAGGTTGGATGAAGTGTGCGTCAAACGCCCAGATACTCGTGCAGCACGACCATTTTCGATTGCAGCTCCGCCGCGGGAAACCCTTGCGCGATCCGCCCGCGCTCCACGATGTAATGGCGGTCGGCGAGCGGCGCGGCAAAGCGGAAGTTCTGCTCGACCAGCACGATGGTGAAACCGCGCTGCTTGAGCTGCAGGATGATGCGCCCGAGCGACTGCACGATCACGGGCGCAAGGCCTTCGGTGATCTCGTCGAGCAGCAGCAGCTGCGCCCCCGTGCGCAGGATCCGCGCCATCGCCAGCATCTGCTGCTCGCCGCCCGATAGCCGCGTCCCCTGGCTCGCGCGCCGCTCCTGCAGGTTCGGGAACATCTGGTAGAGCTCGTCGACCGACAGGCCGCCCTCCTGCACCTGCGGCGGCAGCAGAAGGTTCTCCTCGGTGGACAGGCTCGCGAAGATGCCCCGCTCCTCCGGGCAGTAACCGATGCCCAGGCGCGCAATCCGGTAGGGGGGCATGCCGACCGTTTCCACGCCGTTGATCACAATGGACCCGCTGCGCCTGCCGACCATGCCGAGGATGCTCTTCAGCGTGGAGGTGCGGCCGGCGCCATTGCGGCCGAGCAGCGTCACCACCTCACCGCGGTTGACGGTGAAATCCATGCCGTGCAGGACGTGGGATTCCCCGTACCACGCATGCAGGTTGGCAACCCGCAGCATCTCGCGCGTCTCAGCCATGCCCGGTCCCCATGTAGGCTTCCATCACCTGGGGATTCTTCGACACCTCGGCGTACGGCCCCTCGGCGAGGATCGAGCCGCGCTGGAGCACGGTGATGGTGTCCGAAATTCCGGCCACGACGCTCATGTTGTGCTCGACCATCAGCACCGTGCGCCCCTTCGCCACCCGGCGGATGACCTGGGTCACGCGATCGACGTCCTCGTGCCCCATCCCGGCGGTGGGCTCATCGAGCAGCATCAGTTCCGGATCCATGGCGAGCGTCGTCGCAATCTCGAGCGCACGCTTGCGGCCATACGGCATCTCCACGGTCACGGTGCCGGCGAATCCGGCAAGATCGACCGCGTCCAGCAGTTCGAGCGCCCGAGCGTTGAGCTCGTCGAGCACCGTTTCCGATTTCCAGAAGTGAAACGAATTTCCGAGCTTGCGTTGCAGCGCAATGCGCACGTTTTCGAGCACGGTCAGGTGGGGAAACACGGCCGAGATCTGGAACGAACGGATGACGCCGCGACGCGCGATGTCGGCCGGCCTGGCGCGGGTGACGTCAACGTCCTTGTAGAGGATTTCGCCCGCGGTCGGCTCGAGGAACTTGGTGAGCAGGTTGAAACAGGTGGTCTTGCCCGCGCCGTTCGGTCCAATCAGGGCATGGATCGTGCCGCGTTTCACCCTGAGGCCGACGTTCTTCACCGCGAGGAAGCCCTTGAACTCCTTCGTCAGGCCGCGGGTTTCAAGGATGTGCTCGGAATTGCTCACGATTCACCATTCACCGGCGCTAGGTATTGATGGCGGAGGACGATTTCACTTTCTCGCGCAGGACGAATTTCTGGATCTTGCCGGTGGAAGTCTTCGGCAGCTCGCCGAACACCACGCGCTTCGGCGCCTTGAAGCGCGCGAGGCGCGCACGGCAGTACTCGAGAATCTCGTCCTCCGTCACGCCGGCGCCCTCCTTGAGCTCGACGAACGCGCACGGCACCTCGCCCCATTTCGGATCGGGTTGCGCCACGACCGCGGCCGCCATCACGGCCGGATGCCGGTAGAGGACGTCCTCGACCTCCAGCGAAGAGATGTTCTCGCCCCCCGAGATGATGACATCCTTGGCACGGTCCTTGATCTTGACGTATCCGTCGGGCTGCACGACGCCCAGGTCGCCGGTGTGAAACCACCCCCCCGCAAAGGCGTCGCGCGTCGCTTTCTCGTTCTTGAGGTAGCCCTTCATCGTGAGGTTGCCGCGAAACATCACTTCACCCATCGTTTCGCCGTCCCACGGTACCGGCTTCATGGTAACAGGATCGATCACGGTCATGTGGTCCTGGGCGTGGTACCAGACGCCCTGGCGCCCGTACATCTCGACGCGCTTGTCGAGCGGCAGCTGGTCCCATTCCTCGTGCTTCGCGCACACTGCCGCCGGACCGTAAGTCTCCGTGAGCCCGTAGACATGGGTGATGTCGAAGCCCATCCGCTGCATGCCCTCGATGATCGCCGCCGGCGGGGCCGCGGCCGCGACCAGGCAGGAGACCCGGTGACGGATGTTCTCCTTCCATTCCTGCGGCGCATTGATCAGCATGCCGTGCACGATCGGCGCGCCGCAGTAATGCGTGACGCGATGCTTCCGGATGAGATCGAATACGGCCTTCGCCTCGACTTTCCGCAGGCAGACGTTGGTACCGGCGGCGGCGGCAACCGTCCAGGTGAAGCACCATCCGTTGCAGTGGAACATCGGCAGCGTCCACAGGTACACCGGGTGCGGCGGCATGCCCCAGCTCACGATGTTGGACAGCGCGTTCAGGTACGCGCCGCGATGATGGTAGACCACGCCCTTGGGGTCGCCGGTCGTTCCCGAGGTGTAATTGACGGAGATCGCCTCCCATTCGTCGGCGGGCAGGTGCCAGTCGAAATCAGGGCTCCCGCCGGCGATGAAGCGCTCGTAATCGGTTTCGCCGAGGAGCTTTCCGCCGTCGTGCTGCGGGTCATCCACGTCGATCACCAGGGGACGATTCTTGAGCCGGGAGAGCGCGCGCTCGACCGTGACCGAGAATTCGCGATCCGTGACCAGCACCTTCGCCCCCGTATGCTCGAGCATGAACGCGATCGTCTCCGCGTCGAGCCGCGTGTTGAGGGTGTTCAGGACCGCGCCCGCCATCGCCACGCCGAAATGCATTTCGTACATCGCCGGCACGTTGGGCAGCATCGCGGCAACCGTGTCCCCCTCGCCGATACCGCGCCTGCTCAGCGCGGAGGCCAGCCGGCGGCAGCGCGCGTAGACCTCCCTCCACGTGAGCTGCCAGTCGCCGTGGATGACCGCTATGCGCGCGGGATAGATGTGGGCCGTGCGCGCCAGCAGCGACAGCGGCGTGAGCGGTGCGTAGTTCGCCGCGTTCTTGTCGAGACCGACGTCATACGGGTTGGTGCGTGCCATGGGAAGGATCCGTCTCAATAATACCCCTCACCCTACCCTCTCCCGAGCGGAGAGGGAACGTATTTCACTTCGATACCAGGTCGCGGACCCGTACGACCGCTTCGTCGACGCGCCGCACGGCGATGACCTCGAGCCCCGCGATCGGCTGCCGGGGCCGGTTGGCGTGGGGGATCAGCGCGTGCGTAAAGCCGAGCTTGGCGGCCTCGCGCAGCCGCTCCTGGCCGCGCTGCACCGGCCGCACCTCCCCCGCGAGCCCCACCTCGCCGAAGACGACGAGCTTACCCGGCAGCGGCGTGTTCTTGAGGGAGGACACGATCGCCAGCAGGACGGCAAGGTCGGCCGCCGGCTCGTCGATCTTCACGCCCCCGACCGCGTTGACGAAGACGTCCTGGTCGAAGCAGGCGATGCCCGCATGCCGGTGGAGCACCGCCAGCAGCAGCGCGAGCCGCGCCTGTTCGAGCCCGACCGTAAGCCGCCGCGGATTGGGCGCGCGCGCCTCGTCCACCAGCGCCTGGATCTCGACCAGCATCGGGCGCGTGCCTTCCTGCGTCGCCATCACGCACGAGCCAGCTACATCCGTGCCGTGCTGGGACAGGAACAGGGCAGAGGGATTCGACACGCCCTTCAATCCCCGCTCCTCCATCGCGAACACGCCGAGCTCGTTGACCGCGCCGTAGCGGTTCTTGAAGGCGCGGATGAGGCGATAGCGCGAATGCGTGTCGCCGTCGAAATAGAGCACGGTGTCGACCATGTGCTCGAGCACGCGCGGGCCGGCGATCGCGCCTTCCTTGGTGACGTGCCCGATCAGCACCATCGTCGCGCCGGCGCCCTTGGCGATACGGGTCAGCCGTGCCGCGCATTCGCGCACCTGCGCCACCGATCCGGGCGCCGACTGCAGCTCGTCGAAGTAGAGCGTCTGGATCGAGTCGATCACGACCACCTCAGGTTTTTCGGACCGGATGACCGCTTCGATGCGCTGGAGGTTTGTGTCCGCGAGGATGGTCACGCCGGCCGCGTCCACGCCGAGACGCTTCGCCCGCAGCGCGATCTGCTGCGGCGACTCCTCGCCCGTCACGTAGAGCACGCGGCGCGACCGGCCGACCTCGGCGAGCGACTGGAGCAGGAGAGTGGACTTGCCGATGCCGGGCTCGCCCCCGATCAGCACGACTCCGCCCGGGACGAGCCCGCCGCCCAGCACGCGGTCGAACTCCTCGAGCCCGCTCGGTATGCGGTTCTCCTCGCGCGCTTCGACCTCGGAGAGGCGCTGCGGCCTGCCCGCCTCGGCGACCCTGCTGTAGCGATTCGAGCCGGCGGGCGCCGCCTCGGCAAGGGTCTCGACCAGCGTATTCCACGCCTGGCAATGCGGGCACTGGCCCTGCCACTTCAGCACCTGGCCGCCGCACTCGGTACAGCTGTAAATGGACTTGGCTTTCGCCATCGGCCAAATAGCGCTGAGCAGCGCCCGCCGTGATTCAGCGGGGTTGCGGGTGGCCGCGGGCCTCGCGCTCCGGAGTCGCCGAGGCGCGTCCCCCGGAATCGCCGCTCCCGAGTTTGTCCTCGAGACCACGCAGGCGCATGTGGAGCAGCGCGAACAACACTACGATCAGCGCGGCGTTCATGGCATAAATGCCGATGGCGGTGCGCTCGGCCTCGCCGTAAGCCGCTCCCGCTGCATGCGGCGTCAGGAAGAAATAGTCCGCTAACACCAGGCCCGCGAGCGCGGCGAGCAGCCCCGGTCCGAGACCGCCGTACCACGCGGCGATCAGGGTGGCTGATGTGAAGAACCCGAACGGGATCCGGTTGTCCAGGGTGCCGTAGATGCCGTAGCGGATCGCAAACGCGACGGCTACCGCGGCGACGGCCACGGCGTAGCGCTGGAGAGGGGGAGGATAGTGCGACATGGCCGCGGCGCGGGCGATCGGTCCGGAAAATGATACACCGGGCGGCGACCCGGGAGTCAGCATTACTTTTCCACGATCCGGACGCGCGGCGCAACCGCGCACAGCAGCTGATAGCCTACGGTCCCTGCCGCCGCCGCGACGCGTTCCACGGGAACGCCCTCGCCCCACAGGACGACCCGCGCGCCAACGCCCGCTCCCGGGACCGCAGTCAAGTCCGCGCACAGCATGTCCATGGAGACGCGGCCGAGGGTGCGCGTCATCCGGCCCTCCACCGCGATCGGGGTGCCGGTCGGCGCGTGGCGCGGGTAGCCGTCCGCGTAGCCGCAGGCGACGATGCCCACTCGCATGGCGCGGTCAGCCTGGAAGGCACCCCCGTAGCCCACCGCGTCGCCCGGCTTCAGGTCCTGCACCGCGATGATCCGGCTCTCGAGCGTCATGACCGGCCTCAGTCCCGCCTCGCTGCCCGTGCCTTCGGGAAACGGCGAGCAGCCGTAGAGCATGATGCCGGGCCGGACCCAGTCGCAGTGGGTTTCCGGGTAGCGCAGGATCGCGGCGGAGTTCGCGAGGCAGCGGGGAAGCGTGCCGTAGCCGGGCAGCTGCCGCAAGCGCTCGAGCTGCCAGGCCACGCCGCGCGCATCGTCGGCGTCCGCAAAATGCGTGAACAGCGTGATGCTGCCGACGCCCGCATTGCGCTGCAGCCGCTCCAGCGCGGCCGGGTAATCGGAAGGCGCGAGCCCCAGCCGGTTCATGCCGGTGTTCACCTTGAGGAGGACGTCGAGCTTTGCGTCCCGGGGAAGCGCGTCGAGCGCCGCCACCTGGTCCAAGGCGTGCACCACGGTGGCAAGCCGGTGCTCGACCAGCGCCGCGAGCTCGCCGCGCTCGAAGAAACCCTCGAGCAGCACGATGCGGCTCCGGACCCCGGCCTCGCGCAGCCGCACCGCGTCCTCCAGTTCGAGCAGCGCGAAGCCGTCGGCTTCCGACAGCGCCGCTGCTGCCCGCAGGAGGCCGTGGCCGTAGGCATTGGCCTTGACCACCGCGAGCACGCGCGAGCGCGGAGCATTCCGGCGCACGACTGCCAGGTTGTGCTTCAGCGCGGCGGCGTCGATGGTGGCGAACAGCGGCCGCACATCATGCCTCGTTCGCGAGCTTCTGCATCCGCGCGGTGGCGAACTCGACGAACGAGGTGAGCAGCTTCGAGCGGAATCTCTCCCTCGGGTGCACAAATGAAAAGGTGCGGATCAGCCGCGGCTCGAGCGGCACCGCCGCCAGCATGCCGAGCTTGCGCTCCTTCATCACGCGCGCGCGCGACATGATCGACACGCCGAGCCCGGTCTCGACCACGCCCTTGATCGCCTCCGGGCTGCCGAGCTCCATCACGAGATTGAGGTCCTCGGGCGCGACCTGGCAGCCCCGCAGGTACTGGTCCGTGAACTCGCGGGTGCCCGAGCCGAGCTCGCGGCTCACGAACGGCTCGCCCACGAGCTCGCCCGGCGCCACGCTCGCGCACCGCGCGAACCGGTGCGCGGGCGCGCAGATCAGCACCAGCTCGTCCTCGCAGCACACCTCGGTCATGACGCCCGGGAGGTGCGAGGGCGACTCGATCAGGCCGAGATCGAGCGCGTGATCCGCCACGCGGTGCTCGATCGTCTCCGAGTTGCCGACCGTGAGATGCGCGTGCACCTGGGGATGCGCCACCTTGAACTCGCCGAGGATCCGGGGCAGCACGAACTCGGCGATGGTCGTGCTCGCCCCCAGCAGCAGCGGCCCGCTCATCGCGCCGGTCAGCTCGCCGACCCGCGTTTCCATCTCCTCCGACAGCGCGAGAATGCGCTCGGCGTAGTCCATGACCAGCCGCCCCGCCGGCGTAAGTCCGATCTTGCCGTGGCTGCGCTCGAACAGGCGCGCGTTGAACTGCTCCTCGAGCTGCTTCACCTGGAACGTCACGGCGGGCTGCGTCATGAACAACTGCTCCGCCGCCTTGGTGAAGCTCAGCTGCCGGGCGACGGTGTAGAAGACCTGGAGGCGGCGATCGGCCATTTCACGGTGACGAGCGATGAGTGAGGGGGAAAGGGTTGATATTCAACCACATTTCAGCTGATCTGTGGTATAAGACGCGACCGCCTTCTGCCTTCATTCCCGAGGCCGCCCCGGTTCGCGCATGCCGTTCGGTTTCTACGTCATCATGGCGGCGCAGTTCTTCTCCTCGCTCGCCGACAACGCGCTGCTGGTGGCGGCGATCGCCGTGCTGATCCAGATGTCGGCGCCGGAGTGGATGGTGCCGCTGCTCAAGTTCTTCTTCACCGTTTCCTACGTGGGGTTCGCGGCCTTCGTCGGCGCATTCGCGGACTCGATGCCCAAGGGCCGCGTGATGTTCATCACCAACCTGGTGAAGATCGTGGGCTGCATGCTGCTGTTCCTGTTCGCCTGGCTGCCGGGGCCCGGCGAATCGTATTACATACACGTGCTGATCGCCTACGGCGTCGTCGGGCTCGGCGCCGCGGCCTACTCGCCGGCCAAGTACGGCATCCTCACCGAGTACCTGCCGCACCACAAGCTGGTCGTCGCCAACGGCTGGATCGAGGGCCTGACGGTCGTCTCGATCATCCTCGGCACGGTGCTCGGCGGGGCGCTCATCGCCCCGGACGTGGCCGCGCGGCTGCTCGCGATCGATCTGCCCCAGATCGACACCGGAATCGACTCGCCACCGGAAGCGGCGATCCTGGTGATCGTCGTTTTCTACGTGATCGCGGCCGTTTTCAATCTTTACATACCCCGGACCGGGGTCGATCACCGCGCACCGAGCCGGAATCCCCTGTTCCTGATTCACGAGTTCGCGCATTGCATGAAGCTGCTGTGGAGCGACAAGCTGGGCCAGATCACGCTCGCCACCACGACGCTGTTCTGGGGAGCCGGCGCGACGCTCCAGTTCATCGTCCTCAAGTGGGCGGAGACGGCGCTCGGCTACACCCTGTCCCAGGCCACGATGCTGCAGGGCATCTGCGCCGTAGGCATCGCGGGGGGCGCCGTGATCGCCGCGCGGCACGTGCCTCTCAACCGCGCGGTCAACGTGGTCCCGGTGGGCATCGCGATGGGACTGATCGTGATCGCGATGATCTTCGCGAGGAACATCGCCGTCGCCATCCCGCTCATGATCCTGATCGGCGCGCTCGCCGGGTTCTTCGTGGTGCCGATGAACGCGCTGCTGCAGCATCGCGGCCACATTCTCATGGGCGCCGGGCACTCGATCGCGGTGCAGAACTTCAACGAAAACCTCTCGATCCTCGTCATGCTGGGGGTCTACGCGCTGCTCATCTGGCTCAACCTCTCGATCTACACGGTGATCGTGCTGTTTGGAATGTTCGTCGCGGTCGCCATGGCGCTCGTGCGGCAACGCCACCTCAACAACTTGCGCGGCGGCCCGCTGCCGACGGTGCCGTCGGAGCCGCATCACTGAATTCGCCGCGCCAGCGGGGGCGGAAGACCGGGGTTGTGCGACAATTCCGGCACCCGTAGTGGAGGCGCAATCATGACACGCACGCTTGTGGCAACGGGTCTGCTGGCGCTCATCGCCGCCGGTGCCGCGGTTCCCCAGACCTATCCCAGCCGGCCGGTGCGGGTGATCGCGGCGCAATCGGCCGGGTCCTCGCTCGATACCATCGCCCGCATCGTCACGCCGAAGCTGTCGGAGGCGTTCGGCCAGCAACTCGTGATCGACAATCGCGGCGGCGCGGGCGGGACGATCGGCCTCGAGATCGGGGCCCGCTCCGCACCCGACGGCTATACCCTGATCATCGGCGCCTCGAGCTCGATGATTGTTTCGACGTTCACCTACCGCAAGCTCGCGTTCGATACGCTGAAGGACTTCGCCCCGATCTCCCTGATCGTCAACGCGGACGGCATGCTCGTTGTGTTTCCCGGCGTCGCGGCAAAGAGCGTGAAGGAGCTGATCGCGCTCGCCCGGGCGCAGCCGGGCAGGCTCAACATGGCTTCCGCCGGCGTCGGCTCGTCGAGTCATCTTGCGGGCATCATGTTCACGAGCCTCGCCGGCATCGACACCGTGCACGTGCCGTACAAGGGTGGCGGTCCGATGGCGGCGAGTGTCGTCGCGGGCGAATCGCAGTGGGCCATCGCCCCGGCGGCCGCGCTTGCCGGGCACGTCAGGGCCGGGCGCCTGAGGGCGCTCGCGATTTCCTCCGGGTGCGCTCGCCGCTGATGCCGGATCTGCCGACCATCGACGAGGCCGGCGTGCCTGGCTACGAGTACACCAGTTGGAACGGCGTGTTTGCGCCGAGGGGCACGTCCCCGGCCATCATCAGGACCTGGCACGCCGCGATCCAGAAGGCGCTCGCGGCCCCGGAGGTCAAGCAGGCCTACGCCAACCAGGGCCTCGTGCCGCTGGGCAGCGCAAGTCCCGAGGAGTTCGGCAGGTTCGTGCGCGCGGATTTCGCGCGGATCGAGAAAGCTGGTGCGGATGGCGGGCATCACGCCCGAGTAGTCATTTCTCGCGGGGGTCGTGCAGCCCCTCGTCCGGCGCCCGGTACTGGCCGGAGCGGATCTGCTTCACCATGTTCGCGAGCGCGGCCGCGGCGTTCGTGATCTCGCTGAAGACGTCCTCGTCCTTGTCGAGGTCCTCGTGGCTCGTCGCATAGGGCTGGTACCAGCCGATCCAGGTGTCCATCAGCGCGGTCGGCCCTGCCGAGACCATGCCGATATCGTTCAGCCAGTCGGCCAGCATGCGGCGCACGTTTTCCGGGCCGGCGGCATCGCCGTGCACCACGATCGAGTACGCGCGGCCCTCGAGATGCTTGGGGTAGTCCCAGCCCGCGAGCTCCAGCTCCTTCGCCAGCGCCGGGTCCTTGCCGCGCGTGGTGGTCGGATCGGGATTGCCGCCGTCGGCGCACACCAGGCGGTCGATCATGAGCTTCAGGCTCGCCGGCACCTGGTACCAGTGCACCGGACAGAGGATCATGACGCCGTGCGCCGCCACCCAGCGCGGGTAGAGTTCGTTCATCCAGTCGTTGACCTGCCCCACCGCGTGGTTGGGGTAGCACGAGCACGGCCAGTGGCAGAGCGGCTGCGAGGTGGAAACGCACGCCTTGCACGGGTAGATCGTCTTGTAGGGCTCATCGGCCAGCGTTGAGATGTCGAGAAAGTCGGTCTCGAAACCCGGCATCGCTCCGATCGCCTTCTGGGCATGCTGCGCGAGCCGCCGCGTCTTCGAGATTTCCCCGGGGCAGGTGTGCTCGCTGCGGGTGGAGCCGTTCACGATCAGAATGCGCGAGGGCGACTTCGGGTCCTTCTGCCGCTTTTCGGCGGCGTCGATCGCCGCCCGAGCCTCGAGCCACTCGATGGGCAGCTCGAACTTCGGGTCGGCGAACCCCTTGCCTGCCGGCCGCTTGCGCGGCGACTTCCGGTAGACGATGTAGCCGTCCCACGCCTTCTCGAACACCTTCTCGAGCTCCGCCTGGACCCCGTCGAACGCGGGATCGTAGAAGCGGGCGTAGAAACGCTCCCGGAACTGCTCCTTGGTGAGCGGCACCCACTGCGTCTCGCGCCGCACGGCTGGCTTGGCCATCTCCGGTCCCCCCTCTGTGACGGGTGAAGCGTCACCCCGCGCCATGATACGCGCCAAGCCGGGAATCAGATGCCGCAATCAGAAGGGAAACGATCCCACCAGTCTGAAGCCGCGCAGCCCGTTGGATCCCCTAAGGTAGCCGATCCCGATGCGGTCGAAGCCGATGCCCAGCACCTCGAATTCGCGACGCACGCCGAGCGTCAGCGCGACCTGCGCTTCCTGCGACACGTCCTGCGTTTCGGTCCCGGGCATAAAGAAAACCAGTCACCGGTCCCTCATCGCTCGTCGCTCATCACCCATCACCGCCGGAGACGAAAATAGATCTCGGGCAATTTGTTGGGAAGCGAGTTGATGTGGTCGAGCACGAGGTAGTGCCCGCGCCCGAAAATCTGCGGCAGGTACTGGTTCGCCATGGTGTCCACGGTGATGCAGAAGGGGTGCACGCCCCGCGCCACCGCCTCCTTCACCGCCATGCGCGTGTCCTCGTGGAGGTAGCGCCGGTCGCCGCCGTCGTCGTAGTCCTCGGGGCGGCCGTCCGAGAGGATGAGCAGCAGCCTGCGCCGGCTCTCGATGCCCTCGAAGCAGGCTGTAGCGTGGCGGATTGCCGCGCCCATGCGCGTCGCAAGCCGCCCCGAGATGCCGCCGATCTGGCTGCGGACGTCCTGCGAGAGCGGCTGCTCGAAGTCCTTGATGGTGTAGTAGCTGACGTTGTCGCGGTACTTGGAGCAGAAACCCGCGATCGAGTAGGCGTCCCCCACTTCGTCCATGCTCTCCGCGAACAGCAGCACGCCCGCCCGCACCCGGTCCACCAGCCGCCCGCCGCCCTCGGGCAGGTGCTGCATGATGGAGGTCGACATGTCGGCGAGCAGCGTCACCGCGATCTCGCGCTGGCGCATCTCGCGCCGCTTGTAGATCGCGGGCTTGGGCGAGCGCCCGGCGTGCCGCTCGACGACGTAGCTCACCACCGCGTTGAGATCCATGTCCTCGCCGTCGAGCTGGCGCAGCTGCGGCGCCATCCGCGTCGGCTTCTGGGCCTGGATCGCTTTCTTCAGGCGCTTCAACGCAACCGCGTACTGGTTCATCAGGCGGTTGGTCTCCGTGATGTTGGACTCGGCGAGCTTGCGCTCCTGCACCCAGCTCCAGTTGCGCTTGTAGCGCTGCTCGCGGTAGTCCCACTCCGGGTACGCGATCCCCTTGTCGGAGGAGCCCGCGTCGCGGCGCTGCTCGTCCGAGCGGCCCGAGGCGCGCGTGGACGCACCGCTCGATTCGCCGAAGCCCGCTATTTCCTGGCGCTTGCCGCCGTCGCGCTCGTCGCCGCTCTCCGCGTTCTGCGGCGTCTCGCTACTCTCCTCGCCCCCGTCCTGCGGCCGCTTCTCGCCTTCGGCCCCGGAGCGGGTCTGCTGCCGCTGCTCATCCTGGTCCTGCTGCGGGTGCGCGAGGCGCGTGGTGTTGGGACCGCGCCCGGGGAGGTACGCCGCGTGGAACGCCTCGAGGTCGGTGACCGGCGGCAGGCCGTCCGCGGCGTAGATCGCGGTGGCGATGCGCCAGGCATCCGCCACGGTGGCGGAAGGCTCGAGCAACGGCGCGAAGCGCTCGTCGCGCACCCCGTCGTTGCGGCTGGCGGCAAGAGCCTGCTCGATGCTCGTCACGGCGAGGCCGTAATAGACACCGGTTTCCGGATGGCGCGCGCCCGAGCGCGCGGTGGCGAGCATGCGCTGCAGGTAGTTCGGCACCAGTTGCTGGACGCGGAAATCCACCCGCAGGTCCTCGCACAGGTCGAAGATCAGCTGGAAGCGCAGCGCGTCGTCCCCGTAGCGCGCGTAGAGCGGCGCCCACGACACCGGGCCGGCCTCGGGAAATTCCGCGCCCGCCAGGCGGAACAGCGCCTTCATCGCCAGCCGGTCGAAGGTACCGAAGCGCATGTGGCCCGCCGCATGCAGGGCCGCGAGCACCGCCTCGTCGCGGTTGGGCATCACCGCCGGGAAATAGACGCTGCGCCCGTCGGTCTCGACGAAGGGACGGCCCTTTTCCGGCGACCAGCTGCCTTCCTTCAGCTCGAAGCCATGCCCGTACCAGACGTCGAGCAGCATGTAGAGCAGGCGGTTGCGGTCGGCGAGCCGGAAGCCGGGCAGCTGGTCGAGCAGCAGCGCGAGGCTTTCCTCGGATTCGAGCCGGAAATAGGCCTCGCCGCGCGCGCGGCCCGATTGCATGATGTCGGCGCCGCGCAGCGCCCACGGCAGGATCGCCTGGGCGCCGAGGAGGTTGCGCACCCGGATGCCGCCGGCGAGATAGGTGGCGAGCAGCAGCTTCCGCGTTTCGAACAGCTCCTCCGCCGGCTGCGTGAGTTGCTCGATCCCGGTGATGCCCTGGCGCCCGGAGAGGTCCACCACCGGCGTCGTGAAGTAGGCGCAGCCGCTGTCGACCTGGCGCTCGCACCACACGAAGCCGATCTCGGCCCAGCGCCGCTCGCCGGCGTGCCCGAGCGAGCCGTAGGCCCGCGGCAAGTTCGCCATGAACCCCTCGAGCGCTCGCCATGCGCCGCGCCAGCGCGTGAACTGCAGTGCCTGGGCGGTCCACGGCGCGACCGTCTCGGACACGCGCTCCGCCTCGCGGCTGCCATGGATGAAGGCCTTGCCGGCCTCCCGGTCGTAGTCGTAGAGCCTGCGGCACGCAGCGATCCAGGCGAGCGTTGCATCGTCGCCGTGCGCGCGGATCTGCGGCAGCACCTGCTCGATCTCGCGGTACGCGATCGTGCTTGCGTCGCGCAGCTGCCGGAGCTGCTCCTCGACCGCCTGCTGTCCGGAACGGGTCGTCAAGTGCCGAAATGCGCCTGCACGATCTCCATGAGCGCCTCGGCAAGCTCCTCGTCGTCGGTGATGGGGTTGACCATCGCCACCTGGCAGGCGGCGACGGGGTCGAGGCCGGCGTTGATCATGCTGGCCGCATACACCAGTGCACGAGTCGAGGCCGACTCCTCGAGCCCGTGGTCCTTCAGCAGCCGCGCCTTGCGCCCCGCGGTGACGAGCAGGTGCGCGATCTCGGGAGAGATGCCTGGCGCCTCCTTGAGGACGATCTTGCGCTCGATCTCCTCCTGCGGAAAATCGAAATTGATCGCGATGAACCGCTGCTTGGTCGAGGGCTTGAGGTCCTTCAGCACCGTCTGGTAGCCGGGGTTGTACGAGATCACCAGCATGAAATCCTCGTGCGCCTCGATTTCCTGCCCCTTCTTCTCGACGGTGAGCCGGCGCCGGTGGTCCGTGAGCGAATGGATCACGACGGTCGAGTCGGTGCGCGCCTCGACGATCTCGTCGAGGTAGCAGATCGCGCCGGCCTTCACGGCGCGCGTGAGCGGGCCGTCCTGCCACACGGTTTCCGCGCCCTCGAGGAGGAAGCGGCCGACGAGGTCCGAGCTGGTGAGGTCCTCGTGGCAGGAAACGGTGACAAGCGGGCGCTTCAACTGGAACGCCATGAACTCGAGGAAGCGCGTCTTGCCGCAGCCGGTGGGGCCCTTCAGCATCACCGGCAGGCGCTTCCGGTAGGCGGCCTCGAATACCGCGATCTCGTTGCCCTGCGGCTCGTAGTAGGGGGCGACGTCGTCGGGCTGCGGCGCCTGGACGATGTCGCGCTCGACTCCGCGCAGCCGATTCACTGCTGGCTTCATTCAAACCTCAATCTCGAATCAACCGCCAAGAATGCCAAGAAATACCAATGAATACCGTATTGTACACCCGGCCGCTCCGGGAATTCGGTCGGCCGTGAGCGGCAAACGGCCAGCGTCACTTCGCCGGCGGGGGCGCGCCGAAGTCCACCTTCGGCGCCTTGCTGATCTCCCGCTCGTTCTCGACGGTGAACTGCGGCTTTTCCCTGAAGCCGAAGAGCATCGCGGTGAGATTGCTGGGGAACTGCCGCACGACGACGTTGTACTCCTGAACCGCCTTGATGTAGCGGTTGCGCGCGACGGTGATGCGGTTCTCCGTGCCTTCGAGCTGTGCCTGCAGGTCGCGGAAGTTCTGGTCGGACTTCAGCTCGGGATAGCGCTCCACCACCACCAGCAGCCTCGACAGCGCCGAGGACAGCTCGCCCTGCGCCTGCTGGAAGCGGCTGAACGCCTGGGGATCGTTGATGAGCTCCGGGGTCGCCTGGATCGAGCCCACCTTGGCGCGCGCGTTGGTGACGCCGAGCAGAACCTGCTGCTCCTGCGCGGCGAAGCCCTTGACGGTCGCGACCAGGTTGGGAATGAGATCGGAGCGGCGCTGGTACTGGTTCACGACCTCGGCCCACGCCGCCTTGATGCTCTCGTCGGCCCGCTGCAGCGCGTTGTAGCCGCAGCCCGGCAACACCAGGGCCGCGATTGCCGCCAATGCCAGATACAGCCTCTTCATGCTCCACCTCCGCCTTTCTCCAGGTCTTTCATGGTGCGCGCCGCAAAGCACAGGTCGTCCCACGCCTTCGCCTTGTCGGCCAGGTTGCGCAGCAGGTACGCCGGATGGTACGTGACGATCAGGGAAATGCCGCGGTAGCGGTGTATCCTGCCGCGCATGCTCCCGACGCTGGCGTCGCTCGCGAGGAGATTCGCCGCCGCGACCTTGCCGAGCGCGACGATCAGCTTGGGCCGGATCAGCTCGATCTGGCGGTGGAGGTAGGGCTCGCACTGCAGGGCCTCGTGCGGCTCGGGGTTGCGGTTGCCGGGAGGGCGGCACTTGAGAATGTTGGCTATGTAGACGTTCGCGCCGCGCTTCAAGCCGATCGCCACGAGCATGTTGTCGAGGAGCTTCCCGGCCTGGCCGACGAACGGCTCGCCCTGCGCGTCCTCGTCGGCGCCCGGGCCTTCGCCGACGAACAGCCAGCCGGCGTTCTCGTCGCCGACGCCGAACACCGTCTTCTTGCGCGTCGCGTGCAGCGGGCAGTCGGTGCAGCCGGCGACGCGCGCCTTGAGCTCGGCCCACTCCATGCGCATGATCGTGCCGCGCCGGTCATCGCTATCCGTGACGGGTGATGAGCGAAAAGTGGCGCCTGTCCTGAGCTCCGTCGAAGGGGGCGCTTCGGCCACAACCGGTTCCTGAGCGGATGCCGCGCCTGCAGGCGTGCGCAGCCGCCACTCGGGCGTGAGTCCCATCTCTTCCAGCACCATTTCGCGGCGGGACTTCACGCGTTACCCATCACCGCTGCAGCTCGAGCTGCAGCACGATAGCGTCCTCGCGGTCCGCGCCGGCGGGATAGTAGCCGCGGCGCGCCCCGATCTCCGTGAAGCCGGCCGCCGCATACAGCGCTCGCGCCGCGTCGTTCGAGGGACGCACCTCGAGGAAAATCCGCTCCGCCCCGGCGCGACGTGCGGTGTCGAGCACGAAGCCCAGCACCTCGCGCCCGACGCCCCGCCGCTGCCACGGGCCGGCCACGCTCAGGTTGAGCAGGTGCGCTTCACCCGCCGCGATCATCGCTACGCAGTAGCCGGCCATATCCCCGCCGCATTCCACGACCCAGCACTCGTAGCCCGCGGCGAGCGAATCGCCGAAGTTGCCGCGCGTCCACGGATGGGGATAGATCGCCTCCTCGATCGCGACCACCGCATCGAGGTCAGACGCGCTCATGCGCCGGTATCTTGGAATCAGGTCAAGCTGTGCGCTCATGGGTCTTCAATGCCACCCGGTCGCGCAGGTAGACGGGCACCGCCCGTTCCGCGGCGACCGCGCGGCCCGCTTCGAATTCGCGCGCCGCGAGCCGCGCGATGTCCCGCGCATGCGGGAATACCTCCGGCATGATAGCGGAGAGCTGATCCCCGTAGCGTCCTCTCAGCGCCGCGTCATGCGCGGCGAACCCGCTCCCGCAGCCGGTCCACGCGCCCGCCGGCAGCGGCGGCGCATCCTCCGGCGCGCAGAGGCTCGGCAGATGCACCGTTCGCCAGTCCGGACCGGACCGCGCGTACGCCGCGTGATAGATCTCGCCCATGCGCGCGTCGAGGCAGCACACCGCGCGCGCCGCGCCGGCCGCCTCGGCCAGCGCGAGCAGCGTGCTCACGCCCACCACCGGCAGGCCAGCTCCGAAAGCGAGTCCCTGCGTCACCCCGCAGCCGATGCGCAGCCCGGTGAACGACCCCGGCCCCTCCCCAAAGGCGATGCCGTCGAGGTCCTTCGCCGCAAGGCCATGGCGGCCGAGCAGCTCGTCCACCATCGGCAGCAGCAGCTCGGAATGACGCTGCCCGGCATGCGTCTCCCGCGCGTCCACCGCTCCGTCGCGCCAGAGCGCAACCGAGCAGTATTCGGTGGAGGTGTCGAGCGCGAGGATCTTCATGCGGCAGAGGAATTTTATCCCGCGGATCGGGCCGGCGTATAATCCGCGCGCCATGCGCGAATACAGAATCGCCTCGATCCCCGGCGACGGCATCGGAGTCGAGGTGATCGCCGCGGGGCTGAAAGTGCTGGACGCGCTGGCTCAGCGCGACGGCGGCTTCCGGCTTCGAATCGAGCACTACCCGTGGAGCAGCGCCTACTACCTCAAGCACGGCCATTACATCCCGGAAGGCGGCCTCGAGCGGTTGAAGGCCTGCGACGCGATCTTTTTCGGCGCGGTGGGCGCCCCGGAAGTGCCCGACCACGTCTCGCTGTGGGGCCTGCGGCTGCCGATCTGTCAGGGCTTCGACCAGTACGCCAACGTGCGGCCGGCGCGCGTGCTCCCCGGCATCCGGAGCCCGCTCGCGAACGGCGAGGCGATCGACTGGGTGATCGTCCGCGAGAACTCGGAGGGCGAGTACTCGGGCAGCGGCGGGCGGGCGCATCGCGGACTTCCCGAGGAGGTGGCGACCGAGACTTCGGTCTTCACCCGCGTGGGTGTAACGCGCATCCACCGCTTCGCCTTCGAGCTCGCGCGCAGCCGGCCGCGCAAGCACCTGACGCTCGTCACCAAGTCGAATGCCCAGCGCCACGGCATGGTCATGTGGGATGAGATCTTCTACGAGGTCGCGCGCGGCTACCCGGACGTCGCGACGCAGCGCGTGCTGGTGGACGCGATGACGACCCTGATGGTGGGAAAGCCGCAGACGCTCGACACCATCGTCGCCACCAACCTGCACGCCGACATCCTCTCCGACCTCGCCGCGGCGCTCTCCGGCAGCCTCGGCATCGCGCCGACCGCGAACCTCAATCCCGAGCGGAGGTTCCCCTCGATGTTCGAGCCGATCCACGGCTCGGCCTTCGACATCGCGGGCAAGGGGGTGGCGAACCCCGTCGCCACCTTCTGGACCGCGTCCCTGATGCTCGAGCACCTGGGGGAGAAGGACGCCGCGCGGCGACTGCTGCGCGCGGTCGAGGCCGTCACCGCGAAGCGCATCCTCACCCCCGATCTCGGCGGCGAGGCGACCACCGAACTCGTCACGGACGCGGTATGCGACAGCCTCTAGGCGCCCCGGAGCCGCGTCCGCTGCTACAATAGCGGCCGCCCGGGAAACCAGCAGCGCCCCGGAGGGGATACGCCGCGTGAAACAGACCCTCGAATACCTCGAGTCCTTCGCCGTGATCGTTCTCGTGCTGTTCGGGATCGGCGGCTTCTCCTACCATCTGTTCCGGGACAACGGCTGGATCGAATCCGTGGCCGGCAATCTCTGGGACGTCAGCGTCCAATATCCCCTGATCGCGCTGCCCGTCATCGTGTCGGCCGTGTTTCTCGGCAAGATGTGGAACGCCGCGCGCATCACGCACGGCCGCACCACCCGGCTTCCCGATTTCTTCATCTACGCCTTGATGGCGTCCGGGCTGGTCTTCATCGTCCGCTATTTCTGGCTCGGCACCTTCTAGCGGCCGCGACCCGGCGGGCATCACGCGGCGTGAACGATGCGCCGGGTGACGAGGCTCGCCACTTCACCCGCGCCGTAGCCGAGACTCGCCAGCACTTCGCGCGTGTGCTCGCCCACTTTCGGCAGGTCGAGCCGCGTGCCGAAGCGCATGCCGTCCATCTCGATCGGGAGATTGGGGACCTTGGTCTTTTTCCCGTCGGGCAACGTGATCCGCGCCAGCCCTCCCGATGCATTGAGGTGCGGGTCGTCGAACAGGTCGTCCGGCTTCGCGATCGGCGCAAACGGCAGCCCGAGCGACTCGCACCGGTCCATCACCTCCTGCTTGCTCATACGGGCAAAGATCGCGCTCACGACCGGGAGGATGCGCGGGCGCGCCTCGACCCGCTGCGGGTTGGTCTTGAGCGCGGGGTCGGCAAGGAATTCGGCAAGTCCGAACGCCTCGCAGAATATCTTCCATTGCGTGTCGGTCACCACGCCCACGAATACCAGCTCTCCGTCGTTCGTCTTGAAGTTGTCGTAGACCGCCCAGGCGCGGATGCGGTCGGGCATGGGCGGCACCGGCTTGCCGGACGCCAGCCCCTCCATCATGTGCTGCGCCACCAGGAATGCATTGTTCTCGAACAGCGCGCTCTGCACGTACTGCCCCTTGCCCGTGGAGCCCCGCTGGTGGAGCGCGGCGAGTATGGCAATGGCGCCGAACATTCCGCCCATCACGTCGTTGACCGAGGCGCCCGCGCGCAGCGGCCCGAAGCGCCCGCCGGTCATGTAGGCGAGCCCGCCCATCATCTGCACCACCTCGTCGAGGCCGGTGCGATGCTCGTAGGGGCCGGCGAGGAAGCCCTTCATCGAGCAGTAGATGAGCGCCGGCTTGAGCTTGCTCACGGCTGCGTAGCCGAATCCGAGCTTGTCCATCGCGCCGGGCCGAAAGTTCTCGGTGACGACGTCGGCGCTGGCAATCAGCTTCAGCACGGCCTCGCGGCCCTCCGGCGCCTTGAGATCCACCGCGAAGCTCTTCTTGTTGCGGTTGTAGGTCGGGAAGAATCCGGCTCCGGAGGCGACGAGCTTCCGCGTGTGGTCGCCCTCGGGCGGCTCGACCTTGATCACCTCGGCGCCGAGATCGGCGAGCACCAGGCCGCACGTCGGCCCCATCACGACATGGCAGAACTCGGCGACCCGGATGCCCGCCAGCGGCAGCTTCGGCTGCGTCACGGGTTCTCCCGGATGCCTCTCAGGGCAAGGTAGTACCCGAAAATGCCGAAGCCGGTGATCACGCCGCGGCAGGCGGGAGCGATTTCCGAGACCCTGCCCCGGCGCGCGGGATTGGAGATGTGCAGCTCGAATACCGGGAACTTCACCTGAGCGATCGCCGCGGCCAGCGCGGGATGGCCGGTCGTATAGCCCGCGGGGTTGATGATCGCGGCGGCCACCCCGCCGTCGTGCGCCGCGTAGAGCTTGTTGATGACCTCGCCCTCGATGTTGGAGTGGAAAATGTCGACCTCGACGCCCAGCTCGGAAGCGTAGCGGCGGATATTCTGGTCGTATTCAGGCAGCGTCATGGGTCCGAACACGTCGAGCTGCGATTTCCCCCGCATGTTCATCCCGGCGCCATGGATGACCAGTACCTTGGGCATGGAGCGTTTCTCCTGTATGTTTGGTGATTCAGCGACACTTTACTGCAACTGGAGAATCTCCATGAGCATCAAGCGCCACAACCCCGGACCGGTATTGAGCCGCGCCGTCGAGCACGGCGGACTGGTCTACGTCGCCGGCACCACCGCCGACAACAAGAGCGCCTCCTGCAAAGCGCAGACCGAGGAAGTCCTGAGGAAGATCGACGCCGCCCTCGCCGCCGCCGGAACCGATAAGTCGAAACTGCTGTGGGCGCAGGTGTGGCTGCCCGACATCCGGGAAAAGGACCAGATGGATGCGGCGTGGAAGGCGTGGGTGGACCCCGACGGGAAGCCGGTCCGGGCCTGCGTCGAGGCGCGCCTTGCCACCCCCGACACCCGCGTCGAGATCATGGTGACGGCGGCCAAGTGATTCCTGAACCGCCCCTCTCGCGCGACGATACCGACGCGATCCTCGAGACCGCCTCCCGCTGGCGCACGCACGGACGCGGGGTCGCCCTCGCCACCGTCGTCGCGACGTGGGGGTCTTCTCCGCGCCCGGCCGGAAGCCAGCTCGCCGCCGATGACGCGGGCGAGTTCGTCGGCTCGGTATCCGGCGGCTGCGTCGAGTCCGCCGTGATCTCCGAGGCCCGGGCGATCCTCAAAGGGGCTCCTCCCAAGCTGCTCGGGTTCGGCGTGACGGACGAGCAGGCGTGGGAAGTCGGCCTCGCCTGCGGCGGCAAAGTGGAGATCTTCGTCCACTCGCTCGCGGGGCAGGACGACCTGCTCGGCGCGTTGCGGCGTGTTCGCGCGGCCCGCAAGCCGGCGGTGGTCGCAATCGACCTCGCGGATGGGCGCAGTGCCCTCTTCGCGGAAGCGGAAACTGCGGGGGACGGGGCGCTACGCGGCGCTCTCGCCGGCGAGGCCGCCCGGGCGCTCACCCAGGATCGTAGCCGCGTCGTCGAACTCGATGGCCGGCGCTATTTCCTGCGCGTGTTTGCGCAGCCGCCGCGGCTCGCCCTCGTCGGTGCGGTGCACATTGCCCAGGCGCTGATCCCGATGGCGGCGGCCGCGGGCTACGACATCACGGTCATCGACCCGCGGAGCGCTTTCGCCGCCGAGAGCCGCTTCCCGGGCGTGACAATGAGCCACTCCTGGCCCGGTGCCGCGCTCGCGGCTTTCGCCCTCGACCGCCGCTGCGCGATCATCGCGCTCACCCATGACCCCAAGCTCGACGACCCGGCGCTCGCCGCGGCGCTGCGGTCGGATGCGTTCTATATCGGGGCGCTGGGCAGCCGCAAGACGCATGCCGCCCGGCTTACCCGCCTCAGGGAACAAGGTTTTGGTGATGCGGAGCTCGCTCGGATACGCGCTCCGGTCGGGCTCGCCATTGGCGCGGTGTCGCCGGCCGAGATCGCGGTATCCATCCTCGCCGAGATGACGCAGGCGCTGCGCGGCGCGCCGCCGCTCGCGCCGGTCCGCGCGGAGGCGGCGAAGTAGTCCCGGGCGCGATCTAGCTCGCGGCGCGCTGGCGCGACTGGACCTCGATATTGGCCATCTTGGCGAGGTCGCGATGCAGGCGCGCGACGCGCTCGATCTGGCCTTTCGCGGGGAAGCGCTCGTAGAAGCCCTCGACGCGGAACTCGCGCGCCCGCTCCGTCCAGTTGCCGAGCCGCTTCTCCCACCGCAGCTGCCGCCCCTCGGCGGGATCGGCGTCGTTGCGCGCCAGGTCAGCGCACACGCGGATCATCGCCTTCAGGGTGACGGGCTTGGTCACCATGTAGTTGGGGTGCCCCCAGGAGGTGCCCCATACCTTCTGGCAAGCCTTGAAAAAGTCGCGCACCATGGCGTAATACCGGTCGATCTCGCGCATGGCGTGTCCCGAGCGCTGGATCTTGCGCCATTCCCCGCTGATCCAGCGGTGCAGCTCGTTGAACAGCTCCGCCTGCAGTATCCATTTCTCCTGCTGGCTGCGGCCGCCGAGCCGGTTGATGCGGTACTTGAGCGGGCTGTCGCCCTCGCGGTAGAGCTTGTCGACCAGGCGCGCGGCAAACCGCCGGTCGGGGTCGGCCCACGAGATCCGCTCGTAGAGGTCCACGAGGTGGCTCTTGTTGATCCGCGTCGGCGTGGAATTGATGATCACGAACATTTCCGCCGCAAAGTCCTCCGTGCGGCCGTCGAATATGACGCACGGCACGTGGATGCTGTTGCCCTCGCCGGGGCGCTCGCGCAGGTAGAAGTTGAGAGCCGCCAGGCGGTGCTGGCCGTCGATGATCAGGAACTTGGAGGTGGGATCCTGCAGGTGGCCGACGGATTGCTCGGAGCCGAGCGGCTGGAAATTGAGCTTCTCGTGGGTGAAGAGCAGCACGGTTCCGGGTATCGGCGGCTGGTTCACCGCCATCTCGTAGAAGTTCTTCAGCGCCCGCACCTTGGCGCGCGAGAGCTGGCGCTGGAAGGCCGCATCGCTATGCTCGATGCGGGCGATGAATTGCGCGATCTCGTCGCTCTGCGAGATCACCTGCGCCGCGATCTGCTCACCCTCGCCGTAGAAGCGGCTGATGAAGCGCACCCGGGCAAGGATGTCCTTCGCCGGGTAGCTCATGAAGTAGAAGGTCCCGTCCTTCTGTCGGATGCGCGTGGCGAGCATGGCCGTGTTGTCCTGTGATGGGTCCCTGACCGGCAAACGGAGGCCGCCCGCATGCAAGCGGGCGGCGAACCGGCATTTTAGCGGTTTGAGGGCGCCGACGCGAGGTTGCCGGCCGGCGGCGGGAGGGGGCGCCGGACCGCTCAGGAGCGGATGACGTCGAGCGTGGCGAAGCGGCCCCTGAGGGCGCGCGCGGAGTCCGTGCCCCACCACCGCTCCAGCACGGTGGCATATACATCGCGGAAATCCACCGCATGCGGAAGATTCCCGTTGCCGTCCAGGCGCGAGAGCGCGGGCGGCAGGCCGTATAGCCCGCCCTTGACCCGGCCCCCGAGCAGAAGATGGACGCTGGCGGTTCCGTGGTCGGTCCCGTTCGAAAGGTTCTCCCGGGGGCGCCGCCCGAATTCCGAGTAGGTCATGACCAGAGCCGAATCCCAGCGGCCGAGCTCCACGAGCGCCTGCTTCAGCGCATCCAGGCCTTCTGCAAGCGCCTTCAGCAGCTGCGCGTGGCGCGCCGGCTGCCCGCTGTGGGTATCGAAGCCGCCCAGGGCAATCTTGATGGCCGCGACCCCTGCCTCGCCGGCGACGAGCTGGGCCGCGGTGCGCACGGCGTTGCCGAACGGATGGGCCGGAAACGGCGTGGCAAAGGCGCGGTTGCCGCTCAGGCGGGCGGCGGCCTGAGCGATGTTCTCCTCGACGCGCAGGATATGCTGGAGCGCCGCGTTGCGCGCCTGTCCCGCAGGTGCCGCGTAGCGTGCCTGGCGCAGGAACTGCTCCGGGTTCGCCAGCGCAATGGCGCGCGCGCCGCCCCGCAGCGGCCCCATCTCGGCGCCGCCCACCACCACGGCGTCCGCCGCGAATCGCGGCCGGCGCCGGCGCGGCGGCAAACGCGCGGGCGAGCCAGCCCTCCGTCAGGTACTCGTTGCTGCCCGACGCGGTGTCCCAGATGTCGATCGAGCGGAAGTGGGACAGATTCGGGTCCGGGTAGCCCACGCCCTGGACCACCGCCAGCTCCCGGTTCTTCCATGGGGCCATCAGCGGCTCGAGCGCCGGGTGGAATCCCGTCTGCGGGTCGAGCTGCAGCACCTGGTCGCGCGGCACCGCGAGCCGCGGCCGCAGCCCCGCGTAGGCCGGGTCGGCGTAGGGCACGACGGTATTCAGGCCGTCGTTGCCGCCCTTCAGCTCGACCAATACCAGCAGGCGGTCGTACGCCGCGCCCGACCGCTGCGCGAATGCGGCGTCGGGCGCCAAAGCCGTCACCGCGACGGCCCCGAGACGCACTCAGGAATTCACCGCGATCCGGTATCCCCGTATCACGCTCATCACCCATCACGCGTATCCACTTCAGTTGATACGCCGGATCGAGCACCAGGTGCCGGATCAGCTCGATTCCCTGCGTGCCCTGCGGGGGCTCACTCACCGGCGCCGAGGCGAGCACCACCCGCTCTAACTGCTGCGGACGACCGTCAAACTGCGACAGCCACTTTGCGCCGTCGAACTGCACTTCGAGCAGCGCCTGCAGGAAACGCTGGCGCCCCTCGGTCATGCGTGCCGCCATCTTCGGCGGCTCGACGCCGCCGCCCTCCGCCACCATCGCTCTCATTTCTTCGACCCGGAACAGCCGGTCGAGCAACGCCTTGCGGCCGAGCAGCGTGGTCGAGTTGATCCAGGCCTCGCCCCCGGGCCAGCCCCTCACGTTGGGCGGCGCAAACAGGTTCTGACCGAGCGCCGCGACGCCCAGCACGAACGGCAGCGGCTCTCCGGTCGTGAAGCTGAACTGCCGCAGCGTTCCCACCACGAGCTCGACGGGGGACTTGATCAGCACGGCGCGGCTCTCCGGCGCGTAGAAGGCATCCGACGTGAGCAGCGCGCGCAGTGCGGGCCGCAATTCGTAGTCCGACTCCCGCAGCACCCGGGCGATGCGCCGGACCTCGCCGGGATCGGGATTGGGCGACACAAATTCGCGCCACAGCTTGGCGGCGACGAGCTCGGCGGTCTGTGGCTGCGCGAGGAGTATGCCGAGCACGGCGTCACCGTCGAAGTTGCCGGTGCGGCCGAGCACGGTCTTCACCCCGTCGTCGTGCGCGCGCGGGCGGAACACGAACTCGCCGCGGTCCGGGTCGACGCCCCAACCGGTGAAGGCTCGCGCGGCTTCCTTGACGTCGCGCTCGGTATAGTTGCCCTCGCCCAGCGTGAAGAGCTCCATCACCTCGCGGGCGAAATTCTCGTTGGGCTGCCCCTTGCGGTTGGAGGCGCTGTCGAGGTAGATCACCATCGCCGGATCGCGCGCGATGCCGTGCAGGAGGTCGCCGAAATTGCCGAGCGCGTGGCGCCGCAGCAGGTCGTTCTGGCGGTACATCAGCTGCGGGGAGCGCACCTTCTGCTGGCTCGACACGAAGTGGTTGTGCCAGAACAGCGTCATCTTCTCGGTGAGCGGAGAGGGCGTCACCAGCATCTCGGTGAGCCACCACGACTGCAGCTCGACGGACTTCCGGACCATCTCGCGCACGGCGAGCTTCCGCTCCTCCGCGCTCATGCCGCGGAAACGGCGCAGCGACTCGAACGGCTCCCCGGTCCAGGCCGGCGGTGGCGTGACCGCCGGCTTGCCCGTCCATGCAAGCAGCCGGTCCACCGCCTGCTCGCGCGTGAGCGCGGCGAAGGCGTCGATATCAGCCGGGCCGGCCGCGAAGCTCGTGCGGTTGAGGAGATGCCGGGCGTTGTCGAACCCGAGCGGGCCGTTCGCGGCGAGCGCGAACGATGCGGTCAGGAACGAGGCGGCAGCGAGCACCGGCGCGCCCGCAATCGCCAGTCGACTCATGCCCGCCGCGCTCCCGAAGCTGGACCTGCCTTCAGGAGCCCTTACCCTTGCGGGCATCGGCGCGGGCCTTGCGCGCGGCCTCCAGCTCCTGCGGCGTCACGAATCCATCCTTGTTGGCGTCGATGCGGTCGAAATCGCGCGCCACGAGCGGCATGCCTTTCTGGGCTTCCTCGCGGCTCAACCGGCCGTCCCCATTGGCATCCGCCCGCTTGAAGCGCTCCTGGCCCTTCGCCTCCAGCTCGGCGCGGCATTTTTCGGGGTTGGCCCTGCACTCCTCGCGGCGCTGCTGAGCCTTGGCCTTCGCCTCGCGGCACTGTTCCGGGTTGTCCTTGCACCACTGCTCGAAGCGGGCCCGGCGCTCGGCCGCGGCCTTTCCGCTGTCGTCGCGCACCGTCGCCCCCGGAAGCCCGTCCGCCGCAAATGCCGGCATGGCAAGGATGGTCACCGCCACTGCTGCAATCCAATGTCGATTCATGGCACTCCTTTGCTGGTTAGCGGGGAATAAAGTACATCCCGTTGCCCATGTACACCGTGGACGGCCGCCCAGTCGGGTAGCCAAATCCATCCGGGCGGGTCTGGAAGTACGGATGCGGCTCCCCCGGATTCGTGGCATTGAGCGAGAACATCGGCCGGTATGGGTTCCGGAAGTTGGGGTCGGGGCGCTGATCCAGCCGGGGGCCGCCATAGACGAGATGGGCCTGGCCGTTCTTCCCCTGTTGATGCGCCGGGGGTTGCTGCATCGGAGCGCCGTGCGCCTGCGGCAGTCGCGCGCCCCAGCCCCCCGCCAGTGCCGGGGCGGCCTGCACCCCGAGAATTGCGATGGCCGCCGCGATGACCGAAATCGATCTCATCTCGACCTCCTATTTCCGCCGGTAGATTTCACGGTTAGCGCGCTCCAGGTCCCGGTGCAGCTCGCGCCGCTCTTCTTCCGTCATCCGTCCCTTGTCGCCCTTCTCGTGCTCGGCCCGCTTGTTTTGCTGCCCGCGCGGAGGCTCGCCGGACCCCTTTCTCATTTGCTGCCCGCCGGGGCCCTGCACCCACGCGCCGAAGCCCGGCCGTGCATCGCGCGCAGCCGCAAACGCCGGCACGATCAGCGCAGCCACAAAAGCGAACAACAACAGCTTCTTCACCCGTGGGTCTCCGTTTCCAGGGAAATCGTCCTGTGCAGATTAGCGCACCGCGGGAGGCTGCTCATGACGGGGGGTGCCGTTTTTTGTAACAATTTGTTACCGGTTCCGTTGTGGAAACAAAGTCTTACAAAGACCCCTTCCGCCTTGCCATCGAGCCGCTAGGATTGCGCCATGGCCGAACCCCGGATGAAGATCATCGTAGTGGACGACGACGCGCGGCTGCGCGACCTGCTCAACCGCTATCTTACCGAGCAGGGCTACGCGGTGCGCGTAGCGCGCGACGCGGCCGAGATGAACCGGCTGCTTTCCCGCGAGCGCTACGACCTCATGATTCTCGACCTCATGCTGCCGGGCGAGGACGGCCTGTCGATCTGCCGCAGGCTGCGCGGGGGCGGCGAGAGCATGCCGATCATCATGCTGACCGCCAAGGGCAACGACGTGGACCGCATCGTCGGGCTCGAGGTGGGCGCGGACGATTACCTGCCGAAGCCCTTCAACCCGCGCGAGCTCGTCGCGCGCATCCAGGCGGTGCTGAGGCGCCGCCCGCTGCCCGGCCCGCCCGGCGCTCCCGCGGCCGAGCCCCAGGTGGTCGAGTTCGGCGAGTTCCGCTTCAATCTCGGTACGCGGAGCCTGACGAAGAACGGGCAGGACGTGTCGCTCACCACCGGCGAGTTCGCGCTGCTCAAGGTGCTGGTGCAGCATTCCCGCTCGCCGCTCTCGCGCGACAAACTGATGGAGCTCGCGCGCGGGCGCGAGTTCGGCGCGTTCGACCGCTCGATCGACGTCCAGATCTCGCGGCTGCGCAAGCTGATCGAGCCCGATCCGTCCAAGCCGGCCTACATCCAGACGGTCTGGGGATTCGGCTACGTCTTCATTCCCGACGGCAAGAGCCAGTGACCCTGGTTCCGCGGACCTTGCTGTGGCGCAGCGTGCTGCTGATCGCGCTGCTGCTCGTCATCGCGCACCTGGCGTGGCTGCAGATTTTCCGGGTCAGCGAGCGCGAGCCGCGCGCGCGCCAAGTCGCCCAGCAGATCGCGAGCGTCGTGAACCTCACTCGCGCGGCGCTGATCACGGCGCAGCCGGCGAAGCGCTTCGAGCTGCTCGACGAGCTGTCCAAGGAGGAAGGCATCCAGGTCTACAGCGGCGAGCGCGGCGAGCGCATCACGCCCCTGCCCGACCGGCCATTCCTGCGGCTCGTGGAGACCGAGGTCCGGCGGCAGCTCGGCGCGGGAACGCGGCTCGCGGCTGGCCGCAACGGCATCCGCGGGGCATGGGTGAGCTTCCGCATCGACAGCGACGAATACTGGGTTTACATGCCGCGTTCCCGGCTGGAACGCGCCGATCCCCTGCGCTGGCTCGGCTGGGGCGTGCTGGTGCTGGCGCTCGCGCTGCTCGGCGCCTACCTCATCGTCGCCCGCATCAATCGCCCACTGCGCGAGCTCGCGCGCGCCGCCGGCGAGATCGGCCGCGGCCGCACGCCGGTGCCCGTCTCCGAAACCGGCCCGGCGGAGATCCGCACGCTCGCGCGAGCCTTCAACAGCATGGCGGCGGACCTGAAGCGCCTGGACGAGGATCGGGCGATGCTGCTGGCGGGCGTGTCCCACGACCTGCGCACGCCGCTCTCGCGCATCCGGCTCGGGCTCGAGATGCTGGACGCGAAGGGCGACGCGGCGCTGAAGGCCGGCCTGGTACAGGACGTCGCGGACATCGACGCCGCGATCGGCCAGTTCCTCGATTTCGCGCGGCTCGCGGAAGGCGAGGCGGCCGTGCCCACGGGAGATCTCAACGTCATCGTGCGCGAGGTCTGCGAGCGCTATGCGCGCGCGGGCAAGCGCGTCTCGACGCAGCTCGAGACGCTGCCGCCGCTCGCGTTGCGGCCCTCCGCGATCCAGAGGCTGATTTCCAATCTGGTGGACAACGCGCTGCGCCACGGTAGCCCCGAGGTTGAGGTGGCCACCCGGATGGAGAACAGCCGCGCCGTCATCGAGGTGCTCGACCGCGGCCCGGGCATACCGCCGGGCGAGTCCGAAAACATGTTGCTGCCGTTCACGCGCCTCGACCGGGCCCGCTCGACGAGCGGCACGGGGCTCGGGCTCGCCATCGTGGACCGCATCGCGAGGCTGCACGGCGGCCGCGTCCAGCTTCTCCCGCGCGAGGGCGGCGGCCTGCGCGTGCGCGTGGAGCTTCCGCTCCCCAGTTAGGGGTACATCGCCCAGCCGACGCGGTCGGTCTGGACCTTGAAGAAGTGCCCCTCCACGGTGGTCACGAACAGCGTCGTCAGGTCCGGGCCGCCGAAGCAGCAGTTCGTGGGACGGTTCGCCGGCACCGGGTGCGTTTCGAGCACCCGGCCGGTCGGCGCGAACACGGTGATCATCCCCCCCGGGCCGCTCTGCTCCCAGCCGTTGGTCGCGATGATGTTGCCGTCGCGGTCGAGGCACATCCCGTCGATGCCGCGGTGCACCTCCCGGGCGTCCTCGCCCCAGGTGTGGAGCGTGCGGTAGGTGCCGAGGCTCCCGTCCTCGCGGATCGGATAGGCGCGCAATTCACGCGCGATGCCCCGCGTGTAGCTGCTCTCCGCGACGTAGAGCGTGCCCTGGTCCTGCGACACCAGGATTCCATTCGGCTGCGTGGTGTCGAATGTGACGCGCGTCACCGTGTAGCTGCCGTCCTTCTGCGGGTCGGCGCGGAGCACTGACTGGTTGTCGAGCTCCCTGACCTCGGTCTTGTCCCAGTTGCCCTCGTTCACGGGGTTCGTGAACCAGATGCGCCCCTTGCGATCGATCGCGAGGTCGTTCGGCGTGTTGAGACGCTTGCCGTCTACCCGGTCCGCGATGGTCACGTTGTGCCCGTCGGGGTCGAAGCGCAGTATCGAGCGCCCGCCCGAACAGCACCCGAAAAGACGCCCTTGTGCATCGAACGCGAGGCCGTTGGTGCGATTGGTATTCTTGCGCCACTCGGTGATCGAGCCGCTCTTCGGGTCGTAGCGCAGGATGCGGCTCGCGCGGATGTGCGTGAAGTAAAGGTACTCGCCGTCCCACACCGGACCTTCGGTCAGCGGCACGGACGAGGGCTTCATCAGCAATTCGAATTTCCACTGCATGGTCTCTTCGCTCCTCGGAAAACGAGCGTGGGATTATATACGCGGCGCGTCCGGCTCCGCCGCTCATCCATCCAGCGGCCAGCTCCGCAGCACCTGGTAGACGCGGGCTCCCTCGCGCGGTGCCGATTCAACCAGCGCGAAGTCCTCCACCGGCCATTCGACCGCGGGGAAACGCGTGTCCGCCGGCGCGCGGCGGGCGCCGCGCAGCAACGTCACGTGCGGAACGTACGGCCGCTGGTCGAAGCGGTACCCCGCTCCGGCCAGCGCGTCCTGCAATTGCGCGACCAGTTCCTGCAGCGCTTCCGGGCATGCGCCGGTGCCGGCCCACAGGATACGATTGTGCCGCCAGTACTCGAGGCAATCGACGGACAACGCGAATCGCCGCCCCCGCACCGCGGACGCAAAAGGATCCAGCGCCGTCACCCGATCCCGCGGCAGGTTGCCGAGAAACACCAGTGTGAGATGGATGTTGTGGTCCGGGACTGCGCGGCCGCCGCAGTCATGCCGGGCACGGCGCGCGATGTCGCCCAGCGCGCGCTGCACGCCGGGCGCCGGCCACAGTGCAAAGAACACCCGCGCGGATTCTGACATCTCCCATCACTCACCGCTCATCGCCCACCACGAGGGCGACGGCCTCGGCGGCGATGCCCTCCCCCCGCCCGACGAAGCCGAGCTTTTCGGTGGTCTTGGCCTTGATGTTGACCGCGTCCGGGGCAATGCCGAGATCGGCCGCGAGATTGGCGCGCATCGCGGGAATGTGCGGCGCCATCTTCGGCGCTTGCGCGATGATGGTGGCATCCACGTTGGCGGGCCTCAGCCCACGCTCCCGCAGCAGCCGCGCGACCTCGCGCAGGAGCCTGCGGCTGTCGATATCCTTGTAGCGGGCGTCGCTGTCGGGAAAGTGACCCCCGATGTCGCCCAGCCCCGCGGCTCCGAGCAGCGCGTCGCACACCGCATGAATCAGCACGTCGGCATCGGAATGCCCCGCGAGTCCTTTCTCATGGGGGATTGCGACCCCCCCGATGACGAGCTTTCGTCCCGCTACCAGCGCGTGTGCGTCGAATCCCTGGCCAATTCGCATGATTCCTCTCTCCGCAATCAGCGCTCGGCTACCGCCGCCCGGATCGGCGTCCGCGTGCCGTCCCTCGGCGTTTCCTGCCGGCGTCCGTCGCCTTCTTTCGATTCGAGGCTTTCGCCGAAGCGCGGGCCGCTACGCGCCGACTGCCGGCCGCTCCCGATGATCAGCTCGGCCAGTGCCAGGTCCTCGGGAAAGGTCACCTTGATGTTGCGCGTGTCGCCCAGCACCAGTTTCGGTCTCAGGCCGAGCCTCTCGATTGCGCGCGCTTCGTCGGTCGCCGCCGCCGCATCCGCGGCGCGCAGCGCCTGGAGCAGCAGCCGATAGCGGAACATCTGCGGGGTCTGCGCGAGCCACAGGTTCTCGCGCGGCTCGGTGGCCGCCACGCGCGAGTCGCGGCTTCCGCGTTTCAGCGTGTCCGCGACCGGCACCGCGAGCAGTCCCCCGGTGTCGTCCGCCTCGAGCTCGCCGAACAGGCGGTCGAGCTCCTCGCGCCCGAGGCACGGGCGCGCGGCATCGTGCACCAGGACCCAGTCCGACGCGGCGATGGAGTCCCGCGCCGCGAGAAGCCCGTTGAACACGCTCGCCGCGCGCGTCTCGCCGCCGCAGTACAGCGGCTCCAGCCGGGCGCCGAATTCGCGCCAGTCGTGGCGCCGGAACTGATCGTCGCCCTGCGCGAGCACGACAAACACCTGCTCGATGCGCGGGTGCCGCGCGAGGGCGAGCAGCGAATGGTAAAGCAATGGGTGCCCCGCGATCTCGAGATACTGCTTGGGCAGGGCCGCTCCGACGCGGGAACCTGAGCCGGCGGCTGGAACGAGGGCGTAAGCTTTGGACAAGTTGCGCCGAGGACCCTGTAAATGCAGGGATTTTATCAGCAACACTGTTGCGTCCGCGGCACTTGAAAAACGAGCGGCCGGGCGCATAATCATTCAACAGATGTCGCAAGCGATTTCACCCGTGCGGGTGCCGGCGGTCGCCGGCATGTTCTACCCCGGCGAGGGCCGCGAGCTGGCGCAGGCGCTGACGGATCTCCTGGGCGCCGCCGCGCACGACGCGCCCGACCGCGCCGCCCCGAAGGCCATCATCGCGCCGCACGCCGGGTACATTTATTCCGGTCCGGTCGCCGCCAGCGTCTACACGCTGCTCGCCCCGGCGCGCAGGACGATCACGCGCGTCGTTCTGCTCGGCCCGACTCATCGCGTCGCGGTGCGGGGGATGGCGCTCCCCGGCTGCAAGGCGTTCGCCACCCCGCTCGGCACGGTCGAGATCGACCCGGACGCGGCCGAGGCGCTGCGCGGGCTCCCCCAGGTCGTGATCAGCGCGCAAGCGCACGCGCTCGAGCACTCGCTGGAAGTGCACGTGCCGTTCCTGCAGACGGCGATCGAGAAGTTCAAGCTGGTGCCCTTGGCGGTAGGCCATTGCGGCACTGAAGAAGTCGCCGAAGTGCTGGATGCGCTGTGGGGTGGCCCCGAGACGCTGATCGTGGTGAGCTCGGACCTCTCCCACTATCTTTCCTACGCCGACGCGCAGGCCGTGGACCGCGCGACGGCGCAGGCCATCCTCGGACTGGCAGGCGAGATCTCCCACGAGCAGGCGTGCGGGGCGACGCCGGTGATGGGGTTGACGACCGTCGCGCGCCGGCGCGGGCTGAAGCCCGAGCTGATCGATCTCCGCAACTCCGGCGACACGGCGGGCGACAAGAATCGCGTGGTCGGCTACGGCGCCTTCGCCTTTTACGAGGCGCCCCCGGATGCCCGCTGAGCCGGGTCCGCTTCTGTTCCACGCGATGCGGGGGGAAGCCGGACAGGGCGCGCAGGAGCTGCCGCGGGATGCGGGCCGCGTGCTGCTGCCGCTCGCGCGCGCTGCGATCGCAGCGCGGCTCGGGCTGGAACATTCCGCCGACGATGATCTGCCGTGGCTGAAGTCGAGCGGCGCGTGCTTCATCACACTCACGCTGGCGAGCAGGCTTCGCGGCTGCATCGGGACGCTGCGCGCGCATCGCGCGCTGGCCGAGGACGTGAGGGCCAACGCGGTGGCCGCCGCCTTCCGCGACCCGCGCTTCCCGCCCCTCGAGCCGGGGGAGTTCTCCGGGATTGCGCTCGAGATTTCCGTGCTTTCGGCGCTCGAGCCCCTCGCCTTCGCCGACGAGCCCGACGCGCTGAGGCAGCTCCGCGCCGGCATCGACGGGCTGGTGTTCGAATACGGCCACCATACCGGGACCTTCCTGCCCCAGGTCTGGGAAGATATCAAGGAACCATCGGAGTTCCTCGCGCATCTCAAGTACAAGGCGGGATTGCCGCCCGACTTCTGGGACAGGGAGGTCCGCATCTCGCGCTACACGGTGCTCAAGTGGCGCGAAACAGATTGAGGCGTGACGGGTGATGAGTGACGAGGGATTGAGCGGGCGCGAATATCCGGGCCGGTGGTGGCACATGCTCGAGGACGGGCGCATGCAATGCGATCTCTGCCCGCGCGACTGCCGCCTGCACGAAGGCCAGCGCGGCGCGTGCTTCGTGCGCATGCGCGAGCGCGACCGCATGGTGCTGACCACCTACGGGCGCTCCTCCGGATTCTGCATCGACCCCGTCGAGAAGAAGCCGCTCAACCAGTTTTTTCCGGGCTCGAGCATCCTCTCCTTCGGCACGGCGGGCTGCAATCTCGCCTGCAAGTTCTGCCAGAACTGGGACATCTCGAAATCGAAGGACATGGACCGCCTCGCCGACGAGGCCTCGCCGGAAGCGATCGCGGAGGCCGCGGAAGCGCAAGGCTGCAAGAGCGTCGCCTTCACTTACAACGACCCGGTCATCTTTGCCGAGTACGCGATGGACATTGCAGACGCCTGCCACCAGCGCGGCATACAGACGGTGGCGGTCACCGCGGGATACATCCATGAGGTGCCGCGGCGCGAGTTCTACGCGAAGATGGACGCTGCCAACGTGGACCTCAAGGCGTTCACCGACGAGTTCTACTTCAAGCTGTGCGCGGCGAGGCTCAAGCCGGTTCTCGACACGCTCGTCTACCTCAAGCACGAGACGGACGTATGGTTCGAGATCACGACGCTGCTCATCCCGGGCAAGAACGACTCGAGCGCGGAAATCGAAGCCGAGTGCAAATGGATCAGGAAGGAGCTCGGGCCGGATGTGCCGGTGCACTTCACGGCATTCCACCCCGACTACAAGATGAACGACATCCCGGCGACGCCCGCCTCGACGCTCAGCCGCGCGCGCAACATCGCGATCGCCGAGGGGCTGCACTACGTCTACACGGGCAACGTGCACGACACGGAAGGCGGCACGACATTCTGTCCCTCCTGCAAGTCGGCGCTCATCGTGCGCGACTGGTACCGCATCGACGACTACCGCGTCACCCCGGAAGGGAAATGTCCCGACTGCCATGCCACGATCGCGGGCCGCTATGAAGTGTTCGAGCGTGCCTTCGGCCCGCGGCGCGTGCCGATCGCAATCCATCGACCGGCTTGATCCCCAGGCCTCGGCTGGCCTGGGATTGTAGGTACAATCCCGCGCCATGATCGCGGGCGCGCTGCGCTGGGTCGACGTCAACATCCTCGCCCTCGGGCGCGAGCTGCGGCTCTCCTACCTCCCGCCGCTGATGGTGTACGTCGCCTACGGCATTTCGGGCCTAACCAGCATCGTCGGCATCTTCTTCGTCAAGGAGTACCTCGGCCTTTCCGCCGCGTTTCTTGTCGCGCTCGGTTTCTGGGCCGGCATTCCATTCGTTCTGAAGATGCCGATCGGCCACCTCGTGGACCTCTTCTGGCGCTGGAAGAGCTGGCTGGTCTTCCTCGGCGCCGGCCTCATCGCCGCGAGCCTCCTCATCATGGTCGGGCTTCTCACCGACCGCGCCGCGATGGTGGCGGTGATGCCAGCCGAAGCGTGGTTCGTGCTTGCGGAGCTGCTCGCCCCGGTCGGCTACGTCGTCCAGGACGTCGTCGCGGACGCGATGACGGTCGAGGCGGTTCCGCGCGTGGACGAGAACGGCAAGCCCATTCCGCAGGAAACCCGCAAGCTGATGAACATCACCATGCAGACGCTGGGGCGGGTGGCGCTGATCGGCGGCCTCGCACTGGTCGCGGCGATCAATCTTTACCTCTTCGCCGGCGTGGAAAAGCTGACTGAGGCGGAGAAAGTCGCGATCTATCGCCAGATCTACCTGACGGCAACAGTGATTCCGCTCATTTCCGTGCTCGGGATCGCGCTGGCCTGGCTCCTCAGGCGGCGAGCGATCCACCAGCTCGTCGCGCAGGGCATGGAGCCGGCGGAGGCGCAGAAGGCCTTCGCGGGACCCGACGAGCGTCCGGCGCCCAACTGGTGGATACTCGGCGGCAGCCTCGTGTTCGTCGCGTTCACGCTCGGCATGGGGTTCAGCCGCGTCGAATTCAACCAGGAGGTCATCTTCGCCGGCTCGCTCGCCATCGTCGTGTTCCTCATCGCGAAGCTCACCCGTGAGCTCGAGCCGGAGGCACGCTCAACGCTGATTGGCACAGCCATCGTGATCTTTCTTTACCGTGCCATCCCCAGCCCAGGGCCAGGCTTGACCTGGTGGATGATCGACGAGCTGAAGTTCGACCAGCGCTTCCTGGCGGTGCTCGAGCTGATTGCCGGCGTGCTGACGCTGTTCGGGATGTTCCTCTTCCGCCGCTTCATGGCGGTGCGCTCCATTGCCTACGTCGTGGGCTTTCTGACCATCGCCGGCGCCGTGCTGTCGCTGCCCGTTCTCGGCCTCTACTACGGGCTGCATCACTGGACCATGGTCGCGACCGGGGGCGTCGTGGATGCGCGCTTCATCGTGATCGTCAACACGGCGCTCGCCTCGCCGCTGGGGCAGATCGCCATGATCCCGATGCTGGCGTGGATCGCGAACTCGGCCCCAGTCGAACCTCAAGGCCACCTACTTCGCCATCATGGCGTCCTTCTCCAATCTGGCGCTGTCCGCCGCGCAGCTCGGCACCAAGTACCTCAACCAGATTTATGTCGTGGAGCGCGGCAGGAAGGACCCCGTAACCGGCGCCCTCCAGGTGGCCGCCGACTACAGCCAGCTCGGGGAACTTCTCATCGTGGTGTTCGCAATCGGGCTATTGCTCCCGTTCGCGGCGATATTCGTCGTGCGCGCCCTGCGCCTGCGCTGGGCGTAGAGCCTATCTCAGCGCATCGTGACCAGCTCTTCAGCGCTGGTGGGGTGGATCGCGACGGTATCGTCGAAGTCGCGCTTGGTCGCGCCCATGCGCACCGCCACCGCGAAATCCCTGCAGCATCTCGTCGGCGCCCCGCGCCGAACACGTGGCAGCCGACGATCTTCTCGTCCTTGCCCGCGTCACCAGCTTCATCGGCGCTCTCGCCTTGCGCGGCGTGAAGGCGTGGAACAGCGGCGTGAACTCGGTGCGGTAGACCTTCACCGCGTCCCCGAAACGGCTGCGCGCCTCGGCTTCCGTGAGCCCGACGGTGCCGAGCGGCGGATGGCTGAAGACGACGGTCGGAATGTTCTCGTACACGAGCTTGCGGTCCGGCCGGCCGCCGAACAGGCGGTCGGCGAGACGCCGGCCAGCGGCGATCGCGACGGGAGTCAACGCTTCCCGTCCGGTCACGTCGCCCACGGCATAGGTGCCCGGGGCGCTGGTATTCTGCCATTCGTCGGTGACGACATGGCCCGCCGCGTCGGTCTCTACACCGGCGGCGGCGAGATTCAGTTCCTCCGTGTTCGGCTCGCGCCCGACCGCCCACAGGACGCAATCGAGCCCCGTGACCTTGAGACCCTCGACGCAGTGAAGCGCGATCCCCTGGCCTTCGCGCACCGCTTCCCGCACGTGCGTGTGGGTATGGACCTCGATGCCGTCGGCCGCCATCTCGCGCATCACCGCCTCGCGCAGCAGCTCGTCGAAGCTCATCAGCACCCCGGCGCGCCGCGCGAGCAGCACGACCTCCGAGCCCAGCGCGCGGAACACCCCCGCGAGCTCCACCGCGACGTAGCCCGCGCCCACGATCGCAACCCGGCGGGGCTGCTGCGCCAGTTCGAAGAATCCGTCCGAGGTGATGCCGAGCTCGGCGCCCTTCCACTTCGGGACGACCGGCCTGCCGCCCGTGGCGATCGCAACGTGCGGCGCTTCGAGCCGCGCGCCGCCCACCACGACCGACCGCGGCCCATCGAAGCGCGCGCGCCCGCGCACCCATTCGACGCCGTACTTCTCCAGGCCGGCCTGGTAACGACCGTTGAGCCACGCGACGTAGTCGTCGCGGCTCTTCTTGAGCGCTCCCCACTCGAAGCGCTCTAGGCGCGCCGAGAAGCCGTAGTCGCCCGCTTCGTGGAACACGTGCGCGATGAATGCGGCATTCCACATGATCTTCTTTGGAACGCACCCGACGTTGACGCAGGTGCCGCCGAGGCGGCCCGCCTCGACCAGCGCCACCTTTGCGCCGTACGAGGCGGCGCGGTTCGCCAGGGCAATGCCGCCGCTGCCGCCTCCGATCACGATGAGGTCGAGTTGTTTCTTCATCATCAGGCTCCCTCAGTAGAGGCCGTCATTACGCGATTCGGTCGAACGGGGTTAAGTGCCGGTATAATAACGCTCTTTTTCAATGCTTATCCCTTCCCAGATGCCTGCGGCGGGGAGCCGTGCGCGTACGTCGCCCCTCCACGGCTCCGCCGACGCGTTGCTGATCGCGCAACTCGCGCGAGCGCGCCATCCCGTCGCCGTCATCACCGCTACCGGGTCGGACGCGCAGCGGTTGCTGGACGAGATTCCGTTTTTCGATCCTTCGATCAAGGTGCGCCTGTTTCCCGACTGGGAGACGCTCCCCTACGACCAGCTTTCGCCGCACCAGGACCTGGTCTCCGAGCGGCTCGCGACGCTCTATCAGCTTACCCGGCGCACGCTCGAGGTGGTGATCCTGCCGGTCACGACGGCGCTCTGCCGGCTCGCGCCCGTGGAGTATCTGGCCGCCCGCTCGTTCCATTTCAAACAGGGAGCAAGGCTCGCGCCCGATGAGCTGCGTGCCCAGCTCACGACGGCGGGATACACGCACGTCACGCAAGTGGTGGCGCCCGGCGAGTACTGCGTGCGCGGCGGCCTGATCGATCTCTTTCCGATGGGCAGCGCGGTGCCCTACCGCATCGAGCTCGACGACGACGTGGTGGAGAGCATCCGCAGCTTCGACGTGGACACCCAGCGCTCGATCTACAAGGTGAACGAGGTGCGGCTGCTGCCGGCGCGCGAGTTCCCGCTGGACGAGGCGGCCCAGACCCGGTTCCGTCGCAACTTCCGCGAGAAGTTCGAGGGCGACCCGTCGCGCAGCCGCGTCTACAAGGACGTCTCGAAGGGCGTCATCGCCGCCGGCATCGAGTACTACCTGCCGCTGTTCTTCGAGGGGACGGCGCTCATTACGGACTACCTGCCGCAGGACGCGCTGCTGTGCGTCCAGCCGGAGCTGCAGCCGGCCATCGAGCAGTTCTGGAGCGACACTCACGCGCGCTACGCCGTGCTGCGCGGCGACCGCGACCATCCCGCGCTGCCGCCGCACGAGCTGTTCCTGACCGCGGACCAGTTCTTCGGCGCGATCAAGCCCTACGCCCGCAGTCGAGCTGAGTGGCGAGAGGTCAACCGGGATTCCTCATCCTTCATCCCCACCCCTCATCCCTTGCAAGCGGAGACGCCACGCATCCATTGCCTCCGCTTGCGGTCGAACGCCGCGCGGACGACCCCCTTCACCGTCTGCGGGCTTTCCGCGAGTCGTACCCGGGGCGGGTGCTCGTGCTGGCGGAGAGCCCGGGGCGGCGCGAAACGCTGCTCGAGTATTTCGGCGATCACGGCCTCAAGCCCGCGGCAGCCGGAAACTTCACGAGTTTTGCCGAGTCCACCGAGCCCTTCATGCTGGGCGTGGGCCCGCTGCACGAAGGTTTTGCGCTCGCCGAGCCGCCGCTCGCCATCGTCACGGAGAACGAGCTCTACGCGCAGCAGGCGCGCCCGCGGCGCGGGCGCGAGGCGGCGCAACGCGCCTCCCCGGAGGGCATGCTGCGCGACCTCTCCGAGGTCAAGCTCGGGGACCCGGTCGTGCACGAGAGCCACGGCATCGGCCGCTACATCGGCCTGATGACGTTCGACCTCGGCGAAGGCGAGACCGAGTTCCTCACGCTGGAATACGCCGGCGGGGACAAGCTCTACGTTCCGGTCTCGAGCCTGCACCTCGTCTCGCGCTACAGCGGCGCGCCGGTGGAGGCCGCGCCGCTGCATCAGCTCGGCAGCGGGCAGTGGGAAAAGGCGAAACGCAAGGCCGCGCAGCAGGTGCGCGACACCGCCGCGGAGCTGCTTGCGCTCTACGCCCGGCGCGCCTCGCGCCAGGGGTACGCATTCCAGGTGAAGAGCCACGACTACGATGCGTTCGCCGAGGGATTTCCGTTCGAGACGACCGCGGACCAGGCCACCGCGATCGGAGCCGTTCTGGAGGATCTCAAGAGCGGCAAGCCGATGGACCGCCTGATCTGCGGCGACGTCGGCTTCGGCAAGACGGAGGTCGCGCTGCGCGCCGCCTTCGTCGCGGTCGCCGACGGCAAGCAAGTCGCGGTGCTGGTGCCGACAACCCTGCTCGCCGAACAGCACTTCAATACCTTTTCCGACCGCTTCGCCGACTGGCCGGTCAGGATCGCGGAGCTTTCGCGCTTCCGCACCGGGAAGGAGACGGCCGGCACGCTCGCGGGCCTCGCCGAAGGCCGCATCGACATCGCGATCGGCACCCATAAGCTGCTTTCCCGCGACGTGCGATTCAAGCAGCTCGGGCTCGCCATCATCGACGAGGAGCACCGCTTCGGCGTGCGGCAGAAGGAGCGGCTGAAGGCGCTGCGCGCGGAAGTGGACGTGCTCACGCTCACGGCGACTCCGATCCCGCGCACGCTGGCGATGGCGCTCGAGGGCCTGCGCGACTTCTCGGTGATCGCCACCGCGCCCGAGCGCCGGCTCGCGATCAAGACGTTCGTCGCGCGCCACAGCCGCCCCCTCATCCGCGAGGCGGCGCTACGGGAGCTGAAGCGCGGCGGCCAGATCTATTTCCTTCACAACGACATCGACAGCATAGAGGATGTCGAGGCATGGCTCGCCAAGCTCGTGCCGGAGGCGCGCATCCGCGTCGCGCACGGGCAAATGCGCGAGCGCGAGCTCGAGCACGTGATGCGCGACTTCTACCAGCAGCGCTTCAGCGTGCTGCTCTGCACGACCATCATCGAGACCGGGATCGACGTGCCCACGGCCAATACCATGATCATCAACCGCGCGGACAAGTTCGGGCTCGCCCAGCTGCACCAGCTGCGAGGGCGCGTCGGCCGCTCGCACCACCAGGCTTACGCCTACCTGCTCCTGCCCGACGAGGGCGCCATCACCGCGCAGGCGAAGAAGCGCCTGGAGGCGATCCAGATGATGGAGGAGCTCGGGTCCGGGTTCTTCCTCGCGATGCACGATCTCGAGATCCGCGGCGCGGGCGAGGTGCTGGGCGAGTCCCAGAGCGGGGAGATGCAGGAAGTCGGCTTCAACCTCTACGTGCGCATGCTCGATGCCGCGGTGCGCTCGCTGAGGAGCGGGCGCGAGCCGGATCTCGCCGCTCCGCTCGCCGTCACCGCCGAGATCAACCTGCACGTGCCGGCGCTGCTGCCGGCGGACTACGTGAGCGACGTGCACGAGCGGCTGGTGCTCTACAAGCGGCTCGCCGGCTGCGAAACGCTGGAGGCGCTCGATCGGCTCCGCGAGGAGCTGGTCGACCGCTTCGGAATCCCGCCCGAGCCTGCCCGGGCGTTGATCGAATGCCACCGCCTGCGCGTCCTCGGCCAGCCGCTCGGCATCGCGCGCGTCGACGCGGCCGAGACGGCGATCCAGCTGCAGTTCGTCGCGAAGCCGCCGATCGAGCCGGCCAGGGTGCTGAATCTCGTCCGGCAGAAGCCGCACTACCGCCTCGCGGGACAGGACAAGCTGCGCATCGAGCTGAAGCTCCCCGATCTGAAGGACCGCGTCACGGCGATCCGCGAGGCGTTTGGAGAGCTTGCCTAGGCGCACCCCGCGCATGCAGCCGGGAATATAATGCCCTCCGGCCGTGACTCGCGGCTGAAATCAAGGAGCCCTGGAAGTGGCATTCGAACGCGCGCGAAGAAGGGTGGTATCGGTATTCGCGCACCGCTGCGTCTACCTGTTTGCGGCCCTGCTCGCGCTGCTCATCATGGTGCCGTTCCTGGAGGACTACGTCCTGGGCCGGGTCGCGCTCAACGCCATCAACATCCTCATCCTGTTCTCGGCGGCGGTGGCGGTGTCGGACTCGCGCGCCTGTTTTGCGCTGGCGGTGATATTGGGCGTTGCATCAATCGCATTCCAGGTCTTGGCATTTGTGCAGTGGGAGCCGCAAACGCTGCTGGTCTCGCGCGGACTCGGGGCGGCGTTCTATTTCCTGACGGTGAGCTACCTGCTCGCTTACGTGCTGCGCCGGGAGGTGCTCACACTCGACAAGCTCTACGGCGCCGCGTGCGCCTTCCTCATGCTCGGCCTGATCTGGGCGTACACCTATGCGATCGTGCTCTACTTCCATCCCGGCGCACTGGCCGCCGGCGGAGCGCCGGTCGAGGCGCCGAGGATCAGCGAGCTTCTCTACTTCAGCTTTACCGTGCTCACCAGCACCGGCTTCGGCGACATCACGCCGGTGCATCCTGTTGCGCGCATGCTGTGCGTGCTGGAGCAGGTCGTCGGCGTGCTGTTCATCGCCATCCTGATCGCGCGCCTGGCGGGCACCTATCCGCCGGTCGAACGGCGCTGAGGCAGGGGACCGGCGAGGTGGATTTTCTCGAGCGGGGCGTCGGGCGATTCAAGCGCGAGGGGTTTCGCAGAAACCGGGCGCTGTTCCGCAAGCTGGCGCGAAGCCAGTCGCCGCGCGTGCTGTTCATCACGTGCGCCGATTCGCGCGTCGTGCCCGCGCTGATCACGCAGACCCGGCCGGGCGATCTCTTCGTAGAGCGCAATCCCGGCAACATCGTGCCGATATACAGCCGCGATGCCGTGGGCGTCTCGGCCAGCATCGAATACGCCGTTGACGTCCTTAAGGTTGAACGCGTCGTGGTCTGCGGGCACTCGGACTGCGGCGCGGTGAAGGGCATCCTCCATCCCGAAAAGATCGCCTCCGTCCCGGCCGTCAAGCGCTGGCTGACCTACGGCAACCGCTCGCGGCGGATGCTCGGCCGCGCCGCGGGACTGTCGGAGCGCGAGCAACTCGAGCGCCTGACGCAACTCAACGTCTTGGTGCAGCTCGAGCACCTGCTGACGCATCCGTGCGTGTCGCGACGGCTCCGCCAAGGCAAGCTCACGCTGCACGGCTGGGTGTACCGCATACACGACGGCGAGATCCTCGAGCTCGATTCGCGGACAGGCGCATTCCGGCCATGGCCGTGATGGGCGCCAATCCCGTAGTCCTGCGCGCCGCCGTGCTCGCCACGGAGCTGGTGGTGTTCTTCCTGGTAACCGCGTTCACGAGCTATTTCATCTCGCAGGCGTCGGCATGGCAGCCCGCGCACGGCGACGCCGCACCCGCGCGCTTCCCGGTCATCGCCTACGATGGCGACCGCGAGCGCCCCGAGCCGCGAAACTATTTCGTCGTGCCGTGGAGCGAGTGGCAGGGCGTCGCCGAAAAGCGGCCCGCGGCGACCCTCCTCCTCCCCGAGCGGCACGCGACCATGAAGATCGGCGACGCCGGCGAGGCAACGTTTACTGTGACGGATGCGCCCGAGTCGCGGCAGGCTGTGGAATTGAGGTGGAGGTCGGGCGGCGGAGAGCAGGAAGCCCGCTATATCGCGGAGGCCAGGAGCATCGAGCCGCGCTACCTGCGCACGCTCGGCACGGACACCCTGCTGATGGGCGCGGCGGTCGGGTTCCTGACCGGGGTGTTCACGGGCCGTTCGCTGCGCCGCCGCTGGCTCGCATAAGATAGCCCATGCCCCTGATCCGACCCTTCGCCGGCCTGCGGCCGGCTCCCGGCCGCGCCGCTGAAGTCATCGCGCCCCCCTACGACGTGCTGTCGAGCGAGGAGGCGCGCGCGCGCGCCGCCGGCAAGCCGTGGAGCTTCCTGCACATCTCCAAGCCGGAGATCGACCTGCCTGCCGGAATCGATCCCTACGCGCCCCAAGTCTACGCCAAGGCGGCAGAGAATCTGGGCCTCATGATTCGCAAGGGCATCCTCACCCGCGACCCGGCACCCTGCTACTACGTCTACCGCCTGATCATGGGCAAGCACGCGCAGTCCGGACTGGTGGCGGCGGCCTCGATCGCGGAGTACGAATCCAATCGCATCCGCAAGCACGAGCACACACAGACGGACAAGGAAAACGACCGCGTGCGCCAGATCGACGCATTGAACGCCCAGACGGGCCCGGTCATGGTCGGCTATCCGAGGGCGCCGGAGGTGGACGGCATCCTGGCCCGCTGCTCGGCCGGCGCGCCCGATGCGGATGCGACTGCCGACACCGGCGTCCGCCACTCCCTATGGTTGGTGCGTGATGCTGAAATCCAGGCGCGGCTGACGCGGGCGTTCGATGCCCTGCCCGCCCTCTACATTGCCGACGGCCACCACCGCTCGGCAGCGGCCTCGCGCGTTGCCGCCGCGCGCCGTGCCGCCAATCCACGGCACACCGGAGAGGAGAGCTACAACACCTTTCTGACGGTCATCTTCCCCGACCACCAGATGCAGATCCTCGACTACAACCGCGTGGTCGCTGACCTGAACGGCATGGACGCCGCGACGTTCCTTGCGCGCCTGCGGAAGAGCTTCTCCGTGGAGAAGAGTTCCGCGCCGGTTAAGCCCGCCCGGGCGGCTGAATTCGGACTGTTTCTGACCGGGCAATGGCATCGCCTGGCGCTGCGCCCCGAGCTGATCCCCGTCAGCGACCCGGTGGCCCGGCACGACGCAACTCTGCTTTCCGACCATCTGCTCGGACCGATTTTGGGCATCAAGGATCTGCGCCGCGATAAGCGCATCGACTACGTCGGCGGCATCCGCGGGCTCGCGGAGCTGGAGAAGCGCGTCAACAGCGGCGAGATGGCCGCCGCCTTCTCGCTTCGTCCCACGAGCATGGAGGAGCTGATGGCGGTCGCCGAGGCCGGCAAGGTCATGCCGACCAAGTCCACCTGGTTCGAGCCCAAGCTCGCGGACGGGATGGTGTCGCTCGTGCTGGACTAGGTCAGGCGCGGACGACGTTGATCGGGCTGCCCGAGAGGAACCGCTCGACGTTCTCGATCGCAGCCAGCAGGCCGTCGCGCCGGACTTCCGGCGTCTGGCCCGCGTTGTGGGGCGAGAGCACGGTGTTCTCGAGGCCCAGCAGCGGATCGCCGGGCTTGAGCGGCTCGTCGTGAAAGACATCGAGCCCGGCGCCGGCGATTCTCCCGCCGGCAAGAGCCTCGAGCAGCGCGTCCCGATCGACCAGCGGCCCCCGGCCGGTGTTGACAAGGAACGCCCCCGGCTTCATCAGCGCGAACTCCCTGCTCCCGATGAAGCCGCGCGTCTCCGGCACGAGCCGCAGGTGGAGCGTGACGAAGTCGGCGCGGCGGAGGCAATCGTCCTTTGCCGCCACCGTATCATTGCGCGCGCTCCACGACAGCACCTGCATGCCGAAGCCGCGCGCGAGCTGCGCCACCCGTGCCCCAATGGCGCCCGAGCCGAATACCGCGAGTGTCTTGCCGTGGAGCTGCGCGAGTAGATCGCGCGGCCAGCCGCCTGCCCTCATTTCACGGTCGATCCGCGGGATCCTGCGCGCAAGGGCGAGCATCAGCGCGATCGCGTGTTCCGCAACGGCGTAGGCATTGACCCCCGGCGTGCTGCAGACCGTGATACCACGACGCGCGGCCGCGGCGAGGTCGACGTTGTCCGTGCCCGTGCCCCAGATCGAGATCATCTTCAGGCCGGGACACGCGCGGAACACCGCGTCCGTGAAGCGGGCGTAGGCGCGGATGTTGACAACGACCGCGGCGTCCCCGATGCGGCGCGCGAGCTCCGCTTCGTCCTCGGCGCCGCGCGCGGTGTGAACGCGCACCGCCCCCAGCGCCCGGGCACGCTCGTGGGCTTCAGACCCTTCGAAGACCGGCGGGAAATCGTCCGGCACCACGATCGAATTGCTGTTGGAAGGCATCTCAAAGATCCCCTCTCCCCCGGATCAGGGGGAGAGGGCGAGGGTGAGGGGGCATCCGGAAAACCGAAAGTCAGCGCTTGATCGCGGCTTCGTAGAGCGGCATCACCCGCGCTGCGTACGCCTCGAGGTCCTTCTGTCGATTCTTCGGAGACGGGTGAGTCGAGAGAAACTGTGGCGGCTGCGCCGCCGCCCACCTGGCCCATCTTCTGCCACAGCGTAATCGCGGCGCGCGGATCGTAGCCCGCGCGCGCGGCAAGCTCCACGCCGATGCGGTCGGCCTCGACCTCGTGCTCGCGCGAGTTGGGCAGGTTGAACGTGATATCGGTGATGACCTGGGCGAGCTGCATGCTGCCCTGGCCCAGGCCCAGCGCCGTCCCGACCACGGAAAGCCCGAGCGCCTCTGCGTAGGCCTGCGAGGCCCGCTCGCGCCCGTGCTCCCGTAGCGCGTGCCCGATCTCATGCCCCATCACGGCGGCGAGCTCGTCGTCGGTCACCTTCAGCTTCTCGATCAACGCCGTGTAGACCGCGATCTTCCCGCCCGGCATGCACCAGGCATTGATGTCGCCCGAGGTGATGACGTTGGTCTCCCAGGCCCACCGCGGCGCGTCGGGCCGGAATGCGCCGGTGACGTTGGTGAGGCGCAGCGCCATACTGCGCACCCGCGCGACCTGAGCGGGATCGCGGTTGAGCGCGTTCTTCTTGGCTGCCTTCTTGAGCTCTTCCTGGTAGGCCATCGCCGCGCTCTTGTCGACCTGGGCCGAGGACAGCAGCATGGACTGCTTGCGATCCACGCCCACGGCGCCGGGCTGGGTGGTCTGCACGGTCTCGCAGGACGCGAGCGCAAGCATCGCCAGCGCGGCCAAAGCCAGCGCTCGTCCACCCGTCAACAATGGCCTGCTCATGCCGTTCATTATCCAACCTTTCCGCGAAGCGGCACGCGCGCGCCGAAATTCTGGATCCGATACAGCTGCCACGCGCCGTCCGGGTCCTTGCACATGCCGTAGCGGAACGGCCAGTTGTCGCGCCCCGGCGTGAAGAAGCGCAGGTCCTCGAACCACGCGCAGACCGAGGGATTGCCCCGTTCCACGCGCGCGAGCACCGGCTCATCGGCGAACCAGCGATAAAAAGCGAACTGCGGCTGCGACCACGCGTCGCGCGCAATGGCGCGCTCGATCGCCGTCGTGCCGAAGCGGGTTGCATACACCCACTGCGCCTGCGCGGGCGGCAGATAGGCCGCATCGAGGCGCGCGATGTAGTCGGCGTCCGGGCCCGCCCGCAGCGGCTCGCGCCGCGCGAGGTTGATGAAGCTGTAGCGCACTTCCTCGCCGCTGCGCACGATCACCATCCAGTTGAACGGCGACACGGGACGCGGCTGCGCCGTCACCCGGGCCGGGACGATTCCGGATTCCCGGGCGTACGCCTCCCCCCACTCCACCGCCCGCTGCTGCAGCACGCCCTGGAACGCCACGTAGGCGCAGAGCGCGCCGAGCGCCGCGATGGCGGGCACGCTCGACCTGCGCCACGCGGCGGACGCCGCGAGCCCTGCCAGGATGATGGCGCTGAAAAAGAGATCGATGATGAACGTGGTTCCGATGGCCACCCGGACGTCGGAGAGCGGCGCAAGCACCATCGTGCCGTACGAAGTGATCCAGTCGCCCGCGATGTGGATGCCGAGCCCGAGCGCGATCACCCCGAAATACGCGCGCCAGGGCCGGTCGCGGCGCCAGATCAGGGCGCACAGGCGCGCCAGAAGATACGCCCACAGCGGGAGCATCACGAGCGAGTGCGTCACGCCGCGATGGTTGAGGAGATACTCGACCGGCCCGAAGTAGCCGACGACGAAATCCAGGTCGGGCGCGGCCGCCGCCAGAAAACCGAGAAACAGGCGCCGGTTGAGCGGAAGCGCCTTCTCGTCAGGCTGGGCTGGCGCCGTCGCCCGCGCCAGCAGCGCGCCGGACAGTGCGTGTGTAATGGTGTCCATTGAGTGAAATGATAGCCGAGCCGCCGAATCGGCGACAAAGGAACGGATTTCCTTTCAGCCCTCCCTGGATACTTCCATCCGCTTCGGCCGCTCCCAGAGCGTGATTCGTGGAACCCGGGTCGCAACGAAGGCGGCCAGCGCGGCGACCGCGGCGGCGAAGAGAAACCCGCGGTGGAAGGCGTTCACCACCCATTCCACGTCCGACCCGCTGGCGTGCTGCAGCAGCGACTGACGGTCGGCGCCCGGCATCATGGCAAAGACCAGGGCACCAAATAGCGCGGCGCCGGCCGCCCCGCCCGTCGATCGTGCAAGCGAAGACATCGCGGTCACCGCTCCGAGCCTGGCGCGCCCGGCCACCGTTTGTACCACCACCTGGTTGATCGGCATGACCGTGCCAAAACCCAGCCCCGTGATGAACCCGAGCACGATCACGAACCCCAGGTGCGGGGGTAGCAGGCCAAGCAGGAGCAAGGCCGTGCTCGAGATCGACATGCCGATGACCGGGACGAGATGCGGCTCTCCGGTGCGCTTGAGGATGCGCGACACCGTCATCGCCGCGGTAACCTGTCCCGCGGTCAACGGCAGCAGCAGCAAGCCGGCAATGTCCGCACTCGTGCGATGGCCGAGCTGCAGGTAGACCGGCAGGAAGAACACCATCGCGAACAGGCACGCGGCGAAGAGCGACACCAGGGCCGCCGACAGCCGGATCGTCTTATCGCGCAGCAGGTCCATCGGGAGGAAGGGCGCCGGGTGGTTGCGCTCGTGCAGGTAAAGCCAGATCAGGGAAGCTGCCGCCGCGGCGACGATCGCAAGGCTCGCCGCCGAAATCCAGGCGAAGCGATGGCCCACCGACGTGAGCCAATAAAGCGTTGCGAGCGCGCCGACCGCGAACAGCACATGTCCCGGTACATCGGCGCCTTTCTGCCGCGCGTGCCGCTCGCCCGGCGGCAGCCTGCACAGCCGCCAGGCAGCGAACGCGGCGAGCGGCAGATTGGCGAAGAACAGCCAGCGCCAGCTGAAGTGCGACACGACGAGTCCGCCGATGACCGGCCCGCCGATGCTCGCGGTGGTGAACGTCAGAGCGAAATAGCCCTGGAACCGGATGCGCTCGAACGGCGGCACGAGCTCACCGATGAGCGCCTGCGAAAGCACCATCAGCCCGCCCCCGCCCAGTCCCTGCAGCACGCGTGCCGCAACGAGCAGCGGCAGAGATTGCGCGAGCCCGCAGGCGAGCGAACCCAGCGCGAATACCGAGAGCGCGGCGAGCAGCATGTTGCGCCGGCCCCGGGAATCGCCCAGCCGCCCGTACACTGGGGCAATAACCGCGGACGCGAGCAGGTAGCCAACCATGATCCACGAGGTATCGCGCAAGCCGCCGAGCGACGCCGCGATCGCCGGGGTCGCGGTGGCGAGCAGCGTCTGGTCCGCTGCCGCCATGAACATCGGCAGGAAGACCGCAGCGAAGAGATTGAGAAACTGCGCGCGCGTGACGACGGCGCCCGGCGCGCGAGGGTGGGCTGTCATCCGTCTTTCAGTCCCAGCGATCGTCGCGGACCTGGACTCACGCCGTTCTGGACCCGCACCGGGAATTTCGCCACCGGCTCGTAGGCCGGCGCGGTGAGCGCCGCGCCGCTCCGGATGGAGAAGCGCGCCCCGTGCCGCGGGCAGACGATCTCGTCACCGTCGACCGTGCCGCCGGTCAACTGCCCGCCGTCGTGCGTGCACACGTCCTCGATCGCAAGGTACTCGCCATCGAGATTGAAGACTACAACGGCCGCGCCATCCACATCCACGACGCGATGGCGCCCGGGCAGCAGCTCGCCCACTTCGGCAACGGTGACCCAGTCAGACACGATTCAGACGGCGACCACTTCCATGTCGGGCTCGATCTGCCGCACCAGGCTCTCGATGCCCGCCAGCGTGCCGCTGATCGAGCTCGGGCAGCTTCCGCACGCGCCCTGGTAATGCACTTTCAGGCGGTTGCCCTCGAGGCCCATGACGTAGAGATCGCCGCCGTCGCCCTGCAGGTACGGCCGCACCTGCTCGTCGAGAATTGCGTTGATCTTGTCGAGCCTTTGCTTATCCGCATCGCTCAACTTGCTGGTGTCCGCAGTGGCGCCGGCCTGGGCCACGAGCTGCGCTGTTTGCGCGTCCGCCGACGGCGCCTCGCGGATCGGAGCCGCGAGCTTGCGCATGAGCTCCTGCCAGTCCGCGCCGCCGTCCTGCGTCACCGTGATCCAGTGGTCCACGTAGAAGACGCTCACGACGTGCTCGATGTCGAACAGCTTCGCGGCGAGGGGGTCGTCCTTCGCCTGCTCCGCGTTCTCGTACGAGCGCGAGATGCCCCATGTGAGCGGTTCCTTCAACACGAACTTCATCGCGTTCGGGTTGGGGGTCGACTCGATTTCGGCGATCTTGGGCATGTCGGTCGCGCGATCAGCCAGCGCCCCCGATGATCGGGGCATGCACCGGGTCGGCCTCCGCTTCGGTGGACGTGCTCGCCTGGTCGTTCAGCGCCGCGTGCAGCGTGTGCCAGGGCAGGATCGCGCACTTGACGCGCGTCGGCAGGTCGCGCACGCCCGCAAACACCGTCAGCCGCCCCAGATGGTGCGGGCCGGCGGGCTCGAGCTTGCCGGTCGCGAGATCGCGGAACTCCTGCACCAGCCGCTCCGTGTCGTCCCGGGACTTGCCCTTGACGGCCATCGTCATCATGGAGGCCGACGCCTTGCAGATCGCGCAGGACTCGCCCTGAATGTTGACAGCGTCGACCATCGCGTCGCGCAGCCTGAGCGTCACGGTCAGGTGATCCCCGCACAGGGGATTGTGGCCCTCGGCCCGGTGCGTTGCATCGGGGAGCACGCCCCAGTTGCGCGGCTTGCGGTTGTGGTCGAGGATGACCTCCTGGTACAGCTGCTTCGTATCCGCCATCAGCCGAGCACCTTCTGGACCTTCCGGATGCCGGCGACGAGCGCGTCCACTTCCGAGTGCGTGTTGTAGAAGGCGAACGAAGCGCGCGAGGTGGCGGGAATGCCGAACCGCTGCATGACCGGCTGCGCGCAGTGGTGCCCGGTGCGGACCGCGACCCCCTCTTCGTTCAGCAGCGTGCCGACATCGTGCGGATGCACGCCGTCCACCACGAAGGAGAGCACCGCCGCCTTCTTCTCCGCCGTGCCGACGATGCGCACGCCCGGCAGGCGATTCACCTGGTCGGTCGCGTAGTCGAGAAGATCGGTTTCGTGGGCGTGGATGCGCTCCAGACCGATGCCGGCGATGTAGTCCGCCGCCGCGCCAAGCGTGATTGCCGCCGCAATCGGCGGAGTTCCGGCTTCGAACTTGCCCGGAATGACGTTGTAGACCGTCTTCTCGAACGTGACCGAAAGGATCATGTCGCCGCCGCCCTTGTAGGGCGGCATCTTCTCCAGCCACGCCGCCTTGCCGTAGAGCACGCCGATGCCGGTCGGGCCGAACATCTTGTGCCCCGAGAACGCGTAGAAATCGCAGTCGAGCGCCTGCATGTCGAGCGGCATGTGCGGCGCGGCCTGAGCGCCGTCCACCAGGACCGGGATGCCCTGCTCGTGCGCGGCCGCGATCATCTCGCGCACCGGGTTGATCGTCCCGAGCGCGTTCGAGACGTGCCCCACGCCCACGAGACGGGTGCGGGGACCGAGCAGCTTCAGGTACTCCTCGAAGATCAGTTCGCCGCGGTCGTTCACCGGCACCACGCGGAGGCGCGCCCCCTTTTCCTCCGCCACCATCTGCCACGGCACGATGTTGGCGTGGTGCTCGAGCGTGGTGAGCACGATCTCGTCGCCCGGCCCGATGAAGGTGCGCCCGTAGCTGTGCGCGACCAGGTTGATGGCGTCGGTCGTGCCGCTGGTGAAGATCACCTCGCGCTCTTCCTTCGCGTTGATGAACGCGGCGAGCTTCCTGCGCGCGCCCTCGTACTCGGCCGTGGCGGTCTCCGACAGGTAATGAACCGCCCGGTGAATGTTGGAGTGCTGCGTCGTCTGGTAGCGGATCCAGCGGTCGAGCACCGGCTGGGGCATCTGGCTCGAGGCCGCGTTGTCGAGGTAGACGAGGGGCTTGCCGTTGACCCTCAGCTTCAATATCGGGAAATCGGCGCGGACGCGCTCGACGTCCAGACCGCTGACGGGCGCGCGCTTGAACTCGGGCGAGGGATTCACGGGCGCTCCGCCATCTGAGTCTGCGCCAGCACGGTCTGCTCGAGGCTCTCCACGAGCGAAGGCACCGGGATGCGGTCGAGCACCTCGGCGGCGAAGGCGTACGTCAGGAGATTGCGAGCGCTCGTCTCCGGCAGCCCCCGGCACCTCAGGTAGAACAGCTGCTCCGGATCGAGCTGGCCCACGGCGGCGCCGTGCGCGCATTTGACGTCGTCGGCGAAGATCTCGAGCTGGGGCTTGGTATCGACACGCGCCTTGTCCGAGAGCAGGAGATTGCGGCTGTGTTGCGACGAATCGGTCAGCTGGGAACCGGGACGCACCACGATCTTGCCGTTGAACACCGCGTGCGCCGCGCCGCCGACGATGCACTTGTGCAGCTGCCGGCAGCGGCCGTGGGGGCGCGCGTGGTCCATCAGGGAGTGCGTGTCGGCGAGCTGGCGTCCGGAGATCAGCGCGAGGCCATCCATCTGGACTTCCACGCCTTCCCCCTGCTGAAGCACGTCGAGATCGAGGCGGGAGATCCGCGCGCCCAGCGCGACCGAGTGGGAAGAATAATGCGCGTCCTTCGCGAGGGCGACGGCGCAGCGCCCGATGTGGAACGCGCCGCCCGCCTCGCGCTGCACCCGCACGTGTCTCACGTGGGCGCCTTCGCCCGCGACGATTTCGGTCACCGGGTCGTTGAAATAGACGATCTCGGCGAGGCTCGCGAAGTCCTCGATCAGCGTCAACGCCGCGCCCGCCTCCACGATCGCGAGGCAGCGCGGATAGCCAGCCGCCTCCTTCTGGGTCGAGAGATGGAGAATCTGCACCGGCGTCGGGCACTGCTGGCCGCGCTCGACCCAGACGAAGGCGCCATCGCGCAGATGGGCGGTATTCAGCGCCGCGAAAACCTCGTCCTCGAACGCGGCATGGCGCGCGAGGTGCGGCGCGATGACGGCCGCGTGCGTGCTCACCGCCGCGGCGAGCGGAGAGACGACGATTCCGTGCGGCAGCCCGGAGGTCGCGGAGAGCTCGGGCGCGAAGACGCCGTCGACGAAAGCCAGCCGCAGGGCCGCTTCCGGAGCGACGAAGCGCGCGATATCGGACATCGCCGGACGCACGGTCCCCGCCGCCGGACGGAACGGCACCCGGGTAAGCGGCGCGATGTCGGTAAAGCGCCATTCCTCGTCACGCGTCGTCGGCACCGCGAGCGCATTGGCGCGGTCGAGCGCCCGCGCGCGGCGCTCGCCGAGCCAGGAGGCCCCGCTGCGCGGCGGCTCGTAACCCTTGAGCAACGCCTCGATGTAGGGATGGGTTGCGGAAACCGGATTCATCATGCCGCCGCTTTGACCCAATCGTAGCCGCGGGCTTCGAGCTCCTCGGCGAGAGCCTTGCCGCCGGTCTTCACGATGCGCCCGCCCTGCATCACGTGCACGTAGTCGGGCACGATGTAATTCAGCATGCGCTGGTAATGGGTGACGAGCACCACCGCGTTGTCGGGCGTGATCAGGCGGCTGACGCCGCCCGCCACCACTCGCAACGCATCGATGTCGAGGCCGGAGTCGGTCTCGTCGAGGATCGCCAGTCGCGGCTCCAGGAGCGCCATCTGGAGGATCTCGTTGCGCTTCTTCTCGCCTCCCGAGAAGCCGTCGTTGACGCTGCGCTCGAGGAGACCCGGGTCCATGTCGAGCGCCTTCATCTTCTCCCGCGCGAGGTCGTCGAACTCCAGCGGGTCGAGCTCGTCGCGCCCGCGCGCCGCCTGCACCGAGTTGTAGGCGAGCCTCAGGAACGCGCTGTTCGAGACGCCGGGGATCTCGACGGGATACTGGAAGCCGAGGAAGAGCCCGGCACGCGCGCGCTCCTCTGGGGCCAGGTCGAAGAGATTGCGGCCCTCGAACTCGATCGTGCCTCCGATTACCTCGTACAGGGGATGGCCCACGACCGCCTTGGCGAAGGTGCTCTTGCCCGAGCCGTTGGGGCCCATGACCGCGTGAACTTCACCCGCCCGCACCGTCAGGTCCAGGCCCTTGACGATCTCGACGCCGCCCACCCGCACCCGCAGCCCGCGCACCTCCAGCAGGACTTTGGCATCGCCGCGCTTCATCCGACGCTCCCTTCGAGTTTCAGGCCCAGGAGCTTCGTCGCCTCCACCGCGAACTCCATCGGCAGCTGCTGGAACACATCGCGGCAGAAGCCGTTGATGATCATCGAGACCGCTTCCTCCGCCCCGATGCCGCGGCTTGCAAAGTAGAACAGCTGCTCCTCGCCGATCCGCGAGGTGCTCGCCTCGTGCTCGACCGTGGCGCCGCTGTTCTGCACCTGGATGTAGGGGAAGGTGTTGGCGCCGCTCTTCGAGCCGATCAGCATCGAATCGCACTGCGAGTAGTTGCGCGCGTTCTCCGCCCTCGGACCGATCTTCACCAGCCCGCGGTAGCTGTTGTTCGACTGCCCCGCCGAGATGCCCTTGCTGATGATGCGGCTGCGCGTATTGCGGCCGATGTGCACCATCTTGGTCCCGGTGTCGGCCTGCTGGTGGTGGTTGGTCAGCGCCACCGAATAGAACTCGCCGATCGAGTTGTCGCCGAGCAGCACGCAGGAGGGGTACTTCCAGGTGATGGCGGAGCCGGTCTCGACCTGGGTCCACGAGATTTTTGAGTTTCTCCCCTGGCACAGCCCGCGCTTGGTGACGAAGTTGTAGATGCCGCCGACCCCGTTCTCGTCGCCGGCGAACCAGTTCTGGACGGTCGAATACTTGATTTCGGCGTCATCGAGCGCGACGAGCTCCACCACCGCCGCGTGCAGCTGGTTGGTGTCGAACTTGGGCGCCGTGCAGCCCTCCAGGTACGAAACGGACGCGCCTTCCTCGGCGACGATGAGCGTCCGCTCGAACTGCCCCGAGGATTCGGTGTTGATGCGGAAATAGGTCGAAAGCTCCATCGGGCACTTGACGCCCTTCGGGATGAAACAGAACGAGCCGTCGGTAAAGACCGCAGAGTTGAGCGCCGCGTAGTAGTTGTCGCCGGTGGGAACGACCGAGCCGAGGTACTTGCGTACCAAATGGGGATGGTTGTGCACGGCTTCCGAGATCGAGCAGAAGATGATCCCGACTTCGGCCAGCTTTTGCTTGTAGGTGGTCGCGACGGAAACGGAATCGAAGATGACGTCCACCGCCACGCCCGCGAGCTTGGCGCGCTCGTTCATCGGCACGCCGAGCTTCTCGAAGGTCCGCAGCAGCTCCGGGTCCACCTCGTCCATGCTCGCGAGCTTCTTCGGCTTCGGCGCGGAGTAATAGATGATGTCCTGGAAGTCGATCTTCGGGTACTTGACGTTCGGCCACGTCGGCTCCTGCATGGTGAGCCAGTGGCGGTACGACTTCAGGCGGAACTCGAGCAGCCAGTCCGGCTCGCCCTTCTTGGCGGAGATCAGCCGGATGACGTCCTCGTTCAGCCCCTTCGGCGCCGTGTCCGCCTCGATCGGCGTGACGAAGCCGGCCTGGTAGGGCTGATTGATCAGGTTTTCGAGCACGCTGCTCATGGTGCGATCCCGGAACTTGTTTTCAGCCTTGCGCTTTTTCCTTCACGCTGAAGGACTCGCCGCAGCCGCACGTCGCGTCCACGTTCGGGTTGGTGAACTTGAAGACCTGCTTCAGGCCTTCCTTCACGTAGTCGAGTGTCGAGCCGTCCAGGAATTCGAGGCTCTTCGCATCCACCACGATCTTTGCGTCGTGCGCCTCGAACAGGCGGTCGTCGGACCGCACCTCGTCGGCATAGTCGTAGGTGTAGCCGAAGCCGGAGCAGCCCACGTCCTTCACGCCCACGCGCAGGCCGATGCCGCGCCCGCGCCGGGCCAGCTGCTTCTGGATCTGCTTTGCCGCGTTTTCCGTCAGTTGTATCGCCATATCTCGTTCCTCGTCAGACCGCAATCGCTGTCAGATTCCTCAAGCGCGAAACGGCCGCCTTGAGCGCCCGCAGGAAATCGTCGATCTGCGGCAGCGTATTTCCCGCGCCGAGCGAGAAGCGCACCGCCCCGCGCGCAAGCTCGGGATCGACGCCCATGGCGAGCAGCGTCGCCGAGGGCTCGGGGTTCGCGCTCGAGCACGCCGCGCCCGGGGCGACCGCGTAGCCCGCCTTGTCGAGCTCGATCACCAGGGTCTCGCCCATGATGCCGTTGAACGCGAAGTACGACGTATTCGTGACGCGCGGGGCGTCCTCTCCGAAGATCACCGCACCCAGTTCGCGCAATCCCCGCTCCAGGCGCGCGCGCATCGATTCCAGGCGCGGCGCGAGCTGCTGCATCCGTCCCGCCGCAAGCTCGCACGCCGCGCCGAAGCCGACGATCGCGGGCACGTTTTCCGTTCCGGAGCGCAGCCCCTGCTCGTGGCCGCCGCCATGAATGATCGGGCGCAGCTGCAATCGCTTGTCCATGACGAGCGCCGCCGCGCCCTTTGGGCCGTAGACCTTGTGCGCCGATAGGGTCATGGCGTGCACGCCGAGCGCCTGGAAGTCCACCGGCATCTTGCCCAGCGCCTGCACTGCGTCGGTGTGCACCCACGCCTTTGCCGCACGCGCGCGCTGCGCCGCCGCCGCCACGTCCAGCATGACGCCGGTCTCGTTGTTGACGAGCATCACCGAGACGATGGCGGTCGGCTCCTTGAGCGCCGCTTCGACGTCGTCGAGGTCGATACGGCCGTCGCGCGTCACCGCGAGCTTCCTCACCTTCCAGCCCTGGCGCGCGAGCTCCTGCGCAGGTTTCGCGACGCAGGGATGCTCGACCGCGCTCACGGCGACCTGGGATGGTTTGAGATAGCCCGCCGCCCCCTTGATGAAGAGGTTGTTCGCCTCCGTACCGCCGGATACGAAGATCACCTGCGAGGGCTGGGCATTGACCAGCGAGGCGACCTGCTGGCGTGCCCGGTCCACCGCCCTGCGCGCGACGGTCCCGAATTCGTGGCGGCTCGAGGCGTTGCCGAAGTTCTCGCGCAGGTACGGCAGCATCGCCTCGAGGACCTTCTCGTCGACAGGCGTGGTCGCGTTGTGGTCGAAGTAGACGCGATCCATGGTCAAGGTGACGACTGCCGGGTTTCTTCTATGCGGATACCGTGGTGGGGCGCTTGGTTGCCGTCGCGCGCATGTCGTGAACCTGCGCGACGCCGCCTTCCTGCGCTGCTTCCTTGGCCTTCTGGCTTTCGACGAGCTGGCGCAGGGTGACCGACCCGAGGTAATCGAAGATGCGCTCGTTCAGCGCCGCCCACAAGTCGTGGGTGAGGCACTTGTGGTCGTCCTGGCAGTTTTCCTTGCCACCGCACTGCGTCGCGTCGATCGGCTCATCCACCGCGAGGATGATGTCGGCGACGGACATTTCGCCCATGTCCCGCGCGAGGTGGTAGCCGCCGCCTGGGCCGCGCACGCTCTCCACCAGGTGGTGCCGGCGCAGCTTGCCGAACAATTGCTCGAGATAGGACAGCGAGATCTTCTGTCGGCCGCTGATCTCGGCCAGCGTCACCGGCCCGCTGCCGTTGTGCAACCCGAGATCGATCATCGCCGTGACGGCAAAGCGTCCTTTCGTGGTCAGTCTCATCGGCAACCTCTCAAAGTTTCATTAAATCAGAAAGTTAGGTACTTCACAAAGGCTACTAAATTGGTCAACTATAGCTTTCCCGACAAATTTAGTCAACCATTTTGTTCAGCGTGCTGGCATCCAGGCGATGCGCCTCGTGCTCGTCGATGCGCAGGCCGAGGCGCTTCAGCTCCGCGAGGATGTGCTCGATGCGCCGGTCGAGCTCGGCGCTGTGCCCGATCAGCTCGTGCAGGGCTCTTGCCATCGGATCGTTCAGGTCCTTCACGACGGCATACGCGGCGAAGCGCCCGTTCTGCTCCGCCTGCGCTTCGATGATGCGCGCGGGAATGCCGATGGCGGTCGCGCCCGGCGGTACGTCCTTCACCACCACCGCGTTCGACCCCACGCGTGCGCCGTCTCCGATGACGATCGGGCCGAGAATCTTGGCCCCCGCCCCCACCACCACGCCTTTGCCCAGGGTGGGATGGCGCTTGCCCTTGCTCCAGGAGGTGCCGCCCAGCGTGACGCCGTGGTAGAGGGTGCAGTCGTCGCCGATTTCCGCGGTCTCGCCGATGACGACGCCCATGCCGTGATCGATGAAGAAACGGCGGTGTATGGTGGCGCCCGGGTGAATCTCGATGCCGGTCAGCCAGCGCGCCCCGTGCGAGACGAGCCGCGCGAGCCACTTGAGACCCATCCCCCACAAGCAGTGGGCCAGGCGATGGAACAGCATGGCGTGGAACCCGGGATAGCAGGTGATGACCTCCCAGGTATTCCGGGCTGCCGGGTCGCGTTCGAAAACAACCGCGATTTCTTCTTTCAGCCTTGCGAACATCGTGTTAGAGCCTATCTCGGCAATAGGCGCGCCTAGTGTCGAGATAGGCTCTGATCAAGGACGAGGGCGGGCAGCTTACGATAACCGAGTAATTTGGTCAACTATCCTCCCGGCTCAGTTTCCCCGCCGCTGCTTCGGCTGAACCAGCGCCTTGATCACTCCGCGGAGGATATTGACCTCCTCGTGCTCGAGCTGCGCCCGGTTGAACAGCCGCCGCAGTCGCGGCATCAGCTTCTTGGGGTGGTTGGGGTTGAGAAACCCATGATCCAGCATCGCGCGCTCGAGATGCTCGAAAAAGCGCTCGAGCTCATCGTGCGTCGCCCGCGCGGGCGTCTTGCCACCCCGCGCCCCCGGCCCGAGCGCCGCGAGGCGCAGCTCGTAGGCGAATAGCTGCACGGCGGCAGCCACGTTGAGCGAACGGTACGCGGGATTCGCGGGTATGGTCGCAAGCAGCTGGCACTTGCCGACCTCCGCCCCGGTCAGCCCGTAGGTCTCGTTGCCGAATACCAGCGCCGCGGGCTGCGAGCGCGCGGCTTCGACGATGCGCGCCGCGGCTTCCCGCGCCGTGACCATCGGCACTGCAATCTCACGCGGGCGCGCCGTACAGGCGACCGTCAGCGCAGAGCCGGCCAGCGCGTCGTCGAGGGTCGGGTGCACGCGCGCGCGGCGCAGGACGTCGGTCGCGCCGGACGCGAGCCATTCCGCCTGCGGATCGGGGAAACGCTCGGGCGCGACGAGGTGCAGGCGCACGAGTCCCATCGTTTTCAGCGCCCGCGCCGCCGCGCCGATGTTTCCGGGGTGCGCGGTCTCGCACAGCACGATCCGGATATTTTTGAGCGGATCCGTGGCCATCACCTACAATACGGGGCCTTATGCATCCCATGCTGAACATCGCCGTGAAGGCCGCGCGCCGCGCCGGCAGCGTCATCAACCGCGCGAGCCGCAACCTCGACGCCATCGCCGTCCGCGAAAAAGCCGTAAACGATTTTGTCTCGGAAGTGGACCGCGAGGCGGAGCAGGCGGTCATCCGCACGCTCCGCGAGGCCTATCCCGCCCATTCGATTCTAGCAGAGGAGAGCGGGGCCTCCGGGCAATCGGAGTATCAGTGGATCATCGATCCGCTCGACGGCACCACCAATTTCATACACGGCTTCCCGCAATACTGCGTCGCAATCGCCTTGAGGCACCGCGGCATCGTCACCCAGGCGGTGGTCTACGACCCGGCGCGCAACGATCTCTATACCGCGACGCGCGGGCGCGGCGCATTCCTGAACGATCAGCGCATGCGGGTCAGCAAGCGCGTCCATCTCCGGTCGAGCCTGATCGGCACCGGGTTTCCCTTCCGCCAGCTCGAGCACCTGGACGCCTACATGGCGATCCTGCGCGACATGATGGAAGGTGCGGCGGGCGTGCGCCGCGCCGGTTCCGCCGCGCTCGATCTCGCCTACGTCGCGGCGGGCCGGCTCGACGGCTTCTGGGAATTCGGGCTTTCCCCCTGGGACACCGCCGCCGGCGCCCTCCTCATCACGGAAGCCGGCGGGCTGGTGGGAGACCTGACCGGCGAGAGCCGCTACCTGGAAACGGGCAATATCGTCGCCGGCAGCCCCAAAGTCTTCGTGGAACTTCTGCAGACGATCTCGCGGCGCCTGACCCCGGCGCTCAGCCGCGGTTGATCTAATTTCTTGAGGCCGGACGCAGCTCCGACAGCTCGTTCGCCAGCGCGGGGTCCAGCTTCTGCAGCGCCGCCAGGGACTTCTCAAAATCGGCCCTCCGGCCGAGCCGCGCATAGGACCGCCCGAGGCCGAACCAGGCCTGCGCCAATCCGCTGTTCAATTGCACGGCTTCGCGGTACGCCGCAGCCGCGGGCAGGTCGCGATCCAGATCCGAATAGCTGTCGCCGAGCAGGAGCCAGGTCTCCGCGGAGCCATTGCGCACCAGCAGCGCATGGTTGAGCGTCTGAACCGCCCGTGCCGGCTGCTTCACGTCGCGGTACGCCTGGGCGAGCAGGTTCCACCCCTGAATGTCGTCCGGCGCCAGCCGCACGGTTTCGGTGTAGCACTGGACCGCGGCCTCGTGCCGGCCCGCCTTCGAGTTTGCGTATCCGGCCACGGTCCACCAGCCGGCGCTGTTCGCGTCCTTGGCGAGATTCTCCTCGGCAAACTTCAAGAGCCCGTCCCAGTCCTTGCGCCCCTCGAGCTCGACCACCCGTTTCCGGTTACTTTCCTCCACGCCCTGCAGATGGCTCAGCAGGACCGATGTGGTGCCGTCGGGAACCGCCGAGAAAAGCGCCGCGGTATACGGCGTGCAGGCGTGGAGCGCCAGCAGTGCGAGCCCGAGCACCACCATCCACAGCGGATGCGCCATCGCGGTTGCCTGGCGTTTCGGGATCAGTTTCGGCACCGACAGTATTGTACGCTCCTAGTCCCGCGCTCGTGTCGCGGTCCCGGCGACGGGCACACCTAGCGAAGGTTCATCAGCTCCAGCGCACCCGCAAACAACGCACTGCCCGGATCGCCCAGCCGCTCGATCACGCTCAGGTGGTGGCATCCGGGCATCGGGATGTCGCGCCGGAAGCAGTGCTCCCAGCGCGCGGCGATCAGCCGGTTCTGCCGCCTGAATTCCTCGCTCTCGTCGCTCCCCACAGCCGTATACAGCGGGACGACGCGCCGCGGCCGGTAATTGATCGGGCTCAACTTCCTCACCGACCGCGCGTCGAGGCGCATGTCGCTGTTGAAGGACACGTGGAGCAGCGGCTCGAGATCAAAGACGCCGCTCACGGCAAGCCCGCCCTTGACCAGATCCTCGGGCAATCCCCGCGCATAGGCCGGCCATTCCGCCGCCAGCATCATCGCCGTCAACTGGGCGCCTGCCGAGTGCCCGCTCACGTAGATGCGGTCGCGCGGAGCGCCATAGCGCCTGCAATTGCGATAGAGCCAGGCATGGGCGGCCAGCATCTGCCGGACGATGGTCTCGACCGTAACCGCCGGCGCAAGCGCGTAATTGACCACCGCGACCGCCACGCCCCGTTCCACGAACGGATGCGCGAGGAACGAGAAATCGCTCTTGTCCAACGCCCGCCAGAAGCCGCCGTGGAGGAAGGTGAGGAGAGCGCGGCTGCCATCGCGCGCCGCGAAGATGTCGAGCGCCTCGCTCGGCCCGTCGCCGTAGGCGACGTCGAGCGCGCACGGAAGCGTGCGGCGCGCCTCCTCCGACGCCTCCTTCCAGCGCTCGAATATCCGTGGATGCCCCGGTATCGCCGCGCGCACGTTGTACTGCGCCTCGTCGTACTCGGGGGTGTGGCGGGATTTCTTCATCCCTCAGACGCCAAGGTAGCGGTGCCACAGCGCGGGATCGGCGCTCAATTCGCTCGATCGACCTTGCCAGGCGGTGCGGCCGCGCTCCACGATGGTGTGGTGATCCGCGAGCTCGACGAGCTTCCGCACGTACTTGTCGATCACGAGCAGCGCCTGCCCCTGGGCCTTGAGCGCGGCGAGGCAACGCCAGATCTCGGCCCGCACCAGCGGCGCGAGTCCTTCCGTCGCCTCGTCGAAGATCAGCAGCCTGGGGTTGGTCATCAAGGCGCGGCCGATCGCGAGCATCTGCTGCTCGCCGCCGGACAGCTGGTTGCCGTAATGGCGAAGCCGCCCGGCGATCTGGGGAAACAGCTCGAGCACGCGCTCCAGGTTCCACGGGCGCGCCGCACCGGTGCGGCGCGCGGCGAACGCGGTCAGGTTCTCGCGCACCGTGAGGTTGGGAAAGATCTGCCTGCCCTCCGGCACGAGCCCGATCCCGGCGCGGGCGATGCGATCAGGCGTCCAGCCATTCGTGCGCTCCCCGTCGAGGCGGATCTCGCCGCCGAGCGGCCGCGTCAGTCCAAGTATTGCGCGCACGGTCGTAGTCTTGCCCATGCCGTTGCGGCCGAGCAGGGTCGCAAACTCGCCTGCGCCTACCCGCAGATGGATGTCGGAGAGCACCTCGCCCGCGCCGTAGGATGCACGCAATGCCCGCACCTCGAGCAGCACGCTCATGGCACCGTCGGCTCCACTTCTTCTTCCCCCAAATAGGCGCGCCGAACCTCGGGATCGTCGCGTATGTCCCGGGGATCGCCGCTTGCGATCACCCGGCCGCCGACTAGAACCGAGATCGCGTCCGCGAGCCGGAACACGGCATCCATGTCGTGCTCGACCATCAGGATCGTCGTACGTTGCTTCAACTGCTCGATCATCCCGACCATCGCCTGCGCATCCTCGGCGCCCATGCCGGCGAGCGGCTCGTCGAGCAGCAGCAGGCGCGGGCGACAGGCCAACGCGAGCGCGACCTCGAGCCGGCGCTGGTCGGCATGCGGCAGGCTCGATGCGGCGAGACCGGCGGACGCCCCCATCCCGAGCCCTGCGAGGACCGCGCCCGCTTCGTCGACGAGCGCGCGCTCGGCGGCGACCGGGCGCCAGAACCGCATGCTGCTGCCGCTGCGCGCCTGCACCGCGAGCGCGATGTTGTCGCGCGCCGTGAGGCCGCGGAAGACGCGGGTGATCTGGAACGAGCGGCCCAGGCCGAGCGCGACGCGTTCATGCGCCGGCAGACCGGTAATGTCGCGGCCCGCGAACAGGACCTGCCCGGAATCGGGCTCCACTTCGCCGCAGACCTGCGCAATCAGCGTGGTCTTGCCGGCACCGTTCGGGCCGATCAGGGCGTGCACTCCGCCCTCGCGCACCTCGAGATCGAGCCGGTCGGTGGCGACAAGGCCGCCGAAATGCTTGAACAGCCGGCGGACCTCGAGCAGCCGCTCAGCCACGGGCGTCTCCGCGCGAGAACCAGCTGCCGAGGCCGCCCGGCGCGCGCAGCACGACGAATAGCAACACGAGCCCGAGGCCGAGCTTCCAGTAGCCGGTAAAGTTGGACAGGATTTCCTCGAGCAGCAGCATCGCCGCGGCCCCCGCGACGCCGCCGTAGAGCCAGCCGACCCCGCCGAGGATCAGCATGACGAGGAGCGTCCCGGACTGCGTCCAGTCGAGGAGGCTCGGGCTGACGAAGCCGTGCTGGTTGACGACCAGCGCGCCGGCGAGGCCGGCGGCTCCGCCGGCGATGGTGAAGCACACCAGGCGGTAGCGGTAGGTCGGGTAGCCCAACGCCGTCATGCGCGGCTCGTTCTCGCGTATGCCGCGGAGCACTGCCCCGAAGCGGGAGGCGGCGACACGCCCGAGCAGGTAGAGGCAGCCGGCCAGGATCGCGAGCACCACAAAATAAAACGTCGTTTCGTCGCGCAGGTCGAAACCGGGCAGGCGGGAGCGCGCGGCGAGATTGATGCCGTCCTCGCCTCCGTAAACCTTGAGCGAGACGAAGAAGTAATAGAGCATCTGCGCGAAGGCGAGCGTGATCATGATGAAGTAGAGGCCGCGCGTGCGCAGGCTGATCGCGCCGATCACCAGCGCGCACGCCACGCTGATCGCCACCGCAAGTGGCCACGCGATGAGGGCGGACACGACGCCCTCCTGGGCGAGGATGGCGACGCAATAGGCGCCGGCGCCGAAGAACGCGGCGTGCCCGAAGCTGATCATCCCGCCGTAGCCGAGCACGAGGTTCAGGCTCGAGGCGGCGAGCGCGTAGATCATCACCCGCGTCATCACGCCCACGTAATAGCCGCCCCCGAGCGCGTTCGCGGCGAACGGGAACGCGATCGCCGCGATCAGCACCAGCGCAAGCGACCATCGCGACGCGTTGAGCCGCGTTCCCATGGCTTTACCGTTCACTCGTCACCCGCGTCAGCCCCTGGCGGGAAACAACCCCGTCGGTTTCCAGTAGAGCACCGCCGCCATCAGGATGTACGCGGCCATGGCCGCGAGCGTCGGGCCGAGCGCGTCGGCGATGTTGTTCGACAGAAAGCTCCGCAGCAGCGCGGGAAGAAATGCGCGGCCGATGGTGTCCACCATGCCGACCAGCAGCGCGCCGACGAGCGCGCCGCGGATCGAGCCGATGCCGCCGATGACGACCACCACGAACGCCTGGATGAGGATGCTTTCACCCATGCCGATCTGCACGGCGAGCAGCGGCCCGAGCATCGCGCCCGCCAGCGCGCACAAGGCCGCGCTCAGCCCAAACACCAGCGTGAAGAGCCGTTTTACGTTGACCCCGAGCGCCAGCGCCATTTCGCGGTTGGACGCGCCGGCGCGAACCAGCGCGCCCACCCGCGTGTGCACGATCATCCAGTAGAGGGCCACGGCGACCACGAGGCCGACGCCGATGATGAACAGGCGGAACGCCGGATACGGCGCCCCGGGAATAACCTCGACGGTGCCCGCCAGCGCCCGCGGCGCGTCCAGCATCAGCGCCTGGGGGCCCCAGATCATGCGCACGAGGTCGTTCGCGATCAGGATCAGGGCGAAAGTCGCGAGCACCTGGGAAAGGTGGTCGCGCTCGTAGAGCTTTCTCAGCAACCCCATCTCCAGCGCCATGCCGATCCCCGCGGTGGCCGCCATGGCGAGCGGCAGGGCGATCCAGAACGAGCCGGTGGCCTGCGCGGCCGTCGCGGCAAAGTAGGCGCCGACCATGTAGAGCGAGCCGTGCGCGAGGTTGACCATGTCCATGATGCCGAGCACCAGGGTCAATCCCGCGGCGAGGAGGAACAGCATCAGGCCGAACTGCAGCCCGTTCAGTCCCTGCTCGAGCAGCAGCATGGTCATCGGGAGTACTTTCTTGCCCCCCTCCTGCCAGAGGGCGCGCCGGGATTTCGAGGAGCATGTCTCCGAGCCGGCAAGCGACCAACTCGATGCAGCGAGTTGGGACGGGCGGGGTCACTGCAAAGCAGTCGGGGTGGTGGGAGAAAAGGTGTGGTTACATCTTGCACTGGCCGACGTAGGCGTCGGCATGATCCTTGAATATGGTGCCGACGATGCGATTGGTGAGGCGCCCCTTCTCGTCCCGGGCGATCAGCCGCAGGTAGTAATCCTGGATCGGGTAGTGGTTGACGTTGAAGCGGAAGGACCCGCGCACGGACTTGAAATCGGCCTTGCGCAAGGCGGCGCGGAAGGCGTTCTTGTCCTCGACCCTGCCCTTCACCGCGCGCACCGCCGAGTCGATCAGCAATCCCGCGTCGTACCCCTGCGAGGCGTAGAGCGTCGGCGCGCGGCCGTACTGCTTCTCGAAATCGGCGACGAAGCGCCGGTTCTGCGGATTGTCGATGTCGCGGTTCCAGTGCGAGGAATTGAACATGCCCTGCATGCCCTCGCCGACCGCGCGGATTACGTCCTCATCCGCCGAGAAGCCCGGGCCGAACAGAGGGACGGCGCCGGCGAGGCCCGCCGCGTTGTACTGCTTGATGAAATTGATGCCCATGCCGCCCGGCAGGAAGATGAAGACGGCATCGGGCTTCGCCGCGCGCAACTGTGCGAGCTCGGCCGCATAGTCGAGCTGGCCGAGCTTGGTGTAGACCTCTCCCGCCGTGGCGCCCTTGTAGAAACGCTTGAACCCGTTCAACGCGTCGCGCCCCGCGGGATAGTTGGGCGCGATCAGGTACACGTTGCGATAGCCCTTGTCGGCGACGTGCTTGCCCATCGCCTCGTGAAGGTTGTCGTTTTGCCACGCGACGTTGAAGAAGAAGGGGTTGCACCGGTCCCCCGCGAACTCCGCCGGGCCGGCATTGGGGCTGATGTAGAAGGTCTGGTCCTGGAAGATTGCGGGCGCGACCGCCAGCAGGATGTTGGAAAACACGATGCCGGTCATGATGTGCACGTCGTCGCGTTTCAGCATCCGGTCGGTCAGCTGCTTGCCGACGTCGGGGCTGAACGTGTCGTCGCCCACGATCAGCTCGACCGGGAGCCCCCCGAGCTTCCCGCCCTGGTGCTTGATCGCGAGGTTCAAGCCGTCGCGGATGTCCACCCCGAGCGCCGCCGCCGGGCCGGAGAGCGTGCTGATGAAGCCGATCTTGAGCTTGTCGGCCGCGCCCGACGGACCCATGCCCAGGCAGAGCAGAGCCGCTGCCGTGAGAACCCTTTTCATGACCGCCTCCCTGTCGTGCCGCGCCGGCATCGCGCGGCGAGATCGATCGAGTGTACTGAGGGTACCGCCGCGGGTAAAGCGTGTGGATAGACAGGGTGTCACCGGCTGCGCCGGTACCAACGCGCCATCAGCTCCATCGCGCCGCAGGACGCAACCGCCGCCGCGGTGAGAACGATCTGGCCGGCGTGCCAGCCCCAGCCGTCGACGACCAGCGCGAACAGAGTGGGCGAGGCGGCGTTGACGATGAGGACGGGCGTCGCCAGCACGCCCAACACCGCGCCGTAGCCGTTCGCGCCGAACAGCGCGAGCGGCACCGCGCCGCGCACGATGGTGATGACGCCCTGCGAGGCGCCCATCAGCAGCGTGAAGGCGCCGATGACGGAGAAGGCGCCGCCTGAGAAGAGCAGCAGGACGAAGGCGGCGGGCAGCACGCCGATCGCGATCCGCCCCACGGTTATGGCGTGCAGCTTGCGGCCGAAAACGATTTCCACCACGCGCCCGCCGAACTGCGCGACGCCCTTGAGCGAGGCGATCCACACCGCGGCGGCGGTGGCGAGGCCCGCCCCTTCCAGCAGCGGCACGAGCTGCACCGCCACGACGCTGAACACGAAACCGTTGAGCGACATGACCAGCGCAAAGAGAAGCATCGCCACGGCACGCCGGCGTCCCTCGAGCGTGGGACTGCCGGCCGCCGCGGCTGCGGGAGCACCGTCTGGCGCCGCTCCCGCCGCCTCCCTGCGCGCGAGCCCGATCCAGTTGAGCGGCAGGCATACCAGGAGATTTGTAATTGCAAACACGACCAGCGTCTGCCGCCAGCCGCCGGCCTCGTTGAGGTAATGGCCGAGCACCCAAAATATAGTGGAGGCGAAAGCGCCAAACAGGGTGAGATAGGAAATCGCCAGACGCCCGCGGGAAGGCACGACCTGCACCAGCGCCGCGAAAGCGGCGTCGTAGAGGCACAGGCGCATGCCCGCGCCGATCAACGCCCACACCGCGAGGTAGGCGCCCTCTGTCTGCACCCGCGAGAGCGCGTACAAACCGAGCGATACGATCACCGTGCCCGCGGTCATGATCGCGCGCGCGCCGTGCCGGTCGATCGCCCGCCCGGCCCAGGCCGAGACCACGCCCATCACCAGAAGCGAGACCGTGAAGCCGAAGTAGATGAGGGTGAGGCTCCAGCCGGTTTCGGCGGCGATCGGGCTGGCCAGCACCCCGAGGCAGTAGTAAGAAGTGCCCCAGACGGTGATCTGCGAAACGCCGAGCGCGCAGACGGCGAGCAGGAGCGGGTCTCGGTGCGATTGCGGCGCCATCGAAAACTCTGTCAGCGCCGATTGTAGCGTGCAGGCCTCTTCTATAATGCGGGCATGAAACCGGAAGCCCCCGGCGCGGCGCTCGCCCGGCATACGCCGATGATGCAGCAGTACCTGAGCATCAAGGCGCAGCATCCGGACATGCTGGTGTTCTACCGCATGGGCGATTTCTACGAGCTGTTCTACGAGGACGCCGAGCGCGCCGCGCGGCTGCTCGATATCACACTGACGCGCCGCGGCGAGTCCGCCGGGCAGCCGATCAAGATGGCGGGCGTGCCGCACCACTCCGTGGAGCAGTATCTGGCGCGCCTGGTGAAGCTCGGCGAGTCAGTCGCGATCTGCGAGCAGATCGGCGATCCTGACGCCGCGCGCGGCCCGGTCGAGCGCCAGGTCACGCGCATCGTCACGCCCGGCACGCTGACCGACGCCGCGCTGCTGGAGGACAAGCGCGACAACCTGCTGCTCGCGCTCGCGCGCGAGCGCGCGACGCTGGGGCTCGCCTGGCTCTCGCTCGCTTCCGGCCGCTTCGCCGTGATGGAGACCGCCGTCGGCAACATGACGGCGGAGCTCGAGCGGCTTGCTCCGTCGGAGATCCTCGTTCCCGACGACGCGACGGCCGAACTCCTGAACGGGTCGCCCGCCCCGGTGAAGCGGCTGCCGCCGTGGCAATTCGAGATCGAATCCGCGCAAAGCGCGCTCACCCGGCAGTTCGAGACCCATGATCTCTCCGGCTTTGGCGCCGAGGGCCTGACTGCCGCGCTCCGCGCTGCCGGCGCGCTGCTCGAGTACGCCCGCGCGACGCAGGGCACGGCGATCGCGCACGTCAAGAGCCTGGTAGTCGAGCAGGAGCGCGCCTGGGTGCGAATGGATCCCGCCACCCGCCGCAACCTGGAACTCACGGAAACCATACGCGGAGAACCCGCGCCGACGCTGTTCTCGCTGCTCGACACCTGCGCGACCGGCATGGGCAGCCGTTTGCTTCGCCACACGCTGCACCACCCGCTGCGCGACCGCGCCGCGCTCAGGGCGCGCCTCGATGCGGTAGCGAACCTGGCCGGCGAGCCGGGAGATACTCCCTGGCGCGCGTTGTACGGAATGCTCAAGCCATGCGTGGACGTCGAGCGCATCACCGCGCGCATCGCGCTCAAGTCCGCGCGCCCGCGCGATCTTTCCGGCCTGCGCCAGACGCTCGAGCGCCTGCCCGAGCTTTCCCGGGCGCTCGGCGCGCGCCCTGCCCCGCGCCTGGCGGAGCTTGCGCGGGCGCTCGCGCCGCAGCACGATCTCGCCGCGCTCCTCGCCGCCGCGATCAAGGAGCAACCGGCGGCCGTGCTGCGCGAGGGCGGAGTCATTGCTGACGGCTACGACGCAGAGCTCGACGAGCTGCGCGCGCTCCAGTCGAACTGCGGCGAGTTCCTGGTGCAGCTGGAAGGCCGCGAGCGGTCCCGCACCGGCATCGCGAACCTCAAGGTCGAGTACAACCGCGTGCATGGCTTCTACATCGAGGTGACGCGCGCGCAGGCCGACAAGGTGCCGGACGACTACCGCCGGCGCCAGACGTTGAAGAACGCCGAGCGCTACATCACGCCGGAGTTGAAGGCCTTCGAGGACAAGGCGCTGTCCGCGCAGGAACGGGCGCTGGCGCGGGAGAAGCTGCTCTACGACCTGCTGATCGACAAGCTCGCGGCGCACATTCCGGCGCTGCAGCGGGCGGCCGCCGCGCTGGCCGAGGCCGACCTCATCTGTGCCTTCGCCGGGCAGGCGGCGCAGTCCGATTACTGCGCGCCGGAATTCACCGACGAGCAGTCGATCGAGATCGAAGCCGGCCGTCACCCGGTGGTGGAACGCCAGGTCGAGCATTTCATCGCCAACGACGCGCGACTGTCGGGCGCGCGGCAGATGCTGATCGTCACCGGCCCCAACATGGGCGGCAAGTCCACCTACATGCGGCAGGTGGCGCTGATCGCGCTACTCGCGCATTGCGGCTCGTTCGTCCCGGCGCGGCGCGCGCGGCTCGGGCCGCTGGACGCGATCTACACGCGCATCGGCGCCGCCGACGATATCGCCGGCGGGCGCTCCACCTTCATGATCGAGATGACCGAGGCCGCCACCATCCTGCATCACGCGACGAGCTCGAGCCTGGTCCTGATGGACGAGATCGGGCGCGGCACCTCGACCCTCGACGGGCTTTCGCTGGCGTGGGCGATCGCCCGGCATCTCGTGGAGAAGAACCGCAGCCTCGCGCTGTTCGCCACTCATTATTTCGAGATGACCCGGCTTGCCGAGGATTTTCGCCAGGTCGCCAACGTCCACCTCGACGCGGTGGAGCACAAGGACCGGATCGTGTTCCTGCACAACGTCGAGGAAGGGCCGGCGAGCCAGAGCTACGGGCTCGAGGTGGCGGCGCTTGCCGGCGTCCCGGGATCCGTGATCCGCGCCGCGCGCAAACGCCTCGCCGAGCTCGAGGAGCACGGGCTCGCGGCGGGCCCGCAGCGGGACATGTTCGCCAAGGGCGCCAACGTCGCGCCGGACGAGCCTGCGGCCGAGGAGCGCGCGGTGCTGGAGCGACTGCGCGAGCTCGATCCGGATGCGTTGACGCCCAAAGAGGCGCTGGAGCTGCTCTATCGCCTGCGCCGGCAGCTTGAGGAGTGAAATGACCCGCTTGATCGACTCGACTGGAGAAGTCTCATGTGGCTCCGATACGTCTATGGCCTGATGGCCGGCCTCGCCGCCGGCCTGACGGCGGCACAGGGCAGTTGGGCGCAGCCCTACATCGGCCTCGGTGTGTCAAACCTTGCGCTGAGCAGCGATTATTCGTCGATCAATGGGCGCAGCAAGACCGGCTTTACGTTGGTGGGCGGATACGAGTTTGCCTCGACCTGGTTCACGGAGCTTGCGGTCAGTTCGGCGTCGGGTATCGATACCGGGCCCACGGAGAACATCTACTATCCGGCGGACTCCGCGGAATACTCCATCCTCCGCGTCAGCATCGGGACGAGCTTCTGGACATTTGCCGAACGCCGATGGAAGCCCTGGGTCGCCGTCGGCGCCGCCTATCACTACGTCAACTGGGATACCTTCTATTACCAGCTGGACGGCACGGGCCTTTCGCTCGGCGCCGGAGTCGACGTCGAGCTGGTCCCGTCCTGGCGTCTGCGCTTTCAAGCGATCCGGTATCGCTTCTCCGCCTACGACACTTACGGCGATGGTCCGTACAGCACCCGAACGACCGAGCTGTCGGCGGCCGTGATCTATGCATTTCGGTGACGGGCCCGGCCTGATCGATTCACGACCCAAGTATCACGGTACACGCTTCGTCCGCCGCGCGATCGCGGGACTGGCGCTTTCCGTCGCCTTCAATGGCGGTCTCCCGGCTGCCGGTTTCACGTTCGGCGCGCTCGGCGACATGCCCTACACCTGGTTCGAGGAGACAATTTTTCCGGACATGCTGGCGCAGATCGGCCGGGAGGAGCTCGAGTTCGTCGTTCACGTCGGCGATTTCAAGAAGGCCGAGGCGCCCTGCAGCGACGAGCTGTTCCAGCAGCGCAGGCGATGGTTCGACCTCCGTGCGCCATCCGTTCATCTTCGTTCCCGGCGACAACGAATGGACGGATTGCAGCCGTATCCAGGCGGGCGGCCACGACCCCCTGGAGCGGCTGGCGAAGCTGCGAGAGCTGTTCTCGGCGGGCGGGGAATCTCTCGGGCAGCGCAGGATCGGGCTCGCGCGCCAGTCGCCGGAATACCCGGAACATGCGCGCTGGCGCCACGGGGACGTGCTGTTCGTGACGCTCAATGTGCCGGGCGGCGCGAACAACGCGCGCCTCATGCCGGATGAATTCCGCAGCCGCAGCGCCGTCGTGGCACGCTGGATGGAACAGTCGTTCACGCTCGCGCGCGAATCGAAACTGCGGGCGGTCGTGCTGTTCATGCAGGCCGATCCGTGGGCCGCTCCGACCGGGCGCTATTTCGGCTACCGCGAACTGATCACCGCGCTGGCGAAGGAAACCCTCGGCTTCGACGGAGAGGTGCTGCTGGTGCACGGCGACACGCACCGATATCGCGTGGACTCGCCGTTGCGCGATCCCGCGACGGGTGCGCCCTTTGCCAACTTCACGCGCGTGGAAGTGTTCGGAAGCCCCGGATTGAACTGGGTGCGCATTCGCGTCACGGACGACGCGGGGCGAATCGGCTTTGAGGTGACTCCTGGGAACTGATAGGAGGCGGATCCTCCTGAACAGCAGTCCCTAATGGTGATGGTCGTGGGCGCCGTGGACGTGGCCGTGGGCGATTTCCTCCGCGGTCGCCGCGCGCACCGCGGTCACGGTGCACGTGAAGTCCAGCGCGCGCCCGGCGAGCGGGTGGTTGCCGTCCACCGCAACCTTGTCTTCGGCCACGTCGGTCACGGTATAGACCAGCGTCGTGCCGGATTCCACACCCCGCCCCTCGAAACGCATGCCGACCGCGACATCGCGCGGAAACTTGCTGCGCGACTCGAGGTGCAGCAGCTCCGCGTCGTACTCGCCGAACGCGTCCTCGGGCTCGAGCCTGACGCGGCAGTTGTCGCCGATGCTCTTGCCGGAGAGCGCCTGCTCCACCCGCGGGAAGATGCCGTCGTAGCCCCCGTGCAGGTATTCGATCGGGCCCTCGGTGCGCTCGATCACTTTTCCGTCGGTGTCGGTCAACTCGTAGGTGAGCTCGACGACGGTGTCCTTCCCTATTTGCACTTGCCGATGTCCCTGAGCAGCCCCAGCACTTCCTGCGCGTGCCCGCGCGGGCTCACGCCGTAGAGAGCATGCTTCAGCACCCCCTTGCGGTCGATGATGAAGGTGGAGCGCACGACGCAGGGCTTCTTTCTGCCTTCCACCTCCTTGTCGTGCAGCACCCCGTAGCGGCGGCAGACCTCGCCTTCCACGTCGGCGAGCAGGCGCACGGAAAGGCCGTGCTTGTCCCGGAACGCGCCGTGCGAAAGGCAATCGTCCATGCTCACCCCGAGGACGACCGCCTTGAGCGCGCCGAAATCCTCCTCCATCTCGCTGAACTCGATCGCCTCGCGGGTGCACCCCGGGGTGTCGTCCTTGGGGTAGAAGTAGAGCACGACGTTGCGGCGGTTGCGGAAGCTGTCAAGGCTCACCATGCTCATGTCGGCGTCGGGCAGATCGAAACCCGGCGCCGGCCGTCCCGGCTGAAGCATCGCGGAGCTGTCCAGGGTCTCGGGAAGCATGGTGTCACGGGTTCGCGCCCATTGTGGTGAACAATGATTCCCGCGGTCAAGCGGTTTCGGCGAAAAAATTTCCCGCTCCGGCACTCCGGGTACTGTTTCATCCATTGGCATGACGGACGCGCGAACCTCTGACACAATGAAACAGGCATTTTCATTATGTCAGAAGCGTTTATCCCGGGCGGCCCCGCGGCTGCGGCGTTTCTGCGCCGCCACTGGCAGAAGTCGCCGCTCCTCGTGCGCGGCGCCCTCGCGGATTGCGCCGGACTCGTGCAGCGCGAGGCGCTGCTCGCCCTCGCGCAGCGCGACGACCTCGAGTCGCGCCTGGTGCGGCGCGAAGGACGCCGCTGGCAGGTGCGGCACGGGCCGTTCAGCCCGCGCGATTTCAAGCGGCTGCCGCGCACGGGCTGGACGCTGCTGGTGCAGGGGGTCAATCATGCGCTGCCCGCGGCGCAGAAGCTGCTCGAGCGCTTCGCGTTCATTCCCTACGCGCGGCTCGACGACGTGATGGTGAGCTACGCGCCGCCCGGGGGCGGCGTGGGCCCCCATTTCGACAGCTACGACGTCTTCCTGCTGCAGGGAGAGGGCCGGCGGCGCTGGCGCGTGAGCCGCCAGCGCGATCTCGACCTCGTCGCGGACGCGCCGCTGAGGATACTGCGCCGCTTCCGGCCGGACCGCGAATGGATAACGCGGCCCGGCGACCTGCTCTATCTGCCGCCGCGCTTCGCGCACGACGGGGTCGCGCTCGACGACTGCATCACCTACTCCGTCGGATTTCGCGCTCCCGGCGCGCAGGAGCTGGGCACGCGCTTCCTGGAGTACCTGCAGGAGGAGCTCCGCCTCGACGGCCTCTACGAGGACCGCGGGCTGCGGCCCGCGCGCCGCCCGGCCCGGCTCGACGACGACATGGTGCGCAGGATGCTCTCCATGCTGCGGCGCATCCGCTGGAGCGACGGGGACGCCGTGCGTTTTCTCGGCCGCTACTTGACGGAGCCGAAGAGCCACGTGGTGTTCACCCGGCCACGCCGTCCGTTGAGCGGGCGCGCATTCGCGGCGCAGGCGGCGGGCCGCGGCGTCCGTCTCGCGGGCCCGACGCGGATGCTGTTCCGGGGCGGGACCATCTACATCAACGGGGAAGCCCATCGGCCGGGCGTCCCTGCCGGAGAGCGGCTATCCCGCCTGGCCGACCGGCGCTCGCTCCCGCCCGCCCGCTTCGACCGCGAACTACTCGATTTGCTTTACCCGTGGTATCGCGCCGGATATATTGAAATCGATGACGGGTGACAAGAAAACACCGGCCGCAGGGCGGACCGGCAACCTGCCGAACGCGCAATACCGCCGCTTCGAGGGCATGCGCGAGTACGAAGAGCTGATCGACGGCCTGATCCCGCAGACCCAGAGCGCCATCCGGGTGTTCGACCGCTCGCTGTCGCGCTCGTGGAACGCTCCGCAGCGCCACGAGGCGTTGCGGCAGTTCCTGCTGGCGAGCCGCGTCAACCGGCTCTACATCGTGGTGCACGATGCCGAGCCGATCGAGCGCGAGTGCCCGCGCCTGGTGGATCTCGTGCGGCAATTCAGCGCCGCGGTGCGCATCCGCGCGACGCTCACCCCGGCCAAGCACGTCTACGATCCGTTCGTCGTGTTCGATTCGAGCCACTACGTGCACCGCTTCCACTACCGCTACCTGCGGGCGGCCCACGGCGCGAACGACCTGATCGGGGCGCAGCAACTGCTCGACCGCTATGCGGAGATCTGGGAAGCGTCTGCCCACGCGGTGAGCGCGGGAACCAGCGGCCTGTGAATGCTACTATTGCCACGCGTCACCCCTCATCTGGCCCCGACAAAATGAAGATCACGAGAATCCAGTCTCAGGTCGTGCGCGTGCCCGCCGACGAGCAGCTTGCAGGAGGGCCGGCCCAGCCGGGCGCGACGCGCGAATTCGTCACGCTGCGCGTCGGCACCGATGCCGGCATCGAGGGCATCGGCTACACCTTCTTCGGCGCGGCGCTGACCGGCGCGTTGAAGAGCGCGGTCGATGCGCTCGGCGCGCTCGCGATCGGCGAGGATCCACTGCGCACCGAGGCGGTCGCCGCCAAGCTGCGCGCCGCTTCCGCCGGCTCCGGGCCCGGCGGAATCCTCACGCTTGCCCTGTCCGCGATCGACATCGCGTTGTGGGACATCCGCGGCAAGGCGCTCAACCTGCCGCTCTGGCAGATGGTCGGCGGCCACCGCGAGCGCGTGCCCACCTACGCGAGCGGCGCGCTGATGCGCACCTTTCCACTGGATCACCTTGTCAAGGCAGCGCCGCGGCTGGTCGAAAAGGGCTTCCGGCAGATGAAGACGCAGCTCGCGCTGCCGGGCGACACCTCGCCCGCGATCGAGGTTGACCGCATACGCAAGATCCGCGAGAGCATCGGTCCGGACATCGACCTCATGTGCGACATCAACCAGCGCTGGCGCGTGGAGCAGGCGATCGACATCGGCTCCCGCATCGAGGACGTGCGCCTCTACTGGCTCGAGGACGTCACCACCGCCGACGACTACCAGGGGCTCGCCCGGGTTGCGGACGCGCTGGTGACGCCGGTTTGCGGCGGCGAGTATCTCTACGGCCCGGCGCCGTTCCGCCAGATGCTGGAAGCGCGCTCGGTGGACATCGTCATGATCGATCTCATGCGCGCCGGCGGCATCACGCAGTGGCTCAAGATCGCCGGCATGGCGGAAGCCTGGAACCTCCCGGTGGTGAGCCACCTCGTCCCCGAGATTCACGTCCACCTGATCGCCGCGATTCCAAACGGCCTCACGGTGGAGTACATGCCGTGGACTTTCCGCATCTTCGAGGAAGTGCCGGTGCCCGAGCGCGGCGAGCTCGCGGTGCCGCGCAAGCCCGGGCTCGGGCTCAAGTTCGATGACGCCGCGCTGAAGCGCTACGCGGCGTAATAGCTATTTCGGGACAGGCTCCAAGGATGACTGACGGCTCATGAACCGCTACACTCCCAAAACAACGACGGCCGCGGGGGACGAAGGATTCCCCTCCGCCAAGGCCGCGGAACAACTACCATCAACGATGCCGACGACCCCCCGCTCGAGCCTGGACGACCGGCTCGCGTTCCTGCGCGCGTTCCTGAGGAGCCCGCGCGGGGTAGGCTCGGTCGTGCCCAGCTCGCGCTTCCTCGAGCGCCGGCTCGTCGCGTTGAGCGCCGTCGCCAGCGCGAGGACGATCGTCGAGCTCGGACCCGGCACCGGCGGAACGACGCGCGCCATCCTGCGCGCCATGCCGAAGCAGGCCCGCCTGCTGTGCATCGAGATCGATCCGCAGCTTCACGGGCTGCTGCGCAGGATCCAGGACCCGCGCCTCATCGTGCACCGGGGCAGCGCCGAGCAGTTGCAGGAAATACTCTCCCGTTACGGATTGCCCGCACCGGACGTGGTCATTTCGGGCATCCCGTTCTCCACCATGGACCGCACGCTGGGCCGCCGCATACTGGACGGGCTGTCGGCAGTCCTGACGCACGGCGGATTGTTTGTCGCCTACCAGCTGCGCGGCCGGGTTGCCCAGCTGTGCAGCCCACCTCTGGAACTGACCGGCGTCGAGCTGGAATTGCTGAACGTGCCGCCGATGCGCCTGTTCCGCTGGCGCAAGAACGGCGTTCGCACCCACCCGGAGTAGCGCCGACAGAAGGGCGCTCGCAAGAGCGCGAGCGCGCGCCTCGTGCCGGCGGACGGCAGGACCTTCTCCCGCGACAGGAATGCGAACCTGTCCTGCGGCTCGAGCGTCGTCCGCCCCGAGGCCGTTGATCCAGATCAACAAGCCGTTTCTTCTGCAGAAGTAGCGTTGCCGCGAGCAGTGCCCGCGGCACCTGCCTCGAAAAGCACTCGCATTCTTGACGCCATTCTTGCGCCGCCGCGGCCACTTTGAGCCCCTCATTTTTTTACGGCGTCTTTACGTGGCCGCCCATAACTTTTCAGTCATACCTCGAACAAGGGAGTCTGCAATGGTGGGACTGACTGAAGCGGGGTGTTCTTTTTACACCGTCCTTACGCGCAGACGTCTATCTTGAGAGCCTTGGCGGAATGGAAACCCGCGCACGCAGAAAGACTGGAGTGACACATGAACACGCTTCCATCGGAAAAAACGACCCGTCCAATTAGGCTCGTTCGAATTCGGCACGCTGATGCTGGTGGGGCTGTTTGCGGCGCCGCTCGTGATGCATCTGCTGGCGAGCCTCTGGGCATGACTGTGCCCGTGAAGCACGCGGCAAGCCGCCGCGACGAATGCTGTTACGGCATAGATATCGCCGACGACGGGGCTCTGGTTGTTGCGCGGCGGCTAAGTGGCCACTCGGATCCTGCCACACGCTTTCCGGGGGGCGTTGCCGGGGTATCCGCCCTGCGCGAGCACATCTCCAGCCAGCCGGCGCGGCCGCGCATCTGCATCGGCTCCTGCACCGCGGCGGGGGTGGGCCTTGCGTTGGGACTGGCCCCCCTCGATCGGGCGGAAGTCACCCTCGTCACCCCGCGGACGATCGAAGCATCGGGCGGCGCCGAGCGTCAGTTCGCGGACATGGATCCGGAAGAACGCGCCCAGCGGTTGGCGCGACTCGCCGAACGGCTGATCTGAAGACGAGCATGACCCGTCACCAGTGCCCCATCTGCGGCACCCTGCACGAAGTGTCCGCTGTCCGGGCCCAGTTCGCCTATGGCCGGCAGCTCAGCTGCAGTGGTGACTGCGAAGCCGAACGGCGCCGGCGCCGGCGGGCACGCTACCAGCGTTCAGCTGGCCTGGCGCAGGCGTCTCGCGTCCCCGCCGACCTTTCAACTTCATGAATTGAAATCGCTTATTGCCAACATGAACACGTTACTCACCATGGCCCTTGCGGTTGCCGTCCTCGTGGTGCCGCTCGCGTGCGCTTATGCCATCGTCGTAAGGCTTGCGCGGCGCAGAACCCGCAGCCATTGACCTGGATCAAGAAGCCGCTCCTTCCGCCGAGATAGTGTCTTCCGTTGCAACGCGGGTCGCGCCTTCGCTCATGAGTCAGGGCGAGGATTCGACGATACGGCGCGGCAGAGCTGGAAATCGAATCATTTCAGGCTTGTTGCAACGGCTTGCGAAACTCTTGACGCGATCTTTACGCCGCCATTCTTAAAATCGTGCGGTTTGGAAGTCATCACGGGCACATAAGGAGACTCTTATGTCGGACGTCATATTCATGCTGCTCTCGATCGGGTTTTTCGCTGCGACGATCGGCCTTGTCCATCTCTTCGAACGGTTGAGGGGGGGCAAATGAGCGGCCTCTACATCCTGGGCGCGCTCGTCGCGCTCGGCCTCGCAATCTACCTCGTCTGGGCGTTGTTCCGGCCGGAGGATTTCTCGTGACCGCGAACATCCTCATTCAATGCGGCTTCTACCTGGTCGTGCTGCTCGCGCTGGCGAAGCCGCTCGGCGAGCTACTTCGCGCGCGCGCTCACCGGGGAACGCACCTTCCTCACCCCCGCGCTCGGCTGGCTCGAGCGCCTGACCTACAAGGCTTCGGGCGTCGACCCCCAGCGCGAGATGCGCTGGACCGAGTACGCCGTGGCGGCGTTGCTGTTCAATTTCGCCGGACTGCTGGCGGTCTACGCGCTGCAGCGATTTCAGGGACTGCTTCCTCTCAATCCCGCCGACCTCGGCGCGGTGTCCGCCGACTCGTCCTGGAATACCGCGGTGAGCTTCGCCACCAACACCAACTGGCAGGGCTACGGCGGCGAGTCCACGATGAGCTACCTCACGCAGATGCTCGGGCTGGCGGTCCAGAACTTCGTCTCGGCCGCGACCGGCATTGCGGTGCTCGCGGCCCTCATCCGCAGTTTTGCGCGCAAGCAGGCCGGCACGATCGGCAACTTCTGGGCCGATCTCACGCGCTCGACGCTCTACATCATGCTGCCGCTCTCCTTCATCCTGGCCCTCGCGCTGGTGAGCCAGGGCGTGGTGCAGACGTTCGGTCCCTACGTCAAGGCCCAGACGGTCGAGAAGGTCGAGTACGAGGAGCCCAAGAAGGGCGCCGACGACAAGCCGGTGATGGACAAGGATGGCAAGCCGGTCATGGAGAAGAAGACCACCCAGGAGCAGGTCCTGCCGCTCGGTCCCGCGGCTTCGCAGATCGCGGTGAAGCAGCTCGGCACCAACGGCGGCGGCTTCTTCAACGTCAACTCGGCGCACCCCTTTGAGAACGCGACTCCGCTTTCGAACTTTCTCGAGCTGCTCGCGATCCTGCTCATCAGCGGCGCGCTGTGCATCACCTTCGGCCGCATGGTCGGCGACGTGCGCCAGGGCTGGGCAATCCTCGCCGCGATGACGATCATCCTCGTGGGACTGCTCGCGGTGGCGGTGGTTTCCGAGCAGGTGGGCAACCCGATCCTGGCGCAGGCGGGGGCCGACACGCAGGCGAGCGTCGTGTCTTCCGGTGGCAACATGGAAGGCAAGGAAGTGCGCTTCGGCATCGCCAACTCGGCGCTGTGGGCGACCGCGACGACCGCCGCTTCGAACGGCTCGGTCAACTCGATGCACGACTCGTTCACGCCGCTCGGCGGCCTGGTCCCGATGTGGAACATGCAGCTGGGCGAGGTGATCTTCGGCGGCGTCGGCTCGGGGCTCTACGGCATGTTGATGTTCGCGCTGATCGCCGTCTTCGTCGCCGGCCTCATGATCGGCCGCACGCCCGAGTATCTCGGCAAGAAGATCGAGGCCTTCGAGGTGAAGATGGCCTCGGTCGCCATCCTCCTGCCGCCGCTCGTCGTGCTGGTCGGCACGGCGATCGCGGTGCTGGTCGAGCCGGGCAAGGCCGGAGTCGCCAATCCCGGCGCGCACGGCTTCTCCGAGATCCTCTACGCGCTTTTCCTCGGCCGGCAACAACAACGGCAGTGCTTTCGCCGGCCTGGGGGCGAACACGCCCTTCTACAACACCGCGCTCGGCTTCGCGATGCTGTTTGCCCGTTACTGGCTGATGGTCCCGGTGCTGGCGATCGCGGGCTCGCTCGCGGCCAAGAAGACCGTTCCGGCCGGCCCGGGCACGCTGCCGACGCACGGGTTGCTTTTCGTCGTGCTGCTGATCGGCACCGTGCTGATCGTGGGCGCGCTGACCTTCGTGCCCGCGCTTGCCCTCGGCCCGATCGTCGAGCACCTCCAGATGCTGGCTGCAAAGTGAGGTTACGAATATGAGCAATCACACCGCCGCGCTGCGCGCGGTACAAGCCGAAACCATGCGCTCGATGATCGAGCCGGCGTTCGTGAAGCCGGCCATATGGGAAGCGTTCAAGCGCCTCGCGCCGCAGGTGCAGTGGAGGAACCCCGTGATGTTCGTCTGCTACGTGGGCGCGATCCTCACGACGGGCCTGGGATTCCAGGCCATCGCCGGCCAGGGAGAAGCGCCCGCGGGCTACATCCTCGCCGTCTCGCTCTGGCTGTGGTTCACGGTGCTGTTCGCCAACTTCGCCGAGGCGCTCGCCGAAGGGCGCGGCAAGGCGCAGGCGGCGGCGCTCCGGGCGTCGCGCCGCGACATCAACGCCAAGAGGCTGATGGAGCCGCGCCGGGGCGCGACCCAGCTGCTCGTCAAGGCCACGCAGCTCGAGATGGGCGACATCGTGCTCGTCGAGGCGGGCGACATCATTCCGCTCGACGGCGAAGTCATCGAGGGCGTCGCGTCCGTGAACGAGTCGGCGGTCACGGGCGAATCCGCGCCCGTGATCCGCGAAGCCGGCGGCGATTTCTCCTCCGTTACCGGCGGGACGGTGGTGATCTCCGATTGGTTGATGGTGCGGATCACCGCCAGGCCCGGCGAGTCCTTCCTCGACCGCATGATTGCGATGGTGGAGGGCGCCAAGCGCCAGAAGACGCCGAACGAAATCGCGCTCACCGTCCTGCTCGTGGTGATGACGCTGATCTTCCTGCTCGCCTGCGCGACGCTGCTGCCGTATTCGATCTACGCCGTCGAGACCTCGAAATCGGGCGCCCCCGTGCCGATCACCACGCTCGTCGCGCTGCTCGTCTGCCTGATCCCGACGACGATCGGCGGCTTGCTGTCGGCAATCGGCATCGCCGGGATGGGCCGCATGATCGCGAAGAACGTGGTCGCCATGTCCGGCCGCGCCGTCGAGGCGGCGGGCGACGTGGATGTCCTGCTGCTCGACAAGACCGGCACCATCACCCTCGGCGACCGCCAGGCCGACGCGCTGGTGCCGGCGCCGGGCGTCACGCGCGAGGAGCTTGCCGACGTCGCCCAGCTCGCGTCGCTCCCCGACCAGACGCCGGAGGGCCGGTCGATCGTCGTGCTGGCCAAGCAGCGGTTCGGCATCCGCGAGCGCGACCTGAAGGCGCTCGGCGCCCAGTTCGTTCCGTTCTCGGCGCACACGCGCATGAGCGGGGTGGACCTCGAGGGACGCCAGATCCGCAAGGGCGCCGCGGAGGCGGTGCGAGCCTGGGTCGAGTCCCGGGGCGGGCGCGTTCCGCAGGAAGTGTCCACGCTCGTCGACACCATGGCGCGGCGCGGCTCCACGCCGCTGGTCGTCGCCGACGGCATCCGCGTGCTCGGCGTGATCGAGTTGAAGGACATCGTGAAGGGCGGAATCAAGGAGCGCTTCCTGCAGCTGCGCCGCATGGGCATCAAGACGGTGATGATCACCGGGGACAACCGCCTCACCGCCGCGGCGATCGCCGCCGAGTCCGGGGTGGACGATTTCCTGGCGGAAGCGACGCCGGAAGCGAAGCTCAAGCTCATCCGCGAGCAGCAGGCCCAGGGCAAGCTGGTGGCGATGACCGGCGACGGCACCAACGACGCGCCGGCGCTCGCCCAGGCCGACGTGGCGGTCGCGATGAATACCGGCACCCAGGCGGCGAAGGAAGCCGGCAACATGGTGGATCTCGACTCCAACCCGACGAAGCTGATCGAGGTGGTCGAGACCGGCAAGCAGATGCTGATGACGCGCGGCGCGCTCACCACCTTCTCGATTGCGAACGACGTGGCCAAGTACTTCGCCATCATCCCCGCCGCGTTCGCCGCGACCTACCCCCAGTTGAACGCGCTCAACATCATGGGCCTCGCGACTCCGCAGTCGGCGATCCTCTCCGCGGTCATCTTCAACGCGCTCATCATCGTCGCGCTCATTCCGCTCGCGCTGAAAGGCGTGCGCTACCGCGCGGTCGGCGCGGCAGCCGTGCTCCGGCGCAACCTCTGGATCTACGGCGTCGGCGGCATCATCGTCCCGTTCATCGGCATCAAGCTGATCGACCTCGTCCTCGTCGTGACGGGTCTCGCGTAGCAGGCAAACAATACGAGGGGATACTCCCCTCGTGCTCCCCTACATCAGACCGACTCAGCCTTTTCGGAGAAAGCCATGCTGCAAACCTCGATTCAAGCCATCCGCGCCCTGATCGTGTTCACGGTCATCACGGGGGTCGCCTATCCGCTCATCGTCACCGGCATCGCGCAGGTCGCGTTCAACGACCAGGCGAACGGCAGCCTGATCGAGAAGGATGGCAAGGTGGTGGGCTCCCGCCTCATTGGCCAGCCGTTCTCCGATCCGAAGTACTTCTGGAGCCGGCCATCGGCGACTTCGCCGATGCCGTACAACGGCGCCTCCTCCTCCGGCTCGAACCAGGGCCCGACCAACCCGGCGCTGAAGGAAGCGGTCGAGGGCCGCGTCAAGGCGCTGCGCGAAGCGGGCAGCGATGCGTCGAAACAGGTTCCCGTCGATCTCGTCACCGCCTCGGGATCCGGACTCGACCCCCACATCTCCCCGGCCGCGGCGGAATACCAGATCCCGCGCGTCGCCAAGGTCCGCAACCTCCCGGAGGAGAAAGTGAGGGAGCTGGTGCAGAAACACACCGAGGGCCGCCAGCTTGGCTTCCTTGGCGAGCCGCGCGTCAACGTGCTCACGCTCAATCTGGCGCTCGACGCTACGCGTTAATCGCAGGGCCCGGCCCTATAATCCCGGGATGAGCGAAGCGCGCCGCCCCGATCCTGACGCGCTTCTCGCAAGGGTCCAGCGCGAGGAGGCGAAGGCCAGGCGCGGCAAGCTCAAGATCTTCTTTGGCGCTACCGCTGGCGTTGGCAAAACCTTCGCCATGCTCCAGGAAGCGCGCAATGTAAAAGCGCGGGGCGTCGACGTCGTCGTCGGCTACGTCGAGCCGCACGGGCGCGTCGAAACGGAAACGCTGCTCGAAGGGCTGGAGCGGCTGCCCTACCTCATCGTCAGCTATCGGGGCGCGACCGCGCGCGATTTCGACCTGGACGCGGCGCTCGCCCGCAAGCCGCAGCTTCTCCTCGTGGACGAGCTCGCGCACACCAACCTCGTCGAAGGCGAGCCGAAGCCGCGGCACGCGAAGCGCTGGCAGGACGTGGAGGAGCTGCTCGCGGCCGGCATCGACGTCTATACCACCGTCAACGTCCAGCACATCGAGAGCCTGAACGACGTGGTCGCGGGCATCACCGGCGTCCGCATGCAGGAGACGGTGCCCGACAAGGTCTTCGAGCAGGCCGACGAGGTCGAGCTGATCGACCTCTCGCCGGACGAGCTGCTCGAGCGGCTGCACGCGGGGAAGGTCTACGTCCCGGAGCAGGTCCGGCACGCCATCGAGAACTTCTTCCGGAAAGGCAACCTGATCGCCCTGCGTGAGCTCGCGCTGCGCACCACCGCCGACCGCGTGGACGCGGCGATGCGCGAGTACCGCGAGGGCGAAGCAATCCGGGCAATCTGGCCGGCCGGCGAGCGGTTGATGGTTGCAATCGGCCCGGACGAGCAGGCGGAGCGGCTGATCCGCGCCGGCAAGCGCATGGCGACTGCCCTGCACGCCGAGTGGATCGTGGTGTACGTGGAGACACCCAGCCTGCTGCGCCTCTCCGACGAGGCGCGCAACCGCCGCATCGCGCTGCTGCGGCTCGCCGAATCCCTCGGGGCGGAGGCGGTAACGCTCGGCGGCTCCTCGGTGGGCGAGGAGCTTGCCAACTACGCGCGCACGCGCAACGTGACCCGCATCCTGATCGGACGGCCGCGCCGCGCGCTTTGGCAGCGGCTGTTCCGGCCCTCGACCTACGGAGAGCTCCTCGCGCGAACCGAGGGCGTCGACATCCACGTCGTCGGCGGCGCGGACGAGGCGGCGGCACGGCGGACCCCGTTCCTGGTGCGGAGCCAGGCCTACCTGGGCGTCGCGACGCCGAGCGAGAAGATCCGCTGGCCGCGCTACGCCTGGGGCGTCGTCATGACGGTCGCCGCAACCCTCGTGGGCATGGCGATGCTGCCGACCTTCGAGCATGCCAACATCGTGATGGTCTACTTGCTCACGGTCGCGATCGTCGCAGCGCGCTTCGGCCGTGGTCCCGCGGTCGTCGCCTCGGTGCTCGGGGTGGCCTCGTTCGATTTCTTCTTCGTGCCGCCGCAGCTCACGTTCGCGGTGTCCGACGTGCAGTACCTGCTCACCTTCGCGATCATGCTGATCGTCGCGCTGCTGATCTCCAACCTGACCTCGAGCGTGCGCCTGCAGGCGACCGTCGCGGGCCACCGAGAGCGGCGCACCGCGATGCTCTACGCGATGAGCCGCGAGCTCGCGGCCACGCGCGGGCAGGAAGCCATGGCGGGCGTCGCGGTGCGCCACGTGGGCGAGGTGTTCGACAGCCAGGTGGTCGTGCTGCTGCCGGATGCCCACGGCCGAATCCGCTATCCGCGGGGGAAGAGCGTGGGCAGCTCGCTGCGCGGTGCCGATCTCAGCGTCGCGCAATGGGTCCACGATCACGGGCGCCCGGCCGGGCTCGGCACCGACACCCTTCCCGGGACGGAGGCGCTGTACCTGCCGTTGCAGGGAAGCGAAGCCGTCCTCGGCGTGCTCGGTGTACTGCCCGCGAATCCGCGGCGCGTGCTGCTTCCGGAGCAGTTTCATTTGCTCGAGACTTTCGCCGGACAGCTTGCCCTCGCCCTCGAGCGCGCCCAGCTCGCGGAGCGCGCGCAGCAGGCGAGCATAGACGTCGAGACCGAGGGGCTGCGCAATGCCCTGCTGGCCGCGATCTCGCACGACCTGCGCACGCCGCTCGCCGTGATCGCCGGCGCCTCTTCCAGCCTCGCCGAGAAGGGCGACCGCATGAGCGCGGAGGAGCGCCGCGCGCTTGCACACAGCGTCTACGAGCAGTCGCGCGAGATGAGCAAGCTCGTGACCAACGTTCTCGAGATGACGCGGCTCGAAGCCGACGGCATCGCGCTCGACCGCGATTGGCACGCCATCGGCGAGATCGCGGGATCGGTGCTGCACCGGCTGCGCGAGCGGCTCGCCCGGCACACGGTGCGGATCGAGGTCCCGCCCGAGCTGCCGCTGGTGCGGGTGGACGCGACACTCGTCGAGCAGGTGTTTGCGAATCTGCTGGAGAACGCCGCCAAGTTCACGCCCCCGGGAACGACGGTCACTCTGCGCGCCGGCGTCCGCGACGGCGAGCTGGACGTTTCGGTGGAGGATTCGGGCCCGGGCCTGCCCCCGGGGGATCCCGACCGACTCTTTGCCAAGTTCCACCGCGGCAGGGCGGAGGGCGCTATCGCTGGCGCGGGCCTCGGCCTCGCCATCTGCCGGGCGATCGTGCACCTGCACGGAGGGCGCATCTGGGCGGAACGGCGGCCGCAGGGAGGCGCGACGTTCCGCTTCACCCTCCCGGTCGAGCCGGCGCCGCCGGTCCCGCCGGAACCCGCATGACGGAGCTGCGCCCGAGCGTGCTCGTCGTCGAGGACGAGCCCGAGATCCGCCGCTTTCTACGCACGTCGCTCGGGGCTGAAGGCTATCGCGTGGTCGAGGCGGAAACCGGAGAGCGCGGCGTCATCGACGCCGGGACTCACAAGCCCGATCTCGCCATCGTCGATCTGGGTCTCCCCGACCTGGACGGCGTCGAGGTCATACGCCGCATCCGCGCGTGGTCGCCGATGCCGATCATCGTGCTCTCCGCGCGGGCGCGGGAGCAGGCCAAGATCGACGCGCTCGACGCCGGCGCCGACGACTACGTCACCAAGCCATTCGGCGTCGGAGAGCTGATTGCGCGCATGCGCGTCGCGCTCCGTCACGCCGCGCGCGCCGGGGCGGCCGGCGCGTCCATGCTGCGCCTGGGCAAGGCGGAGGTCGACTTCGAGCGCCGGAAGGTCACTCGCGACGGGAAGGAGGTGCATCTCACCCCGATCGAGTTCCGGCTGCTCGCGTGTCTTGCCCAGCACCTCGGCATGGTCGTCACGCACCGGCAGCTGCTGCGCGAGGTTTGGGGGCCATCGCACGTCGAGCACAGCCACTACCTGCGCATCTACATGAAGCAGCTCCGCGACAAGCTGGAGGTCGACCCGGTGCAGCCCCGCCATTTCATCACGGAGACCGGGGTGGGCTACCGCCTGGTGCCGGAAGACTGAGCCTAGCGAATCTCCCGCCAGCCGAACCCTTCGTCCTGCGTCGCGACGCCGATCCAGTCCGGCGCGCAGCCGAGCGCGCCGGCGATCGCCGCCCGCGCCAGCTCCGGCGTGTTGTTCGTCTGCGAGAGATGCGCCGCGACGAGATGCTGCAGGCGGCTGCAGTCCATCGCCTGCACCAGCTCGGCCGACGCCGCGTTGGAGAGGTGTCCGTGCCGGCCCGCGATCCGGCTCTTCAGGTGGGCCGGATACGGCCCACCCATCAGCATGTCGAGGTCGTGATTGCATTCGAGCACGAGGGCGTCGACCCCCGACAGCGACTGCGCGATGTGCGGCGTCGGCTGCCCCGTGTCGGTCAGCACGCCGAGCCGCGCCGCGCCGTCGGTGAGCACGAACTGCACCGGCTCGCGCGCATCGTGCGGCACGGGGAACGGCCGCACCTCGATGCCGTCGACCGCGAACGCCGTGTAGGGGTCGATCAGGACCGTGCGTGGAATGGAGCGGCCGTCCGCGCCGAGCGCGGAGAGCGTCCCGCGCGTGAGGTAGACCGCGACCTCGAAGCGGGACGCGAGCATCGCGACGCCTCCGCCGTGGTCGCCGTGCTCGTGGGTGACGATGATGGCATCGAGGCACGATGCGTCCAGCCCGAGGCGCGCCAGGCGGACAGTGATCTCGGCGAGCCCGAAACCGCAGTCGAGCAGCAGGCGCGTGTCGCCGGATTCAACGAGCAGGGCGTTGCCCTTGCTGCCGCTGCCCAGTGATGCGAAGCGCATCCGCTATTTCAGTTGCTCGTAGAGCAGCGCGAGGATGCGGCCCGCCGTGTCGGTCTGCTCGCGCGAGCCATCCTTGTTGAGCACGTTGACCTGGCAGCCGGCGGTGTTCTCGTCCTTGACCTGTATGCGGAACTGCTCATTCGGCTTCGGCTTGTCGTTACCCCAGAACTTGAGCCACGACAGGAAGCCGCCCTTCTCGCCGTCCTTGCCCTCCGGATCGATGTAGCGGACGTAGTAGATGCCCTTGGAGCGGTCGCGGTCCTCGACCGTGAAGCCGACGCGGTCAAGCGCAAGGCCGACCCGCCTCCACGCGCGGTCGAACTGCTCGTTCAGGGCGAGCGTGCCGGCGCCATCGTCCGCCCGCGACAACGTCGCGCGCTGCTCGGGCGGCTTGGCGCCCGCAACCTGCGCCTTGGCGCTCGCCTCGTCGACCCCGAAGCGCACCATCAGGCGGCCCAGCATCTCGGCCTCGATGCCGGGATCCGGCGGGCGCGGCTGCCAGCGGGTATCGGCGTTGTCGCCGGAAACGTATCGGCCGATGACCTCCTCCATCCCACGGTAGCTGATATAGATCTCGGTCGTGCCGGGCTGGGCGCCGCGCTCGAGCCGCGTGCGGAACTTTTCGCGCTCGCCCGTGGAATAGACCGAATCGAGCACCCGGCTGAAGAATCCGCGGACACCGGCGGTCTCGATCCGGACGTTCTTCTCGGCCCAGCTGGTTTCCATGATGCCCGCCTCGGGCACCTCGACACTGACCGTGAAGCCGGCCTGCTGCCAGAAATCCCTGACGGTCGGCCAGACCTGCTCGGGCGTACCCTTGACCACCAGCCAGCGCTGGCTGCCGTCGCGCTCGACGCGCGCATTCTGGACGTTCGGCAGGACGCCGAGCGTCGTCCCTTTGGCCTGCCCGGCGCGCTCGCGGCTGTAATCGGAGAAGGTGGCGGTGCCGGTCGGGTTGATTTCCGGGACCCGGAACCGGTCGTCGCCCCCCGGCTTGAGGAGATCAGGCGGAACTTCGAGCGGGGCGGTCTGGCCCGCCGACTTGTAATCGACTTTCGTGTCGCCGAACCAGCTGCACGCTCCGAGCGATACGCAAGCAAGCAGACACAGAACGCTGCGCGCCAGTTCAGGCGGCGGCATATCGCCCTTCCCTCACCTCCGCGCGGATGCCGGCGTGGCGCATCGCCTCCCGCACCTGCTCGTGGCAGGCCGCGGACAGCGGTGTCAGCGGCAGCCGGATGCCGCCCTCGATGAGGCCCATCTGCTGCGCCGCCCACTTGACGGGGATGGGATTCGCCTCGAGGAACAGGTTGCGGTGCAGCGGCAGCAGCCGATCGTTCAATTCGCGCGCCCTCACGGCGTCACCCGCGAGCGCGGCCGCGCACATCTCGTGCATGAGGCGCGGCGCGACGTTCGCCGTGACCGAAATCACCCCGCGGCCGCCCAGCAGCGTGAGCGCGAGGCCGGTCGCGTCGTCCCCGCTGAAGACGCTGAAGCCGCGCGGCGCGCGGCGAATCAGGTCGGAGCCGCGCTCGATGTTGGCGGTCGCGTCCTTGACGCCGACGATGTTGGGAACCTGGGCAAGCCGCAGCGCCGTTTCGTTCTGAAGATCGGCCACCGTGCGTCCCGGCACGTTGTAGACGATCATCGGCAGCTCTACCGCCTCGGCAATCGCCCGGAAGTGGCGATAGAGCCCTTCCTGCGTCGGCTTGTTGTAGTAGGGAACGACCGAGAGCGTGCAATCGGCGCCCGCCTCCTTGGCGTAGGCGGAAAGCTCGATCGCCTCGCTGGTGGCATTCGCGCCGGTACCGGCCACGACGGGCACCCGCCCCGCCACGTGATCCACAGCGGTCTTGATCAGCTCGCGGTGCTCGTCCCAGTCCACCGTCGGCGACTCGCCGGTGGTGCCGACCACGACGATCCCGTCGGTGCCTTCGCGGATATGCCAGTCGATCAGCCGGCGAAAGGTCTCGAGGTCGAGTTCGCCATCCTCGTGCATCGGAGTGACGATCGCGACCAGACTACCCTGGAGTGCGGCCATTTCCCGAAATTCCCTTATGAAACAAAGAGAGGTAGTGTGACAGAATGTGGATTCTACCCCATCCGGCAGGCACCGGATAAGGCTCTGACTGCGTTGCGACAGAATTGTTGCGGGTAATCCGGCGGGGGCGCCGGTCAGCCCTGCTGGGACCGGTAGAAGCTGGCGAGGAAGCCGTCCGCGTCCGCCGCCGTCGGCTCGGCAACGAGCTGGCGGCAGGCATCCACCGGCTCGGCGAGGGTCGCCGCCAGCGGATTCCAGCTCGCGCACAGCACCTCCAGGCCGTATCCGGCCGGCTCGCCTTGCGCGGTTTTCTCGAGCATGGGTTCCATGTTGCTACTCTATAACGCGCGACTTAAGAAATGGTTGAACGCTTTCGCGGCTCGCGCATTTTCATTGAGAAATGTTGCACCATTACGACAAGGGCGCGCGCAGACTTTGGCATGCCCGAACGCGTGCGTGCGAATCTCCTACCAGCGATGGGACAAGGCTCCTACTGCGCTGGCGAATTCGCAGCACAGATTCGCTGGACGGCGGCCGGCCGCGGATCGGAGACCTCGAGATCTTCGTAGGCGATAACGCGCAGGCGACCGCGCACCGCTTCCAACAACTCACCGGGCCTGAGGAGGAAGGCGGGATTGGAGGGGCGGCCATAGCGCTCGTTGCCGACGGCGAACGTTTCGTAAATCAGGATTCCGCCCGGCGCCAGGGCCTCCAGCAGAAGGGGGAAGAGCGGCCGGTGCAGGTAGTGAACCACGACGATCCCGGCGAACCGCCGCCCCGCGTAAGGCCAGGGGCCGCCTTCGAGGTCGGCGCTCCGGACGCTCAACCCGGGAACGCCGGAAAGCGAAGCCAGGTTGCCATCGTTGCGATCCACCGCCTCGACCGGGTGGCCGCGGCCCGCGAAATAGCGGGCATGGCGGCCGTTGCCGCAGGCGACGTCCAGAACCGGTCCTCCAGCCGGAACCCGGCTCGCCCAACGGACAACCCATGCCGAAGGCGTCTCGAGTTCGTGGCAGTTCGCGCTCATCGTGGATGTACCGGGTATTATGGCGTTCCAAGACGCAGCTCAAAAACCGTCGGCCGAAGGAGGATACCGTGCATTCACTCTTGAAAATTCTGACCCCGCTGCTCGCTCTTGCCGCGCTCGCCGACCCCGCAGCCGCGCAGCAATACCCGGCCAGGCCGGTCCGGATGCTGATCGGCTTTCCTCCGGGTGGAGGCACCGACATCGTCGGGCGGATCGTCGCCCAGAAGCTCTCCGAAAATCTGGGGCAGCAGATCGTTCCGGAGAACCGTGGCGGAGCAACCGGCATGATCGCGGCCGAGCTTGCCGCCAAGGCGGCGCCCGACGGCTATACAGTGATGATGGGGCACATCTCCGCCATGTCGATCCTGCCCTCCCTTTATCCCAAGCTGACTTATGATGTGGCGCGGGATTTTGCCCCGATCACGCTGGCGGCGATCGGGCCGAACCTGCTGGTGGTCCACCCCTCGCTCCCGGTTAAGAATACGAATGAACTGATCGCGCTTGCCAAGGCACGCCCCGGACAGCTGTACTACGCCTCTCCCGGCAGCGGCAGTGTGCAACACCTGTCGGCGGAACTGTTCAAGCTGCAGGCCAAGGTGGACATGGTGCATGTCCCCTACAAGGGCAGCGGGCCGTCCCTCGTCGATCTCATCGCCGGTCACGTCCAACTGGATTTCGACGCGGTGCCGGTCGTCATCGGCCCTGCCCGCCAGGGCCGGCTGCGCGCCTTGGCCGTGACCTCCGCCAAGCGCTCGGCGCTGCTTCCGGACATTCCAACGATCAGCGAAGCGGGCGTGCCCGGATTCGACATGAGCACGTGGTGGGGCCTGGTCGCGCCGGCCGCGGTGAACAAGGCCGTCATCACGAAGCTGCACGCCGAAACGGTCAAGGTCCTCGCGCTGCCCGAAGTCAAGGAGCGGCTGGGCAGTCGTTGGCGCCGAGCCGGGCGGCAACACGCCGGAGCAGTTTGCAGCATTCATTCGCGCCGAGACGGCGAAGTACGCCCGGATCATCAAGGAAGCCAATATCAAGATCGACTGAGGCGCGGCCGGCTACTTACGCGATTCCCACCACAGGCCGGCCGCCAGCGTGCCCGCGATCACCACCCCGACGACGCTGGTCCATGTCGGCACATCGGCTCCAAGGACCGTCACCGCCCAGCCATAGACCAGGCGCAACAGGTGAACGAGGGCGATCACCCCAAAAATGATCGCGGCAACGGAGGTAAACGGCTTCCTCATGGTGAGCGGTCAGGTGACGCGGACATTCTTGAACTGCCAGGGATCCGACTTGTCCACTTCCTCCGGGAACAGCCACCCGCGGTCCTTCAGCGGCGTCCAGTCCGTGTATTCCCCGAAGACCTCGCCGAGGTAGGGATCCGCGATGTCGAGCACGCGCCGGTAATCGAGGTCGTCCGGCTCCACCACGCCGGCGTTCGGATTCTCCATCGCCCACACGACCGCGCCCAGCACGCCCGCGGCGACCTGCAGGCTCGTCGCGTTGTTGTACGGCGCGAGCTTGCGCGCCTGCTGGATCGAGAGGCGCGAGCCGAACCAGTAGCCGTTCTTGCGGTGGCCCATGAGCAGCGCCCCGAGCTCGTCCACCCCGTCGAAGATCTCGTCCATCAGGACGCGGTACTTGGATTGCGCGATCCAGTTCTTGCCGCCCATCTCGTGGTTCGACAGCACCGCATCGTCGCACGGGTGGTAGGCATAGTGGCAGGTCGGGCGATAGACGATCTTGCCCCGGTTGCGGACGGTGAAGTAGTCGGCGATCGAGATCGCCTCCCCGTGCGTGATGAGAAACCCGTGGTACGGCCCCTCGCTCGGCGTCCAGGAGCGGACTTTCACCGACATCCCGGGCCGCTTGAGGTAGATCGCGGCGCGGCTGCCCGAGGCGTGGTGCAGGCCGTCCTGCGGAAAATGCCTCTCGTGTGAGCCCCAGCCGAGCTCGGAGGGCTGCCGCCCCTCGCTCACGAAGCCGTCGACCGACCAGGTGTTGGCGAACTCGAAGCGCTGCTTGCGCGGCTCGGCAACCTGGGTGTCGCGCTCGGCGCAATGGATGACCTTGATGCCGAGCCGCATCGCGAGACGGCCCCATTCCTCCCGCGACCGCGGGACGATCACTTCCTTCTTCCACAGGTCGGCTGCGATGTTGAGCATGCCCTGCTTCACCCAGTGCGAGATCAGGCCGGGGTTCGCGCCGTGGGTAACCACCGCGGTCGGCCCTTTCGGGCGTTTCCGTCTCAGCGCCAGCGCGTCCTCGCGCATCGCGTAATTCGACCGCTTGCCCGGTGGCAGCGAGCCGTCGGTGTACATGCCGTGCCACGGCTCGATGCAGGTATCGAGGTAGAGCGCGCCGTGCTGCCGGCAGTATTCCATCAGCACCACGCTGGAGACATCCACCGACAGGTTGAGCAGGAAATCCCCCCTCCCGACCAGCGGCCTCAGGATCTTCCGGCAGTTGTCGCGCTTGATGGGATTGACGACGAACTTGATGCCGTAGCGCTCGGCTTCCGCGCGCCCGCGATCGTCGCCCGTGAGAATGGTGATGCGCTCGCGCGGCATGTCGATGTGCCGCAGGATCAGAGGCAGGGTGCCCTGACCGACCGAGCCAAAGCCGACGAAAACCAGCCTCCCCGTGAATCGCGCGTGTTTCTTTTCGGCCATTTCGTTCGATGGTTGTCTTTTTTTTCTCCGTGAGTCTAGCATTTTCCCGCGAGTACGTCGCTTCCTCGATCCGACGTTCACGCGCGACATCGATTGCAGCGGCGCTTTCGCGCTGGTCGCGGGCGCTCTCCGCGATCACGCGGTATCATCATGCCTGCACAGCGCGCCTCCGAGGACGGCAGATGGCAATCGAGATCGAACGGGTCAGGGATCCCATTAAGGTGGAAAGCATCGTCGCGGCGCTCGTCGGCCGGGCGCGGGCGGCGCAGAAAACATTCGCGCGCTCGAAGCAGGAGCAGCTCGACGAGGCGGCGACGGCCGCCGGCTGGGCAATCATGAATCCGGCCCACAACAAGGCGCTGGCCGAGCTCGCGGTGAAGGACACGGGGCTCGGCGTCGTCGCCGACAAGCTGGCGAAGAACCACCGCAAGACGCTCGGACTGTTGCGCGACCTCAAGGGCGCGAAATCGACCGGCGTCATCGCGGAGCATCCGGAGCGCGGCATTACCGAGATCGCGCGTCCGGTCGGCGTGGTGGCGGCAGTCGTGCCCTCGACGAATCCCGCAGCCACGCCCGCGAACAACATCATCAACGCACTGAAATGCGGCAACGCCGTGATCGTAGCGCCCTCCCCCAAGGGACACAGCACCTGCGCGCTGCTCCTGGAGTACGTGAACGCGGAGCTGAAGCGCATCGGCGCGCCGCCCGATCTCGTGCAGCAGCTGCCCGCGCCGGTGACGCGCGAGCTGACCAACGAGCTCATGCGGCAGTGCGACCTCGTCGTGGTCACCGGGTCGCAGAATAACGTCCGCGCCGGCTATTCCAGCGGCAAGCCCGCGTTGGGAGTCGGCACCGGCAACGTAGCGGTCATCGTGGACCAGAGCGCGGACTGCGCGGACGCCGCGAGGAAGATCATGGCTTCCAAGATCTTCGACAATGCAACGAGCTGCTCCTCCGAGAATTCGGTGATCGTCCACGACAAGGTGTACGCGCAGACGCTCGCCGCGCTCGCCCAGGAAGGGGGCGCGCTGCTCACCGCGGCGGAAAAGGCAGCTTTACAGAAGGCCCTATTTCCCGGCGGCAAGCTTTCGCCGGCGGTGACCGCGCAATCAGTGAAGAAGATCTGCGCCGTGGCGGGTCTCGCCCGCGCGGAGCTCGTCGGCGCGAAATGCCTGATGGTGGAGGAAACTGGCGCCGGCAGGGATTTCCCGTTCTCCGGGGAGAAGCTCTCGCCGGTGCTGACCCTCTACCGTGCGCGCGATTTCGACCACGCATTCGACATCGTGCGGGCCATTTATGACTTTCAGGGTGACGGCCACTCGCTCGGCATCTACACCGAGAGCGAATCGCAGATCCGGCGCCTGGGGCACGAAATGACGGTGTCCCGGGTGATCGTCAAGCAGTCGCACACCTTCGCCACCGGCGGCAGCTTCGACAACGGCATGCCGTTCTCGCTTTCCATGGGCTGCGGCACCTGGGGCGGAAACAGCTTCTCAGACAATCTCAACTACAAACACTTCATGAACATCACGCGGATCGTACGCACGATAGCGCCCAGGGAGCCGAGCCTGGACGACGTGTTCGAAACCTACCGGAAAAAGTACGGGATCTGACGTGCTGCGATCAGTAGGCGATCATCAACAATTCCGCGCCCGGGCCAGTGATTGCACCGAACCAAAGTATCGCCTTCTTCGACGAGCAATTTCAGAAGCAGGTTGCGGTCGGCGATTTCGCCCTCAACCCGTTCGAAAGGGCCGCCCTGCCGTTCCTGCGGGGGCGTGTGCTCGATTACGGATGCGGATTGGGTAACCTGAGCATCGAAGCCGCGCGCCGCGGACTTGAAGTTCTGGCCGTGGATGCCAGCGTGACGGCGATTGGGCGCATCCATCGGGTCGCATTAGCCGAAAGCCTCAAGATCGATGCGGTGTGCTCCGACATCGTGGACTACGTGATCCCGGGGAAATTTGACACTGTGGTAGCGATCGGCCTGCTCATGTTCTTCCGGCGGAAACAGGCGCTTGAGCTCCTTACCCGAATTCAAAACCACGTCGCCGACGGCGGCGTGGTGATTGTAAACGTGCTGACCGAAGGAACCACCTTCATGGGCATGTTCGAACCCGGGAACTACTATCTGTTCGGACGAAACGAACTGCAGGACCGGTTCGAGGGCTGGGAGATCCTGCTCCACACCCGTGACAGCTTCGATGCGCCCGGCAACACGAAAAAAGAGTTTTCCACAATCGTCGCCCAGGCGCGCTCCAGGAAGCCAGATCTAACCGTTTGCTAAACCGATGAATTTCGAGGAACACGCTGCCAAGCCGCTCCTGGCGAGGCACGGCATTGCCGTGCCCCGCGGCGCGCTCGCGACAACGCCCGATGAGGCTGCCCGGGTCGCGGCGGGAATCGGCGCGGCCGTCGTGAAGGCACAGGTCCCGGCGGGCAAGCGCGGCAAGTCCGGCGGGATCAAGCTCGCCGCGACACCGGATGAGGCCCGAACTCACGCAAAGGCGATCCTTGGCATGGTGATCGCCGGCCACAAGGTCGAGAGGGTGCTGGTCGAGGAGCAAGTCCCGATCGCGCGCGAGCTCTACACCGCGGTGTTGAACGACTCATCGAGCAAGGGCCCTCTCGTCCTGTTTTCAACCGAGGGTGGCATGGATATCGAGGAGGTGGCGGCGCGCGCGCCCGAGAGCCTGCGCCGCCAGGCCGTCGACATCCGCCGCGGTTTCTCGCGCGCGGAGTCCGCCACGCTGGTTCGGGGCCTGGGACTCGGAGCAGCGGAAGGCAAGGTCGCCGACGTCATCGCGCGGCTTTATGAGGCGTACACCGCCCTCGACGCCGAGCTCCTGGAAATCAATCCCCTCATCGTGGCCAGGGACGGCCGCGTCATCGCACTCGATTGCAAGTTCGTGATGGACGATTCCGGAATCGTCCGGCATCCGGACGTCGCGCCCGCGGGCACGCCGGAGAAGCTGACCGGGCTCGAGGCGCGGGCGAAGGCCGCGGGGCTCAAGTACATCGACCTCGACGGCGACGTGGGCGTGCTCGCCAACGGCGCCGGCCTCACGATGACCACGATGGACGTGGTCCGCCACTACGGCGGGCGGCCCGCGAACTTCCTCGAGATCGGCGGCGAAGCCTACACCCAGGCGCGGCCGGCGCTGGAGCTGCTGCTTTCGAAGCCCGGCATCCGGAGCCTGGTCATCAACTTCTGCGGCGCCTTCGCGCGCACCGATGTCATGACCGGGGGCGTCATCGAGGCGATCGAGGCGCTGAAGCCGCGGCTGCCGATCTTCTTCTCGGTGCACGGCACCGGCGACGAGGAAGCGATCAAGTTGCTGAAGGAACGTCTGGGCGTGACACCGCTTCCGACCATGAACGACGCCTGCAGGGCCGCAGTGGAAGCGGGGAAACCCCTACGATGATCGTCCGCGGCACCGACCGGGTGCTCGTGATGGGCATCACCGGCAAGCAGGGCACGTTCTGGACCGAGCGCATGCAGGCCTACGGCACCCGGGTCGTCGGCGGCACCCATCCGGGCAAGGCCGGCACGACGCACTGCAACGTTCCGGTATTCGCCACCGCGAGGGACGCGATGAAGGGCACGGGTTTCGAAGTCGCCGTCCTTTTCATTCCCCCTTTGATGGTCAAGGAAGCCGCTCTGGACGCGATCGAAGCCGGCGCGAGGGGTCTCGTCGTGCTGACCGAGCACATCCCGGTGCAGGACGTGATGCACTTCGTGGCCGCGGCGAAGGAGCGCTCCGTGTGGATCCTCGGTCCCAACACCGCCGGCGCCGTGACCCCGGGCGAGTGCTTCGCCGGCTTCATGCCTGCATTCAACGAGCGCATCTTCCGCAAGGGCTCGATCGGGGTAATCTCGCGGAGCGGCAGCCTGGGCGTGCTGTTCTGCCTCAACGTGGTCCAGGCCGGCTATGGCGAATCGGCGTTCCTGGGCATCGGCGGTGACCCCATCATCGGCACCACCACGCGCGAAGCGCTCGCGGCCCTCGATGCCTTTCCCGGCACCGAAGCCATCGTCATGGTGGGCGAGATCGGCGGCTCGATGGAAGAGGAAGCCGCCGAGTACGCGAGAACCATGACCAAGCCGGTCGTCGCCTTCATCGCCGGCGGCGCCGCGCCCGAGGGCAGGAAGATGGGCCACGCCGGCGCCATCGTCACGGGCAACAAGGGATCCTACGCTTCCAAGCGCTCGGCGCTCGAAGCCGCCGGGGTCACAGTGCTCGAAACGCCGTCCGATGTCGGGCCGGCGCTGAAGTCCAGTTTGGCTTAGCTCAAGCCCGGCGGCGCCGCGTGACGGCCCGACGGCGGCTGCTTGGAGTTTTCACGTTCATGACGGCGTTCCCGCGTCAAAAGTCACGCGAGCAAGCGAGCGGCGCGCTCGCGCACAACTGCCGAACGGGGAGATAATGCCTGCATGGAAAACCACTCTCACGGCGGCCACGATCACACCCGGGATGCGGGCGAGCGGCGCATGTGGGTGGTCTTTGCTCTCACCGCGGGATTTTTCGTCGTGGAGGTCGTCGGCGGCATCCTCACGCGCAGCCTCGCGCTGCTCTCCGACGCGGCGCACATGTTCACCGATGTTATGGCGCTCGCGATTGCGATCGCCGCGATGCGCCTGTCGCGCCTGCCGGCCGATCGCAAGCGCACGTTTGGCTATCACCGCTTCGAGGTCCTCGCGGCCGCCTTCAATGCGACGTTGCTCTTCTTCGTCGCGCTCTACATCCTCTACGAAGCGTACCAGCGCTGGATCATGCCCCCCTCGATTGAGTCACTCGGCATGCTTGCCATCGCTGTCGTTGGTCTGGCGGTCAATCTCGCCGGCATGCGCATGCTCTCGAACCACGCCGACAGCAATCTGAACGTCAAGGGAGCGTACCTCGAAGTGTGGGCGGACGCGCTGGGCTCGGTTGGCGTCATCATCGCCGCGCTCATCGTCACCTTCACCGGCTGGACGCGCGCCGATCCGATCGTCGCGGTGCTGATCGCGCTTTGGGTCCTGCCGCGGACCTGGACACTCTTCAAGCAGAGCGTGAACGTGCTGCTCGAGGGCGTGCCGGAGGGCATGGATCTTTCGGTGATCGACAGCCGCCTGCGCGGCCTGCCCGGCGTCCGCGACGTGCACGACCTCCACATCTGGGCGATCGGAAGCGGCAAGGCGAGCCTGACCGCGCACCTGATCGTCGACGAGGCGCAGGCCGACGTCCAGCACGTGCTCAACGACGCCAATGACCTGTTGCGGCGCGACTTCGGGCTCACACACACCACGCTCCAGGCCGAGCTCGAGCACTGCGATCCCCGCGGCAACGACTGCACCCTCGAGACCCCTCCCGCGGCGGGCGCGCACGCAGGCCATCGCCACTGACCCCCGCCGTGGCCGGGATAGATCTTCGCGTCCAGCGTTACGCTTTCCTCGCGCTTGCTGCCGCCCTGTTGTTCGGCGCGAGCACGCCGCTCGCCAAGCTGCTGCTCGCCGAAACCTCCCCGCTATTGCTGGCCGGACTGCTCTACCTCGGCGGCGGATGCGGCCTGGCGCTATCGCTCCTCGCACGCGGTTCCAAGCCACGGCCCCATGAAGCAGCGCTCGCCGCGCGCGATTGGGGATGGCTTGCCGGGGCGATTCTCTCGGGTGGCGTCGTGGCGCCCGTTTTGCTCCTGTGGGGTCTGTCCGGCAGCGGGGCCGCCGAGACTTCCCTGCTTCTGAACTTCGAGGCCGTCATCACCGCGCTCATCGCCGCCGCTCTTTTCCGCGAGGCGGTGGGCGGCCGGGTGTGGTTCGCGGCGCTGGTCATGCTCGCGGGCGGCTTCGTGCTCGCCTACGACCCCGGCGCGCCGCTGGCGCTCTCCGCGCACTCGCTCGCGGTTGTCGCCGCTTGCTTCGGCTGGGCGGTGGACAACAATCTGACGCGCAAGGTCGCCGCCGCCGATCCGGTTGTAATCACCACGATCAAGGGACTCGCCGCCGGGAGTTTCAACCTCGTGCTCGGGCTCGCGCTGGGCGGAATGCTGCCCGCCATGGAAGCGGTGGCCGGCGCGCTTGCGCTGGGGTTCGTCGCCTACGGCCTGAGCCTCGTGCTCTACACCCGCGCGCTGCGGCATCTCGGCGCAGCGCGCACCGCCGCGCATTTCAGCACCTCGCCCTTCATCGGCGCCGCCATCGCGATCCTGGTCCTCGGAGAGCCGTTCACCGTATCGTTTGGCGCCGCCCTCTTGCTGATGGTCGCCGCAACCTGGCTCGTGCTAACCGAGCGACACGAGCACGAGCATACGCACGAGCAGATGGCTCACAGCCACCCCCACGTCCACGACGAGCACCATCAACACGCCCACCGCGGTGACGAAGGGCCCGAGCCCCACGTTCACGAGCACGTGCACGAGCCGTTGCGGCACGCCCACCCGCACCTGCCCGATCTGCATCACCGCCACAAGCACTAGGCTTTCGCCCGAAAGCCTTGCAGGAGACGTTTGAGCGCCGATTTTTCGGATACCGGGGCAAACAAGCCGCGCCTGCGCCGCAACGCTTCGCGCAGCTTGTCATAGAACGCCTTGTCACCGCTGCAGTGCTCGATCAAGCGCGCGAGCGCCCCGTGGTCGAACAGCGGGAAATACCCGGGATAATCGCGGCCCAGCATGCCCACGTTGCCCGGAATGCGGGACGCCAGCACTGGAACACCGATGCGCGCCGCCTCGCAAATGACGTTTGCCCCGCCCTCCATGACGGAGCTCACTACCAGAACGTGGCTGGAGGCCAGCCAGCGCATCGCGGCACCGTGCGATACGCTGCCGAGCCAGCGATAGCGTGGCTCATGCTTCACCCACCTTCTGGCTTGCGCGCGTGATCGCGGATCGAGCGCGCCCCCGATCTGCACGACCTCGACCCGTGCCGCGCGATCGAGGTGGCGCAACGCGCGCACCGCGCGGAACGGATCCTTCTCGCTACGCAGGTGCCCGATAACGGCGACCCGGAAATGGGACCGAACGGGCGTGTGTGGCAACCGCACGTCGGACGACTGGTAGACGACCCGGGTCCGGCGGCGCAGCGCGGGACCTAGCTCGCGCAGGCCCTCTTGCTGCAGCACCGCGAGCCGTGTTGCCATCGCCAGCGAGCGCCGCGCCTCGGCGTACTTCCTGATGTCCCGGTAGAGATCCGTTCCGGTCAGCGCCACGACCAGGGGAGCGTCCGGCCGTTCCCGCCGGAAGCGCTCGATCGATGAGTAGCTCTTGCGGGCATGCAGTGCCAGCAGGAGATCGTCGTTCCCGCCGCTCCATTCGGTCTCGACGCGTACCCGATGTCCCAGCTCGCGCAGGAAATCGCGCCAGCGCGCCGCCGTGTGCCGGTTGCCGCTGCGCGGCGTGGATGACGGTGGAACGGTAATGGCGATTCTCATATGCCGGCGGTTCTTTTAGACTGGGAAGCGATGAACCCCGCATTTCTGGCCAGCGAGCTGCGCGCGAGCCGCGAACATCTTACGCGAATCACCGCCGATCTCGACGGGGAGCGGCTGCTCGGCCCGAAACTCGCGATCGTCAATCCCCCGCTTTGGGAGCTGGGCCACGTAGCCTGGTTCCAGGAATTCTGGTGCCTGCGCCGCCGTGCCCCCGAGAGGATTGCGGACTCCATCTTGCGTGGGGCGGACGCGCTGTATGACTCCGCCAAAGTCGCGCATGACACCCGTTGGGACCTGCCGCTGCCCGGCCTTCGGGCCACCCGCAGCTATCAGGCAGAGGTGCTGGAGCGCGTCATCCGGCGCCTGGAGCGGGAACCGGAAAATCGCGAGCTGCGCTACTTCGTCCAGCTCGCGACGTTCCACGAGGACATGCACGCCGAGGCCTTCCATTACACCCGCCAGACACTGGGTTACGACGATCCTCTCGGGGATTACGCGATCGCCGCCGCGCCCGGCACCCGTGCTTCCGGAGACGTGGAGCTTCCCGGCGGAACCTTCATACTCGGAGCGGCTCGCGGCGGCGATTTCGTATTCGACAACGAGAAATGGGAGCACGCGCTCGAACTCCGCCCCTTCCGCATCGCGCGCGTCCCGGTTACCAACGCGGAGTTCTCGGAATTCGTCGAGGCGGGCGGCTATTCGCGCAGGGAATGGTGGAGCGAGGATGGCTGGGCGTGGCGCTCAAGCGAGAACTTGCGGGCGCCCAAGTACTGGACCCGGCAGGACGGCACGTGGATGCAACGACGATTCGACCGGGTCGTCGCGCCACGCGCCGATGCGCCCGTCCTTCACGTCAGCTGGCACGAGGCCGAGGCTTTTTGCCGTTATGCCCGTCGCCGCCTGCCAACGGAGGCGGAGTGGGAGTACGCCGCCGCGCTCGATCCCGGCACCGGCGTCAAGCGACACTATCCCTGGGGCGATCGGGCGCCCGCCGCTGATCACGCTAACCTGGAGAGCGCGGGCTTGGCGGGGGTCGACGCCTTCCCTGCGGGGGATGCCGCATCGGGCTGCCGCCAGATGGTCGGCAACCTCTGGGAATGGACCGCGAGCACGTTCGACCCCTACCCCGGCTACGTGGTAGACCCCTACCAGGAATATTCGAAGCCCTGGTTCGGCACCCACAAGGTGCTGCGCGGCGGCAGCTTCGCAACGACGCGCCGCCTCATCCGGAACACCTGGCGCAATTTCTACACGCCCGAGCGATACGACCTATTCGCGGGCTTCCGCACCTGCGCGCTGGAGCCGGGCCGCGCGCGCTAGAGCTTGATTGGCTTAAGCCCCGCTTAAGTTTCGGGGATGCATGATGGGCTCACGGCTCGGCAATCATGCCGAACCGGAATATCCCCAACCCTTTGGAAAGGAGTCCACCATGAAGACCAAGCTATTCCTCGCCGGCGCGCTGGCCGGCACCGTGGCCCTGGTCCCGCTGGCGTTTGCCGCCGGTGCCACACCCGCCCAGCTCTCAGCGGCGGTTAAGGAGGACAGGACGCAACTGAAAACCGACGATAACGCACTCGTCCGCGAAGAAGCCCAGCTGCGAGCCGACCGGGATACGCTCACGGCCGACACCCGGTCCGGCAGGATGTCGGCGATGTCCGAGGACTCAGAGAAGATTTACAAGGACCGGCAGTACATCGAGGGACAGGAGAAGGATATCGCCCGCGACAAACCGGGGTCGCTGCAGATAAAGTCGGACCGTGAAGCGTTGCGGCTCGAAGAACGACAGCTGGCGTTCGACCAGATGACGCAGCGCGCGGACGCCAGGGCCGGGAGGATGTCTGCCATCTCCGACGACGGCGAACGGGTTTACCGGGACCGGCAGGCGGTCAAAGCGCAGGAGAAACAGATCCTCGCCGATCGCGCGCAATTTGGGGCCGACAAGAACGAGTGGATGGCGATCGGCATGCGACAACACGACATTTCAGCCATCAAGGCAAGCGTTGCCGCGACCCGGATTGACCTGAGCGAGGCGATCGCCGCCGCGGAAAGGCACGTCCAGGGTAAGGCAGTCAGCGCGGTGCTCGAAAACGGGAACGGCCAACTCGCCTACAAGGTCGAAGTGCTCAAGGGTGACCGGCTCTTCGATGTCACGGTTCACAGCCGCGAAGGCAGCATCGTGTCGGCTGCAGTCGACAGGGCGGGCCGTCACGGGAGATACGGAGACAATAGCTGAGCGCCGTCTCGCCGGGCCGGCTTGGCCGGCCTGGCTGGCACTCGCGCCGAGCGGAAAGTCCATTGCAGAAACCCGTCCGTAGAAAGCTCCTGATCGCCGCCGCGGCCACCGCGGGCGCCGCAGGCGTTGCCGCCGGCTTCTGGTGGCGGCACCGTCGGCGGCCGGAGACCGCTCCTCCGGTCGAGCCGCCGCTGCCCCTCGATCCCGACTTTCCGAACGCGCTGCGATTGCCCGGCACGGAGGGCATGTACGGAGTGATCGATCTCCCCGCCTCGCTCACCATGATCGCGAAGCCGGTGCGACATGAGCTGCTGCCGGGAAAGCCGGCGGCGATGCTCGCTTACGAAGTCGAGCATCAGGGGCGCACCTTCCTGAACCCGGTGCTGCGCGCGCGCACCGGTACTGCCGTCAGCGCGAAATTCTGGAACGCGCTCGAGGACATGAGCATCATCCACTGGCACGGATTCAAGGTGGACAGCAACAACGACGGGCACCCCCACTATGCCGTGGCCGGCGGCGCCACCTATGACTACCAGTACGTCATCGCGAACCGCGCCGCGATGTACTGGTACCACCCCCACCCGCATCACCTGACCGGCAAGCAGGTCTATCTCGGACTCGCGGGCCTTTATCTCATCGAAGACGACGAAGAACTCGCACTGCAACGCGCGCTCGACCTCCGCTTTGGCGTGACCGATGTTCCGCTCGTGCTCCAGGACAAGCGGCTCGACGACGCCGGCAATCCGGTATTCGCGCCGACCGATGCGGATCGCTTCGCGGGACTCGTCGGGAGCGAGTTCCTGGTGAACCTCACGCCACGTCCACACTTTCATGCGACGACCCGCATCTACCGCTTTCGCATCCTGAACGCATCGAACGCGCGCATCTACCGCCTCGCGTTCCGGAACGGCGAGCAGCTGGTCGGTTACACCGTGATCGGAGGCGACGGCGGTCTGCTCGACCATCCACACGTGGTACAGGAGGCTTTTCTCGCGCCCGCGGAGCGCCTCGATGTCCTGCTTGACCTGCGTGACACGGCGCGCGGCGATGTCGTATCGCTCGTCAGCCTTCCATTCGACCCCATGCACCGGGAAGCGGCAACGACAGGCGGCAAGCCCGCTGCGCGAGACGAGCATGCCGCGCACGGCGGTCATGGCGAAGCACACCAGCACGGCGGCGAGGTTCCCGACGGGGCCGAGATCGAGCTGATGCGTATCGCGGTGCAAAGCAAGGTCGCCTACGACCGGCGCGTTCCGTCAATTCTGTCCCGGATCGAGCCGCTCCAACCCGATAGTTCTCCGCCCCGCCCGATCACGCTCGACCAGTCGAATGGAATCTGGCGCATCAACGGTCGGACCTATGTCGGTCACGAGACGCCGATCGTCGTAAAGCGCGGCGCGATCGAGACCTGGGCAATCCGCAACGTGCCGCGCAGCATGCCGCACCCGGTGCACATTCACGGCTTCCAGTTCCAAGTGACCGGCCGCGAGGGCAGTCCCGAACAGGTGCACCGACTCCGGCTAGACGAGCACGGACGCACCGCCACCGACCTGGGCTGGAAGGACACGGTGCTGGTGTGGCCCGGCGAGACGGTGCGCATCGTCACCGACTTCTCGCACCCCTTCCTCGGTGACCAGGTCTACATGGTCCACTGCCACAACCTCGAGCACGAGGACGGCGGGATGATGTTGAATCTCAAGGTGTCGGCGTAAGCTCGTGCTTCGCGACGGCAGGATCGGCGTGCAACCGGGGCAACGCGAGAACGGCTTCGAGCCCCCCTTCTGCGCGATTGCGAAGAACCAGCGAGCCCCCATGCGCTTCGGCGATGCCGCGTGCGATGGTGAGGCCCAAACCCGTTCCACCCGTCTCCCGGCTGCGCGAACCCTCGACGCGGTAGAACGGCTCGAAGACTTTCTCCAGTTCCGCCGGCGGCAGGCCGGGCCCCTGGTCCCGGATCCGGATTTCGAGGCGCGCATCGTTGTCATCGATCAAAACGCGGGCGGATCGCCCGTACTTCACGGCGTTCTCGATGAGATTCCCCAGGCATCGCTTCAGGGCCTGCGGCCCGCCCGGATAGGGCTTGGCCGTTGCGCCTTCGATTTCCACCGTGCCGCCGGTCTCCCGCGCGTCCGATTGCAGGCTTTCGAGCAGCGCCATGACGTCCACCGGCTTGACGGGCTCGCGGTTCTCCAGGCCGCGGAGAAAGTCGAGTGTCGCGCCGACCATGGATTCCATCTCGTCGAGATCCTTGGTGAATTTTGCGCGCAGCTGCGGGTCCTCGAGCAGCTCGGAGCGCAGCCGCAGCCGGGTCACCGGGGTCTTGAGATCGTGCGACATCGCCGCCAGCACGCGCGTGCGGTCGCGAATGTACCCTGCAAGACGCGCCTGCATGGTATTGAACGCCCGCGCGGCGCGCGCAACCTCGAGCGGACCCTTCTCCTCCATGGGCGGACGGTTGATGTTCCGGCCCAGCTCGTCGGCCGCGTCCGCGAATGCATTCAGGGGACGCGTTGCCCACCGCACCGCGACGAGAGAGACCGCAATCACCGCGACCAGGAGCACCGCCAGGCTCAGCAACAGGCGGTATGGCCAGCCCTCGGTCTGAGCGGGCGGTCGCGAATCGAACGTGACGAGCGTGCCGTCGCCCAGGCGCACCTGAGCCACGAACGTATTGCCCGTTTGCACGGCGGCGTGCATCGCGGCCTTGGCGGCCGGCCATTCGCCATGCATCTTGGAGCCCTTGAAGCCGTAATTCATGCCCGTCTCGGAGGCCATCGCGCTCGGCTCGACCGCCGTCGCCACGACTTGCAATCGGTCGCCGAGGAAACGGCGCAACATGGCCCCGAACAGCGCCCCGCGAGCGCCTTGCTCCGCGTCGTTCACGCCTGCGGCGAGCGGTGCCCGGTCCAGGCTGATCGTCAGCGGAGGCGCGCTGAGGACCTGGACGATGGCGCGGCGCTCCTTTATGTCGAGGGAGTCCAGGTACCTCGCGATATCCGCGATGCGCTGAGCGGATTGCATGCCACTCGCCTGCGACAGCAGCTCGCCGCGCTCGTGCATGTGCACCGCGAAGCTCAGCAACTGCGCGACGACGAGCCCGGCAGAGCAGCACCAGCACCAGGCGGCTGAACAGGGAGCGCGGCAAGAGACGCATCAGCCCACGGTGTCCACGCGCGCGGCGAAAACGTATCCCTGGCCGCGGACCGTCTTGACGATGGCGGGTTCCTTTGCGTCCTCGCGCAGGCGATGGCGCAGGCGGCTGACCTGCACGTCGATCGCGCGGTCGAAGGGCGCCGCGTCGCGCGAAAGCATGAGGTCGATCAACTGGTCCCGCGTGAGGACCCGATTCGGGTGTTCGAGGAAAATCCGCAGCAGCCTGAGCTCGGTGCCGCTCAGCGGGACCACGATGCCATCCGGTGCCGTAAGGTTTCGCGTGGCGATGTCGAGCGTCCAGCCGGCGAACTGGTAGCGGCCTGCTTTCTCGGGCTTCAGGTTGTCGGGCAGTGACCTTGCCCGCCGCAGAACGCTTTTGATTCGCGCCAGCAGTTCACGCGGGTTGAACGGCTTCGCCAGGTAGTCGTCGGCGCCCATCTCGAGCCCCACGATGCGGTCGGTTTCCTCTCCGCGCGCGGTCAGCATGATGATGGGGATTTCGGAGCGGGCGCGCAGGTCGCGGCAAAGGGCGAGACCGTCTTCGCCCGGCAGCATGAGGTCGAGGACTATGACGTCGGGCCGTGATTTCTCCATGGCTGCGCGCAGGGCTTTCCCGTCCGCGACGGCGGTCGCGCGGTAGCCCTGCTTCTGGAGGTACTCGCCCAGCAGGCCGCGGATCTCCGCGTCATCGTCGACGACGAGTATGTGGTCTTGCTTCGTCACGGCAGGTGTATACCGCAAGCAGCCGGCGTACGGCGAAAAAATTGTAACGCAGTGTAACGGAATCAACGCCTGCAAATCTGCGATACAAATCGGCCGCTTTCTGTAATCAGCTGTTTACAACTTGGTGATTGAATGGGTGCCGTGATCGCTGTCGGCGTCGGCACTCGCCGGCGCGGAAAGGCGATCCAGGACACGATATTCAATCTTTGGAGAAAGGAAACGACCATGAAACACTCTCACAAATTCGCATTAGGTATTGTTGCATCACTGGGCCTCGGAATCGCCGTTGGCGCCCACGCGCAGCCGGGACAGATGGGCGGCGGGATGGGCGCGCACATGCAGGGTGGCATGCACCAGGGCGCGATGGCCGGCATGCAGCATGGCGCCATGGGCGGCGCGGGACACGGCCCGATGGGTGCCGGCGTGACCGGACAGGGCGCCGGCCAGCAACTCATGACGCCCGAAGAGCGGACGGCGGTGATCGAGAAAATGCGCAACGCCAAGACGCCCGAAGAGCGCCAGCAGATCGCCGAGGCGACCCACACCGAGATGCAGAAGCGCGCCCAGGAGAAGGGCATCGCGCTGCCCGAACACCGCGGCCCGCACTTCGGCACGTCGCAGGCGCCGGCCACGAAGTAGCACGTTCACTGACCGAAACCGGGGCGGGGAAACCCGCCCCATCTATCTTTCATACAATTGGAGAGAATCATGAAGCGCTCGAGCAAGATAGCAGTCGGAGTGGTAACGGCGTTAGGACTTGGCTTGGCGGGTGCCGTCACGCTCGCCCAAACCGGTGGTATGGGACCCGGGATGATGCGTGGCATGGGGCCCGCGATGATGCACGACATGGATCACGGCGCGGCATCAGGCGGCCATGGCCCGATGGCAGGCCCGGTAGGCATGCTCACCAAGCAGGACGAAGGATCGTCGGCTGACATGGGCCTGGTCCACGATCTGCTGATGAATCACACCAAGATCAAGCGCACCGTGACCAATCTGCCGGACGGCATCAAGACGGTTACGGAGTCCGATGACCCGCAGGTGGCACAAACGATCAAAGCTCACGTGGCCAGCATGTCGCAACGTCTGAAAGACGGGCGTGAATTCAACATCTTCAGCACTACGCTGCCGGTGCTGTTCGAAAACCGCGACAAGATCAAGTCCGTCGTTGAAGTGACCGAGAAGGGAACCGTGGTGACGCGGACATCCACCGACGCCAAGGTCGTGGCGGCGCTTCAGGGTCACGCAGCGGAAGTGACCGAGCTCGCACAGGAAGGCCCGGTGGCGATGATGCGCGGAATGATGACGCGCATGGCCAGGGGATCCGCGAGATAATGATTGACGCACTGCGCACTGGAGAAGTCGGAATGAAACGAATTTCAACTCTCACGGCAGCCCTGCTTCTTACCGCATTGAGCGGGTTGCTGTCCGGGCCCGCTGCGGCACAGGCGCCGCAAACTCACGAGCACAGCTTCGGCGGCGCGGAGCACTGGGCGAAGGTCTTCGATGACCCCGAGCGCGACGCGTGGCAGAAGCCGCACGATGTGATCCAGGCGCTGGCGTTGAAGCCCGACGCCGTCATTGCCGACATCGGGTCCGGCACCGGCTACTTCTCGATGCGCTTTGCGAACATGACACCCAAGGGCCGGGTTTACGGCGTGGACATCGAGCCCGACATGGTGAAGTACCTCACCGAGCGCGCCAAGCGCGAAGGGCTCAAGAACGTAACGGCGGTCGCGGGCGCCCCCGACGACCCGCGCCTGCCGGAGAAGGCGGACCTGATCATCCTGGTTGACGTGTACCACCACGTCGGGGACCGCGAGCGCTACTTCCGCAACCTCCAGAAGTCGCTCAAGCCCGGCGGCCGCATTGCGATCATCGATTTCCGGATGGACTCGCCGGAAGGCCCGCCGAAGAGCGCGCGCATCGCCCCTGACCGCGTGAAGGCCGAGCTCAAGCGCGCCGGCTACGCCCTCGCCCGCGAGCATACCTTCCTGCCAAACCAGTATTTCCTCGTCTTCCAGCCGGCCAAGTCCTGAGCGTCGCCGCAACCTCGATTCCGGTGACGGCGGTATGATGCTTCAACGTGAAGGTGGTTATGTGAGCCGGAACGGAGGCAAGACATGAAACCAATGCTGCACGCAATGCCGGACCAGGTTAAATCCGAGCTCAAGCGCGCGGGCTACGCGCTCGCGCACGAACACACGTTCCTGCCAAATCAGTATTTCCTGATCTTCCAACCGTCCCGGTCCTGACCAATTGGTTGTCGCCTAGACCGGGAAGCGTGCGGAATACCAGGAGTCTCGATATGGACCGCAGACGATTCATGCAAACGCTTGCCGCGGCGGTGCGATGCTTCAGCCGCGAAGCCCGTCCATTCCGCGGAGATGGCGCAGGGTGCAACGCAGGGAGCCAATCCGGAGTTCAAGCCGGACGTGGAGATCGAACTCTCGGCCGAGACCGGCGAACTCGCCATCCTGCGCGGATCGCCCACCCGTGTGTGGCAGTTCAGGGGCAAGGTGATCAGGGGCGATCCCGACGCGTTTCATTCATTGCCGGGCAGTGCCTTGCCGGTCATCCAAGTGCGCAAGGGGCAGAAGATCCGGGTTCATTTTTGGAATCGTATTTCCCAGGAAAGCATCGTCCACTGGCACGGTCTCCACGTCCCCCACGAGATGGACGGCCATCCGAGGACCGCAATCGGCCCCGGTCAGCGATTCGTCTACGAATTCACGGTAAACAACCGCGCCGGAACTTACTGGTTCCATCCGCACCCGCATGGCCGCACCGGCGAGCAGGTCTATTTCGGGCTGGCCGGCCTGTTCATCGTGAGCGACGACGAGGAGGCGGCCGCGCAGCTGCCGAAAGGAGAATTCGATCTCGCCTGGATAATCCAGGACCGGCGGTTCGCCGACAATAACCAGCTCGTCTATCTGCGCGGCATGATGGACCGCATGAGCGGCTTTCTGGGCAATCGTGTCCTGGTCAACGGGCAGCCGGACTACGTCCAAAACGTCGCGACAACCGTGTACCGCGTGCGGCTGCTGAACGGCTCGAACTCGCGCATCTACAAGCTTGCGTGGAACGACGGCCGGCCCCTGACCGTCATCGGCACCGACGGCGGGCTTCTGGAACGTCCGGTGCAGCGGCCGTACGTCACCCTTGCGCCGGCGGAGCGAGTGGAGCTCTGGCTGGATTTCAGCGACCGCAGCGTCGGAGACCTGATCACGCTGAGCAGTCTGCCTTTCAGTTCCGGAGGCGGCCCGATGGCGGCGCGGTGCGCCGGCGCCTTTCCCGTGTTGACGGTCCGCGTGCGCGCAAGATCGCAAAGACGCACACGCTCGCAACGAGGCTGTCCAGCATTCCGCGCTACCGCCTCGAGGACGCGGTGAACCGCGACTCACCGCGCATCTTCCGGCTCGAGATGGAATACCCGCGCTCCGGCCTCCGTGGCCTGCGCGGCGGAAACCATCACGGTCTACAAGGACGCGTCCTGAGGTTGCTGCAGCTCGTGGATTGACCATCTGCGGGCAAATGGCTTCCGTGTGGAGCCCATCAACGTAAGTAATCCCGAGGCCTACCGCGCGCGCTTTGGAATACCGCGTGCGCTCGGCGCCTGCCATACCGCGGTGGTCCAAGGCTACGCGATCGAGGGCCACGTGCCGGCGCGGGAAATCAGGCGCCTGCTGGCTGAAAGGCCGAAGGCGCGCGGCCTCGCGGTCCCGGGCATGCCTGCCGGCTCTCCGGGAATGGAGGGCGGCGGCCGGGTTCCCTACGACGTGTTGCTAGTGGGGAGCGACGGCAAGACGACCGTTTACAAGAGCTACCGCTGATCCTGCATCCAGCGCGGCGGCGAGGCCGCGCTCGTTCGTTTCGTTGGCCGGGAACCACGCCTTTTTTTTTTTTTTTTTTTTTTTTTTTTTTTTTTTTTTTTCACACTCCTCAACCACAGCAACTTATACTCTACCATCCATATTCTATGGTCCCGGCTATGCATGGGACCAGGAATGATGGGCGGCTACGGCCCCGGACCGGGCGGCGGCTACGGACCCGGATATGGTATGGGTCCCGGAATGATGGGTCAGGGAATGATGGGCGGTTACGGCCCGGGTTACGGCATGGGTCCCGGCATGATGGGCGGCGGCATGGGCTACGGAATGCTCTATCAGCTCAACCTGACGCCGGAGCAGTGGAACAAAGTGAGCGCGATCCATGAGGATCTTGCGAAGAAGAACTGGGAGCTCGCCGGCAAGACGCAGGAAGAAGCGTTCAAGCTGCGCAACCTGATGACCGCCGAGAAGCGTGACAGCCACGCCGTCACCAATCAGTACAAGAAGCTGCAGGAAGTGCAGCTGCAGAGCTTCCAGACGCGACTTGACGCGCAAGAGAGGATCGACGGCGTGCTCACGAAGGAACAGAAGGGCCAGCTTCGCCGCTTCGCGCCGTGGTGGGGCCAGCACATGGAATAGGAGAAAGACAGCTATGAATGCCTACGCCATCCCCGCCGCGAGGCCCGCCGGCTTCGGAATGCTCGCCTTCGGCCTGCTGCTCGCCGCTTATTTCGGCGTGCTTACGCTGGTGTCGGGCTGGAAATTCACCCTCGACCAGTTTTCAGAGTTCTGGTTTTACATCCTGCCGCTGGCCGCCGGATTCGGGCTGCAGGTTGCGCTCTACACCCGGCTGCGGAACCTGCTGCATCAGTCAAAGGACTCGCGCGCCGTGATGGCGGCGTCCGGTACCACGTCAACCGCGGCCATGGTTTCCTGCTGCGCGCACTACCTGGTCAACGTCGCGCCGGTGCTTGGCGCCACCGGACTCGTTACTTTCGCTTCCCAATACCAGGTCGAGTTCTTCTGGGTGGGCCTCGCGTTCAACGCCGCCGGCATCGCCTACATCGGCAACAAACTCTGGCAAGCTACAAAGGAGCACGCTCAATGCGCTCACGCCTGACCGCCTTTATTGCCGGAATTCTCGTCAGCCCTGCTCGCGGCTGGCGCCGTCGCCGCCGAACTGCGCCGTTCAACGCAGCAGCGCTGGCGGGGTAACTGTGGCCGTCACCCCGCAGAACCTCGCCGCGAGCGCCACGAGCTGGGACTTCAAAGTGGCGCTCGACACCCACTCGGGGGAACTGAACGACGATCTCGTCAAGACCGCCGCGCTGCTCGACGACAAGGGCGGCCGGCATGTCCCCGTGAAATGGGAAGGCGCCGGGCCCGGCGGCCACCATCGCGACGGCACGCTCAAGTTCAACGCGATCTCACCGCTACCCAAAGCGATCGAGCTGCAAATTCAGCGCCCGGGCGAAGCCTAAGCCGCGCGCGTTCCGCTGGCAGCTCAAGTAAATGGTATGAACCATACGAAAGGAGAACGCTGATGTGGGGTGGCTACGACTACGGATGGGGCATGGGGTTCGGAATGATCAGCATCGTGCTGTTCTGGGTGCTGGTCATTCTCGGCATCGCGATCCTGGTGAAATGGATTGCGGCGGGCACCGCCGGCGCAGGACAGGCAGCCGGCAAAATCCGCGCTCGACATTCTCAAGGAGCGTTACGCACGCGGCGAAATCGAGCGCGAGGAATTCGAACAGAAAAAACGCGACCTGGAAGCCTGAACCGCCGGCAACGACAACTCTTCAAGGAAACGGATCATGTACGGATTCAGCACCCGACTCACAGTGCCATTCGACGCCGCCGTCGAAAAAGTCACCGCCGCCCTGAAGGCGGAGGGCTTCGGCGTGCTCACCGACATCGACGTGCAGGCGACGATGAAGGCCAAAGCTCAACATCGAGCGGCGGCCGTACCGCATTCTCGGCGCGTGCAATCCGCCGCTCGCGCATCGAGCCATCGAGGCCGACCCCGATATCGGCCTGTTGCTGCCGTGCAACGTGGTCGTGCGCGAGGAAGTTGACGGGCGCATCTGGGTTGGATTCATGGACCCGGAGGCCGTGCTCAAACTGGTGGACAGACCGGAGGTGCATGCGCTCGGCAAGGAAGTGCGGGCGCGGCTGCAACGCGTCTGCGACAGTCTCGGAACATGACGCAAAGGAGGCTTGCATGGACGCGGAAAGCCTGAAAAGCCTGGGCACCCTGCTCTTCTGGGGTTTGCTGTTTTTTCTGATGATGCGCTTCGGGTGCGGCGCCCATGTCATGGGCGGCCACGGTCGTCATGGCGGCCATGGCGAACGCGGTGCGGGCGGCAAGGAAAGGGATCCGGTTTGCGGCATGGACGTCGACCCCGGGAAAGCAGCGGGCGCCAGCGTGCACGCGGGCAGGACCTATTACTTCTGCTCCACCTCCTGCCGTGACCAGTTCGAGAAAGAGCCCATGAGTCACATTGAAACCCCCGCGGACTTTCCCTACCCCTGGTATCTGCGGCTGATGTTCCGCCGACAGCGCCGGCGCTACGGGCACGAGCTCGAGCCGGTCCGCCTGTGGGGGCGAATGCCCGCCGCGTTTCTCGCGATGAGCGCTATGTACCGGGCGCTCGATCGGAAATCTTCGCCCATCGAGCCCGCCCTGCGCTCGCTCGTCCAGGTACGGGTGTCGCAGATCAATGGATGCGATTTCTGCGTGGACCTGAACGCGTCGCTCGGACTTGGGCGCGGGCTCGCAGAGGACAAGGTTCGAGCGCTGGCGCAATTCGAGGGGTCACCGCTGTTCAGCGATCGCGAGAAAGCCGCGCTGGCCTTCGCGGAAGCGGCCACCCGCAGTGACCGGCGCGTCGACCCGGGGCTGATTACGCGGCTGCGCGCGCAATTCGACGACCAGGCGATCGTCGAGCTGGCGGCGCTGATCGCCTACCAGAACATGTCGAGCAAGTTCAACGCGGCGCTGGGCGTGCCGGCGCACGGCTTCTGCTCGCTCCCCGGTCATGCTTCGCCGCGGGAAAAGACTGAAAGCAAACGATGAAAAACGGCGGGGCTAGTGGCGCGATGGCGCAAACGACCGATCCGGTGTGCGGGATGCGCGTGAACCCGGCAACCGCAACGGAGTCCGTCGAGTACAAGGGCACTACCTACTATTTCTGCTGCGACGGTTGCCGCGCGCTGTTTCAGGCCGATCCCGTCAAATTTCTGGCGAAATCCGCACCGGCCGCGGCCCATGCGGCGCCGAAGGGCGCTCCGTACACGTGCCCGATGCACCCCGAGATCGTGCAGGATGGCCCCGGCTCCTGTCCCAAGTGCGGCATGGCGCTCGTGCCGATGATTCCCGCGGCGCCGATTGGGGCCGAGTACACGTGCCCGATGCACCCGGAGGTCCGCAGCCCGAAGCCGGGCAATTGCCCGAAATGCGGCATGGCGCTCGTCCCCGTGGCGGGCGCGCAGGAAGACGACACGGAGCTGCGCGACATGAAGCGCCGCTTCTGGGTGAGCCTCGCGCTGAGCGTCCCGGTCGTCGTGCTGGCGATGCTGCTGCCTCAATTCGGCGGTCACGTCTACACGCCGGCGGCGCAGCGCTGGAGCGCGCTCGCCCAGCTCGCGCTTGCGACACCCGTCGTCCTGTGGTGCGGCTGGCCGTTCTTCCACAAGTTCTGGCTGTCGCTCACGAACCGCAGCCCGAACATGTACACCCTCATCGGCCTCGGCGTCGCCCTCGCCTACCTGTACAGCGTCATCGGGGTGGTCGCGCCCGGTCTCTTCCCGCAGGAATTCCGGGAGCACGGCGGCGCGGTAGGCGTGTATTTCGAGGCCGCGGCCGTGATCGTCACCCTGGTGCTGTTCGGCGAAGTCCTGCAGCTGCGCGCCATCGGCGAAACCAGCCAGGCGATCCGCAAGCTGCTTGCGCTTGCGCCCAATACCGCGCTGCGCCTCGAGCCCGGCGGGCGCGAGGTCGAGGTACCGCTCGACCAGGTGCGGGTGGGAGACAAGCTGCGCGTCCGACCGGGAGAGAAGGTTCCTGTAGATGGAACGTGCGTCGAGGGCTCTTCGAACGTGGACGAGTCCATGATCACCGGCGAGCCGGTGCCGGTGCCGAAGAAGGCCGGCGACAGGGTCACCGGGGCCACCATCAACGGCAAGGGTGCGCTCGTCATCCGCGCCGAGAAAGTCGGCGCGGATACGCTGCTCTCCCGGATCGTGCACATGGTGGCGCAGGCGCAGCGCACCCGCGCCCCGGTGCAGCGGCTCGCCGATCTCGTCGCCGCCTGGTTCGTGCAAACCGTGATCGCCATCGCCATCGTGACCGCGCTCGTGTGGGCGCTCTACGGGCCCGAGCCGCGCTTCGTTTACGCGGTGGTCAACGCCGTGGCGGTGCTCATCATCGCGTGCCCCTGCGCGCTCGGCCTGGCGACACCGATCTCGATCACCGTCGCCATGGGACAGGGCGCGCTGAACGGCATCCTCTTCCGCAACGCCGAGGCAGTGGAGAAGCTGCGCGAGGTGAACACGCTGGTGGTGGACAAGACCGGCACGCTCACGCTAGGCAAGCCGCAACTCGTGGATTTCGTGATCGAGGGCGGAACCCCGGAGAAGGACGCGCTGGCGCTGATCGCGAGCCTCGAGCGCGCAAGCGAGCATCCCCTCGCCCAGGCGATCGTCACGGGCGCCGAAAACCGGGGCGTGCAGCTTGCGCCGGTGAAAAACTTCGAATCCGTTACCGGCCAGGGCGTGCACGGTACCGTCGAGGGTCGCCAGGTCGCCGTCGGAAACCGCCGCTTCATGGAGGCGCGGGGTGGTGTTCCGCAGTCACTCGCGGAGAAGGCCGAAGCGTTGCGCGCTCAAGGCAAGACCGCGCTCTACGCGGCCATCGACGGCCGCACCGCCGCGGTGATCGCCGTCGCCGATCCGATCAAGGAGACGACGCCCGAAGCGATCAAGGCGCTCGCCGCCGCGGGTGTGCACGTGGTGATGCTCTCGGGGGATTCACGCAAGACCGCCGAAGCGGTCGGCCGGCAACTCGGCATCGAGGAAGTGATCGCGGAGGTGCTGCCCGAGCAGAAGTTGGACACCATCCAGTCGCTGCAGGGCCGCGGCCGCGTGGTCGCCATGGCGGGCGACGGGATCAACGACGCGCCCGGCGCTGGCGCAGGCCCACGTCGGGATCGCGATGGGCACCGGCACCGACGTCGCGATCGAGAGCGCGGGCGTCACGCTGGTGAAGGGCGATCTCCGCGGCATCGTCAAGGCGATCCGGCTCTCGCACGCAACCATGCGCAACGTGAAGCAAAACCTGTTCTTCGCCTTCTTCTACAACGCGCTGGGGGTGCCAATCGCGGCGGGGGTGCTCTACCCCTTCATCGGTCTGCTGCTCTCCCCAATGCTCGCCGGCGCGGCCATGTCCATGAGCTCGGTATCGGTGGTCACCAACGCGCTGCGGCTGCGCAAGGTCGTTTTGTAGAACGGGCGAGCGGCCGCGGTAACGCGCCGCAGCGGGAAACCGCTGCGGCTTTCTTATTTGACCCGGGTCGCGTCGATCGTGGCCTTGGCGCCGAAGCCGACCGTCACCGGGAACGACACCTGGTGGCCGCGCGTCGTGATGTTGTCGTCGTGGATCGCGAAGGCGAAGTTGTAAACCTTGCCGTCCTTCAATGCCTTGTCATCGGGATTGGCAAGATTGCGCGGCCGGACCCACACCACGGTCCATACGCCGTCCTTCCACATACCCTTGACCTGTTTGTTGTCGGCGGCGGAGCCCTTGGCCTCCGTATTGAGGACATACTCCGGAATGAGGTCGCCTGCCTTCCAGCCGGCCTTGGGGTCGAACGGGACCGCGTTCACGCCGCGGATGAGAGCCGTCGGCACCTTGCGGATCTCGTCGGCCACGAGCGCTCTCTTCCCGACCTTGGCCGGGTCATACATGAAGCGCGGCTGGTGCGTCTTCGGATCCACGTTCGAGCCGAACATGTTGGAGCCGGCGTCGAACAGGCGATACTCCAGCACGTAGCCGTCGTCCGCCATGCCGACCGGCGCGGAGCGATGGGCACGCCACTGCATCAACTCGAGAAAGCCGCCGGAGGCCTTGAGCTTGGCGATCTCTTCCGGGCTCTTGCCCTTGTCCCACGAGGCGTTCGCGTCGGTGCGGGTGGAGGGGAGATACTTGCGTACGTCGCCTTGCTTGAGGGCCTGGTACAGCGGATTGGCTCGAACCTGGGCCGCGGCGGCGAATCCGGGATTGTCGCGCTCCCCGTTGTGGCAAGTGAGCCAGCAGCCCTGGTTCGCGAATTCCGGCACCCCGCCGTCGTCGATCATGATCGAGAAGCGGTCTTCGTAGATGCCCGGCTGCTTGCCCTCCCGGACGACCGCGTCAAGCTTCGGAAAACCGTAGGTCTTCCATTCCTTGCCGTCGAAGCGCACGAACTGGTGCGCCTCGCCCGGATACGGGTTCCGCGTCTTCCACTGGGCCCGGAAATAGGCGTTCTGGTCGTCGTACGCGACCTGGAAACTCAGCTGGATGACCCCGTTCTTGCCGTCGACGGGAGTGGGTTCCAGCTTGTTGGCCTTGACCAGCTTGTCCCCGAGCTTTTCCTCCTGGCCCTTGTGGCAGGTAAGACAAGCGCCTCCGGTGGCGACCACCGGGGCCCCCGGATGCTCGGAGCTGCGCAGCCACTGGTAGGTCGATTGTGCCGGGTAAAACAGCGTCACCGTCGTCGTCGGCACACGCGACCAATTGACGGGGCCGGTATCCTCCCCGAACATCGCGCAGCCCGCGAATACCGCGGCTGCCGTAACGGCAACAATTGTTAGATGCTTGGCTTTCATTGATGTCTCCAGGTACGCGGTTTGGCCAAGCAAGCCTCTTGAGCCGACCCTTGGCAAGGGTGCGCCCGCTACGGCCGCCGCTTCGGGAAATCGTAACAGCCCGGGCACCTGCCCGGTTGATCCAGATCAAGCGCCCCCGTTCTGTGGCAGGGTAACGCTACTGAAGTAGCGGCGATCTTGCCGCGTCGAGATCGACGCCTTCGAACTCCGTTCCCGCCGCAAGCACGCGAACATACTGCTGTAGCGCCTTCTGCAGGGCGCGCTCGCGCAGCCGCTGCGCGATCCGCGGCAGGGACGCGTCGAACGGCAGCCGCCTGCCCGGCTCGCGCCGGTCGACGGCGAGGATGTGGAACCCATAGCGGGTCTTCACGAGCTGCGGATAGACCCCGATGTAAGCCCCGTTGAAGAGCGCCTGCTCGAACTCGGGGACCGTCTCGCCGCGCCCGAGCTGGCCGAGGTTGCCGCCGTGCTGCCCCGAGGGGCAGTTCGACAGCTCACGCGCAAGCGGTTCGAACTTTGAAAAGTCCTTCGCGACCTCCGCGAGCGTGAGCTCCGCTTTCGCGCGGATCGCGGGCACCGGGGTCCCCGGCGTCACCTGGAACAGGATATGCCGCGCGAACGCGAGCTCGCCGCTCGTGAACTCGGCGGGATGCGCGTCGTAATAGCGCCGGCATTCCTCCTCGCCGGGCTCCGGCGTGGCGACTTCCTTCTCGAGCAGGCGTTCGATGGCCGCATCGGCTTCGACACCGGAGGCCTCCGCTGTGGCGAAGCCTGCTGTCACCGCGCGCTGCCGCAAGAGCTCACGCACCGCCGCCGCTTGCGGCGAGGCGTGGCCCGCCGCGTCGACCACGACGCCGTTGACGGTGATCGTCATCCCTGCACCCCGGTCGGCTTCCACTTGCGGCGCGTGCGCACGATCTGGTAGGGCCGGACGAGATAGGCGGCGACGCCGAACCCGCTCCAGATATGCACCAGGCGGGTAAACGGGAAGACCAGGAAGATCGTCAGCCCGAGCACGATGTGGAGCTTGAACAGGAGCGGCGCGCCGATGAGGAAATCGGCCGCGCCGCCGCGGAAGGTGACGATGTGCTGCGCCCACTCGGTGAACTTCAGCATCATCGAGCCGTCGAGGTGCTGGCCGGAGAGCGGAATCGTCGCGAGCCCCATCGCCAGCTGCAGCCAGAGGATGAAGAGGATCGTGATGTCCCATCCGCGCGTGTTGGACCAGATGCGCGGGTCCGCGATCCGCCGGTGGATGAGCAGCGTCAGGCCGGCGATTCCCAGCACGCCCGCGATGCCCCCGCTCGCCATGGCGAGGATCTGCTTCGCGCCGGCGCTCATCAGCCACGCGTAGCTCGAGTGGGGCGCGAGCAGGCCGAAGAAGTGGCCGACGAAGATGAACAGCACGCCGATGTGGAACAGGTTGGAGCCCCAGCGCAGCTGCGCGCGCGCGCAGGAGCTGGGAGGAGTCGCTCTTCCAGGTGTACTGCTCGCGGTCGAAGCGCAGCAGGCTGCCGGCGAAGAATACCGAGAGCGCGATGTAGGGGTAGATCCCGAACAGGAACTGATGAAGGACATTCCATGGTTCGCTCCAGCTGTTTCGCTCTGCTCTGTGTCCTGATGCGGCACGAATTTCATGACCGCAACCGCCGCGCGCGCGCCGCGCGGCTGCGCCGGCCCGAAGGCGGGCTCCTCCGCCCAGTCGTCGTCCGCGGCGGGCTCCGGCTCGGACGGCGGCGCCTTGCCCCAGTCCACGCCGCTCTGCCCTGCGGCGCTCAGGACGGCATCGAACACCGCCGCGTAGCGGCTGCCGCGCCCGGCCAGCCGCTCGCCCACCGCGCGCAGGATATGCGCGCAGTCGCCGAGCATCTCGCGCGCCTCCGCGATCGGCCGGCAGCTCAGGTACTCGAGCACCGCCGGAAGATAGTCCGGCAACTCGCTGCCGGCGAGATGAAAGCCCGCGCTCTCGTAGACACGCCCCAGATCCACCATGGCCTGCCCGCGCTCGCGCGAGTCGCCGTGCACGTGCTCGAACAGGTGCAGCGAGGTGGCGCGGCCGCGGTCGAAGAGCGCGACGTAGCGCTCCTCCAGCTCCAACGGGTCCGCGCGCCGCAGCTCGGAAATCAGCTCGGCCAGGCGCTGTTTCTGGGCGCTCCCGAGCAGCCTCGAGGTCCCGAGCACGCCAGCGATCTCCGGCAGCGCCTCGACGAGCTCCCGGCCGGGATAGGTGAGCAACGCCCCAAGGGCACGAAAGGTCAGCATGTCAGTAATCCACGGCGTTCTCGGGGGTCTTCGCGGCGATGGTCTTCAGCGGGATCACCTTCTTGCCCGCCATCTTGCCGCCGAAGAGGCTCGCCGGCGTCTCGCCGTCGGAGCACGAATTGCCGAACGAGAACCCGCATTCGCCGCGCAGCTGGTAGGCGTTCTCCGCGTACTCGCGGTGCGTCGTCGGGATGACGAATCGGTCCTCGTAGTTCGCGATGGAGAGGTAGCGGTGCATGTCCTCGACCGTGCGCACCGACAGCCCGACCTGCGTGAGCAGCTTCAGGTTGTCGCGGCGCTCGAGCTGCCGTTCGCGGTAGAACGCGCGCATCGCAAGCATGCGCTCGAGGGCGTGGACCACCGGCTCCTCGTCGCCCGCGGTGAGCAGGTTCGCGAGGTAGCGCACCGGGATGCGCAGGCTTCGCACGTCCGGGATCTCCCCGAACTCCCCGATGTGACCGGCGTTGGCCGCCGACTGGATCGGCGAGAGCGGCGGCACGTACCACACCATGGGCAGCGTGCGATATTCGGGGTGCAGCGGAAACGCGATCTTCCACTCCATGGCGAGCTTCCACGCCGGGGAGACCTTCGCCGCCTCCAGCCACGCCTCCGGCACCCCGTCGCGCCGCGCCTGCTCCTGCACTTCCGCGGCGTGCGGGTCGAGGAAGATCCCGAGCTGGGCCTTGTAGAGGTCCTTCGGATTCTCCGCGGAGGCCGCAGTCTCGATGCGGTCGGCGTCGTAGAGCAGCACGCCGAGGTAGCGGATGCGCCCCACGCAGGTCTCGGAGCACACCGTCGGCTGGCCGGCCTCGATGCGCGGGTAGCAGAAGATGCACTTCTCGGCCTTGCCGGTAGACCAGTTGTAATAGATCTTCTTGTACGGGCAGCCCGACACGCACATGCGCCAGCCGCGGCACTTGTCCTGGTCGATCAGCACGATGCCGTCCTCCTCGCGCTTGTAGATCGAGCCCGAGGGGCAGGACGCGACGCAGGACGGGTTCAGGCAGTGCTCGCACAGCCGCGGCAGGTACATCATGAAGGTGTTCTCGAACTGGCCGTAGATGTCCTTCTGGATGTGCTCGAAATTGGCGTCCTGCGAGCGCTTCGAGAATTCGCCACCGAGGATTTCCTCCCAGTTCGGGCCCCACTCGATCTTTTCCATGCGCTGCCCGGTGATGACCGAGATCGGGCGCGCGACCGGCGCCGTCGGCATCTCGGGCGCGGTCTGCAGGTGCTCGTAGTCGAAGGTGAACGGCTCGTAGTAGTCGTCGATCTGCGGCAGGTGGGGATTGGCGAAGATCTTCATCAGGAGCGCGAGCCGCCCGCCCTGCTTCGGCACGATCCTGCCGTTCGACTTGCGCTCCCAGCCGCCCTTCCAGCGCTCCTGGTTCTCCCAGTCCTTGGGATAACCGATACCGGGCTTGGTCTCCACGTTGTTGAACCACGCGTACTCCATGCCGAGGCGCGAGGTCCACACGTTCTTGCAGGTGACGGAGCAGGTGTGGCAGCCGATGCACTTGTCGAGATTCAGCACCATCGCGATCTGCGCGCGTATCTTCATGGCTGTCCTCCTCACTTCGCGGCCGCGGCCGACGGGACGTCCATCCAGTCGACCTTGGCCATCTTGCGCACGATCACGAACTCGTCGCGGTTCGAGCCGACGGTGCCGTGGTAGTTGAACCCGTAGGACAGTTGCGCGTAGCCGCCGATCATGTGCGTGGGCTTCACCACCGCGCGCGTCACCGAGTTGTGGATGCCGCCGCGTGCGTGCGTGATCTCGGAACCGGGCACGTTCACGATCTTCTCCTGTGCGTGATACATCAGGCACATGCCCGGGTTCACGCGCTGGGAAACGACGGCGCGCGCGGTGATGGCGCCGTTCACGTTGTAGAGCTCGATCCAGTCGTTGTCCTCGATGCCGGCCTTCTTCGCGTCGGTCTCCGACAGCCAGACGATCGGGCCGCCGCGCGAGAGCGTCAGCATCAGCAGGTTGTCGGTGTAGGTCGAGTGGATGCCCCACTTCTGGTGCGGGGTGATGAAGTTGAGCACCACCTCGGGGTTGCCGTTGGGGCGCTTGCCCATCATCGGCGCGACGGCCCGCGTGTCGACCGGCGGCCGGTAGACGCACAGCGCCTCGCCGAAGTCGCGCATCCACAGGTGGTCCTGGTAGAACTGCTGCCGGCCGGTCAACGTGCGCCACGGAATCAGCTCGTGCACGTTGGTGTAGCCCGCGTTGTAGCTCACGTGCTCGCTCTCGATGCCGGACCACGTGGGCGAGCTGATGATCTTGCGCGGCTGCGCCAGCACGTCGCGGAAGCGGATCTTCTCGTCCTCGCGCGTCTCGGCGAGGTGCAGGTGGTCGCGCCCGGTGATCTTGCCGAGCGCCTGCCAGGCCTTGACCGCCACTGCGCCGTTGGTTTCCGGCGCGAGCGACAGGATGACCTCCGCCGCGTCGATATCGGTCTCGATGCGAGGCAGTCCCTTCGTGGGGCCGTCCTCGGTCACGGCGTAGTTGAGCCCGGCCAGCGCATCCACTTCCTTCTCGGTATTCCAGTTGATGCCCTTGCCGCCGTTGCCGAGCTTTTTCATGAGCGGCCCGAGCGCGGTGAAGCGCCGATAGGTGTTGGGGAAGTCGCGCTCGACCACCACGATCTGCGGCGCCGTCTTGCCGGGAACCAGGTCGCACTCGCCCTTCTTCCAGTCCTTGACGTCGAGCGGCTGGGCGAGCTCGCCCGGGGTGTCGTGCATGAGCGGCACCAGCACGACGTCCTTCTCGACGCCGAGATGGCCGGCCGCGATCTCCGAGAACTTCTTCGCGATGCCCTTGTAGATGTCCCAGTCGCTCTTCGTGAGCCACACCGGGTCCACCGCCGCGGACAGCGGGTGGATGAAGGGGTGCATGTCGGAGGTGTTGAGGTCGTTCTTCTCGTACCACGTCGCCGTCGGCAGCACGACGTCCGAGTAGAGACAGGTCGTGGACATGCGGAAGTCGAGCGTCACCAGCAGGTCGAGCTTGCCTTCCGGCGCGGGGTCGCGCCAGACGACCTCCTGGGGCTTCGCGCCGCCGGTCGCGCCGAGGTCCGCGCCCTGCACGCCGTGCTGGGCGCCCACGAAATGCTTGAGGAAGTACTCGTGGCCCTTGCCCGAGGAACCCAGCAGGTTCGAGCGCCAGACGAACAGATTGCGCGGGAAGTTGACGGGGTTGTCGGGGTCCTCGCACGAGAGCTTGAGCGAGCCGTCTTTCAGCTTCTTCGCGACGTAGTCCTTCGGCTCCATGCCCGCAGCCGCGGCGTCTTTCGCCACCTGCAGCGGATTGGCAGCGAACTGCGGCGCGGAAGGCAGCCAGCCCATGCGCTCGGCGCGCACGTTGAAGTCAATGAGGCTGCCCGGATAGCGCGCCGCGTCGGCGAGCGGCGAGAGGATCTCGGGCACCTTCAGCTGCTCGTAGCGCCACTGGTCGGTGTGGCTGTAGAAGAACGAGGTTGAGTTCATCTGCCGCGGCGGCCGCGCCCAGTCGAGCGCGAACGCGAGCGCGGTCCAGCCCGTCTGCGGCCGCAGCTTCTCCTGCCCCACGTAGTGGGCCCAGCCGCCGCCGGACTGGCCGACGCAGCCGCACAGCATCAGCATGTTGATGCACGCGCGGTAGTTCATGTCCTGGTGATACCAGTGGTTCATCGCCGCGCCGATGATGATCATGGCGCGGCCGTTGCGTCTTCTCCGCGGTCTCCGCGAACTGGCGCGCCACCGCGATCGCCTGCTCGCTCTTCACCCCGGTGATCGCTTCCTGCCACTTCGGCGTGTAGGGCACGTCGTCGTCCAGCGAGCGCGCGCAGTTGCCGCCGAGTCCGCGATCCACGCCGTAGTTGGCGCACACCAGATCGAAGACCGTGGCGACGGTCGCCTCCCCGTCGGCGAGCTTCACCTTCTTCACCGGGACGTTGCGCACGAGGACATCCGTCTTCTGGTCGTTCGAGCGGAAGTGCTCGTGGGCGATGCCGCCGAAGTACGGGAACGCGACGGGCGCGACCTCGTCGCGGCGCCCGATGAGCGACAGCGCGAGCTTGACGTCGGCGCCGCCCGCGCCGTTCTTCTGCTCCAGGTTCCACTTGCCGAGGTCGCCTTCGACCTGCTGTCCCCAGCGATAACCGATGGAGCCCTGCGGCGCCACCGGTTGGCCGGTCGTCTCGTCGATGCCGACGGTCTTCCATTCCGGGTTGTTGGCCTGGCCGAGCCGGTCCGCGAAATCCGAAGCGCGCAGGTAGCGATCGGGCACGAAGCGGTCGCCCCGCTTCACGAGCCTGACGAGAAGCGGCATGTCGGTGTAGCGCCGGCAGTAATCATCGAAGTACGGGACCTGGCGGTCGACGAAGCACTCCCTGAGGATCACGTGGCCCATCGCCATGCCGAGCGCGGCGTCGGTGCCCTGCCGCGGATGCATCCAGATGTCGGAGAGCTTGGCGACTTCCGAATAGTCGGGCGTCACCGCCACGGTCTTGGTGCCGTTGTAGCGCGCCTCGGTGAAGAAATGCGCGTCGGGCGTGCGCGTCTGCGGCACGTTCGAGCCCCACGCGATGATGAACGCGGAGTTGTACCAGTCGGCCGACTCCGGCACGTCGGTCTGCTCGCCCCAGGTCTGGGGCGAGGACGGCGGGAGATCGCAGTACCAGTCGTAGAAGCTCATGCACACGCCGCCGATGAGCGAGAGGTAGCGGCTGCCGGCGGCGTACGACACCATGGACATCGCGGGAATCGGCGAGAAGCCGATCACGCGGTCCGGACCGTAGCGCTTGATCGTGTAAACGTTCGCCGCGGCGATCAGCTCGTTCACCTCGTCCCAGCTCGAGCGCACGAAGCCGCCGCGCCCGCGGATGGACTTGTAGTCCTTCGCTTTCGCGGGGTCCTCGACGATGGAGGCCCACGCCGCCACCGGGTCGAGCGAATTGCGCGCCGCGCGCCACAGCCGCGCCAGGCGCCCGCGCACCATCGGATACTTGAGGCGGTTCGCGCTGTAGAGATACCAGCTGTAGGAGGCGCCCCGCGAGCAGCCGCGCGGCTCGTGGTTGGGCATGTCGGGGCGCGTGCGCGGGTAGTCGGTCTGCTGCGTCTCCCACGTCACCACGCCGCCCTTGACGTAGATCTTCCAGCTGCACGAGCCGGTGCAGTTCACGCCGTGCGTGGAGCGCACGATCTTGTCGTGCTGCCAGCGCAGGCGGTAGCCCTCCTCCCAGGTGCGGTCCTCCTTGCGCGTTTCGCCGTGCCCCTGCGCGAACGGCTCGCGCGCCTGGGTGAAGAACATCATGCGGTCGAGGAAATGGCTCATACGGACGCCTCCTTCAGCAGGGCATCTCGGCGTTCCGGCGCGCGTAGTACCACCACGTGATCGCGATGCAGGTCACGTAGAACGCGATGAACACGTAGAGCGCGGCCTCGGGCCCGCCCGTCGCCGAGATCGAGGTCCCGTAGCTCTTCGGGATGAAGAACCCGCCGTAGGCCGCGAAAGCGGAGGTGAAGCCGAGCACCGCCGCGGCCTCCTTGTTGGCGTCTCTTACCGCCTGCTCCTGCGCGGCCTCGCCCTTGCCTGCTGCATCGCGGGTGCGCTCGGTGAGGAAGATCACGGGGATCATGCGGAACGTCGAGCCGTTGCCGATGCCGGTGGTGAGAAAGAGCACCATGAAGCAGGCGAAGAAGCCGGCGAAGCTCCCGCCCGCACCGCCCGAGGGCAGGAAGTAGAGGACGCCGACGACCGCGAGGGCCATGACGATGAAGTTCCAGAACGTCACCACGGCGCCGCCGAGCTTGTCGGACAGCCAGCCGCCGAACGGCCGCACGACTGCGCCCACCAGCGGCCCGAGCCACGCAAAATGAAGTGGATTGACGCCCGGGAACTGCGACTTGATCAGCAGCGGAAAGCCCGCCGAGTAGCCGATGAACGAGCCGAAGGTGCCGAGGTAGAGCCAGCACATCAGCCAGTTGTGCTTGCGCCGGAAGATCACCGACTGCTCGCGGAACGATGCCTTGGCATCGGCGATGTCGTTCATGCCGAACCACGCCGCGATCGAGGCGAGGATGATGAAAGGCACCCATACGAACGCGGCGTTCTGCGCCCAGATTTGCGCCGTCTGGCCGGCGGCGGTGACGATGGTCTGCGGCGCCCCGGCCAGCGGCCCGTACACCCCCGCGGCGACCACCAGCGGCGCGAGGAACTGCACCGCCGAGACGCCGAGGTTGCCCAGGCCCGCGTTGAGGCCGAGCGCCGAGCCTTTGCGCTCCTTGGGAAAGAAGAAATTGATGTTCGCCATGCTCGAGGCAAAGTTCCCGCCGCCAAATCCGCACAGCAGCGCGAGCACGAGCAGCGTCGAATAGCTTGTCGCGGGATCCTGGATTGCGATCCCGATGCCGATCGCCGGGATCAGCAGCGTGGCGGTCGAGAACGCGGTCCAGCGCCGGCCGCCGAATACCGGCACCATGAAGGAGTAGAAGATGCGCAGCGTGGCGCCCGAGAGCCCTGGCGCCGCGGCCAGCCAGAACAGCTCATTGGGCGTGAACTTGAAACCGAGCACGGGCAGGTTCACCGCCACGACGCTCCACAACTGCCACACCGCGAACGCCAGGAACAGCGCCGGCATCGAGATCCACAGGTTGATGTTGGCGATCGCCCTGCCCTCCTGCTCCCAGAACGCCTTGTCTTCCGGCGTCCAGACGGTCAGCACCCGGCCGGGCTTGGCGGCAGTCGTCGTATCCGTTGGCATGGCTCGTCCCTCTTCGTTGGTCGGCGGAGGATCAGGAAAAGTGCGTGGGTTCGGGATGCTGCCGGCTCTGCTCCGCGCCGAACGGCCGCACCTCGGTGAAGTACATCCACATCAGGGACACCCATACGATGCCGAACATCAGCATGAAGGCCGAGGAACGCACGCCCGTCAGGTCGACCAGCGCGCCGAACATGATGGGCAGGATGAAACCGCCCATGCCGCCCGCGAGGCCCACGACGCCGGATACCACGCCGATGTTGCCCGGATAGTCGTCGGAGATGTACTTGAAGACCGAGGCCTTGCCTATGGCGAAGGCAATCCCCATGGTGAACATGATGATGGTGAACAGGGTCGGATTGAGCCCGACATGAAAGTGCTTCGGGCCGGACACGGTATGCACGGTGAATTCGGTCTGCGGGTAGGACAGGAAGAACAGGCACACCAGGCCGACCCACAGCACCCACCAGGTGACGGTATGCGCGCCGTACTTGTCGGCGAACCAGCCGCCGATCGCGCGCAGCAGGCCTCCGGGTATGCTGAAACCGGCGGCCAGCAGGGCCGCCAGCCGGATGTCGAAACCGTACTCGGAGATGTAGTACTTGGTCATCCACAGCGACAGCGCCACGTAGCCGCCGAAGACGATCGAATAATACTGGCTATATCTCCACACCCTCGGGTCCGTCAGCGCCGTCAACTGTTCCCTGACCGTAACCTGGGACGCGGACTCGGTATGCAGCTCGTCGGTGTAAGTGAAGAACCAGAAGAGCACGGCCGTCACCAGCATGAGCACGGCATACACCTGCGGCACCATCGCCCAGCCAAAGGCCACCACGATGGTCGGCGCGACGAGCTTGGTCACCGCCGCCCCGGTATTGCCGACGCCGAATATCCCCATGGCAAGGCCTTGGCGGTGTTTCGGGAACCAGCGCGCGCAGTAGGCGATGCCGACCGTGAACGAGCCGCCCGCGACGCCTACGAACAGGCCGGTCACGAGGAAATGCCAGAACTCGCTCGCACGGGAAATCAGCCAGATCGGAACCACCGTGGACAGCATCAGTACGAAAAACACGATGCGCCCGCCGAATTTGTCGGTCCACATGCCCAGCGGCAGGCGGATCAGCGAGCCGGTGAGAACCGGCATCGCCACCAGTATCCCGAATTGCGTTTCGTTGAGGGCCAGGGTCTCCTTGATGGGGATGCCGATGACGGCAAACATCATCCACACCATGAAACAAACCGTGAACGCGATCGTGCTCGCCGCCACCACCGACCACTGCTTGTGCCGCGCCGATGCCATCGCCCGCCCTTTCGCGCCGGATGTCCAGAACGAACGTTAAAGGGGGAGGCATCGGCCCGGTTTGATCTAGGTCAATTGAAGATGTATTTCCTATCCATCTTTTAGATATCGGTCTAATAATATTGGAGCTGTTCAGCCCGCCGGTGCGCCTTGCCTGGCGGGCGAAATGCTCTTTTGCCGAGCCGATCATGCGCCTGACGATATTCACGGATTACACGCTGCGCGTGCTCATCTATCTGGGAGTGCAACAGCGGGAGAGCCGCCTGGCCACCATAAGCGACATCGCGACCGCCTATGGCATCTCCGCGAACCACCTGATGAAAATCGTCCACCATCTCGCCCAGCAGGGCTACGTGGATACGGTGCGCGGTAAGAGCGGCGGCATGCGGCTTGCCCGCGCGCCGGAGCAGATCAATATCGGCACCGTCGTCCGCGGCGCGGAGGAAGACTTTGCCGTAGTGGAGTGTTTCCAGCAGGGGCACTGCAGCTGCCCGATTGTGTCTGCCTGCACCCTGCAGGGAGTTCTGGGACGCGCCATGAGTGCGTTTTTCGAGGTCCTCGACCACCAGACGCTGGAAGACCTGCTGAAGCCGCAAGCACAGCTCCGCAAGATATTTCGCGACGCGGTCCGGCCGACCTAGCCGCCTCGCGCCGTTGCGCGCCGGGAGGGCATCGTCCCGATTCGCGTTTCTGCAACCGATGCTTCTGTGGTAGCGTAACCCCCCTTTCACCGCGCCGTCGGACACCGGGCGTCGGTGGCCATCCCTGATCAACCTGAATTCATGCTCGAAGCACGTGATCTCGAGGCAGCGCGGGGCGACCGCACGCTCTTCAGCGGCGTCGGCTTCTCGCTCGCGCCGGGCGGACTCCTGCGCGTCACCGGCGCCAACGGCAGCGGCAAGACTACGCTGTTGCGCGCGCTGTGCGGCCTGCTGCTGCCCGCGGCCGGGGAAGTGCGATGGAAGGGGCAGAACATCCGTGCGCTGCGCGAGGAATACTGGGCGCACCTCCTCTACATCGGCCATGCCAACGCGCTCAAGGATGACCTCACGCCGGAAGAAAACCTTGCGTTCGCTTCCCGCATCGGGGGAATTACCGTCTCTCACGACCGGGTGCACGCCGCCCTCGTGCGCTTCGGGCTTGGGGGGCGAGAGCGGCTGCCGGTGAGAGCGCTTTCTCAGGGCCAGCGCCGGCGGGCGGCGCTCGCGCGCCTTGCCGTCGCCGAGGCGGCCACCCTGTGGATACTCGACGAGCCGTTCGCGGCGCTCGATACCGCGGGAATCGGCCTCGTGCAGTCGATGGCAGGCGAGCATCTCGCGCGCGGCGGCATGGTGGTGCTCACCACCCACCAGGACGCCCGCATCGAGGCGCCCTCGGCAATCGACATCAACCTCGACCGGTGACTTGACGATGCTCTCCGTCCTGCGCGCCGTGATCCACCGCGACCTGCTGCTCGCGCTGCGCCGGCGGTCCGATCTCGCCACCGTGCTGCTCTTCTTCGTCATCGTCGTGAGCCTGTTTCCGTTCGGCGTCGGGCCCGAGCCGAATTTGCTGCGCGCGATTGCTCCGGGGGTGATCTGGGTCGCCGCGCTTCTCTCCTGCATGCTCGCGCTCGCACGACTCTTCGCCGCCGATTTCGCCGATGGCGCCCTCGAGCAGATGCTGCTGAGCCCCACGCCCCTCGGCCTGATCGTCGCGGGCAAGGTTGCGGCGCACTGGCTCACTTCGGGCCTGCCGCTGGTGGCGATCGGGCCCGTGCTCGCGCTCCAGTTTGATCTGGATCAGTCGCTTCTCGGCGTGCTCGCGCTATCGTTGCTCATCGGAACGCCGGTATTGAGCCTGATCGGTGCGATCGGTGCGGCGTTGACGCTGGGGCTGCGCGGCGGCGGCGTGCTGCTCGCGCTGCTGGTGCTGCCGCTCTACGTGCCGGTGCTGATCATCGGCGCGGGCGCGCTCGATGCCGCCGGCGCCGGGCTGAGCGCCCTGCCCCACCTGCTGCTGCTTGCGGCGCTGCTCGTGCTCGCGGCCGTCTTCACGCCGTGGGCAATCGCGGCGTCGCTGCGCATTTCCGTGGAGTAAGACCCCTGCCCGCCGAGGGTTGCCGGCACGCGTGACGTAAGGGATGATTCGCATCTTGCAATTACAGACACTACTGGAGCCGCTGCCGTGAGCCAGCCGACGCTCGTCATCGGCAACATCAACTGGTTCAAGTACGCCTCCCCGCAGACCTTCTATCCCCTCGCCGGGGCCATGATTCCCTGGTTTGCGTGGGCGGCGGCGATTTTGTGCGCCGCGGGCCTGTACGTGAGCTTTCTCGTCGCGCCCACCGACCACCAGCAGGGCGAGGCCTACCGCATCATCTTCATCCACGTGCCAGCCGCGTGGATGTCCATGTTCATCTACGTGGTGATGGCGTTCTGGGCCGGCGTTGGGCTGGTGTTCAACACGCGGCTTTCCCACATGATGGCGACGGCGCTCGCCCCGACCGGCGCGCTCTTCACCTTTGTCGCGCTGTGGACCGGGTCGCTGTGGGGCAAGCCCACGTGGGGCACGTGGTGGGTGTGGGACGCGCGGCTCACCTCGGAGCTGATCCTGCTGTTCCTCTATTTCGGCTTCATGGCGCTGCAGGCCGCAATTGACGAGCCGCGTCGCGCCGACCGCGCGGGCGCGGTGCTCGCACTGGTGGGTGTCGTCAACGTCCCGATCATCTACTATTCGGTCAAGTGGTGGAACACCCTGCACCAGGGCGCCTCCGTCAGCCTCACCGGTGCGCCGACGATGGCGGCGACGATGCTCACCGGCATGCTGCTGATGGCGCTGGCAGTATGGATGTACAGCATCGCGGCGGTGCTGCACCGGGTGCGCTCGATCATCCTCGAGCGCGAGCACGGCGCCGACTGGCTTGCGGGATTCCGGGAGGCGAAACGATGAACTGGGGGAGCTGGCACGACTTCCTCGCGATGGGGGGCTACGCGCTCTACGTTTGGGGATCGTACGTCGTGACCGCCGGTCTGATAGCCTTGGAGGTGATTCTTCTGATGTTCCGGAGACGTAACGCGTTGCAGGGCCTGCGTGGTCCCGCCAGGGGAGGCCGGCCATGAAGCCGCGGCGGAAGCGCATCGCCATGGTGGCGGGCGGACTCGTTGCGCTGGCGGTGGCCGCCGCGTTGGTCCTGACCGCCTTCCGGCAGAACCTCGTTTTCTTCTACACGCCTTCGCAGGTCGCCGCCCAAGAGGCTCCGCAGGGCCGCACGTTCCGCATCGGGGGCATGGTCGAGACCGGCAGCGTCAAGCGCCAGGCCGATGGGCTCACGGTGCGCTTCCTGGTGACCGATACCGCGAAGAGCATCCCGGTGGTCTACCGCGGCGCGCTGCCCGACCTCTTCCGCGAGGGCAAAGGCGTCGTCGCCCAGGGCCGCGTCGGCGCGGACGGCGTATTCACCGCGAGCGAGGTGCTCGCGAAGCACGACGAGAACTACATGCCGCCGGAAGCCGCGGACGCCGTCAAGCGCGCGCACGAGACTGCGGTCAAGACCGGGCAGACGCTGGTGGTCAGTCCCGAGGGCGGAGCGCGGAAATGATTCCCGAACTCGGGCAGTTCGCGCTGATTCTCGCGCTGTGCCTCGCGCTCGCGCAGTGCGTGCTGCCGGTCGCGGGCGCGGCGCGGGGCAACGCCGCGTGGATGGCGGTCGCGCGTCCCGCCGCGCAGGGCCAGTTCGTGTTCGTCGCGCTCGCGTTCGGCTGCCTCGCCTGGTCGTTCGCAAACAATGATTTCTCCGTCCTGAACGTCGCCACCAATTCCAACTCGCAGCTCCCGCTCCACTACCGGCTGGCCGCGACCTGGGGCTCGCACGAGGGCTCGCTGCTGCTGTGGGTGCTGGTGCTGACGATCTGGAGCGTGGCGGTAACGGTATTCAGCCGCCACCTCCCCGAGGAAGTGGTGGCGCGGGTGCTCGGGGTGATGGGCTTCGTCAGCATCGGTTTTCTTTCCTTCCTGCTCTTCACCTCCAACCCGTTCGACCGCCTGCTGCCTCCCGCGCCGGACGGCCGCGACTTGAATCCCCTGTTGCAGGACCCGGGCATGGTGTTCCACCCGCCGCTCCTTTACATGGGCTACGTCGGCTTCTCGGTCGCGTTCTCGTTTGCCATCTCGGCCCTGCTCGCGGGCCGGCTCGACGCGACGTGGGCGCGCTGGTCGCGCCCGTGGACCACGGTGGCATGGACGTTCCTCACGCTCGGCATCGCGCTCGGGAGCTTCTGGGCCTACTACGAGCTCGGGTGGGGCGGCTGGTGGTTCTGGGACCCGGTGGAGAACGCCTCGTTCATGCCGTGGCTGGTCGGGACCGCGCTGATTCACTCGCTCGCGGTCACCGAGAAGCGCGGCGGGTTCAAGGCCTGGACCGTGCTGCTGGCGATCCTCGCCTTCGCTCTGTCGCTCGTTGGCACCTTCCTCGTGCGCTCCGGCGTGCTGACCTCGGTGCACGCGTTCGCGACCGATCCGAAGCGCGGGATCTTCGTCCTCGCGTTCCTCGCCATCGTGGTCGGGGGCGCGCTGGCTCTCTTCTCCTGGCGCGCGCAGCGTGTCGGCAAGGGCGGCGGCTTCGAGGTGGTGTCGCGCGAATCGCTGCTGCTCACCAACAACGTGCTGCTCCTCGCGGCGGCGGGATCGGTGATGCTGGGGACGCTCTATCCCCTCGCGCTCGACGCGCTGGGAATCGGCAAGCTCTCCGTGGGCCCGCCCTATTTCGAGACCGTGTTCGTGCCGCTCATGGCGCCGGCGCTGTTCCTGATGGGCGTGGGGCCGCTTGCGCGCTGGAAGAAGGCCGACCTGCCGGGACTGGCAGCGCGGCTGCGCTGGGCGCTCGGGGTAAGCGTCGCCGCGGCGCTCGTCGTGCCTTTCGCCCTGGGGCGCTTCAGCGCGCTCGCCGGATTCGGCATCTGGCTTGCCGTATGGATCATTGCCTCCGCCGTTGCGACTCTCATGGAGCGGGTCAGGAGCCCGGGCGGGGGAGTCGTCAACCGGCTGCGTGGAACGCCGCGTGCCTTTTACGGCATGCTGCTCGCGCACATCGGCGTTGCAGTGTTCGTGATCGGCGTCACCCTGGTCAAGGGTTATGAAGCCGAGAAGGACGTGCGCATGGCCCCGGGCGACACGGTGGAGCTCAGCGGCTACGTATTCCGGCTGGACGGCGTCGGCGATGCAAAGGGCCCGAATTACATCGCGGCGCGGGCGACGCTGTCCGTCACCCGGGACGGACGCGCGGTCGCGACGTTGCACCCGGAGCGGCGCGTCTACCGGGTGCAGGAGTCGCCGATGACCGAGTCCGCGATCGATTACGGCGTCTTCCGTCACCTCTACGTCGCCCTCTCCGAGCCGGTGGGAGCGGGCGCGTGGATCGTGCGCGTGCATTACAAGCCGTTCGTCGCCTGGATCTGGAGTGGCTGCGTGCTGATGGCGCTCGGCGGGCTGCTCGCCGCGACCGACCGCCGCTACCGCATCGGGGCGCGCGAGCCGCGGCCGGCCGCCTACGCGGCAGAGTCCGGTGCTGCGCGCTGACCGGTAGCGACGTTAGTGAACCGCTATCTACTGCCGCTCGGCGTCTTCGCGGTGCTGGTGCTGCTGCTCGGCGTCGGGCTGTCGCTCAACCCGCGCGAAGTGCCCTCGCCCCTCATCGACAAGCCCGCTCCTCCATTCCGCCTGCCGCAGCTGCACCAGCCGGAGCGGACTTTTGCGCCCGAGGAGATGAAGGGCAAGGTGTGGATATTCAACGTCTGGGCCTCGTGGTGCGTTGCCTGCCGCGAGGAGCACCCGGTACTCACCGAGCTCGCACGGTCGGGCATTGCTCCGTTGTACGGGCTCAACTACAAGGACCGGCGGGATGACGCGCTCGCCTGGCTCAAGCGCTACGGAGACCCGTACGTGGCCTCGACCGTGGATGCCGAAGGGCGCATCGGGATCGACTACGGCGTCTACGGCGTGCCGGAAACCTACATCATCGACAAGCAGGGCGTAATCCGCTACAAGCGCATCGGGCCGGTGACGCCGGAGCTCGTGCAAAAGAAGATCGCTCCGCTCATTGCGGAGCTCAATCGAAGCTAGCGATGATGCTCACAACTAATCTCCTCCCCCCTTGCGGGGGAAGGCACTCACGACAAGCGATCCTGATCCTTTTTGTCTTGTTGTTGAACCTCGGGTCGCCAGCGCTTGCGGGAGAGGCGCAGCCGGTGGCGGCCGACCCGGCGCTCGAGGAACGGGTGATGGCGCTATCGAACGAGCTGCGCTGCCTGGTGTGCCAGAACCAGACGCTCGCTGACTCGAACGCGCCGCTCGCCGAGGACCTGCGGAACCAGATCCGGGAGCGCATGCGGGCGGGAGCGAGCAACCGCGACATCATCGACTTCCTGGTGGAGCGCTACGGCGATTTCGTGCTCTACCGTCCGCCCTGGAAGGCGAGGACCCTGCTGCTGTGGCTCGGGCCGATGCTGCTGATGATCGGCGGGCTCGCGGCGTTGTACTACCGCCTGGCGCGCCGGCGGCGCGAGCACGCCCGGTCCGAGCTCTCGGGCGAGGAGCGCGCGCGGGCGGCGGCGCTGCTGTCGGGCGACGCGGGCGCGGAGAAGCGGTGACCGCATTCTGGGTCATGGCGGTGGTGCTCGCCGCAGGCGCGCTGGCGTTCGTGCTGCCGCCGCTGCTTCGCACGCGGCGCAGCACGCCCGGCGCCGCTGCCGACGCCACCAACGTCGCGATCTACCGCGACCAGCTGCGGGAAATGGACGCGGATCTGGCAGCCGGAACGCTCGCCCGCGATCAATACGACGATGCCCGGCGCGAGCTCGAAGCGAGGCTGCTCGACGACGTTCGCGGCGCCGGTTCAGGACCCCGCATGGCGACGCCCGGGACATCGCCGCGATTTTCGCCGGCATCGCGATTCCGTTTGCCTCGATCCTGCTTTATCTTGCCGTCGGCAACCCGGGAGCCCTGCTTCCGCAGGCATCGCAAGCTGAAGGCCACGGCGTGAGCCGCACCCAGATCGAGAGCATGGTCGAGCGCCTCGCCGAGCGCATGAAGGAAAACCCGGACGACGCGACCGGCTGGGCGATGCTCGGCCGCTCCTACGCGGTGCTCAACCGCTTTCCCGAGGCGGCTGCGGCCTACGCCAATGCCGTCAAGCGCTCGCCGCCGGACGCCCAGCTCCTCGCTGACTACGCCGACGCCCTCGCCATGGCGCAGGGCCGGCGCCTGCAGGGCGAGCCGGAGCGGCTCATCGCCCAGGCGCTCACGATCGATCCCCGGAACGTGAAGGCACTCGCGCTGGCGGGCACGGTGGCGTTCGAGAACAAGGATTTCAAAGGCGCCATCGCGCACTGGCGGAAGATTCTCGACGTCGTCCCGCCGGACTCCGACATGGCGGACTCGATCCGCGACAGCATCGCCGACGCGGAGAAGCTCGCCGGTGGCCCGGTGAAGCCGCAGCCGGCGCCCGCGCGGGCGGCGGCGTCGGCTCCGGGCGCCGTCAGCGGCACCGTGCGGCTTGCCCCCGCGCTCGCGGCCCGCGTCGCGCCCAGCGACACCGTCTTCGTCTTCGCCCGGGCGGTCGAGGGGCCCCGTGTTCCGCTCGCGGTCACGCGCAAGCAGGTTCGCGAACTGCCCGCCGCGTTCACGCTGGACGACACGATGGCGATGGGAGCGGGCATGAAGCTCTCGGACCACAACCGCGTCATTGTGGGCGCGCGGATCTCGAAGAGCGGTACGCCAATGCCTCAGCCGGGCGACTTCGAGGGGTTGAGCGCGCCGGTCACGGTGGGCGCAACCGGAATCGTTTTGGTGATCGGCAACGAGGTCCGCTGACCGCCGGGGCGTGCTCCGGCCGGACGTTTTTTGTCACATAGTGACTGGGGCAGGTAACCCTTTCACGCCACCGACTGCGGAATTGTGGTCAGATCTCCGCTTTCATGCATTCTGTCCGACAATCCGTGACGCATGTCCGCAAATACGTCGTTGGCACCATAGTTGCTTAAATAGGGCTGCGGGCAATGAAAATCGCTTAATTCTCGGGCGATTAGCTCGATAAAGGAGCAGCAAATGCGTTACCTACAGAAGGGCTTTACGCTGATCGAACTGATGATCGTGGTCGCGATCATCGGCATTCTGGCAGCGGTTGCGCTGCCGGCGTATCAGGACTACACCGTGCGGGCGAAGATGTCCGAGGTGATCCTGGCGATGAGCGCCTGCCGCACGACCATTACCGAGGTGTATCAGACCGGCGGCACGCCGCCCGCTGCGAACCAGTGGGGCTGCGGCGAACTGGGTGGTGGTGGCACGCCCATCGTCACGAAGTACGTGGCGGGCCTGACCACCGATGCGAACGGCGTGGTGATGGCGACGATCCAGGGCATCAGCACGGACGTCAACACCAAGACCGTGACGCTGATTCCGCTGTCCAAGGCCAACACGCCGGCCGCTTCCACGACCGACATGGGCGTTGGCCTGTTCGGCTGGATCTGCGGCAGCACCGGCTCCACCATCGACAAGAAGTACCTGCCCGGCTCCTGCCGCGGCGTGTAACCCGAAGCAACGGGCTGCACGAAGAGAGGCACCCTTCGGGGTGCCTCTTTTTTTCACTATTGAATCCTGCGAACGATGGCCAGCGCCTTGTCACGATTTCCTCTGCTGGCAGGATGCAGACAGACATTATTATTTGACAACGAGAACGGCTAAAGTCGTTCCTTCGATGTTTTTCAGGCCGGAATACCAGGGATCATCTCTGTAATAATCATTGAGCGCTTTCACGACTTCGGGCCATCCATAGTCATGCCACAGCAGAACCCCCTTTCCGTTTCGCAGGAGCTTACGCGCGTTTTCCGTGTCGCTGATAACGTAGCTGTACGAATGTGATCCATCAATGAAGATGAAGTCAAAGGAGTTTTCTATAGTCTTGAAGTTGTAAGCGGCAGAATCCGCATAGATTTGGGTAATTCTATTTTCATAGGGTGTGCCATGAAATCTTGTTCCCGACTTCTCTTTGTCGATGAATTTCATGTCTCCGCTTTTGATGCGAAGCTTGGTGTCGTAAATTTTTGATTTCGGAAGATCGAGAGTTGTTATTTTCGCTTCCGCGGGGGCATTAGCCGCCATATTCAAGGTGGTTCTGCCATCAAACGTGCCGATTTCAAAAATCGCATTCGGCTGAAAAGCCGCCACCAATGATGCTATGGCCGTCAACTCCAAAGAAGTTACATTTCCATCGGCCGCCCGCTCTTCCAAAATCCTGGGGCAAATATTTTCTCCAGTAACGGATAGTAAACTCACTACCGGCAAAATTTTATCTTCACGGATGATTTGTTTTTTTTCCCTGATTTCCTGAAACAACCTTCCATTGAGGAGCAGTCTTAGATGGCGATTCAATTTGTGACCTAACATATTCACCAACCGCAACAGATCCTGATCAACGTTTTGGAAAACTTCAAAGGCTTGCAACAGCCATAGCGCCTACGGAACTATACCCTTTTTTTGCCCTCGATTTTTTTGGATTGCCTTCAAATATTCCAGTTCGTATCAAAGATCGATATGAGTTCGGACTCCTCAGCTTCGACTCCGGATTTCGATACGAGAAGCAGGTCAGCGGCTTCCGAAAAATCAAATCCGACACCCCTTCGAGCCTGAGCGGGGTGAGGTTTTTTGTCACATGTTGGCGGACGCGGGAAACAGGAGGTCATCCAGGCCTGCCAGAGCCTCCACATTGAGCCGATGGAATGACATATTGGGCAATCCATCACGCCCGTTGGGGGACATCCGGCATTGCACCATGCTTGCTGTCTTGTTAGGGTAGCAGTCGCGGGCAATGAAAATCGCTTAATTCTCGGGCGATTAGCTCGATAAAGGAGCAGCAGATGCGTTACCTACAGAAGGGCTTCACGCTGATCGAACTGATGATCGTGGTCGCGATCATCGGCATTCTGGCAGCGGTTGCGCTGCCGGCGTATCAGGACTACACCGTGCGGGCGAAGATGTCCGAGGTGATCCTGGCGATGAGCGCCTGCCGCACGACCATTACCGAGGTGTATCAGACCGGCGGCACGCCGCCCGCTGCGAACCAGTGGGGCTGCGGCGAACTGGGTGGTGGTGGCACGCCCATCGTCACGAAGTACGTGGCGGGCCTGACCACCGATGCGAACGGCGTGGTGATGGCGACGATCCAGGGCATCAGCACGGACGTCAACACCAAGACCGTGACGCTGACTCCGCTGTCCAAGGCCAACACGCCGGCCGCTTCCACGACCGACATGGGCACGGGCCTGTTCGGCTGGATCTGCGGCAGCACCGGCTCCACCATCGACAAGAAGTACCTGCCCGGCTCCTGCCGCGGCGTGTAACCCGAAGCAACGGGCTGCACGAAGAGAGGCACCCTTCGGGGTGCCTCTTTTTTTCACTATCAGATGACGCGGGAGTAGCGCCGCACCTCGCGGTCGCGCCGGAGATACCGGTCGAACACCATGGCGATATTGCGGATCACGAAGCGGCCGCGCGGCGTGACCGTGAGCCAGCCGTCTTCGTCCACCACGAGCCCCAGCGTCTCGAACTCGCGCAGGTCCGCGAGCTCGGGCGCGAAATAGCGGTCGAAGTCGATCAGGTAGGCGATCTCGACCGATTCCTTCGACAGCGCGAAGTGGCACATCAGCGACTGGATCACGTGCCGGCGCAGGAGGTCGTCGGCCGAGAGCTCGATGCCGCGCATGACCGGGACCTGCCCGCGGTCGAGCGCGTCGTAGTAGTTCGGCAGCGTGCGCTGGTTCTGGCTGTAGGTCGGGCCGACCGAGCCGATCGCGGACACGCCGAGCCCCACGAGGTCGGACTCGGCCCCCGCCGAGTAGCCCTGGAAATCGCGGCGCAGCCGTCCCTGGCGCTGCGCCACCGTGAGCGAATCCTCCGGCAGCGCGAAATGGTCCATCCCGATGTAGACGTAGCCCGCGGAGGTGAACCGCTTGACCGCGAGGCCGAGCAGTTTCAGCTTCGTCTCCGGGGACGGCAGGTCCCCCTCGTCGATGCGCCGCTGCGGCTTGAAGAGCTGCGGGAGGTGCGCGTAATTGTAGAGCGCGATGCGGTGCGGGCGCGTCGCGAGCACCCGCGCGAGCGTCGCGTTGAAGGTCATCAGCGTCTGCTTCGGCAGCCCGTAGATGAGGTCGATGTTGATCGAGGCGAAGCCGGCGTCGCGCGCGGCCCCGATCACCTCCAGCGTGCGCTCGGCGCTCTGCTGCCGGTGCACCGCCGCCTGGACCGACGGCTCGAAATCCTGCACCCCGAAGCTGATCCGATTGAAGCCCATCTCGCGCAGCGCGTGCACCGCCGGCGCGTCCACGGTGCGCGGATCCACCTCGATCGAGTAGTCGCCGCCCGCGGCGAGCTGGAACGCTCCCCCGATGCGCGCCCAGAGTGCGGAGAGCGTCGCGGTGTCGTAATAGGTGGGCGTTCCGCCGCCCCAGTGCATCTGCGCAACCCGCAGGTCGTCGCGGAAGAGCCCCGCCTGGAGCTCGATCTCCTTCCCCAGGTACTCGAGGTAGCGCGCGGTCTTGCCCGCGTCGCGCGTGATGAACTTGTTGCAGGCGCAATAGAAGCAGACGTCGCGGCAGAACGGCAGGTGGACATAGAGCGCAAGCGGCCGATGGACGCCACCGATATTGCGCCGCTCCGCCCACGTGCGGTACTGCTCCGGCCCGAACGCTTCGACGAAGCGGTCGGCGGTCGGATACGAGGTATAGCGGGGGCCGTTGCGATCGAAGCGGCTCACCAGCGAGCTGTCGAATGCAACCGGCGCGGAACCCATGGACGGGGGCGGCCTCTCGAGATTCGCGGTTTCCACGGACGGTCCAGTATTGCACTCCCCCCCGGGCCGGTCTTGATGTAGATCAAAGGGAAAGGCGGGGACGGCAGGATACTCCGCAGCATGAGGAGCCGGGACGCACCCAATTTGATCGACATCAACAATCTGCGCGTCGCCTGCTCCTCCTGCAGCCTGCGTGAACTGTGCCTGCCGGCGGGGCTCGACACCGGCGAGATGGAGCAGATGGACCGGCTCGTCACCCGCCGCCGCAGGCTCAAGCGCGGCGCGGACCTCTACCGCGCGGGGGAGGCGCTCGCCGCCCTCTACGCCATCCGGTCCGGCTTCATGAAAAGCTGCGTCCTGCACGATGACGGCCGCGAGCAGGTGGCGGGTTTTCACATGGCGGGGGACCTGCTGGGTCTCGACGCGATCGGCGGCGGGAGCCACACCTGCGACACCGTTGCCCTGGAAGACACCGAGGTGTGCGAGATCCCCTTCGCGAGCCTCGAGCAGCTTTCCCGCGAGCTGCCCTCGCTGCAGCACCAGCTGCACCGCATCATGAGCCGGGAGATCGTGCGCGATTACGGCGTGATGCTCCTGCTCGGGAGCATGAGCGCCGAGGAGCGCCTCGCGGCATTCCTGCTCAACCTCTCCCAGCGCTTCGCCGCGCGCGGCTACTCGCCGAGCGAGTTCCGCTTGCGCATGACACGCGAGGAAATGGGGAGCTACCTCGGCCTGAAGCTCGAGACGGTGAGCCGGACGCTTTCCGCGTTCCAGGAGCGGGGGCTGCTCAGCGTGCGGCAGAAGCAGGTGCGGATCCTCGACGCCTCCGGCCTCAAGGCCGTGCTCGACCAGAAGCGCTAGCCACCCTTCCCGCTTGCGGGGGAAGCGCGCGGCCGCAGGTACTTGTAGCCCTCGTACCACAACGGCCCCGCGATGCCCGCGAGCGCGGAGAGCGCGAGCAGGCCGGGCGCAAGCGGCGCGAAGCGGAAGATGTCGGCGAGCGGCGGCACGTAGATCGACGCGGCGAGCGCGGCGAGCGCCCCGCCGGTGATCCACCACAGCGCCGGGTTGGGGAGCCGCAGCGTCTCCGCGATTAGCCGGTCGCGCGAGCGCGTGGAGTGGATCAGCGCGAGATTGCCGAAGACGATCGCGGCGAAGCCGAACGAGCGCACCTCGCCCACGGGAGCGTCGCTCGCGGCAACCCACCCGTAGCCGAGACAAACCGCCGCCAGCATCAAGGCGCCGAGGACCAGGCTTACCGCCAGCATCTGGGTGCTGAACAGCGGCTCCGCGGGATCCCGCGGCGGCCGGCGCATGACGCCCTCGCCGGCCTCCTCCGCCTCGAACACGATCGAGCACGCGGGGTCGATCACGAACTCGAGGAAGACGATGTGCACCGGAAAGAGGAACACCGGCCAGCCAAACGCGAGCGGGGCAAGCGACAGGCCGACCGTCGGCACGTGCACCGCGATGATGTAGCGCATCGCGTTGCGGATGTTCTCGTAGATGCCGCGGCCGCGCTGCACGGTGCGGACGATCGAGTTGAAATCGTCCTCGAGCAGCACCAGGGCGGATGCCTCGCGCGCGACGTCGGTGCCGCGCCGGCCCATCGCCACCCCGATGTGCGCGGCCTTGAGCGCCGGCGCATCGTTTACCCCGTCGCCGGTCATCGCCACGATCTCGCCGTCCGCCTTGTAGGCGGTGATGAGCGCGAGCTTCTGCTCGGGCCGGATGCGCGCGAACACGTTGACGCGGCGCACGGCCTGCGCCAGAGCAGCCGCGTCCATTGCGGCGAGTTCCGCGCCGGTCAGCACGCCGCCCTCCACCGCGATGCCCGCCTCCCGCGCGATGGCGAGCGCGGTGCCGGGATAGTCGCCGGTGATCATCACCACGCGCACGCCCGCGCTTCGGGCAAGCGCGATCGCTTCCGCGACCCCGGCGCGCAGCGGGTCGGCGAGCGCGACGAAGCCGAGCCACTCGAAGGAGTACTCGCGCGGACTGGCGGGCCAGTCGCGCCCGTCCCAGGGCGCCTCGGCGACCGCGAGCAGCCGCAGCCCGCGCTCGGCTGCGCGCTCGACTTCAGCCGTGGCGCTCCGGATCGTCGCGTCGTCGAGGCGGCACAGCGCGAGCACCGTTTCCGGCGCCCCCTTGATGGCAGCGAGCTGCTCCCCAGCGGGAGAGCGCCAGCCGTGGCACACAGCGAGAAATCCCGGGGTCATCGGGTAGTCGCGGTCGAGCGTCCAGGAGCGGCGCCGCTCGTGCGCCTCGTCCCCGGCCGCGGAGAGGATCGCCCGCTCCATGGGATCGAAGGGCTCCATCTCGCACGCAAGCGCCGCCGCGCCAAGCGCGCGCGCGGTGTCCCCTCCCGGCGCGATCGTGTCCACCACACTCATCCGGTTTTCGGTGAGCGTGCCGGTCTTGTCCACGCACAGCACCGTGGCCGAGCCGAGCGTCTCGATGGCGGGCATGCGGCGCGTGAGCACGCCGTGGCGCGCGATGCGCCAGGCGCCGAGAGCGAGGAACACGGTGAGCACGACCGGAATCTCTTCCGGCAGGGCAGCCATCGCGAGCGTGATGCCGGCGAGAATGCCCCCAAGCCAGTCGCCGCGCGTCGCCCCGTAATAGACCGCCAGCAGCACACACGACGCGATCCCGAATGCCGCGATCGCTTTCACGAGGCGCGCGGAGCTCCGCTGCAGCGGGGTCTTTTCGACTTCGAGCGTGGCGAGCGACGTCCCGATGCGGCCGAACTCGGTGCGCGGGCCGGTCGCCGTCACCTCCGCGCGCCCCTGCCCCTTCACGACCAGCGTACCCGAATACACCGCCATTTCAGGCCGCTTCTCCACCGGCAGCGATTCCCCGGTCAGCAGCGATTCGTCGACCGTCAGCTCGTTCGCCGCCGTCAACCGCGCGTCCGCCGGAACGCGGTCGCCCTCGGCAAGAACCATCAGGTCCCCGCGCACGACCTCCGACCCCGCGATGCGAATCAGCGCGCCGTCGCGGACCACCAGCGCGCGCGGGCTGGAGAGATCGCGCAGCGCTTCCAGCGCGCGCTCGGATTTGCGTTCCTGCGTGACGGTGATCGCCACGACGACCACGATCGAGGCCGCGAGGATCGCGGCTTCGCGAACGTCGCCGAGCAGGAGGTAGATCAGCGCCCCGGCGACGAGCAGCAGGAACATCGGCTCGCGCACGACCTCGAGCGCGATGGCGACGGTGCCGCGCCTGCCCGCGCCCGGCAGGGTGTTGGGTCCTTCGGCGGCGAGCCGCCGCTTCGCCTCCTCGCTGCCGAGGCCGCGCTCGATCAGGAATTCCACGAGCCTTTCTTGAGCGCCCGGCCGTAGACGAGATAGTAGACGGCGGCAATCATGATGCTGCCGCCCGCGATGTTGCCGAGCGTGACCGGCACGAGGTTCGAGAGAAATCCCGACCAGTCGGGAGCCGGGCTCACGGCGGGCACCCCGGGCGAAAGCAGGATGCCGAGCGGGATGAGGTACATGTTGGCCACGCAGTGCTCGAAGCCCGCGGCGACGAACGCCGAGATCGGAAACACGACCGCGAGGATCTTGTCGGTGACGCCGCGCCCGGCCATCGCCATCCACACGGCCAGGCAGACCAGCAGGTTGCAGAGCGTGCCCTTGAAGAAGGCCTCCCAGAACGGCAGCGCCGTCTTGATGGCTGCGATTTTCACGTAAGTTGCCGCGACCGCGCCCTGGTTCAGGTCGCCGTGCTGCGACAGCCAGACGACGAGCGCGAGACCGATCGCCCCGACCGCGTTGGCGAAATAGACCACGACCCAGTTCCTGAGGACCTCCGAGGTCGTGATCATGCCGTCGGCCCACGCCATCACCAGCAGGTTGTTGCCGGTGAAGAGCTCGGCGCCCGCAATCACCACGAGCACAAGCCCGAGCGAGAAGGCGATCCCCCCGAGGAGCCGGCTCTCGGCGAACGGGAGCGTCGGGTCGGAGAACACGAGCACGGAGTAGAGCGCCCCCAGGCCGATGAATCCCCCGGCGCAAACGCCCAGCATGAACATCGCGAGAGGGGGCAGCCGCGCCTTGACGACGCCGACCGCCTGGACCTGCGCGGCGACCTGCCGCGGGGAATACGCATCGATCTCAAACACCGCCATCGAGCACCTCCTAAAAGTTCGTCCCGTGCCGCGCCGGGGCTCCCCTTACTGCCGCCCGATCGCGAGCGTCGCCACCTTCAACCCGGGCTCGTCGGCGACGTCGCCGACCGTGAAGCCGAGGCTTGCCGCGAGCGCCAGCATCGGCCGGTTGTCGGTGAGGATGTCGCCGCTCATCGTCGCGAGTCCGCGCGAGCGCGCGATCTCGATCAGCTGGGTCATCAATTGCCGCCCGAGGCCGTACTTCTGCCACTCGTCGTCCACCACGATCGCGAACTCGCAGGACGTGCCGTCGGGATTGGTAATGTAGCGCGCCACGCCGACCTCCTCCTCGCGCCCGTCCTTCGCGGTCACCGCGATCAGCGCCATCTCGCGGTCGTAGTCGATCTGCGTGAAGCGCGCGAGCATTTGCGGCGAGAGCTCCCGGATCGTGCTCATGAAGCGGAAGTATTTCGCCTCGGGCGAGAGTTGCTTCACGAACTCGCGCTCGATCCCGGCGTCCTCCGGGCGGATCGGGCGCACGGTGACGCGGGTGCCGTTGCGAGCGGTCCACTCCGAGACGAGGTGCGCCGGGTACGGATGGATGGCCATGTGCCCGTAGCGTGGCAACGCCGCGCCCGGTCGGGCCACCACGATGCGCGCGTCGAGCGCGATCGCCCCCGCTTCGTCCGCGAGCAGTGGATTGATGTCCATTTCCTGGATCGCGGGCAGCTCGCACACCATCTCCGAGACGCGCAGGAGCACCGTTTCGAGCGCCTCCCGGTTCGCCGCCGGCATCTTGCGGAACGCGCCGAGCAGCCGGCTCGCGCGCGTGCCGCGGACGAGCTCCTCGATCAGCACGCCGTTCAGCGGCGGGAGCGCCACCGCGCGGTCGGCGTGCGCCTCGACCGCGGTGCCCCCGGTTCCGAACGTGATCGCCGGGCCGAAGACCCGGTCATGCACCACGCCGACCAGCAGCTCGCGGCCGTTCGGGCGCGTGATCATGGGCTCGACGATGACGCCGGCGAGCCGCGCTTCCGGCTGCAGCCGCGCGAGGCCCTCGGTCATCTCGCGGTAGGCGTCCTGCGCCGCCTGCGCGTTCGCGATGCCGAGGCGCACGCCGCCGACTTCCGACTTGTGCGTAATGTCGGGCGAGTCGATCTTCATCACCACCGGGTAGCCGGTCTGCTCCGCGGCCAGCATCGCCTCGTTCGCCGAGTGCACGCGCACCACGCGCGCGATCGGCACCTGGAACGCGGCGAGCACCGCCTTCGACTCCATCTCCGAGAGCACCGTGCGGCGCTCGGCGAGCGCGCCTTCGATGACGAGTCGCGCGCCGGCGACGTCCGGGTCGGGGAGGCGCGACATCGGACCGGGAGTCTGCAGAAGCATGCGCTGATTGCGGTAGAACGCCGAAACGTGCGCGAACATCTCGATCGCCGGCTCGGGCGTGCCAAACACCGGGATTCCGCGTGCCACGAGCAGCCGCCGGGCCCGCGCCACCTGCGCCTCGCCCATCCAGCACGCGAGCAGCGGCTTGTCGCTCGCTTCTTCGCGCATGCGACGACCGCGCGCGTCACCTCCATCGGCGCGGTCATCGCCTGCGGCGTGAGCACCACCAGCACGCCGTCCACGCCGGGGTCGGCGAGGCAGGCGGCGAGCGCCGCGCGGTAGCGCTCCGCATCCGCGTCGCCGATCAAGTCCACCGGGTTGCCTTCCGACCAGTGCGGCGGCAGCGCCCGTTTCAGCGCCTCCACCGTCGCCCCCGAAAGCTCCGCGAGCGGGATGCCGAGATCGCTGGCGCGGTCTGCCGCCATCACGCCGGGGCCCCCGCCGTTGGTGATGACCGCGAGGCGGTCGCCGCGCGGCCGCACGTTCGAGGACAACGCCTGGGCCGCGGCGACGAGCTGGCCGATGCTCTGCGCGCGCACGACGCCGGCACGGCGCACCGCCGCATCGAACACGTCGTCGGCGCCCACCAGCGCGCCGGTATGCGAAACCGCCGCGCGCGCGCCGGCGGGATGGCGTCCCGCCTTCATCAGGATGACCGGCTTCACGCGCGCCGCAGCGCGGAGCGCGCTCATAAAGCGGCGCGCGTCGCGCACGCCCTCGATGTAGAGCAGGATGTGCGCGGTCTTCGGATCGTTGACGAGATAGTCCACCAGCTCGCCGAAGTCCAGCTCGGTCGAGCCCCCGAGCGACACCACGCTCGAGAAGCCCACGCCGTGCGCGGCCGCCCAGTCGAGCATCGCCGTGCAAACCGCACCCGATTGCGAGATCAGCCCGAGCGATCCCGACCGCGCGTCGCCGCGCGCGAACGTCGCGTTCAACCCGATGCCGGGCCGCATGATGCCGAGGCAGTTGGGGCCGAGCACCCGCAGCCCGTGGCGGCGCGCGTTCTCGAGCAGCGCGCGCTCGAGCGCCGCGCCGGCGGGTCCGGTCTCGGAGAAGCCCGCGCTCACCACGACTGCGGCGCGCACGCCGGCCGCGCCGCACTGCTCGATGATCCCGGGCACGGTCGCGGCCGGCGTCGCGATCACGGCGAGATCCACTCTCCGCGGCACCTCCCCAATCGAGGGATAGCAAGGCACGCCGTGCACCTCGCGGTGCTTCGGGTTCACGGCGGAGAGCGGGCCGCGGAAGCCCGCGGACAGCATGTTCGAGATCAGCACCGAGCCGATCGATCCCTCGCGCGCGCTCGCGCCGACAATGGCAACCGCGCCGGGCTCGAACAGCGGCACGAGGTAATGGCGCATGGAGGGGTGGGCGGACATGGGCGCAAGTGTAGAGCCTATTTCAACAATAGGCGCGCCGCCGCCCCGCGGGACTCGCTTGCGGCGTGGGGCGCTATTTCTCGAACCGGTAATGCGTGCGGTCGAGGAAGTAGACGACGTCCTCGATGTCCTCGCGGCTCCAGTTCAGGCCCTGCTGGGTCGCCCAGAGCGCCACGATATACCGCAGGTCATCGGCCGCCAGGGGCAGCGGCGCCGGGCGCCGGTGCACCTTCTGCGTGTGGCAGACGATGCAGTGATTCTCGTAGAGGGAGCGGCCGCGCGCGAGATCGGGCAGCTCCGCACCTGATAGGGCCGGGGCACACCCCAAGCCGCCCGCTGCAATGAGGGCGATCGCGATGTTGCGTCGCATCAGCGCTGCTTCGACTTTTTGCGCTTCTGCAACGCGGCGTCGACATCGCGGGCCGCTTTCTGCACGTCCGTCGCCGCGAATGGTTTCCGGCTCCGCCGCGCGGAAGCGGTCCGCCCTGAAAAACGCGCACGCGTTGATAAGGTGCAGACGCTCCTCGGCGTCGACCCGCACTCCGCAACCGCAGAGTGCGGGTTCAGGAGCGGCCGCCGGCGTCTTCCCGCGCCGCCTGCCCACCCGGATTGCGGTCATCGCCCACCTCCGCCTCAGCTGACGGTGATCTTCTTGGTCTTGGACGCGGCCTTCGTCGGAAGAGAGAGCTTCAGCACGCCATCCGCGTACTTGGCCGTCACTTTCGACTCGTCCACGTCGTGCGGCAGCGTGAAGCTGCGCGAGATCTTGCCGTAGTAGCGCTCGCTTCGCAGCACTTCCTCGCCTTTCTTTTCCTCCGTTTCCTTCTTGATCTCGCCGCTGATCGTCACCTCATTGCCCTCGACCGACACCTGGATGTCGTCCTTCTTGACGCCCGGGATATCGGCCTTCACTGTGTAGCTGTCATCGGCCTTGGTGACGTCGATCTTCATCCGCATCTGCGGCGCCACATCGAGATCGAAACGCATCGGCCGCACGAACAGCCCTTTGAACATATCGTCCAGCTCGTTGAATGGATCGTAGCGTGTGATGTTTGCCATGACTGTCTCCTTCGGATTCCGTTCCAGCGCCGCGATTTCGCGGCTCGCCTTGGCGATCGTCGTGACCGCCTGCAGATATGCTAGCGCCGGCCGGTTCCGGCTTCTTGACCTAGATCAAGCGCCCGACCCGTGGCCGGCAGCGTCTTGAAAACGAGCGCGATTCAGGCCTGCTAGTACTTCACCAGGATCTTCTCCAGTTGCTCCTTGGTGATCCCGGGAACGTCGCCACGCGCCTTGAACCGGTTCAGAATCCAGCTCTCCGGGCCGACCCAGGCCTTGAAAGTCCGCAGGTTGGCTTGCCGCTCCTCCTCGCTACCGCCGAGATACTGGTACATGTTGCCGGGCTTTCCGCCCGCGAGCGCGCTCTTGCCGTCGTCGAGCCGGCGCATGATCGCCCCCGTATCGGGCCAGCCGATGAGCATGACCAGGTCGGCGTAGGTGTCGATCCGGGGACCCTTCATCGCTGCGGCAAATTTCTTCTGGTCGAGCTGGAATTCCTCGAGGTTGGGCGACGCGGCACCGTGGCAGGCTGTGCACTTCGCCTCGACCAGCGGCTTGATGTCCTTCCGGTAGGTCACGTCCTGCGCCAGGCTGCCGGAACTCGCCACGGCCAAGCACGCTGCCACAAACGCTGAACTCCAGATCGCTTTCAAGGAATCACTCCTTCAAGTTGATTGAGCGGCCCTCGCCTCAGAAGCCGGGCTGCCGTCGCCAAATACCGCCGTAATGATACGGGACGAGCCACGGGCGCCATTTGACCCATATCAAGCAAGGGTCGCGCCTTGATCTGGGTCAATAAGAATGGACGTAACGGGTGCGGCGCGGGCGCGCTTCCCCTATCTTCGCTGCATCGGAACCGGCCAGCAGCCTGAGCCCTCACATGCAGAGCATCACCACCCGCGTCGAGCGCCTGGCCTCTCTCGCCCCCGAATACCGAAGTTCGGTCCCGCCGGTTCCAAAGAGCATCAAGATCGAGTTGACCGCGCGCTGCGATTTCAAGTGCCACTTCTGCGCCTCGCACACGCGCCCGCGCGCTCGCGAGCGACATGCCGTGGGAGCGCTACGCCCGGCTCGTGCGGCAACTGCGGGAGCTCGGCGTCGAGCAGCTCGGCGTGTTCTATCTCGGGGAGTCGTTCCTCTGCGACTGGCTCGCCGACGCCATACGCTACGCCAAGCGGGAGTGCGGCTATCCCTACGTCTTTCTCACCACCAACGGCCGGCTGGCGACCGCCGCGCGCGTGCGCGACTGCATGCTGGCGGGGTTGGACAGCTTGAAGTTCGCGCTCAACTGCAGCGGGCCGGAACAACTCCATGCCGTCGCGGGCGTCGAGCCGGAGGATTTTCAAGACATCGTGCGCAACATCCAGGACGCCCGCCGGGTGCGCGATGAGATCGAGCGCGAATCGGGGCACCGCTGCGGCCTCTATTGCTCGAGCCTGCTCTACGACGAGGCACAGAAAAGCCGGATGCAGCCCGCGCTCGCCGAAGTTCTTCCCTATGTGGACGAGCACTACTGGCTGCCGCTCTACGGCTCTTCGGGGACGCGCAAGCCCCTGCCCTGCTGGCCGCTGTTCAAGGAGGGGCACATCACGTGGGACGGCGGGTTGTCGGCCTGCTGCCTCGACCACTCGCCGCGCTTTCACATGGGCAATCTCGACGAGACGCCGTTTCTCGAGGCGTGGCACGGCGCCGCGTTCCGGCGGCTCCGCGAGGCGCATCTAAGGCAGGACGTGAGCGGCACCGCGTGCGAGCAGTGCATCGCCTACGGCTAGGAGCCAATGCATGGGAGCCATCACCGAACGGATCGACAACACGACGCGGATTCCGGCGTCGCACCTGAAGGCCGCTCCGCCGCCCCCGAAGAGCGTCAAGATCGAGATCTCGCCGCGCTGCAACTACCGTTGCGGCTTTTGCGCGCTGCGCACCCGCGAGGTGCAGCCCAAGTGGGACATGGACTTCCGCCTGTTCCAGCGCATTACCCGCGAGATGCGCGAGGCCGGCGTCGAGGAAATCGGGGTGTTCTACCTCGGCGAATCCTTCATGAACCCGCGGCTGCTGGTCGACTGCATCACCTGGTTGAAGCGAGAGATCGCAATGCCCTACGTCTTTCTCACCTCCAACGCCTCGATGTCCTTTCCCGAGGCGGTCGAGGAATGCATGAAGGCGGGGCTCGACTCGCTGAAATGGTCGGTCAACGCGGCCGACGAAAGCCAGTTCGAGAAGATCATGGGCGTATCGGGGCGCCTGTTCCGGCGCGCACTCGACAATATCCAGGTCAGCCTGGGAGGTGCGCAAGCGCGGCGGCTACCGGACCGGCCTCTACGCCTCGTCCATCCAGTACGACGGCGCCCAGCTCGAAAAGATGGAGCGGCTGCTCTCCGAGCGGGTGCGGCCGTTCGTAGACCAGCACTACTGGTTGCCGCTCTATTCGATGGGCGCATTCGCCACCGAGCGCGAAGAGAAGCTCGGCTATCGCCCCACCGCCGGCAACCAGGGGCGGATCGGGGCGCTGCGCGAGCCGCTGCCGTGCTGGTCGGCATTCACCGAAGGCCACGTCACGGCGGAAGGCAGGCTCTCCGCGTGCTGCTTCGACGCCACCGCCAACTGGACAATGGGCGACTTGAACAAGCAGTCGTTCATGGAGGCCTGGCACTCGGAGCCGTTCGTGAAGCTCCGCGCCGCCCATCTGAAGAAGGACGTGACCGGCACCGTCTGCGAGAAATGCGTCGCCTACCAGTAGAGCGGGCGGCCAGCCGGGCCGGTTGATCTACATCAACTGGCTGCCCGGTCCTCGGGGTAAGCTAACTTTAATCGTTCGATGCGCTGCGTCGAAACTCGTCACAAGGAGAGCAATCATGTTCAGGAACATACTCGTGCCCACCGACGGCTCGCCCCTCTCCCGCAAAGCGGTGAAGCGCGCAGTTCAGCTCGCCAAGGAGCAGAAGGGCCGCGTGACCGGTTTTTTTGTCGGGCCGACCTGGAAGCCGAGGGGCAACGATGATTCCATTCCCTACCGCATGGTGTCGCCGGAACAGCATGCCGCCGGCGTGAAGAAGGTCGCGACCCGCATACTCGACGGGGTGCGGGCGGAGGCGACCCGGGCGGGCGTGCCCTGCACGACTTCCTTCACCCTGGACGATTATCCCTACGCCCGGATCGTCGAGGCGGCGAGCCGCAACGGCTGTGACCTGATCCTCATGGCCACGCACGGACGGCGCGGCATATCGCGGCTCCTGCTGGGTAGCGAAACCAGCAAGGTGCTCGCGCACGCGAAGGTCCCGGTGCTGGTTTGCCGTTGAGCTTCCGCCTGCAGCCTGAAAAAGGACAAGGAGGGCCGTGATGTTCAAGAGAATCCTGGTTCCGACCGACGGCTCGGCGCCCTCGCGCAGGGCCATCCGGCGCGCCGTGCAGTTCGCGCGCGAGCAGAAAGCGCGCGTCATCGGGTTCTACGTGGGGCCGCCGTGGCAGCTGCCGATCTACAGCGAGTACGTTCCGCCCGAGCTGCTCTCCCCGAAGGAGCACAACGCGGCGGTGAAGAAGACCGCGGCCCGCTATCTCGGCGCGGTGAAGAAGGCGGCGCGCGCGGCCGGGGTGCCCTGCAGCGTGCGCTACGTGCTGGGCGCGCACCCCTTCGACGAGATCGTGAAGGAGGCGCGGCGCAGGGGCTGCGATCTCATCGCGATCGCCTCGCACGGCCGGCGCGGGATCTCCCGGCTGCTGCTCGGCAGCGAAACGAGCAAGGTGCTCTCGCACAGCGGCATCCCCGTGCTAGTCTGCAGGTAACCCCTTCCCCCCTTGCGGGGGGAAGGTCGGGATGGGGGGTAAGATGTTCAGGAACATCCTCGTGCCGACCGACGGCTCGGCCCTGTCGCGACGGGCGGTGCGCCACGCCGTCCGGCTGGCGAAGGAGCAGAAGGCGCGCGTGACCGGCTTGTGGGTCGGGCCCGCCTGGGAGCCGAACCTGTACGCCTACGGCGATTCGGTGCCGCCGGGGTTCGTCTCGAAAAAACAGCACGCGGCGAGGGTCCGGAGAGCCGGGGCGCGCGTCCTGCGCACGGTGAAAGCGGCCGCGGCAGCGGCCCGGGTGCCGTGCGAGTGCATCTGCGTCGAGGGCGCTTTTCCCTACATCGAGATCGTCAAAGCGGCGCGGCGCAAGCGCTGCGACCTCATCGTCATGGCCTCGCACAGCCGGCGTGGAATTTCGCGCCTGCTGCTCGGCAGCCAGACCAGCAGGGTGCTCGCGCTTGCAACGGTGCCGGTACTGGTCTGCCGCTAAAAAAAACGCCAGCCGAACGCGGCTGGCGCAGGGCACCCCGTGGAGGAGGGTACGGGGTGAGTGAAGAGTTTCCTTACCAGTGCCCCACCATCTCCATCAGGCGGACCGTGTTCCGGAGCTCGACGTCGCGCTGGTGCACCGCGATCAGCTCCTCGCGCTGGAACCGCGACAGGAGCCGGCTCACCGTCTCCAGGGTCAGCCCGAGGTAGTTGCCGATTTCCTCGCGGGTCATGCGCAGCATGAAGCGGTCGGCGGCGAAGCCCAGGCGCTGGTGGCGCCGTGACAGCGACATCAGGAAGGCCGCGAGCCGCTGCTCGGCGGTCATGCTGCCCAGCAGCAGCATCAGGCCGTGGTCGCGCGAGATGTCGGCCGAGAGCAGCCGCAGCAGCTGGTGCTGCAGCGCCGGGAGCGTGAGCGCCGCCTGCTCGAGCTGCGCGAAGGGAACGACGCACACCTCGCTGTCCTCGAGCGCGACTGCGCTGTAGTCGTGGCGGTTTGCGCCGATCGCATCGAGACCGAGCAGCTCCCCCGGCAGGTGGAACCCGGTGACCTTCTCGGCTCCGTCGCGCGAGACGCCGACGGTCTTGAAGGCGCCGCTGCGCACCGCGTAGAGCGATTCCAGGCGGTCGCCGTTGTGGTAGAGCGAAGTCCCGCGCGGCACGCGCCGCTTGGCGGTGGCGATGTCGCTGAAGCGCCGCAGATCGGATCCGCTGAGGCCGCAGGGCAGGCACACCCCCTGCACACAGCAGGATGCGCAGGAACCCGCGCTTGCCGGGGCCGGCACGGCGCGGACCGTCGCCGGGGACCGCGTCCTGACGGGAAGAATCGGAATCGGCTGTGACATCACGACGTTCTGCAACATGGCTTCCTCCATCATCGCTTGTTCAGGGATCGAATCGGTCATGCTCGAGGGGCGCTTCATTCGCCCTTCATCTGCTCCAGGATCTCGGCGATGCGCTCGAAATCCGCGGACTTGTCGAGAAAGAATTCGGCGCCGGCGTCGGCGCTCGCCTTCATGTGCTGGGGCGTGGCGTAGTTGCTCAGCACGATCGCCCGCATCCCCGGCAGCACCTTTTTCACCTCGGCGAGAACGTCGATCCCGCTGCCGCGCTCGTCGGCGAGCTTGATATCGAGGACCGCGACGTCCGGGCGGGTCCTGATGATGCCGGCAACCGCCGCGTCGAAGGCTTCGGCTTCGCCCACCACCTCGACATCCTCGACCTCCTGCAGCATCTCCAGAAGGCGCTCCCGAACGGCGGCCGAATCCTCCACCACGAAGACTTTCATGTCGGCGCCCGCCATGTAGTTATAGGTGTTCATGGCAGGCAGTATGCGCAGCGCAGCGCGCGGCCCGCTATCGGCGCCAGTCTGAAACGGGGTGTAGGAAACGGCGAAGCGGCGTAGGAATCCTCCTACACCGGAGGTTCAGGCAGAGGAGCGGCCTGATTCGTCGAGGAGCTTGTGCTCGAGGGCGTAGCGGATCAGCTCCGCCTGGTTGGCGAGGCCCATCTTGTGCAGGATCCGGGTCTTGTGGGTGCTTACGGTCTTGACGGAGAGCGACAGCCTCTTCGCGATCTCGCCCACCGTCTTGCCGCCGGCGATCATCTGCAATACCTGGAATTCGCGGTCGGAAAGCAGCGTGTGGGGCGCGGATTCGGCCCGCGGCGCGGCATCGAGCACGAGGCGTTCCGCGGTTTCGGGGCTGATGTAGGCGCCGCCGCCGGCGATCTTGCGGATCGCGGCCACCAGCTGGTCGGCAGCGGCCTCCTTCGTGAGGAAGCCCGAGGCACCCGCCTTGAGCGCCCGCACGGCATACTGCTGCTCGCTGTGCATGGTGAGTATGAGGATGCGCAGCTTTGGCTTCTCGTCCTTCACCTGCTTGATCAGCTCGATGCCGCTCCGGCCGGGCATGGACATGTCGAGCACCGCCACATCGAAGTCGCGGGCGCGAATCTGTGCCATCACATCCTGCCCGTTGGTCGCCTCCGCCGCGACCTCGATGTCGCCGGTGTCGGCGAGGATTTCCTTCAGGCCCGCGCGCACGATGGCATGGTCGTCCGCGAGCAGCACCCGGATCACGCCCGCTCCCCCGTGCCACCATACTGCTGCACCGGGATCTTGATCTCCACCACGGTGCCGCCTTCCGCCGGGCTGTAGACATCCGCCCCGCCCCCGAGCGTGCGGGCGCGCTCCTTGATGCCGAGGATGCCGAGCGACTTTCCGCTCTGCAGCCGCGCGGCGCTGATCCCGATGCCGTTGTCCCATGCCGACACGATCAGCCGGTTGTCCGTCGACGCGCATCGCCACCCGGACCTCCGTCGCCCGCGCGTGGCGCGCGACGTTGGTGAGCGCCTCCTGCACCATGCGGTAGACCGCGGTGGCAAGCGGTTCCCTGAAATCGATCTCGCCCGTGCCGGTGTCCAGGCCGACGACGATGCCGGAGCGCTGCGAGAACTCGTGCAGCAGGTGCTCGACGGCGGCAACCAGCCCGAGGTCGTCGAGCATCGCGGGGCGCAGATCGTGCGCCAGGCGGCGCACCGAGGCGACCGTCGAGTCCACGAGCCCCTTCATGCGCTCGAATTTCTCCCGCACCTTGTCGTCTTCCGGCGCGACCCGGCCGGCGAGCCAGGACGCATCCATCTTCAGCGCGGTCAGCCACTGCGCCAGCTCGTCGTGCAGCTCGCGCGCGATGCGCACGCGTTCCGCCTCGCGCACTTCGTGCATCTGGCGGTAGAGCTCCTGCAACTGGTTGTGCGAGTGCTCGAGCTCCGACACTGCCTTCACGCGCGCCGAGACGTCGCGCAAGACCACGGTGAACAGCTCCTTGCCGCCGTACCGGGCGTGTGAAATAGACGCTTCGATCGGGAATTCCTCGCCATCCGCGCGCAGTCCGTAGAGCACCATGTCGCTCCCCATGCGGCGCCCGGTGGCGCCGGTCGAGGCGAAGCGCTCGACGTGGGCGCGGTGCGCGGTGCGGAAGCGCTCCGGGATGAAGCGATCGAGAGGGCTGCCCACCGCGTCCGCCGCCTTGCACCGGAAGATCCGCTCCGCCGCCGCGTTGAACACGACGATATGCTGGCGCTTGTCCACCGTGATGATGGCGTCCATCGCCGATTCCACCATCGCGGAGTACAGCGACTCGCTAGTCGCGCGCCGCTTGCCGGCTAGGTGCCTTTCGCGCTTGTTTCCGAGTTTTCACGTCCGAAAGTATACCCAAACCTCGATACGGCCATTCCGTGCCGGACCGATCCATGGCGGGAGCGCTCGCGCCGGCACTCAGTGGGATACGCTACCATCGCCTTATGGAATCGCTCGAACGACTGCGGCGACCCGAGCGCGCGATCACCCTGCGCGAGAAAGTCTCGTACCTCAGCCGCCCCGAGAGCTATCCGGAGAAGCCCGCGGCCGTGGAGGTGGTGCAGACCCACATGTCCTGCGTGTTTCTGACCGAGCATCACGCATGGAAGCTCAAGAAGCCGGTCCGCTACGACTTCCTCGATTTCAGCACGCTCGAAGCCCGCCGTGCCGACTGCGAGGAGGAGCTGCGCCTGAATCGCCGGCTCGCGCGCGACGTGTATCTCGAGGTCGTGCCCCTGTCGGTCACGCGGGAGGGCGCGTTGCGGCTGGGCGGCGACGGCGTGGTCGTGGAGTGGCTGGTCAAGATGCGGCGGATTCCCGCGCAATGGATGCTCGACGACGCGATACGCCGCGGCAACGTCGCCCGCCAGGACGTCCGCCGCTTCGCCCTGGTGCTGGCCGCGTTCTACCACCATGCAGAGCCGGTCGCCCTGGACGCGGCGCAGTACCGGCGGCGTTTCGAGCGCGACATCCGCGCCAATCAGGACGGGCTTTCCGCTGCGGAGCTCTCGATGCCACTCGACCTCGTGCGCTCGGTGACGGCACACCAGCTCGCCGTCCTGGAGCGCGAGGCGCCGCTCTTCGACGCCCGCGTGAAGGAACAGCGCATCGTCGAGTGCCACGGCGACCTGCGCCCGGAGCACGTCTGCCTCGGGCCCGACCCCCTGTTCATCGACTGCCTCGAGTTCAACCGCGAATGGCGGTTGCTGGACCCCGCCGACGAGCTCGCGTATCTCGCGATGGAATGCGAGCACTCGGGCGCCGGGTGGATCGGCGAAGTTGCTTTCGAGACTTACCGGGAGGTGGCCGGCGACGATCCTCCCGCCGCGCTGGTGCGCTTCTACAAGGCCTACCGCGCGATGGTGCGCGCGAAGCTCTCGGCCTGGCACCTCAAGGACCATCCCGACCCGGCCGATCAGGGGAAGTGGATGGCGCGCGCGCAGCGCTACCTGGAACTGGCGGACCGCCATGCCGCCCACCCGTTGCGCTAGGGCGAAGTGAGCTCGCCCACGCCGTACTGGAGCCGCGACCCCTCGGAGCTGACGGCCGAGATGGGCAGCGGTGACCGCGGTCTGACGGCGGCGGAGGCCGCGCAGCGGCTGCGACAGCACGGTGCCAACACGGTGGAGGACCAGCCGCGCGTCACCGCGCTGAGGCTCCTCGCGCGGCAGTTCGAGAGCCCGCTCGTCCTCATCCTCGTATTCGGCGCGCTGGTTTCGATGGTGCTGCGTGACTGGGTCGAGGCATCGATCATTCTTGCCATCGTGCTGGGCAGCACGCTGCTCGGGTTCGCGCAGGAATACCGGGCGAGCACGGCGGTCGCCGCGCTGCGCAGGCGACTCGCGCTGACGGTGCAGGTAGTTCGCGATGGCGCGCTGCTGACGGTCCCTGCGAGTACCGATCGTTCCGGGCGATGTCCTGCGGCTTGCGGCGGGAAACCTTGTGCCCGCCGACGGCGTCATCCTCGAAGCGAAGGACTTCCTCGTGACCGAAGCGAGCCTGACCGGCGAGTCGTTCCCCGTCGAAAAGCACCGTGGAGCGCTGCCGGCCGACACCCCCATGGCCGGGCGCACCAACTGCGTCTTTCTCGGGCACCTCCGTGCGCAGCGGGACGGCAACGGTGCTGGTCGTGACGACGGGCCGCAACACCGCCGTTCGGTGCAATCGCCTCGCGCCTGCAGGAGCAGGCGCCGGAGACGGAATTCGCGCGCGGGGTGCGGCTGTTCGGCTACCTCCTCGTGCGCGTCATGGTGGTCATGGTGGTGTTCGTGCTGGCGGTCAACCACATGCTCGGGCGGCCGGTGTTCGAGTCCCTGCTGTTCGCCGTTGCCCTGGCGGTCGGCATTACACCGGAACTTCTCCCGGCCATCGTCAGCGTGACGCTCTCGCACGGCGCCCGCGCCATGGCGCGCCGCGGCGTGATCGTGCGGCGCCTCGAGGCGATCGAGGACCTGGGCAGCATGGACGTGCTCTGTACCGACAAGACCGGCACGCTCACCGAGGGCGTGATCACGCTCGATGCCGCGGTGAATCCGGAGGCCAAGGCGTCGCCCGAGGTGCTGCGGCTCGCGTACCTCAACGCCGCGTTCGAGACCGGGATCGAAAACCCGCTGGACGCCGCGATCGTGGCGGCCGGAGAAAAGAACGGGATGACGACCGCGGGGCACCGCAAGGTGGACGAGATTCCCTACGATTTCATCCGCAAGCGGCTCACGATCGTCACGGCGCACGAAGGCGACGGGGAGCGGCACCTCATCGTCACCAAGGGGGCGTTCGCCAATGTGCTCGCTGTCTGCACCACTGTCGCGCGCAAAGACGCCCTCGTGCCGCTGGATGACGAGTCGCGCGAGCGCCTGCACGCCTATTACCGGCAAACGGGGATGGAAGGATTTCGCGTGCTCGCCGTGGCGACCAAACGCGCCGCGCCGAAAGAGCGCTACGGCCACGACGATGAGGGCGGCATGGCGCTCGCGGGTTTCCTCCTGTTCCTGGATCCGCCCAAGGACGACGCCGAGAAGAACCATAGGCGACCTCGCCGCGCTCGGCATCCGCATCAAGGTCATCACCGGCGACAACCGGTATGTCGCCGCGCACGTCGCCGCCGCCATCGGCCTCGATCCCGGGGCGATTCTCACCGGCGAGCAGATCGGCAGGCTGCGCGACGAGTCGCTCTGGCACCTCGCGGAGCGTACCGACCTCTTCGTCGAGGTGGACCCGCAGCAGAAGGAGCGCATCGTGCGGGCCCTGCAGCGGACCGGGCACGCCGTCGGCTACCTGGGGGACGGGATCAACGACGCGCCCTCGCTCCATGCCGCCGACGTCGGGATCTCGGTCGAAAAAGCGGTGGACGTCGCGCGCGAAAGCGCCGACGTCGTGCTGCTGCGGCACGACCTCGACGTGCTCCGGCGTGGCGTGGAAGACGGCCGCGCTACCTTCGCCAACACGCTCAAGTACATCAGCATCACGACGAGCGCCAATTTCGGCAACATGGTGAGCATGGCGCTCGCGACGCCGCTGCTGCCGTTCCTGCCGCTCGCCGCCAAGCAGATCCTGCTCAACAACTTCCTCTCGGACCTGCCCTCGATCGCCATCTCGACCGACAACGTGGACGCCGAGCACACCGCCCGCGCGCAGCGCTGGAACGTGAACGAGGTGCGGCGCTTCATGATCGTATTCGGGCTGATCAGCACGGTCTTCGACCTGCTGACCTTCGTCCTGCTGCTGCAAGTGTTCGAGGCGGACGAGAGCGACCTTCCAGACCGCATGGTTCGTCGTCTCCCTGCTGACGGAACTCGCGGTCGTGCTGGTGCTGCGCACCCATGGTCCGGCTTGGCGCAGCGGGCCAAGCCGGCTGCTTCTGTGGACGACGGTCGCGGTCGGCGCCGTCGCGCTCGTCATTTCCTACGCAGGGCCGGTCGCGACCGCATTCGGCTTCGTGCCCCTGCCCTGGCAGCTCCTCGCGGCGGCCGTGCTGATCGTCGCGGTCTACGTGGCGACCACCGAAGTTGCGAAGCTCCGGTTCTTCCGGTCGGAGAGCCGCCCCGCACCCGGATGAGACGCGCCGATGGAAGGCGCGCAGCGGGCTTATTTCGAGGACTCGCGGCCCGGTTCCCAGCGGAGCTCGATGCGCCCGTCCGGCAGAAACTCGCTCCCGGTCCCGAAGCGGCCCCCTTCCCGGTCGAGCATCGCGGATAGCCACCGGGCGTCCGCGTCCGCCGCGCGCCGGACCTGGAAGCGCTTCATCTGCGTTGCGATCATCTCGAGGCGCGCGAGCCGCCCCGTTCGCGCTTCAAGCACCGGCAGGTACATGAGCCCGAGGTCTCCGCGAAAGGCCTCGTGCCCCCGGATGCCCTCGTAGTCGTTGATGAAGTCGCCGCAGCCGTAGAGGATCAGCCGCCCGCGGTAGACCTCGATGCCCTTTGGATGGTGCGACGAATGTCCGTGCACGAGATCCACGCCCGCCGTATCGATGACCGCCCGGGCGAAGGCGCGCTCGCCGTCAGCGACGTCGTAGCCCCAGTTCGCGCCCCAGTGTATCGAGAGCACAACGATGTCCGTCGTCCGCTTGACCTCCTCGACGCGCCGCGAGATCCACTCGACCGAGCGCTGCGACAGGTCGGGAAGGTAATCGACGCCCGGGCGGACGGCGCCGGCCGCCCATCGCGGCGGAACCCCGCTGCTCGCCATGCCCATGGAGAACACGAGCACGCGGCCCTTGCCGCCGACCGGCAGCACGGCGGGCGCTTCGGCGGCGGCGCGGTTCCTGCCGGCGCCCGCCACCCGAATGCCGGCGCGCTCCAGCGTCTCGAGCGTCTCGATCAAGCCGGGCTCGCCCCAATCGAGCACGTGATTGTTCGCAAGCGTGCAGCAGTCGATCGCGGCGGCGGACAGGCACGCGACGTTGGCGGGATGCATGCGGTAGTTGATCCCCTTCGGTATCCATTCGCCGCTCACCGTGATCGCCGTCTCCAGGTTGACGATGCGCAGATCGGGCCGGCTGCGCTCGAGCTCGGCGAGCGCTTCGCCCCAGATATAGGTATCCGGCACGCGGCGGGGAATCGTGCCGCTCCGGATTTCGGCGAGCGCGACGTATTCCTCGGCGCTTTCCAGGTATCCCTCATGAAGTGCCGGGTCGCTCGGGATCGCGAGGATCTGGTCGATGCCGCGACCGATCATCACGTCGCCGCAGAGAAAGAGCCCGATCGTATCCACCCGAGCCACTCTAGCCCCCTGCGCGCTTCCTGCGCTTGATCCCCGTCAAGCAACGTGGGGCTGCCAACCGGTGTTGATCTGCATCAAGACGATTCCGGAACGGGTGGAGTCAACTAGAGGTGACGCCACATCACCGCGAGGTCCCCGATGAAACCGAAGACTGCCTTACCCGGATTCAAGCGCGTGCGCCGGAACGTGTTCATCCAGGAATTCGTGCACGACAGCTACAAGTCGTGGGGCAAACCCGCGGAACCGACCTTATGTCCAGACTGCGGGGCGGTGTTTCACCATGGCAGATGGCAGCGGTTGCCCGCGCCGGTGGGAGCCCACAAGGCGCGCTGTCCAGCCTGCCACCGGGTGCACGACCGTTTCCCGGCCGGTTACGTGATGCTCGCCGGAGAGTTCCTGCGCGCCCACCGCCAGGAGGTGGTTCGGCTCATGCGCCACATCGAGCGCCGGGCGAGCGCCGAGCATCCGCTGCAGCGGATCATGGACATCACGCGCGAGAACGGAGACATGATGGTCAGCACGACCGACCCGCATCTCGCGCGGGCCCTTGGAGTGGCGGTGCACCGCGCCTTCCGCGGCCGGCTCGAATTCCACTACAACCGCGAGGAGAACCTGCTGCGCGTGCACTGGCAGCGATGAGGCGCCACGGGCGGCAGCGGTCCTGCGCCCGGCTGTTGCGGCAACTCGGCGGGCGGCATCCGTGCGCGGGTTCTGCTTCGCCGACTTCGAGGCGGCGCTGGTGCGTCGCGGCATCCTATTGCGGCACTCGCGATCACCCGCCACTGAAGCGAAGCCGCGGATCAGTGCACATTGATGACCGATTCCGAGTGCACCCGCTTCCTGCAGGAGGCGCTGCCGCGGCTGCACCTGCGCTGGGCAGGCTTCCGCAAGGTGCGCAAGCTCGTATGCAAGCGAGTCGCGAGAAGACTGCGCGAGCTCGGGCTGCCGGATCTCGCCGCCTACCGCGCTTTTCTCGAGAGCCACCCCGGGGAGTGGGATGTGCTCGACGGCTTCTGCCGCATTCCCATTTCGCGCTTCTACCGCGATCGCGAGGTTTTCGCGTCGCTGGAGCAGGACGTGCTGCCCGCGCTCGCCCAGGCTGCCGTTGCGGCGGGACGGGTGGAACTCGCAGTGCTGGAGCGCCTGCTGCGCATCCGGTGAGGAGCCTTACACTCTGGCCATCTTGTGGCTCCTGCGGCTGCAGAGCCGCTTCCCCGGGCTCGGGTGCCGCATCGTCGCGACCGACATCGAGACGCACCTGCTCGAGCGCGCGCGGGCCGGCTGCTACCGGAGCGAGCAGCCTCAATGCACTGCCGCCGGAGCTTCTCGCGGATGCGTTCGTACGGCGCGGCGGGGATCTGTGCGTCCGCGACGCATTCCGCAGGATCGAATTCCGGCAGCAGGACATCCGGCAGGCGGTTCCGGAAGGCGAGTTCGACCTCATCCTCTGCCGCAATGCGGTCCTTACCTACTTCGAGCCCACGCTCCAGGAAGACGTAATGCGGCGGGTGGTCACGACGCTGCGACCCGGCGGCGCACTCGTGGTCGGCATTCACGAATCGCTTCCCGGCGCCCTTGCGGGACCCGCGCCCTGGGATGGCGCCCGCGCGATCTACCGCAAGCCCGCGCCCGCTGCGCCTTCGCCCCGGCATTGAGGCGGGCGAGGCGTCAAATCTCGGGCGGTGGCGGCGGTGGAATTTCCGGGAGAGCCGGAGGAATTTCAGGCGTGGTTTCGGGTTGCGCCTCGGGAAGCGGTGCCGGTATCTCAACCGGAGTCTGCGGTTCCGGCTCCGGGGCCGGCACGGGGATCTCCGCCGGGGGACGCGGCGACGCGACGCGGACGGCTACCGCTCGCGGACGCATGGCCGAATCCTCTGCCGCCCTCATGGGACGTTGCCTACCTGCGGACCTCGATCCGGTGTCGACCACCTTGTCCACCGCGAACCGGCACGAGGCGTCGAGCTCGGAGTGGCGCTTCCACCATCCAGTCTCAGACAGGCCGCGCCCGCGTGTGTTGATCTGCATCAAATCGCCCGCCCAGTCCTTTGGATATCTTGAAACAAAGCGCGAACCGCAACGGCGCGCGTCAGGAGAACGGCACCATGAACATCGAAGTTGACCAGATCGAGATCGCGTGGGAGCACGGCAGGACCGTGGCCGAAGCCGATCCCGCGGTGTGGCGGCAGGACGCCTGCGGGGCGTGGATCCGGCGTGACCAGTTCGGGCGCGAAGGTTCCGAGTTCGGCTGGAAGATCGAAAACGTGGAGGCCGGCGCGCCCAGCGGCGCACCGGTTCTGCGCCCGTTCCACTGCCGCAACCGGTTCGATGCGGCCAACCGCAAGCCGCACTGCATGATCAAGGCGGACCGCGCCGGCGTTCCCTCCGGAGAGTTCGCGGCACCCCCGCGCAACCGCGCCGTCCATTGATCGCGCGGGGATCGAGCACTGCCAATCGAGCGAGGACAAGCCATGAAACTACCCATCGATGTTGCTACCCGCGTGAGCGCGAAGCTGTCGGCATTCATCGAGTCCGTGGTCAACGACCCCGACCGGGACGAGCCGCCGATGCTGGATGAGGTCCGCAAGGCGCTGGATCGCAGCGGTAGCGCCCATTCCGCGCAGGTTGCAATGCATCCCCAGGAAAGGGAATCAACGATTGCCGAGGTCAACGGCCTGATCGAGGAGTACGGCGGGGACGCGCTCGCCCACTATTTCATCGCCGCCAAGGCGAGCGAAGGGCTGTCGCGCATCATCGAGACGGCGGCGGCCGACCGCAACCTTCCCCGGGCCCCGACGCTCGCGCGCGTACGCCAAGCTATGGTGGAAGGGCTGACGGCCCGGCTCGCGGGCGACGGCACCATCGACCCCGACGAGGACGCAACCCTGCTCGCCGAGATCGACGTGCTGATCCGGCGCCATGGGCCGGACGCCGTGGCGGAAGACTTCGTCCGCTTCGAGTAACGAATCCCCGCAGCCGCTCGTAGAGCGCGCGTTCCTCGGCCGACGGCCGCCATGGCGGTGAGCCGTGCGGCTGGTCTACCCCACGATGTGGTGCTTGCCGATGACCTGGACGGTGCTCGCCTGCGGCCCGCGCTCGCCTGCCTCTTCATGAAAGCGCACCTCGGTGCCGACCTTCAGCTCGTCGAAGTCCGCGCCGAGCACGCTGTTCCTGTGGAAATAGACGAGCCGGCCGTCCGGCGTCTCGATCCGGCCGAAGTTCTCGTCGGGATTCAGCTCAATAACGCGGCCGTGCGGCGGCGGCGCGTGCACCTTCAGCCGCTGGTCGTGCTTGCGCGCGTAGTCCTCGAGCTGGCGGCGCATGGAGTCGAACGCGTCGCGGATCGCCACGTGCACGTCCGTATACCGGTGGTGCTCATCGGGCTCGCGGCTCGCCACCAGCTCGCTTCCCGGCACGGTCACGTCCACGCTGACGTGGAAATGATTGCCCTGGTGGTGGTGCTTGTGCCGCTCCTCGATCACGACGCGGCAGCTCATGATCCGGTCGTAGAACTTGTCGAGTCTGTCTGCGTGCTCGCGCACCACGGCTTCCACCGCCGGCGATCGCTTGAGATTGCGAAACGTGACTTGTAGCGGTATTTGCATGGTCTGACTCCCGGCTGATACCTCAAATCATAGGCGCGCCCGCGGCGGGCGACTTGACATGGATCAACGGCTCTCACCCCTCCACCAGCTCCACGACCGAACCCCCGGTGTGGATGCGGCGGATGGCTTCCGCGAAGAGCGGAGCAGTGTCCAGAACCGTCACCTTGCCGCGGACGAGGGCGGGATCGAGCCGGAACGGGGGAATCGTGTCGGTGATCACCAGCCGCTCGAGTCCGGGATCCGCGACCATCCGTCCCGCTTCCCCGACGAAGACCCCGTGCGTCGCCACCGCGTAGACGGCGGTCGCACCGCGGCTCCGGCAGGCGGCCACCGCTCGGGCGATCGTGCCCCCGGTGCTGATGAGATCGTCCACGATGATCGCGATCCGGCCCTCGACGTCGCCCACCACCGCCTCCCCGGTGACGACCCCGGCGCTGCGGTATTTCTCGAGGAACGCTCCGCTCGCTTCGCGCCCGAGCCGGCGCGAGAGCGCCTGACGGAACGCCTCGGCGCGCTTGACGCCGCCGACATCGGGCGAGACCACGACGACCGGCTCGCGCCCGATCCGCGGGGCGAATTCCTCCACGAACAGCCGCCTCGCCTCCAGGTGATCCGCCCGGATGCGGAAGGCGTTCTCGTAGGCCGCGAGATTGTGGACGTCGAGCGTCACCACCCGGTCGGCGCCGACTGTCTCGAGCAGCGCGGCGACATAGCGGGTGGATACCGGGTCGCGCGACTTGGACCTGCGGTCCTTGCGCGCATAGCACAGGTACGGAATCACCGCCGTCAGGCGGCCGGCCGATGCGTCGCGCAGCGCGCCGAGAAAGAAGAGCAGCCGCACGAGCTTGTCGTTGACGCTCTGGCGCTCCTCGCCGTAGAGCGACGCGACGACGAAGACATCGCGCCCGCGCACGCTCTCGAGGGGGCGCGCCTTGTGCTCGCCGTCCTCGAACTCGCGCTCCTCGTGGGGCGCGAGTGCGACACCCAGCGCGCCGGCCACCCGCTGGCCGAACTCACGGCCGGCGTTCAACGCGAACAGGCTGAGATCCATGGCGCCTGTCAGGCCCGCTCGCGCGATCGCGGCGCTTTCGCGGCCCCGGTCCCGCGGACGACCGCGCCCAGATGCCGCTGGAACCACCTGCGCGCGAGCTGCGCGACTTCCTCGAGCTTCCCGGGCTCCTCGAACAGGTGCGTCGCCCCGGGAACGATCTCGAGCTGGTGCTCGCACCGCAACTCCGCGGCCGCGCGGCGGTTCATCCCGATGACCGGTCCGTCGAGCCCGCCGACGATGAGCAGCGTCGGGGCGCTCACTCGCGGCAGGGCCTCCAGCGCGAGATCGGGCCGCCCGCCGCGGGAGACCACCGCGGCGACCCGCGCGGGCCGCTCGGCGGCGGCGTTCAGAGCCGCAGCGGCGCCGGTGCTGGCGCCGAAGATCCCGATCCGCAGTTCGCGGGTTTCCGGGCTCGCGCCGAGCCAGTCGACCGCGCCGGTAAGGCGACCGCTCAGCAACCCGATATCGAAGCGCAGCTCGCCGGTCCGCTCGTCGATCTCGCTCTCCTCCGCCGTCAGCAGGTCGAGGAGGAGCGTCGCGAGCCTGCCTTCGTTGAGGAAATCGGCGACGAAGCGGTTGCGCGGGCTGAAGCGGCTGCTGCCGCTTCCGTGAGCGAAGAGGACCACTCCCTCCGCGCGCTCCGGAATCGAGAGGGCGCCTTCCAGCTCAACCGCTCCCGTTCGAACGGTGACGTCGGCGCGCCGCATCGCCGCCTCGGCTCAGCGACGGGGGAGCAGCAGCACCGGTACGGTCGCTCGGCGCGCCACCCCTTCGGCCACGCTGCCCAGAATCAGGCGCTCGAAGCCGCGGCGCCCGTGGGTACCCATCACGATCAGGTCGGCGCCTTCCTTGGCCGCCTGCTCGACGACGGCTGCGGCAATGCGCCGGCTACCGGCCTCGACCAGCGCGGTCGTGGCCTTGACGCCGGCTTTGCGCGCCCCGGTCAACGCTTCGGCGAGAAGCTGCTCGCCCTGACGCCGCAAGGAGGGCGTGAGATCGATGACGCCCTCGGTGACAACATGCTTGATCCGCTCATAGACATGCGTCAGGTGTACCCGGGCGCCCTGCTCCTTCGCGAGCTTCAGCGCTTCCTTCAATGTCGCAGCGGAGGATTCGCTGCCATCCAGCGGGACGAGAATGCGCTTGTACATGGTCCGGTCCTCAGCCCGTGAACTCGTCGGTGAAGGCGTTGCGGGTCTTCCGCATCTCGGCGGCCTGCCCGTGGCGGATCAGCGCCCCGACCTTGGCCAGCTCGCGCGCGAGCAGCGGCACCAGGTCGTCCACGGACACGAGTCCCTTCAGATGCCCGTCGCGATCGAGCACCGGCGCCCGCCGCACGCCCCGGCCCGACATCTTGTCCAACGCCTCGATGAAGCTGTCTTCCTCGCGCAGGCTCACTACCGGCGCGCTCATGACGCTTCCGACCGGAGTCTGCCCCGGCGACAGGCCCTGGGCGACGACTTCGACGGCGATGTCGCGGTCGGTGATGATGCCGACCGGCTTGCGGGTATCCGACGGATCCACCACGACGACGTTCCCGATGTGGCTCGCCCGCATCATCCGGGCAGCGTCCTCGGCCGTCGCATCGCGATGTATGGTCACGACAACTCTCTTGCAGAGATCGCCGATCGTCATGTTCAGTCCTCGAGTCGGACGGGACACGGCCCTCGGGAGGTGCGCCGCCTTCGCCCTCTCAATCTAGGGCACCGCCCGGGTCGGAATGTTGACCCAGATCAAGCGTGACCGGCTACGGCCGCCCCGGCCGCCGGCCGGGGTGCCCATGACCTCGCGAGGCAGGTGCGGACTTCGTCGTCGGAGAGCTGCGGAAACTCCACGTACCAGCACCCGATGGCCATGAACGGCTCGGGGGTAGCCAGGCACACGACTTCGTCGGCCTCGCCGCGCAGGAGATCGACCGTGTCGGGCGGCGCCACCGGCACCGCAACGACGATTTTCGAGGGCTTCGCCTGCCGCAGCGCCGCAATCGCCGCCCGCATGGTCGCGCCGGTGGCGACGCCGTCATCCACCAGGATCACGCACCGTCCGGCAATGCCCGGGCGCGGCCGCTGCCCGCGGTAGGCATGCTCGCGCCGCTCGAGCTCCCGTCGCTCGCGCCGCTCGGCCTCCTCGATCGCGCGCTCGGGGATCTGCAGCGGCTCGATCACCTCGCGATTGAGGACGCGCACTCCGCCGCTCGCGATCGCGCCCATGGCGAGTTCCTCCTGACCCGGCGTGCCGAGCTTGCGCACGATGATGAGATCCACCTGCGCGCCGAGAACCTCCGCGACTTCGCAGGCGACCGGCACCCCGCCGCGGGGAAGCGCCAGCACGAGCAGGTCCGTCCTCCCGCGGTATGCGTTCAGGGCAGCACCGAGCGCCCGGCCCGCGTCGGTCCGGTTGCGCAACGGCAATGTCGTCTTGTTCATGACCGTGGACGTCGTGGCAACGGGATCGTGAAACTAGGCGTGCCCTAATTGCAAATTTAGGCCACCGGCGAGCCCGGGGTACTGACGGAGATCAAACACTTGCCGGGCGCGACCGCTCTCGCGGCCCGCGCCACGAGGGATCAGCGGAATAACGCCGGAACCTCTTCGCCTGCGCGGTCCACCTGGTCGGCAAGCTTGCGCAGCGCCGGGGAGATCTCGATGCGGTACGGGCTCGCCGCGGGCTCCAGCGCACGGAGCCGCTCGGGCAGCTTCGCGAGCTGCCCCGCCGCCCGCTCGCGGATTGCCGCGAGGCTCTCCGGCGCGCCGAGCCGCCTGCCCTTGCGCATCACCGGGACGAGCAGCGGCTCGCCCGGCTGCTCATCGCCTTCGACCGTGACCGCGTCGTGCTCGAAGCGGCCCGCGCGGTCGTAGTGCCGGTAGACCTGCTTGCGGCCCGGCCAGGTGGCCTTTCCGGTGGAGCGCTTGCGGCGCGCCTTCCCGGCGTACTCCTGCAGCTTGTAGACCGCATCGAGGTAGGGCGCGTCGGAGGAGGTCACGAGGCTCGTGCCGACGCCGAACCCGTCGATCGGAGCGCCGCCCGCGACGAGATCGTGCATGCGGTACTCGTCGATGTTGCCGCTTGCGAAGATCGTGGCATCCGCAAGGCCGCCGTCATCGAGTATGCGCCGGACGCTGCGGGAGAGCGCGGCGAGATCGCCGCTGTCGAGCCGCACGCCCTTTACCGGAATCCCGCGGCTCGCGAGACGCGAAGCGAGCGCGACTACCTTGCGCGCCGCGGCCTCCGTGTCGTAGGTGTCGATCAGCAGCAACGCGTTGTGCGGAGTGGCTTCGGCGAAACGCTCGAACGCCGCCGCCTCGTCGTCGTGCGCCTCGACGAACGAGTGCGCCATCGTGCCGAACACCGGGATTCCCAGGCTCTGGCCCGCCGCAACGGTCGCCGTGCCGGAGTATCCGGCGACGTAGCTCGCGCGCGCCGCGAGGAGCCCCGCTTCCGCGCCGTGCGCCCGCCGCAGCCCGAAATCCACCAGGAGCTTCCCCGGCGCCGCGAGAACGCTGCGAGCGGCCTTGGTCGCGACCAGCGTCTCGAAATGCACCAGGTTGATGAGCCGGGTCTCGACCAGCTGGGCTTCGGGCAGCGGCGCGGTCACCCGCAGGAGAGGCTCGTTGGGAAAGACGACAGTGCCCTCCGGCAGCGCGTGCACCTCGCCCGTGAAGCGCAGCTGCGCAAGGTGCTCCGCGAACCCGCGGGGAAACTTGCCGCTCCCTCTGATCCATTCGAGCTCCTCCGGCGTGAAACGCAGGTGCTCCAGGAACTCGAGCGCCTGCTCGAGCCCCGCCGCCATCATGAAATTGCGCTCGCGCGGGAGCTTGCGCACGAACAGCTCGAACACCGCCGTGTCGCGCATCCCGTGCGCGTGGTACGCGTTCAGCATCGTGAGCTGGTAGAGATCGGTCACGAGCGCGGAGGAGAGGAGATTCATTGCGGTTTGACCCAAATCAATGGAAGCGGCGCGCGCGGGGGTATCGTGACCCTAGTATAAAGGACAGACCGTTGCCACGAGCCCGCAGGCTCAAGTCGCACGCGACGACCCCGCAGCAGTTCATCGCCTATGCGCCCTATGGCGTCGGCGTGATGTGCGCGTTGGTCTATCTCGAGCGGGGCACCGACGTCTACGGCTGGTGGATCGGCGCGCGCGACGCCGAGTGGCACACGGCCTACTTCAAGCTCGAGGACTTCTTCACCACCCGGCAGACCCGCTTCCTCGCGACCGAGGGGACGGACCTCTACGGCGGGTGGAAGCGCCTCTACTCCGCACGCGAGACGCTGCTCGACAAGCCCGAGCCGGTTGCCGACGAGGCCGCGCACGAGCTCGACCGGGTCCAGGGGATTTTCGTCGCCGAATGTCTGTTCTTCGAGGACGACGCCGCGGCGAGCGCCGAGCGCAAGGCCTACGACCAGTACAACCTGCCGCTCGCCCACGTGAACGTGCGCGCGAAGATGCTCAACAAGCTCGACAAGGGCGGGGCGGTGTGGACCTGGTACTCGCACGGATTCGACGCTGCCGTGCTCGAATACCTGCAGCGCTACTGGCCGCTCGACTACCGCAAGCCGTAGCGACGCGCTAGTGCTGCTCGGTGCGCGGCACCTGCTCCTCCGCGGGCTCGCCGGTCTCCGGGTCGATCCAGTCGGCAATGCCGATCTCGTCCTCGGCCTCCGCGACGGTTTCGCCGGGCTCCGGCTGCGCTTCCGCGCTGTATTCCATGTCGTTCACCGCTTCGAGCAGCGTCGCGAACGGCCCGAACATCTCGCCCGTCTCCGCGTCACGCCAATAGAATCCATCCGGCCGCTCGAGCACGCGCGTCGCGTCGAAGTCGGGCGGTGTTTCGGGTATCACCTGCTTCATGACTCTGGCCTCGCTGTCGAAATCGGTTCCGGTCCGGATCACTCCATCGCCGCCGGCGCGCGGGGCTCCTCGGGAATCCGCGCGATCATGCAGTCGGTGGTGAGTATCAGCCCGGCGATCGACGCGGCGTTCTGCAGCGCCGAGCGGGTGACCTTGCAGGGATCGAGTATGCCCATCTGCACCAGGTCGCCGTACTCCCCGGTCAGGGCGTTGTAGCCATGGTTGTCCTTGCCTTCCAGCACGCGGGCGAGCACGACCGACGGCTCCTCGCCGGCGTTGGCGACGATCTGCCGCAGCGGCTCCTCGAGCGCGCGCATCACGATGCGCACCCCGGCGTCCTGGTCCGCGTTCGCGCCGCGCAGCCCCTGGTTCACCTTGGCACGCGCGCGCAGGAGCGCGATCCCGCCTCCGGCCAGCACGCCCTCCTCGACCGCGGCGTGGGTGGCGTGGAGCGCGTCCTCGACCCGCGTCTTTCTTTCCTTCATTTCCGTTTCGGTGGCCGCGCCCACCTTCACGACCGCGACGCCTCCCGCGAGCTTGGCCGCGCGCTCCTGGAGCTTCTCCTTGTCGTAATCGCTCGTCGTGTCCTTGATCTGCTGGCGGATGTCGGCGACGCGCGCCTTGATTTTCTGCGGATCGCCGGTGCCGCCGATGATCGTGGTGTTGTCCTTGTCGATCTCCACGCGCTTCGCGCGCCCGAGGTCCGCGAGGGCGGCTTTCTCCAGGGTAAGACCCACCTCCTCGGAGATGACCTGGCCGCCGGTGAGCAACGCGATGTCCTCCAGCATGGCCTTGCGACGGTCGCCGAATCCCGGAGCCTTGACGGCGCAGCTCTTGATCACGCCGCGCAGCGCGTTCACGACGAAGGTAGCGAGCGCCTCGCCCTCCACCTCCTCGGCGATGACGAGCAAGGGCTTCCCCGCCTGCGCGACCTGCTCCAGCAGCGGCAGCACGTCGCGGATCGCGGAGATCTTCCGGTCACAGATCAGCACCAGTGCGTCCTCGAGCACGACGCGCTGCTTCTCGGGCGTATTGATGAAATAGGGGGACAGGAAACCGCGGTCGAACTGCATGCCTTCGACCACTTCCAGCTCGCTCTGCAGCCCCGAGCCGTCCTCGACCGTGATGACGCCCTCCTTGCCGACCTTCTCCATCGCGTTGGCGACGATCTCCCCGATGCCCCGGTCGTTGTTCGCCGAAATGGATGCGACCTGCGAGATCTCGGTGCGCGTCGAGCACGGCTTCGCCTGGCGCTTCAGCTCCGCGACCAGCGCATCCACCGCGAGATCGATGCCGCGCTTGAGATCCATGGGGTTCATGCCGGCGGCGACGTACTTCATGCCTTCGGTGACGATCCCCTGCGCGAGCACCATCGCCGTCGTCGTCCCGTCTCCCGCCACGTCCGAGGTCTTGGTCGCGACCTCCCGCACCATCTGAGCGCCCATGTTCTCGAAGGGGTCCTGTAACTCGATTTCCTTCGCCACCACGACGCCGGAGTTGATGATGGAAGGTGCTCCGTAGGCTCTTTCGAGGACGACGGTGCGTGCCTTCGGGCCGAGGGTCACGCGCACGGCGTTGGCGAGCTGGGCCATTCCCGGCGAGGATCTTGTCGTGTGCGTCCTTGTGGAAGAGGATCTGCTTCGCGGTCATGTCCCGCTCCTGCGGTTCGCCGGGATGACGCCGTCCTGCGCGAGACGCTCCCGCAGCCGGGGAGCCGTCAGGCGCGAGTAATCCTTCGCGAGCTCCTTCACCCGGATCGCGGGCCTCAACGCGACGCGCACGGTTTCGCGCAGAAAGCCCAGCATGCGGGGGTCGGCGACGAGGAGGATCGTTCCGGTGGCCCAGCTTTTCGCCAGCCCCGCCGCCTTGTGCGCGATCCCGGTCGAGAAACGGCGCTCGAGCTCGACGCGGTGCCGCGCCCGCTGGGCGCCCATGGGGTGCATCGGCCCCGCTTCACGGTTGGTATTGGTTTCGGTTCGCGGCCGCCCCGTGACGCTGTCGCCGCGGCTCCTCAGGCTGGGGTTGGCCAGGCTCCCGCGCTCGACGAGGCGCGACGTCGCGCGCGGCGCATCGCTTTCCTGCAGCAGGAAGAGGCGCGCCCGGCTGGCGCCCGCGACGACGATGCAAACGCGGTCCATCCGGCGCTACCTGCGGGTGGCGGTCTCGCGCGCCTGCTCGCGCGCGACGGCCTTGGCGAGCTCGCTGATCTCCTCGGCGAGAATCTCCAGCAGGTCGTCGATGGAGACGATGCCGATCAGCTCGCCGGACTTGCCGACGATCGGCAGCCGGCGCACGCCCTTGTAGCGCATGATCTGCATCGTCTCGAATACGCCCTCGCTCTCGCGCGCGGTGACGAGCTCCGGCCCCATGATGTCGCCGACCGTGATGGTGTTCGGATCGAGACCGGTCGCCATCACCTCGACGACGGCGTCGCGGTCGGTGACGATGCCCACCGGCACGCGCTTGCCGCCGTTCACCTGGTCGACGACGACGAGCGTGCCGACGTGGTGCTGGCGCATCAACTGCGCCGCCGCCGCCACCGTTGCTCTCGCGCGTCGTGATCACCGTGTCCCGGGTGCAAATTTCGCCTATTGTCATGTCGTCTTTCCTTTTCGGTTCACGCTTCCATGGTCCCATGATAGGCAGGCGTTCGTGCCGCCGCTTGATCCAGATCAATCCCGCATCCGGGGCTGGATCGGGGCCTCGGCACACCCGCCGCCTCCGATCGCGACGACTATCCGAGGTGTTCTTGCGTTGGATCAAAGCTCCCAGGCGCGCCGGGAGTAAGGTGAGCTGCAGGAGGGCGAACAAGGCATGGCCTTCGGGAGAACAGGCGTAGAGCAGACCCGCTCCCGGCCCTCTTCACAGGAGGTTGCTTATGAATCCCGTCAAACTGCTCGTTTTCATGGCGGCGCTCGCCGTTCTGGGTTCGCTCGCCTCCGGGCTGTATGCGATGGCCCACGACGGTGAAGCCGCTCACCAGTCGAGCGCCCAGTGGATGGTCTGGCGCGTCGTGTTCCAGGGCGCGGCGTTCGCGCTGATACTGCTCGCGCTCTTCGTCGTGGATTGAGGCGGCCCGCGGCCGGGATCAGCGCCGTCGCGACGAACTGGCCGCCACCACGCGCCGCAGCTTGCCGCTCGCTTTGCTCCGGAGGAGCGGTCCCGGCTCGAAACGCAGCGCGACCGCCGGCAGCCCCTGCGCGTCGAGATAGGCGCGCAGGGCGCGCTCCACCTCGCGCCACAGTTGCGCGGGGCTCGTCCCGAACGGCGCTTCGAGACGGACGTCGAGTGCGTCGGGCGCCGCCTGGACGATCTGGAACTGATGCACGCCCGCGTTTTCCTCGACCACCGTCGTCAGCGCGAGCGGCAACACCTCGACGCGCCCGCCGTCTGCCGCGGTGAGCGTGAGCACGTCGTCGCTCCGCCCTTCCACGTGCAGGGCCGGGAACGGGGCGCCGCACGCGCACGGCTCCGGCTCGAACGCGATGCTGTCGCCGATGTCGTAGCGGATGACCGGCTGGACGCGGTTCGCCAGGTTGGTGAGGAGTGCGGTGTGCGAGATTTCTCCGGGCGGCACCGGCCGGTAGTCCCGGTCCACCGCCTCGAGCAGCATCCAGTCCGAATTGAGGTGCAGGCGGCCGCGCTCGCACTCGCAGGCGATGCTCATGCATTCGGAGGCGCCGTATTCCTCCAGGATCCTGCACCGGAAAGTGCCGCTGATTTCCGCGCGACAGGCCGCGGACAGCGTCTCGCCTCCGAGCCAGATCGCCGCGGGCGTTATCCGAAGCCGGCCCGCCCGCTGCTCCGCTGCGAGCAGGCTCGCTGCGGAGGGATAGGTCGCCATGAAGGAAGGTTGATACTCATTGAGCGCTTCCGTCAGCCGCGGGAGCGGCTCGAGGATCGAGAATACCCGCAGCCGGTCGGCGAGTGCGGGCGCCGCCAGGCGCATGCGCTCGACCGACGCGACGCCGGCAAAGTGGCCGCCGGTGGCCGCGACCATCGCGTAGCGTCCGCCGCCGAACAGCAGGCCCCCGAGAAAGCCCGGCGCGAGCAGCCCCCGCCCGAGGCGCAGCATCTCGAGCGCGTCGTAGACCGCGAGCGCCTGCCCGTCGTGGACGAACACTCCCGGCTCCCCGGTCGTTCCCGAGCTGGTCCAGACCGCGTAGCGGCCGAGGTACAGCCGCCCCACGCGCGCGGGATCGGAGACAAAGTCGGTGGCCGTGTCGAATGTGACATCCGTGTCGGTGACCCATTCGTCGAACCGTGTCATGAGCTGCCCGCGGGTCACGGGCGGCACGTCGTGCAGCCGGATCCCCGCCTGCGGCAGCGAACGATAGTGCTCGGCAAAGAACGGTGAGTGCTCGCGCGCGTGGCGGACGAGTTCGGCAAATCGCCCCTCGGAACGCGCGGCGACTTCCTCTCGCCCGGCGGTGGCCGCGAGCCAGATGTCCCATACGACGGGGGCAAGGCTCCAGTACGCGAGCGGCGAGAAGGGATCGCCGCCGGGACGGGATGTCGGAAGGCTACCCACCGAGCGCGCGCAGCGGCTCCGTATAGGGATACCCCCGCGCCTCCGCCACTTCGCGCCGCGTCACCGCGCCGCGGCAGACGTTGAGGCCGTTCAACAGGTGCTCGTTTTCCACCAGCGCCCGCACGACGCCGCGGTTGGCGAGTTCCTTCACAAACGGCTGTGTCGCGTGATTCAACGCATAGGTCGAGGTGCGCGGCACCGCCCCCGGCATGTTGGCGACGCAGTAGTGGATGATGCCGTCCACGGTGAAGACCGGATCCGCGTGGGTCGTCGGGCGCGAGGTCTCGAAGCAGCCGCCCTGGTCGATCGCCACGTCCACGACCACCGCGCCCGGCTTCATCCCGGCGAGCATCGCGCGCGTGACGAGCTTCGGGGCGAGGCCGCCCGGAACCATGGCGGTGGCGATCACCGCGTCCGCGGCGCGCAACTCCTCACGGATCGCCTGGGGTGTCGCGATTCCGGTCTTCAGCCGCGGCCCGAGCTTGCCTTTCAGCCGCTCGAGCGGGCCCGCCGAGCGGCTCAACACGGCGACCTCTGCGCCCATTGCGAGCGCGATCAGCGCGGCGTTCGAGCCGACCACGCCCGCCCCGAGAACCAGCACGCGCCCCGCCGGCACGCCCGTCGCTCCGGCGAGCAGTACGCCGCGGCCGCCGTGGGCGCGCTCGAGAAAGTGCGCCGCGACCTGGATCGCCATGCGCCCCGCCACCTCCGACATCGGTGCAAGCAGCGGCAGGCCGCCCGCGGGCGAGGTCACGGTCTCGTAGGCAATCGCGATGACGCCGCTCTTCACCAGGTCCCGGGTCTGCTCCGCGTCCGCCGCGAGATGCAGATAGGTGAAGAGCGCCTGTCCCGCGCGCAGCCACGCGCGCTCCTGCGCGAGCGGCTCCTTCACCTTGACGACCATCTCGGCCTGCGCATAGACCTCCTGCGCGCCCGCCGCGATCGCGGCCCCCGCCGCCGAGTACTCGGAGTCGGCCGCGCCAATGCCCGCGCCCGCGTCCCGCTGCACGATGACGCGATGGCCGCCGGACACGAGCTCCCGCACGCTCTCGGGCGTGAGACCGACGCGGTACTCGTGTACCTTGATCTCCTTCGGAACGCCGATCAGCATAAGGGGCCTGGACTCCCGCCTCCGCGGGGAGTGACGAGTGTTATCGTTCGAGCACGTAGGTGCCGGGCGCGTCCGCGAGCTTCGGGAATGCCTCCGTCGCGAGCGGCGGCGGCGTTCCAGGTTCACCGCAGCGCTCCGCAAGCCAGTCGCGCCAATCCTCCCACCAGGTTCCCGCATGCCCCTGCGCGGTCGCATGCCACGCGTCGGCGGTCTGGCCGCGGTGCGCCCGACCGACCGAAAAGTGGCGTTTCGGCGGCAGCACCGGCGGATTGACGATCCCGAGGATGTGGCCCGAGCTGGAGAGCACGAAGCGCTTGTAGCCGGTGACCCAGCTGTTGATGCGGAAGGTCTGGCGCCAGGGCGTGATGTGGTCGTCCTCGGCGGAAACCATGTAGAGCGGCGCGTGGATGAGCGCGAGATTGATCGGCTCGCCCGCGATGGTGAGGGCGTTCGGCGTGACGAGGCCGTTCTTCAGGTACAGCTCGCGCAGATAGAAATCGTGCATGCGGTAGGGCAGGCGCGTCGTGTCCATGTTCCAGTAGAGCACGTCGTGCGAGGCGGGCCGCTCGCCGTAGAGCCAGCCGTGCACCACGTAATGCCAGATCAGGCTGTTCGCCCGCAGCAAGCGGAAGGTGGTCGCCATCTCGCGGCCTTCGAGGTAGCCGCGCGTGCGCATGAGGTGCGAGAGCCAGCGCACGCTGCCCTCGTCGATGAACACCTCGATGTCGCCCGGGGACTGGAAGTCCACCAGCGTCGCGAGAAGCGTCCAGTGCGCGACGGGACAGTCGTCGCGGATCGGGGAAGCGGCGCGCGAGCCAGGCCATGTAGACCGCAAGCAGCGTGCCGCCGATGCAGTAGCCGACGGCGTGAACCTGTTTGGCGCCGGAAACCGCCCGCGCCACGCGCACCGCCTCGTCGATGCCCTGCGTCAGGTAGTCGTCGAAGCGGGTTTCGGCAAGTTCCGCGCCCGGATTCTTCCAGCTCGTGATGTAGACGTCGAACCCCTCCTGCAGCAGGTAGCGCACGAGGCTCTTCTTCGGCTCCAGGTCGAGCACGTAGAACTTGTTGATCCACGGGGTCACGATCACGACCGGCACCGACCGAACGCGCGGGGCGACCGGCGCGTAGTGGATCACCTCGAGCAGCTTGTTGCGGAACACGACCGCGCCCGGCGTCGTGGCGAGGTTCACGCCGACCTGGAAATCCTCCGGGTCGGTCATGCGCACGGTACCGGCGCGCACGTCCTCGAGGAAGATCTCGAAGCCCCGGCGCAGGCTCTCGCCGCGGCTCTCGATCGCCTTGCGCACCGCGACCGGATTGGTGAGCAGGAAATTGGTGGGCGCGACCGCGTTCAGCCATTTCCTCCACCAGAACGCCGCCCGTCTGCGCGCCTGAGGCGCGAGACCGGGCGTCTGACGGAGCGCGTCCTGCACGTGGCGCGTGGCGAATAGATAGTACTGCTTGAGCGCATTCCAGCCGAATTCCTTCGTCCAGACGGGGTCGCTGAAGCGCTCGTCGTCAGGTTGCGGCTGAACGGCGTCCGGGACGTCACGTCCGCTCAGCCTCGCCGCCAAGTTGAGCTGCAATGCGGTGAGGTCCGCGGCGTAGCGCATCGCGAGCTCCGCGAACTCCATCGGGTGCAGGCCCCACGCGATGTGGGCGTGTGCAAGCGGCGCGATTATTCCGAAGGGGTCGACGAAACTCTCGGTCCCCTGGCGCACGTCCCTCAGCCGCTGAGCGGCAAGTTCCAGATCGACCCCGATGCCCGCGCCTTCGCGCGGGCTGTCCAGAGTCGGTTCCCGTGCCGTCATGTCGTCTCCTTCCCCGCCAGCATGCATTGTCGTCCTTCTCAGCCGGCGCGACCTTGATCCAGGTCAGCCGCATCGGCCCGCCCCGGGGAACGACGCCCGCCGCCGCTCATCCAGGCCCGATGCCCGGCCAGCTCGCGATCGGATCGGTCGAGCGGACCACGTGCATGCCGGCCTCCGCGAATCTCCGGAACGCGGCATCCGCCGGGTCCGAATAATCGATCACTCCCGGGATGACCACGGGGGAGGTGCAATCCTCAAGGAGATAGACCTTCTCTGGCGAGCCTGCGATCCTTCGCCAGAACCTGCTGCAGCAGGTCGTCGATGGTCCAGGCGACGCAGTGGCTCTTGGCCTGTCCGGCGATGAGGACGGCGTCGAATTGCTCGAGCTTCCGGAGGAACTTGTCGCTCTTCCGGGCGATCGGCTTTCCGTCCGGTCCCTCCAGGACCTCCGGCCCGATCACCGAATAATGCTCGGTGAAGGAATTGTCGCCCTTGACGTGGAAGTCCGGCTGACTCGCGCGGGCGATGCCGTGGAAGAACACCGCCTCCTCGACCGAGGAGACGAGCGCGTGGCCGATGCCTCCCAGCATGGCGTGATAGGGCCAGACCGTGAGCTCGTACTTGCCGCTCTTCTTCAGCGTGTCCGTGTAGTGCAGGAGTTGCCGCTGCGCATGATCGGCGTCGATTTGGAGACTGTGAGCCAGGGCGGCATTGAATTTCCACACGCCCTTCCTGATGTCGTCGGCCGAGACGAGCGTGAACGGCGCCGGATGGTTGCCCCTTTCGTCGACGAGATAGAGGGCGTGAAAGATCTGCATCGCGTGATGCGTGTCCATCGTCGGGCAGATCTCCGTGATCGCGCCAAGGTTGCGGTAGATGAACTCGCATAGCCGGCGATTATCATCGACCGCCCCGGTCCCCGAACGCCCGCCGACGTAGAGCTCGTAGCCGGGAATGCAGAACGTGTTCTGCACGTCCACCGCCACGATGCAGATCCTGAACCGATCATCCGCGGTGGGGAGAATCTCGTGCCGCTCCGCCCACCGCGCGGCTTCCCGCGCCCGCTCCTCGTAGGGAACCCTCCACACCTCGCCCACCCGGTGCGGGGCGTAGTGGGGAGGAAGAGGTAGCTCTCGCTGCGCCATGGCGCACCTTCCGCGTCAGCCTTTGACGCAGACTTTCGGGCGCAGGAAGGCGACGCGGCGGGCGAGCCCCGCCCGCTCGGTCGCTTCCGCGACGAGGTCGACGTCCTTGTAGGCGCCGGGCGCCTCCTCCGCGACGCCGCGCATCGAGCGCGTGCGGATCAGTATGCCCTGCGCCGCGAGCTCGTCCACGAGCTGCCGGCCGCGCCACTGCTTGAGCGCCTGGTGCCGGCTCATCGCGCGCCCCGCGCCGTGGCTCGCGGACGAGAACGCGCGGTTCTCGCTCTCGGCGGTTCCCGGCGAGGATCCACGAGCCCGTGCCCATGCTGCCGCCGATCACGACCGGCTGCCCGACCGCGCGATAGCGTTCCGGCACGGCCGGATGGCCCGGCCCGAAGGCGCGCGTCGCGCCTTTGCGGTGCACGTAGAGCAGGCGCTTTTTCCCCTCCACCACGTGGCTCTCGCGCTTGCACGTGTTGTGGGAGACGTCGAACAGCGTCTCGAGTTTCGCGCGCGGCATGAGGCGCGAGAAGCACTTCCGCGTCAGGTGCGTGAGGATCTGGCGGTTCGCGAGCGCACAGTTGATCGCCGCGTTCATCGCGCCGAGGTACTGTTGGCCCTCCGGCGTGTTGATGGGCGCGCAGGCCAGCTCGCGGTCGGGGAGCTGGATGCCCAGGCGCGAGGCGGCTTTCGCGAGGCTCACCAGGTAGTCGGTGCCGATCTGGTGGCCGAGGCCGCGCGAGCCGCAGTGGATCGAGACCAGGAGCTGCCCCTCGCGCAGCCCGTACGCCTGCGCCGCGGCCACGTCGTGGATGCGATCCACGACCTGCACCTCGAGGTAGTGGTTGCCAGAGCCGAGCGTCCCCATCTCGCCGCGCTGGCGCTTCTTGGCGAGCACGGAAACGTTCTGCGGCACCGGACCGGCGACGCGCCCGCCCTCCTCGATGAACTCGAGATCGTCCGCCGCGCCGTAGCCATGCTGGACCGCCCACTGCGCGCCGCCTGTCAGCACCTCGTCGAGCGCCTCCGGCGCAAGCTTGATGTCGCCTTCCTCGCCGACACCGGCGGGAATTCTTTCGGACAGCTCGCGCGCGAGCGAGGGCAGCTCGCCCGCCACGTCGGTCAGCTGGAGATTGGTGCGCAGGCAGCGGATGCCGCAGGAGATGTCGAAACCGACGCCGCCCGCGGAAATGATCCCGCCTTCCTCCGGATCGAAGGCCGCGACGCCGCCGATCGGGAAGCCGTAGCCCCAGTGCGCGTCCGGCATGGTCATGGCGGGACCCACCAGGCCCGGCAGGCGCGCGACGTTGGTGATCTGCTCCATCACCTTGTTGTCCATCGTCGCGAGCAGCTCGCGGCTGCCGTAGAGCTTGACCTCGCCGCGCGCCTCGCCCGGCGCGGGCGCGATCGTCCACGTCCACTCGTCGATTCTCTTGAGCTTCGAAAGATCCATCTACACGTCCACCACGCAGCGCGCGCGCCAGCCGTCGCGCTCCTGCTTCACCTCGAGCATCGTCAGCGTCGCGCCCTTCACTTCCGTTCCGCGCTCGAGATCGCGCCGCCAAGGCTCGCCGCTCGCCCCACCGCGCCACAGCACGCCATCGCGCTCGATCCAGAAGCGGCTGAAGACGAGCCCCTGCTCGTGGGATAGCCCGAGCAGCAGGTTCAACCAGCGCACCAGGGCGATCTCGACATCGGCTTCCTCAAAATCCAGCGTCACCGACCGCTCGGGTCGTACGGCGGACAGGTCCGCCATAATGGCAAACGTCGCCGCGGCGGCCGACTCGAACGCTTCCTCAAGCGTCGCGCCGCGGCCCACCACGCCGATGTCGGCGTCGTGCTCGAAATAGTCATCGCCGCTGGGCGTGATGCTGCGCGCTGGGCTCATGGCATGCTCTTCGCCGGCCACCGCCCCCGGGGCCTCCGCTCATGCTATCCGTGTCCGAAGTGTCCCGCTTGATCTGCGTCAAACCGGCCGGGTGCGGTCTGGGATGTACTGTATTCTGGAATAGGCTGGAAGAACACCGTGTTGATCAAACATCGAGGCTTGCGGCGAACGCTGGGTGCACTGCTGGTCGTTGGCGGTGCCCTGATGATGTGGCTCGCTACCGAGGTGTGGTGGGGAGTTGCATTACTCGTAGCCGGCATCGCGCTCGAAGCCGTGGGCATTACACTCGAACACCGAAGCCGCCGCACACGGGACGATTCCCCTGCCGCAGAGCGCTGACCGCCAGCGCCGGGAAGTTCGCGGCGTCCCCCCATGTAATATGGCGGCCATGAACGCGAGCCCCACTCCGATGCCGGCGGGCCGCACCGTCTTCGAGGCGCATGGCCTCACCAAGACCTACCACATGGGCACGACGGAGGTGCATGCGCTGCGCGGCGTGGATCTCGGCATCCACGCGGGCGAGTTCATCGTGTTGCTCGGACCCTCGGGCAGCGGCAAGAGCACGCTCCTCAACATCCTGGGCGGGCTCGACACGCCCACTTCCGGCGTGGTGCGATTCATGGAGCACGAGTTATCGAACGCCGACGAGGCGGAGCTCACGCGCTACCGGCGCCAGCACGTCGGCTTCGTGTTCCAGTTCTACAACCTGATCCCGAGCCTCACCGCGCGCGAGAACGTGGCGCTGGTGACGGACATCGCCGAGCGGCCGATGGCGCCGGAGGAGGCGCTCGCGTGGGTCGGGCTTTCCGAGCGGCTCGATCATTTTCCCTCGCAGCTCTCGGGCGGCGAGCAGCAGCGGGTGGCCATCGCGCGCGCGGTCGTGAAGCGCCCGGACGTGCTGCTGTGCGACGAGCCGACCGGCGCGCTCGACTACGAGACCGGAAAGATGGTGCTCGAAGTGATCGCGAAGATCAACGCCGAGCTCGGCACGACCGCGATGGTGATCACGCACAACGCCGCGATCGCGGGCATGGCCGACCGCGTGCTCAAGCTCGGCAACGGGAAGATCGTCGGCGAGACCCGGCCCGAGCGGAAACTGACGCCGGCGGAGATCTCGTGGTGAAGGCGATCGACAGGAAGCTCCTGCGCGACCTGTGGTCACTGAAGACCCAGGTGGTGTCGATCGCGCTCGTCATCGCCTGCGGCATCGGCGGCTTCATCGCGTCGTTCTCCACCCACGATTCCCTGGTGTGGTCGCGCGAGCATTACTACGACACGGCGCGCTTCCCGCACGTGTTCGCCACCGCGAAGCGCGCGCCGCTCGCGCTGGTCGAGAAAATCCGCTCCATCCCCGGCGTCTCCGAGGTCGAGACGCGCGTCACCCGCGACGTCCAGCTCTCGATCGAGGGCGTGGTGCCGCCGATGATCGCGCGCTTGATCGGGGTGGACTTCGCGCACCCGCCCGCCATGAGCCGGCTGACGCTGAAGAGCGGGCGCTGGCCGGCGCCGGGCGCGCAGGGCGAAGCGGTGGTGAACCAGCGCTTCCTGGAGGCGCGACACTTGAAGCTCGGCACCCGCACGCGGGTGCTGATGAACGGCAAGCTCGAGCGCCTGACCATCGTCGGCACCGCCCTCTCGCCCGAGTACATCTACGCGACGCGCGGCGGCGGCATGCCCGACGACGAGTGGTTCGGGGTGTTCTGGGTGGACGCAAAGACGCTCGCCTCCGCGTTCAACATGGACGGTGCGTTCAATTCCGTGCTCCTGCGCCTGGCGCACGGGGCATCCGCGCCGGCCACGGTGGAGGCGCTCGACCGGATGCTCGAGCCCTACGGCGGCTTCGGAGCGGTCGGGCGCGAGGACCAGGTCTCGCACAAGATCGTGTCGCAGGAAATCAACCAGCAGCGGGTGTTCGGCCTCGTGCTGCCGTCGATCTTCCTCTTCGTCGCAGCGTTCATCCTGAACGTCGTGCTGCACCGGCAGGTCAACGCGCAGCGCGGGGAGATCGCGGCGCTGAAGGCGCTCGGCTACGAAGACCGTGCGATCGCCTGGCACTATCTCAAGTTCACCTCGGTCATCGTGGTGCTCGGCGCCGCGATCGGGCTCGGGCTGGGCTGGCGGCTGGGGCGCGCCATGACCGGCCTCTACACCGACTTCTTCCACTTCCCCGCGTTCCACTTCCGGCTGCTGCCGTGGGTGGTGCTCGCGGGCACGGGCGCCGCGCTCCTCGCGGCGTTCGGGGGCGCGCTCGCGGCAATCCGCGGAGTCGTGAAGCTGCGCGCAGCCGAAGCGCTGCGCCCGCCCGCGCCGGCCGAGTTCCGCCCGCTCATGGTCGAGCGGCTCGGCTACGTGGCCGTCTTCACGCCCGCGCAGCGCATGATCCTGCGCAATCTCGAGCGCAAGCCCGTGCGCGCCGCGCTCACCGTCGCCGGCATCGCCGGCTCGGTCGCGATCCTGCTCTCCGGCACGTTCTGGGTGGACGCGGTCGAGTACTTCATCGACGTGCAGTTCAACCAGGTGCAGCGCGCGAATGTCTTCGTCGGCTTCGCCGAGCCGGTGGCGATCGATGCGCGCCGCGAGCTCGAGCGGCTGCCGGGCGTCGCCCGCGCCGAGGTGGTGCGCATGGTCCCGGTGCGCCTTGTCGCCGGGAATCGCCATTACCGCACGGCGCTGACCGGACTCCCCGGCGACGCCACGCTGCAGCGCATCCTCGACAAGGACCTGCGCGAGGCGCGGCCCGGCGCCGGGCGGGGTCCTGCTTACCTCGCGCCTCGCCAACCGCCTCGGCGTCGTGCCGGGCGACACGCTGATGGTGGAAATGCTGGAAGGAAAGCGCGTCAAGGCGCCGCTGCACGTTGCGGGCACGGTGCGCGAGCTCGCCGGCATGAACGCCTACATGCCGCTCGAGGAACTGAACCGCCTTGCGCGCGAGGGACCGGTGGTCTCGGCGGCGGGTCTGCGCGTTGACCGCAACGAAGAGCCGCGCCTGCTCGCGCGACTGAAGGAAATACCGGGCGCGGCGGTGGTGATCGTCACGCGCACCCTGCTCGAGACCTTCCGCGCGACGAGCGCGAAGAACATCCTGTTCTTCACCACCATTCTCACCGGGTTTGCCGCGACCATCGCGATCGGCGTGGTCTACAACAACGCCCGCATTCAGCTTGCCGAGCGCGCGTGGGAGCTCGCGAGTCTGCGCGTGCTGGGCCTGACGCGCGCCGAGGTCTCGGTGCTGCTGCTGGGTGAGCTGGCCCTCGAAATCGCGGTCGCCATTCCGCTCGGCTGCATCGCCGGCTACTGGCTCTCGTGGTTCATCATCTCGCTCATGCAGCACGGCGAGGTGATGGAATTCCCGCTCGTGATCCTGCCCGAGACCTACCTTTACGCCGCGGCCGTCGTCGTGGCGGCGGGGGTCGCGAGCGCGCTGATCGTGCGCAACCGCATCGATAACCTGGACCTGGTCGCGGTCCTGAAGACTCGCGAATGAGAACGCGCAACAAGATCGCTTTCGGCATCGCCCTCGCCGGCGTCGCGGCACTGGTGGTGTGGGCGCTGCGGGCGCCCCCGATCTCGGTCGAGCTTGCCCAAGTCGAGCGTGGCGTATTCGAGCAGACCGTTTCGGACGACGGCAAGACGCGCGTGCGCGAGCGCTACACCGTGTTCGCGCCGCTCGCCGGGCGCGTCGAGCGCATCCGCCTTGAAGGCCGGTGACCCGGTCGAGCGGGGACAGGTGGTGGCGGTGCTCATGCCGGCCGCACCCGCGCTCCTCGACGCGCGCGCGGAGCGGGAGCTGCAGGCGCGCGTCGGCGCGGCCGAGGCGCAGCAGTTGCGCGCCAAGGCGGAGGTCGCGCGCGTGATGGCGCAGCGCGACCAGGCGCAGGCCGATCTTGACCGCCAGGTGAAGCTGTTCAAGGAGGGCTTTGTATCCGCGACAGCGCGCGAGCAAGCCGAGCTCGCGCTGCGCACCCAGGAGCGGACGGTCGAGGCGGCGCGATTTGCCGAGGACGCAGCGGGGCACGAGCTCAAACAGGCGCGCGCCGCGCTGACCCGCTATCGCAGCGGCGAGCCCGGCGCGAAGTGGGAGGTCACCTCGCCGGTCACGGGATCGGTGCTCAAGGTCATCCAGGAGAGCGAGGGCACCGTTCCCCTGGGCGCGCCGCTGCTCGAGCTCGCGGATGCCCGCAGCCTCGAGGCCGTGGTGGATGTCCTGTCGCAGGAATCGGTGGCGATCCGGCCCGGCATGCCGGCGCGCATCGACCTGGGCCGGGGCGTCGCGCCGCTTGCCGCACGCGTGCGGCTGATCGAGCCGGCGGCATTCACCAAGATCTCGGCGCTCGGCGTCGAGGAGCAGCGCGTGAACGTGGTGCTCGACTTCGCCGAGCCGCTCGATAAAGTCCAGACCCTTGGCGATGCGTTTCGCGTGGACGCGGCAATCGTCACGCATCGCGAGGAGGACGCCGTGAAAGTGCCGGTCGGGGCGCTCTTCCGCGACGGCGCGGACTGGGCGGTGTTCGTGGCCGACGGCGGGCGCGCGGTCAAGCGTGCGGTGAAAGCGCCGCTGCGCAACGGCGCCGAGGCCCTCGTCGAGGACGGCCTGAAGCCGGGCGAACGCGTCGTGGTCTATCCGTCGGATGCCCTGCGCGACGGCTCGCGCATTCAACCCAGATGACAGTGGTTACTTGAGACCTCCAGGGCCCAAGAGGGACCTTCGAGGACTCTGCGCGCTACTTTTCCTGAGTATCCCGAGTCCGGGTATTCAGAGCGGAATTATTGGGGACGGGCGCGGCCTCGGTTGGCAAATAGAACGCAGCTCCACTGGCTTCGACGATATCCATGATCCGCAGTAGAAGTTCTTCCTGAATATCGAGGAAGACACCCTCCTCGCGAGTTGGCACATACGCGAAGGCCTCCACCTCGAGGGAGGCGTCGCCGAACCGGATCAACCGGGTCGTGACGGTTGCAGGCTCGAGCTTGGCTTGTTCCAGCATCATTTTTCTGATCTCCGCGAGGACATGGCGAAGCTGATCGGCTGTGGTTTCATATCCCAACCGAATTTTATGACGGAAGAGAAATTTGTCGCGCCGGGCCAAATTTCCAATACTTGACGCGGCGAGCTGCCCATTGGGAACGCTGACCAGGGCCCGGTCGAGGGTGCGAATCTGCGTGGAGCGCAGACCGATGCTTTCGACGCGGCCCTCAATAGTCCCTGTCTGGCAGTCGTCACCGACCTGGATGGCTTCATCAGCAACGACCATTACCGTGCCGAAGAGGTTCTCGATCGTCTTCTGGGCGGCGAACGCAAACGCGATTCCGCCAATGCCGAGTCCGGCAATGACGGCCGTAAGCTCGATGCCCAAACTGCGCAGGATCAGGAATAAACCGGCAATGAACCAGACACTCACAAGCAGCCAGTTGGATAGTTCGACTGTCGCGATCTTGCCCGGCAACCCAACCTGTCGCAGCTGCCGAGTCTTCAATCGAGCCAAAAGTTTCGTCAACCGAACCAATAACCAGCCGGCAGCCACGATGATGAGCACGTTGGCAATAGAGGTGACGACAATGCGCCCCTCCGCCGTGGCAGCTTGCGTGGCGACGATGCGCGCCAGGAGAGCGAAGATCAAAAGGAACAGCAGCCATTTGATCGGGGCCAGCACACTCTCTCCGGGTTTCGTGCTAAGGCGCAGGTCCAAAGGGCGAAGAAGTCTGAGAAGGCCCCGGGTGAGGAGCCAGGCAATCCCCACCAGGAGCGGAATGCTCACGAGCACGTTGAGCCACGTGAAAAGTGGGTAAGACAGGAAGCGGATTTCTCTGAACGATTCCGGCCAGATCGCTTCGGCCCACGGGAGATCGAGTTGGTTAGCCGCAGCAGTTACGCCAAGCAGGGTTTCAGCGGAGAAGAGCCAGATCGGCGATGTATCGGGTGTCTTCGTGAGGCGAAGCACGATGTCCAGGCTTTCGCTCGCAAAGGTTGCCGTGCCCACTTTTTCCAGATTCGCGGGGAGACCGTCGTCCAGGCTTCCCGCAGGTGCTTTGCTCAAATCGTCCGGGCCGATTTTTAGGCCCCGGTTCAAGACCACATGGAGACTGCGCGCGAGTTCTGCTTTTCTCCTGGCGGACTGTTTGCCCTCCAGGTAATTGGAGGCAAGTTCATAGTCAGCCTTGTTCGCCGCCTGCAGAAACCCGATCACCGTGCCGTAGGGTGTGCTCCGGCCCAGCGGATCTTCCGGCAACGGTTTTGGCTCGGCAGGTTTTGCGGCTGGTGCCGACGCGGGAGCCTCTTCGCCGACCGCCGGGAAAGAGAAAGCAACGAACGTCAGGGTGCAGCAAAGGAGCAGAACGACCGAACAGCGATATCCAGAGATTTTCATAGCGAAGTACTCCGCTAATTGCGCAGTTGAACCTCGGGGAAACCTAGACGCACTGCTGCTCCGCCAAGTAAGCCCCGCATTTCTTCACCCGCGCGCGAAGGCTGGCGCAACCCCGTTGGGCACGAGCACGATCTTGCCTATTACGCCTCCCTTCCCGAGCAACTCCTGCGCCTGTCTTGCCTCGGCAAGGGGAAATCGCTGCGCGACGAGCGGCTTGATCTTCTGCCGTTTGAGGAGGTCAAGCAGGGCAATCAGATCCTGTCGAAACAATTCCGGTCTCAGCCGTTTGAGCGTCTGGATGCTGTAGGGAACCACCCGTTTCCGGCCCGGGAGAAGCCAGCCGCCAGCGATGTACAAGGCGTAGATGGGGATTCCATGAAGGCGATTACGACCACCTGGATGACTTGAAGCCAATCCCTCCCCACGTAGCGAGCTTGTATTGCCATAACCCACAACCCTCCCGCCGGGACGAAGAGCCTCGCGGGAATGCCAAAGGTGGGCGCCACCGATTGGGTCGAAGACGGCGTCCACGCCCTCGCTCGTGAGGCGGTGAATTTCCTTCACGTAGTCCTGATTCCGGTAATCGATTGGGACACCGCCCAGCTCGGAAACGGCCGGTGCCCCTCGCGATGAACAGGTACCGTACATCTCCAGTTCGGCAAGGCGCCGGAGCTGCAAGAGTGCCGTGCCGACCCCGCCCGACGCGCCGTGAAACAGCACGCGCTGGCCCGGTTTGACCTTGGCGGAGCGATGCAGCATCTGATACGCCGTAATGTAGTTCAGCACGAGACTGACAGCCTCGGCGGCGTCCAACCCGGATGGCACCGGAACCAGCTCGCGCTGCGGCAGGCAGACGAACTCCGCGTACGCGCCGTGTATGGGCATCGCGGCAACGATCTGGCCCGGTTCAATTCCGGAGACACCGTCGCCGAGCCGTTCTACCTCGCCAATCAGGTCCCACCCCGGCGTGTACGGCACCGGGGGCGTTTCGGGATGGACGCCCTCACGCGCCATTATGTCGGGCAAGGAGACGCCTGCGGCCAGCACTCTTACCCGCACTTCACCATTGCCCGGTTCGGGGCACACTTCTTCAATCACCCGAAGTGCATCGGGTCCGCCATAGTGAGTGACGATGATGCGCGTGTGTCTAATGGAGCTCTCCTCCCCTTGAGGGATGCTCGAGCTTGTGGGCGGCCTAACGATTCAAATAAGCGGCGCGCGGTTTATGCGCGTCCGGCCCGCGCTTTTCGCGGGCGAACTTGATTTGATTGTTAGATTGCATTAATTACCCCTCCTACTTGGTTTTTGCCGTGTCCCGAATTTCCTCTTGCGTTACCGTTGTAGCGCCTGGTAAGGGTTGATCTCCGACAACCCAAAAAACAATTGTGGGAAGATTTATTAGAACAAATACCAAGATCGATAAGCCCAAGCGCAATTTGGGTGCCCACTTTCTGCCGAAATACATGATCACGGCGACCACGATGACAGACACGATAAGCAATATGATCATGGGCAATACCTATGCAATCTAACGTTCGCGTGGAGCCGGCGCGCGTCCGGACTCGAACGCGGTGTTAGATGGCGACGGTGCTTTCAAGGGGCTGGTTGAGGCCCTCAATGTTATTTCTTCACGGGGCTTTGGCTGTCCCATGCGGACGGATAACGCTTCTTTAAATCCAGAGCCCTCCTTACGAACTGCGCGACATCGAAATAGCCGTTTTGGGCTTCTCCGCAAAACTTACGTTCTCGTGAACTAACGAAATAAGTTGTTGTTGCGATGATCTCGTTTGTCCGCAAATGCCTTATCGTTACCTCGGCACCACGAATTCCAAGCTTCCGTTCCTCTTCAGAAGTCAGATCCGTGCGGTACAGGCCGTACTCGCTTTCCAACTCATTGACCGGCTGGCCCTTCCAATCCTTAAAGCCATGCCGGCGGTACTTGAATTGTCCACCGTCTTCTGGCCTGGGTCGGTCATTGGGTTTCTCCATAAACATCAGCAGACCGCCATTAACCAGAGGCTCGCCAAGAATCGACCCACCGAAACCTTGATATACGCCATCCTTAATTTGCTCATAACGCTCGGCGCTGTCTCGTTCGAGAAAGAGACCCTTAACCTCCTCCGTGGGTAAACGGAGAATGCGTTCTCCGGCCAGCTTGCATTTAACCTCGAGGAGTTTGCCCGCCTCGCGTGCGATACGAAACGGAGCCTCCTCACCAAAGTACATCGTTGATGCGAAAGCTGTAGGGATGCCAACGGCAAGCGTCAAGACGGCGTATTCAGGCACGATGAACCGTTGTCTTTCGATCACGTCCTTTCGCTTCGCTATCGACCGTGCTGCAAGCCACACAAATCCAGCGAGGAAAAGAAGTTTGGCCGGTATCACGAAATAAGGACTAAACATTGCGACAACGAAGCTTGGCCCACCGCCTTGTATGGTGGAGGCGAAGATACGCGGGATTAGATAGAAAATTAGAAGCGCATTCCCAATCCCGACTAACGCATGGATCGCAGGTCGCGGTTTAAGCCAGGCTTCCGCCCTCGTAAGCCTTAGCGCGAGGTAAATTAGAAGTGCGGTGATCCAGTAACTCGCGAAGGCGTTGAGAATGTGCGCCTTATACACCGGGATGCTTTGGAGCACGGGCAGATCGACAACCATGCGCAACGCTTTGGCCCCAGGCGATAGATAGAACGACAAAAAGAAAGCAATTGCGAGTGACAGATTGGCCCATCCAATGCGCCCCGGTACATAAGGCGGTTTGACCCTTTCCTGGGCCGAGGTGCTCTCGAGGACAGATTTTGGCGTGGTTCTCTCGGGACGCAGCGGGACCGGTCCCGAGGGTTCTGCCGTCGGAGTCCAAGCAGCATCAGGGCCAAATACAGCGCCACACTTCGGGCAGTCGCCCTCATTGGGCTCAAGAGGGCATGAGCAATTCGGGCAATACGGCATGTGCTACCCGCTCCCGCGTTGCGTTGTAATCGCCATCTAACGCCCGTGTTCAGGCGCGTATTCGCGCGCAGCGCGAATGCGTCGCCTGGAACACGTTGTTAGCTGCGCATTAGCGCTGCAGCGACCGCCAGTGCGCTCAGTAATAGAAACAGCCATTGAGCTCCCCAAGCGATATAAAAAGTGAAGATGTCTGATCGGGTTACGTTCTGAGGTTGCGCGTGCCCTAGTTTGCCCCAAGTGCTCCCCCAAAACGTGTACAAGAGGCAGGGCACGCCGAAGAAGAGAAACCCGAGTACTGAGTTAAATGGGGACGCTGCACTGCGACGGGCCGTGAGCTCCAGCGCCTTGCCAGACCACCAAAATTCGTAAAGAAGGTAAGAGAGGTAAGCCGCGAAGATTATGAAGGTGACCAGCCGCATACCCCACCAAAAGCGTTTTGCATCGACAAGCGTGATGATCAAGCCAAGAGTCATCGCCCCGGCGATGCCAATAAACACAACGTCGCGTGTCGTCCAACCGCGCTGATCGAAGAAGAGATACATGAACGACGTGAATAGGACCATGCCGCCAGACGCAAACCAAAGGACGGACCGTTTTGGGGTTTCAGCGTTTGGGCTATTCATGCGCAGCTAACGTCAATTGATTGACAAATTGGTTGACTTCTTAGTTGACAATTTAGTTGACACTCATTTCGCCCTCCCGCCAACGCTTTCATAGGACGGCGTCATTTTCCAGCCAATAAGTTACGCCCGGTCGAAAGCTCAGGCAATGCTTTCGCCAAGGCAATAATTCGTGCCCGGCGTCCGGGGTCTTGTTTACCGCGGAGCAGCGCGCTACCGAATCACCCCTGCCACACGCCGTAGCCCTTTTCTCTCAGGTAGATGGCCAACTCGATTTCCATGTCGAGCGCGGCTTCGTAGGGCATGGGGTTATAGCACTCGTAGAGCTCCGGCAGCAGCCGTACACCGTATTTCTCCACATAGCGGTTCGCCTTGATCCCGGCCTTGTGCTTCTCGAATCGGGCTTTGGGGCTCAGCCCCGTCATGCCGACGTACACGCACGGCTTGTCCGGGTCGTAGTTGGGGTTGCACTTCACGAACTTCCGCTCGTACAGCACGGCCCGCGACAGCAGGACGACGTAAACCGAGTGGTGGTGCTTCCGCGCCCGCCGCTTCCGGGCCGCACGCTTCATCGCTCAGGCGCCGCGCCGCTCCAGCAGCGCGCGGATGCGCGGCTCCGGCCGCCAGTAGCTGGGCCCCTTCAGAAACTTGCCGTTCGCGTCGTAGATCGGCTTTCCATCCGCGCCGAGCTTGCTCTCGTTGCTGTCCATGATGACGTCGAGCACGTCCTCCAGCGGCAGGCCGTACTTCAACGCCTCCGAGCGGCAGTAGACGACAATGTCGCCCAGCAGGTCCGCGATGGCGACCGCGATGTCGAGCGGTGCGCCGCCCTCCTTCGAGAGCTTCACGATCTCGTCGATCTCGTGCACTTCGTCCAGCAGCGTCGCCTTGAACTTGACCAGCCGGTCCACCACGTCCCCGGGCAGCGTCGGACGGTCGTTCGCAGGGAGCTTGTACATCGCGTTCATCGCCGCGATACGGCTTGCGAATGCCTTGTTCATTGGAAACCTCTACACAATCCTCATCCCTCCGCCCTCATCCCTCATCCCTTGACTGCAGGGTCAATAGGTTCCGGGATACGCGCCGCCGTCGATCAGGAAGTTCTGCGCGGTGATGAACGCGGCCTGGGCGCTGCACAGGAACGCGCACAGCTCGCCGAACTCGGCCGGATCGCCGAAGCGGCCGGCTGGAACGGCGTTCTTGCGCGCCTCCCAGAACTGCTCGAACGGCTGGCCGAGCGATTTCGCGCGCGCCGCGAGGTTGCTCTTCAGGCGGTCGGTGGCGAACTGGCCGGGCAGGAGGTTGTTGATCGTCACGTTGTGGCGCACGGTCTTCCGCGCGAGCCCCGCGACGAACCCGGTCAACCCCGAGCGCGCGGCGTTCGAGAGTCCCAGCTCCTCGATCGGCGCCTTTACCGAGTTCGAGGTGATATTGACGATGCGGCCGAACTTGCGTGCGATCATGCCGTCCACGGTCGCCTTGATCAGCTCGATCGGCGTCAGCATGTTGTCGTTGACCGCCTTGATCCAGTCCTCGCGCGACCAGTTGCGGAAATCCCCCGGCGGCGGCCCGCCGGCATTGTTGACGAGGATATCGGGCTGCGGGCATGCAGCGAGCGCCGCTGCCCGGCCTTCCGCGGTCGTGATATCCGCGGCGACCGCCTTCACCGCGGCGCCGGTCGCCCCTCTGATTTCCGCGGCGGCTTGATCGAGCGCTTCGCGCCCGCGCGCGAGGATGGTGACATTCGCGCCTTCACGGGCCAGCGACAAGGCGCACCCCTTGCCCAGACCCTTGCTCGCGGCGCAGACGAGCGCGTTCTTGCCTCTTATGCCGAGATCCATCCCCACCTCCCGAACGTGAATTCGATTCTGCCTCGACTTCTGCCTTGCCTCTGGGTCACGCCCTCTTGCGACGCCGGCGTCCCTGCCCTCTCACGAGCCCGAGCTCGCGGCGCTTCTGCTCGCGCCATTTTCCGAACGGGCGCGTCGTCGGATCGCCGGCGAGCCGCCTGCGCGTGGCCTCCCGGATTTCCCGGTCGGAGAGCGAGAAGTCCAGCGCCACGCGGTGCGGCTGCGCGACGTACCACGGCGTGTCGCAGAAGAACTCGAGCCGGTTGCCCTCGGGATCCAGGAAATAGACCGACCAGGCATTGCCGTGGTCCACGGGATCCACCCCGTCCACGTTGCTGGCGACCACGATGTCGTGCATCTTCCTCACTTCCTTGATCGAGGCGACGCGGAACGTGATCTGGTTGATCGTGGAGCGGGTGCCCTTCTCGCGCCCGTCGACGAGGACGATCTGGTGATGGTCCTTCGGGTCCTTGCTGAGAAAGGTCAGGCGCGGGCCGCCCGCCCTCAGCACCCCCTCATCCATCACCTTGAAGCCGAGGAGCCGGGTATAGAAGTCGCGCATCCGCGCCATGTCGTTCACGAACAGGCCGATATGGCTGAGCGTCCACCTGGGCAGGTCCGTCATCGCTGTCTCCGCACGAACTCGAGGGTGCTGCGCAGCGTGCCCGGGTCCTGGTAGCCGTTCAGCTGGGCCACCTTCCTTCCGTCCTCGCCGAGGAAGATGAGCGTCGGCGTGCCCTTGACCCCGAGATGCCGCGTCAGCGTGCGCTCCGTGTAAGCCGCGCCGTCGGTCCACGTCACGTCCAGCGAGCCGCGGACGTTGACGGCGATCACGTCGAAGTGCTTCCGCATGATGTCGTGGTTCTCGCCGTTGACGAAGTTCTCCTCCAGCAGGCGCGCGCAGTACGGGCAGTTCTCGAGGTGAAAGAACACCATCACGTGCCGGCCCTGCTTGCGCGCCTCGGCGACGTCCTGCCGGAAGTCGAGGAAGCTCGGCTTGAACCATTGCGGCAGCGTATAGGCGACACCCCTCGCCGGCTTCTCCGGGTCGCTCGCCTGGCCCGCCGCCTGCGCGGCAGCGAGCACTAACGCGGCAATGACGAATATCCGTCCCATTCGCACCGGTCACTCCACGCGCGCGCCCGACACCTTCACGACCTTGCCCCACTTCTCGATCTCGGAGCGGATCCAGGCCGCGAAGTCCTCCGGGGTGCCCGACGCCGGTATCGCGCCCTGCTGCGCAAAGCGCTCCTTCATGTCGGGCAGATTGACGGCGCGGTTGATCTCGCCGTTCAGGCGCACGATGATCTCGCGCGGCGTGCCCGCCGGTACCACGACCCCGAACCACGCGCTCGCCTCATAGCCCGGCACGCCGGACTCGGCCACGGTCGGCAAGTCGGGCAGGCCGGGATAGCGGGACGCGCTGGTGATCGCAATCGCGCGCAGCCGCCCGGCCTTGATATAGGGCCAGGAGGCCGGCAGGTTGTCCCACATCACCGACACCTGGCCGGCCATGAGGTCGGTGATCGCCGGCGCGCTGCCCTTGTACGGCACGTGCACGATGTCGGTGCCGGTCATCATCTTGAACAGCTCGCCCGACATGTGGAGCGTCGTGCCGGCGCCCGAAGACGCGAAGTTGAGCTGGCCGGGCCGCGCCTTCGCGAGCGCGATGAACTCCTTCACCGTCCGCGCCGGCACCGAGGGGTGCACTTCCATGACGTTCGGCACGCGCGCGATCAACGCCACCGCCGCGAGGTCGCGCGCGAACGAAAACGGCTGCCTCACGTAGAGCGTCTCGCTGATCGACTGCGCCGCGGTCGCCATCAGGATCGTGTAGCCGTCGGGCGGGCTCTTCGCGACGAGTTCCGTGCCGACGCCGCCGGCCGCACCCGACCGGTTCTCGACCACGACGGGGCGCCCGAGCGCCGGCGACATCTTCTCCGCCACCCAGCGCGCGAGGATGTCGGTCGCGCCCGCCGGCGGGAACGGTACGACGTAGCGGATCGGCTTCGCGGGGTAGGCCTGCGCCCGGGAGGCGAGCGGCGCGAGTGCGGCGGCAAGCGCGATCGCGGCCCCGAACAGCCAACGGTTCTGAATCATGGCGATCCTCAACGGGGTGATGGCCGCCAGATTAGCATTTTTCCCGGACGCAAACGGGAGCGGGCATAATCTGTCCCCGGCACATTGCAAGGAGATCGAAAATGAAAACGATACGCACGCTCGCGGTACTAGTGGGGATTGCAGTCGCGCCTGCCGTTCAGGCCGCGGACCCGCAGGCGCCGAAAGCGGGCAAGACCACCGCCAAGCCGGACAGCCAGCAGATTGAGCGCGGGCGCTATCTCCTCACGGTGGGGAACTGCAATGATTGCCATACCGACGGCTATGCGCCCACCGAAGGCAAGGTGCCGGAAAAGGATTGGCTGAAGGGCAGCCCACTGGGCCTTAGCGGGCCCTGGGGAACTACCTACGCGACGAATCTGCGCGTCAGCCTGTCGAAGATGACCGAGGACCAGTGGGTAGCCTACGCCAAGGCGCTCAAGACGCGCCCGCCCATGCCGTGGTTCAACCTGAATCAATGGAGCGAGGCGGACCTGCGGGCGTTCCATCGCTACGTGGTGCACCTCGGTCCGGCGGGCCAGCCCGCGCCGCAGCCCCTGCCTCCAGGGCAGAAACCGAAGCCGCCGTTCGTCCAGTGGCCGGCGCCCCCGAAGGGCTAGCTAGCCGTTGAGCTCCTGCCGGATCGCGCGCACCGCGCGCTCGAGGTCGTTTTCGTCGTTGTAGAAGCTCATCGAGAGCCTCAGCGCGCCGTCCTTGACGTTGGTGACGACGCGGTGCTTCTCCCGCAGGCGCTGCATGAGCTGCGCCGCATCGGGCACCAGCACGTTGACGATGTGGGCGCGCTCCTCCCACACTTCCGGCGTCTGGCTGTCGAGGCCGGCGGCCCTGAGCAGCCCGAGGCAGGTAGTCGTCAGCTCGCGCACGCGCTGCTCGATCCGCTCGAGCCCGATCGAGCGCAGGAACTCGGCGCCCGACCGGAACACGCGGATGCCCAGGAAATTGGGATTGCCGCCCTCGAACCGGTGCGCGGTCCGCACGTAATCGAACTGGCTCACGACGTGGGCGCGCGCCCCCGGTTCCGCCGCCGGCTCCTTGATGAAGTCCGTGCGCAACTGGTTCACCAGCTCCTCGCGGCAATAGACGATTCCCGAGCCGGTCAGGCCGAGAAGTCCCTTGTGCCCGCCGCACGCGATGATGTCGGCCCCCAGCGCGTCGAGCCGCGTGGAGAGCACCCCGATGCCCTGCACGCCGTCCACCACCAGGCGCACGCCGCGCTCACGGCACGCGCGTCCCAGTTCCGGCAGGTTGACGCGGTAGCCATTGCCGTAGGTGACGTAGGCGGTGGAGACGACCCGCGTGCGGGCGTCCATCTTCTCCAGGAACGCAGCGAGCGGGAGCCGCCCCTCGCGATTGCGCGCGAGGCGGATCTCGACGCCCTTCGCCTGCCAGTGCTTCCACACCCAGACGTTCGCGACGTGCTCCAGGTCCGTCAGCACGACGTTGTCGCCGGGCCGCAGATCGAAGCCGTGGGCCGCGATGTTGAGGCCGTCCGTCGTATTCCGGGTGAACGCGATCTCGGAGGGCTTCGCGCCGAGGAGCTGCGCTAATGCCGCGCGCGTCTGCGCGACGTTCTCCGCGGACCAGGCATCCGCGCCGGCGTTCTCGTACACATCCCGCGTGTAGTCCTGCATCGCCCGCTCCTGGCAGCGCGGCGGCAGGGTCTTGCGAGCGCAGTCGAGATAATTCCATTGGGCGAGCGTCGGAAACTCGCTGCGTATGGATTTCCAGTCCGGCGCGCTCATCCGTCACTCCTGCTTGATTCCGGCATCTCTCACCACTGCCGCCCACCGCTTCAGCTCGCCCTCGATCTTCCTGCGGAACTGCTCGGGTGTCGTCGGCGCGGCTTCCAGCGCGCCCGTGGCAAGACGCTGTTGCGTGTCCGGCGCGGCGATGGCCCGCATCAATTCGTCGTGCAAGCGCTTCAATACGGGCTTGGGCGTGCCTCCGACGGACATCACGCTGTACCAGTTGGTCACGTGTACGCCCGGGACGCCGCCCTCGTCGAAGGTGGGGATATCGGACAGCAGCGCGGTGCGCTTCGCCGTCGCCTGGGCGAGAATCTTGAGGCGCCCGGCCTTCGCCAGCGCCAGCGCCGGCGGCGGCGAGGTCATCGTCGACTGGATCTGGCCGCCCACGACGTCGGCGACCGAGGCGCCCGCGCTCTTGTACGGGACGTGCGTGATCGTGACGCCCGCGCGCAGCTTGAAGAGCTCGCCCGAGAAATGCGTGCCGCTGCCGTTGCCGGCCGAGCCAAGGTTGATCTTGCCCGGCTGCGCCTTCGCCGCCGCAATGTAGTCCTTGAGACTGCCCGCATACGGCAGGCCGGGATTGACCGCCAGCAGGTACGGCGCCTCGCCGACGACGGTGATCGGATCGAAATCCTTGAGCGCGTCGTACTTGGCTTTCCGGTAATAGGCGATGTTGATGGTGAAGCCCGAGTCCGCGAGCAGCAGCGTGTAGCCGTCGGGGGCCGCGCGCATCGCGATCTCCGTGCCCACGAGCGACGCCGCCCCGGGTCGGTTGTCCACGACGACCTGCTGGCCCATCTGCTCGGTGAGCTTGACGCCCACCAGCCGCCCCACGTAGTCCGAGCCGCCGCCCGCGCCGAACGGCACGATCAGCCGGATCGGCCTGCTGGGATAGCCCTGAGCCGGCGCGTTCGTAGCCCAGAGGCAGAACGCGGCGGCGCACCCGGCCGCGACCAACGTGAACGGCGTCATCCTGCGTGGTGTCATGGCAGCACCCTCCCCGTCCACGATGCTAGCTTCCGCCGCGCCCAAGGGCAAATACCGACGGGCGATGAGCGGTGCGCATTCATCCCGCATCCTGCTTCGTCTCGCTCGGAACCGCACCCTTGCGGTTCAGAGCAGCGCCCGCTCCCATGAATGCAGCACAGATCCAGAACACGGGCGCCAGGCCCATTGCGGTGCCGAGCGCTCCAAACACCGGAGGGATGATCACGTGCGCGCCGTAGCTTACTGCCATACGCATCGCGATCGCCTCGGCGGAGCGCCCCAGCGGCGCCGCGTTGAAGGACAGGATCATCGACAGCGGCTGGCCGCAGCCCATGCCGAGCCCGACGATGAAGGAGACGGCGCCGAGCAGCCAGGGATTTGCGGTTAACGGAATCGCGACGAAGAACATGCAGGCCAGCGCGAGCGCGCCCGCCAGCATGGCGCGCTCGCCCCAGCGCGCCGTGAGCGGGGGAATCAGCATCCGCACCAGGAAGCCGGCCGCACCGAACGCGCCCATGATGACGCCGATCGCGCTCGCCTCGAGCCCGACGCCGCGCGCGTAGACCGGCAGGTAGACCTGGTAGAGGTCGATGCCCGTCATGACGATGCCGTTGCTGATCAGCGCGTTGCGCAGGGCCGGCAGCCGCAGCAGGTCCGCCACCGGCCCGCGCTTCGCGGCCTCCACCACGCCCGAGCGCGCCGGAATCTCGCGGCGGCCGAAATGGAACACCACCAGGCAGACCGCCGCGATCGCCGCGAGCAGGTAGTACGTAGCGCCATGGCCGACGCCGTCGATGGCAAGGCCGACCAGCACCGGTCCGGCGACGTTGCCGGTGGAATCCGCCAGGCTGTAATAGCTGTAGTTGCGCGTGCGCGTCTCGGGCTGCGACAGCACGCCCACCAGGTTCTGCGACGCCACGATGAAGATCATGCTGGTAAAGCCGATCAACGGCGAGCTGACGAACAGCAGCGGCAGCGAGGGAAACAATGCCGGCAGGGTCAGCGAAATCGCGAAACCCGTGAAACCGGCGTACATGAGCACGCGGTTGCCGATGCGGTCGGCAATGCGCCCGGCGTGCACGACGAAAAGAAAGGGGATGAGGCCGTAGGCCGCGAACAGCATGCCGGTCTCGAGGGGGCCGGCGCCCAGCTCGACCGCGAACAGCGTCATCAGGACCCGGCTGCCCTTGAGACTGATGAACGTGACTGCGGAGAGCAGCAGTACGAGAGCGATGCCCATTACTTCGTCACCGCATCACGGCGCATGCGCGCGAGAATCCAGGCGAGCGCGACGCCGACAAGGCATACGCCGCTCACGCCGGCAAAGCCCCAGGCGAAGCTGCCGGCTTGGTCTCTCACCACCCCCAGCGCGTAGGCCGTGGTCAGGCCGCCGATATTGGCGAACAGATTTCCGAATCCCGTCGCGGTGCCCGCGAAACGCGGCCCCAGCACTTCCATCGGCACCACGAAAAGCGGTCCGAAATAGAACTGGAGGAGCACCGAATTGACCGCGATGACGACGAGCAGCAGCGGGATCGATTCGACCGTTGCCAGCAGCGCGTTCGTACAGGCCAGGATCGCGAGCGCGGCTCCGATCACGAGCGGGGGATTGCGGAGGCGGTCGGAGACGTAGCCGCCCAGCGTGCTCGACGGGGCCATCAGCGCGGCGCTCATCGCCATCACCAGGCCCGCGGCCTGCACCGACAGCCCGCGGTCGGCCACGAGCAGCGAGGGCAGCCAGAAATTGAAACCCGTGGTCACCGAGAAGCGCACGAACTGCAGCCCGCTGCACACCCACATGATCGGGAAGCGGGCGAGCCGCAGCACCTCGGCCGGTGCGACACGCCGAACGGGCTGCGTGCGCGGCCGGTCCTTCGCGAGCGCCCGGAAGAGGATTGCCGCGCCGATGCCGAGCGCGGCGAACGCGATGAAAGCCGCGCGCCAGCCGTAGCGCTCCGCGAGCAAGGGTCCCGTGAGCGCCAGCACGATGCTGCCGGTGAAGCCGCCCAGCATGAAGAGGCTCATCGCGGTGGCGCGGCGCTCGGGCTGGAACCACGACGCGAGGAGCGTGAGCCCCGGCGCGAAGAGCAGCGCGCGGAAGGTGCCCGCGGCCAGCAGGACGAGCAGCGCGAGCCAGTACGCGTGGACCATGCCGAAGGCAAGGCACATCGCCGACCAGCCGAACAGCCCGACGAAGAACGGGCGCGCGGGGCCGAAGCGGTCGGCCAGGTAGCCCGCGGGAATCTGCATGAGCCCGTAGCTCAGTGTCGCCGCGACCGAGAGTAGCCCCGCCTGCGTGAAGCTGATCTGCAGATCCTCGCGAATGAGCGGCAGCAGGAGCGGGATCCCGGCGATCGTCAGAAAGTGCACGATCTGGCAGAACACCACGAGCGCGACGGTGCGCGCCCCGGCGCGCCCCATGGAACCCGCGGCGGGATCATGCGCGTCGGGAGCGCCGGGATTCATGGCGCGAACGATAGCACCCGGCGCTGCGCGGAAGATTGCGCTGTGTCAACTCCCTCGCGCCGGCGCGAGCCGGGCGAGTTACTTGGCGTACTCGTCGTGCTTCGGCAGCGCCGGGGTCTCGACGAACCACGGCGCCCGCGATCCCCAGAAGATGCTCCCCTCCGGCCGCATCTCCGGGCTCTGGTCCAGAATTCCGGCGGGCACGAGATAGTTTTCCGTCCCGGGTATTTTGTGCGGCACGCGCGTGCCGCACTGGGTGCAGAAGCACACGGCGAAGCGCTTGGCGCCGGGCAGGTCGAAGCGCTTGATCAGCGATTCGCCCGCGAGCCAGGTGAGCTGGGTCTGGGGCAGGAAGATGTTCGCGGCGTGCGCGCTGCCCGTCGCCTTGCGGCAGCGGCTGCAATGGCAGTAGCGGAACCCCGAGAACGGCGGCGCGATCTCGAACCGCACCGCCCCGCACAGGCAGCTTGCTTTCAAGGCTTCTTGTGGCATGCTTGTTTTCCTTTCATGCGCGAGCGCCGGGGCAGTCATCTGCTTCGATGAAGGCAGTCTCCTACACGTTCTTCGTCTCCGCGGCCGAGTATCCGAAACTGCAGGCCGCGTGCCCCGGGGACTTCCCGTTCGACTACGCGGAATTCTGCGCCGGCGTGGACCGGAGCATACAGGAGGCCGCCGGCACCGTCGCGATCGAGAAGGTGTACGTCAGCGTGGACAAGTTCCTCGCCTGGTGCGCCGAGACGAACGTCCGGCCCAACAATATCAGCCGGGCCCGCTATGCCGCCCAGACTGGCTATCCCTGGTGGGAACGGCTCGACTGACCGGGACCGCCGGGCACGCGTGCCTGCCGGCGCCCGTCACTCGTCGATCGGGCGCAGCGCCTCGAGCAGGTCCGGCCGTGGAGCTCCCATGCGATATCGCCGCGTGGGTGGAGTCCCGGCGACGTAGCTCAGTGGCACCAGCGACGGAACCGCGACCTTTTCGCAGACCTTCTGGATCCGATAGAGCTCGAAGGGCCGCTTCATTTCCGTGTTGAGCTCGCAGCTCACCTGCACGCAACTGATGCTCTTCAACCAGGAACAAACCTTGACCTCGGAGCCGTCGGGCGCTTCTATTTCAGTCAGGAGCAGCAAATCCTTGTAAAGGCTTGGATCCGCGGGAACTTCCGTACGCACGTCGAGCAGAAGCGTGTAGAAGGTGGCGTTCAAATCCATGACGCTCAGGACATTCTCCATGAACACGGACAGGTACTGCGCATAGGAGAAGCCCCCGATCACGTCGGTCACGAGGTGGAACCGCCCGAGATCCTCCGCCGAGTACTCGCGCAAGCGCTTGCCGTGCAGATATCGAATCTTGCCGGGCTCGAGGCGCGCGGCCGTCTCATGCCATTCGGGCGTGCGCCGGTCCTCGATGGAGATCGCGACCGCCTGCGCCTTCGTGCCGCGCCGCTCGCGTCCCTCAAAGTGCATCGAATCGTAGAGTTCAGTGTAATAATCCAGTACCGCGTTGCCCTCGCCCGCTCCGATGTCGAGCCAACGATCGCGTGGACCGAGACTGGCCAGCGAGCCATCAAAGCCGGTGGGAAGAATGGAGGCGTAGGACAGGAGCGATCTTCCGACGACGTAGCCGGAGGGCACGTTTTCCCCCTGGCTGTGGTAGATCGCTTCCTGTTTCTTGGTTTCCTGGTCGAATGCCGGGCTGCCGGGTTGCTGGGAATGTGCGGCTCCGATCCACAGGACAGACAGGACGAGCAGGACAGCGACGCGCGTGCTGGTATTCTTGAGGGCTATCATGGGTTCGTATGCGTCATGCCGGGCTGAGACCGGCGGCGTAGCCTTGGTGCGATTCTATTGGAGCGCCCGGCAAAAAAACAGGGTGAAATACCGCGTCGGGTTCGCCATCGCCTGGCTCGCGCTCGCGGGCGGCTGCGCAAGGCTTCCTTCCACCGGCGTGACGCCGTTGAAGCCCGCGAACTCGATCGAGCTGCGGAAACTACCTGCTGACCCACCAGGCGGACGTGGACCAGTTCCGGCCGCGCGGGCCGTTCGCTGTTGACGTGAAGGACCGGGAACTGCAATTGTCCGCGACCGAGCGTATCGCCGCGGACCTGTATCTGTCCGCCCCCGCGGAAAAAGCCCCGCTCGCGATCCTGCTCCACGGGCACGACAACACGAAGGACGATCACGCCTACCAGGCCTATCACCTGGCGAGTTGGGGCATACACAGCCTGGCCGTGACTCTGCCCAACAACGGTCCATGGGTGGCGAATGGCAGGACCCTCGCGCGCATCGCGGCGCTGATCCGCCGCCGGCCGGAACTCATCGACCCCCGCATCGACGTCAACCGGATCATCCTCGTCGGCCACTCGTACGGCGGCGCCGCGGTCGCGATCGCGCTGGCCGAAGGCGCGCCCGCCGCGGGCGGCATCCTGCTCGATGCCGCGGGCACCGGCAAGGAGCTGCCCGGGTTCCTCAGAAAGGTCGCCAAGCCGGTGATGCTGCTCGGGGCGGATGAGCGGGTCTCCCCGGTGCGCGACCGCAACTACTTCTTCTTCTACATCCGGAACAACGTCGCCGAGATCTCGATCACGGACGCGCACCACGAGGATGCCGAGTTCCGCATCAAGGTCGCGCCGTTTGACCTGGCAGAAGATTCGGCCGCCACCGAAGAGATGCAGATCACCTTCGTCAGCGCATTGACCGCGGCTGCCTTCAGCCTGGGCCAGACGGGGAATTTCGATTACGCCTGGCGCAGCTATGCCGGCGCGCTCGCGAGCGGCAAGTTTTTCGGCCCGCTGAAAAAGTAAGCTTGGCAGGAGGCGGGTCCTGGCGCGATACTCTTCCGTACAACCATTCCCGGGAGGAGACCCCATGATCCGCTTTGCGTTCTCGTTGATCCTCATCGCCGTCGCCGGTTTGCCCGCGGCCGGCGTCCACGCACAGGCCTACCCGACCCGGGCGATCCGCGTCATCGTCCCCGCGGCGCCGGGGGACAGCTGCGACGTGCTCGCGCGCCTGATCGGGCAGAAGGTCGGCGAGCGCCTGGGGCAGGCGCTCACGGTGGACAACCGGGTCGGTGCCGGCGGCCAGCTTGGCCTCACGCTCATCGCCCAGGCCAAGCCGGACGGCTACACCATCGGCTGCGGCCAGGGCGGGAACATGGTGGTCGTGCCGATCACCCACAAGAAGGTCGCCTACGACACGCTGAGGGATTTCGTGCCGATCCAGATCCCGGTGAGCAATTTCCTCGCGCTGGTGGTGCACCCCACCGTGCCGTTCAAGAACGTGAAAGACCTGGTCGCCTACGGGAAGGCCAACCCCGGCAAGCTCGTTTTCGGCAGCAACGGTGAAGGCGCCTACATCCACTTCTCGGTCGAGCTGCTGCGCACCCTGGGCGGCTTCACCTACCTGCACGTGCCCTATAACGGCGTGGCGCCCATCATGACCGACCTCATGAGCGGGCGGGTCGACGCGACGATCACCTCCTTCGTCTCGGTCTAGCCCTACGTCAACGCCGGCCGGCTGAAGCTCCTCGGCATCGGCCGCGCCACGCGCTCGCCCAAGTACCCCGATTACCCGACGATCGCGGAAACGCTGCCCGGGCTACGAGAACAGCGGCTGGTTCGGATTCATCGCGCCCGCCGGCACCCCGCGCGAGATCGTGCTGCTGCTCAACAAAGAGATGAACCGCGCGGTGGCGCAGCCCGACGTGCGCGAGAAGCTCGACTCCTACGGGCTCGAGATCTACACCGAGTCGCCGGAATTCTTCGCCAACATCATCCGCCGGGACACGGAAAAGTGGGGCAAGGTCGCGCGCGACATCGGCTTCAAGCAGCTCTGAGGCCTCAGGCGAGCGTGACCTCGAGCCTGCCGCACTTCTCGACTTCGGTGACGACTCTGTCGCCGGGCTTGAGCCACACGCGCTTCTCGGGCGGATAGCCGAGGATCACGCCCTGCGGCGTTCCGGTGTAGATGATGTCGCCGGGCGCGAGCGTCAGGTGGCGCGAGCAGTAGCTCACGATCTGCGCGCAGCTGAAGATCATGTCGGAGGTGTTCGAGTCCTGGCGCTTCTCGCCGTTCACCCAGGTAGCGATCCTGAGATTCTGCGGATCGGGAACCTGGTCCGCGGTGACGACCCAGGGGCCGAGCGGCGCGAAGCCGTCGCAGGTCTTGCCGAGCATCAACTGGCTCGTCACCCGCATGAGATCGCGTGCCGAGAAATCGTTGCCGTTGGCGTAACCGAAGACGCAGGACAGCGACTTCTCCTCCGGCACGTCGCGCGCCGTCTTCCCGATCACCACCACCAGCTCCACCTCGTAGTCGAACTGCGAGGACACCTTCACCGGCAGGGGAATCCTGCCGCGATGGCCGACGAGCGTGTTGTGGTACTTGCTGAAAAGAATCGGCACCGGCGGGATGGGGTTGCCGGTCTCCTGAGCGTGCCGGCGGTAGTTCAGCCCGACGCAGATGATCTTGCCGGGGCGCGGCACGGCCGGGCCGAAGCGCGCGCGCGCCTCCGGAATCAGCACGCTCCGGCCGCGCTTGTCGCTCAATGCCTTGTCGGCGAGCTTCTTCAACGGCCCGCAGTCGGCGCCTTCGATCACGGCGTGGATGTCCGCCGGCGCCTTGATCCGGAAGAGCGCGGATGCCCTGGCCACGTCCAGGATGCCCCGCTCCGTCCTCAATCCCAGGGTGCCGCCGCCGCGTCCGGCGAGGGTGCAGAAGGTCATGTTGCGGGCGCGCATGATGGCTCGCTATTTGGGCCGGAAGCCGAAGATGCGCTCGAAACGCTGCGCGAAGCTTGGCCACGCGTCCGGGTTGATGAGGCGCGGGGGGCGCTCGCCGCGCAGAATGCCGGCGACCTGCTGCGCGTTCCAGGTGCGCATGTTCTCGCGTGAATCCTGCGTGATGCCAGCGGTGTGATAGGTGGCGAGCACGTTGTCGAGCGCGAGGAGCGGGTGCGAGAGCGGCGGCGGTTCCTCGTTCCACACGTCCACACCCGCGCCGGCGAGGTGGCCGGACTTGAGCGCCTCCGCGAGCGCGTACTCATCCACGATTCCGCCGCGCGCCGTCGTGACCAGGTAGGAACCGGGCTGCATCGCGGCAAGCTCGCGGGCGCCGATCATGTTGCGGGTCTCGTCGTTGTAGGGGCAGTGGACTGAAATGAAGCGCGATTGTGCGAGTAGCGTCGGGAGATCCACCTTGGCCGCGCCGCGCGCCTGGATCTCTTCCGCCGTGAGGTAGGGATCGCAGGCGAGCACCTTCATCTGCAGTCCCAGGCCGCAGATGCGCGCGACGCGGCGGCCGGTGTTGCCGATGCCGATGACGCCGACCGTGCGGCCGTGGGCATTCCAGCCCTTGAATTTTTCCCGCGGGGCGCGTTGGGCGGAACGCAGGGACCGGTCGGTCTGCGGGATGTTCTTGGTGAGCGAGAGCATCATCGCCACCGCGTGCTCCGCGACGGCGTCGGCATTGCCACCCGACTGGTTCACCACGATCACGCCAGCCGCAGTGCACGCCGCGACGTCCACCGTGTCGTAGCCCGCGCCGCTCGAGGACACCACGAGGAGATCGGGGCAGCGCGCGAGCAGCGCCGCATGGGCGCGAAATTCCTCGGGCTGCTCCTGGCGCGTGGAGGTAATGCAGTAGACGTGCGAGGCGGACATCGCGCCCCAGAGGTCCGCTTTCGGCCCGTTGTAGGCGAGGCGGTGGAGCGTGATGTCCTTCTCTTTCTCGAGCTCATCGGCGACGTTGGGGCGCTTGCCGTCGTCGAACCAGAAGACAGTCTTGCGAGCAGGCATTGGGGCTACTCCGGGCCGACGAAGCCGATATAGGCGCCGCAAGCGTCGCGGGGCGGCACCAGCATCGCGTGCTCGCCGGTGTCGCGCACGCCGCGCGCAGGGGGCGGCAGTCCTTGTGCTTCCATCCAGCGCGCGGCCGCGCCCATGCTGGTGGTGCGATAGAGCGCCTGGAACGGGCCGGGGCCACGACGTTCGAGCGCGTCGGCGGCCGGCCCCGGCGCGTACGGATGCGCGAGGGTGAGGCCGGCGGGGCCGAACTGAAACACGGCCATGTGCGACATGATCACCGTGCCCTTGTACATCCGCGGCTGGGACACACCCAGCACTTTCGAGTAGGCCGCCACCGAAGCCTCGAGGTCCTGCACGACGATGTAGGCGCGCTCGAGAAAGCGCACGCCGTTGGGATGGGGGCCGGCATCCGGTAGCTGCTTGCGGCGTTCCGCCATCGGCGTCAGGTGCTGGATGAAGAAGATCGGCAGCGGATTTTTCGGGCCGAGCGTCGCGGCCTTCCACTTGAGCGCCAGGCCGGCCGGAGTGCGTCGGCCGGCGTCGATCGCATCGCTGACGTCCACGCCGCGGGCGCGCATCGCGGCGACGTCCGCCGCGAGGTCGTCGCTTTGAATGATCACGAAGCGGATCCCGCCGCCCTCCGCGATGAAGCGCTCGAGACCGTCCTGGTAGCTGCCGGGCCGGGCCGCCGCCCGCTGCTCGGCCGGGTCACGGATCGCCAGCAGCTCGAGGTAGTCCTCCTCGTTCAACGCAATGGCGTTGTGGGTGCCCTTCCCCGGGTGGATCCCGCCGGCGTGGATGTTGAAGCCCGAGCTTCCGATACTGCTCGATGCCCCGCCCGAGGTCGGACGTGCAGATCATCAGGTGGTCGAGGCGGGTGAACATCTACTCCGCCTTGGCGCCGCTCTTCTTCACGACATCGGCCCACTTGTCCATGTCCGCGAGCATGAACTTGCGGAACGACTCAGGGTCGCTGCCCACGGGCGTGCCGCCCAGGTTGACGATGCGCTTGTTGGTCGCGGGCTCGTTCAGCACCTTGACGAGCTCGGCGTGCAGTCGCGTCACCAGCGGCTTCGGCATCTTCGGCGGCGTGAGCACGCCGTACCACCCCACCACCACGAAATTGGGCAGGCCGGATTCCTTCACGGTCGGGATGTCCTCGTAGCCGGGGATGCGCTTCTCGGTGGTGACCGCGATCGCGCGGATCTTGCCGCTGCGCGCGAGCGGCAATGCGCCCACCAGCCCCGCGAAGTTGAACTGGTACTCGCCGCCCATCAGCGCGATCAGCGAGGGACCGGCGCCCTTGTAGGGGATGTGGATCGCCTTCACGCCGGCCTGGATATTGTAGAGCTCGCCGGCGAGATGGCCGCCGCTGCCGAGCCCCGCCGATCCGAAGTTGAGCGCGCCCTTGTAGTTGCGCGTCCACTCCAGGAACTCCTTGAAGTTCTTCGCGGGCGAGCTCGGATGCACGACCAGCACCAGCCCGGCTTCGGTCAGCTGCGTGATCGGGGTGAAATCGTTGACCGGGTGGTACGGAAGCTTCATCAGCGCCGCGTTCACCGTGTGCTGGTGGTAGGCCATGAACAGCGTGTAGCCGTCCGGCGCGGCGGCCCTGACGATCTCGGCGGCGAGCACGCCCGAGGCGCTCCCGCGGTTGTCCACGATGACCTGGGTGCCGAGCGTCTCGGTCAGGCGCGCGCTGAAGATGCGCGAGAGGCCGTCGGTGGTGCCGCCCGGCGCGGCGGGCGTGACGAAGCGGATCGGCCGCGCCGGCCAGTCCGCGGCGATGGCGGAGGCGGCGAAAGCCGCAAGGCACAGTAGCAGGCATGTCTCGGGCAAACGATTGCTGTTGCGCATTGCGGACTCCGTTGGATTGAATTCGTGGCAGGGCGAGATAGTGGCGGGAAACCCGCGGCGGTGCAAGACCACGTAGTACTTTGATTCAAAACAGGTTACAATATCGTCCCGAATGGCGAAGCGATACGACGAGAGCTCAGTCAAGAAATTGCGGGGCATCGAGCCCGTCCAGCGGCTCCCGGGGATGTATACCCGGACCTCCGACCCCACCCACATCATCCAGGAAGCGATCGACAACGCGGCCGACGAAGCCCTCGGCGGCCACGCTGACAAGATCGACGTCACCGTCCACCTCGACGGCTCGGTCACGGTCACCGACAACGGCCGCGGCATTCCGGTGGGCATCCATCCCGAGGAGAAGATTCCCACCGTCGAGCTGGTGATGACCGAGCTCCACGCGGGCGCCAAGTTCTCGCGCGCCGACGCGGATGCCGCCTACAAGTTCTCCGGCGGGCTGCACGGCGTCGGCGTATCCGTCACCAACGCGCTGTCCGAGCGGCTCGAGGTCGAGATCAAGCGCGACGGCGAGATCCACCAGATCGCGTTCGCCGACGGAAGAGTGGCGAAGAAGCTGCGCAAGACCGGCACCTGCGGGCAGCGCGCGAGCGGGACCTCGCTCCGGATCTGGCCGAACAAGAAGTACTTCGATTCCCCGAAGGTGCAGCTGGACGACCTCGAGCGGATCGTGCGCTCCAAGGCGGTGCTGCTGCCGGGCGTGAAAGTCACGCTCAACGTCGAGACCGCGAAGGAGACGAAGCAGAAGACCTGGAACTACCCGGAGGGCATGAAGGGCTATCTCGCGGAGCTGATCGGCAACGCGACCGCGGTCGCGCCGATCTACGACGGCGAGAAGTTCGTGGCCGAGGCGGACGCCAACGGCTTCGCCGCGGGCGAAGGCGCGGCCTGGGCGTTCGCGTTCGTCGAGGACGGCAAAGGCGGCGGCGAATCGTACGCGAACCTGATCCCCACTCCGGACGGCGGCACGCACGAGTCCGGCCTGCGCGAAGGCATCTTCGAGGCGGTCAAATCCTTCGCCGAGTACCACGCCCTCACCCCCAAGGGCATCAAGCTCCTCGCGGAAGACGCGTGGTCGTGCTGCGTCTACGTGCTCGCGGCCAGGGTTCTGGAGCCGCAGTTCCACGGCCAGACCAAGGAGAAGCTCTCCAACCGCGACGCGGTGAAGCTCGTCTCGACCATGGTGCGCGACCCCTTCGCGCTGTGGATGAACGGCAACGTCGAGCACGGGAAGAAAATCTGCAATCGGGTCATCCAGCAGGCCATCGAGCGCTCGCGCACGGTACAGAAGGTCGAGCGCAGGAAGTCTTCCAGCGTGGTGATGCTGCCGGAGAAGCTGACCGACTGCGAGTCCACCGACATCAAGGACAACGAGCTTTTCCTGGTCGAGGGCGACTCGGCGGGGGGCTCGGCCAAGCAGGCGCGCAACAAGCGCTTCCAGGCGGTCTACCGCATGCGCGGCAAGGCGCTGAATTCGTGGGAGGTGAAGCGGGAACTCCTCTTCTCCAACGCCGAGATCCACGACATTGCGGTCGCGCTCGGGGTGGACCCGCACGACGAGAAGGACAACCCCGACCTCTCGGGCCTGCGCTACGGCAAGATCGCCTCGATGACCGACGCGGACGTCGATGGCGCGCACATCTCGGTGCTGCTCCTCACCCTCTTCTACCGCCACTTCCCGAAGCTGATCGAGAAGGGCCACATCTACATCGCCTGCCCGCCGCTCTACAAGGTGGACGTGCCCGGCCACGGCAAGCGCTCGCCGAAGAAGCTCTACGCGCTCGACGAGGACGAGCTGAAGTCGATCCTCGACCGCGCGCGCGATGACGGCGTGCGGAAGGAATCGGTCTCGATCCAGCGCTTCAAGGGCCTGGGAGAGATGAACCCGGACCAGCTCTGGGAGACGGCGCTGAATCCGGACACCCGGCGGCTGCTGCAGGTGCGGATCGAGGACAAGACGAAAACATTCGCCCTCTTCAACATGCTGATGTCGCGCAAGGAAGCCGAGAAGCGCTGCACGTGGATGGAGGAAAAAGGCAACGAGGTCGAGGCTGACGTATGACGGACGAGCGGAACCCGACCCGGCGCGCCGCCGACGCGGCGACGCTCGATTTGTTCGAGCCCGCCGCGCTGCCGGCGGCCGGAAAGAAAGCGGATAGCGAAGTGGCGGCCAAGGGAAAGAAAACGCAGGCAAAGGGTAAGCGAGCCGGCAGGGAGAAAGCGGGCCCAGTGGCCGGCTCCGGTCGCGGCGGCGGCGGCGCGGGAGGCGGCGGCGGGCGGGCGAGCGCAGGCGACGACTCCATCAACATGGCGTCGTTCGCCGAGCGGAGCTACCTCACCTACGCGATGAGCGTCGTGCGCGGGCGCGCGATCCCGAACGTGGAAGACGGCCAGAAGCCGGTGCAGCGCCGCATCCTCTATGCGATGAACGAGCTGGGGCTCAAGAGCGGCGTCCAGCACTCCAAGTCCGCGCGCATCGTCGGCGAGGTGCTCGGCAAGTTCCATCCCCACGGCGATGCCTCCACCTACGAAGCGCTCGTGCGCATGGCGCAGGATTTCTCGCTGCGCTATCCGCTGATCGACGGCCAGGGCAACTTCGGCACGCAGGACGGCGACCCCGCCGCGGCCTACCGCTACACCGAGGCGCGCCTGACGCCGCTCGCGGAGCTGCTGCTCTCCGAGATCGACCAGGACACGGTGGATTTCATCGCCAACTACGACGGGCGCCTGAAGGAGCCGAAGCTCCTCCCCGCGCGGCTGCCGATGCTCCTCCTGAACGGCGCCTCGGGAGTCGGCGTCGGCATGGCGTGCGAGCTGCCGCCGCACAACATGCGCGAGATCGCGGAGGCGGCGGTGTTCATGCTGAAGCACCCGAACACGACGCCCAAGGCGCTGATGCACATCGTCAAGGGCCCGGACTTCCCGGGCGGCGCGCAGATCATCAGCCCGCGCGAGGAGATCTTCCAGGCCTACAAGACCGGGCGCGGGTCGCTGCGGGCGCGGGCGCGGTGGAAGGTCGAGACGCTCGCGCGCGGGTCAGTGGCAGATCGTGGTGTTCGAGCTTCCGCCGACGACCTCGGCAAAGAAGGTGATGGCGGAGATCGAGGCCCTCACCAATCCCAAGCCCAAGGACAAGGGCGGCCAAGGTCACGGCGGCGCAGCAGAACCAGAAGCAGGTCGTCCTGAACCTGCTCGAGAAGGTGAACGACGAGTCGGACAAGGAGAACAAGCTGCGGCTCGTGCTGGAGCCGCGCTCCTCGCGCCAGGATCCGGACGAGTTCATGCGCTTCATGCTCGCGCACACGAGCCTGGAGGAGAACTTCCCGGTGAACCTGGTCGCGCTCGGGCTCGACGGCCGCCCGACACGCAAGAATCTCGCGCAGCTCATCGGCGAGTGGGTCCAGTTCCGCACCGCCACCGTCACGCGCCGCATCCGGTACAGGTTGGGAGAGGTCGAGAAGCGGATCCATATCCTCGAAGGCCGGATCATCGTCCTCTTGAACATCGACAAGGTGATCAAGGTCATCCGCAATTCCGACGATCCCAAGCCCGATCTCATGAAGCAGTTCAAGCTGACCGAGGCGCAGGCCGAGGACATCCTCGAGATTCGCCTCAGGCAGCTCGCGCGGCTCGAGGGCATCAAGATCGAGACCGAATTGAAGGAGCTCAAGGACGAACGCAGGAAGCTGAAGGGCGTGCTCGGCTCCGACGAAGCGTTGAAGAGCCTGATCACCGAAGAGATCCGGGCGGACGCGAAGCAGTATGGAGACGCGCGCCGCACGCAGATCGAGACCGCCGAGCGCGCGACCTTCGAGCGCCAGGTGATCGACGAGCCGCTGACGATCATCGTGTCGAAGAACGGCTGGGTGCGCGCGCGCCCGGGCCACGGCCTCGACCTCTCCAGCACCACCTACAAGGCCGGCGACGGGCCCTACGCCGTCTTCGAGACGCGCTCGGTGCACAGTATCGGGCTGATCGATACGACCGGCCGGGCGTTTTCCGTCGAGTGCGCAGCCCTGCCCGGCGGCAAGGGCGACGGCCAGCCGCTCGCTTCGTTCATCGAGCTCGCGCCCGGCGCGAGGCTCGCGCACGTGGTGGACGCGCAGCCAGGCAGGCGTTACCTCTTCGCGAGCTCCGGCGGCTACGGTTTCATCGGGAAATCGGAGGAGCTGCTGACGCGCGTGAAGGCGGGCAAGGCGTTCATGACCGTCGAGCCGGGCGACGAGGTGATCCGGCCCGCTCCCGTGCCGGAAAAGCCCAAGCTGGCGGCGGCGTTCTCGGAGAACGGCCGCATGCTGCTCTTCCCTGCGGACGAGCTGAAGGAGCTCGCGCGCGGCCGCGGCATCACGCTGATGGGGTTGGACGAAAAGGAGAAACTCGTCGCGGTCGGATTCGGGAACGCCGAATCGGTGACCGTCGCCGGCATATCCCGCTCGGGCAACGAAAGAACCGTCAAGGTGAGCGGCGAGGACTTGAAGAAGCACATCCTCCATCGCGCCCGCAAGGGCTGCCTCCTCCCCGGCAAGCTCCGCCCCACCGGGGTCGTGCCCGAGTAAGCCACAAAAATAACGCCGGAAGCCTTATGAGCCTCCGGCGTCGGCCACACTGACCACGCTTTGCCGCTTGGACCCGTAAGGGTACCGGTGCATCGTTATCGCGCCGGTCGGCCTTGCGCCGGCCCCCGAAGAGGAGGCCGATCTGGCCGGGAGAACCTGCTTCCTCCCGCCTGGTGCCCTGCGCCGCGGGCATCCGGGTGCGGCGCCGGGTGCGCGCTGGATAGCGTAAGGCAATTCCTTTGTACCCCAGGCGCGCGGCCGTGACTTTGATGCAGGTCAAAGATCGTCGCGATCGGCGCATCGGCGGCCGACGGTCCTCCCCCCGCGGCTAGCTGCGCCGCACGACGTTCGCGTTGGGCCGGTCGGAGACGATGCGGCCGTCCACCAGCTCGATGATGCGGTCGCAGCGCTGCGCGAGCCGCGGGTCGTGCGTGACGATGAGGAAGGTCGTCCCGCTCGCCTCGTTGATCTCGCGCAGCACGTCGAATACGCCGTCGGCGGACTGGGTGTCGAGGTTGCCGGTGGGCTCGTCGGCCAGCACCAGCGCCGGCTTCATGGCGAGCGCGCGCGCGATGGCCACGCGCTGCTGCTGCCCCCCGGAGATATGGGTGGCCTTGTTGTCGCGCCAGGGCGTGAGACCCACCCGGTCGAGCAGCGCGGCGGCGGCGTCGCGCATCTCGTCATCGGGCCTGCCGCGCGCGGCGAGGATCGGCATCATCACGTTCTCCAGAGCGGTGAATTCCGGCAGCAGGTAGTGGTGCTGGAACACGAACCCGATGGCGCGGCCGCGCAATCGCGTCAGGTCCGCGTCGTCCAGGGCGCCGGTCTCGCGCCCCTCGATGAAGACGCTCCCGCCGCTCGGCCGGTCGAGCAGCCCGATGAGGTTGAGCAGCGTGCTCTTGCCCGAGCCGGACGGCCCGATCAGCGCGGCGAATTCCCCGCGCTCGAGCATCAGATCGACCCCGTGCAGCACTTCGTTCTCGACCGGTGTGCCCGTGCCGTAGGACTTGCGCACGCCGTCAAGCCGCAGCGTTTCCATGATTCCCGGCTTCAGCTGCGGATGGCGACGACCGGGTCGAGCCGCGCGGCGCGGCGGGCGGGCGCCATGGCGGCAAGAATTCCCGACCAGGGTGGCGCCGACCGTGGCGATCACGAACAGCGACGGCTCCATCTCGATGATGAACATCGGCGTGCCGTCCGGGTTCTTCGCGACGCTGCGCCATACCAGCAGAAACGTCCAGGCGAGCAGGGACCCGAGCACCGAGCCCGCCAGCCCCATCGCGCCGCCCTGGATCAGGAACACGCGCAGCACCTGCTCGCGCGAGGTCCCCATCGCGCGCAGGATGCCGATTTCCTTCGATTTCTGGATCACCGAGACCACCAGGACGCTGGCGATGCCGAGCGCGACGGTCAGGCCGACGAAGACGCGGATCAGGGTGTTGGTGAGGATCTGGGCCGCCATCGCGGTGAAGAACTGCGCGTTGGTCTTGATCCAGCTGTCCACCTGGAGGTCGGTCCCGGCGCGGATGGTTTCGGCGATTTTCTCAGCCGCGAACGGGTCGTGCACCTTCACCTCGAGGCTGGAGACACCGCCGATCAGGTCGAGCAGGTTCTGGGCCGTGCGCAGCGCGACGTAGACGTTGCGTTCGTTCACGCCCTTGTTGCCGAAATCGAAGATGCCGATGACGGTCAGCGTCGCGGTCGCGCCCGTGGCGGTGGTGAGCCTCACCTTGTCGCCGATGCCGGCGCCGAGGTCGGTCGAGAGCTCGGTGCCGATGATGATGTCGAGGGGACCGGTCTGGTAGCGCCCGGCGACGATCTTTTCCGGCAGCGCGATCACGTCGAAATACGTCTCGGCTTCGATGCCCGTGATCGCAACCGCCTTGTTGGCATCGCCGCGCAGGGCAAAGCCGGGACCGGACACGACGGGAGTCAACGCGACCACGCCCGGCGTTCGCGCCACCTGCTCCCGCACCTTCTGCCATTGATCGATCGAGCGCAGTTGCTGCGACCTCGGCTGGACCCGGGCCGCGAACTCGGTGCCGGCCCCGGCGCGCAGCGGCCGCGCCACCTGGTCGGGCGGCAGGATCACGATGGGGGCCTGGAAGTTGAGCGTGCGGCGCACGACGTTGCTTTGCAGGCCGGACAGGATCGCCGACATGAAAATGATGACGCCGCCGCCCAGGCCGACGCCGAGGATGATCAGCAGCGTCTGCATCAGGCCTTCGCGCATGAAGCGGAAGGCGACGATCACCTCGAACAGCGCGAGCCGTCTCACGGCGCGCCGGCCCTGGAAGCGGCGACCGCGCGCACGCGCTGCCCGTTCTTGACCGTCATCTGGGCGGCGGAAATGAGCCGGTCTCCCGGCGCCACGCCTTCCAGCACCTCGACGCGTCCGTCACCCTTCAGGCCGAGCTTGACCGGACGGCGTGCCGCGCGCCACCCGTCCACCGCGAGCACCCACGGCTGCGCGCTGTTCGCATCGCGCACGGCGTCGGCCGCGATTACCACGGTGGCGGGGCTGCGCGCGACCTCGATGTCCACGGAGACCGTCATGTCCTGCCGCAGGTAGTCCGGCGGCTTCGGCACCCGCAGCTTCACTTCCACCGAGCCGCGCAGCGCGTCGATGCCGGGATTGATGTACACGAGCACGGCCTCGAAGCGCTCCTTCGGAAACGCGTCGGCGGAAGCGAGCGCGTGCTGGCCGACCCTGAGCTGCGCGAGGTTCTTCTCGTCGATCTGGACCACCACCTGGGTTTCGCCCGCCGGCGCGAGCGCCATCAACTCCTTGCCGGCCTGCACCACGTTGCCGGGCTCGACGTTGCGCGAGATGAGCGTGCCATCGACGGGCGCGACGATCACCGTCTGATCGAGCTTCGCCTGCGCGACGCCCAGGTTCGCGCGCGCCTGCGCGAGCGCGGTCTGGGCCAGGGCGAAATCGCTGCCCGAAGGGCGGTTGGTCTCGACCTGCAGCTTGGCCGCCCTGAGCTGGCTCTCCGCGACATCCAGGTTGCGCTGCGCGTCGTCGAGGGCGGCCTGGCTCACGAATCCCTTCGCCTTCAATTCCTTCGCCCGCTCGAACTGCTGGCGCGCCTGGGTGAAGTTTGCCTGCGCCTGCACCAGCGCCTGCTCGGCGGCGGGCAGGCCCACCTCGCGCAACTGGCGCAGCTTCGCCTCGGCCTGGGCGACCGCGCCCCGCGCCTGCGCGACCGCGGCCTTTTGCGTCCTCGTCGTCGAGCACGATCAGGACATCGCCCCTGCTTCACGCTCTGGCCTTCCTCCACCGGGATGCGCACGACGCGCCCCGTGATCACCACCCCGACCGACGCCCGCTGCGGCGTCATGATCCGCCCGCTCGCCACCACGGTCTGCACGAGATCGCTGCGTACCGCCTCGGTGATCTCGACCGGCGTGCCGAGGATGACGTTGCGCAGGGCAAAGCCCGCCACGGCGAGCGCGAGCGCAATGACCAAGCCGCGCTTGATCCAGCGGCGCAGGGGGACGGCTCTCTCGTTCGGAGGCATGGGCGGCTCGAATCCGAATATTACCGGGAGTGCCTACGGGCGGCCCATCGTTTTCGCCAGCAGCGGCCGCAGCTCCTTAAGGCTGCGCGTGTTGAGCACGTCCTTCGCCTCGAGCCAGCCGCGGCGCGCCTGGCCGATGCCGTATTTCAGGTGCGCGAAATCGAAGGTGCTGTGGGCGTCGGTGCTGAGGGCGAGGAGCACGCCCTCCTCCCGCGCCATGCGCGCGTGCACGTCGTCCAGGTCGAGACGCTCGGGCTGCGCGTTCAGCTCGAGGTAACGGCCCCGCTTCCTCGCCGCGCGCACGATCGCCAGCATGTCCGCGTCGATCGCCGCGCGGCTGCCGAGGAGCCGCGCGGACGGGTGCGCGAGCACAGTGAAACACCGGCTGTCGAGCGCGCGCAGGATGCGCGCCGTCTGCTTGCGCCGCGGCAGGTCGAAGGCGCTGTGGACCGCGCCCACCACGAGATCGAGCCGCCCGAGCACCTCGTCGGGCAGGTCGAGGCTGCCATCCTCCAGGATGTCCACCTCGATGCCTTTCAGCACCGTGATGCCCGCGAGCTCCCCGTTGACGCGATCGATCTCGTCGATCTGCTTGAGCAGCCGCTGCGGATCGAAACCGCGCGCGACGGTGAGCCTGCGCGAGTGTTCGGTCACGGCGATGTAGGAGAGCCCGGCGGCCTTCGCCGCCAGCGCCATCTCCCGGATCGTGTTGTGGCCGTCGGTCGCTTTCGTGTGCAGGTGCAGGTCGCCTTTCAGGTCGGCAAGCTCGATCAGTCGCGGCAGCTCGCCCCGGCGCGCCGCCTCGATTTCGCCGCGGTCCTCCCGCAGCTCGGGCTCGATGTACGGCAGGTCGACCGACCGGAACACCGATTCCTCGGTCTCGCCCGCCACTCGCGCCTCGCGCCGGAACACGCCGTACTCGTTGATCTTCAGTCCGCGCGCCTGGCCCAGCTTGCGGATCGCGATGTTGTGCGCCTTGGAGCCCGTGAAGTAATGCAGCGCCGCGCCATAGGATTCCGGGGGCACGAGCCGCAGGTCGACCTGGATCCCGCTCTTCAGGAGGACGCTCGAGCGCGTCTCGCCCCGCGCGAGCACGCTCTTCACTTCGTCGTAGGCGGCGAAGCGCTCCATCACCGCGCTGCCCGCCGCGGCCGCGACCAGGATGTCGAGATCGCCCACCGTCTCGCGCATGCGCCGGTAGCTGCCCGCCACCGTCACCTTGCGCACGCCCGGCACCCGCGCGAGCCAGGCCTCGAGCGCCGCGGCATACTGTGCCGCGATGGCGAGCTTGAAGCGCAGCGGCGCGGCCTTGCGCGCCGCGAGCGCCTCCAGAATGCGCGCCTCCATCTTCTCGCCGAAGCCCGGCAGCTCGCGGATGCGGCCGGCGCCGGCCGCGCGCCTGAGGTCCTCGACCGTCTTTACGGCCAGCGAATCGTAGAGCAGCCGCACCCGCTTGGGTCCGAGGCCGGGAATCTTCAGCAGCTCGGTGATCGCCGGCGGCAGCTCGCGGTGCAGGCGCTCGAGAAGCGCGCAGGTGCCCGTTTCGCAGATCTCCCGGATCTTGCCGGCGAGATCGGCGCCGACGCCCGGCAGCTTCGGCAACTCGCCGCCACGCTCGATCATCTCCGCCAGATCGCGCCCGAGCTCGCTCACCGTGCGCGCCGCGTTGTGGTAGGCGCGGATGCGAAACGGGTTCTCCTGCTTGATTTCGAGGAGCTCGGCGATCTCCTCGAAGATTGCGGCGATGTCGGCGTTGTGGACCGGCACAAGAGCCTATCTCAACAATAGGCGCTAGAGCGTCGGGGTGCCCTCGTGCGCGTGGGTCTTCTCGTGCTGGGCCTCGCAGGCGAAGCAGCGGACGGCGGTGGGATAGACCGCCAGGCGCTCGTAGCCGATGCCCTGGCCGCAGCGCACGCACACGCCGTAGCTGCCGGCGGCAAGGCGGCTGCGGGCGCCCTCCACTTCGCGCAGGTCGCGCACGTGGCGGTCGATGAACGTCGCGTCGAGGTCGGCGAGCAGGTTCGCGACCGATTCATCGCCCACGTCGCTCACCATGCCCGCGAGGTCCCGGTGGTGCTCCACGTCCGACTGCAGCAGCAGCGCGCGAATTTCCTCGCGCAGCTCGCGGTCCCGCCGCACGAGCTGGCGGTCGAGGTGAGCGATCTGGGAATGCTTCAGGTGCTTCATCGCTGTATTCTCCGTCTTGCCGGTGAACCGTGCCCCATTGCACAATCCTAGGCTCGGGCCGCGCCGGTTCGTTGATCCAGATCAATCGCCCGGACCGGCGGTTGCGGTGAAATGAACGTGGGGACCGCGGCGCACCGTTGGCGCCAGCCCTCCTCCGCGCATGGCCCGCCCCTTGCAGAACCTCATGACGCGCGCCCGCCCGGCTGCCCTTACCGCGCCGCCGCTCTTCGCGGCGCTGCTCGACCCGGCCTGCTATCCCCACCCGGTCGCCGGCGTGCGGGTGCTGGAGACGCACATTTCCTGGGTCCTCCTGACGGGGGAATACGCCTACAAGATCAAGAAGCCCGTGGACCTCGGCTTCCTCGACTTCTCCTCGCTCGAGCTGCGGCGCCACTACTGTGAAGAGGAGCTGCGGCTGAACCGCCGGCTCGCGCCGGAGCTGTACCTCGACGTGGTCGAGATCCACGGCACCCCCGGAGCACCGCGCATCGGCGGCGAAGGTCCGCTGCTGGAATACGCGGTCCGGATGCGCGAGTTCCCGCAGGCCGCGCTCGCCAGCCGCGCACTCGCGAGCGGAGCGTTTGGCGCAGCGGAGGTCGACGCGCTCGCGGCGCTTGTCGCGCGCTTCCATGAAGGCGCTTTGCGCGCACCGGAATCGGAGCGCTTCGGCTCGCCCGACGTGGTGCTGGCGGACGCCCTGCAGAACTTCGAGCAGTTGCTGCCGCTCGTCAAATCGGCGCCGGACGACCGTGCGCTGCGCGAGCTGCGCCTCTGGACCAAGCGCGAGTTCGCGGCCCGCGGCGAGGCGCTCGCGGCGCGCCGGAAGCAGGGTTTCGTGCGAGAGTGCCACGGCGACCTGCACCTGCGGAACATCGTGCTCCTCGACGGGCGGCCGGTGCCCTTCGACTGCATCGAGTTCAACGCTGAGCTGCGCTGGATCGACGTCATGAGCGAGGTGGCGTTTCTCGCGATGGATCTCGAGGACCGCGGCCGCCGCGACCTTGCGTGGCGCTTTCTCGGCCGCTACCTCGAGGCGACCGGCGATTACGCCGGGCTCGCGGTGCTGCCCTTCTACCTCGTCTACCGCGCGCTGGTGCGCGCGAAGGTGCATCTCCTGCGCTCGCGGCAGGGCGGGCTGCGGCGGCCCGAGCGGGCGCGGCTTTCGCGCGCGTTCGAGGACTATCTGGGCCTCGCCGGCCGGCTCGCGGCGCCACGGCTCCCCGCGTTGCTGCTCGCGCACGGCCTCTCCGGCAGCGGCAAGACCACCTTCACGCAGACGCTCATCGAGGCCCTGGGGGCGATCCGGGTCCGCTCCGACCTCGAGCGCAAGCGCGCGCACGGCATGGCGCCGCTCGCATCGAGTGGTTCCGGGATCGGGAAGGGGCTCTACTCCGCGGTGGTCAACACGGCAACCTACCGGCGGCTCGGCGAGCTCGCCCAGGAGGCGCTGCGCGCGGGTTTTCCGGTTGTGGTCGACGGCGCCTTCCTCAAGCGCTCCGAACGCGACGCCTTCCGGGCGATCGCGGAGCGGCTCGAGGTGCCATTCGTGATCCTCGACTTCCACGCGCCGCTGGAGGCGCTGCGCGCTCGGATCACGCTGCGCCTCGGCCGCGCGGACGACGCTTCAGAGGCCGACCTCGCCGTGCTCGAGCACCAGGTTGGCGCCCGCGAGCCGCTGACGCCGGCGGAAATGGCGGCGTCGTTCGCGGTGGACGCAACGGAGCCTGCCTCGCACGAGATGTGGGTTCCGTTGATCGAGCGCCTCCGGCGTTGGGGCGACGGCGACGCCCGGCGCCCGGCCGCGCGCGCTCCCCGGCCGGATGATGGCTAGGTCTCTCGGCACGCGCTGGCGCCAGCTCGGGCGGTTCCTCGACCACACCGCCGAGGCGATCCTCATCACCGATGCAAAGGCCCGCATCGTTTACATCAACCGCTCCTTCAGCCGGGTCACCGGCTACGCGCGGAAGGAAGTTTTGGGAAAGACCCCGCGCCTGCTGCACTCCGGCCGGCAATCCGACGCGTTCTACGCCCACATGTGGAAATGCATCCAGTCGATCGGACGCTGGCAGGGCGAAATCTGGAACCGCCGCAGGAACGGCGAGATTTACCCCGAGTGGCTGTCCATCACCGCGGTCAAGGACGCCGCCGGCCGGGTCGAGCACTACCTGGCGATCTTCACGGACATCACGCTGCGCAAGCGGGAGCAGCGCGAGCTCTACGATCTCGCAACGCACGACGCCCTGACCGGCCTTCCCAACCGCTACCTCTTCAGCGAGCAGTTCCGGCGCGCGATGGCGCGCGCGAAGCGCGCCGGCCACCTGGTCGCGCTGCTCTACCTGGATCTCGACGGCTTCAAGCCGGTCAACGACCGGCTCGGGCACCGATGCGGGGACCGGCTGCTGCAGACGGCCGCGCGGCGCCTGCAGCGCGCGGTGCGGGAAGGCGACACGGTCGCGCGGCTGGGCGGGGACGAGTTCGCCGTCATACTCGAGCAGTTGTCGCAGCCACAGGATTCCGCGGCGACCGCGAAGAAGCTGCTGCGGTCGGTCGCACGGCCGTACCTGCTGGAAGGGCACAAGGCGAAAGTCACGGCGAGCATCGGCATCACCGTGTATCCGCTCGACGGCGACGACGTCGACGTCCTGCTCAAGCGCGCCGACGGCGCGATGTACCGGGCGAAGACCGAGCGCAGGAACGACTACCGCTTCTGGGGCGAGCCGGCTCTCCGCGCGCGCGGGCGGCCTATCGCGCGAACAGGAGGAGGCCCGCAGCGACGCCGATCCCGGGCGCGGCCACGAGCGGCCCAAACCGCGCCAGCATTTCCCGTCCGCCCAGGAAACCGAGCAGGCCGAGCTTGAAGGCGACCGCCGCCAGGTAGGCAAGACCCACCGCGACGACCGCGACGCCGGCGCTGATCGAGCCGTCGCTGAAGAGATTCAAGCTCGACAACGTGATGGCGTCGACATCCACGAACCCCGAGACCACCGCCACCGCATAAAGCCCGCCCGCGCCCACGCGCTCCGACAGCCAGGCCGAGACGAACAGGACCACCGCGTAGAGCACGCCGAATCCCACGGCAACGCGCAGGCTCGTCGGATTGCTGAGCTCGGGAGTCGCGAGGTCGGCGGTCGCCGGCGCGTTGCGACGCCGGCGCACGAGCAGCGCCACGCCGAGAGCGAGTCCCGTTCCGAGGACTGGCAGCAGCACGAGCAGCGCACCGGGCGCGACCACCGCGCTCATCACGGCCAGCCGCACGAGCACCACCAGGTTGGCGATCACGATGATGGCGCCGCCGATCGGCAGCAGGGCGGGCCGGGCGCGTGCCTCGCGCGCGTAGACAAGCGTCGTCGCCGTGCTCGAGACGAGGCCGCCGAACGCGCCCACGAGCAGCAGGCTCCGCTGGGTCCCGACCAGCCGCAACGCCAGGTAGCCGATCAGGCTCACGCCCGAGACCAGGACCACCATGAGCCAGACGTGATGGGGGTTGAGCACGCGATAGGGACCGATGCCCTGGTCCGGCAGCAGCGGCAGGATGATGAAGGTCAGCACCGCGAACTGGAGGATGCTCGCGACGTCCTGCCGGGAGAGGCGCGCCGAGAGGCCGTGCAGCTCGGTCTTGAAATGCAGCAGCAGCGTCGCGACGATGGCGACGCTCACCGCGAGCTGGCTGCGGTCGTGCCACACCATGACGCCGAGCCCGTAGCACAACAGCACCGCGATCACCGTGGTCGTGCCTGAATCCGCCTCCGGCTCCTCCGTCCGGTGATACGCCGCGACGATCATCAGGCCGACCAGCGCCAGGCCCGTCGCCACGATCCACGCATTGCCCAGGGCGTCCGCGACCAGCGCCGCGACGGTGCCGAAGAGGCCGACCAGCCCGAAGGTGCGCAGCCCCGCCTTGGCGCTCGGCGTCTTCTCGCGCTGCAGGCCCAGCAGCAGCCCGATCGCGAGGCCGGTCAGCAGCTTGAGCGGCGTGGCGAGCTGCTCGAAGAGGAGAAAGGTTCCGTCCATGTCGGGCCCTGCGCCTAACGTAGCCGCGGCGCGGGCCGGCGGGGTTGATCTGGGTCAATCCGGCAAGTCATCGCTCATCCTGTCCACGGCAACGGGTTGCGCGCGAGAGCCACCCACACGATATAGAGGAAAACTCCCTGTGCGGCGATCCAGGCCGCGATCCGCAGCGGCCTCGGCCGACCCGGCCGCAGCGCCATCATGCCGAGCCCGATGTAGAGCACCAGCGCAACGAGCTTCGCCGTCAGCCACCCCTGGGCAAACGGATACTGGCCGCTCATCGCCGCGAGGGCGATCGCGCTCGCGAGGAGGAGCGTATCGTTGACATGCGGCAGGATTCTTGCCCAGCGCCGCTCCAGCAGGATCGACCCCTGCATCATCCACACGCCGCGCGCGAAGAACCCGGCGAACGACAGCGCGGCGCAAATGACGTGAACCTGCTTCAGCACGATGTAATCCATCTGCTCCCCTGGCCCGATCTCCGGTATTCGCCCGCCGTGCCGATTCTAGCCTGCCCGGTGCAGACATTTGACATGGGTCAAAACACGCGCCGCGCATCCCGCAGACAATCTGCGGCTATGCCAAGGGCGCGCCCGCCGTCTCGTCCGCCGCGACTGCTCCTGATCAACCCGCGATTCCCCGAGAGCTTCTGGAGCTTCCGCTGGGCAGTCGATGAAGTGCTTCCGGGCAAGCGCGCCATCAATCCGCCGCTCGGCCTCGCCACCCTTGCCGCGCTGTGTCCGCCGCACTGGGAGGTCGAGATCGTGGACGAGAACATCGAGCCCATGCCCCGCGCGCCGCGCGCGGACATCATCGGCGTCTGCGGGATGGGCGTCCAGCACGCCCGGCAGGCCGAGCTGCTCGCCTATTACCGCAAGCGCGGCTATTTCGTGGTGGCCGGAGGCAGCTATGCCTCGCTGTGCCCGGAGCGCTACGCGCAGCTCGCCGACACGGTGATCGCCGGCGAGGCCGAGTACATCTGGCCGCGATTCTGCAAGGACTTCGAGGGCGGCGTGCCACAGTCGCTCTATCGCGAGACCGGTGTAGTCGCCCTTTCCGACTCTCCGGTTCCTCGCTTTGACCTTCTCGACCTCGACCGCTACACCACGGCAACGCTGCAGTTCTCGCGCGGCTGCCCGTTTCTCTGCGAGTTCTGCGACATCATCGTGATGTTCGGCCGCAAGCCGCGCTACAAGACACTGGACCAGGTCGAACGCGAGCTCGATGCGCTCAGGGCTCGCAACGTGCGCAGCGTCTTCTTCGTGGACGACAACCTGATCGGCAACAAGGCGGTGGCGAAGGAGCTGCTGCGCTTCCTGCGCCGCTACCAGGAACGGCACGACTACCGTTTCGATTTCGGTACCGAGGCGTCCCTCAACATGGCGCAGGACCGGGAACTGCTCGAGCTCTTCCGCGCCGCCCGCTTCACATGGGTGTTCATCGGCATCGAGTCGCCCGATGCGGAAGCGCTCCGGCACACGCGCAAGACCCAGAACACTCACGAGGACATCCTGACCTCGGTGCGCCGCATCTACTCCTACGGCATCGACGTGCTCGCCGGCTTCATCGTGGGCTTCGACAGCGACACACCGGCGACCTTCGAGCAGCAGTACCAGTTCATCCGCGAATCGGGCATCCAGGTCGCGATGGTCGGGCTGCTCACGGCCCTGCCCCGCACCCCGCTCCACGAGCGCCTGCGGCGCGAGGGACGGCTGATCGAGCACGCCGAGTGCACCGACAATACCAAGATCGGCACGAACGTCGTGCCGAAGCGGATGCGCTACGAGGAAATGTTCGACGGGTATGTCGCGCTTTACCGAAGGCTGCTGTCGGACCGGGCGATCGCGGACCGCGTGCGGAACAAGTTGCGCCATCTCCGCCGCCCGGTGTATCACGGCGAGTATGGCACGGCCGACAAGTCCCGCATCGTCGCCCGTTTGCTCGTGAAGGGCATCCTGCGCGGCGGCTGGTTGCGCCTCTATCACTTCGTTCGCAGCCTGCCGTGGCTTGCGCCCGGGAAGCTGCCGCTCGCGATCCTGGACTGGATCGGGGCGATCGCGATGCGCAATTATGCCGACCGCCACCTCGTGCCGCCCCGGCCCCGGGACGCCGCGCTGGCCGGAAAATGGTTCGCCTCGTTCGAGCGCGCGATCCTCCGTTACCTGCGCGACGGCCGCGCCAGTGCCGAGCTGAGCCTCCCGGTCGGCGCATCGCCGCGCGTGAAAATCCGGTTTACATGCGGGCTCGACCGCGCTTTCTTCATGCGTTGCCTGCCGCTCCTGGAGCGGCTGCTGCGGCGCTCGCGCGCCTCGCTCATGCTCGTGGTCGATGAGATCGAGATCCCGCGGGTGCGCGATCTCCAGCGCCTGCTGCACGGGCTCGCCCGCTACGGCGACCGCGTCTCGATCGAGATCAGCGAGCGCCTGCGCGACCTCGTCGCCGTGGATTCCTCGATGTTCCACCTGGTGCTCGAGCGGCCGCGCGGCACCTGATCCGCCGCGGGCTTCGCGGACGCGCGCGCCGCCGTCGTTGATATCATGTGGGCCATGGGCCGGACCGCCATTGAGTCAGCGCGTCCCGACGCGGGCGTTGAGAGGCATGCCCGCTCGGTTTGGGAACGCCGCATCGCCGCCTGGCTGATCGCGGTTTGCGCACTGGTATTCGCGATAGTGGTGCTCGGGGGCGTAACGCGGCTCACGCGCTCGGGCCTCTCCATCGTGGAGTGGCAGCCCATCGTCGGCACGCTCCCGCCGCTCACGTCCGCGGACTGGGAGGCGCACTTCCTGAAATACCAGCAGACCCCCGAGTACCGGCAGGTGAATCCGGGGATGGATCTGGAAGGCTTCAAGGGCATCTTCTGGCTCGAGTATTTTCACCGCCTGCTCGGGCGGCTGATCGGCATCGCCTTTTTCGCGCCCCTCCTCTACTTCCTGTGGCGGCGCGCGCTCACCCGGTGGCTCACGCTGAGGCTTGGCGGCATCTTCCTGCTGGGCGCGGCGCAAGGCGCGCTCGGCTGGTACATGGTCGCAAGCGGGCTGGTGGACGACCCGCGCGTGAGCCATTTCCGCCTCACCGCGCACCTCGCCCTCGCCTTCGCGATCTACGCCGCCATGCTGTGGATTGCGCTCGATCTCCTCCGCGGGGCGCCGGCCCGCGCGGCGGCACCCGCGCGACTTCCCCGGCTGCGGCGCCTCGCGTGGGCGGTCACGGGCCTCGTAGTCGCCATGGTCCTGACCGGCGGTCTCGTTGCCGGCATCCGCGCGGGACATGCCTACAACACCTTCCCGCTCATGAACGGCAGCTGGGTGCCGCCGGAGATTCTCATGATCGAGCCGTGGTACCTGAACTTCTTCAACAACATGGCAACGGTGCAGTTCGACCACCGCCTCGGCGCCTGGCTGCTCGCGGTCGCGGTTCCGTGGCTGTGGTTCGAGGCCGGGCGGGCCGGGCTTACCGGGCGGGCGCGCCTGCTCGCGCATCTCCTCCTCGCGGCGCTGGCGGCCCAGATCGCGCTCGGCATCGCGACGCTACTCCACGCCGTCCCGGTCGCGCTCGCCGCGGCACATCAGGGCGGAGCGCTCGTCGTGTTCACCGTCGCGCTCGCACTGAACCACGCGCTGCGCGCCGTTACCCCTCCGGACCGACTCCGATCGGCGGCGGGGCCAGGTTGACGATACGGTCGAAGAGCTTCTCGAAATCCCGCGTGTCGCGGTCGGCCGCGAGCGGATCGCGGTTCTCCTCGAAGGCGCGGTCGATCGCCCGCCAGTCCTGCGCGGTCAGCAGGCGCTCCGCCATCGGGAACACGATGGTTTCCTCCTTGCGCATGTGCTCCCGGTACTCGCGCACGAATTTCGCCACGGCGTCCGCGAACCCCGGGAACTCCTTCTCGCCCCCCTCCTCGTAGCGCACCAGGCACTGCTCGAGCCGCCGCAGCGCACTGCCCCCCGCGGCGTGCTCCCGCTCCAACTCGGCCACGGCGGCGGCGGCCTCCCCGCCGCGTCCGCGCAGGGCGCTGAACAGATACCGGTCCTCCTTGGGATGGTGCATGCGCTCGGAGAACGTGTCGAGGTAGTAGATCATCGCGCGGAACACGCGGGGATCGATCTTCGCCTTCCGGGCGCGGATCCTGTCCACCAGGTACTCCATGCCGTGTAGGATCGCCGCGATCGAGCGGTGCTCGTCGCGGATGATGTTCAGCGTCTTCGCCATGAGAGAACCCCCGATCGCGCCGAGATCGCCGCTGCGCCCAATTTCGCAGATTATGGTGCCCGCCGGCTTGACGCAGATCAAGCCCGTCGGGCGGGTGCCGCGCCGGCTCCCGCAAGTCTCGCGCCTGTGGTAGCTTCTTTCCGCCCCGGCGTCTCCATTTTCCGATGAACCTGCACCGCCTGCTGCAGCAACGCGCATCCGAAGGCAGGCCGCTGCGCGTCGCGCTCATCGGCGCCGGCAAGTTCGGCTCGATGTTTCTCGCGCAGGCGCGGCGCACGCCCGGAATCCACGTCGTCGCCGTCGCCGACCTTGACCCGCAGCGGGCGCGGGAGAGCCTCGTCCGCACGGGATGGGATGCCGCGCGTTACGGTGCCCGGTCCTTCGAGGAAGCGCGCCGCACCGGCACGACCTGCGTGACCGAGGACGCCGGCGCCGCGATCGCCTCGGGGGCGGTGGAAATTGCGATCGACGCGACCGGCAGCCCCGCTGCCGGCATCCGGCACGCCCTCGCCTGCTGCAGGGAAGGCAAGCACATCATCATGGTGAACGTGGAAGCGGACTGCCTCGCGGGGCCGCTGCTGGCCCGGCGCGCGCGCGAGGCCGGCATCGTCTACTCGCTCGCCTACGGCGACCAGCCCGCGCTGATCTGCGAGCTGGTGGACTGGGCGCGCGCCGCCGGCTTCGAGGTGATGGCCGCCGGCAAGGGCACCAAGTATCTCCCCGCCTACCACGAATCCACGCCCGCAACCGTCTGGGGCCACTACGGCTTCACTCCCGAGCAGGTCGAGCGCGGGGACTTCAACGCGCAGATGTTCAATTCCTTCCTCGACGGCACCAAGTCGGCGATCGAGATGGCGGCGGTGGCGAATGCCGCCGGCCTTGCGCCCGCTCCGGGCGGGCTCGCGTTTCCTCCCTGCGGCGTCGACGATCTGCCCCGGGTGCTGAAGCCCGCGTCCGAAGGCGGACGGCTCCATCACCGCGGCCAGGTCGAGGTCGTCTCGAGCCTCGAGCGCGACGGGCGGCCGGTTGCGCGCGACCTGAGGTGGGGGGTCTATGTCACGTTCGCCGCCGACAGCGATTACGTGCGGCGCTGCTTCCACGAGTACGGGATCGCCACCGACGAAACCGGAAATTTCGCCGCGATGTACAAGCCGTATCACCTCATCGGGCTCGAGCTGGGCATTTCGGTCGCGGCGGCCGGGCTGCGGCGCGAGCCGACGGGCGCGCCCACCGGATTCCGGGGCGACGTCGTCGCGGTGGCAAAGCGCGATCTCAGGGCAGGCGAGACCCTGGACGGCGAAGGCGGCTACACCGTCTGGGGACGCCTGATGCCGGCGCGCGACTCGCTCGCCTGCGAGGGGCTGCCGATCGGACTCGCCCACGGCGTGACGCTCGCGCGCGCAGTTGCGAAAGGCGCGACCCTCTCGTGGCGCGACATCGCCCTGCCCGAATCGGAGGCGGCGCGGGTCCGGCTCGAGATGGAAGCGCTCTTCGCCGCTGAGCTCGGAATCCCGGATCGCGGGGCGCGGATTGACACCGGCCGTGGGTTCTCCGGACAATGAGTCCGATGCAGCGGCGCGATTTCATGAAGGTTTGCGCGGCCGGGGCGGCGGTCGGCGCGAACGATCTCTTCGCCGCGCAGGACCTGAAGCCGCGCTTCTACTCGCGCACCCTCCTCACCGAAGAGGGCGGCCGGCCGCTCCGCGCAGCGAGCCTCGTCGCCGGGCGCAATTACATCTTCCACTACCCGTTCGAGAGCACGCCGTGCTTTCTCCTGAACCTGGGCAAGCCGACGGCGCGCAGCGTGCAGCTGAAGACCGAGGACGGGTCCACGTACGAGTGGGCCGGCGGCGTCGGTCCCGACCGGGCGATCGTCGGCTACTCCGCGATCTGCGCGCACCGGATGAGCTACCCGACGCCGCAGATCAGCTTCATCGCCTATCGCGAGCAATCGACCGCCTCCGGCATCATGCGCCCCAACACGATCCATTGCTGCTCCGAGCACAGCGAGTACGACCCGGCAGCGGGCGCCAAAGTGGTCGGCGGGCCGGCCCCGCAGCCGCTCGCCGCGGTCCTGCTCGAGCACGATGCGAAGAGCGACTCGCTGCACGCCCTCGGCACGCTGGGAGGGGAGATGTTCAACACGTTCTTCGCGAAGTTCGAGTTCAAGCTGGCGCTGGATTACGGCAGCAGCCGGACCCACCAGGCGGTTGCCGGCCGCACCGTGGTGAAGGAGCTGCAGCAGTTCTGCAGGCAGCAGGTCCGCTGCTAGGGATGATAGTATTGCCGTTGCCCGTTTTAATCGTTCACGGAGGAGGGATATGATGAAGAAATATGTGTTGGCTGCGGCCTGCGGCGCGGTGCTCTTTTCGGGCTGCGCCACGATGGAGGAGAATGAGAAGGAGGCGACCGCAAGCGCCACGCTGGAGCCGCGCAGCGGCTCGAAAGTGAGCGGCACGGTCACCTTTACGCAGGTCGGCGATCTGGTCCGCGTGAGCGGCACCGTCACCGGGCACACCAAGGGCCCCAAGGGCTTCCACATCCACGAGAAGGGCGACTGCAGCGCCCCGGATGCGACGAGCGCCGGCGGGCACTTCAATCCCCATATGGGCAAGCATGGCGGACCGTACGAGCCCGTGAAGCACGCCGGCGACCTCGGGAACCTCAATTTCGGACCTGACGGCACGGCGAAATTCAGCTACGTCGTGGGCGACATTTCGGTCAGCAGCAGCAAGCCCGACGGCATCATCGGCCGGGCGGTCGTGGTTCACGCGGCGGCCGACGACCTCAAGACCGATCCCACCGGCAACTCCGGCGGGCGCGTCGCCTGCGGCGTGATCAAGTAGCACGCACGCGGCTTCACCAGAAAAGGGCCCGTGCCGGCAACGGCGCGGGCTTATCTTTTCCGGCGCGGCCGTACAATTCCGCGGGAATGATTCCGTGGCTGGGCCCCGGGGACCCGTTTCCACCGGTCGAGCGCGCGCTCGAGGAACCCAACGGCCTGCTCGCGGCCGGCGCCGACCTGTCGGAGGCGAGGCTCCTCGACGCCTACGCGAGCGGCATCTTCCCGTGGTACAGCGAGGGCCAGCCGGTGCTGTGGTGGAGCCCCGACCCGCGCATGGTGCTCGTCCCCGCGGAGCTCAGGATCCCGCGCTCGCTGAAGAAGCGACTCGCGCGGCGCGACTACGAGGTGCGCGCCGACGGTGCCTTCGAGCAGGTGATCCGCGCGTGCGCCGCGCCGCGCCGCGGGCAGGAGGGCACGTGGATCACGGAAGATATGGTCGAGGCCTACGTGCGGCTGCACCGCTCCGGCCGCGCGCACTCGGTCGAGACGTGGATCGGCGGCCGGCTCGCCGGCGGACTCTACGGCGTCGAACTCGGCGGCATGTTCTACGGCGAGTCCATGTTCGCGCGCGCGCCCGACGCCTCGAAGATCGCTCTCGCGCATCTCGCGCGCCAGCTCGAGCGGCGCGGCTGCGGCCTGATCGACTGCCAGATGACGACTCCACTCCTCGCGCGCTTCGGCGCGCGCGAGATTCCGCGCGCGGAGTTCATGGGCAGGCTGAAGGAGCTGGTGCGGCATACACCGGCGGCACGCGCATGGACCCTCGACGCAAACCTGCTGGACTAAGGCACCGTGCACGCCGCGTGACCGGCGGTCTTGCGACTACTCGAACGCCGACGCAATCTCCGGATGCGCTTGGACGTCGCGCGCGCGCCATACGGCCAGGTACCCGCTCCGATAGAGGCTGCGGTAAGCCGGCGCAACCCGCGCCGCAGCAGGCCAGCGGCCCGCTGGATAGAACGCAACGAGGTAGCCTTCGGGATGTCGCTCGGCCCACTGCGCCGCGGTAGAGGGCGGTATCCGCTCGATGCGGGACCGGATTCGTCCGTAGAAGTTGAACTGCCCGTGGTAGCCGCCGGCGACGGCGAGCGCGGTGCCCTGCGCGTCCAGTCGCCCGACGAATGCGCTGGCGGCCCGGATGTCATTGGCCGGACCCGAGACGCGCAGGACGCACCACGCTGACACGGCAATGGCGGCGCACGTCGCGGCCGTGAGCGCTCTGATTCGTCCGCCGAGTGTCAGGCGGCATGCGGCCACCACGGCGAGCCCGATCGCAATCAGCAGGGCGCCCGCAACATAAGGGGGGCCAGCTGGCATCTCCGCAAACCACTCCGCCGTCTTCGGGCGGACGAGCCCGGCGCCCATTGCAATCATAGCCGCGCCCACTACAATGACCGCCGCTGCCGGCACGAGCAGCGAACGGTCTCCAGCACGGTCCACATCGGGAAGGAGCCGCCCCAGCAACAGCGCCACTGCGGGAAACATGAGCAGCGGGTAATGCGCCTGCTTGCCGCTGATCAATGAAAAAACGATGAGGACCGCCACGGCCCACACCACGCAAAGCCGGACACCGGGGTCCGGCGTTTTCCGCACCGCGGCGAGCGCGCTCCACGCCCGAGGCCAGAAGCTCCAGGGATAAAGCAGCAGTGGAACCATCGCCAGATACCACCAGATCGGGCGCCGGTGCGCGAAGGAATCGACCACATAGCCGCCGGTCTGCCGCAAGGTGATGTTCTTCAGGTAGTCCACGTCGCTCCCAAGCGTGAGCGGCACGAGCCACGCAACAGCGATGAGTGCCGCGATGCCCGCCGCTCCCAAGGCGCCCCCGTACCAGCGGACCCAGCCGGAGCGCCAGGACCCGACACCGCGACCCCACCACGGGGCAAAGAGCACGGTGAACAGCGCGGGAAGAAATACGACGGGTCCCTTGGTGAGAATGCCGAACCCGAGCGCGAGCCCGGCGAGGGCGAAATAGCGCGCGCGTCCGTCCTGCCAAGCGCGAATCACGGCGTAGACCGACGCCAGGGCGAAAAAACCGAGCAGCATGTCGAACATGATGGACGTGCAGAACACCGTCCAGTAGAAGCTGCCAAGAAGGATCAGCGGCGCCATCCGGGCTGCGGGATGCTCTCCCCACAGCCGCCTGGCGATCGCGCGCGTGAGCACGAGGTCGCCGAGACCGAACAGCGCGACAACCAGCCGCGGCCACCAATCATTGAGACCGGCTACCCACCAGCCGAGCTGAATCAGCCAGAAGAAGAGGGGCGGCTTTCCGGCGTAATAATCGCCATTCAGGTACGGGACGGCGATACTGCCGCGCCACCACATTTCCCACGCCACTGCCAGATAACGGGTCTCGTCGAGCGGCATGGCGGGCCGCAGCAGCAGCATCGTGCCCGTCAACGCGGCCCAGAGCCATAACCACGACGGCAGGCGCGTGAGAGCAACCGGGGGGACGAGGATTCGCATCGGCGGGAATTGACTCGCATCTTACCGAGTCAGCGCAGGCAATGAAAGTTCGCGCGCGCAGAAGATTCCACGATCCGGGTTTGTACGATGGCGCGCAGAATTGGTAAACTATCCGGTAACGGGACGGACGTGGAGCCTCGACGATGACGTACCTGACTGAGTTCCCGCTGTCGGTTCTGCAGTTCTATGCGACCGCGCCCTACCCGTGCAGCTACCTGCCCGAGCGCATGGCGCGCTCGCAAGTCGCCACTCCCAGCCATCTCATCGACGGCCCCGTGTACTCGGAGCTGGTGCGCGCGGGCTTCCGCCGCAGCGGCGCCTTCACCTACCGCCCCTACTGCGATCATTGCCGCGCGTGCGTGCCGGTGCGCGTGCTCGCGCAGGAGTTCCAGCCGTCGCGCACCCAGCGCCGGACATTGAAGCGCCACGGCACGCTCAAGGCCGAGATGCTCGACCTCAAGTACAGCGCCGAGCACTACGCGCTCTACCTGCGCTACCAGTCGCGGCGGCATTCGGGCGGCGGCATGGACCAGGACAGCCGCGAGCAGTACCGCCATTTCCTCCTGCAGAGCAACGTCGAGTCCCGGCTGATCGAGTTCCGCGAGCACGCCGCGCTGCGCATGGTGTCCATCGTCGACCGGCTGCAGGACGGGCTGTCCTCGGTCTACACCTTCTTCGACCCCGACATCGAAGGCGCGAGCTTCGGCACTTTCAACATCCTGTGGCAGATCGAGCTCTGCCGCACGCTCGACCTCCCCTACCTCTACCTCGGCTACTGGATCGCGCAGAGCCGCAAGATGGCCTACAAGATCGAGTTCCAGCCGATGCAGGGGCTCGTCAACGGCCGCTGGCAGGCGGTAACCGCTCCGGCTCGGAAATCCTGATCGGTGAGTGGTGCGTGGTGAGTAGACGCCTTCAACCCCACTAGCGGGTAAGCAGGGTACTACCCGGCAATTCACTCGCAGTTCACGACTCACGATTAACGGTTCCTCCGGCCACGGATTCCTTTGCGCATACTGATCATAGAAGACGACCCCGCCATCGCGGCGAACCTCTACGATTTCTTCGAGGCGCGGGGGCACGCGGTGGACGCGGCATCTGACGGGGTCACAGGGCTTCATCTGGCGGTCACCGGAGGATTCGACGCGATCGTGCTCGACCTGGGATTGCCGAGAATGGACGGCGCCACGCTGTGCCGCAAGCTGCGCGAGGACGCCCGCGACGACACGCCCGTGCTGATGCTCACGGCGCGCGACGCCCTCGAAGACAAGCTGCAAGGGTTCGCTCGGGGCGCCGACGACTATCTGGTGAAGCCGTTCGCGCTGAACGAAGTCGAGGCCCGGCTGCTGGCCCTGCACAAGCGCCGTTTCGGGCGCGTGACCGACCGTGTGCTGGCCGCTGGCGACCTTGTTTTCGACCCCGCCAGCCTCGCCGTGCGCTTCCGCGGCAAGGATGTCAGGCTGCCGCCCAAATGCCTGCGCATCTTGCAGGCGTTGATGGCCCAGCCTGACCGTGTGTTGAGCCGCAGGGAGCTCGAGACAGAAGTCTGGGGCGACGAGCAAGAAACCGGCGACGCGCTGCGCAGCCACATGCACATGCTTCGGCGCGAGCTCGTCGGGGCCGGCGGCTACGATCCGATCGAAAACGTGCACGGCCTCGGCTACCGATTGCTGCCCCGTGCCCCTGCCTAAGCTCGGACTCCGCCTGCGAGTGGCGCTGGCCCTCGCCCTCGCCTGCATCGTCGTGATCGGCGCGCTCGGATTCACGCTCTACAAGGCCTCGGAGGACCTGGAGCAGGCGCTGGTCGATCAGCTCATCGCGGACGAAATGGACGACCTCATCGACCGCCACCGGGAAAATCCCGGATTCGTCCCGCAACCGACCGCGAATTTCCAGGGCTATATCGTGCGTGGGCGCGAGGACATCGAGCGACTGCCGGCGGAGCTGCGCGAACTCGGCGCGGGCCGCCACGAGCTGACCGTCGGGAAGGAGGTGGTCGATGTCCTCGTGCGCGACGCGAAGGGCGTGCGCTACTTCGTTATCTACGAAGTGGGGCTCTACGAGCAGCGGGAGCGCAATTTCCAGGCCCTGCTGCTGCTCTCCATCGTGATTGCCGTGCCGGCTTCCCTGGCGCTCGGCTACCTGCTGTCCGGCCTCCTCGTGTCCCAGGTCACGGATCTTGCGCGCAAGGTCGAGCAGATCGGGCCGGGCACCGAGACGGGCGGCCTGGCACGTCCCGACCAGGACCGGGAAGTCGCGCTGCTGGCCCGGGCACTCGAGGGCTATCACGCGCGCATCGATCAGATGGTCCGGCGCGAGCGGGAATTCACGTCCAACGCGAGCCACGAACTGCGCACGCCGCTGACGGCGATCCAGACGAGCTGCGAGCTGCTGCTCGCCGACAATACACTGTGCGAGAACGCACGCGTCCGCGTTGCCATGATCGGCGATGCGGCGGGCCGCATGGCGGAACAGCTGCAGGTGCTGTTGCTGCTCGCCCGGGGGCAGGCGCTGGGCGAAATCGAGACGGTTCCCATCGCCGATTGCGTCGCGGAGGTCGTCGAACCGTACCGCGGCGAGATCGCCCGCAAGGGACTGGTGTTCGAAAGCGACCTGCCGCGCGACGCCGTGCTCGAGGTGAACCACCCTGCCCTGCGCCTGATACTCGCCAATCTCGTGCGCAATGCCGTTCAGTTCACCGATCATGGCTCCGTGCGCATCAGCTATGCGGCGAGGCGCCTGACCATTTCCGATTCCGGGCGCGGCATCAGCGCCGAGCACCTGCAGCGCGTGTTCGAGCGCTTCTTCCGAACGGACGGGGCGGGCGGCAGCGGCGTCGGGCTCGCCATCGTCAAGCGCATCTGCGACCACTACGGCTGGAAGATCGAGGTCGAGAGCGCGCCGATGAAAGGCAGCACGTTCAGCATCACGTTCCCCTGACCGTTGCGCGGGCTTCACACTTCCTTCACGAGTCCTTGATGCGTTCCTGACGCGCGAGGGGATACCCTCGGTGCCCGGTGCTGCTACGTGGCGTCGAGGCGAGTTCTTCCGCATGGCTTAAAGCCGCCCTGCGCGCGCGACCCGCGCACCGTGCCTCTCCGGCGCGCTTTCATGCGCTTCAGGGTCGCTGCATTGACCGGTTGAATCCCGCCACCCATTTCCGCAACCGCAGAGGCTGCTGACGGAGGGTGATGTGCGGAACAGTCCCGTGCGAATGGCGTTTGCGCTGCTCGCCGCGCTGTTATCCGTCGAAGCCGCCGCTCAGAATTGCGGCTGGTCGCACATCGATCACAAGGTCAATTACGACGCTTCGGGCGCCTGGAATCCGAGTATCTACCGCGGCATCGTTAATACGCTTACCGTTGCCCAGGTTGGCGGCGCAATCTGGGAGGGATCGGAGAACCGCTTCGGTAAGACCATGTGGCAGGGTATCGATTCGGAGATCATCTCGGGCGTCTCCGCGGAGGTAGGAAAGAAGACGTTCACGCGGGTGCGACCGCGTGATGAGAACAATCCTTGCCTCTGGTTTCAGGGAGGCAACAACACCAGCTTTCCAAGCGGCGAAGCGGCCCAGGCAGCTGGTCTCGTGACACCCTACATTCTTGAATATGGCAGCGAGTACCCCGCGACCTACGGGCTGCTGCTATTGCCGCTGTACGTCGGCGCTGGCCGGATCAAGAATCAGGCGCACTGGCAGACCGACGTGATTGCCGGCTGGGCCATAGGCGGCTTGTCTGGCTGGTATGCGCATAGCCGAGATACCCCGATATTGATCGAAATTCTCCCCCACGGAGTTGCGGTAGGGCTGAAAGTGAAGTTTTAGCGCGCTGTCCGAAGGCAGGCCACACTAAGACCGCCTGTAGAATAGTGTGGATGATCTACTCGCTGGTGCGTCCGCTCCTGTTCTGCCTCGAGCCGGAAACGGCGCATCGCCTGACGCTCGGCACGCTGCGCAGGCTCGGCCGGCTCGGCCTGATTCCAGCGGCCGCCCCGGTCCCTGCGGAATGCGAGCGCACCGTCATGGGCATCCGCTTTCCGAACCCGGTGGGGCTCGCCGCGGGTCTCGACAAGAACGGTGAATACATCGACGCGCTGGCGCGCCTCGGCTTTGGCTTCATCGAGATCGGCACGGTCACGCCGCGCCCGCAGCCGGGCAATCCCCGTCCCCGCGTATTCCGCCTGCCGGCGGCGCAGGCGGTGATCAACCGCCTGGGATTCAACAACCTGGGCGTGGACCGACTGGTCGAGAACGTGAAGCGCGCGCGCTACCGCGGCGTGCTCGGCATCAACATCGGCAAGAATTTCGACACGCCGCTCGAGCGCGCCGCCGACGACTACGTCGCCTGCCTGCGCAAGGTCTATCCCGTGGCAGGCTACGTGACGGTGAATATCTCCTCGCCCAACACCCTGGACCTGCGGCGGCTGCAGGGCGCGGCCGAGCTCGACGCGCTGCTCTCGACCCTCAAGGCCGAGCAGCGGGCGCTTGCGGGCAGGCACGGCAGGACGGTTCCGCTTGCCGTGAAGGTCGCGCCCGACCTCGATCGCGCGCAGATCGAGGCCATTGCCGCATCGCTCCGCAAGCACGCCGTCGATGCGGTGATCGCCACCAACACCACAGTGGCGCGCGAGGGCGTCGCCGGACTGCCGCACGGGCACGAGGCCGGCGGGCTGTCGGGAGCACCCCTTGCCGCCCGCGCCACGTCGGTCGTGCGCGAGCTCGCGCAGGCGCTGGGCGGGACGCTTCCCGTGATCGGTGCGGGCGGCATCATGACCGGTGCCGGCGCGCACGAGAAAGTCGCGGTTGGAGCCAGTCTGGTCCAGATCTACACGGGCTTGATCTACCGCGGTCCCGCGCTGATTCGAGAGTGCGTCGCGGCGCTTTGCGGTGATGCGGCGGCGCCTTAGCGCGCCTGCCGCAGCTTTTCCCTCGTTGCATGCAGCTCGCCGGTCAGCTCCACGTTCTCGATGCGCAGGCGGAGCAATTCGCTCATGTGCTCGTGGGAGCGACGCGCGATCACGACGACCGCCGCGAGAAACACCAGGATGAGCCATCCCATCGCGTAGTGGACGTAATCCTGCTCCAGCGTAAAGCGGACGGCCGCCGGAACGAGGGTTAGGACGGCGAAGGCCAGAAAAGCGGGAAACACGGGGGCGAGCGTGGTCACGCTGCCCGCCACCATTCCACCCAGCAAGAACGCCACGAAGACCTGGTGCGCGACGTTCATCGGCGGGAACAGGAGCCATGCCGCGGAACCCCATACGATACCGCTCGCCGCGGCACCGGCAATCGCGTAGAGCCGCCAGCGGCCGATCTGGCCGGCCTGCGGCGCTTCGCTGCGGAACGCGATCGCGCCCGCAATCCGGATGAGCGCCAGCACGCACACTGCGGCAAGCCACGCGATGAGCACCGATGTCTCGATAACCAGGGACTGGACCGCCACGAACACGACGGCGTTGAGGGCCGCGACCAGCTGCGACGGCAGCATCTGCTCATAGGCGAGCCTGACCTGCTCCAGGCGCAGCAGGTCCCGCAGCGCCCCGGAAGCAGTGCGCCTTCCCGTGCGGTCGAGCAGCGAGTCCGGTTCCATGCTGGCGTTTCCCGTTGCGCGCGTCCTCGGCAAGTGTACGCGACAATCGGCCGCCGGGCAGCCGGCGGCATAGAATACCCCATGGCGCGCGAGGCCAAGGCCCCGCCGGTGGCGGTCATAGACGAGGCAGCGTGCATCGGCTGCACGCTTTGCATCGAGGCGTGCCCGGTGGACGCCATCGTCGGCGCGCCGAGGCTCATGCACACCGTGATCGCGGCGGAATGCACCGGCTGCCGGCTCTGCCTGCCGCCCTGTCCCGTGGACTGCATCACGATGGTGGAAACCGGCGAAGCGTGGACGCGCGAGGAGCGCCTCCAGCGCGCCCGCCAGTACCGGCGGCGCTACCAGTCAAGAATGCAGCGGCTCGAGCGGGAACGCTCATCGCGCCTTGCGTCGAACCGCGGCCGGGCCGGACCGCGCGAGAAGCAGGCGACGATCGAGCGAGTCGTGGAACGCGCCCGCCAGCGTTTGCGCGGCCGGGGTTAGCGGCCGAAGATGCCGCGCAGGATGCCGCCGCCCCCGCCCGGCAGGGGACTCGCGCCCGAGGGGATCGTGGTTCCGCCCTCCTCCTGCTGCAACGCGCGCGCAGCGCCACGGCTTCGCCGCACCGGCGGCGGCGTCTTCGGATCCACCGGGCGGAGGGCGGGCTCCTTGCCCGCCGGCAGTGCGGCCACGCGCGGCGCGAGTGCATCACCGAGCTGAGTGAGGCGCTCGCCGGGCGCGGGGTGCGTCTTGAACAGGAGCGCGAGCGAGGCGTCATCCGCCGAGCGCGCCGCAAGAATGTGGAGGACCTCGACCAGGCCGTACGGGCTGTAGCCGGCGCGCGCGGCGAGCACCACGCCGATTCGGTCGGCCTCGAACTCCGCGCTCTTGTCGAGGCCGCGCGCCATCACCTCGGCTCCCGTGCCGATCAGGTTGTTCACGAGGACGCCGCGGTCGCTGCGCTGGATCGCCCTTGCGCCGGCGGATACGGCGGCGCTCTGCTGCATCACCTTGATGTGGTGGCGCTGCACGATGTGGCCGAGCAGCTTCATCTGGCCCGCGTTGAAGCTCGCCTGCTTCAGGTCCTCCTCCCCGAGGCCGCGGATGCCGATCGTACTGGTCACGCTCACGCCGCGCGGCGGGCCGAACAGTCGTCCCGCGGCGGAGCCCGTGCCCGAATCGCTCGTGCCCGCCTGCTGGCTCGGAAAGCGCACGTTGAAGGAAAACAGCCAGCCGCTGCCGCCCGCGGTCCTGAGATTGATCCACGCGCCCTGCTTCCCGATCACCTCCCCGGTCGCGCCGATCTTCAGCTGCGCCACCTGGGAGGCGTCGAGCCGCGGCTCGGCATAGAGAGGGGAATCGCGCTCGAGCGTCACCTGCTGTGCGGTGGCCGGCGCCGCGGCCAGCATCGCCGCGGCGAGCGCCAGGCAAAACACCGGTAGTGCGCGATGTGAATAACTCATCCTGCGGCCGGATCCGATGACGGCCCGCTGATTATAATGAGCGGCGTTCCCGCCCGCCAACAAAGAACCTGCGCATGACGCCCGACAGAATCCGCAGCCTGTTCGCCCTGTTGCGCGCCGCGAATCCCGCGCCCCGCAGCGAGCTCGTCTACGCCTCGCCGTTCGAGCTGCTGGTGTCGGTGGTGCTCTCCGCGCAGGCCACCGACAAGAGCGTGAACCTCGCGACCCCCGCGCTCTTCCGGGTGGCGAACCGCCCTGAAGCGATGCTCAAGCTCGGCCGCAGGGGGCTCGAGCGCTACATCAAGCGCATCGGGCTCTACCGTACCAAGGCGAAGAACCTGATCGGCGCCTGCAAGATCCTGCTGGAGCAGCACGGCGGCGAAGTGCCGCGCACGCGCGAGGCGCTGGAGCGGCTTCCCGGAGTGGGGCGCAAGACCGCGAACGTGATCCTCAATACGGCCTTCGGCGAACCCACGATCGCGGTGGACACGCACATCTTCCGGGTCGCGAACCGCACCGGGCTCGCTCCCGGCAAAAACGTGCTGGCGGTGGAAACGCGGCTGCTGAAAGTGGTGCCGGACGAGTTCAAGCCCGATGCGCACCACTGGCTGATCCTGCACGGACGCTACGTCTGCAAGGCAAGGAAGCCCGACTGCCCGAAGTGCCTGATTCGCAGCCTGTGCGAATACCGGCACAAGACGGCGTGACGAGTGCTGCTAGTGCTTCATGACCAGTCCGCTCTGGCTTGAAAACCAGGCGGCAAGGTCCTCGATGTCGCGCTGCGAGAGATTGGCGACGAGGGGGGCCATGATCGGGCTCTTGCGCGCGCCCGACTTGTAGTCCTGCAGCGCCTTCAGCAGGTAATCATAGTGCTGACCCGCGATCTTCGGGAAGTCCGGCGCCACGCTGTTACCGTCCGCGCCGTGGCACGCGACGCACGTCTGCGATTTCTTCTTGCCGGCGTCGGCGTCGCCGGCAAGGGCGGGCGCGCTCAGCACGACCATCGAGGCACATGCAAGGAGAAGGATCCGGTTCTTCATGGCTCTCCTCACTTGGCCGCCGACTTGATCGAGTCGGAAGCGTAATAGGCCGCGAGGTCGGCCATATCCTGGTCGGACAGGCCCGCCGCGATCGCGCGCATCGACGGATGCGTGCGGTTGCCGGCCTTGTATTCCTGCAGCGCCTTCACGATGTAGGCCGCATGCTGGCCGCCGAGCTTGGGCACGTGATAGACCTCGGGGAACGCCGTCTTGTAGCCGCCGATGCCGTGGCAGCCGACGCACATCGAAGTCTTCTTCTTTCCCGCGGCCGCGTCGCCCGCGTCGGCCGCGAGCGCGGACGACCCGGCGATCAAGAGCGCGGCGGCAACGACAGCGGGAATCACTCCGGATTTTCTCATCGTGGTGCTTTCGTCTCCTGGAACGGCTGCGGGCGATTATACCCAAATTCGCGCGGCCGCAAACCGCATCCTCCGCGCCCGTCGCGCTTCTGGATAACGCCTTCGTTCTGCCGCATACTCCCGGCATCGTGAGCGCGCAACAATCTGCGACCGCGGGACGGTTCGCCCGGATATTTCCCTTCCTGCGCTGGTGGCCTCGAGTCGGCCGCGACACGCTGCGCGCCGATGCGATGGCTGGACTCATCGGCGCGGTCATCGTACTGCCGCAGGGCATCGCGTTCGCGACGTTGGCCGGATTGCCGCCGCAGTACGGGCTCTATGCCGCCATGGTGCCGGCCATCGTGGCCGCGCTGTTCGGCTCGTCGTGGCACCTGGTTTCCGGCCCGACGAACGTGATCTCCATCTTTCTCTTCGCGAGCCTCGCCCCGCTACAGGAGCCCGATACGGGGGAGTACATCCAGCTCGCGCTCACCCTCACCTTCCTGGTCGGCCTGATGCAGCTCGCAATGGGAATGGCGCGCATGGGGGCTCTGGTCAACTTCATTTCGCACACGGTGGTGATCAGCTTTACCGCCGGCGCGGCTTGCCTGATCTTCACCTCCCAGATCCGGCATTTCTTCGGCGTCGAGATCCCGACCGGAAGCACTTTCGCCGGAACCCTGAGCGCATTCGCCTCGGCGCTCTCCGACATCAACCCGTACGTGACGGCGGTCGGAGTCGCCACGCTGCTCACGGGCGTTCTCTTCCGTAGATTCGCGCCGCGCTTCCCGTACATGATCGTCGCGATGATCGCGGGGGCCGTCGTCGCCGCGCTGCTGAACCTCGCATTCGGCGAGGCAGCGACCCGCATCGCGATGGTCGGGACGCTCCCCGCCTCGCTTCCCGCCCTTTCGGCGCCGGACCTGTCGCCCGAGACGATCCGGAGCACGCTGCCGATCGCGCTCGCGGTGACGATACTCGCGCTGACGGAAGCGGTGTCGATCGCGCGCGCCATCGCGGTCAAATCCGGGCAACGCCTGGACAGCAACCAGGAGTTCATCGGCCAGGGGCTGTCGAACATCGCCGGCAGCTTCTCCTCCGCCTACGCTTCGAGCGGCTCCTTCAATCGCAGCGGGGTCAACTATGAGGCGGGCGCCCGCACGCCGCTCGCGGCCGCGTTTTCGGCTTTGATGCTCGTGCCGATACTGCTCCTGGTGGCGCCGCTGATCGCCCACCTTCCGCTGGCCGTCATGGCGGCGATCCTCTTTCTCGTCGCCTGGGGGCTCATCGACACCCACTACATCGGCAGGGTATTGAGGACGAGCCGGCAGGAAGCCGCCGTCATGGCGGTCACGTTCTTCGCCGCGCTATTTGCCAGCCTCGAGTTCGCGATCTACGCCGGCGCGCTGCTGTCGCTGATGCTGTACCTTACGCGGACCTCCCGCCCGCTCGTGGTCGACGTCAAGCCCGATCCGGCGCCGGACAGCTACCATTTCACCGCCGACAGCGGCCTGCCCGACTGCCCGCAACTCAAGATGCTGCGAGTGAACGGGTCGCTCTTCTTCGGCGCCGTCGATCACGTGCAGCACAGCCTGGAGCAAGTGGACGAGCTCGAGCCCCGCCAGAAGCACGTATTGATCGTGGCGAGCGGCATCAATTTCGTCGACCTGGGAGGCGCCGAGATGCTCGCGCGCGAAGCCCTCCGGCGCCGGAGCCTGGGCGGAGGGCTCTACTTCTACCGGATGAAGGATACGGTGCGCGAGCTGCTCGCGCGCGGCGGCTACCTCAACGACATCGGCGAGGAGAACCTGTTCCCGGTCAAGAGCCGCCCGGTCACGGAGATCTACCGCAAGCTCGACAGCACTATCTGCCGCACCTGCAAGGTCCGCATCTTCCGGGAGTGCCACGTCGCCTTGCCGAACGGCGAGCCCGTGAAGCCCGCCTGAAGTCGCGGCGAGATGCCGCGGGACTACTCCGGAGCCGGCTCCTTGAGCGGCATCGGCTCCGAGCGCTGGCCCCGCAGCATGGCGGCGATGATGATGAGGCCGCCGGTGCACAACGCTGACCGCGCGATCAGCATGATAGCGCTCCACACGATTCAGTCCCGGGCGATTCATAGCAAATGTGCGCGCGCATCCCTGCGCCGATATAATGATTGGTCTCCCGTCATGGCCCACCGCCTCACGAGCATTTACACGCGCACCGGCGACGGCGGCACCACCGGCCTCGCCGACGGCTCGCGCGTGCCGAAGGACTCGCCCGCTCATCGAGGCGATCGGCGCCGTCGACGAGCTCAATGCCGCGCTCGGCGTGCTGGTGGCGGAAACGCTGCCCGATGAAATCCGTTCCTGCCTCACCGATGTCCAGAACGATCTCTTCGACCTGGGCGGCGAGCTCTCGAGGCCCGGCCACGCGATCCTGACCGACGCGTACGTGTCGAGGCTCGAGCGCACGCTCGACGGATTCAACAAGGACCTGCCGCCGCTGAAGGATTTCATCCTCCCCGGGGGGTCGCGCGCGGCCGCCCTCGCCCACCTCGCGCGCACGGTGTGCCGCCGCGCCGAGCGCCGCCTGGTGACGCTGGCGAAAAAGAAATCCGCCCCTGCCTCCGCTGTCCGTTACCTCAACCGCCTGTCCGACCTGCTGTTCGTGCTCGCGCGCGTCCTGAACCGGGCCGCGGGCCGCGGCGACGTGCTCTGGCAGCAGGGCAAGAACAGGGGCAGGGATGAGGGATGAGGGCGGAGGGATGAGGGATGCCCTGGCCGCCCGGCTGGCCGAGCTGCTCGCCCAGGCCGCGCTGAAGAATCAGCGCGCCTTCGCGGAGCTCTACGAGCTGACGGCGCCGCAACTGTTCGGGGTCGCGCTACGTATATTGAGGAGGCGGGACTGGGCCGAGGAGGTCCTGCAGGAGTGCTACGTCAATATCTGGAGCCACGCGGGGGACTACGCCGTCCAGAAGAGCGCCCCGCTCACCTGGATGACGAGCATCGTGCGCAATCGCTCCCTCGACTGGCTGCGCCGTCCCCAGCGGGAAGCGACCGGCGACGAGTACGACGTCGCCGTGGACGCCTGGCAGGACGATGCGCCGGGGCCGCTCGAGCGCCTGGTGGCCTCCGGCGAGGCGGCCGCCCTGGAACGCTGCCTGCGGCAGCTGGAGCCGAAGCAGCGGCAGAGCATCATGCTCGCGTTCTTCCACGGCCTGAGCCACTCGGAGCTCGCGGACCACATGAAGCAGCCGCTCGGCACGGTGAAGACCTGGGTGCGGCGTGGGCTGGAGCGCCTCAAGATGTGCCTCGGCGCTCCGGCCTGAGGGATGAGGGATGCGCGTTTAACAGCCGATGGCCTCGTATAGGAACCCGGAGCTGCGCGAGAAGCTGGCGGCCGAATACGTGATCGGCACGCTGCGCGGCCGCGCTCGCGCGCGCTTCCAGGCGCTGCTGCGCTACGATCCGGGCCTGCGGGAAATCGTCGCGCGGTGGGAAGCGCGCCTTACACCGCTCGCGGCGGCGGCAGGCGGGATCGCGCCTCCGGCACGCGTGTGGCAGGCGGTGGCAAACCGCATTGCCGGAGCCGCAAGCGGCGCTGGCGCGCGGCCGGGGCTCGCGTTCTGGCGCGGGCTGGCGATGGCGAGCACCGCGTTCGCGCTCATGCTCGCAGCCTTCATCGGTGTCGCGCCGCGCCCGGAGCCGCCGATGGCGATGGTCGCCGTGATGAACGACGAAAGGGAGCAGCCGGCCCTCGTGGTTTCGTGGCCGCCGATGAAGTCGATGCGCGATCCCTACGTCCGCATCAGGGTCGTGCAGGCGCATCCGGTGATGGCACCCGGCACGGCGTGGGAAATGTGGATGCTGCCCGGCGGCAAGGCTGCCCCCGTCTCAATGGGCCTCATCACCACCGACGCCGATCAGACCATGCGGCTCAAGCCCGCGCTCGCGGCCCGGATGGAAGGCGCATGGGGGATCGCGATGAGCGTCGAGCCCGAGGGCGGCTCGCGCACGGGGGCGCCGACCGGGCCGGTGATCTTCAAGGGGCAGTGCGTAAAGATCCTCTAGCTTCGAGGAACCATGAAGAAGGGCATCCTCATTTTTCTGGTCGGCGGCGTGCTCGGGGCGGCGGCGGGGTTCGCGCTCGGGATCTTCGTCTATCCCTATCTCTTTCTCGCCGATATCGTCGCCGCCGACAAAGTGGAGGACCAGGCGGCGCGGAAGGTCGTGGCAACCGGCCTGTTCATCCACGCCAATCCCAGGGACCCCATCCACTACGGCAAGGGCAGGCTCACCGTGTACCAGGACCTCGTGCACCTCGACAGCGATTTCGAAGTGGGGCCGGGGCCGAAGTTCCACGTCTATCTGGTACCGGAGGCGAACGTCATCCCGTCCACCAACGTCGCCCGGACGATGTTCGTGGACCTGGGCCGCCTGAGGGCTTTCAAGGGCAGCCAGAATTACCCGGTGCCGGTGGGCGTGGACCTCAAGCAGTACGGCAGCGTCGTGATCTGGTGCGAGCAGTTCGGGGTGCTGATCTCGCCCGCCGCGCTGAAGTTCCAGTAGACTCCGCCGCAATTCACCCGCCGCGCTTCCGTGCGTCTTCGAGCGCGGAACACACTGCTTTCGCTCCCTCCACGATGCGCGGCGTCTGGCGCTGGATGGTGTCCGGGTTGATGTAACGCGTGGGCAGCCCGGCCAGCGGAGGAACGCTCGACGCGCGCCATCGCTCGGCGAATTCTTTCTCCCCGTCTGCCGAGGCTCCGCCGAGTATCACCTCGGGCTTTGCCGCGATGACCGCCTCCAGCGTGACCGAAGGCGTAAGCTGGCTCACGTCCGCGAAGACGTTCTCACCGCCGCACAGCGCGATCACGTCGCTGATCATGTGTGCGCCGTTAACGGTGAGGAGCGGCTTGTGCCAGATGAGGTAGAACACCCGCACCCGGCGCGCGTTTGAGTAGCGCCCCCGCAGCGCGGCGATCTCGCGCTCGAACTCCGTCGCCGCCCGCCCCGCGGCCGCATCCGTCCCGGCGAGCGCCCCGATCGCGTTGAGCAGGCGCGGGATGTCCGCGAGCCGGCCCGGCTCGCTCACGAACGCCGGGTAGCCGAGGCTCTCGAGCCTGCTGACATCGGCGGCGGAATTGCCGCTCCTCCAGGCCAGGATGAGATCGGGCTTGAGCGCGACGACGCGCTCGAAATCCACCCGGGCCGCGTCGCCCACCTGCGGGATTCGGCGCGCCTCCGGCGGATAGTCGCTGAAGCGCGCGACGCCGACGAGCCGCCCGCCTGCGCCCGCCGCGAAAGCAAGCTCCGCCAGGCTCGGCGCCAGCGCGACGATGCGCTGCGCCGGCGCGGCGAGCGCAATCGTCTTTCCGCGGTCATCAGAGACGGAAACCGCCTGCGCAAACACCGCACCGGCGACAAGCAGGCCGCAGAGAACGCCCCGGCTCTCACGCCATGATGCCGCGCTCCATATGCTGCAGCAGACGCGCGCTGGTCTGGCGCAGGCGCGAAGACAGCATCGAGACGAGCTTCACCAGCACCTTCGAGCCGAGGCTGGGATGGTCGAGAATGATCTTGGCCATGTCGTCGCGGTGGAGCACGGCGAACACCGTGGTTTCGGTGGCAACACAGGTCGCGAAGCGCGGCTCGCCGTCGATCATGGACATCTCGCCGAGCGTCATGCCCGGGCCGACGCTGGTCATGTGCTGCTGCCCGCTGCGCATGCCCCGCTTGAAGATATCCACCGAGCCCTCAATGATAAGCAGCATGAAATCGCCGCCCTCGTTTTCGCGGATGACGGTGTCGCCCGCCTGCGCGCGGTAGACATCCATGTAGCCGGCGAGGATCGAGATGTCCTCGCGCGAGAACTCGGCGAAGAACAGCGATCGGCCGACAAGGCTGAAGATTTCGTTGGCGATTGCCGTGCCCTTGCCGACGCGCTCCAGCAATCGCAGCGACGCCCGCCCCGGGTTGGTGGCATCCGGATCGATCTGCGCCATGTACGCCGTCCCGTTTCCCCTCAGAACCGGCCCTGCCCCGGCACACTATATAACAGCCTGCTTCGTACCACCATGCGCCGTGCTATTCCGCCTGCTGGGCCTTCAGCCGCCGCCGGCTCACGGCGTCGGCCAGCACGCCCAGCAGCTTCCGGCTGTCGTCCCAGCCGATGCAGCCGTCGGTGATGCTCATGCCGTAGACGAGCTCCTTGCCCGGAACGAGGTCCTGCCGGCCCGCCTTGAGGTGGCTCTCGGCCATGATGCCGAAGATGCGCGCCTCGCCGCCCGCGATCTGGCCCGCCACGTCCTGCGCCACGTCGAGCTGCTTCTCCGGCTTCTTGCTCGAGTTACCGTGGCTGAAGTCGATCATGAGGCGGGCGGGCACTCCGGCCTCCGCCAGGGTGCGGGCGGCGGCGTCCACGCTCGCCGCATCGTAGTTGGTCTTCACGCCGCCGCGCAGGATGATGTGGCAGTCCTCGTTGCCGGCGGTGGAGACGATCGCGCTGTGTCCGGCCTTGGTGACGGACAGGAAATGGTGCGGCGCGCTCGCCGCGCGGATCGCGTCGACCGCGATCCTGACGTTGCCGTCGGTTCCGTTCTTGAAGCCGACCGGGCACGACAGCCCCGAGGCGAGCTCGCGGTGGATCTGCGACTCGGTCGTGCGCGCCCCGATCGCGCCCCATGCCACGAGGTCGGCGACGTACTGGGGCGTGATCATGTCGAGAAATTCGCAGCCGACCGGCACGCCCATCTCGTTGAGATCGAGCAGCAGCTCGCGCGCGATGCGCAGGCCCTCGTTGATGCGGAAGCTGCCATCGAGCTTGGGATCGTTGATGAGCCCCTTCCAGCCCACCGTGGTGCGCGGCTTCTCGAAATAGACGCGCATCACCAGCAGGAGCTCCCCGGCCAGGCGGTCCTTCTCGCGCTTCAACCTGCCGGCGTATTCACGCGCCGCTTTCACGTCGTGGATCGAGCACGGCCCCATGATGACGAGCATCCGGTCGTCCGCCCCGTGCAGGATGCGGTGGATCGCGGCCCGCGTCTCGTACACGAGCTTCGCGACTTTCTCGGAAACCGGAAACTCGCGCAGCACGTGCGTCGGCGGCACGAGCTCCTTGATCTCCTTGATCCGGAGGTCGTCGGTGCGGTACTGGGACTTGGCTTCTGCCATAGAAATCAAGACATTATAGCTTAAACCGGACGCACAGCGCCGGTTTAAGTCCGCGCGTTGGAGCGGACGACGGCTCGCCGCTCAACGCACGGGACAATTTGTGGATTGCGGTGGACTTACAGGAAATGGCGCAGCGCGATCGATACTTGAGGAGTTCGGGATCTCACCTCATCCCTCATCCCTCCGCCCTCATCCCTCTATACGGTGCCGCCGACCGTGAGGCCGTCGATGCGCATCGTGGGCTGGCCCACGCCGACCGGCACGCTCTGCCCTTCCTTGCCGCAGGTGCCGACGCCGGGGTCGAGAGCCATGTCGTCGCCGATCAGCGCCACGCGGGTGAGCGCGTCCGGCCCGTTGCCGATCAGCGTCGCGCCCTTCACCGGATGGCCGATCCTGCCGTTCTCGATCACGTAGGCTTCGGAGGCGGAGAACACGAACTTGCCGCTGGTAATGTCCACCTGCCCGCCGCCGAAATTGACCGCGTAGAGGCCATTCTTCACCGAGGCAATGATCTCCTCGCGGGGAGTGGCGCCGTTCAACATGTAGGTGTTGGTCATGCGCGGCATCGGGATATGGGCGTACGACTCGCGCCGGCCGTTGCCCGTGGGGCGCACCTTCATGAGGCGGGCGTTCAAGCTGTCCTGCAGGTAGCCTTTCAGCACGCCGTCCTCGATCAGCACGTTGCGCTGCGTGGGATGGCCTTCGTCGTCGATGTTGAGCGAGCCGCGCCGGCGGGCAATTGTGCCGTCGTCCACCACGGTGACGCCCCGCGCCGCGACGCGCTCGCCGATGCGGCCGCTGAAGGCGGAGGTGCCCTTGCGGTTGAAATCGCCCTCGAGACCGTGGCCAATCGCCTCGTGCAGCAGCACGCCCGGCCACCCGGGCCCGAGCACCACCGTCATGGTTCCCGCCGGGGCCGGCCGCGCCTCGAGGTTGACGAGCGCCTGGTCCACGGCCTTGCGCGCGTAGTCGTCCAGAACCTCGTCCGTGAAGTAGGCGTAGTCGAAGCGCCCGCCGCCGCCGGAGCTGCCCTGCTCGCGCCGGCCGCCGGCCTCGACGATCACCTGCAGCGACAGCCGCACGAGCGGACGCACGTCGGCGGCGAGCACGCCGTCCGAGCGCGCGACCAGGACGACGTCGTATTCGCCCGCGAGGAATGCCATGACCTGCGTCACGCGCGGGTCGAGCGCGCGCGCGCGTCGCTCGATGCGCTCGAGCAGCGCGACCTTGGCCGGGTCTCCGAGGCTTGCGATGGGGTCGTGCGGCGCATACAGGTTGTGGCCGGCGGCGCGGCGCGCCACCCGGGTGCGCCCCGCCTGCCCCTGGCGCGCGATCGCGCGCGTCGCCTGCGCCGCCGCCTCGAGCGCCGTCAGGCTGATGTCGTCGGAGTAGGCGAAAGCGGTCTTTTCCCCGCTGACCGCCCGCACGCCCACCCCCTGGTCGATGTTGAAGCTGCCGGACTTGACGATGCCTTCCTCCAGGCTCCAGGACTCGCTGCGCGTGTACTGGAAATAGAGATCGGCGTAGTCCACCCGGTGCGCGAGAATTTGCCCGAACACGCCCTGCAGCCGGCCGGAGTCGAGGGCGTAAGGCGCGAGCAGAATCTCGTTCGCCGTCGCGAACGACGCCTCGCGCTCCAGCACCCGCGTTTCCTGTCTGTTCTCCGGTTTCATCGGCGATCAGTATAGCCGGTCAGCAGCGATGCAGCGTCCGGTGCGTCAGTGCCGGCAGGCTCTGCCTGAGGTTCTGCAGATGCTGCAGGTTGACCCCCGCCGACACCACGCCGGACCCGCGCGGGAGCCGGTCGAGCACGACGCCCCAGGGGTCCACGATCATGCTGTCGCCGTGGGTCTCGCGCCCGCTCACGTGATAGCCGCCCTGGGCCGGCGCGAGCACGTAGGCCAGGTTCTCGATCGCGCGCGCCCGGATCAGAGTCTCCCAGTGCGCCTTGCCCGTGGTCTCGGTGAACGCGGAGGGCACCAATATGATGTCGACCGGCTTCATCGCGCGGTAGAGCTCGGGGAAGCGCAGGTCGTAGCAGATCGAGAGCCCGAGGCGGGCGAACGGCGTATCCACGGTCACGACGTCCCGCCCCGGCTCGATGGTGCGCTCTTCCTCGTAGCGCTCCTTGCCCATGGCGAAGCCGAAGAGATGGATCTTGTCGTAGCGCGCGGCGAGCCGGCCCTGGTCGTCGTAGACCAGGCAGGTGTTTCGCACCTTGTCCGGGACTGAGGCCTCGAGCGGCACCGAGCCGCCGACGAGCCAGATCCCATGGCGGCGCGCCGCGGCGGCGAGAAACTCCTGGATCGGGCCCGCACCGGGTTTCTCGCGCACCTTGACCTTGTCGTCGTCGCGCAGGCCCATGATCGCGAAATACTCGGGCAGCGCGACGAGCTTCGCGCCCTGCGCCGCCGCCATCTCGATCAGGCGCCCGGCCTCGTTGAGGTTGCCCTTCACGTTGGGCCCGGAGGCGAGCTGCACCGCGGCGATGCGCGTGACGCCCGGTGGCGCGGCAGCTGCGCGACGTGCGGTCGGGTCTTGCCGAAGGACGAGTTCGATTCGCTCATCGCAGTCACTCGGTTCCCGTCTGGGGCGCGGGCACGGGGGCCGGGGTCCGCACCCGCTTCACCGTCGGATCGGACCAGTTGCCGGACACGTCGTACTCGAAGGTGGCGAGCTGGCCGAACGGATCCTTGAGCACCTTCTGGGCGAGATAGGCCGCGACGCCGGCGATCGGGCCGCCGACCAGCGCTCCCGCCACCGCCACGGACTCGGTCAGCTGCGGCGTGATCCGCACCTTCAGGTTCTGCGTCTCGCGCACGAGGTCCACGGACCCACTCATGACGATGCCCGCGGCCGGCCCGCGGATGCGGAAGTTCTCGGTGGCGGCGATGCCGCTCTCGATGCGGGCCGCGCCCGAGATCGCGTCGAAGGCGAAGCCCTCGCTGAAGACGTCCCTGAAATCGAGCGACACGCGGCGCGGCAGCGACTGGAGGTTCATGACGCCGAGCAGCTTGCCGATGCCCGGATCGAGCTTGGTGAACTGCCCCTTGGCGGCCTCGAGCTTCAGGGTGCCGGACATCGTCGGATAGTCCAGCTCGTAGAGCACGCCGCTCCACGACAGCGATCCCTGCAGCTTGGCCGTGCCGCCCCGCACGCCCTCCGGGTATCCGAGGCGCTTCAGCAGCTTGCCGATATCGCTGATCTCGAGGTGCAGGTTGGCCTGCGTCAGCGGGCGGGGCTGGCCTTGCTTCCAGGCCCCGTCGAGAGCGAGGTTGCCGTCGGGATTGGCGAGAGCCAGCCGTTCGAGGCGCCAGTCGCGTCCCTCGGGCACGGCGCTCAGCTCGAGCCGGCCATACTGAATGTCCTTGATGAGGAACTGCTCCGCCACGACATCGAGCGCGGGCAGATCCTGCGGCTCCACCCGGGACTGCGCGCCACGCCCCGCCGCCGGCGCGGTGCCGGGCGACGCCGCCGGAATCGCGAGCGTCTTCATCCGCGCCACGAGCTTGCCGCGGCCTTGCGGCTGCCAGGTGGCCTCGCCCTCCAGCTCCTTGCCGGAGAACGCGGCGCGCCATTGTCCGTCCTGGACCGAGCCCTTGACCGAAAGTCCATCGAAGCGCCATCCCAAAGCGTCCAGAATGCCCACGCTGACATCGGCGCCGGCCCACTCGATGCGCGTCCCGCCCGGGCCCGGACCGAGGAAGTCGAGCCAGCCGTCCAGATCGAGTGCCTTCAACGCGCCGCTCACCCAGACTCCGTTGCGGTCGGGCTCGGCCGCGACGCCGCCGAAGCGCACGGTGCCGCGCACGATCGTCTTTTCCTGTCCCTCGGCGCGCCTCACCAGATTCACGTTGAGGATGTCGCCAACGGAAAGGCTCAACCGGTCCTGGCCGGCCGCCAGGGCGCGGCGCTCGAAGCGCGCGGGCCAGGTCTCCGCGGCGGTCTTCACGAACGGCGCGGGCAGGTTGACCGCGAGGCCCTGCAGGTTCGATTCGACCACCAGGTCCGCGCTGCGCTTGCGGGCGGTGAACGTGGCGCGCCAGTCGGTCGAGCCGCGCAGGTTCCGGACCCACGGCGGTCCGCCCGCGCGGCGCGCGGCGTCGGCGTTGATGCGTCCCTGGACGCCGATATTCGCCACGCCGTCGCTCGAGGTCGTCGCCGACACCGTCACCGGACCTCCGAGCGCGACGCCCTTCGTCTGCGCGCGCACCGCCGCCTCGGTGAATTCGATCCGCCCGCCTGCCTGCTCCACGACCGGAAAGTCGGGCGAGATCGTGATCGTATTGTTGACGAACTGGTAGGCGCCCGCGATCGTCGGCTTCGCGGGACCGCTCAAGGGAAGCGAGAGCTTCAGCGAGAGCCTCCCTGCGCCCTGCGCCTGCCAGCCGCGGGTGAAATCATTGATTATCCCGCTGACCGGGCTCTTTTCGATGAACGCAAAGAACTCGGCGGTCGGGCCTTCGGCCTCTCCCGACACGTTAAGAACCGCGGTATCGGGGGACATGTCCGGTATGTCCACCCGCACCTTCGCGAGCTGCGCGCCCAGGATGGAGCCCTGCCAGGCGTTCAGGTCCATGCTGTTACCCCGGAAGACGAGGTCGCCGGCGATATTCGTGATGTCGGGCCAGCCGTCCGCGAAGTGGAGTGCGCCATCGGCAACGCGGGCCGTGACCTGAAACACGCCGCCCCTGCCGTTCGGAAAGGGGTATTCGTCGAGCTTGCCCTTGAGGCGCAAGGTGACGTTGTTCGAGCGGCCGGCGAGCAACGCGGCATCGAGCCAGTCGCGCGTGCTCTTGGCGACCGTGAGTGGAATGTAGCGGCTCACGAAGCGCGCTTCGGCCCGCGTGAGCCGGCCGGTCAGGTCGATGCTGCCGCTCGTTTTGCCCTCCGTGCGGTAGATGCCGGACACCGAGCCGTCGAGATGCGCGTTCGAAAAGGCGACGTTGTTGATCCAGAGCTCGGTTTCCACGCCGGTGCGCGCCCAGGAGACCTGCGCCGAGAGCGCGTCGAGCTCGACCGCGTCGCGGAACACGAGCGGCATGTGCACGACGGTCTTCTGCGAGTTCAGGGTCAGCGTGCCGCCCCGCTCGGTCGCCTCCACCCTGCCGCTCACACCGGAAAATCCGGGGATCCGCCCCGAGCGATTGAGGGACAGGCGCAGAAACCGCCCGCGCGCGCTGTACTGTCGCGGCTCGCTCCATTCCCCGCTCCAGCTCATGACCACGTCGCGCAGCGTGCCCTTGGGCGAGTATTCCGCCAGCTGCCTGCGTACCTCCCCTCCCAGCGGCAGGTGGTCGGCCAGCGCCACCAGTGGCGCCAGCTCGAGCGCATCCGTCTGCAGCTCGCCACCCTGCTTGTGCGCCCCGGCCGTGCTCACCCGCAGCAGGAAATCCGCGGGCGGAAGCGTCAGGCCGCCGGTGGTGGTGAGGTGGAGGTTCGAGGTGGAGACCTCGAACGCTTCGTCCGAATGCTTCCATCCCAGCCGCCCCGAAAACTGCGACAGGTCGAGCATCGGCAGGTCCGCGGCGAGTCGAGTGTTGACGTCGGAGAGCCGAACGTCGGCGACCGCTTCGACCAGCCGGTCCCGGCTGAACGTGAGCCAGGCGCGCAGCGCGCCGGCTCCGCGCGGCAGCTCGATGGGAAACGGCACCCAGGTGCGCCAGGCCGCGATGTCGGCGTAGTCGACCTGCAGAAAGAGCTTTCCGTTCCAGTCGGAGAGCGCCGCGATGGACCCGCCCCTCAGGTCGCCGCGCAGGTCGAGCGGCGCCGCGAGTTCCCGCGGCGGCGTCGCGCGCAGCCCGAAGCGATGCCGGCGGCCGCTGTTAATGAGATGCAGGTAGAGGCTGTCCAGCACCAGCGGCGGCGCATTGCGCGCCTCGTCGATCCAGAGGATGACCGCGTCGTGGACTTCGATGTCGCTCTGGCGCAGCAGCCAGTCGGCGAAGCCGTTGCCTCCTCCTTCACCCTCGGATAACTCGACGCCGGCGATCGACAGGGCGCCGCGCGCATCGCGGCGGACGCTCAGCGTGGGACGATAGATGTCGAGCGCGTGGAAGCGGAGCTCCAGCGCGGGCACCGACAGCCATGACACGGTATTGTCGACGCGCGAGAGCTCGAGCGCGGGCCGGCCCTGCGTGTCGTGGACCGTCACCCGCTCGAGCACGAACTGCGGGCGCAACCCTTCCCACTGGGCGTAGATGGAGCCGATCGTGATCTTCACCCGCGCTCGCTCGCTGATGATGCGCGCGATGTCGTCGCGGTAGCTGTCGATGTTGGGAAACACCCAGTAGCGCAGCGCGAGCACGGCGCCCGCGAAGGCGAGGCCGATCGCCAGCACGCACCAGGTGAGTACACGGTACACCCACAGCGTGCCGCTACCGAGACGCCGGAGCCGTCCCGGGGACGCGTGATTTTGCCTGGGCTTGGAAAAAATGCGATATTGACTCAAGGATTTACGTATTCTAACCCGAACCCTACATGGAAACTCATAACGCGCCGGCGCGGCTCCGCGCCGACACGCCCATCGCGCGCGCCGCGCGCCTCAGCCGCTACGCGAAGCGGCTGCTCGAGGCCGAGCCCGCACTCGGGTTGGATGCGCGCACGGAGCAACCGTTCACTCGCGATGAAATGCGCGCGTTTCTGCAGGCGCATGCGTCGGGCGACAACGACAGTCTCAATCGCGCGCTGCGCTCGCTGCGCAAGCGGGTGATGCTGCGTGTGATCGCGCGCGACCTCGCCGGCCTCGCAACGCTCGATGAGGTCACCTCGACCATGACCGCGCTTGCCGAAACCGCGATCGCCCACGCGCTCGCGAGTGTGGAGGAGCGGCTCGCCGCGCGGCACGGCCGGCCGCTCGCAGCGGTGGACGGGCGTGCCCTGAAGCTGCACGTGGTCGGCATGGGCAAGCTCGGCGGCGCCGAGCTGAACGTCTCATCGGACGTCGATCTCGTCTTCATCTATCCCGAGGACGGCGACACACAGGGACCGCGGCCCATCAGCAACCACGAGTACTTCACGGCTCTCGGCCGCGGGCTGATCGCGGCGCTCTCCGAGACGACCGCGGACGGCTGCGTGTTTCGCGTCGACATGCGGTTGCGCCCATACGGCGATGGCGGGCCGCTCGTCACGAGCTTCGACGCGCTCGAGAACTACTTCATCACCCAGGGGCGGGAATGGGAGCGCTACGCATGGATCAAGGCGCGGGTACTGACCGGCGACCAGGAGGCCGAGCTGATGGAGCGCGTCCTTCCCTTCGTCTATCGCCGCCACATGGATTACCACGCGATCGCGGCGCTGCGCGATCTGCACCGCCAGATCCGCCAGGAGGTGGAGCGGCGGGACATCGCGGACAACATCAAGCTCGGGCCCGGCGGCATCCGCGAGATCGAGTTCATCGCGCAGGTATTCCAGCTGATACGTGGGGGACGCGAGCCCGGCCTGAGGACGCAGCCCACCCTCGCCGTGCTGCCGCAGCTCGCGGCGCGGAACCTCCTGCCGGAGGCGGCGGTGCAGGAGCTCGCGGAGGCGTACGGATTCCTGCGCAATCTCGAGCACCGGCTGCAGTATCTGGACGACCTGCAGACCCACGTCCTGCCGGCTTCCGACGCCGACCGCTCGCTCATCGCCGAGGCGATGGGGTTCTCCGATTACCCGGCGCTGGGCGCCGCTCTCGAGCGCCACCGCGGCAACGTCACGCGGCACTTCGAGGCGATCTTCGCCGCGGCCCCCGAGGCCGAGCACGCGCTCGCGCACCTGTGGCAGGGGGCGCTGGACGCCGAACGCTCGCTCGCGGTCCTCACGGAACTCGGATTTCGCGATCCCGGGGCGATCGGGGAGCGGTTGAAGAGCATGCGCTCCGCCAGCCGCTACCGCGAGATGCCGGCACCAAGCCAGGCGCTTTTCGACCGGCTGGTGCCAGTCGCGGTCGAGGCCGCCGCGTCCGAGAAGGACCCCGATGTCACGCTCGAGCGCCTGTTTGGCCTGCTCGAGAGCGTCTCGCGCCGCGGCGCCTACCTCGCGCTCCTCAAGGAGTACCCGCAGGCGCTGTCGCGGCTGGCCGGCATGATGAGCGCGAGCCCCTGGGTCGCCCAGTACCTCACCGCCCGCCCTATCCTGCTCGACGAGCTGCTCGACGCGCGCACGCTCTACGCCCCGCCGCACTGGCCTTCCGCGACGCGGGAGCTGCGCGGGCAGATGGACGCCGCCGCGGGGGACACCGAGAAGCAGATGGACGTGCTGCGGCACTTCAAGCACGCGCATACCATGCGGTTGATCGCGCAGGACCTCGCGGGCCTGCTGCCGATCGAGACCCTGAGCGACCACCTGAGCGACCTCGCGTGCGTGGTGCTCGAAGAGGTGCTCCGCGCGACGTGGCCGCTGCGGCCCGCCCACCGGAAGGACCCGCGCTTCGCCGTGGTCGGCTACGGCAAGCTCGGCGGCAAGGAGCTCGGATATGCCTCCGACCTCGATATCGTGTTTCTCCATGACGACGCCGCGCCGGAAGCGGCCGAGAATTACGGGCGGTTCGCCCTGCGCATCAACCGCTGGCTGACCAGCATCACGCCGGCGGGAGTGCTCTACGAAACCGACTTGCGGCTGCGGCCCGACGGCGCAGGCGGCCTGATGGTGAGCCCGCTCGCGAGCTACCGCGAGTACCAGATGGAGAAGGCCTGGGTGTGGGAGCACCAGGCGCTCACTCGCGCCCGCTTCGTCGCCGGGGACCGAGAAATCGGCGCCGCATTCGAGGCGTTGCGGATCGAGGTCCTGCGCAAGGAACGGGACCCGGAGGAGCTGCGCCGGGCGATCGCCGAGATGCGCGGGAAGCTGCGCGATGCTCATCCCAACCGAACGCAGCTCTTCGACCTGAAGCACGACCCCGGCGGCCTTGTCGACGTCGAGTTCGCCGTGCAGTACCTCGTGCTCGGCCACGCCCGCGCGCACGCGGAGCTGACCGGGAACATCGGCAACCTCGCGCTCCTCAAGCTCGCGGCTCGCCTCGGGCTGCTGGCGGAGAGCCGCGCGCAGGCGGCGCACGACGCCTACCGGCGGCTGCGCCACCTCCAGCACGCGCTGCGCCTGGCGGGCGAGCAGTACGCGCGCATCGAGCCCAGGGAAGTCGCGCAGGAAATCCGCGCCGTGCGGGAACTCTGGAAAACAGTGATCGGTGACGAATGAAGGGTATTACGAGCCACCGGCGCTGGCGAGACCCGCGGCCTGCGCCTTGCGGCCCAGCAGGCGGTAGACGGTGATCTCGCCCTTGCCCTTGACCTCGATCGTCTGCGGGCCCTCGAAATCGTACTGGTTGCGCACGCGCCGGTAGGTGGTGGCGTCCACCAGTATCGTGCTGGGCCCGGCCTGCTCGGTGACGCGGCTCGCGATGTTGACGGTATCGCCCCACAGGTCGTAGATGAACTTCTTCATCCCGATCACCCCCGCCACCACCGGCCCGGTGCCGATGCCGACGTGGATCTGCAGCCGCGCCCTGCGGATCCCGGAGAGCGTCTCCATGAAATCGCGCATGTCGGTCGCCATGTTGCAGATCGCGCTGCAGTAGTCGCGCTCGGCGGGACCGGTCCCGGCAGCCCGGTGGTGCTCATCGAGGCCGCCCGCGACCATGTAGGCGTCGCCTATGGTCTTGATCTTCTCCAGCCCGTGCTTCTCGGCGAGCTGGTCGAAGTGAGAGAACACTTCGTTCAGCAGGGACACCATGAACTTGGGCGGCATCTCCTCGGAGAGCCGCGTGAAATTGATGATGTCGGCGAACATCACCGTGACGTCGGAAAAGCCGTCGGCGATGGTCGCCTGCTGCTCCTTCAGGCGCCGCGCGATCGGGCCGGGCAGGATATTGAGCAGCAGGCGCTCGGATTTCTCCTGCTCCGCCTGCAGCAGCTTGTACTGCTCGTCGATGCGCGCCTGCAGCTTGTCGCGCTGGTTGACGAAGTAGCTGATCAGCAGGTAGACGATGGTGGACACGGCGGCGAAGTTCAGGGAAAAGAACACCGCGACCGACTGCATGGTGACGCCCTGCTGCACGCCGTCGCCGAGATAGTAGTCGAAGAAGCCGGAGATCCCCGTCATGAAGATGTAGGCGAAGAACCACGGCAGCGACTCGCGCGGCCCCTGGAAGATCATGACCCCCACCGGCGCGAGCAGCGCCCACAGCATCACGCCCGAGGAGCTGACGTAGCTGCCGATGCTCCACTGCATGATGAACGGCACGAACAGGAACAGGCTCACCTGGATGAAGCGGAACAGCTCGAAGTTGCGGATCCACAGGTAGAGCGCGAGCGACGCCGCGGAGATCAGGAGGTAGCTGAGCGGCACCGTGGCGGAGAACTTGATGCCCATCGCCCAGTAGATGGCGAGCCACAGCATCGCTCCGAATCCCATCAGCCCGGAGGCGAAGATGGCGAGCGTCTTGTTCAGCTTCTCCTGCTCGGTGTCCTCGCTGGAAATGACGCGCTGGCCCAGATTGGCAATCCAGCTGCCCAGATCACGCGCCATTGCTTCTCCCTTGGAGGACCGCGGCCGGAACGGAGGCTCTTCCCGCTGCCTGCGATCGCGAACGCAATTCTAACTGCGTATCGACGTTACTGCCAGCCTCGAACGCCTCCCGCGCGCTCGCTGCGCCGGGTCTTTGAACCCCGCTCTCCAAACCCGCTAGAATAGCGGCTTTCGCCAAAGCCCCTTCATGTCCTCGATGGCCGATCGCGACGGGCACATCTGGTACGACGGCAAGCTCGTGCCCTGGCGCTCCGCGACCACCCACGTGCTCACGCATACGCTGCATTACGGCATGGGCGTGTTCGAGGGCGTGCGCGCCTACAAGACCGCGAACGGCACTGCGATCTTCCGCCTGCGCGAGCATACGGACCGCCTGTTCCGCTCCGCGCATATCAACGGCATGCCCCTTCCCTACGACAAGAGGACGCTCACCGAGGCCCAGAAGGAAGTGGTGCGCGCCAATGCGCTGGAAGCCTGCTACATCCGCCCGATCGCGTTCTACGGCTCGGAGGCCATGGGCATCTCGGCCAAGAACGTGCGCGTCCACGTGGCGATCGCCGCCTGGGCCTGGGGCGCCTACCTCGGGCCGGAGGCGCTCGAGCGCGGCATCCGCGTCAAGACCTCCTCCTACGCGCGCCATCATGTGAACGTCACGATGTGCCGGGCCAAGTCGGTCGGCACTTACATGAACTCCATTCTCGCGCACCAGGAGGCGGCGCAGGACGGCTACGATGAGGCGCTGCTGCTCGACGTGGACGGGTTCGTCGCCGAGGGATCGGGGGAAAACATCTTCATCGTTCGCAACGGCACGCTGTACGAGCCGGAGCTCACGTCTGCGCTCGAAGGCATCACGCGCGATTCGGTGATCCGCATCGCACGGGACCTCGGGCTGCCGGTCGTCGCCAAGCGCATCACCCGCGACGAGGTCTACGGCGCGGACGAGGCATTCTTCACGGGCACTGCGGCCGAGGTGACGCCGATCCGAGAGCTCGACAACCGGACGATCGGCAACGGCAAGCGCGGCCCGGTCACGGAAAAGCTGCAGAAGACGTTCTTCGACTGCGTGACCGGGAAGTCGAACCAGTACCGCGACTGGCTGACGCCGGTGGCGGGATGAGCAGAGGGAGCGGGCCCCTTCCGGTCGATCGTTCGGAGCCTTCCCGCTCCCCCCGCACCCCCCAGACCGATACGTTCATATGGCCGAGCAGACGGAAAACAAGGAACGCCTGATCGAAGTCGCGGCCGCGGACCTTCCGCTGCACTGTCCGCTGCCCTCCATGCTGCTGTGGAACGCGCACCCGCGCGTCTTCCTGCCGATCGAGAAGACGGGCGAGGCGCTCTGCCCCTACTGCGGCACGAAGTACGTCCTCAAGGGCGGCGCCACGGGCTCCGGACACTAGACGTCCTCCGCCCTCATCCCCCATGAAGATCCTGGTTGTCGGTCCGTCCTGGGTCGGCGACACGGTATTGGCGCAGCCGCTCTTCAAGCTGCTGCACGCGCGCCACGCCGGCCTCGCGCTCGATGTCCTCGCCCCGCGCTGGACGTTCTCGCTCCTCGAGCGCATGCCCGAGGTGCGCCGGGCGATCGAGAGTCCGTTCCTGCACGGCGACCTCAAGCTCGGCGAGCGCCGGCGGCTCGGGCATGCGCTGCGCGCGGAAGGCTACGACCAGGCCATCGTGCTACCCCGCACTTTCAAATCCGCGCTCGTCCCCTTCTTCGCCGGCATCCGGACCCGCACCGGCTACATCGGTGAAGTACGGCACTGGATCCTGACCGATGCGCGCCGGCTGGACGAAGAGCGCCTGCCGCAGATGGCGCAACGCTACGCGGCGCTCGCCCTGCCGCGCGGCGAGGCGCTCAAACCGCCGCTGCCCGCGCTTTCCCTGCGGGTGGACGAGGCGGCGCGGCGAGAGCTGCTCGTCCGGCTCGGGCTCGATCGCGGCCGCCCGGCCGCTGCGCTCTGCCCGGGCGCGGAGTACGGGCCCGCCAAGCGCTGGCCGGCGCGCTACTTCGCGGAGCTCGCGCAGGGGCTCGCCGCGCAAGGCTGCGCGGTATGGCTGGTCGGCTCCAGGAACGACCGGGACGCCGCCGCCGAGATCGAGCGGCAATCGGTGGGCGTCTGCCGCAACCTGGCCGGCGAAACGACGCTCGCCGAGGCCATCGATCTCCTCGCTTCGACCTCGCTCGTGGTCAGCAACGACTCCGGCCTGATGCACGTCGCGGCGGCGCTCGGCAAGCCGTTGATCGCCCTCTACGGCTCGACCAGTCCGGGCTACACGCCGCCGCTCTCGCCCAACGCCCGCATCCTCAAGCTCGATCTGCCGTGCAGTCCGTGCTTCAAGCGCGAGTGCCCGCTCGGGCATTTCAACTGCATGATGCAGCTGACGCCCGACCGCATTCTCGCCGCGATCGATTTTGATAGAATTTCCCGGTGAAAAAAGCGCTCTACGCCAGCCCGCAGGACGCGGAGTCCGCGTTCTACGAGGCCCTCACCAAGGCCGACCTCGAGGCGATGATGGCGGTGTGGGCCGATGACGACGAAATCTACTGCGTGCACCCCAACGGCACGCGGATCTCCGGCGTCGAAAACGTGCGTGAATCGTGGCGCCAGGTCTTCGCGAGCGGGCAGACGCTGCGATTCCAGCTGCGCGAGAGCCAGGTGGTGCAGGGCATGATGCTCGCGGTGCACAGCGTCTACGAGCACATCACGGTCGCGGGCGAGACGCGCCCGCGCGCCCCGATGATCGCCACCAACATCTACCTCAGGACCGAGCGCGGCTGGCGCATGGTCGCGCACCATGCCTCTCCCGTGCCCGCGCCCGCCGCGATGGGGTCCGAGCCGCGGCGCGCTGCCGCGCCCAAGACGCTTCACTGACCCAAAGGAAAGCAATGAGCACTACCGAGTTCGGGAGTCCCGACGTCATCGTGGTCGGCGCCGGCAATGCCGCCTGCTGCGCGGCGCTTGCCGCGCGCGAGGGCGGAGCGAGCGTCATCGTGCTCGAAGCCGCGCCGATCGAGGACAGCGGGGGCAACAGCCGCTACACCGGCGGCCTCATGCGCGTGGTCTACAACGGCGCGGAGGACCTGGCGCACATCATTCCCGACCTGACCGAGGAGGAGAAGAAGACCCACGACTTCGGCTCCTACACCGCCGAGCACTATTACGACGACATGGGCCGCATCACCCAGTACCGGACCGATCCCGACCTGTGCGAGATCCTGATCTCGCGCAGCTTCGAGACCATCGTCTGGATGCGCAAGAAGGGCGTCCGGTTCCAGGCGAGCTACGGGCGGCAGTCGTACAAGGTCGACGGCGGCAAGCGCTACAAGTTCTGGGGCGGACTCGCGGCCGAGTCCTGGGGCGGCGGTGCCGGCATGGTCGACAACGAGCACAAGGCCTGCGCGCGCGACGGCATCCGGATCTTCTACGAGACGCCCGCGCAGAGCCTGATCGCCGACGACGGCGGCGCCGTGCTCGGCGTGCGCGCGAAGCACAAGGGGAAGATCGTCGAGATACGGTCGAAGGCGGTGGTTCTGGCCTGCGGCGGCTTCGAGTCCAACGCCGAGATGCGCGCGCGCTACCTCGGCCCGGGCTGGGACCTCGCCAAGGTGCGCGGCACGCGCTACAACACCGGCCTCGGCATCCAGATGGCGCTCGCCGTCGGCGCGATGCCCTACGGCCACTGGTCCGGCTGCCACGCCGTCGGCTGGGATATGAACGCGCCCGCGTTCGGCGACGTCAATGTCGGCGACCAGTTCCAGAAGCACAGCTACCCGTGGGGCATCATGGTGAACGCGCGCGGCGAGCGCTTCGTGGACGAGGGCGCGGATTTCCGCAACTACACCTACGCCAAGTACGGCCGGGTGGTGCTCGAGCAGCCGGGCATGTTCGCCTGGCAGATCTTCGACGCCAAGATCATCCCGATGCTGCGCGACGAGTACCGCATCAAGCAGGTGACCAAGGTGCGCGCCGACACGCTCGAGGACTTCGTGAAGAAGCTCGAGGGCGTGGATGCCGCGCGCTGCCTGCAGGAGATCCGCGAGTACAACAAGGCGGTGCGCACCGACAACCCCTTCAACATGGCGGTGAAGGACGGGCGCTGCACCGTGGGGCTCAAGATCAACAAGTCGAACTGGGCGAACACCATCGACCAGCCGCCGTTCGAGGGCTACGGCGTGACCTGCGGCGTCACCTTCAGCTTCGGCGGGCTCAAGATCACCCGCGAAGGCGAGGTCGAGGACACCGCCGGCAAGCCCATCCCCGGCCTCTACGCCGCGGGGGAGCTCGTGGGCGGCATCTTCTACCATAACTATCCGGGCGGGACGGGGCTCACTTCCGGCTCGGTGTTCGGCAGGCTCTCGGGCACGAGCGCCGCGGCCTTCACGAAGCGGATATAGAAAAAGAGGGCGTTTGCCCTGATCCCTCTCCCGTCCCGCCGCGCTGCATCGCGGCGGTCGTTCGCCGGCTCGGAGACATGCTCCTCGAATTCCCGTCTCACCCCTCATCCCTCGCGGGCGCGACCTACTGCCCGCCCTGGTGGCTTCCCGGCGGGCACATCCAGACGATCTACGCCGCGCTCGCCGCACCGCGGCCGCGCGTCGCCTACCGGCGCGAGCGGTGGGACACGCCGGACGGTGACTTCATCGATCTCGACTGGGTCGAGGAGCGTGGAACGGGCGACGATGGACGCAGCCGGGCGCCCCGCGTCGTGCTGTTTCACGGGCTGGAGGGCAGCTCGCGCAGCCCGTACGCGCTGGCGTTGATGGCGGCAGTGCGGGACGCGGGCTGGCATGGGGTCGTCGTCCATTTCCGCGGCTGCGCCGGCGAGCTGAACCGGCTGCCGCGCGCCTACCACTCGGGCGACAGCACGGAGATCGACTGGATCCTGCGGCGGCTTCGCGCGCGGCACCCGGACGCGCCGCTGTTCGCGGCGGGCGTTTCGCTGGGCGGCAACGCCCTGCTGAAATGGCTCGGTGAGACCGGCGCGTCCGCGTGCTCCGTGATCGGTCGGGCCGCAGCCGTGTCGGCACCCGTCGACCTGATGGCGGCGGGCGCCGTCCTCGACCGGGGATTCAACCTCCTCTACACGCGCCACTTCCTCGTGACAATGAAGAGGAAGGCCCTCGCAAAGCTCGAGCAGTACCCCGGACTGTTCGACGCGGCACGCGTGCGCGCGGCAGGCACCCTGCGCGATTTTGACGATGCGTTTACCGCGCCGCTGCACGGATTCCGCAACACCGACGACTACTGGACCCGCGCGAGCAGCAAACCGGGGCTCGGGAAGATCCGCGTCCCGACGCTCGTCATCAACGCGCGAAACGACCCATTTCTTCCAGCCCGCGACTTGCCCGCGACGGCCGAGGTCTCGGACACGGTGGCACTCGAACAACCGGAGGAAGGCGGTCACGCCGGTTTCGTCAGCGGGCGCTTTCCGGGCCATCTCGGCTGGCTGCCCGCGCGGGTGCTCGAATTTTTCGGACGCGTGCCATAATTCGCAGCCATGATCGAGCGCGTAAAGCCCCCCGCCGAGATATTCAAGGCTTACGACATTCGCGGCATCGTCGGTAGGACGCTGACCGCTCCCGTCGTCGAGGCAATCGGCCAGGCGATCGGATCGGAGGCGCTTGCGCGCGGGCGCAGGACGGTCGCCATCGGGCGCGATGGGCGCCACTCCGGCCCGGAGCTGTCCGGCGCCCTTGCCGCGGGCCTGCAGAAGAGCGGCGCGGACGTGATCGACATCGGCCAGGCCGCGACGCCCATGCTGTATTTCGCCGCCCATCACTTCGACACGCTTTCGGGCGTGGCGGTCACCGGCTCGCACAATCCGCCCGAGTACAACGGCCTGAAGATCATGCTGGACGGCGAAACCCTCGCGGGCGAGGCGATCCAGCGGCTGCGCGCGCGGATCGAGGCCGGCGACCTCGCCCGCGGCAGCGGCGGCTATCGCACTGAATCCGTGCGGGAAGCATACCTTCGGCGCATCACATCCGACATCCAGCTCGCGCGGCCGATGAGGCTCGTCGTCGACTGCGGCAACGGTGTTGCCGGCGCCACCGCTCCCGAGCTCTACCGCCGCCTCGGTTGCGAGGTCGCGGAGCTTTTCTGCGAGGTGGACGGCAGCTTCCCCAATCACCATCCGGATCCCTCGCATCCGGAGAATCTCGCCGACGTGCAGCGCGCGCTCGCCGAGGGCAAGGGCGAGCTCGGCTTCGCGTTCGACGGCGATGGCGACCGGCTCGGCGTCGTGACGAAGAGCGGGCGCATCATCTATCCCGACCGGCAGCTGATGCTCTTCGCCGCCGAGGTGCTCTCGCGCAACCCGGGCGCCGAGGTCATCTTCGACGTCAAGTCCACGCGCAACCTGTTCGCGTGGATCCGCAGGCACGGCGGCCGGCCGGTGATGTGGAAGACCGGGCATTCCTTCATCAAGCAGAAGCTGAAGGAATCGGGCGCGCCGCTCGCCGGCGAGATGAGCGGGCACGTCTTCTTCAAGGACCGCTGGTATGGATTCGACGACGCGCTCTACGCCGGGGCGCGGCTGCTGGAGATCCTGTCGCGCGAGCGCGACCCGGGCGCGGTTCTCGAGGGGCTCCCCGACGCGGTGAGCACGCCGGAGCTGCATCTCAAGCTCGCCGAGGGCGAGAATTACACGCTGATGGACAAGCTCAAGGCGAGCGCCCGCTTCGAGGGCGCGCGCGAGATCATCTCCATCGACGGCCTGCGCGTCGAATACGCGGACGGATTCGGCCTGGCCCGGCCCTCCAACACCACGCCCGTCATCGTGCTGCGCTTCGAGGCGGACAATGACGCCGCACTGAAGCGCATCCAGGGCGACTTCCGCCGCGCGATCCTCGCCGTCAAGCCCGGCGCCCAGCTCCCCTTCTAGAGGCGCTCGCGCACCCAGCCGGTGACCGATTCGAGGGCGGCCGGGAGCCGCGACGGGTCGGTTCCCCCGGCCTGCGCCATGTCCGCCCGGCCGCCGCCCTTGCCGCCCACCTGCTGCGCGACGAAATTGACGAGGTCGCCGGCCTTGAGCTTGGAGGTCAGGTCGGCAGTGACGCCCGCGATCAGGGAAACCTTCCCGCTATCGGCAGCGGCGAGCACGATCGCCGCCGACTTGAGCTTGTCCTTCAACTTGTCCATCGCCTCGCGCAGAGCCCTCGCATCCGCCCCGTCCACGGTTGCCGCCAGCACCTTGACGCCCTTCACGTCCACCACCCGCTCGGCCAGCTCGTCGCCCTGCGACGAAGCGAGCTTCGACTTAAGCCGCGCCAGCTCCTTCTCGAGTCCTTTAACGTTGTCCAGGATCTGGGCGATCTTCTGCACCACTTCCTGAGGCGGCGCCTTCAACGCCGCGGCGGCCTCGCTGAGCCGCGTTTCCTGTCCCTGCACCCAGGCGAGCGCCCCCTCGCCGGTCGTCGCCTCGATGCGGCGCACGCCGGCAGCGATGCCCCCTTCTGAGATCACCTTGAAGAAACCGATGTCGCCGGTGCGCGCGACGTGCGTGCCCCCGCACAGCTCGCGCGAGGACCCGATGTCGAGCACGCGCACTTCGTCCCCGTACTTGTCCCCGAAGAAGGCGAGCGCGCCGGCCTTGAGCGCCGCGTCGTGCTTCATGATGCGGGCGCTCGTCGCGGCGTTGGCGAGGATCTCCGCGTTGACGATCGCCTCCACGCGGCGAATCTGCTCGTCGGTCATCGGCTCGTTGTGCGAGAAGTCGAAGCGCGTGCGCTCGGCGTCCACCAGCGAGCCCTTCTGCTGCACGTGGGGGCCCAGCACCTCGCGCAGCGCCTTGTGCATGAGGTGGGTCGCGGAGTGGTTGCGCATGGTGCGCGCGCGGCGCAGCGCGTCCACCCCCGCCATCACCCGGTCGCCCACCCTCAGCCGGCCGGTCCTGAGCACGCCCTTGTGCCCGAACACCGCGGGCTGGATCTTCTGCGTGTCCTCGACGGCGAACGTGCCGGACTTTCCCGCGAGCTCGCCGCCGTCGCCGACCTGGCCGCCCGATTCCGCGTAGAACGGCGTGCGGTCGAGCACCACGATCCCGGCCTCGCCGCCCGGGAGCTCCGGCACCTGCACCCCCTCGCGGTTGTAGAGCGCGACGACCTTCGCCTCCAGGGCGAGCGTGTCGTAGCCGTGGAATTCTGTCGCGGCGCCGCTGTACTCGACCGCCGCCGCCGCCGTGAACTTGGAGGCGGCGCGCGCCCGCTCGCGCTGGCGCTCCATCGCCGCCTCGAACCCCGCGTAGTCCACGCGCACGCCGCGTTCGCGCGCGATGTCGGCGGTGAGGTCCACCGGGAAGCCGAACGTGTCGTAGAGCTGGAACACGGTCTCGCCGTCGAGCATGCGGTCCTCGCGGGTGAGCGCGCCCTCGAGCACGCGCATGCCGTTCTCGAGCGTCTCGGCGAAGCGCTCCTCCTCCTGCTTCAGCACCTGCGCGACGCGCGCCTTCGCCGCCTGCAGCTCGGGATAGGCGCCGCCCATGGCGCGCGCGAGATCGTCCACGATGCGGTGGAAGAAGGGCTGCGTCTGCCCCAGGCGGTAGCCGTGGCGGATCGCGCGGCGGACGATGCGCCGGAGCACGTAGCCACGGCCCTCGTTCGAGGGAATGACGCCGTCCACGATGAGGAAGGAAGTCGCGCGGATGTGGTCCGCGATGACCTTGAGCGAGTTGCTCGCGAGGTCCTTCGCCCCGGTCTCCCGCGCCGCCGCCTGGATGAGACTTTGAAATAAATCGATCTGGTAGTTGTCGTGCACGCCCTGCAGGACCGCCGCGATGCGCTCGAGCCCCATGCCGGTGTCGACGCAGGGCTTGGGGAGCGGCGTCATCACGCCCTTGTCGTCGCGGTTGAACTGCATGAAGACGAGGTTCCAGATCTCGACGTAGCGGTCGGCGTCGGCATCCTTCGATCCCGGCGGTCCGCCGGGTATGCCCGGCCCGTGGTCCCAGAAGATTTCCGTGCACGGGCCGCACGGGCCGGTATCCGCCATCTGCCAGAAGTTGTCGCTCTGGTACCTGAGCGCTCCTGGCTTGTCCCCGATGCGGATGCAGCGCTCTTTCGGAACGCCAATGTCCTTCGTCCAGAGATCGTAGGCCTCGTCGTCCTCGTGGTACACCGTGGTCCACATGCGTTCCGGCGGCAGCCGGTAGACCTTCGTCAGCAGCTCCCACGCGAAGCGGATCGCGTCCCGCTTGAAGTAGTCGCCAAAGCTGAAGTTGCCCAGCATCTCGAAGAAGGTGTGGTGGCGCGCGGTGTAACCCACGTTCTCGAGGTCGTTGTGCTTGCCGCCCGCGCGCACGCAGCGCTGCGAGGTGGTCGCCCGCGTGTACGGGCGGCGGTCCTGCCCGAGGAACACGTCCTTGAACTGCACCATGCCGGAGTTGGTGAAGAGCAGCGTCGGATCGTTCGCGGGAACGAGCGGGCTCGAGGCAACGACCGCATGGCCCTTGCCGGCGAAGTACTCGAGAAACTTGCTGCGAATCTCGTTGCTTTTCATGCCCCCAACCTTACCGCAGGCGCTCCGTTTCATCCACGCGCACGTCGAATGACCACTGGGCTCCCCGGGTCACCGTGTTCCGCACGACGCCCCGCAGCGCAATCTCCGAATCCGGCGCGGGGAGCTCCCCTTTCGTCACGACCAGGATCTCCCCGCTTCCGTCCCTGAGCACGTAGACGTTCGCCCGGGCAGGATCCGGGGCCCTGGCGGCGGTGCCCTGGAGCCTGACTTCCTTGCCAGCGAAACTCTCCGGCGCGGCCTTGATCTCCCGCACCCGGGTGTAGCCCGCGGCGCAGCCTGCAAGCACAATCGCGCACAGCAGCGCGAGCGCTGCCGCACGAATCGTCATTCAATCATCCTCTCCGCCCTTGATCACCTTGAGGACCACGTCGAGCCCGAAGCCGCGGCCCTGCAGGAAACGCACCTGGCGCGCGCGCTCCGCGGGTCGGAGCGGCTGTCTTCCGCCGAATTTCCTGCGCCATACCTCGCGCGCCGCCGCGAGCTCGCCGCCCTTCAGTTCGGCCAGCGCAGCCGCGACCGCTTCCCCGGACACCCCCTTCCGGCGCAGATCGCGCTCGATTCGCAGGGCACCGTAGCGAGAGCGCCGGGCGTGCACCAGCTGCTCCACCACGCGCCGCTCCGATAGCCAGCCGCGCTGTTCGAAATCGTCGAGCACGCGCTCGATTTCGGCCGCGTCCCCAGCGTGGGGAGACAGCTTGCGCTCGAGCTCGGCCCGCGAATGCTCCCGCCGCGCGAGGAGCCTCAGAGCGCGATCCCGCAGAGTTGGGGTACGCGCTTTCTCGTCACCGGCCACTAGTGGGCGGCTCTCCGCGCCTCCGCCTTGGCCTCGGGCTTGATCTCGACCTTGGGCTGCGCGGCAGCGGGCTGCGCGACGGCTGCGCCCGCCGCGGCGCGGATCTTCGCCTCGATCTCCTGTGCGATCTTGGGGTTCTCTTTCAGGAATTCGCGCGCGTTGTCCTTGCCCTGGCCGATGCGCTCCTTGCCGTAGGTATACCAGGCGCCGGTCTTCTCGACTACGTGGTGGACGGTCCCGAGCTCGACGATCTCGCCCTCGCGCGAGATGCCCTCGCCGTAGAGGATGTCGAACTCGGCCTGGCGGAACGGGGGCGCGACCTTGTTCTTCACGACCTTCGCGCGCGTCTCGGAGCCGATCACCTCCTCGCCCTTCTTGATCGAGCCGATGCGCCGGATGTCGATGCGCACCGAGGCGTAGAACTTCAGCGCGTTGCCGCCGGTGGTGGTCTCCGGGTTGCCGAACATGATGCCGATCTTCATGCGGATCTGGTTGATGAAGATCACCAGGGTGTTGGAGCGCTTGATGTTGGCCGTGAGCTTTCTCAGCGCCTGGCTCATCAGCCGCGCCTGCAGGCCCATCTGCGGCTCGCCCATCTCGCCCTCGATCTCGGCCTTGGGCACCAGCGCCGCCACCGAGTCGATCACCACCACGTCGACCGAGCTCGAGCGCACCAGCATGTCGGCGATCTCCAGCGCCTGCTCGCCGTTGTCGGGCTGGGAGATGAGCAGCTCGCTCGACGTCCACGCCGAGCTTGCCCGCGTAGATGCGGATCGAGCGCGTGCTCGGCGTCGATGAAGGCGGCGGTGCCGCCCTGCTTCTGCATCTGGGCGATGACCGAGAGCGCGAGCGTGGTCTTGCCCGAGGACTCGGGGCCGTAGATCTCGCACACCCGCCCGCGCGGCAGTCCCCCGACGCCGAGCGCGAGGTCGAGGCCGAGCGAGCCGGTGGACACCACCTTGATGTCCTTCGAGATGTCGGACTCGCCGAGGCGCATGATCGAGCCCTTGCCGAACTGCTTCTCGATCTGCGACAGCGCCGCCGCCAGTGCCTTGGTCTTGTTGTCGTCCATGACGCGATTCCCCCGTGGTTCGTAACTCTGTATTTTAAACCAGTTGCATCGCGCAGCACGTTTCGCGATGCTCCAGTGAGGCTAAACGCCGGCGCCTGCTTTCCGTTGACCTCCGCTCCAACATCCTTACCATACTGCTCTTTTCTCGAAACGGGAGCCGCTCGCATGGCACGCATCGCATTCATCGGACTGGGCGTCATGGGATACCCGATGGCGGGGCACCTCAGACGGAAGGGCAATCATGAGGTGACGGTGTTCAACCGGACCCCGGCACGGGCCGCGCAGTGGGTAAAGGAATACGGCGGCGCACGCGCGCCCTCCCCGCGCGAGGCGGCGCGGGACGCCGACTTCGTGTTTCTCTGCGTGGGCAACGATGACGACGTGCGTTCGGTCGTCTACGGCGAGAGCGGCGCGGCGGCGGGCATGAAGAAGGGGGCGATCCTGGTGGATCACACCACCGCCTCGGCGATCCTCGCGCGCGAGCTTGACGCGCGGGCGCGGGAGCTCGGCCTGGGCTTCCTCGACGCCCCGGTATCCGGCGGCCAGGCGGGCGCCCAGAACGGCCAGCTCGGCGTCATGGTCGGGGGCGACCCCGCCACGTTCGCGCGAGCGAAGCCCGTGCTCGACCTCTACGCGGCGAGCTGCGCGCTCATCGGCCCGGCCGGCTCCGGCCAGCTCTGCAAGATGGTCAACCAGATCTGCGTCGCCGGCGTGGTCCAGGGGCTTGCCGAAGGGCTCAACTTCGGACTGCGCGCCGGGCTCGATATGGAGAAGGTGATCTCGGTCATCTCGAAGGGCGCCGCGCGCTCGTGGCAGATGGAGAGCCGCTGGAAGACCATGTGCGAGGGCAAATACGAGGGCTTCGGCTTCGCCGTGGACTGGATGCGCAAGGACCTCGGCATCTGCCTGCAGGAAGCGAAGGGGAACGGCGCGCGGTTGCCGGTCACCGCGCTCCTCGACCAGTTCTACTCCCAGATCCAGGCGCGCGGAGGGAGGCGCTGGGACACCTCCAGCCTGATCCATCTGCTCACCCGCGATTGACCTGACTTGCAGCGCATTCTCTAACGGATCGCGGGGCACGGTCTGCCCGGGCGCCACTTCACTGCACTACGACTGCGCCAACCCGGGCTGCTGGCGGCACTCAGCCGCCGAGACAATGCGGCGGGAACGAGTATCCCACAGGATGTAATTCAGGCTCTTCGGGAGGTCGGACAGCCTGATGCGCTTGACGTCCGTAAACAGGTGCTGGTACTGGTGGTGGCATTCAGCCAGGCAGTAATTCGGAATTCGGGCGGACAGGTGGTGCACGTGATGGTAGGCAATATTGGCGGTGAACCAGTTCAACCAACGCGGCAGAACCAGGAAACTGGTGCCCTTCATTGCGGCTTCATCACTGTCCCAGTCCGCGCTGCCGGACGCATAAGAATGCTCGAAATTATGCTGCACCGTGAAGACCACCATCGCCCCCCTCCAGCCAATGAGACGCTGGCCAGGTACACGGAGAAGAACAGCGCGGGCCCGATCCACAGGGACATCAACACCCATACGGTGAGGAGCACGACGTTGTTGAAGAACATATGCCAGTACTCCCTGGCATCACTCCAATAGGGCGTCTTGAAACTGCCGGCAAGCGTCCTGAGAGGAACGCGGGGCCGCGCCACCATTCCCTTGAGCACGTGACCGACAAAGGCGACGCTCCCCGCCACCCAGGTGAACCTGGGGTTGAATATCAAGTACTGGAATCCACCAAAGGGGGCCATCCAGATCTTGCGCACCAGCAGATACAGGCGCTGTTGCGTGCCGGTCATAGCCCGGAATTCGTCGACGGATCGGATATTCAGCGGTCCTCGGTATTTCGACCAGTCGCCGTTGGTCGCGTGGTGATAGGCATGATGCTTGGACCAAACGAACTGCGGCATGCCCGACACGATGCCGAAGACAAAACCAAACGCCCGGTTCAACCGGCTAGTGAAGAACAGGCTGCCGTGCCCGCACTCGTGCATCAGCACGAACGCACGTAGCAGGAACAAGACCATCAGCATCGTTACCGCGGTGGTCAACCAGAGCGAGATGCTGGCGCTCGGCGCAACGGCATACCAGAGTGCCGCAAGCGGAACCAACGTCGTCAGAACCTGCGCGAACCCTCTGACGTTGTCAGCACTATATTGCCTCCCGATGGCCACCCATTCCTGTTGTCCTGTTTCGACTGCCGCGACCAAGCTCGAACTCCCGCCGGGAAATGACAGTTCGAACTATAATCTATTTGCGGCGGTAAGTAACGGGATTACGCCCTTGAGCGCATGCTCAAAGGACTGCCGGCGACACACTCTTTTCCCACTTCGCAACGGTGCCACGGACTACGCGAAACAGGGGATGCGGCTTTGGAGTTTTCACTGACGCCAGCTGCGCTTGCCACTTCGGATCGCGCGCTCTGAGCTTCTCCATCAAGTGATGCCATTCAAACTCGATCTGGCCGCGCGTAACGGTTAGATACCCGGGCGCTCGGGAGCGAGCGATCTTTTCGGCGGCAAAACGGTACCCGCGGCTCGTTGCCTCTTCGTAAACGAACCGCAAATACTCGGCAATGGAGCCGAGGGGATAAGACTGTTCCCTAAATCGAAGAAGTTGGGGGTGATAGACGTATCCCTTCGTCTGCCCCTTGAGTACGGCTTGGGCAAGAAGTCCTTCCCGCCACAAGGCAACCAGCCCGCGAGCGTCGAGGTACTTCGGATGCAGGCTCCAGATGCGCACTGCGACTAGCCGTTGGCCGCCCTACGTGAAGCTCACCACTTCGCCACCGCATCACTCCGTCACTAGCCTGCCAGGAACTGCCGCAGTTCGCGCACGTCGGCCACGGCTTCCAGGGCATTCACCCGCCGGATGACCTCCTCGGCGCGCCCGGCGCCCAGCACGGGCGCCATCAGAAGCCGCGCCTTGGCGCTCACGCTCTCCGTGTCCAGGGGGTTCTCCTTCGTGCCCGGGGCGTGGCGCGTGAAGTGGCTGACGGTGCGGCCATCCCGCAGCGTCACCTCCACCCGGCCGCTGCGCGGCGCGGCGGGATCCATGAGCTCCCGGTCGGCGATGAGCTGCACGCGCGCCTTCGCGGCGCGCACCTTCGGATCCTTCATCCGCTCGTAGGAATGGCTGTCCTCGAACGAAACCGTGCCGTCCACCAACGCGACCGCGATGATGTGCTGGCAGTTGACATCCGGCATGGCGCGGTCGTTGACGATGCGGGCGCCGTCCTCCGGCAGCCTCACGACGATGCGCTCCACGTTATCGACGCTCAGCGCGTGCTGGCGATGAAGCGTGAGGAATGCATCCAGCGGGGCCTGGATCGGGTAGCCGACGGAGAACGGCTTGATGGCGGTCTCGGTAACGAAGAAGCGGCTGCCGAGCCCCGCGACCATTTCTTCCGGCCTTGGCGCGGAGGACAGGGCGATCAACGCGTTGTGCTCGCCGTCGAACACGTCCCACACGCCGCTGAACCCCATCTGCGCCATGATGGCAGCCGTGACGCCGTTGCGGGCGCCCATGCCCGAGAAGTCGAAGGCCTTCTCGACGTGCTCGGCATCGCGCACCCAGCTCCAGATGCCTGATACCTGCTGGGCCGCGTACGACAGCGCGTGGCGCATCCCCTTTTCGTCCAGACGGGCGAGCGAGGCCGCGGCCGCCACGGCGCCCATCGTGGAACTGGTGCCCTCGGCGCTGCGGTGGCTTCCGCGCACGAGATCCGGTCCAAGAGCGAGGAGAAAGCGGCAGCAGACGTCGTAGCCGAGCGCAACTGCGGCGAGCAGTTCCCGGCCCGACCTGCCCTCGCGCTCGGCCATCGCGAGCGCCGCTGGCACGACGGCGCTGCCGGGATGGGCCTTCGTCACCGGCTCGAAGTCATCGGTTTCGTCGGCGTGAGCCAGCATACCGTTCGCCAGTGCGGCGTTCACGGCCGACGTCCTGATATCGGAGGTGACGACCGTCGATTCTGCGACACCGCCCTGCGATCGCGCGTACTGGATCGCCATCTCCCCGGGCTTGAGATGGGCCCCCGACACCATCGCGGCGAGCGTATCCAAAACGCGATGCTTGGTCTCCCGCGCTACGGCCGGCGCCAGGCTTTGCTCCCGCGCCTGCGCCATGTAGCGCGCCAGCCGCCCGGTGATATCAGTCGCAGACATTCAAACCCTCCCGCAAGATCACCTACGCGCGAGCAACGCGAGCACGCCCCGGAGCGCATGCTCCACCGACTGCCGGCGCACTGCCTCGCGGTCGCCGGGGAAGCGCTTCGATTCGCTTCGCGGCCTGCCGCCTTTCATGCTCCAGGCGAAGCACACGAAGCCGACCGGCTTCTCGGGGGTTCCACCGCTCGGGCCGGCGACGCCGCTCACCGCGACCGCGACCTGGGCGTGGCTGCGCGCGAGCGCGCCTTCGGCCATCTCGCGCACGACTTCCTCGGACACGGCGCCGTGCTTCTCCAGCGTCGCCTCCTGCACGCCCAGCATCTCGCGCTTGGAGATATAGGTATAGGTGACGAAGCCGCGCTCGAACCAGTCCGAGCTGCCCGGCACCATGGTGACCACCTCCGAGATCCAGCCGCCGGTGCACGACTCCGCGGTGGCGAGCATCAGCCCGCGGGCTTTCAGCGCGGCGCCCGCTTCCTCGGCCAGCTTGTACAGAACGGGATCGGCCATGGGTCCTATTCGATCGCCGCTGTGATCACCGCGAAGACGAGCAGCGTATAAAACGCCGCGACCAGGTCGTCGAGCATGACCCCGAAGCCGTTCCTGAAGGTGCGCTCGTAGTAGCGGATCGGCGGCGGCTTGAGAATGTCGAACAGGCGGAACACGAGAAACGCCGCCGCCTGCCAGGCCAGCTCTGCCGGCACGAAGAACAGCACCAGCAGGAACGCCACCAATTCGTCCCAGACCATGCCGCCGTGATCCGATGCGCCGATCGCGCGGCCGGTCACTTCGCACGCCCACACGCCGAGTCCAAACAGCACGCCGACCATCATCAGGTAATCGGCCGGCGCGAGCTGCGACGCAACCAGCCAATAGACCGGGAAGCGCCAGCAGCGTGCCCCAGGTCCCGGGCGCGACCGGCACGAGCCCCGCCCCGAATCCGAACGCGATGAGATGCGCGGGATGGCTCGCGAGGAAGCGCCACGACGGCCGCAGCACGAGATCGGAATTCACAGGCGCCCGTCCACGTCGATGCCGCGGTAGAGCCAGTCGATTTCCCAGGGATTCTCCGGGTCGCGGCGCCGCGCCAGCTCGTTTCTCAGCTCGCGCGCGCCGCCGTCGACGTGAAAGTACTCGCCGAAGAAGCGCGAAGAGAGCACGACGCGCGCGGTGCGGTTCATCCGCTCGTGTTGGTAGGCGAGGAAGGCGCGCGCGTAGTCCTCCCCCGCCGCGGCGACCTTCTCGGCCAGCACGACGCCGTCCTCGATCGCCATGTTCGCCCCCTGCGCCAGATACTGCAGCGTCGGGTGCGCGGCGTCGCCGAGCAGCGTCGCCCGTCCCCGGCTCCAGTGGGTCACGGGATCGCGATCGTGCAGCACCCAGTTCCGGTCCCTCGAGAAGTACCGCAACATGTCCCGCACCGGAGGGGCCGCGCGCGAAATTACCTCCTCCAGCTCGTCCCAGCCGCCGAAGTCCTTCTCGCCCCGGCGGAAGCGCCGGCTGGAGACGGTCGCGACGTTGTTCATCACCGCCCCCCCGCGCAGGCGATACTGCACGAGGTGAAAGTTGGGGCCGACCCAGATCGTCATCGAGTCGAGGTGGCCGCGGTCGATGATCTCGCCCGTCGGCACGACGCCGCGATAGGTCACGTGACCCGTCACGCGCGGCGCGCCGTCGGCGACGATCGCAGCGCGCGTGGGCGACCACAGGCCTTCCGCGCCAATCAACGCCGTGCCTTCGTACTCGGCGCCGTTCTCGCAGCGCACCACGACCGAATGGCCGCGCTCCTGGAAGCTCGCGAGGCCGCGCGAGGCTTCGAGCGTGATTTCCTCTCGCCGCTTGCAGGCTTCGTAGATCTCCCCGTGCAGGTCGCGCCGGTGGATGACGAAATAGCGGTATTGATAGCGCTCGAGGAATTTCCGGCCGAGCGTGATACGCGAGATTTCCCGGTTCTCGATAGCATCCACCATGATCAACGCGTCGGGAAAGACCGAATGCGGCTCGAGCGCCTTCAGGAGCCCGAGGCGGTCGAGCATCCGGCTCACGTTGGGACCCATCTGGATGCCGTAGCCGATCTCACCGAATTCCGGAGCCTTCTCCAGCACGTGCACGCGCCGGCCCTTGAGAGCGAGCGCGAGCGCCGCCGAGAGCCCGCCGATGCCGCCGCCAGCGATGAGGATGGGAAGTCCGGATGCCATATCAGTCGCTGAAATGCTCGTAGCCGCCGCGCCTGAGGGGGATCGGCCGGCCGGACGCGTCGAGCACGGTAACCCGCGGCGTTCCCCGCCGCAGCCGCACGATTCTACCGATCCGGGCGAGCTTCAGGCGCAGTCGACGAGCTATGGCGGCAATCCTCTCGCGGCGCGCGCGTCCGGCGGTGAAGGCGAGCTCGTAGTCGTCGCCCCCGGCGAGCAAGGCGGCGCGCGCCGCGGGACGGTCGCGATGCTTCTTCATGATTGCCGAGCAAGGCAGGCGCTCGAGGCCGACGACCGCGGCGACCCGCGAGCGCTCGCAGATGTGGCCGAGATCGGCGACGAGGCCGTCGGAAACGTCGATCGCGCTGCGCGCCACACCGCGGAGCGCTTCGCCCAACCCGATCCGCGGTGTCGGCACGTCCAGCTTCTGGGTCAGCAGCATGCGCTCCCGCCTGTGTAGCCCGAGCCGGCGGGCGGCGAGCGCCAGCGCCGCATCGCCGAGCGTGCCGGATACCCAGACGTCGTCCCCCGGCCGGGCGCCGTCGCGCCTCAACGCGCGCCCGCGCGGCACCTCTCCCACGACCTCCACGCAGATGTTGAGCGGCCCGCGCGTGGTATCGCCGCCGACGAGGTCGACGCCATGGCGGCGCGCGAGCCGCATGAAGCCGCGCATGAATGCAGCAAGCCAGCGCGCGTCCACCCGCGGCAGCGCGATGGCGAGCGTCGCCCAGCGCGGAGTCGCACCCATCGCCGCGATGTCGGAAAGATTGACGGCGAGCGCCTTGTGGCCGAGACGCTCTGGATCCGCACCGTAATGAAAATGCCGCCCGGCCACCAGCATGTCCGTGGTAACCACCAGTTCGCTGCCGCGGCGCGCGCGCACGATCGCGGCATCGTCCCCGACGCCGAGCACGGCATGTCGCGCCGGGTAGGTAAAGAAACGGCGGATCATCTCGAATTCGGAAAGCGGCATGACGCGATGAGGCGTGAGATGGTGAAGCGTGAGTGAGTGACGCGTGAGTCCGGAAGGAACAGGCCTCAGCCCCTGCCCCCTTCATCCTTCATCCTTCCGCCTTCATCCCTGGCGCGTTGCGCCTGGGCCTCGAGCCATTTCTTCTTCAGCATCCGCGGAAACCAGAAATCGACGGCCGCAAACGCGAAGAAGAACAGCGCCATCCAGCGCACGATGTCGGGCGACAGGAAGGCCCGGCCCTCGATCACGACGTAGAGCCCGAGGAAGGCGTTGATGACGCCCGCCAGGTAGAACATCGCAATCCGCTTCCTGAGGCGCGGGTCCATCTCACTCACGCATCTCCGCCTTGCGCAAACGCGGCGCGAGCTTGTCGAGCACGCCGTTCACGAACTTGTAGCCGTCGGTGCCGCCGTATTCCTTTGCGAGCTCCACGGCTTCGTTGATTACCGCGCGGAACGGCACGTCGGGCTGGTGCACGAGCTCGTAGCCCGCGAGCAGCAGTATGGCGCGCTCCACCGGGCTCAGCCGCGAGTATTCCCGGTCGAGGTACGGCGCGATCGCCCGCTCCAGCTCCGGCGCGGCGGCCACCGTGCCCTCCAGCAGTGTCCTGAAATACGCGGCGTCGATCTTGTCGAAGCCCCTGGCCTCGCCGAGCTGGCGCGCGATGGTCGCCGGGTCGCTGCCCGCGAGCTGCCACTGGTAGAGGCCCTGGAGCGCGAACTCGCGCGCGCGCCTGCGGCTCGTTTTCATGCTTCGCCGAGCCTCTTCAGCAGGTTCGCCATCTCGATCGCCGCCGCCGCGCAGTCCGCGCCTTTCTGCGCCGCCCGCGCCGCCGCCTGCGCATCATCCTCGGTGGTCAGGATGCCGTTGGCGACCGGAACCCCGGTGTCGAGCGAGACCGTGGTGATCCCGCCCGCCGACTCGTTGGCGACGATCTCGAAATGATAGGTCTCGCCCCGGATCACCGCGCCGAGGGCGATCAGCGCATCGTACCTACCGGTGTTCGCCATCTTCTGCAGCGCGAGCGGCGCCTCCAGCGCTCCCGGCACGCTGACGACATGTACGTCGGAAGCGAGCACGCCGTGCTGCTTCAGCGCGCCGCTGCAGGCAGCGAGCAGCGCTTCGCCAATTTCCGGATTGAAACGGCTCACGACAATGCCGATGCGAAGACCCGCGCCCGCCAGATCGGGCTCAAGTCTCGAGAAGCCGTTGTCGCGCGCCATGCAGTGATTACTGCTTGCCCGGCTGGAGGTATCCGACGACCTCGAGCCCGAACCCCGTCATGCTCGGCATCGGCCGCGGCTGCGCCAGGAGCCGCATCCGCTTCACGCCGAGGTCCTTCAGGATCTGCGCCCCGATCCCGTAATTCCTCAGGGCGAAACCCTGGACCGCGGCCGCCTCCGCGTTCGCGCGCGCGTGCTCCAGCAGCTCCGACGCCGTTTCCTGGCCGTGGAGCAGCACGATCACCCCGCACGGGGCGCGGCTGACCGCAGAGAGCGCGTCGTGGAAATTCCAGGAATGGCGGGCACTGCGCAGATCGAGCAGATCGATCACCGACAGCGGCTCGTGAACGCGCACGAGCACCTCCTTCGCGGACGCGGGATTGCCCTTCACCAGCGCGAGGTGCGTGGAATCCCTCATTCGCTCGCTGTAGACCACGAGCCGGAACCGTCCGTGCACGGTCTCGATTTCGCGCTCCGCCGCGCGCTTCACCAGCGACTCGGTGCGGCCGCGATACTCGATGAGATCGGCGATGGTGCCGATTTTCAATCCGTGCCGGCCCGCGAACTCGATCAGGTCCGGCAACCGCGCCATCTCGCCGTCCTCCTTGAGGATCTCGCAGATCACCGCCGCCGGAGCGAGACCCGCCAGGCGCGCCAGATCGCACCCGGCCTCGGTATGCCCGGCGCGCGCGAGCACGCCGCCCTCCTGCGCCATGAGCGGGAAGATGTGGCCGGGCTGCACGAGGTCGGAGGGGCTTGCGTCGGGCCGGATCGCCACCTGCACGGTGCGCGCCCGGTCCGCGGCGGAAATGCCGGTGGTGACGCCTTCGGCGGCCTCGATGGAGACGGTGAAGTTGGTGCCGAGCGGCGAGCGGTTGGCCGCCGTCATCAGCGGGAGGTTCAGGGCGCGGCACTTCTCCTCGGTCAGCGTAAGGCACACGAGCCCGCGTCCGTAACGCGCCATGAAGTTGATCGACTCCGCGGTGACGAACTCCGCCGCGATCAGGAGATCGCCCTCGTTCTCGCGGTCGGCCTCGTCCACCAGCACCGCCATCCGGCCGGCCCGGATGTCGGCGATGACCTCCGTGACCGGGCTGATGCCCGTTTCCTGCCTCGATGTCATATCAAGGTATGCAACCGTTCGACGTAGCGTGCAAGCATATCCACTTCCAGGTTGACTGGATCGCCTTTGCGCAGTTCTCCAAGATTGCTCGCGGAGAGCGTGTGCGGGATGAGGTTCACCTCGAATTCCGCGCCGTTCACCGCATTCACGGTCAGGCTCACGCCGTTGACCGCAATCGAGCCCTTGCGCGCCACGTATTTCGCGAGCGCCTTCGGGGCCCGCACGGCGAGCAGCCGGTTGCCGCCCGCCGCCTTCGTCCGCACTACGGTTCCCGTACCATCCACGTGTCCGCTCACCAGGTGGCCGCCGAGCCGGTCCGACGCCCGCAGCGCCTTTTCCAGGTTGACGTGCTGGCCCGCCGCGAACCCCGTGGTGCAGGCAATCGTCTCGCGCGAGACATCGGCCTGGAACATGCGGCCTTTCCGCGCGACAACCGTGAGGCACGCGCCGTTCACCGCAATGCTGTCACCCGTCGCGACGTCCTTCAGTCCGAGGCGCCCGGCGTCGACCACGAGCCGCAGGCCCCCACGCGCCGGCTTCGCCGCGCGCACCGTGCCCACCGCCGCCACGATTCCGCCGAACATTATACGAACCTCGCCACGATACGGATATCCGGACCGACCATAGTGAGGTCGCGGACCGCGAGCCGCCTGCGCGCCTCGAGATCGGCGAGCTCGGGGAGATGAAACATGCCCTGCGCGGCATCCCCGATGATGCTCGGAGCGAGATAGACCACAAGCTCGTCCACCAGCCCCTCGGAAAGCAGCGAGCCGTTCAGCCGGAAGCCGCCCTCGACATGAACTTCGTTCAACTCGCGGCGGGCAAGCTCGCGGAACAAGTCACTGAGCTCGACCTTGCCCGCGGTGTTCGGCAACACGATCACTTCGGCCCCCTTCGCCTGCAGCGCCGAGATCCGGGCGCGGTCCTCCCGCGCGGCGGCCACCAGCACTCCCCCGCCCTCCAGTATTCTCGCGGCGGGCGGCGTCTCCAGCCTGCTGTCCACCACGACGCGCAGCGGCTGCCGCGGCGTGGCGACCTCGCGCACGGTGAGCCGCGGGTCGTCCTCGCGCACGGTCCCGAACCCGGTGAGCACCGCGCACGCCCGCGCCCGCCAGTGATGTCCGTCGCGGCGCGCTGCCTCGCCGGTGATCCACTGGCTCCGGCCGTTCAGAAGCGCCGTCTTGCCGTCGAGACTCGCCGCGAGCTTCATCCTCACCCACGGACGGCCGCGCGTCATGCGCGACACGAAGCCGATGTTCATTTCGCGGGCCTCGCTCTCGAGCAGCCCGCATGCGACATCGATGCCCTTCCCGCGCAGCAGGGCGAGTCCCTTGCCCGCGACCAGGGGATTGGGATCCTCGACCGCTGCGACGACCCGCGCGACACCTGCCTTGACCAGCGCCTCCGCGCACGGACCCGTGCGCCCCTGATGCACGCAGGGCTCCAGCGAAACGTAGGCGGTTGCGCCGCGCGCGCGCGCGCCGGCGGCCGCAAGGGCGTTCACTTCGGCGTGAGGCGCGCCCGCCCGCTCGTGCCAGCCCTCCCCCGCGACCGCGCCCTCGCGCACGATCACGCAGCCCACCCGCGGGTTGGGCGTTGCGGTGTAGAGCCCGCGGCCCGCGAGCTCCAGCGCCCGCGCCATGAACCGGTGATCGTCGGCGGTAAACACGGTGACGATCGAGCTCGTCACTTCTCCCGGGCGGGACGCTGGACTTCCTTGATCGCGTCCTGGAAATCGTCCACGCCCTCGAAGCTGCGGTAGACGGAGGCGAAGCGGATATAGGCGACCTGGTCGAGCTTGCGCAGCTCCCGCATCACCATCTCGCCGATGCGCCGCGAGTCGATCTCGCGCTCGCCCAGAGCGAGCACGTCCTGCGTGACGGTGGCGATGGCCTCGTCCACCCGCTGCGTCGGCACCGGGCGCTTGTGCAGCGCCCGCATGAAGCCCGTGCGCAGCTTGTCCAGGTCGAACTCGGCGCGCGTCCCGTCCTGCTTCACCACCTGCGGCATCCGCAGCTCCACCGTCTCGTAGGTCGTGAAGCGCTTGCTGCACGCCGCGCATCGGCGGCGCCGGCGGATGCTGTCGCCGTCATCGCTCACCCGCGAGTCGATGACCTGGGTGTCGAGCGAGTTGCAGAACGGGCATTTCATCGCGCCCTAGTTCCCATAGACGGGAAACTTCGCGCACAGCTTCTTCACTTCCCCCGCGACGCGCTTGACGGCCTTCTCGTCCGCCGCCGCATCGAGCACGTCGGCCATCAGGTTGGCGAGCTGTTCGGACTCGTGCTCCTTGAAGCCGCGCGTCGTGATCGCCGGAGAGCCGATCCGCACGCCGCTGGTGACGGTGGGTTTCTGCGGGTCGTTGGGCACGGCATTCTTGTTCACCGTGATGTTGGCGCCGCCCAGCGCGACCTCCGCCTCCCGCCCCGTCAGCTTCTTCCCGCGCAGGTCGAGGAGGAACATGTGGCATTCGGTGCGGCCGGAGACGATGCGGTAGCCGCGCTCCTGCAGCGTCTTCGCCATCACGCGCGCATTCTGGAGCACCTGCTGCTGGTAGTCCTTGAAGTCCTTCGACATCGCCTCCTTCAGGGCGACCGCCTTGGCGGCGATCACGTGCATCAGCGGCCCCCCCTGTATCATCGGGAACACCGCCGAGTTGATCACCTTCTCGTGCTCCGCGCTGGCGAGGATCATGCCGCCGCGCGGCCCGCGCAGCGTCTTGTGCGTGGTGGTGGTCACGAAATCCGCGATCCCGATCGGGCTCGGGTAGAGCCCCGCCGCGATCAGTCCCGCGTAGTGCGCGACATCCGCCATCAGCAGCGCGCCGATCTTGTCCGCGATCGCCCGGAACCGCTTCCAGTCGATCACCAGGGAGTAGGCGGAAGCGCCGGTGATGATCAGCTTCGGCTTCCGGACATGGGCGAGCTCCTCGACCTGCTTGTAATCGATCTCCTCGGTGGCCTCATCGAGCCCGTAGGTCACCGCGTCGAAGTAGCGCCCACTGAGGTTCACCTTGGCGCCGTGCGTGAGGTGGCCGCCCGCGTCGAGCGCCATGCCCAGGATGACGTCGCCCGGGTGCAGCGTGGCCGCGTAGACGGCCTGGTTCGCCTGCGCGCCGGAATGCGGCTGCACGTTGGCGAAGCCGGCGCGGAACAGCTTCTTCGCGCGGTCGATCGCCAGCTGCTCGGCGACGTCCACGTTTTCGCACCCGCCGTAATAGCGCCGTCCCGGGTAGCCCTCGGCGTACTTATTGGTGAGCACCGAGCCCTGCGCCTCCAGCACGCGCGGGCTGGCGTAATTCTCCGAGGCGATCAGCTCGATATGGTCTTCCTGGCGCTGATTTTCCTTCTCGATCGCGCCCCACAGCTCGGGGTCGAAGCGCTCGAGCGTGTCTTTCCTGGAAAACATGGTTGGCCACCGCTTGATTCGTAAACTATTGATTCTAGCACTGAATCAATCGCCCGCGATGGTCATCCGCTCCACCAGGATGGAGCCGCATTGACGGGATCCGCGGCGGACGACGTCGGTCCCGACCCCGACGATGCCGCGGAAGATGTCTTTCAGGTTTCCGGCAACGGTGATTTCCTGCACCGGGTAGGCGATCTCGCCGCCCTCGATCCAGAACCCCGCCGCACCGCGCGAGTAATCGCCGGTCACCGGGTTGACCCCGTGGCCCAAGAGCTCCGTCACCAGCAGCCCCTCGCCCATCGTCCTCAACAGGCCCCGGAAGTCGGACCCGGTATCGCGCAGGATCAGGTTGTGATTGCCGCCAGCGTTGCCGGTGGACTTCAACCCCAGCTTGCGCGCCGAGTAGCTGCCGAGAAAATATCCCTGCAGCACACCGCTCCTCACCACCTCGCGCGAGTGCGTCGCAACGCCCTCCTCGTCGAACGGCGCGCTGGCGAGGCCCTTTGCGAGGTGCGGCTCCTCGCTCACGTTGACGACCGGGGCAAAGATCTGCGTGCCCGCGCTGTCGAGCAGGAACGAGGATTTGCGATAGAGGTTTCCGCCGGAGACCGCCGACACGAAATGCCCGAGCAGGCTCGCCGCGATCGGCGCCTCGAACAGCACCGGGGCCTGGGTGGTCGCGATCTTGCGCGCGCCGAGGCGGCGCACGGCGCGCTCGCCCGCCTGGCGCCCCACGCTGGCCGTGTCCGCCAGATCGGCGGCGTCGCGGCTCGTCTCGTACCAATCGTCGCGCTGCATTTCGTCGTTCTTCCCCGCGACCATCGCGCACCACACGCCGTGGCGCGAGCCGCGGAATCCGTTGAGGAAGCCGAGCGAATTGCCGTAGATGAAATGCGACCCCTGCGTCGAGACCGTGGCGCCTTCGGAGTTGGTGAGGCGCTTGTCCACGGCGAAACCGGCCGCCTCGCAGGCGCGCGCAATCTCGATCGCGCGCTCCACCGGCAGGTCGCGCGGATGCCACAGGTCGAGGTCGGGGACCTCGCGCGCGAGCAGGTCCTCGTCGGCGAGGCCCGCGCATTCGTCCGCCGCCGTGAAGCGCGCGATGGACAGCGCGGCGTCCACCGTGTCGCGCATCGCCTGCGGCGTGAAATCCGTGGTGCTGGCATGGCCGCGCTGCTTGCCGAGATAGACGGTGACCCCGATGCCCTTGTCGCGGTTGTATTCGATGGTCTCCACATCGCCCCGCCGCACCGTCACGGTCTGCCCGACGCCTTCGCTCACCTCCGTCTCGGCAGCGCCGGCGCCGCGCTGCGCGGCGTAGTCGAGCACGTCTTGTGCGATCTGCCGGAGCCGGTCGGCGCCGTAGGAGAAATGCGAATCGGGCATCTGGATTCCGTTAAACTCCATGATATCAGCTTGCATCGCCGCTCCCGCCTCGCAACCATGAGCGAAAGCAAACCCGTCAGCAAGACCCAACGCAAGAAGGCGGTGCATGCCCTGCAGAACCTGGGCGAAGCGCTCGTGGGATTGAGCGACGAGCAACTCGCGCGGGTCGATCTGCCCGAGCGGCTGCGCGACGCGATCGAGTCAGCCCGCCGCATCACAGGGTTCGAGGCGAAGCGCCGGCAGCTCCAGTACATCGGCAAGCTCATGCGCAGCGTCGATGCAGAGCCGATCCGTGCCGCGCTCGACGCTGCGCTCGCCCCCTCGCGCAGCGAAGCCGCCGCGCACAAGCGCATCGAAGCATGGCGCGACCGGCTGCTTGCCGACCCTGATGCGCTCGACGATCTGCGCGCCGAATACCCGGCGGCGGACGCGCGGCGGCTGCGCGCGCTCGCGCGGGCCGCGCTGCGCGAGCACGCCGAGGGCCGCCCGCCGCGCGCCTTTCGCGAGCTCTATCAGGCGCTGCGCGCCCTGATGGAAGAATCCGATTTTTCCCGCTGATATACTGGCGCCCCTATGCCGGCGACTCCCGACGAACTCGTAGTGGGGCTGGTGTCGATCAGCGACCGGGCCTCGCAGGGCGTCTACAAGGACGAGGGCCTGCCCGCGCTCGAGGAGTGGCTCGGAAAAGCGGTGGTGTCTCCCGCCGTGCGCGTCGTGAAGCGCCTGATCCCGGACGAGCGGCCCGCGATCGAGGCAACGCTGAAGGAGCTGGTGGACCGGGACGGCTGCCACCTGGTTCTCACCACCGGCGGCACCGGCCCGGCCGTGCGCGACGTGACACCCGAAGCAACGCTCGCCGTCGCCGACAAGGTGATGCCGGGGTTCGGCGAACAGATGCGGCAGGTGAGCCTCAAATTCGTGCCGACCGCCATCCTCTCGCGGCAGGTCGGCGTGATTCGCAAGCAGGCGCTGATCCTCAACCTTCCCGGACAGCCGAAAGCGATCAGGGAAACGCTCGAGGGCATTTTCTCCGCGGTGCCCTACTGCATCGACTTGATCGGCGGGCCCTACATCGAGACCAACGAAGGCGTCGTCAAGGCGTTCCGTCCGAAGTCGGCGATCCGTCCCAGGAAGTGATGGGTAATGAGCAAGACGGACAAACTGCTCGATGCGATCGAGGTCGAAACCGGCAAGAACCCCCGTGCCTCCGTCATCTGGATGCACGGCCTCGGCGCGGATGGCAATGACTTCGTGCCGGTCGTGGACGAGCTCGCGCTCGATGGCGCGCCGGCAATCCGCTTCGTGTTCCCGCACGCGCCGATGCGGCCGGTGACGATCAACAACGGCTACGTCATGCGCGCCTGGTACGATGTGTCGCTCGGCGACCTCGAGGGCAACTCGCGCCGCGCCGACGAGCGGGGCGTGCGCGAATCGCAGGCGCACATCGCCGCCCTCATCGAGCGCGAGGGACAGCGTGGAATCGCCCCGGAGCATATTGTGCTCGCCGGTTTCTCGCAGGGCGGTGCCATCGCGCTGCAGACCGGGCTGCGCTACCCGCACGGACTGGCGGGGGTAATGGCGCTGTCGACCTACCTCCCGCTGGCCGAATCGCTCCCGCGGGAAGCCTCGCCCGCCAACAAGGCCACGCCCATATTCATGGCGCACGGCATTTACGACCCCGTGGTACCGATGGTCATGGGCGCAGGCTCCATGACGCTGCTGACCGGGCTCGGCTACACCGTCGAGTGGCGGCAGTACCCCATGCCGCACTCGGTATGCCCGCAGGAGATCGAGGACATCGGCGCGTGGCTCCGTAAAGTTCTGTGAGCGGTCCCCTTGCCGGCGTGCGCGTGATCGACCTCACCAGCGTGGTGATGGGCCCGTTCGCGACCCAGATCCTCGCCGACCTGGGTGCGGATGTCGTCAAGGTCGAGCCCCCGGAAGGGGACGTGCTGCGGCACATCGCGCCCATGCGCAACCCCGGGATGGGCCACATCTTCCTCCACCACAACCGCAACAAGCGCTCGATCGTGCTCGATCTCAAGCAGCCGGCCGGGCGGGAAGCACTGCTGCGGCTCGCCCGGGGCGGAGACGTGCTGATCTACAACGTGCGGCCGCAGGCGATGCGACGGCTGCGCCTCGGCTACGAGGACGTCGCGGCGGTCAACCCGCGCATCGTCTACGTCGGCGCCTACGGCTACGGCGAAGGCGGGCGCTACGCCGGCCAGCCCGCCTACGACGATCTCATCCAGGGCATGGCGGCGCTGCCCGCGATCTTCGCCGATGCGGGCGCGGACCGCCCGCGCTACGTTCCGACCGCGATCGCCGACCGCATCACCGGACTCGCCGCGGTCAACGCGGTGACGGCCGCGCTCTACTGCCGTGAACGCACCGGCATGGGGCAGGCCGTGGAAGTCCCGATGTACGAGACGCTCGCCCACATGGTGCTCGCCGATCACATGGCCGGGCGGACGTTCGAGCCCCCGATTCCGCCGTTCCGCTACGAACGCATGCTCGCGCCGCACCGCGCGCCGTACCGGACGAAGGACGGCTACGTGTGCGTGCTCATCTACAACGACAAGCACTGGCGCAGCTTCTTCAAACTGATCGGCCGCGAGGAGATGTTCGATGCCGATCCGCGCTTCGCGAGCCAGGAGGCGCGCTCGCGCAACATTGGCGAGGTCTACGCGTTCGTCGCCGGGGAAATGATCGGGCGCACCAGCGCGGAATGGCTGCGGGCTCTGAAGGACGCCGACATACCCGTCGCGCCGCTCCAATCGATCGAGGACGTTCTCGCCGATCCGCACCTCGCGGAATCCGGTTTCTTCGCGGCCACCGAGCACCCGACGGAAGGGCGCCTGCGGGCGATGGCGATGCCCGGCGCGTGGTCGCGCACGCCGGCGGGCCGGCTCCGCCCCGCGCCGCGCCTCGGCGAGCACAGCGTCGAGATCCTGCGCGAGGCCGGGTATGCGGCCGCCGAGATCGAGGCGCTGATCGCGTCCGGCGTTACTCGGATGCCCGCTCCTCCACCTTGAACCGCGCCCAGTCGAAGTCTTCCCCGCCCTCGACCAGCCCGACCGGCGTCAGCCGGTAGGACTTGCTGCTCACCATCATGTCGAGGCCGTCGCGGCCGTTGAACAGGCCGTGGCGCATGACGACGCCGACCTCGCCGTGCGCGTCGGGTCCGGTCGGCAGCAGGACCGCCCGTTCCGAGTCGCGGTCGGCGTCCGTGAAGGAGAGCGTCTGGGAAAGCGAGATCCGGACCGGGATCGCGGTCCGGGTCAGGATCTGGATCCCGACGTGCCGCTGCTCGCGCTCGTCGCGCACGATGCGGCGGATCAGCCCGAGCCCCCAGAAGTCGAGACGCCTCGCTCTGCAAGCCGACGAGCGTGCCGACCCGGATCCAGTCGCTCTTCACCGTGGGAATGACCGCGCCGTAGCCCCCGTCGCTCACGTCTTCCACGATCCAGCTCTCCCCGGAGCCCGCGGGCTGGTTCAGGCTGAAGTCGAGCGTGTCGTCGTCGGACGGATCGAGCGCCTTGAGCGTGTCCTTGAGCCCCGGCACCACCGTGAGGCGGCCGGCCGAGGGGCGCCGCTCCGAACTGCGCGCCGGGGGCTTATCCGACCAGTACTGGGCGAGATGCCGGAACGCGCCGATCACGTCGTCCTTGCCGTAGTCGCCACCGAGGTTGAAGCCCTGCGGCACCGCGCCCGACTGCTGGACCTTTCCGATCAGCTGGCTCAGGTCCGCGAGTCCCCGGCCGGCGCCAAAAAAACGCAGCGTGGGCTTGGGCTCCACGCCCCTGAACATTCGTACCGCGGGGCCGGGCAACGCGAGGTCGACGTAATGCGTGCAGCCCTCCGGCTTGTCCGAAATCCGGAACGCGGCCGCAAGATGCGCCGCCGTCCGCTCGGCGATCTCCATGCGCAGCGGCGGCAGGCCCTCAGGGGACGACGCACAGAACATCATCGCCGTGAGAAACTCGCGCCGGACGGTGCTCTCGCCCTGGGCACCGGGGTAGAGCGCGACTGCCCCGTCGGCAAACCCCCTCTCCTCGGCGATCGCGTAGGACTGCGCGAGCTCCGCCCAGACGCGCCGCTCGACCGGACCGTAGCGCAGCAGTTTCCACTTGAGCTTGTGAGGTCAACGCCCGCGCGGCTCGGGCGACGATCACCGGCAGGCTCTTCCTGATGATCGTCATGCCGATCAGCCCGTCTTCGTACTGCTTGACGCAACGCAGGTAGCCGTCGCCCAGCTGCCGCCACAATCCGAAGATCGCGTTCCAGTAGCGGTTCTCCTGGAACTTCATCTGGCGCGGCATCGAAAGGTAGCTCTGCGACAGCTTGCGCGCGTGGTTCCGCGCCGCTGCGTCGAGGAGGTCGATGATCTCGAAGCGCTGGTTGAGCTTGAATTCGGCGGTCTGATTGATCGACTCGAGCCAGTTGACGATTTCCTCGAGCGCCTTGGCGGGGTCGCTCGGCGGCAGCGCGTCGATCAACTCCCGCGCCCGCTTTGCGTCGGACATCGGGTGATCGACTCCGCCTCCGAGCCATTTGATCGCCATGCACTCTCCTCAATTCGAACGCCGGGTCACTCGCTCTGCTGCGTGACCTTGAATCGGGCCCAGTAGAAGTCGTCGCCCGACTCGATGATGCGCGCGGGCTCGAGCCGATAGTTCCGGCGCTGCAGCGTCATCTCGAGGATGTCGCGTCCGTTGAATAGGCCTTCACGCAGCAGCAGCCCGACCTCGCCCCGCTCGTCGGGCTTGACGTTGAGCAGTATCGCCACCTCCTCCCGCAGGTCGAAGTTGAGGGACGACATCGTGCTTGCTTTCGAGATCGTCACGGGGATCGCGGTCTTCGTCAGCACCTGGATGCCGACCCGCCGCTGCTGATGCGCATCGCGCGTGATGCGCCGGATGAGGCCGATGCCCAGGTACTCCGAGATCTCGTTCTTCATTCCGATCAGGGCGCCGACCCTGACCCAGTCGATTCTCTGGGGCGGGACGATCGCGCCGCAGCCGCTGTCGCTCACGTTCTCGACGATCCAGCTCTCGGCGGTCTGGTTCCGGCTGAAATCGAGCGTGCTGACAGTGGCCGAGGGCTCGAGCACCGCGAATATCTGGTCCGCCCCGGGCACCACGGTGACGCGCGCGGCGGTGGGCCGGCGTTCCGATCCGCGCGCGGGCGGCGAGTCGGACCAGTATCGGGCAAGGTGCCTTAGCACCGCGATGATCTCGTCCTTGGGAAAGCTCCCGCCCAGGTTGAAATCGTGCGGGACGCCGTCGCGCGCGGCGACCTGCTCCGTCATCTTGTCGAGCCGGGCGAGCGCTTCCCCGGCGCCAAAGTAGAGCAGCCCGGTCTGCGCAAAGCCCGGCACCAGGCGCGTCGGCGGCCGCGGCGTCGCGAGATCGAAGCTGTGGGTGCAGCCCCCCGCCTCCGCCGATAGCAGGAACGATTCCGCGAAGTGCGCCACGGTGCGCTCGGCGATCTGCTGCTTGGGCGGAGTCAACCCGTCGAGCGACGAAGCAGGAAGCATCAGCGCCTTGAGAAACTCGCTCTTCACCGTGCTCCTGGGATGCGGGGAGGGATAGACCGCGATCGCCTGCTCGGACATCCCTTTCTCCTCGGCGAGGCGGTAGAGCAGCGCGAGGTGGGTCCAGATGCGCCGCTCGACGAGCCCGTAGCGCAGCAGCGTCCATTTCAGCTGCATGGCCAGCGCCCTCATCGCGCGCGCGACGATCGCCGGCAGGACCTTCTCGGCGGCGGACGCGCCTTCGAATCCGCTCACGCACTCCTTGATGCACCGGACGTAGGCCTCGCCCAGCTCCTTGCAGAAGCCGAACTGCGCGTTCCACAGCCGGTTTTCCTGGAACTTCTGCACGCGCGGCGTGGAGAGGTACTCCTGCGTGATCTCCCGCTGGTGGCGGCGCGCCGCGCCGTCGAGAAGGTCCACGCACTCGTAGCGCCGGTCGACCTTGAAGCCCTCGGCCCCGTTGAGCGACTCGAGCCACTCGGCGATCTCCTCGAGCGCCTTGGTCGCGTCCCGGCTCGGCAGCTCGGCCACGATCTGGCGCGCCTGCACCGGGTTCGCCAGCGGGTGGTCAACGCTTCCGCCGCTTATCCACTTGATTGCCATCGCGATATTTTAGCTGCTTCGCATCCGCGTCATCCGGATTTCGCGCCCTCGACGTACTTGCGCGAGGTTCGGGGATCGAGCCCGGTCTGCCTCGCCACATCCGAGTACGTTCCGAGCCGCCGATGGAGCATGGCGCAATACCGCCCGAGCAGCTCGTCGGCCGTGAGCTGCCCCGCTCGCAGTTTCTCCACCAGCGCGTCCTCCTCGCTCAGCGCGGCCTCGACGACCCCGCCGGTGTAGCGTCCGGTCAGCAGGATGCGCCGCACCGCCTGCTCGAGCTCGCGCACGTTGCCCGGCCAGCGATAGCCGCGCGGCAAATCGCGCTCGAGCGCTTCCATGATGGACGCCGCGAGCTCCGACGCCTGCTCCCCGGCGATCCGCGTCACCAGCAATTGCACGAGTTGCTCGAGCTCCCCGGGCGATTCCGCGATGCGCTGTCGCAGCGTGGGGACTTCGATCACGTCCGAGCACAGGCGGTAGAAGAAGTCCTCGCGGAAGCGGCCTTCGCGCCGCAGCTTGTCGAGCGGCCGGTTGGTGGCCGCGATGACGCGCCCCGAGAACCGTTTCTTCGCGTGCCCGCCGAGGGGGGTGAAGGTCCGCTCCTGGAGCACCTGCAGCAGCTTGATCTGCACCGGCACCGACACTTCGCCGATCTCGTCCAGAAACAGCGCGCCGTGCGCGTTGCAGCGCTCGAAGATGCCCTCGTGATGGTCGATGGCTCCCGTGAAAGCCCCTTTGCGGTGGCCGAACAGCTCGGACTCGATCAGCGTTTCCGGGTACTGTGAAAGGTTGATCGCAATGAAGCTCTCCGCGAAATTGGCCGCGAAGCGGCGCTGCGCCGGGAGGTACGGAATGAACTCCGAGCGGCCGATGGCGGCGGCGGCGGAGCCCTTCCCCGTCCCGGTCTCCCCCAGCAGCAGCGTCGAGAAGTCCTCCATGCGATTCCACAGCGCCGCGTCGTAGCCGCGCATATCGTGAGTGAACACGTTGTTCCACAGCGCCTCGCGCAGCCGGAGCATGGATTCACACTCGCCCGCGAGCGACCCGAGGATGAAGTAGAACGCGCGCCGCAACTGGAAAAACGCCGCGAAATAGCGCACTGCCCGCTCCTCCGAGAAGCCGCTGCGCGCAAGCTCCGCGACCGCATCCTCTGCGAACGGCACCGCCAGCGCTGCGCCCCCCTGCCCTGCCTGCTTTTCGATGTGCGCGTCGAGCTGCGGCACGTAACGGTGGTAGGCGACGTAGAGGAGCGCAGGCTCCAGCAGGCGCCGTTCTTGCGCCCCGAGTCGCTGCAGGGCAGAAGCGCCTTCGTTCAGCCATGGCGCAAGGCGTGGCGTGACCATTTTTGCGAGCGCCTCGCGGTACGTCGTTAGGTTTCCGAGCGGCACGCCCGGGGCGAGCTGCACGATGAGCTTGGCGCGCTGCGGATTGAACGGATTACCGAACGCAACTTCCGCCAGCGCCGCTAAGAAGTCGCGATCTGATGCGCTAAGCTGCGGGCCTGACATGCATTAAATGTATGCCATCCCATCAGTAAATGCCATGAGAATGCTGTTAAGAAAGTGTCCCTATAAATTTAATCATATTAGAAACAGATACTTATACACATGGCACGATCCCCGCTATGGAACTCAGCGACTACCAAGATCCTGGGAGGTGGCCGTGCTGAAAACACCGGTGAGGGCGCGCGATTTCCAACCCGTCGTTGTGGCGGGTCAGCTGACGCCCCGCGAAGCCGAGGTGCTGCGGTTGCTGGCCCGCGGTTGCACCTACATACAGGTCGGCGACCGGCTCGGGATGTCGGTGCACACCGTCGAGAGCCACGTCAAGAACGTCTACCGCAAGCTCGATGTCCATTCCGCGCGCGCGGCCGTCTGGCGGGCGACCGAGCTGCGCCTGTTTGGAGCGCAGACTGAATTGCACGAGACAGGTCAGTCAGTATCATGAGCGGCGTGAACGACGCCCTCCGCGTCCGCCGACAGGTGTGGCTGATGATCGGCACGGTCGCAGCCCTTTATGGATTGCTGCGTCTCGCGATCGGCCCGCTGCCGCAGGACCCCGCGTACCACATGTTCGCCGACACGCGGACGGCCCTCGGCGGAGTGCCGCACGCCTGGGACGTCCTCTCGAACCTCTCGATACTCGCGGCCGGCCTACTGGGCCTAGCGCTTCGCCCGAGGATGACAATTGCCCTTGAGGAACACGCCGCCGTCAATGTCCTGATCGCGGCATCGATCCTGACCGGTTTCGGGTCCGCGTATTACCACTGGGCGCCGTCGAACGCGCCGCTCGTCTGGGACCGGTTGCCGATCGCGGTCGTGCTCATGTCACTGCTCGCGCTCGTGATGGCCGACCGCGTGCATCCCTTGTTTGCGCGCATTGCGCTGTGGCCATTCATCGCGCTCGGCGTTGCCAGCGTTTTCGTCTGGGGGGTCTCCGAGGCGATGGGGCAAGGGGACCTTCTCCTCTACCTGATCGTACGCCTCGGCACCGGCGCTGCAATCGCATTACTGGTGATCCTGCGGCAGCCGCGCCACACCGGAACGAGTTGGCTCGTGGCAGCGCTCGCCATCGAGATCGCCATGGGAGTGCTCGAGCGCTTCGATCACGAAGTGTTCCGCCTGACGGGCGGACTCATCAGCGGGCACAGCCTGAAGCACGTCCTGGCCGGCGTCGGCCTTGCATTCTTGTTCGGGTGGCTGCGGTTGCGAAAAGCGCGTGTCGGCTAGCTCTCGAGCGCCGCACGCCTTCCGCGCGCCACATCGAGACCAGCCAGAATTGCGAGGCCTGCGACGAAAAACAGGCCGGTCACCAGCATTGCAAAGCGGTGATTTCCCAGCGTGATCCACGTGACCAGGCCATAGGTCAGGGGACCGAGGATTGCGGAGAGCTTCACCGCGAGCCCCCACAGGCCGAAGAATTCGGCGGTGCGCGTCGGGGGGCTGAGATAGCCCACCAGGGCGCGCCCCGCGGACTGGCTGGAGCCCATACAGACCCCGACCAGGTTGGCGACGATCCAGAACATCGTCGCGGTCTCGGCCAGCCACGCCAGAACCACCGCGGTCAGCCACCCGATCATCGTTAGCGCCAGGGTCCTCACGTGCCCGATCCGGTCCTGCACGTGGCCGAACGCGAAAGCGCCCGCCGCCGCGGTCACGTTGACGACCAGGATCAGGAAGATCGTGTCGCGCGTGGTGAATCGCATGACCTCCTGCGCATACACCGCGGCGAGCGCCACCACCGTCTGGATGCCGGCCTGGTAGAACACCACGCACACCAGAAATCGCCACAGGTCGGCATGGCGGCGCGCATGGCCCAGCGTATCCGCGAGACGCGCGAACGCGCTTCTCGTGATATCGCGGGCGCCAACGACCGGTTGGGCCCGTTCCCTCAGGAAGATGAACGTCGGGAGGCTCGCGATCGCGAAGAGCCGCCGCGGTAATCAGCATGGTGACGGGCACGAACGCTTCGGCCGTTGCGCCGTGCGCCTGCGCATGGGTCACGTAGGCGAGGCACAGCCCGAGCGCCGTCAGGCCGCCGCAGTAGCCCAGGCTCCAACCCCATCCTGAAACCTTGCCCATCGCCTCGCCGCGCGCGATTTCCGGCAGGAAGGCCGCAATCAGGTTCTCGCCGCTGCCGAAAAAATAGTTGGAGAGAATCACCAATGCGACGCCGAGCGCGAGCTCCCCGCGCCCGACCAGCGCCAGCCCGGCCGTGAAGACGACGCACCCCGCCGTGGTGAAGAGCAGCAATCGCTTCTTTGCAGCGTGAACATCGGCATAGGCGCCGATGACCGGGGCGGTTATCACGATCAGCGCATAGGAAACCGCGAGCGCGGCGGTCCAGGCGAAGGTGGCCCACGGCGCGTTGCCCGCCACCACAGCGACGAAATACGCATTGAATACGGCCGTGGTGACGACGGTGGTGTAGCCGGAGTTGGCAAAGTCGTACATCGCCCACGAAATCACCTCGCTCGTGCGTACGCCGGGAGCGAGGTTCTTTCCTGCCGGAGAATCAGTCAATTTAGGAATCCGACGGCCGGTCCGAGAACGCGTACTCGCGCGGGAGGGGCCGCCAACCGCCTGAAATAACAGCTGCGACTACTTAGCGGATTCTTTTCATTTCAGCAGGCCCATGCGCTTGGCGATTTCCAGGTACTCCGTGCTACGCTCCTTAATGAACGCCGCATTCTTGTCGTAGGGTATGTCCACGACCTCGAAGCCGCCGTCCGCCATCCACTTGAGAATCTGCGGGTCCTTGTTCAGCTCCGCCATCATGTCAGAAACTCTCTTTCGCGCGTCGAGCGGCGTGGACTTGGGCACCGCGACGCCGCGGTAGGCGCCGTCCACCCACTTGATCCCGAGCTCCTTGAACGTCGGCACTTCAGGGAAGGCCGGATGGCGCTTGTCGAGGGCCACGGCCAGCATGCGCACGCGGCCTTTTTGCTGCAACGCGAGCGGGACATACGACATCGCGCCCGTGACGTGCTTGCCGAGCACCGCAGTGACGAGCTCACCCGTGCCCTTGAACGGCACATAGGTGCTCTTCACGCCCGTGTAAAGGTTGAACTTTTCGTGCGCGAGATGGTTGGCCGAGAACGTCGCCGAGCCGCCGAAGGAAAGCTCGCCCTGCTTCGCCTTGCCCGCCTTGACCAGGTCGCCGAACGTCTTATACGGGCTGTCGGCGGCAACGATGATGGCGTCCGCCGTGTAATGAAACCAGTAGACCGGCGTGATGTCCGCGGTCTTGTACTGAATTTGCCCCTCCAGCGGCTGCAGCACGATGTGCGGCAGATTGCAGCCCATGATGGTGTAGCCGTCACTAGTAAGTTGGTTCAGTTGCGTCCAGGCGAGCGCGCCGCCAGCGCCCGGCCTGTTGACGACGATCAGTTCGTGCTTGTACTTGACGCGAAAAATCGTCTGCTGCCAGCGCGCCATCACGTCTGATTCCCCTCCCGGGACAAACGGAATGATGTACTGAATATTCTTTTCCGGGTAAGCCGACGTAGCCGGGCCGGCCGCACATGCGATCGATGCAAACAGCAAGCACAGTGTGTTCCGCAATTTCATCGTCTCCTCCTGCAATGGGTCCTGATCGGGAACTGGCAGGGCTGTAATCCGCTGGCAACATTATCAGCGTGCCAACGGGTTGGCAACGCGCGCTCAGATGACTCCGCGCCGCTTCAGTTCCCGTTGCTGCTCCTCGCTGTAGCCGAGAGCGGTGAGCACCTCGGCCGTGTGCTCGCCGAGCGCCGGTCCGATCCACTTCGTTTCGCCCGGGGTTTCCGACAGCTTGGGCACGATGCCCGGAAGCTTGAGCGGCTTGCCGTCCCGCAGGGTGAACTGCTGGACCATCTCCCGCATCGCGTAATGCGGATCGCTCGCGATGTCGGCGATGTCGTAAATCTTGGCGCTCGGAACGTCCGCCTTTTCCAGCACCTCCAGCACGTGCGCGAGATCGTGCGCGGAGACCCAGCCTCCGATCACGCTCTCGATCTCATCGGTGCGCGCCACGCGCCCGTCGTTGTGCGCGAGCGAAGGGTCGGCCGCGAGATCGGGCCGCCCGATCGCGTTCATCATGCGCTTGAAGATCGAATCGGCGTTGGCCCCGATCACGACGTACTTGCGGTCACGGGTGACATAGGTATTGGAGGGCACGATGCCGGGCAGCGACGCACCGCTTCTCTCGCGCACGAAGCCGAACATGTCGTATTCGGGCAGCACGCTCTCCATCATATTGAAGACCGCCTCGTACAGGGCAACGTCGACATACTGCCCGCGCCCCCCGTTGACGTTGCGGTGGTGCAGCGCCATCAGCGCGCCGATCACCCCGTGCAGCGCGGCGATCGAATCCCCGATCGAGACGCCGACGCGCACCGGCGGCCGGTCCGGGTAGCCGGTGACGTAGCGCATGCCGCCCATGGACTCCCCGATCGCGCCGAAGCCGGCACGGTCGCGATAGGGTCCGGTCTGCCCGAAGCCCGAAAGCCGCACCATGACGAGCCCGGGATTCAGCTTCGAGAGGCGCTCCCAGCCGAGGCCCCACTTCTCCAACGCGCCGGGCCGGAAATTCTCGACCACGATGTCCGCGCCGGCCGCGAGCTTGCGCACGATCTCCTGTGCTTCGGGGTGCTTGAGGTCGAGCGTCACCGATTTCTTGTTGCGCGCTTGCGCGTACCACCACAGCGACGTGCCCTGGTGCAGCTTGCGCCATTTCCTCAGCGGATCGCCGGCGCCCGGCGGCTCGATCTTGATGACCTCCGCGCCAAACTCGGCGAGCAGGCGCGCACAAAACGGCCCGGCGATCAGCGTGCCGAGTTCGATCACCCGGATGCCCTGGAGTGGAAGTTGTTTCGCGTCGCTCACAGGCGTCCGCTCCGGTAGCCTGTGGTTTCCGGAATTCCAGATAATTCAACAAGTTGCCGATCACAAAGACCCTTGTCGGTCGCGGGCGACAAAAAAAAGCGCCCCCGTTCAGCCAATTGCTCCGCGCGATAAATAGTTCCGTCTCTCCGCGGCGACAGTCCGGCCCCTTGAACGCCCCGAACCGTGTCGACAACCCGTTGATCTACTTGGATATCCATATCTGGCACGCCCCCTGCTAAGTAAAGGGCTCGAGGACTATGTCGGCAGCATCATAACCGGCGTGGTTCTATCCCTCCCCTGTTTCCCCCGGCTTATGCCGGGGTTTTTTTGTACCCCTTCCCCGCTAGTGCGGATCGATCGGCGTCCGGGGCGCGACGTTCAGCAATGATTCCAGATAAGCCGCCATCGAGAAGAGCTTCGCGTCGCTGCGCGGCGGCCCGACGAGCTGCAATCCGATCGGCAAACCGGAAGCGGTGAAGCCGCCCGGCAGCGCGATCACGGGGCACGCGGTCACGGTGATGGCGAGGGTCAGGACGAGCCAGCCCATGTAGCCTTCGAAGCGGATCCCGTCCACTTCCTCCGGGTAGCGCTGATTGACATCGAACGGCGGGCAGCTCACCGCCGGGCAGATCAACAGGTCGTAGCTCTCGAACCACTTCGCCGTGCGCCGGATCAGCTCGCCTTGCGCGACTTCCGCCTCGACGATCTCCCGGGGCGTCAGCTTGAGGCCGAACTCGGTGTTGTCGATGATCTCCCGCTTGTAGAGATGCCGGTATTTCTCCATGAGCTGGGCGTGACGCGCGATGAACACCGCGCCACGCAGCGTGAGGAAAGTCTTTTCGGCATCGGACAGGTCGGGATGCGCCTCCTCCACCGTCACCCCGTCGCGCGCAAGCTTCTCTGCCGCCCCCCGGCAGACCGCGCGCACCTCGCGACCGACCACGCGCGCGATGCCGAGATCGGTGCTGAACGCGACCCGTGCCGGCCTCTGCGGGCGCGCTGCCGCTCCCGAAAAGCTCGGATGCGGGCCGACCTGCGACAGGGGATCGAGCGGGATGCCACCCCGCCTCGGCGTCGAACATGAGGGCCGTGTCCGCGACGTCGCGCGCCATCGGCCCTTCCACCGACAGCGGATTGAACGGCTGCCGCGACGTTCGCGGCACCATGCCCGGACTCGGCCGCAACCCCGTCGTCGAGCAGTAGCTCGAGGGCGTGCGGATGCTGCCGCCGAAATCGCCGCCGGTCGCAAGCCACACCTGGCCCGCGGCCAGCGCCGCCGCGGATCCGCCGGAGGAGCCGCTCGAGGTCATGCGCACGTCCCATGGGTTGAGCGTGGCGCCGAACACGTCGTTGAAGGTGTTGCCGCCCGCGGCGAATTCGGGCAGGTTGGATTTCCCGATCACCACCGCGCCGTTCGCCTCCAGCCGCTGGACGACGACATCGGAGGCCGGCGCGATGCGGTCAGCGTAGATACGCGAGCCGGAAGTGCAGCGCACGCCCGCGACGTCGGTGCCGTCCTTCACCGCGATCGGCAGCCCGTGCAGATAATGCGGCGGCGGATCCGCCCGCTGCTCGCTCATGATGCGCCGCGCGTGCTCCCGGGCGCGCTCGTAGCAGAGCGTCACCAGCGCGTTGATCTTTGGATTGGTCGCCTCGATGCGGGCCGCGGCGGCGTCGATCAGCTCGAGCGGCGAGACTTCGCGGCGCTTGAGCCGGCGCACTGCCTCCACCGCGGAAAGCCGCCACAGCTCGCCCATGCTTCCTCCATCCGGGAGCCGGCATGGTAGGGAGAAAGCAGACAGGGCGTCAACGCCACGCCCGCCGTGGATCGTGATAGGCTTTTTGCCGTATGAAGATCTCCGAGACCACCCTCACCCGCACCGGCGGACAGTTATTGGTTGACGCGCTCAAGGTCCACGGAGTGGAACTTGCGTTCGGTGTGCCGGGCGAGAGCTATCTCGAGGCGCTCGACGCGCTCTACGACGCCCGCGACCGCATCCGCTACGTCATCTGCCGCCAGGACGGCGGCGCCGCCTACATGGCGGAAGCCTACGGGAAGCTCACCGGCCGGCCCGGCATCTGCTTCGTCACGCGCGGCCCCGGCGCGACCAATGCCTCGATCGGAGTGCACGCCGCGCACCAGGACTCGACTCCGATGATCATCTTCATCGGGCAGGTCGGGAACGACTTCGTCGAGCGCGAGGCGTTCCAGGAAATCGACTACCGCCGCATGTACGGCCCGTTCACCAAATGGGTCGCGCAGATCGATCGCGCCGACCGCGTGCCGGAATACGTGAGCCGAGCGTTCCACACTGCGATGTCGGGGCGCCCGGGCCCGGTGGCGCTGGCGCTCCCCGAGGACATGCTCACGGAGACCGCCACGGTCGCCGATACCGGCCCCTACAAGCGCATCGCGGCGCACCCGGGGGAGGCCGATCTCGACCGGATGCGCGAGATGCTGGCGCGGGCGAAGCGCCCGTTCGTGCTCCTCGGCGGGGGCGGCTGGAGCGCTGAGGCCTGCGCGGATCTGCGCGCGTTCGTGGAAGCCAACCAGCTGCCGGTGGGCACGGCGTTCCGCTGCCAGGACCTCTACGACAACCGGCTGCCGAATTTCGTCGGAGACGTCGGCATCGGCATCAACCCCGCGCTGTCCGAGCGCGTCAAGGGCTGCGACCTGCTGCTCTCGATTGGGGCGCGGTTCGACGAGATGACGACCGGCGGCTATTCGCTGCTGTCGGTGCCGCGGCCGGCGCAGAAGCTCGTGCACGTGCTGCCCGGGGCGGACGACCTGGGACGAATTTACGAGGCGGACCTGCCCATTCACTCCGGGATGCCGGAATTCGCGCGGGCCGCGGCAAAGCTCGCCCGGTGGACGCGTCAGCGTGGCGCGACTGGACGCGCTCCGCGCGCGCGGACTTCGAGGCGTGGATCCGGCCGGTTCCCGCGCCGGGCAATCTCAATCCCAGCGAGGTCGTGGCGTATTTGGCGAAGCGCCTGCCGCCGGAGACGATCGTCGCCAACGGCGCCGGCAACTTCGCCGGTTGGGTCCACCGCTTTTACCCCTACCCCGGTTACCGCACCGAACTCGGTCCGACCGTGGGCTCGATGGGCTACGGGGTGCCCGCCGCCGTTGCCGCCAAGCTCGCGGAGCCCGGCCGGCCGGTGATCTCGTTCAACGGCGACGGCGACTTCCTCATGAACGGGCAGGAGCTGGCGACCGCCGCGCAATACGACCTGAAGATCGTGTTCCTCGTCGTCAACAACGGCATGTACGGCACGATCCGCATGCACCAGGAGCGCGATTACCCGGGACGGGTGAGCGGCACCGAATTGAAGAACCCCGATTTCGCCGCGCTCGCGCGCGCCTACGGGCTCCACGGCGAGACGGTGGAGAAGACCGGGGACTTCGCGGCCGCGTTCGAGCGGGCGTGGAGCGCGAAAACCGCCTCCCTCATCGACCTGCGCATCGACCCCGAGGCGATCACGACGCGCACGACGCTTTCGGCGATCCGCGCCGCCGCGCTGAAGAACAAGAAGTAACCGTCGCTGGGCGCCGATGCGCGCCGAGCGGGACCCGGCACGTGCTGCGGCCCGTCGCGCCGGATCGGTTACGAAAAGGTTCCTGACACCTTTAGTTGACGACGATGTGGGCGTCCTTGATGACCTTGCCCCATTTCGCGACTTCCCGCCTGATCTTCTCGGTGAATTCCTGGGGCGAGCCCATGATGACGTCGAATCCCTGATCCGCAAACCGCGCTCTCACGTCGGACGACATGACCACCTTGGCAGTCTCGGCATGCAGCCTCTTCACCAGCGCGGCCGGGGTGCCCGCCGGAACCAGCATGCCCGAAATCGTGTCTGCCTCGTGGCCCTTGAACCCGAGTTCCGCCATGGTGGGCACGTCGGGCACGATGTCCGACCGCTTCTCGCTGGTCATCGCGAGCGCGCGCACCCGGCCGGCCTTGATGTGGGGCGTTACGGGCGGAATCGCCTGGCAGCCGAAGGGCACCTGGTTGCCGACGACGGCCGCGATCGACGGCCCGCCCCCGGCGTAGGGCACGACCACGAGGTCGATCTTCGCGTCGAGGCCCAGAAGGATCGCCGACAAGTGGGGAACGGTGCCGATCCCCGGCGACGCAATGCTGTATTTTTTCGCGTCCTTCTTCACCTCCGCGATCAGATCGGCGATGGACTTCACCGGCTGGCTCGGGTGCGTGAAGAACACGTGGGGCGAGGCTGCGATGACGGAGATCGGCGCGAAGCTCTTGTACGGGTCGTACGGCACTGTCTTGTAGAGGCTCGGGTTGACCATCAGGCTCGAGCTGACGAAGAGGATGGTGTAGCCGTCTCCGGCCGCGTTCGCGGCGATGCCCATACCGATGTTGCCGCCGGCGCCGCTGCGGTTGTCCACCACGAACTGCTGCCCCCAGGCCTCGCTCAGCTTCTGCGCGACGATGCGGGCGACGTAGTCGGTCGGACCGGCGGGCGGGAACGGTACGATCACCCGCACGGGGCGCGACGGATACTGCTGCGCCGAAGCATTCGCGGCAAGGAGTGTGAACGTGGCCAGCAGCGCCGCCATTACGACGTCAAAGATGGATTTCATGTTTCCTCCCTGGGGTACCGTCCGCCGTCACTGCGATGGTATCTTCGCATCCGCGACGATCTTGGCATAGCGCGGCGTCTCGGCCGTGATGAACCGGGCAAATTCCTCCGGTGTGCTGGTGAGCGGCTCGACTCCGGCGTCCACGAGCCGTTTCTTGAGATCGGGCGAGTGCAGCGCCTTGACGATCTCGGCGTTGAGCCGGCCGATGAGGTTCGCCGGCGTCGCGGCCGGCGCGAGGATCCCGTACCACAGCCGCACGATGTAGTCCTCCACGCCTTCGTCCTTCGCGGAGGGCACGTCCGGCAGCGGCGGGAAGCGCTCCGTGGAGAGGATCAGGAGGCCGCGCGCCTTGTCCGCCTTCACCTGCTCCGCCGCGGCCGGCGCCGCCATGATCCGAACATCGATCTCCCCTCCGACCAGCGCGATCAGCGCCAGGCCCGAGCCCTTGTAGGGAACGTGGGTCATCCGCGTCTGGGTGATGCTCATGATCAGCTCGGGGGTGAGATGCGTGGTGGTCCCGACCCCGCCAGAGCCGTAATTGAGCACGCCGGGATTCTTCCGCGCCAGCGCGATCAGCTCCTTGACCGATTTCGCGGGAACCGACGGGTGGACCAGCAGGATGTTGCGGATTTCCGCCACCAGCGAGATCGGCGCGAGGTCCTTCTGCTTGTAATTGAGCTTGGCGTAGAGCGACGGCGCAAGCGCGATGACCGATGAGGTCAGCACGATCGTGTAGCCGTCCGGCGGCGATTTCGCGGCGAGCTCCAGCCCGAGGTTGCCGCCCGCGCCGGGCCGGTTATCGGGCACGACCTGCTGGCCGATCTGCTCCGACAGTTTCTGCGCGATCGACCGGCCCGGCAGATCGGTTGGCCCGCCGGGCGGAAATGGCAGGATCATCCGCACGATCTTCGAGGGAAACGGCTGCGCACAGCGATGCCGGCAGCATGGCCGCATCGACATAAGCAGCGCTTCAGCAGTCTCGACTGCGATCATCATGGGTTCCTCCACGTTCGGCCGTGACGATGGCGGGTGACGGGTATGCGTTCTCACTCCGCGTGAATATTGGCTGCCTTCGCGACCTTGGTGTATTTCGCGAGATCCGCCTTGAAGATCGCCGCGGTCTGCTCGGGGCTGCTTCCGACGATGTCGGCGCCGAGCGCCGCAAGGCGTTCCTTCACCTCGGAATCCGCGAGCGCCTTGAGGATCTCCTGGTTCAACTTCACGACGATCTCGCGCGGCGTCCTCGCCGGCGCCACCGCTCCGTACCAGGTGCTCATCGCGTAGCCCGGCACGGTCTCCGCAATCGTCGGCACGTCGGGCAGGACCGCAGCGCGCTTGTCCTTGGTCACGGCCAGCGCTTTCACGCGCCCGGCCCGGATATGGGGAATGATCGGCGGCATGGTGCTGAAGCTCGTCATGACGTGGCCGGCCATGAGGTCGATCGCGATCGGACCGCCGCCCTTGTAGGGTACCGGGAGCAGATCGGTCTTCGTCATCATCTTGAACATTTCGCCGGCGAAGTGCTCGGGGCTCGCGACGCCGGACGTGGCGTAGGTCAGCTCGCCGGGCTTGGCGCGCGCAAGGGCGATCAGCTCCTTCACCGATTTCGCCGGCAGCGAGGGATGGGCGGCGAATACGTTCGATACCTCCGACACCACCGTGATCGGCGTGAGATCGCGCTCGATGTCGTAACCCAGGTTCTTGTACACCGGCTTGCTCATGATGTGCGCGACCGACATGAAGAGGATGGTGTAACCGTCGGCCGGCGCCTCAGCGGCGAGCTTTGCCGCGACGTTGGCGTTGGCGCCCGGGCGGTTCTCGATGATGAACTGCTGCTTCAGGGATTCCGTCATCTTCGCGCCTACCGCGCGCGCCATGATGTCGGTGCCGCCGCCCGGCGCAAAGCCGACCAGTATGCGCACCGGCTTGGCCGGATACACCTGCCCATGCGCGGGAAGGCATCCGAAGAGCATTGCCGACAGGAAAACCCAGACGGTGCAGGAGCGCACAGTGACCCTCCTTGTAATAGCGGACGGATCCGGTCGTCCGCCCCTTGTCATCGCGCTAGATTGCCACAAATCCGAGATCGGCGACCAGTCCTCGGTGCCGCCTGATCATTCTGCCGGATTCCGGCAATTCCGCTACAATCGCGCTCCTATGTCCGCACCCCGCATAGCGCTGGTTCACGCGATGCCCGTCGCGATCGAACCGGTTGCGTACGTGTTCCGCGAGCTGTGGCCGCAGGCGCGCGTGACGCACGTGCTCGACGACTCGCTGCCCGGGGACCTGACGGCGGCCGGCAGCATCACGGCCGCGATTGTCGAGCGCTTCAACACGCTGGCTCGCTATTGCGAGAGTTGCGGCGCGGACGCAGTGTTGTTTACCTGCTCGGCGTTCGGCACGGCGATCGATGCCGCGAAGCACGCGGTCCGCGTGCCGGTGCTGAAGCCCAACGAAGCCATGCTTGAGGAAGCGCTTGCGGCGGGCCCCGATCTCGCGCTGCTCGCCACGTTCGAGCCCAGCATCCCCTCTCTCAAGAAGGAATTCGAGGAGCTGGCTTCGAGCCGCGGCATCCAGTTGAAGCTCAAGACCCGGACCGTCCCGGCGGCCATCGCCGCGCTCCAGAAGGGCCGCGCCGCCGAGCACGACCAGTTGATCGCGGCGGCGGCGGCCGAGATCGGCCCGTGCGACGCCCTGGTGCTCGGCCAGTTCTCGATGGCGCGCGCCGCGAACGGCATCCCCGCGAAGCCAGGACGCAAGGTGCTGACCAGCCCGCACTCCGCCGTGGCGCGCCTCAAGCAGATTTTCGCCCAGAGGTAGGGCGTAACCGCCACCCCTCTAGGGGCGTGGCGTCACGTGCCCGCAGCTCGAGCACGTGCGGCTCTTCTCCGAGGCGTAGAACTCCTCGTAGGCGCGCGACACCGGGTCCGCGTTGTAGTCGGACACGTGCTTGACGCTCTCGTAGAGCACCTTTCCGCAGTTCTCGCAGTACCACGTGAACCGGTCGCGCTCGCCCGCGCGGCGCTTGCGCTCGAGCACGAGCACGAATGCGTCGGGCTCGAAGCGGGGCGAATGCGGCACCCCTGCCGGGCAGTAGATGATCTCGCCCTCGCGTATGACCGCGACCTTCTCCTCGCCCTGCGGCGTGCGGTAATGCAGGTTCATGTCCCCCTTGATCATGTACATCACTTCGTCGGAGGGGTCGGAGTGGAACTCGCTGCGGTGCTCGCGGCCCCGCGCGACGAAGGCGAGCGTGTCGTCCGCCTGCCAAAGGATCTTCACCGGCCGCGTGGCGTTGCGTATGCCTTCGGTGATGCTGCTCGAGATTGACCGCCTTGAGGTCACTCATATGAGCCTCCTCATCCCTCATCCCTCCGCCTGTCCTGAGCCTGTCAAGGGCCCTCATCCCTCGATCACTTCTCACCGAGAAGTGACCTGGCCGTCTTGTTGCAGATCCACTCCCGCTCGGCCGGCGTCAGTCCCGGGATCGCATTGACCTGCCCGACCTGCCTGGCATCGCCCTTGGGCGCCATGTCGAAGGGGTTGTCGGTGCCGATGACGATGTGGTTCGCCCCGGCCATGTTGATCAAATGGCGGGTCGAGCGCGGCTCGTGCGTGAGGCAATCGAAATAGAGGCGCTTGAAGAGGTCCTTCGGCGAGCTGCAGTTGTTCACCTTCGGCTCGGGGCGGACGTCGTGCCCGTGCACGAAGCGCCCGATCTGGTAGGGAATGAAGCCCCCGCCGTGCGCGAGCAGGAAGCGCAGCTTCTTCAAGTCGTCCAGCGCGCCGCTGAACATGAGGTGCGCAACCATCAACGTGGTATCGAGCGGGAAACCGGCAAAGTTGCCCAGGTAGTAGCTGTCCATCCCGCCCTGCGCCAGGCATCGGTAGGGGTGCGTGAAGACGAAGAGCCCGAGCTGCTCGATCGCCTTCAGCACCTTGCGGAACTTCACGTCGGCGAGCGGGACCCCCTCGATCGAGGTGGCCATCTCCACTGCCTTGAAGCGGTAGTCTCTCGCCACCCGCTCGAGCTCGGCGATCGCCGCGTCCGGATCCTGCATGGGGAGATGCGCCATGCCGCGCAGCCGGTCCGGGAATTTCGCCACCATCTGCGCGATGCCGTCGTTCGCGAGGCGGACGATTTCCGCCCCGGCATCGGGCTTGAGCCAATAGAAATAGATCGGGGGGCCGACCGAGATCACGGCGACGTCCATCCCGACCCGGTCCATCCACGCGACCTTCGCCTCGGGGTCGAAAAACTCCGGCAGCAACTCGATCATGCGACCGTGCGCGTCGAAGTAGGGCTTGCCGTTCCGGTCCTCGATCCGCGTGCCGTAGCGCTCCGGATGGCGCCGGATCGCCTGCACGACGGTCTCGGGAACGACGTGGTTGTGCAGGTCGTAGGTCGCCACCTTCCGGGTGCGCGATGACTTCCGGGTGCTGCCTTTCTTCCGGGTCTTCATGCCTTTCCTTTTTCTACTTTATCGCGAGCGGGTTGGCCGGCGATCCAACCGCCCCGGTGATCGGCAGCGCCGGCGCGACGAACAGGAACTCGTAGCGCTTGTCCGCCGCGCAGTCCTTCGCGAGATCGCCGAGGTGAAAGATCTCGCCCACGGTCAAGCCCATGATCGGGATCGTGATCCAGTGCCAGGGCTGGTTGGTGTCCTCGGTCTCGTTCGGCCGCACTTCCACGCCCCAGGTGTCGGTCGCGATGCCGGCGATCTCGCGCTTGTGGATCCAGTCCACGGTCTCGAACGCGAGCCCCGGCGCATCACCCCCGGAGTAGCCGTCCCAGCTCTTCGCCGTCAGGCAGCGCTCGACGTGCCCGGTGCGCACCAATAGATAATCGCCGCGGCGGACCCGCACGCCCTGCTTCTGCTCGGTCCTATCGAGGATCTCGCTGGTGATCGCGAAGCCATCCGGGAGCCATTTCCGGCCCATCGCACGCGCCACGTCGAGCAGCACGCCGCGCCCGACCATCTTCTCGCGCGTCTTCTCGATGCCGCCTTTCTGCGCGCCGGCGGTGGTGACGTTGCGGCAGTCGTAGCCGTTCCACATGTGGTCGTAGTACAGGATGTGGCCCAGCCCGTCCCACTGCGTGCCGCACTGGAGCGGCATGATGATGATGTCGTCGGTGCCGCGGATCTTGCGGTGGTCGAGCACGCCCGAGTAGGCGTCGGTGCCGGTGCGCAGCATCAGGTGCACGGGGTTGAAGCGGCCGAGCGCGGGATACTTGGACTTGCCGCCCTGCGGCCCGTGCTGGTCGAAATTGAGCGCGAGCGAGATGACCTTGCCCTTGCGCACCAGCCGCGCCGCCGCGACGATGTCCGCCGCGGTCGTGAAATTGAGCGTGCCGAGCTCGTCGTCCTTCCCCCAGCGGCCCCAGTTCTTGTAGCGCTTCGCCGCGCGATGCACGTCGGCACGCGTCAACCTGCGATGCTTCTTGTCGCGGGTATCCTTCAGCTTGAGCTTGACCGCCATGTGGAATGTCCCTGTTGCGCAATCGAAGAAGAGCGGGCAGTCTAGCGAAAAAAGGCTTGGATGTGTGCGTCCCCTTTTTTCCTGATACTCTCGGCACGGACGGACAGCGGCTCCACCTTGCACATTGCCTGAACAAAGGAAACTGAATGAGCACCGGCATGACTGACGTGACTCCCACCGCACGCGCTCAGATCGCCCCGACGGGAATGCTGCGCGCCGGCGTCAACCTCGGTAATTTCCTGCTGACGGCGAAGGATTCCGCGACCGGCGAAATCCGCGGCATCGCGGTGGACATCGCGCGGGAGCTCGGCCAGCGGCTGGGCGTGCCGGTCGAGATCATCGGCTACCCGACTCCGGGCGAGCTTGCCGACGCGGCGACCTTCGGCGCCTGGGACGTCGGATTTCTCGGCGCCGAGCCGCAGCGCGCGAAGGAAATCGACTTCACCGCGGCCTACGTGGAGATCGAGGCCACCTACCTGGTGCCGCCCGGCTCGCCGCTGCGGGAGATACCGGATGTCGACCGGGAGGGCGTCCGCATCGCGGTCCCGGAGAAGAGCGCCTACGAGCTGTACCTGACCCGCTCCCTGAAGCACGCCAAGCTGATGCGCACCAAGGGTGGAGACGCGGCATTCAAGCTATTCGTCGACCAAAACCTGGAAGCCCTCGCCGGACTCCGGCCGCGGCTCGTCAAGGACCACGACAAGCTTCCCGGCTCGCGCATCATCTACGGCCGGTTTACCGCCGTTCAGCAGGCAATCGGCGTTCCCAAGGGGCGGCCCGCCGGCGCGAAGTATCTGCGCGAGTTTGTCGAGGACATCAAGGCGTCCGGACTCGTCGCAAAGACGATCGACAAGAACGGCGTCCGCGGCCTCACCGTCGCCCCCCAGCCCAGGGCTGAAGTCGGTTACTCGTCCTCGCCGTAGTGGATGCGGCGATACGGCAGCGTCACGACGCTGCGCGAGATCCGCGCGTCGATGATCATCGGGCCGGGCTTTGCGACCCACTCGGCGACCGCCGAGCGCACATCCTCCGAATTGCGCGCGAGCTTCCCCCTCCCGCCAAAGGCCTTGGCAACCGCCCCCAGGTCCGGCGTCGGAATCCTCGCGAGCTCGGACTTCATCTTGTGCGCATCGAGCTTGTAGTACTCCGAGCCCAGCGCCTCGTTGTTCATTACGACGATGAGAAGCGGCATGTTGTAGCGGACCATCGTCTCGAACTCCGCCAGGTGCATCATGACGCTGGCGTCGCCGTCGACGAGCATCGCCGGCTTGTTGCCGGTGGCGACGACCGCGCCCATCGCGGCCGGCATCATCTGCCCGATGCAGCCGAAGAAGTGGCTGGGCATTACCAGGGGGCGCTGGCGGCTGAACATGATGTTCGAGAAGCCCGCGGTCGCGCCGCTGCCGGTGAACAGGCTCATGCTCGTCGGCACGGTGTCATCCAGGACTCGAACAACCTCGCGCGGGTCGACGGTGCCCGGATCGATGGGATACTCCCTGCGGTCCTCGTATTGGCCGGCAAGCTGCTTCTTGACGTCCGGGGTGCGGTAGCCGACGTTCCTGAACGACCGCTCCTCCAGTAGCTTGTCCAATCCTTCCACCCCGGCACGGCCGTCCGCCTGGACGTAGCAATCGGCGGAGCGCCCGCCCGCCATCACCACGTGCGGCTTCGAATCGATCTGCACGTAGCGCGCCTTCGGATACAGGTAGCCATGCTCCGTCGTGTAGCGGTTCATGCTGGCGCCGACCGCAATGACGCAATCGGCCTCCTCGAACAGCCTCATGGCCGTGCGAGTGCCGTAAGTGCCGGAGATGCCGACGTGGTACTCGTCCTCCGAGAGCCAGGTCTTCGCCATCAGCGTGGTGGCGACGAGCGCCCCCGTCCGCTTCGCGAGCTTCAGAACCGCTTCGCCTGCGCCGGACCACCGCGCTCCCCGGCCCACGAGTATCACCGGGTGCTTGGACCCGGCGACGATGTCGGCCGCCTGCTTCAGCGCATCGGGATCGGGCCGCACCGCCCGCGGCGGGATGAGCGTGGAGGACGGCTGGTACGGCTCGTCGTCGTCCTCGAAGGCCTTCTGCTGTACGTCCATCGGCGCGCTCAGCATGACGGGACGCGATTCCATCTTCGCCATGTAGAACGCCTTGCGCACGGCGTCGTCCGCGTCATCCGGCGTGTTCAGCCGGACGTAACCGGCCTCGACACCGGCGGCGAAGCGCGCATTGTCGAGGTGCTGGTTGTAATCCTGGTCGTTCGTCGGATGCTCGCCGCAGAAGGCGACGATCGGCGATTCCGCGCGGGACGCCGTGAGGAAACGCGGTCGCAAGCTGCGACACGCCCGGTCCGCAGGTCGTGGTGGCGATGCCCACGGTGCGCGTCGCGCGCGCCCAGCCGTCGGCCATCCCCAGCCCGGCGCCTTCGTGGCGGACTTCGAGCATCTTGACGCCGCCCAGCTTGTCGAGCTCGTGCATCCAGTACATGTTCGCGTCGCCCATGATGCCGAACGTGTGCGTGACGCCTTCCGCCTTGAAATTGGCTGCGAGCCTCTGGTAGACCTTCATGCCGCTTCTCCCTTCTCGATAAAACGGTGACGAATCAAACGGTCGCGCCGGCGCAGCGCGCCGCGAGCCGCTCCGTGAATTCCTTGGTCATGCGCTTCACCACCAGGTTCGCGCCTCCCTCCACCAGCGAGGCGAGCTTCCCGCCGATCTCCACCTGCGCTGCAATCGGGATCACCGAGCCCGCCGGGTCCGCCCGTTCCTCGACCTTGAAGGTCATGTTGGAACGGATGCGCGTCCCGCCCTTGTCGTCCTTGCCCCGCGCCAGAACGCGCCCGGACAGGGCGGATGCGTCCAGCTCGATCGCGACATGCGCCCGAAAGGAGACCTTGGCGGGTCCGAACTTGACGGTCAGGGTCGCGTCGAACGATCCATCCTCCTGCTGCTCACCGAGCGCCGCGCCCGGCACGCAGCCGACCACCTCGTGCGGGTCGGACAGCACGCTCCACACGGTCTTTGGCGCCGACGGCACCTCGATGAGCTCGTTGACCTCGATCACGATGTGGACAGTGAGAAATTGCGGTTCAGGGGCCGCAATAGTAACAGGTCGGTTATTCGGCAAGCGGCAGGATGACGGGCCTGCCACTCGCCGCCGAGTGTTCGATCGCCAGCGTGACCTCGAGCGTGGCGCGCGCTTCGCGAGCAGTCGCCAGCACGCAGGGCTTCCCCACCGCGAGGTGGTCAAGCCAGGCGCGCGTCTCGTTCGCGACCGGGCCCCAGAAATCGCCCAGCGCCCAATCCCCGGGCGTGCCGCTCTGCAGGAATACCAGGTTGACCGGCCGGTCGGGCAAATAGACGTGCGGCACGCCCTTCTCGCTGCAGAGGATCTGATCGGTGTGGTCGTCGTCGAGAATCATCACGCCGCCGGTGCCGAGCACTTCCACCCGCGCCGCATGGCCGCGCGCGGGGTACTCATCCGGCAGCGAATAGGCAATGCCGAGGTTCACCACCGCGCCGTCGGCATAGGTGAGAATCGCGAAGCTGACATCGTCGGTGTCGAAGCCGGAATCCTTCAGCACGCCCTTCTGCCCCCGCGCGAAGACTTCCTTGACCCGCGCGCCGCGCTGGTCACTATCCATCAGCCAGTTCATGAGGTCCACGTAGTAAGTCAATGCGTCCACCACGGGGGTCGCGTGAGGGTTGCGCTCGAGGATCGCGGTCGCCTGGGAGCGCAGGTTGAAGACGCGCGCGGCGCCGCCGACGATCCGGCCGAGCCGGCCCTGAACGATCTGTTCCTTCGCGATCAGATAGCGCTCCTTGTAGCGGCGGCTGTAGCCGACGTGTACAACGACGCCCGCCTGGTCGGCGGCGCGGAGGACGCGGTCGGCATCGGCAAGCGTGAGCGCAATCGGCTTTTCCACCAGCACCGGCTTGCCGAGCCCGATCGCCTGCAGGAGCGGCTCGACGTGCGCGCCTTCGCTGGAGGAGACGATGACGGCGTTGACTTCGGGGCGCGCAATGACGGCCGAGTTGTCGCCCGAATGGAATTGCGCGCCGGTCTTCTGCGCGAGATCGCGCGCCCGCGCCGGATCTGAGTCGGAGACCGCCAGGAAGCGGACGGCGGGATGCTCCGCCGCCAGCCGCGCTCGCAGGCCGCCAATGCGCCCGGCGCCGACGACGGCGATGCCGAGATCCTTGCGCTCGATGTCCCTCTCCTCGAGCTTGAGCCGGTCAGCCGACCGCGCCGGCTGCGCGCAGCGCCGCGATTTCCGCGGCGCTGTAACCCACCGACGCCAGGACGGCGTCGGTATGCTCGCCCACGCGCGCCGGCGGCCGCTCGATCGACGGGCCGCCATGGGCGAACTTGAACGCAGCGAGCGGCACCGTCACCGGCTTGCCTACGCCCGGAACGTTTTCAATGCGGTGCAGCACGGCGCGGTGCTTGAGCTGGGGGTCGCGCAACGCCTCGGGCAATTCGCGCACGCGGGTCGCGGGAACGTGCTTGCCCTGCAGGTAATTCTCCCAGTGGTCCGCCGTTTTCTGTTTCAGCTTGGCGGCGATCGTCGCGTATTTCTCCTCCCAGCGCGCGTAGCGCTCGTCGAGGCTCGCGCGCTCGGCCTCGGCCGGCTCGCCGATGGCGTGGTAAAAGCGCCGGTGCTGCCGGGGGTTCGATGCCGCGAGCTGGACCAGGCCGTCGGCCGCCTCGTGCATCGAATTCTCGGCGAATCGCATGCGGTTGCCGGCGCGCTGGTGGTGCTTCCCCGAATGGAAATAGTCGGTGATGTGCGAGCTCTGAAGGATCATCGCGACGTCGAGCATGGCCATGTCGATGTACTGGCCCTTGCCGGTGCGCAGGCTCTGGTAGAGCGCCGCCGACAGCGCAAACGCGCCCATCGTGCCGGTCGCATAGTCGATTACCGGAATGCCGGCCTTGATCGGCCCGCTCGCCTGCGTGCCGGTTGCCGCGGTGATGCCCGAGGTCGCCTGTATCGCGTGATCGTAGGCGGTCTGGCCGCCACGCGGGCCGTCCTGACCGAACGCGGTCATCGACGCGTAGATGAGCCGGGGCTTCAGGCGCGCGAGGTCCTCGTATCCAAGTCCCAGCGATTTGAACGCGCCGGGACGGTAGTTCTCCACGAACACGTCCGCCCAGTCGCGCACCAGGCGCTTCAACGCTTCGCGACCACCTTCGGTCTTGAGATCAAGCGCGATCGAGCGCTTGTTCGATCCCTGGGTGAGAAAGCTCGTGCCCATGCGCGTCTTGTTGAGCGCGTGGTCGCCGCCTGTCTCGCGGCTCTGGTCCGGCTCGTCCGGGTCCTCCACCTTGATCACGTCGGCGCCCAGCACCGCGAGCTGGTAGGTCGCGAACGGCCCCGCGAGCACGTGGGTGCAGTCGAGGATCTTCACCCCTTCGAACGGCCGCATTTCCCTTCCTCCTTCAGTCGACGCGCACGTTGGCGTCCTTGATCACCTTCGCCCACTTCACGAGCTCGCTCTGGATGTACTGCGCGAGCTGCTCGGGCGGGCCGCCGATGGGCTCGATCGTGTTGTTCACCAGCAGGCCGCGGTAGTCAGGCTGGTTGAGGACGCGCACGATTTCGCCGTTCAGCTTCATGACGATCTCGCGCGGCGTTCCGGCTGGTGCGAGCACGCCATACCAGACTCCCGAGTCGTAGCCGGGGACACCCGCCTCCGCAACGGTCGGGAGATTGGGAAGCGAGGCGGGGCGTTTCGCCGTGCTCACCGCGAGCGCCCGGATGCGGCCGCTCTGCACGTGCGGCCACGAGGCAAGCTGGGTCGCGAACAGGACCTGCACCTGGCCCGCAAGAAGATCCATGAGCGCCGGCCCGCCCCCTTTGTAGGGGACGTGCAGCATCCGGATTCCCGCCATCGAACTGAGCAGCTCCGCCGCGAGGTGGCCGCCGCTGCCGTTTCCGGAGGAGGAATAGGCGATGTGGTCGGGCCGCGCCTTTGCGAGCGCGATCAGTTCCTTGACCGATTTGACCGGGAGCGAAGGATGTACGACCAGGATGTAGCCGCCCGCGCCGAGCAGTGTAATCGGCGCGTAATCCCGGACGGAATCGTAGGGAATCTTCTGATATAAGCCGGGATTGATCGCAAGCTGGGCGCTCAGCGCGAATACGAGGGTGTAGCCGTCCGGCGCCGAGCGCGCAACCGCCTCCATGCCGATATTGCCGTTCGCGCCCCCGCGGTTCTCCACCACGACCTGCTGTCCCAGGCCTTCCGACAGCTTCTGCGCGAGCGGCCGCCCGATCGTGTCAGAGCCGCCGCCGGGCGGATACGGGATAACAAGCCGTATCGGCTTTACGGGATAGGCCTGTCCTGAGCCTGTCGAAGCGGGCTGCGCGATTGCGGGACCTGCCGCGCCCAGCGCGAAAATCCAGGTCAGCGCGCATGCCGCATACCTCACTGGGAATCTTCTGACCGACACGCCGTCCCCTTCCGACTTGCACTTGTGCACCGGGATTCTATCAGCGGCACACTGTGTGTATCATAAACATCCCCGCGATACCCCGCGGCCGATATCCCGGTAACTGCCCTTCAAGAGGAGAAAAACGATGCGCGCGCTTCTTTCACGCTTCCTGCGCACCCCTGTCGTCAAGACGATGGCGTTCGGTGCGTCCGCGTTGATGGTGGGATATGCCCTCGCCCAGCAGATGGTCGGCCCCCAGACCGCGCCCCACACTGCCGCCCAGGCGGAGGGGCAAAAGAAAGCGGGTGGCTACCAACCCGATCGGATGAAGAACCCCAACCTGTTTCCGCATGCAGGCAGGATGACGGTGACGCCACCCTCCGAGATCCCGCTCGACAAGATCAAGTTGCCCAAGGGCTTCCACGTCGAGCTGTGGGCGCATGGCATGCCCGGGGTGCGCATGATGGCGCGTGGCAGCAAGGGCACGATCTGGGCCGGCACGCGCTTCATCGGTCGGGTCTACGAAATCAAGGACAAGGACGGCGTGCGCACGCACCGCATCCTCGCCGAGAAGCTCACGCAGCCGAACGGGGTTGCGTTTCAGGGCGGCAACCTCTACGTCATGGCGATTAACCGGGTGTTCCGCTACGACGGCATCGAGGACAACCCCAACGTGAAGCCGGTGGAACTGACCGAAGCGTTCAAGCTCCCGCCCGAGGTGCATCACAACTGGAAATTCATCGCCTTTGGTCCCGACAGCAGGCTCTACGTGCAGGTGGGCTCCCCCTGCAACATCTGCGAGCCTGACTCCGAGCATGGCCAGATCCGCCGCTACGTTGCGGACGGCTCGAACATGGAAGTGGTCGCGCGCGGCGTGAGGAACTCGGTCGGCTTCGATTTCCATCCGCAGACCGGCGAGCTGTGGTTTACCGACAACGGGCGGGACTGGATGGATGAGAACGGACCGCAGGATGAACTCAACCGTGTCTCCAAGATCGGCCAATTCTTCGGCTTCCCCTACTGCCACGCGCAGGGCATTCCCGACGTGGACTTCAAGAAAAAGGACCCGTGCAAGGGTGTGACCCTGCCGGTTGCATTGATGGGGCCGCACGCCGCGGCGCTCGGCATGCGCTTCTACACCGGCAGCATGTTCCCGAAGGAGTATGTGGACTCGATCTTCGTCGCGCGCCGCGGCTCCTGGAACCGCAGCGTGCAATTCGGCTATGACGTTGCCAACGTCCGGGCTACCGCCGACGGCAAGAACGCCAAGGTGACGCCGTTCATGACCGGATTCCTGGACCCGAAGGAGAACAAGTTCTGGGGCCGGCCGGTGGACGTGCTGCAGATGCCCGACGGTTCGCTGCTGGTCTCCGACGAGCAGAACGGCGCCATCTACCGGGTGAGCTACAAGAAGTAGTGGTGGGCAATCTCCACGCAACCGCACGAATGGGAGAAGAACGATGAATTCAATTCTTTCGAGCATCCTCAGGGCCCCGGTCGTCAGGACGCTTGCGCTGAGCGCTCTCGCTTTGACGGGCGGATACGTCCTGGCCCAGCAGATGATCGGGCCGCAAACCAAGCCGCCCAGCGACAAGGAGGTCCAGGATCGCAAGGCCAAGGGCGGCTATTTCCCGGAACGGATGAAGAACCCGAACCTGTCGGGCCACCCGGGCAGGATGACGGTGACGCCGCCCTCGGATATTCCGGTCAACAAGATCAAGGTGCCCCCCGGGTTCCAGGTTGAAGTATGGGCGCATGGCATGCCCGGGGTGCGCATGATGACGCGCGGCAGCAAGGGCACGATCTGGGCCGGCACCCGCATCATCGGGCGGGTGTACGAGATCAAGGACCAGGGTGGCCAACGCACTCACCGCATCCTCGCCGAGAAGCTCGTCCAGCCGAATGGCGTCGCCTTCCAGGGCGGAAACCTCTACGTCATGGCGATCAACCGGGTGTTCCGCTACGACGGCATCGAAGACAACCCCAACGTCAAGCCGGTGGAGCTGACCGAGGCGTTCAAGCTGCCACCCCAGGTGCATCACAACTGGAAGTTCATCGCCTTCGGTCCCGACAGCAAGCTCTACGTGCAGGTGGGCTCCCCCTGCAACATCTGCGAGCCTGACTCCGAGCATGGCCAGATCCGCCGCTACGTTGCGGACGGCTCGAACATGGAAGTGGTCGCGCGCGGCGTGAGGAACTCGGTCGGCTTCGATTTCCATCCGCAGACCGGCCAGCTGTGGTTCACCGACAACGGGCGCGACTGGCAAGCCGAGGATGGACCGCAGGACGAGCTGAACCGCGTCTCCAAGATGGGAGAATTCTTTGGCTTCCCGTACTGCCATGCGCAGGGCATTCCCGACATGGATTTCAAGAAACAGGATCCGTGCAAGGGCGTGACCCTGCCGGTTGCGCTGATGGGGCCGCACGCCGCGGCGCTCGGGATGCGCTTCTACACCGGCGGCATGTTCCCGAAGGAATACGTGAATTCAATCTTCGTTGCGCGTCACGGCTCGTGGAACCGCACCAAGTCGTTTGGTTACGACGTGGCCAACGTCAGGGCCACCGCGGAGGGCAAGAACGCCAAGGTGACGCCGTTCATGTCGGGCTTCCTTGACGAGAAGGAGAACAAGTTCTGGGGCCGCCCGACAGACGTGCTGCAATTGCCCGACGGCTCGATGCTGGTCTCGGACGAACAGAACGGCGCCATCTACCGGGTGAGCTACAAGAAGTAGATGCCGATCCTCGACGGGGCGCGGGGGCTAGGTGCTATCCGCCGCGCCGTTGCTTTTCTGGGCGCCCTACTTCTGGCCGGTGGCGCCTTGGCCCAATCCCCCGATCCTGCGCGCGGCAAGGTCAAGGCCGCCGCGTGCGAGGCCTGTCACGGATCGCCTGAACGCCCGCCCCTAGCCGGCACGCCCCCTCTCGCCGGCCAGCAGGAAGAGTACCTGGCGCTGCAGATGTTCCTGTTCCGCGAGGGCCTGCGCGAGGCGCCGCAAATGACGGGCGTGCTGAACGGCTTCTCCGACTGGGACCTCGTCGATGTCGCCGCGTATTTCACGCACCAGGCCGCCGCGCGAAGCAACGCCAAGCCGGATCTGCAGCTCAGCGCGCGCGGCGCCGCGCTGGCGAAGACGATGGGATGCGGCAGCTGCCACTTTCAGGACTATCGCGGCCAGAAGCAGGTTCCGCGACTCACGGGCCTGCCGGAGGACTACCTCGCCGCGACGATGATGGCGTACCGGGACAACAAACGCACCGGCGCCGATACCAGCATGAACGGCCTCCTGTACAAAGTGCCGGACGCCGACATCCATGCGCTGGCGTATTACCTCGCGCATCAATGAACCCCCACCCTATCCCTCCCCCTTGCCAAGGGGGAGGGAATGGGAGGGGGCCTGCAGGTCAACGGCGCGGGACCTGAGCGTCTTGTCGGCCTTCAGGACCTGCTTCGCGACCTTGTGCGTCGGCGTGTGCGGCAGCTCGTCGACGAACAGCACGTAGCGCGGCACCTTCATCGCGGTCAGGCGCTCCTCGCACCATTGCGCGATGTCCTGGGCTGTCAGCTTGGCTCCCGGCTTCGGCACGATCGCAACCAGGATTTCGTCCTCGCCCAGCTCGGAGGGCACCGGCACCGCCGCCACCTCGAACACATGTGGGTGCGACTGGATGACGCGGTCGATCTCGGCGCCCGCGATGTTCTCGCCGCGACGGCGGATGATGTCCTTCTTGCGCGAGACGAACGTGTAGTAGCCGTCGGCGTCGCGCGTGACGAGGTCTCCCGTCATGAACCAGCCGTCGCGAAACGCCGCCCGCGTCTGCTCGGGATCGCGGAAGTAGCCCTGCATGACGATCGGGTGCTTTCACCCAGAGCTCGCCCACCTCGCCCGCGCCGACCTCGTTGCCTTCGTCGTCGACGACCTTGCACTCGGCCCACTTGCGCGCCGGGTCCGGATGGCGCCCGACCGGTCCCATGGTGCCAACCTTGTTCGGCCCTTCGAACGGGACGCAGCACACGCCGGGAATTTCCGTCATCCCGAAGCCGCCCAGCAGGTGCGGAATGCGGAACTCGTCGCGGAACGGCGCGACGATGTCCGCGCGCATGCCGTAGACCTTGGTGATTCGATGCTCCGGACGGAATTCCGAACGCGGCCGGCGCGCGAGGATGCGGCCGATCGCCTCGATGATATTGACCTGCGTCGCGCCGGTCTCGACCGCGGCATTCCAGAATTCGGATGCCGAGAAGCGCGGCATCAGCACCATCGTGCATCCCGCGGCGAGCGTTCCCGCGGTCGAATAGAACAGCGCGTTCACGTGGAACATCGGCAGCACCACCATCACGCGCTCGTCAGGCTGCAGCCAGAGCCGCGAAACATTCGACTCGCCCGCGGTGACGAAATTGCGCTGGCTGTGCATCGCCCCCTTGGGAAACCCGGTCGTGCCCGAGGTGTAGATGATGAGAACGGCATCGTCGGCACCGGCGGGCGGCGGCAACTCGACCTCGGGAGCGCGCGCTATCGCGTCGGAGAAGTTCGGCGCATCCGCCGCGCTGCCGTCGAACAGCACGAACCACGGATGGGGCTCGATCCCCTCGCACGCCTGGCGCGCGACGGGGAGCACGTCCGCGCTGCAGGCCACCCCGGACACGCCCGCGTGCTTCAGCACGTAGCCCGCCTCCTGCACGCCGAACTCGGGATTGCTCGGGACCATGATCGCGCCGATGCGCGCGCAGGCGAAGAGCAGCAGCGCGTGACCGACGTCGTTGCGGGCCAGCACCCCGATGCGGTCGCCTTTCTTCACGCCGCGGCTGACGAGCAGGTACGCCGTTCGGGTCACCGCCGCGCCGAAATCCGCCCAGCTCCAGGTCCTGCCTCCGAACACGATGAACGGCCGGCCGGGGTCGCGCCGCGCCCGGCTCGCGAATGCGCCGTTCAGCGTGTAATCGTGCGACGGGTAGAGCTTCAGGACTTCCAGCGGCTTCAACATCAGGATCCACGACCGGCGTTTTACGCGCGCTATCGGAGATAGTCCTTCTGCCACTTCTTGTAGGTTTCGCCGCGTACCAGCGCGTCCATTTCCTTCGCCGAAGCGATCCGGTCCTTGAGGTCGGCCGGGGCGCCGCCGTTGTACAGGTGCGCGTAGACCTCCTTCAGCGCCTTCACCGCCGCCGGCAGCGGCTGGTGCCCCTGCAGCAGGACGCGCGCGCCCGCGGCCGCGAAATCCTCGCGCCGGATTGAGGCCGGCGCCGAGCCGACCATCACGGGAAGCTTCGCGGCGTCCTGGACCGCCCTCACTTGTTCCGCCGATTCGACGCCAACTAGAAAGATCGCATCCACGCCGCACGCCGCGAATGCTTTCGCACGCTTTACGGCGCCCTGCGTTCCCTCCACCTTCAATGCCGCCGTGCGCCCGAGTATCACGAGCGAGGGGTCGCGGCGCGCGGCAACCGCTGCCTTGAGCTTTCCGGTCATCTCCTCGAGCGAAATCAGCTCGTCGGTGCCTTCGGCCTGGCCGAAGCGTGTCGGCAACGCTGTGTCCTCGATGCTCAGCGCGGAGATCCCGGCGTGCTCGAGTTCTTCCACCGTGCGCATGACGTTCAGTGCATTGCCATAGCCGTGATCCGCATCCACGATGAGCGAAAGCCGGCTCGCGCGCATGATGCGTCGGACCTGGTCGGCGAACTCGGTCAGCGTGAGCACGATGAGGTCGGGTGCCGCCAGTGTCGTGTTCGACGCGACCGACCCCGCAAGCATCCCGATTTCGTAGCCGACGGACTCCGCGACGCGCGCCGAGAGCGCGTCGTAGACGCTCGCCGGCGACAGGCACTTCGTTCCGCCGAATACGGCGCGCAGCCGCTTGCGTTGCTCGGTGTAACTCATGCGGTCTCCATTCAGACGGCCATCAAGTCCATGAACTCGTTGACCGGCATCGCCTCCAGCCGCTTCGGGTCGAGGCAAGCGTGGAGGATCGCGTCGCGCTGCTTGGGTGCGAAGACGCGCGCGACGTTCCTCTCGAACTTCTCCATCAGCACGGGGATGCCTTCCTTGCGGCGCCGCCGGTGGCCGAGGGGGTACAGCACTTCGGACAGCGGAGTCTTCGTGCCGTCCTTGAAGAAGACCTGGATCGAATTGGCGTTGGTGCGCTTCGCGGGGTCGTGATACTCGCGTTCGTACTGCGCCGATTCCTTCAGGTTCATCTTCGCCCGCAGCGCGTCGATGCGCGGGTCGGCCGCGATGTGGTCCTCGTAGTGTTCCGCCGTCAGGGTCCCGTAAATCAAGCCGACCGCCATCATGTACTGCATGCAGTGGTCGCGGTCCGCGGGATTGTGAAGCGGCCCGGTCTTGTCGAGAATCACCATGGTCGAGTTGTGGCACCTCGCCTCGATGCGCTTCACGTCGTCGAGCCGGTCCTTCACCAGCGGGTGCAGCCGGATCGCGGCCTCGACCCCGCTTTGCCCGTGGAACGCCGTGGGATAGGGGATCTTGAACAGCACGTTCTCCATGACGTAGGTGCCGAAGGGGCGCTGAAACCGGAACGGCCGGTCCTTGAACAGCACGTGGTAGAAACCCCAGGTCTTCGCCGTGAGCGCCGACGGGCAGCCGATCTCGCCTTTCAACGTCATCAGCGCGATGCGCACGCCGCGGCTCGCCGCATCGCCCGCCGCCCACGATTTGCGGGGCCCGGTGTTGGGCTTTCTGCGAAAGGTCGCGAGCGCGTGCCCGTCCACCCACGCCTGCGACAGCGCATCGACAATTTCATCCCGCGTTCCACCCAGCAGGCGCGTCACGACGGGCGTAGTGGCGATCTTCACGAGAAGGGTGTGGTCGAGGCCCGCCGCGGTGAACCCGTTCTCCAGCGCGAGGCCGCCCATGATCTCGTAGGTCTTGACCGCCGACTCCAGCACTTCGCGCATGACGAGCGGCTGCTTCCCCTGCGCGGCGCGGGATCGCGAGACCCAGTCGGCCACCGCGAGGATGCCGGAGAACGTGTCGGAAGGATGGATCACCGTCGCGCCGTAGAACGCGTCGTTGAAGTCGAGCCAGCGCACGAGCGTCCCGATGTTGAACGTCGCGCGCTCGGGGTCGAGGACGTAGGGCGTCCCCGGTACGCGCGCGCCGTTCGGCACGATCGTCCCCGGCACCAGCGGCCCCAGCAGCTTGGTGCAGGCGGGATAGGCGAGCGCCTCGAAACCGCAGCCGAGGCTGTCAATCAGTGCCAGCCGCGCGGTTTCGAGCGCGAGGGCGCCCTTCACCGGGTAGCCGTCAACGTAATCGGCGATCTGGAGGAGGACTTTGTCGGGCGCGGGACGGGCGTTGGAGAGCGGGGCTTTCATGCGGAATGGCGGCGTCAAAGCGGTGGAGTATATGGGAAAATGAACCGGTTAGAATGAGGCATCCCTGATCGCATTGCGCTACTTGCCCGAGCCGAACATGTCAGCCATCGCCCAGCCCAACCCCAAGCGGAAGGAATTCTACGACCGGATTTCCCGCCACGATCTCGCGCCACTGTGGGAAGTGCTCGGCGCCCTGGTCCCGCCGAGGCCCGCCACGCCCTGCGTGCCCGCGCTGTGGAAATACCGCGACATCCGTTCCTACGTCATGGAGGCGGGCGAGCTGATTTCAGCGGCGGAAGCCGAGCGGCGCGTGCTCGTGCTGGAAAATCCCGGACTGCGCGGCGCCTCCGCCATCACGCACACGCTCTATGCCGGGCTGCAGCTGATCCTGCCCGGCGAAGTCGCGCCGAGCCACCGCCACACCCAGACCGCGCTGCGCTTCATCGTCGAGGGCACGGGCGCCTATACGGCCGTGGACGGCGAGCGCGTGACGATGCACCCGGGCGATTTCATCATCACCCCCTCGTGGACCTGGCACGACCACGGCAATCCGGGCGCCGAGCCGGTGGTCTGGCTCGACGGGCTCGACGTTCCGATGGTGGCGTACTTCGACGCCGGCTTCATGGAGCGCTACCCGGAGGCGACCCAGCCCGTACTGCGCACGGAGGGCGACTCACAGGCGCGCTACGGGTCGAACCTGCTGCCGGTCGGATACGCGCCGCAATCGCTCACGACGCCGGTGTTCTGCTACCCGTACGCCAGAACCCGTGAAGCGCTCGAACAATTGCGCCGCGGCGATGAATGGCATCCGTGCCACGGCCTGAAGCTCCAGTACTCGAATCCCGCGACCGGCGGCTACCCGATGCCCACCATCGGCGCGTTCGTGCAGCTGCTGCCGAAGGGCTTCCGCGGGAAGCCCTACCGCGCGACCGACGGCACGGTCTATTGCGCGGTCGAAGGCCGCGGGCGCACGCGGATCGATGGAAAAGCCTTCGAATGGCAGGCGCAGGACGTGTTCGTCGCGCCGTCCTGGAGCAAGGTGCAGCACGAAGCGGAAGGCGATGCCGTGCTGTTCAGCTTCTCCGACCGCCCGGCACAGAAGGCGCTCGGCCTCTGGCGCGAGCACGCGCCGTGCGAAGCTATGAGAAGCTCTATCTCCTACTTCCGCAGCTCCGCCGCCTACCGCGTCCGCATCGCGCTCAACCTCAAGGGCCTGCCCTACGAAACGGTGCCGGTGCACCTCACGCGCGGCGGCGGCGAGCAGCTCGCTCCCGCCTATCGCAGGCTGAACCCGCAGGCGCTGGTGCCGCTGCTGGAGGACGGCGGGCATGTTCTCACGCAGTCTCTCTGCCATCATCGAGTACCTCGAAGAAACCCATCCGCAGACGCCGCTCCTGCCGAAGGAGCCGGTGGCGTCGGGCGCGGGTGCGCGCGCTGGCGCTGGCCATTGCCTGCGACCTCCATCCCCTGAACAACCTGAGAGTCCTGAATTACCTCACCGGACCGATGGGCCTCACCGACGCGGCGAAGCAGACGTGGTACCAGCACTGGATCGCGGAGGGGCTCGGAGCGCTCGAAGCAAGCCTCGCCAGCGACCGCGCAACGGGCCGGTTTTGCCACGGCGACGCGCCCGGCCTCGCCGACTGCTGCCTCATTCCTCAGCTCGCGAACGCGCACCGCTTCAAGTGCGACGTATCGCCCTACCCCACCCTGCTGAGGATCGAGAAGAACTGCCAGGCGCTCGAGGCGTTTCAACGCGCCGCGCCCGGCGAGCAGCCCGACGCTGAAAAGCCGTGACGAGATACGGGTGACGAGATCCGTCACCCGTATTCGTCACCGTTATTGGAGCTTGATGTTGCCCTTCCGGATGACCTCGGCGTACTTGACGATCTCCCGCTTGATCTGCGCCGCGAGCTCCTCGGGCGTGCTGCCGACCGGATCCAGGCCCTCGTTCACCATGAACTGTCGGACCTTCCCGTTCTGCATCGACTTGAGGATGAGTGCGTTCATTTTCGTCACGATATCCTGCGGCGTGCCGGCAGGAAACCACATCGCGTACCAATTGTCGGACTCGAAGCCCGGATAGAACGTGTTCATCGTCGGCAGGTCCGGAAACGCGGAGGCTTTCTTCGCGGTGGTGACGGCCAACGCCCTGATTCTTCCCGACTTGAGGTTGGACGCCGCCACGGGGCCGGTGCAGAAAAGGTAGTCGATCTCGCCGCTCATCAGTGCGGTGATCGCCGGCCCGCCGCCTTTATAGGGGACGATGATCGCTTCGATGCCCGCTCGCTGCTTCAACATCTCGGCCGAGAGATGGCTGGTGCTGCCGGGAACGTTGATGCCGGAATTGAGGAACGCGGGCCTGCTCTTGGCGAGCGCAATCAGTTCCTTCACGGATTTTGCGGGAACGCTGGGATGCGTGACCAGCACCAGAGGCGTGGACGTGAGCCAGCTGATCGGCGCGAGGTCCTTCACCGGGTCGGTCTTCATCCGGCTGCCATAGAGCGTCGTGTTGATCGTGAGCGTCGCCGTGGAGAACAGGATGGTATAGCCGTCAGGCGGCGCGCCGGCCGCGATCTCGGCCCCGATCAGGCCGCTCGCCCCGGAGCGGTTCTCGATGATGAACGACTGCCCGGTGTGCTCGTTGAATACGGTCGTCAGCACCCGCGCCTGGATGTCGGTTCCGCCGCCGGGGCCGAACGGCACGATGATGCGCACCGGCTTGGCCGGCCAACTCTGCGCTACCGCAGCGCCCGAAGCGAAAAGCGCCGTGCCCGCTAAGGCAGCGACAAGGCGCACCAGTTTATTGATTCTCATGGAACCCTCCTCGATATGGTTATGGGTGCGCCATTATCGTTCCACGAGATGGACTCGGATGCAACCTCCTAATTAGATTGCTAATTTGTGACATGAATACAGAGTGTTGCGCGAGGGGCTGCCGGCCTGCCCCGAGACGTCGAAAAAAAAGCCCCGGGAGCACCGGGGCGTTTCGGATCGACTTCCGGATGCGTTATTTATTCGGCAGTAATGTTCCCGGCCTTGATGATCTTGGCGTACTTGTCGACTTCGCGCTTGAAGTAAGCCGCCAGCTCCTCCGGGGAGCTGCCTACCGGGTCGACCGCCCTCTTTCACGATGAAGTCGCGGATGTCGTCCGCCCTGAGCGCTTTGAGGATCTCGCCGTTCAGCTTGGCCACGATCTCCTTCGGCGTACCGGCGGGAAGGAACATCGCGTACCAGTTGTCGGACTCGAAGCCGGGATAGAGAGAGGCCATCGTCGGCAGGTCCGGAAACGCGCCCGAGCGCTTGGCCGTGGTGACCGCCAGCGGACGGACCTTCCCGGTCTTGATGTGGGGCTGCGCCGCCAGCGCGGTGGCGAACGAGAAATCCGTCTCGCCGGCGACCAGCGAGACGATCGACGGGCCGCCGCCCTTGTAGGGAATGGGGACGACGTCCACCTTGGCGAACTGCTTCAGCATCTCGATCGAGAGATGGCTGGTGGTACCGCTGCCGTTATGGGCCGCGTTCATCTTGCCTTTTTGCTTCGCGGCGAGCGCGATCAGCTCCTTCGCCGATTTGACCGGGCACGCTGGGATGCACGACCAGCACCAGCGGCACCGAGGAGATCCAGCTCACCGGCTGCAGGTCTTTCACCGGATCAAACGCGATCTTCTTATACAGGCTGACGTTCACCGACAGCGACGCGGTCGTGAACAGGATGGTATAGCCGTCGGCAGGCGCCCTCGCAGCGAGCTCGGCGCCGATCAATCCGGCCGCGCCGGTCGCGGTTCTCGATCACGAAGGTCTGGCCCATGCTCTCATAGAATTTCTTTGCTGAGCAGCCGCCCTGGATGTCGGTGCCGCCCGCCCGGGGCGAACGGAACGATGATGCGCACCGTTTTGACGGGCCAGCTCTGGGCCTGGACTGCGCCTGCGAGCGCAAGGCCCAGCGCAACAAAGGCGTACCGGAAACTTCTCCGTAACATTATCTTCTCCTCGTCGGTTTGTAGTATTAGGTGAGTCTCGCTGTATTCGCTTTCAGCCGCGATAGATCGGCTCGGGCTGGGTAAAGAACGAATGCAGGATGTGATAAACCATCAGGTAGTTGATCTGGTGGAAGCTCGCGTGCGAGATGCCGGACATCACGGCGAACTGCTTGTCCGGATTGGGAAGCCGCTTGAAGAACGCCGTGAGATCGTCGAAGCCCGCGATGCCGTCGAACTGGCCGCGCATGATGAGCGTCGGCACCGGGATCTTCGCGGGATCCACCACCGGGAGCTTCGTGCACATATCCACATAGGTGCCGGTGGGCACCGAGTCGTCGAGCTTGAGAATGTGGTCTGCGAACGCCTCGATGACTCGGTCCTCGGCGCAGCCCGGGTGATCGCGGTTGAAGATGCTGCGCACGAAGGCGCGGTCGATCGGGCGTCGATTCTTCGCCTGGAACTCGGGCAGCTTCCTGCGCCGTTCGGCGAGCGTCGGGCTGCCCTCGCCGGTCCAGACGAAAGCGTCGAGCGCGAGGCGCTTCACCCGCTCCGGGTGGCGCTGCGCGAACAGCGCCGCGCGCAGCGCCCCCGATGAAATGCCGTACGTCAGGAAGGACGGCGTCTTGCGCGTCTTGATGATGTAGTCGGTCGCCACCTCCAGGTCGTCGGCGCCGTTCGCGATATCGCAGCTGATGTCGCGCTTCTTGTCCGAGCGGCCGTAGCCCTCCATGTCCACGCACCAGGTGTCGAAGCCGCGCTCGGCGAAGTAGTCCATCGCCGAGGAATGCGGACGTCCCGGAACCTGGAGATCGAACGTGGGCTGCGAACCCATGGACGAGCCGTGCACGAAGAGGACCGTTCCCTGCGAGGGATGCGGACCGGCCGCGCGTTTCTCCCAGAGAAAGATCCGCACATCGCCTTTATGGGTCCAGTGCTCCTGTCCGGTGATTTTCGCTGCGGCCTTCGGCTGATCCATGAGCGCCTCGCGGGGGAAAGTGCGTCGTCGGGGAAAGCGGAGTCTAGGGTAGCGGCCGGGCAGCGTCAATTTCCGGAATGCCGTTTGCCGCCGGCTCGGCCTCCACACTATACTTCACGTCCTTTCCATGGACCTCAGGGCACGAATCTACGAGAAGGCGCGCATCGGCGACATCGACATCCACTACCACCTCGCCGATTTCACCGACCCGTGGCGGGAGCCGCCCGCCGAAACCTTCCTGCTTTATTCGGGTTACTGCCGCAGCCTCGAGTTCTGGCACGCGTGGGTGCCGCTGCTCGGGCGCGACTACCGCGTACTGCGCATGGACCCGCGCGGCTACGGCGAGAGCGGCAAGCCCGCACCCGGCTACCGCTTCGAGATCGAGCAGCTTGCCCGCGATGCTTTCGGGCTGATGGACCATCTCGGCATCGGACGCGTGCACTGGGTAGGTGACTCCACCGGCGGCGCCGTCGGAATGGTTGCCGCGCTCCTCGCTCCGGAGCGCATTTCCTCGATCACGGCCTGCAACACGACCGCCAAGATGGCGCAGCAGACGGTGGACACCTATGCGATCGGCGAGAAAGACCAGGCGGCGGCCATCGAGAAGTACGGCGTCTACGAATGGTGCCGGCGCACGCTCCAGCACCGGGTCGACATCTCGAAGATACCGCCCGCGCTCGGGGAATGGTGGGCGCGCGACATGGATCGAACGCCGCGTCACGTGGCCGCGGCCGTGTTCAGGCTGTTCTCGACCGTGGACCTGTGGCCGCGGCTCGCGCAGATCCGGGCGCCGACGCTGCTGATCGTCGGCGACAACTGCCCGGAGATCCGCAAGCGTCAGCTCGCCGACATGGCGAAGACGCTGCCGCGGGGCCGGCTGGTCAGCCTTGAAGGCTACGACTACGGGATCCACTTTCTCGCGCCGGAACGGTGCGTGAAAGCGGTGCGGGAGTACCTGGCTAGTAAGTAGGTTTGGGCCGCAGATACTGCTCGCGGTCCACCGATTTGACCGAGACGCTTTCGACGCGACCGTTGCGCAGCACATCGAGCGGGATGTCCACTCCCGCGTCGCCGCTCGACCAGATCCGCGTGTAGAAATCGGCTTGCCCCTTGATCGCCTGGCCGCCGAGACCGACGATGATGTCGCCGGACTTCAAGCTCGCCTCTTCCGCGGGACTATCCGGCGAGACGCGCGTGACGATCACGTTGCCCTGCACTTCCTGGGTGTTGATGCCGAGCCACGGGCGCGGCTTGCCAGACCCCTTGCCGGTGGCGATGAGGTCGCCGAGCATCGGCTTGAGGAGGTCAATCGGCACGAACATGTTCCCCGGCACCTGCGTCCGCGTTCCCATCGCGTCGTTCACCACCAGCGAGCCGATGCCAAGCAGTTTTCCCTCGCGGCTCAGCAGCGCCGCCCCGCTCCAGTTGACCGTGGCCGGAGCGGTGTAGATCGCCTCGTCGAGCAGGTATTCCCAGTAGCCGACGAACGGCCGGCGCGACACCACGTAGGCCGGCGCGACGCCGTCGAATCCCACGATCAGCACCATTTCGCGCTCCGCGACTGCCCCGGACTGCCCGAACTGCACCGGCTTGACCGGTAGCGGGCGCAGCGCTTTGAGCAGGCCAAAGCCGCTGGCGTGGTCGTAGCCGATCACAGAGGCGGGAAAGGCGCGCCCGTCGGCCGTGGACAGCTCGATCGTCTCCGCCTCAAGAATGAGGTAGCCGATGGTGAGCACCAGCCCCTCCGAGTCGATCACCACGCCGGTGCCCTCGCGCTGCGTGCCCAGGCTGCGGGAGGTGCGCGCGTTGGCGACTGCCTTGCTGCGTATCTTGACGACGGACAGCGCGTCGACGGTGAATTCCTGCTGCATCCGGGCCGCGGGGGGCGCGACGTCGGGCGCGCTTTCGGATGCGCGGCTAGCCGTCGAGGAAAGAAAGGCGAGAGCGACGACTGCGCAGGCGCTTCGGCACAGGGCGATTGTCATTGCAACCGAGCCTTCCTTCACCTGCCTCATACCCGCGCCCATCAAGCTGAATTGTGCGATCTAAAAAAGGCATTTTACGCCTTCCGATGAGAGAGTTACAGGGCATCTTCACGCTGCGGCCCGCTTGCGCCGCCTGATACCGCGTGTGCCGCTGACACGTGGATCGAAGGCAAAGGGGTGAGGGTCGGGAGGGCTTGCTCTAGAATCCGGGGTTTCGCCATCGAGGGGGAACCGTGGAGCTGGGACTCAAGGGCAAGGTCGCCGTGGTGACCGGCGGCACGGAGGGCATCGGCCGCGCCACCGCGTTGCGGCTCGCGCAGGAGGGCGCGCGGGTTGCCATCTGCGCGCGGCGGCAGGAAATGCTCGACAAGACCGCGGCGGAAATCCGGAAGCACGGCGCGGAGGCGCTCGCCGTCGCCGCCGACATGAGCAAGGCCGCGGATATCGAGCGCTTCATGAACGCCGTCATCGGGCGCTTCGGCCGAATCGATATCCTGGTCAACAACGCCGGCACCTCCGCCCGCGGCCGGTTTCTCGAGGTGGATGACGCGGCCTGGGGCACGGATCTCGAGTTGAAAGTGTTCGGTGCGATCCGCTGCGCGCGCCTCGCTGTGCCGCATATGAAGAAGCAGGGCGGCGGCCGCATCGTGAACATCACGATTTCGAGCGCCAAGCAGCCTGGCGCGGAATCGATGCCGACCTCGGTCTCGCGTGCCGCGGGGCTTGCTCTCACCAAGGCGCTGTCGAGGGAATACGCGGCCGACAACATACTCGTGAACACGGTCTGCATCGGCAAGATCAAGTCGGGCCAGCACGAGCGGCGCTTCACGAAGCAGGGAATCAGCGCCGATGAGTACTACCGGCAGGCGGCCGAGGGCATCCCGCTGGGACGCGTCGGCGAGGCGGAGGAAGTCGCCGGCGTGATCGCTTTCCTGGTTTCGGATGCGGCGAGCTACGTGACCGGAACCAGCATCAATCTCGACGGCGGCACGTCGGGGGTGCTTTGAATCGTCGTGGTGCTGGCGAGTGGACTCGAACCACCGACCTACTGATTACGAATCAGTTGCTCTACCAGCTGAGCTACGCCAGCGTCAGCGCGCGCATTTTACAGCAAAGGGTCAGGACGCGCGCGAGCGCACGCGCACGATGACGTCGATGCCGTCGGGGACCATGCCGTCCGGCAGCTCCGGCAGCCCGGCGATCTGGATCCGGCTCGCGTCGATATCCGTCAGCTCGCCGGTATCAACGTTGTAGATGTGGTGATGCGCCTCGGTGTTGGGATCGTAGAACACCTTGTGCGGATCGACGATCACTTCCCGGATCAGCTTCTTCTCGAGAAACAGATTGAGCGTGTTGTAGACCGTCGCCTTCGACGTTTCCGAATGGCGGTTGTTGACGATCGCGAGAATCTGGTCGGCCGACAGGTGCTCGCCGCGCGTGAAGAGGGCGTGGGCTATTTCGATGCGCTGGTGCGTCGGGTTTATCTCGTGCCGACGCAGCACCTCGACGAGGGCGTCGCGCGTGTAAGGCATTGGCTTCATTTCGGTTATTATTCTAGACCGAAATCTGGACCAAGTCTAATTGGGCACGGCCGCCGGCACGCCGCTCGGGCCGCGCAAGTAGGAAGCAGTGCGGAGGTTTTGGCAGCGTGCGCAGGAGTCCGCGCGCGCTGAGGCGTGACGGCGACCGGCGCGTCAAAGAATAAAGTCGCCGGCGCCGATTGCGGTGACCCCATTAAGGGTCGCAAGCGTTATCGCACTGTCGGGGCCGCCCGAGCCGTCAATGTCAACCTGGACAACTATCGCGCCGGCGAGCGAATCTTCGTCGATTATTAAATAGCCACCATTGACCGCGGTATCAAACGTGTAGCCAACGAGCAAGTTTTGCAGGTCGAGCTTATCGCCATCGAGCGTGTTGAAATCTCTAATGGTATCCCCTGCCGTCCCAGCATCCGCAATCGCGTTGTACTGGAAGATGTCCGCCCCGGCACCACCCTCAAGGTCGTCGTTGCCGTCGCCGCCGACCAGTGTGTCGTTGCCCGCGTCGCCAAACAGGATATCCGCGCCGGGGTTCTCGGGATGCTCGACGGGATCGATCTCGTTGCCGCCGAACAGGAAATCGTCGCCGTCGCCGCCGATCAGTGTGTCGTTGCCCGCGTCGCCAAACAGGACACCCGTGCCGGGGTTATCGGGTTGCTGGGGATCGATCTCGTAGCCGGCGAACAGGAAATCGTCGCCGCCGTAGCCCTCCAGGAAGTAGCCGTCGTCGCCGGCGATGAGGATGTCCTTCCTGACGGACGCCTCGCCCAGTTGGGTAAATTCTTCCCCCAATAGGGGCAGTAGGTTTCCGTCTACATCCATCGCAGGCGTCACATATACATTTACCGTGGCAGGCGCGCTTCCCACGCTGCCATCAGACGCAGTGTAGTCGAACGATCCGGACGTACTATCGGCGACATAAATAACGTCGCCAGATTCGATCCCCGCCGGGCTCGTCACGGTTCCGATGTGGAGCGGGTCGCCTTGGGAATCGGTATCATTGGCCAGCAGTGCAGAAGCGGGGATCAAGAGGCCGTCGCCAATAATATCTAGGTTGGTGATAACGAAGTCGTTGTTCGCGGTAACCGTGTGGTTTCCGGGTGCTTCGTCAGTGCCGTTGATGGTGATCGTCACGGTCTGCGTGTCGGTGCCGCCGTGGCCGTCATCGGCCATCACCGTGTAGTCAAGCTTAAGCCAGTCGCCGGCTGCCAGGAAGTCGAACGCCTGCAATCCTGAATTAAACGACCAGCTCAGGTTCTGACTGTCGCCCGGCTCGGCCGCGATCGAGGCCGGTGTCACCGTCAGCCAGTGCATGTTCAGCACGTCGGAGCTGGTGAGCCCGCCGTCGGGCCCGGAGGCGGAGAGCACGACCAATTCCACCGTCGGGGTCACCGTGTCGCTCGGGGTCACCGTGTCGCCCAGGTCCGCATCGGTCACGCTGAGCGTGCCGCTCGCCGTGAGCCCCGCGTTAGTTTCGGTTAGCGTGGCCGCAACGCTGTCCGTAGTCCCGTCGCTGTCGCCCACCGTGATCACCGGCGCATCGTTCACCGCCGTGATCTCGAGCGTCGCGCTCCCCGGCACGCTGAGCGAGCCGTCCGTCACGCTGTAGCTAAACGCCACCGAAGCGTCGTCGTTCAGCGCCGGCGTGTAGCTCCAGGTGCCGTCGAGATTGTCCACCAGCGTGCCATTGCCCGAGGAGATCGCCAGCCCGGTCGCCGTCAGCACCGTGTTGTCAACGTCGGTGGCATTGGCCAGAAGCTCGGCCTGCGTGATCAGCCGCGCACCGCTGTCCTCGTCCACCGCCGCCAGCGTCACCGCCGTCGTCACCGGCGCATCGTTCACCGCCGTGATCTCGAGCGTCGCGCTCCCCGGCACGCTGAGCGAGCCGTCCGTCACGCTGTAGCTAAACGCCACCGAAGCGTCGTCGTTCAGCGCCGGCGTGTAGCTCCAGGTGCCGTCGAGATTGTCCACCAGCGTGCCATTGCCCGAGGAGATCGCCAGCCCGGTCGCCGTCAGCACCGTGTTGTCAACGTCGGTGGCATTGGCCAGAAGCTCGGCCTGCGTGATCAGCCGCGCACCGCTGTCCTCGTCCACCGCCGCCAGCGTCACCGCCGTCGTCACCGGCGCATCGTTCACCGCCGTGATCTCGAGCGTCGCGCTCCCCGGCACGCTGAGCGAGCCGTCCGTCACGCTGTAGCTAAACGCCACCGAAGCGTCGTCGTTCAGCGCCGGCGTGTAGCTCCAGGTGCCGTCGAGATTGTCCACCAGCGTGCCATTGCCCGAGGAGATCGCCAGCCCGGTCGCCGTCAGCACCGTGTTGTCAACGTCGGTGGCATTGGCCAGAAGCTCGGCCTGCGTGATCAGCCGCGCACCGCTGTCCTCGTCCACCGCCGCCAGCGTCACCGCCGTCGTCACCGGCGCATCGTTCACCGCCGTGATCTCGAGCGTCGCGCTCCCCGGCACGCTGAGCGAGCCGTCCGTCACGCTGTAGCTAAACGCCACCGAAGCGTCGTCGTTCAGCGCCGGCGTGTAGCTCCAGGTGCCGTCGAGATTGTCCACCAGCGTGCCATTGCCCGAGGAGATCGCCAGCCCGGTCGCCGTCAGCACCGTGTTGTCAACGTCGGTGGCATTGGCCAGAAGCTCGGCCTGCGTGATCAGCCGCGCACCGCTGTCCTCGTCCACCGCCGCCAGCGTCACCGCCGTCGTCACCGGCGCATCGTTCACCGCCGTGATCTCGAGCGTCGCGCTCCCCGGCACGCTGAGCGAGCCGTCCGTCACGCTGTAGCTAAACGCCACCGAAGCGTCGTCGTTCAGCGCCGGCGTGTAGCTCCAGGTGCCGTCGAGATTGTCCACCAGCGTGCCATTGCCCGAGGAGATCGCCAGCCCGGTCGCCGTCAGCACCGTGTTGTCAACGTCGGTGGCATTGGCCAGAAGCTCGGCCTGCGTGATCAGCCGCGCACCGCTGTCCTCGTCCACCGCCGCCAGCGTCACCGCCGTCGTCACCGGCGCATCGTTCACCGCCGTGATCTCGAGCGTCGCGCTCCCCGGCACGCTGAGCGAGCCGTCCGTCACGCTGTAGCTAAACGCCACCGAAGCGTCGTCGTTCAGCGCCGGCGTGTAGCTCCAGGTGCCGTCGAGATTGTCCACCAGCGTGCCATTGCCCGAGGAGATCGCCAGCCCGGTCGCCGTCAGCACCGTGTTGTCAACGTCGGTGGCATTGGCCAGAAGCTCGGCCTGCGTGATCAGCCGCGCACCGCTGTCCTCGTCCACCGCCGCCAGCGTCACCGCCGTCGTCACCGGCGCATCGTTCACCGCCGTGATCTCGAGCGTCGCGCTCCCCGGCACGCTGAGCGAGCCGTCCGTCACGCTGTAGCTAAACGCCACCGAAGCGTCGTCGTTCAGCGCCGGCGTGTAGCTCCAGGTGCCGTCGAGATTGTCCACCAGCGTGCCATTGCCCGAGGAGATCGCCAGCCCGGTCGCCGTCAGCACCGTGTTGTCAACGTCGGTGGCATTGGCCAGAAGCTCGGCCTGCGTGATCAGCCGCGCACCGCTGTCCTCGTCCACCGCCGCCAGCGTCACCGCCGTCGTCACCGGCGCATCGTTCACCGCCGTGATCTCGAGCGTCGCGCTCCCCGGCACGCTGAGCGAGCCGTCCGTCACGCTGTAGCTAAACGCCACCGAAGCGTCGTCGTTCAGCGCCGGCGTGTAGCTCCAGGTGCCGTCGAGATTGTCCACCAGCGTGCCATTGCCCGAGGAGATCGCCAGCCCGGTCGCCGTCAGCACCGTGTTGTCAACGTCGGTGGCATTGGCCAGAAGCTCGGCCTGCGTGATCAGCCGCGCACCGCTGTCCTCGTCCACCGCCGCCAGCGTCACCGCCGTCGTCACCGGCGCATCGTTCACCGCCGTGATCTCGAGCGTCGCGCTCCCCGGCACGCTGAGCGAGCCGTCCGTCACGCTGTAGCTAAACGCCACCGAAGCGTCGTCGTTCAGCGCCGGCGTGTAGCTCCAGGTGCCGTCGAGATTGTCCACCAGCGTGCCATTGCCCGAGGAGATCGCCAGCCCGGTCGCCGTCAGCACCGTGTTGTCAACGTCGGTGGCATTGGCCAGAAGCTCGGCCTGCGTGATCAGCCGCGCACCGCTGTCCTCGTCCACCGCCGCCAGCGTCACCGCCGTCGTCACCGGCGCATCGTTCACCGCCGTGATCTCGAGCGTCGCGCTCCCCGGCACGCTGAGCGAGCCGTCCGTCACGCTGTAGCTAAACGCCACCGAAGCGTCGTCGTTCAGCGCCGGCGTGTAGCTCCAGGTGCCGTCGAGATTGTCCACCAGCGTGCCATTGCCCGAGGAGATCGCCAGCCCGGTCGCCGTCAGCACCGTGTTGTCGACGTCGGTGGCATTGGCCAGAAGCTCGGCCTGCGTGATCAGCCGCGCACCGCTGTCCTCGTCCACCGCCGCCAGCGTCACCGCCGTCGTCACCGGCGCATCGTTCACCGCCGTGATCTCGAGCGTCGCGCTCCCCGGCACGCTGAGCGAGCCGTCCGTCACGCTGTAGCTAAACGCCACCGAAGCGTCGTCGTTCAGCGCCGGCGTGTAGCTCCAGGTGCCGTCGAGATTGTCCACCAGCGTGCCATTGCCCGAGGAGATCGCCAGCCCGGTCGCCGTCAGCACCGTGTTGTCAACGTCGGTGGCATTGGCCAGAAGCTCGGCCTGCGTGATCAGCCGCGCACCGCTGTCCTCGTCCACCGCCGCCAGCGTCACCGCCGTCGTCACCGGCGCATCGTTCACCGCCGTGATCTCGAGCGTCGCGCTCCCCGGCACGCTGAGCGAGCCGTCCGTCACGCTGTAGCTAAACGCCACCGAAGCGTCGTCGTTCAGCGCCGGCGTGTAGCTCCAGGTGCCGTCGAGATTGTCCACCAGCGTGCCATTGCCCGAGGAGATCGCCAGCCCGGTCGCCGTCAGCACCGTGTTGTCAACGTCGGTGGCATTGGCCAGAAGCTCGGCCTGCGTGATCAGCCGCGCACCGCTGTCCTCGTCCACCGCCGCCAGCGTCACCGCCGTCGTCACCGGCGCATCGTTCACCGCCGTGATCTCGAGCGTCGCGCTCCCCGGCACGCTGAGCGAGCCGTCCGTCACGCTGTAGCTAAACGCCACCGAAGCGTCGTCGTTCAGCGCCGGCGTGTAGCTCCAGGTGCCGTCGAGATTGTCCACCAGCGTGCCATTGCCCGAGGAGATCGCCAGCCCGGTCGCCGTCAGCACCGTGTTGTCAACGTCGGTGGCATTGGCCAGAAGCTCGGCCTGCGTGATCAGCCGCGCACCGCTGTCCTCGTCCACCGCCGCCAGCGTCACCGCCGTCGTCACCGGCGCATCGTTCACCGCCGTGATCTCGAGCGTCGCGCTCCCCGGCACGCTGAGCGAGCCGTCCGTCACGCTGTAGCTAAACGCCACCGAAGCGTCGTCGTTCAGCGCCGGCGTGTAGCTCCAGGTGCCGTCGAGATTGTCCACCAGCGTGCCATTGCCCGAGGAGATCGCCAGCCCGGTCGCCGTCAGCACCGTGTTGTCAACGTCGGTGGCATTGGCCAGAAGCTCGGCCTGCGTGATCAGCCGCGCACCGCTGTCCTCGTCCACCGCCGCCAGCGTCACCGCCGTCGTCACCGGCGCATCGTTCACCGCCGTGATCTCGAGCGTCGCGCTCCCCGGCACGCTGAGCGAGCCGTCCGTCACGCTGTAGCTAAACGCCACCGAAGCGTCGTCGTTCAGCGCCGGCGTGTAGCTCCAGGTGCCGTCGAGATTGTCCACCAGCGTGCCATTGCCCGAGGAGATCGCCAGCCCGGTCGCCGTCAGCACCGTGTTGTCAACGTCGGTGGCATTGGCCAGAAGCTCGGCCTGCGTGATCAGCCGCGCACCGCTGTCCTCGTCCACCGCCGCCAGCGTCACCGCCGTCGTCACCGGCGCATCGTTGACATTAGTCACCGCGATAGTCACGGCCCGTGTCGTGTCATGCACGCCGTCGTTGGCGTGCACCACGACCTCGTAGAGATTATTCGCGTCGGCATCCGTCGGCGCCTCGAAGTCCGGTGATGCCAGGAACGTCACTTCGCCCGTCGCCGAGTTGATTGAGAACCGGCCCGCATCCGTCCCCGTCAGCGAGAACGCTACCGTCCCCACTGTGTCCGAATCGGTCGCATTCGCGTCGTAGACCACACTCGATGTGGCCGTGTTCTCTGCCTCGCTCCCCGTCGCCCCGGAGGTGATCGTCGGCGCCACGTCGTTCTGGTCGATCACCGTGACCGCGATCGCTTGGGTGTCGGACAGGCCACCTCTGTCTGTGACCCTCACGGTGACTTCATAAATGTTGTTTCCGTCCGCATCGGTGGGCGCCTCGAAGTTCGGCGCCGAGATGAACGCGAGCACGCCCGTTGCCGAATTGATTGAGAACTTCGCCGCGTCGGCGCCGCCGACAATCGAGAAGGTCTGCGTGTCGCCGGCGTCCGGATCGGTCGCCGTCACGGTGTTCACCCCCATGGTGTCCTCGGCCACAATCACACTGGCGCTGTCGCCGCCGCCATGGGAGGTGATCACCGGCGCATTGTTGGCTGCCGGCGTGTCGCCTACGCCGATGAAGTCGTTGGGAGTGAGCCTGAGGCCGAAGGTATTCGTCAGTTCAATCGTCAGGTCGGGCCGGCCATCGCCATTGTCATCAACGAAGACGAAAGTCCTGAAGCCGAGGTTCTGGTACCAGACTCCATTGACGGTGGCAGTCCGGTCCCCCCAGGCGAGATTAGCCGGCCCGAGGATGTCCGAGAGGTCGATCTTGTCCCTGCCCTGGGAGAAATCGGTAATGCGGTCCCAGCCGCCGCTCGCCGGAGATTCCGAGGCGGCACGAAAGATGAATCGATCGTTGCCCGAGCCGCCTGTCAGCAGATCGGAGCCGGTCCCGCCGAACAACGCGTCGTCACCGGATCCGCCGGAGAGGAAGTCGTTACCGCTACCGCCGTCCAGGAAGTCGTTGCCGGAGCCGCCGACCATTACGTCGTTGCCGGTGCCTCCGTCAATCGAGTCATTGCCTGATCCGCCGTCTACGAAGTCATTGCCGCTGCCGCCGTCGATGGCGTCGTTGCCGCTGCCGCCCCCGATGACGTCGTTGCCGCTGCCCCCGTCAATCGAGTCATCGCCCGAGCCACCGTCAACGATGTCGTTGCCGGAGCCAGCCAGTATCTGGTCGTTACCGCTGCCTCCGTCGATGACGTCGCTGCCGTCGCCGCCCAGAATCAGGTCGTTGCCGCGGCCCCCATCGATGACATCGCTGCCGCTGCCGCCGTCGATGACGTCGTTGCCCCGTCCGCCGTCGATGCGATCGTTGCCGTCGCCGCCCTGAATCAGGTCGTCGCCGCCGTTGCCGATGATCCTGTCATTGCCGCCGCGGCCTGAAATGATGTCCGCCGATCCGGTTCCGATCAGCGTGTTGCTGCGGTTGTTGCCGATGATGAGAGCCATAGTTCTTCCCCGGCTAAGTCAACAGGTCTAACTACCTACATGCAGTTTCGTCATGATCCGTCTCACACGAAACTGCCTCGCCCCTGTTGCTGGCTGACTACCCAACGCTTGGTATTTCTACTTATGTGCAACCGATGTGTAGTCTTATAGACCAGAGCCGGTCGCAGCGGGGATGAACAATTCACGTTGGACATGGGTGCAACGATTGACTCAAGACTTATTTGCTGGCGCGATTCCCGCGTCGTGACTTATTGCGCAGGAGTTCGGCGGCCTGAAATCTGTGCATCGTGTTCTCCTGTGACTTCGCCCCGGAATTCTTGATACAGCCTCCAGTCATGTCACCACTTCGGGGCGCACACTGACTCCGTGTTCGCGCGCAGTCCATCGCTCCGATGCTCCGTGATGTATTGCGCGACTGCGCGGAACTCCGTGCGAAAGTGCCGCAGGCCGCGGCCGTCCATGGCCCGCTGGTGTCCTCCCATCGGTTGACTCTGGCGAACGACGGCTCGACGCTCTATCGTTTCCCCCGCTGAAAGGAGCCGACATGAAGCACCAACGCGGTTTTACCATCATCGAGCTGATGATCGCGGTCGCGATCATCGCCATTCTGGCGGCGATCGCGCTGCCGCAGTACAACGACTACGTCCTGCGCGGCAAGATCACGGAGGCCTTTACCGGCCTCGCGGATTTCCGCGTGCGCATGGAGCAGTTCTACCAGGATAACCGCCGCTACGACGGCGGCGGGCTCAACGGGTGCGGCGCGGCAGCCCCGAACTCGAAGTACTTCACCTTCGGCTGTGTGCCGGGCCTGGCGCCATCGCAGACCTACACGGTCACGGCAACCGGCATCGCGAATCAGGGCCTGACGAATTTCGTCTATACACTGAACGAGCTGAACGTCCGCGCGACGACGACGCTCGGCGCCAGCTGGAACGGCGCCCCCAACGCGGCCTGCTGGGTGCGCCGCAAGGACGGGACGTGCTAGACGCCATGAAAACCGCCGGCTTCACGTTGATCGAGCTCCTGATCACGCTGGTCGTCCTGGCGGTTCTGCTCTACGTGGCGCTGCCGAATTTCGCCGTGTGGATGCAGAACACCCAGATCCGCACCGCCGGGGAAGCGATTCTCAACGGCATGCAGCTCGCGCGCACCGAGGCGATACGCCGCAACGTCAATGTCGAAATGCGGATGGATGTGTCCTCGGGCTGGACCGCGCGCGTGGCCGGCACCGGCGAGGTGATCCAGTCCCGGCTCGCCGGCGAGGGTTCGGCCGCCGCGCTCGTCACGATCACGCCGGGCGGGGCGAGGACCATCACTTTCAGCAGTTTCGGCAACGTCGCAACCAACGCCGACGGCACGGCGACCGTTACCGAAATCAAGATCGACTCGCCCGCGATTTCCGCGGCGGACAGCCGCGAGCTGTGCATCCTGGTGCGAGCGGGAGGCAACGTCCGCATGTGCGATCCGCAGGTCGCCGTAACCGACACGCGCTCGTGCGGTGCCGCCGTGCCCGCGGGCTGCCTGTAGCCGGGGGAACGAATGGAAACCAGCTTGCCCATCCAGCAGAGCGCAGGTGGCCGGCAACGGGGCGCCACGCTGCTCGAGGCGCTGATCGGCATCCTCATTTTCTCGGTCGGGATACTCGCGCTCGTCGGCATGCAGGCGCTCGCGATCAAGCACATGTCAGACGCCAAGTACCGCAGCGACGCGTCGTTCTTCGCCGACGAGATCATCGGCCAGATGTGGGTCAACCGCGCCAACCTCGTTAATTACGCCTACGCAGGCGCCGGTGCGCCGCCCGCGGCGATCAACGACTGGGTGGCGAGCATCCAGAACGCGCTCCCGGGCGTCACGGCCGCCGCGAACCTCCCGATCATCACGGTGGCGGGCACCACGGTGACGGTGACCGTGCGCTGGCAGCTGCCCGGCGGCTCGGACGTGCACCGTCACATCACCATGGCCTACATCAATGGCTGACCCCATGCGCCCAATTCATGACATGACGGTCCAGCGGCGCGGCACGTTCCGCGGTTTGAGTCTGGTCGAACTCCTGGTGGCGGCGGCAATCGGCATCATCGCGAGCCTTGCCATCTTCCAGGTCTTCGCGGTATTCGAGGGACAGAAGCGCACGACGACATCCGGCGGCGAGGCCCAGACCAGCGGCACGCTTTCCCTGTACACGATCGAGCGCGACCTGCGCCAAGCGGGCTATGGCTTCAACACGCCCGACCTCGTGGGCTGCACCCTGCAGGGATGGGACCAGCAGGTCGGCGCCGCGCTGACTCCGGCCCCATTCGTGCCGGCGCTCATCACGCAGGGTGCGGGCAGTTCGACGGGTGTCGCGGGCTCCCCCGACACGCTTACGGTGGCCTATGGAAACGAAGACGCGCTGGGCGCCCCGCTCGCCATCCTGGTCGGCAGTCTGTCACCAGCCGACGATTTCATCAAGACCGTCAACGCGCTCTACGGGTTCCAGCCGGGCGATCACGTCGTCATCGCGGAACCGGGAAAGCCGTGCACGCTGGCACAGATAAACCAGACCCCGCCCGCGACGGGAGACAACACCCGGTTGAATCTACAGGCCGGAACCTACGTGAGTCCCTCAACGGGCGCCACGCTGAACACGCGCTACAACAATCCGGCCGGGCTGGGGACGGCGTACACGACCAACGGCAAGGTGTACAACCTCGGGCCCGCGCCCACCATCAAAACCTTCACTGTCCAGAATGGGCAGCTGCTCTCTCAGGCGTTCGGAACGGGCGCGGGCGTACCGAACTTCGACAACATCGTCCAGCTCCAGGCGCAGTACGGGAAGGACCTCAACGCGGACGGTGTGGTGGACGTCTACGAAGAGGGCGCGCCCGCCGACTGGAACCAGGTTCTTGCCATACGCGTTGCAGTGGTCGCACGTTCCAGCCTCTACGAGAAGGACCCAGTGAGCCCCACCACCATTCGCCTGTGGGATGACTCCGTGAATCCACCGACCACTTTCGGACCGGTCTGGACGCTGACCTCCGACGAGCGTCACTACCGCTACAAGGTGTTCCAGACCGTGATCCCGCTGCGCAACATGCTCTGGAGGCCTTACTAGATGTCACCCGCAATCCGAATCAGAATGCTCGCCTCCCTGCGGTCCCGGGCGCGTGGCGCGGTGCTCTTCATCGCGTTGATCGTGCTGGTCGCGATGACGCTCGCCGGCATCGCGATCATGCGCTCGGTGGACACCGCCACGCTGATCGCGGGCAACCTCGCATTCAAGCAGGGGACGGTGCAGTCCGCCGACAACGGGATCGAGCAGGGCTACCAATGGCTTCTCGCCAACCGGCCCACGCTGTCGTTAGACAACGCTGCCCAGGGGTACAACTCGGGCTACTCCACCCCCGTATGGACCAATGCCGCCTCGTGGGTCAATTCGGTGACGGTCGGGACCGATGCAGCGGGCAACACGATCTCGTACCAGATCCACCGCATGTGCAACTGCGCCAACACGACGTACAACGGAGTCTGCGCTGCGACCGCCGTATCGAACCAGTGCGCGCTCGACAACCCGACGGGCACCGGCACGCCTCCACCCCCGTCTCAAGGCGAAAGCTTCACGATCGGCGCGCCCGGATACCTGCAGGACCCCAGGGTTTATTACCGCATCACAGTGCGCACGCAGGGGCCGCGCAGCACCATGAGCTACATCCAGGCCATGGTGGCGGTCGCGCTGTGAAACACGCTGAATTTTGATGGAGAGCATGGTTATGAAACCTAACTTCTCTGCACGTTCCCTGTTCGCGGCGCTGGCCGTGGCCACTGCGATTGGCGCGCCGTCCGTGCCCGCCCGCGCAGCGCAGACCGACCTTTCGCCGGTCCCTCTCGGCACGGCTTCGAGCACCGCGGTGCTGCCGAACCTCATGTTCATCCTGGACGACTCAGGCAGCATGGGCCGCTACTGGATGCCCGACAACGTCGATGCCGACAATACCTGCAAAGCCCACCGTACCAATAGCGGCGGTAGCACCAACCGGACCAACTGCATGGTGGATTCGAACAACACGAATCTTCTTCCCCAGGCCGCCGACAGTAGCTTCAGGGACGACGTCCGGAACATCCCCATGCAGGAATGGCCGGCGGGCCCTCCGGTGTACGCCGCCGAATTCAACACCATTTACTACAACCCGCAGATCACCTACGCGCCGGGCAAGGACGGCGCCGGCGCCGACCTGCCCAGTTTCGGCTCGCCGTGGACGGCGGTGAAGGTCAATCCCTACGTCAGCACCAACACGGTTGACCTGACCACCCAGTGGCCCGAGCCGGTGTTTTGCGATAACTCGAACGACGATCCGAACGCCGCGATCGCCACCTTTGTCAGCAATTGCCGGCGCAACGGCTATGCCAACGACGCCGTGACGCTGCTGACGTCGTTTCGTTACAGCTGCGTCTCCCAACCTAATAACGGCACGTATGGTTGGCCCGAGTCTGACTGTAGTAATAACCCGGGAACATACAGATATGTCAGGATGCGCTTCGGCGCCCCGCACTACTTCACGATTCTGCCGCGGGAGCACTGCAGCGACGTCGACCTGACCACCTGCACGCAGTCTTCCACTCCGACCGGCAGTTTCACCATCCCGGCGCCCGTGCGCTACTGCACCACCAGCGCCCTTGCGAACCAGACGGCGGCGGTGACAGGCGGATCACCGGCATCTTGCCAAGCCAAGCTCGACGGCGCCCACCAAAACGTGCGCTACGGCACCTTTGTGCGAACGGATATCGTACCGACGGTCGCTACCTATGCCGGGCGGCCCAATCGCAGCGATTGCGCGGCGCAACCGGTCTGCACCTACACGGAGGAGATGACCAACTTCGCGAACTGGCTCGCCTACTACCACACCCGCATTCAGATGATGAAGAGCGCTGCGGGCCGCGTGTTCTCCTCGATGGACGACCGCTACCGCATTGGCTTCACCACCATCAACGCGTCCGATGCCACGCGCTACCTCAAGATCGACAAGTTCGACGTCACCCACAAGGCCGACTGGTACACGACGTTCTACAGCATGACGCCGGGTCCCAATACGCCGCTGCGGCGTGCGATCTCCCGCGTCGGGCGCCACTACGCCGGCAAGACCGACGGCATCAACGACTTCATGCTGGATGATCCGGTCCAGTTCAGCTGCCAGCAGAACTTCGCGCTGCTCACGACCGACGGCTACTGGAACAGCTCGGGCGGGCTCAAGCTCGACGGTACGAGCAACATGGACAACCAGGACGACGTGCCCGGACCGTTCGTCAACCGGCCGTCCGGAACGCTCGATGGGGCCGGGACGGCGCAGACCGACACCTCCACAACGCGCACTCTCGAACAGGTCGTGTGCATGGCCAACGCCGCCGGCAGCGCTAATTTCTCCGGCGCTCCGGACACGAATTGCGGGTGCCCGGCCAACTTGAAGCGCGTCAAGCAGCGCACGCTCGACGTTGTCACGACCACGGTGACTGTTGACGGTGTGGCGGGCGCGCCTTCCACGAGCACAGTTCCCTCCTTCCAGGACATCGTCATTACAGCAACCGGGAGTTCTGCCTGCGATGCAACGCAGGTGAACCAAGCAACGCCGGTTACGGTGGTCGAACGCAGGGTCTGCACCGGCAGCGGCTCAACCACCTTCACCTACGGCGGCACCCAGAGCTGCGTCTGCAATAGCAGCAGGAGGGTGTACATCCGGCAGACGAAGTCGGGAGCGACCCAAAACGTCACCACCTACGACGGCGGCGCGCCGCAAACGACCATAGTCGGCGGCAGCAACACCTATCATTGGAGTATCAACGGCACAACCTGGAGCACGACCCCCATCACTGGCGGCAGCTGCACGAACAACGCACTGACGGCAACGGCCCCCGTGATCACGCCGACCGGCGGCACGGCGACGACTACGACCGGCCACACGGTCACCTCGGCAGATTTCACCGTCAGCCCGAACCCCACCGTGCTTCCGATCACGACGTCCTCCACCACGGCCACGGGTGGGTTCGCCAACACGCTCGCCGACGCGGCCATGTACTACTACAAGAATGACTTGCGGCCCTGTCCCGGGGGGACGCCGGCGAGCGGCAAGTGCCTGACGGACCCGAAGGCGACCGACAACGTGCCGACGCAGGTGGGCGTCGACGAAGCGTCGCACCAGCATATGGTGACCTTCACCCTCGGATTGGGGCTCGACGGCCTCATGAATTACCAGAGCGACTACAAGACTGCCAACAGCGGGGATTTCAAGAAGATCAAGGACGGCGTCACCGGCTGCTCGTTCTCACCGGGCGGCAGCGCCTCCATTTGCAACTGGCCGCAACCGGTAGCGGATTCGCCGTCGGCCCTCGACGACCTGTGGCACGCGGCGGTGAACGGGCGCGGCACCTACTTCAGCGCGAAGAACCCGAACACGCTGCAAAGCGGGCTCACCGAGGCACTCCAGGCGATCAAGACCACGACCGGCGCCGCGGCGTCCTCGGCCACCAGCACCCCGAACGTGACGCCGACCGACAATTTCATCTACAGCTCGACCTACCGCACCGTGAAATGGGACGGGGAAGTGATCGCGGAGAAGATCGACGTCGTCACCGGATCCATTATCCCGGGCATCGCGTGGTCCGTCGGCGCCAAGCTCGATCCGCGGACCCTGGCGGCGTCCGACGACCGGACGATCTACACGTTCGACGCTTCCGGCGGAACCAAGGTCAAGCCCTTCAAGTACGCCAACCTGACGGGCACGGAGCAGGCTTTCTTTGACAACCATTGCACGACCGACCCAACGGTCTGGCCGCAATGCGGCGCGATGTCCGTGGCGGACCTGGCCATCGCCAACAGCGGGACCAACCTGGTCAACTACCTGCGCGGGCAGAACCAGCATGAGACCAACTACTACCGCTTCCGCGAGCACACGCTGGGCGACACCGTCAACGCCAAGCCGGAGTTCCTCGGCAAACCCAAGCTGCTCTACGGCGATGCGGTGACCCCCGACTACAACTCCTTCAAGGCGGGGCCGGCCTCGACCCGTACTCCGGTGCTCTTCATCGCGGCCAACGACGGCATGTTGCACGCCATCAACGGCGGCGAGGATGCAGTCCGGCGGCGGCAGCGAGCTGTGGGCCTACGTGCCGCGCATGTTGCAGCCCGAGCTCTACAAGCTCGCGGCGACCAATTACGACGTGAACCATCGCTTCTACGTGGATGGCTCGCCCGTTACGATGGATGTCTTCTTCGGCGGCGCCTGGAAGACGATACTGGTCGGCGGGCTGAACGCGGGCGGGCGCGGCTACTACGCGCTCGACGTCACCGACACCAGCGCCCCGAAGGGGCTGTGGGAGGTCTGCGCGGACCCGGGCGGGACGCTGGGATGCACCGCCACGGACGACAACCTGGGGTACAGCTTTGGCCAGCCGATCATCACCAAGCGGCCGTCCGACGGCAAGTGGGTCGTGATCGTCACCTCGGGATACAACAACGTCAGCCCCGGCGACGGAAAGGGTTACCTCTTCGTGCTGGACGCCGAAACCGGAGCGATTCTCGAAAAGGTTGACACCGGCGCGGGCGATACCGTCACCCCAAGCGGGCTCGCCAAGATCTCCGGATTCGCCACCAACTTCGCGGTGAACAACACCACGACGATTGTCTACGGCGGGGACCTTCTCGGCAACGTGTGGCGCTTCGACATGTCCACCGTCCCACCCACGCCGCAGCGGATAGGCCAGACATTGGACGCGGCCGGCAAGCCTCAGTCCATTACGACCCGGCCCGAGATCACGCGCTTTGACGCGGGCTTCAACGTGATCTATGTCGCGACCGGCCGCTTCCTGGGTGCGACCGACATCCCGGATCCGGCAACGCTGGTGCCACCCGCCAATATCGCCTACCAGCAGTCGATTTACGGGATCAAGGACACCGCCACCGACTTGGGTAGCCTTCGCGAGCCGCCGGCGGGGCTGGTGCAGCAGGTCATGAGCCTGATCGACGCCACCAACCGCACGATCACCAACAACACGGTCGACTGGACCTCGCGGAACGGCTGGTGGGTGGACCTCAACCCCGCCAACAATTCGCCGGGTGAGCGCGTAAACATCGACATGCAGCTGGTGCGGGGCGTGCTGCTGGTGGATGCGAACGAGCCGAACAACGAGGCCTGCTCGAGCGGCGGTAACAGCTTCTTCTACCAGTTCGACTACCGGTCCGGCTCGTACCTCGCCTCCGCGCCGGGGCAAGTGGTCGGTATCAAGCTTGGGTCCGCGCTGGCCGCCGGCTTCGTGGTCTACCGGTTGCCGAGCGGACAGCTCAAGTACACCGGCATCGACATCACGGGGCAGAAGCAGACCGGCGGCGTGTTGCCGGGCTCCGCCGGCTCGCTCGGCAGGCGCGCGACCTGGCGCGAGCTCTACTAGCAAGGCCTTGCGCGGGATGGAGGCGGCCGGCCACCGGGGGCCGGCCGCCGCCCCGCTTCTACCATCGGACGAGACAGCCTATGAATTGCAGCAAATCCGCGCTTACCGCGCTTGGGATCCTCTCGGTGGCGGCCGCAGCCGTAGCCGTACCCGCCCAGGCTCAGGACCGTGCTGAGCAGCCACAGGTCATTCGCCTCGCGCAAGCTGCGACCGTCAAGAAAGAAGCAGCGACCCGGCCGGCGCGCCCGCAGGAAGTCCGGGTCCGGGTCCTGCTGCTTTCGAAGAAGCCGCGCAAGAACGACCCCGACGAATACGTCGAGATTGACGACGTGCGCTACATTCATTTCCGATCTCCCAACCTGAAGTCGCCGGCCCGTCCGCTCTCGGAGCCGAAACTCCGCTATCCGACGGGCGAGCTTGCGCAAAAGAACGGGGCGGTCATCGTCCAGCTCCTGATTGCCGAAGACGGCCGAGTAACGCGCAGCGACGTCGTATGCGGCGCGCCGCCGTTCGAGAAGAGCGCCCTCGAGAGCGTTCAGGGACTGAAATTCACGCCCGCCGTCGCCCGGGAAGGCCCGGTGAAGAGCTACATGCTCGTGGAATTCGGCTACGGCAAGGGTTATCCCTGCGGCCGGATTTCGGGCTGAAGCCGCGCCGTCAGGCGAGTCCCCTTCGACAGGCTCAGGACAGGCCCTTGGGCAGGGGGAATACCACCTTCTCGGCAATACCCTTCGATTCGGTGGCAGGCCCGCCGCCGAGTTGACGCAGCCGGTCCACCACCTGCCTTCACCAGCACTTCGGGCGCAGAGGCGCCGGCGGTGACGCCCACGACGCGCTTGCCCGCCACCCAGCCCGGCTCGAGCTCCGAAGCGTTGTCCACCATGTAGGCCGGCACTCCCTGGTGCTCGGCCACTTCGCGCAGGCGGTTTGAGTTCGAGCTGTTGGGCGAGCCCACCACGATCACCACCTCGCACTGCCGCGCCAATGTCTTGACTGCATCCTGGCGGTTCTGTGTCGCGTAGCAGATATCGTCCTTCTTCGGACCGACGATGCCCGGGAAGCGCGACTTGAGGGCGTCGATCGTTTGCTTCGCGTCGTCAACCGACAAGGTCGTCTGGGTCACGAAGGCGAGGTTCTTCTCGTCCCGCACCCTAAGCTGCGGCACGTCCCCGGGCTTCTCCACCAAGTACATCCCGCCCCTGCTCTGGCCCATGGTGCCCTCGACCTCGGGATGGCCGCGGTGCCCGATCATGACGATCTCGCGCCCGTGCTCGCGCATCTTCGCCACCTCGACGTGCACCTTGGTCACGAGCGGGCAGGTCGCGTCGAACACCTTGAGCTTTCTCGCCTCGGCATCGCGCCGCACCGCCTGGGACACGCCATGCGCGCTGAAGATCACCGTTGCGCCTTCCGGAACTTCGGCCAGGCTCTCGACGAACACCGCGCCCTTCTCCCGCAGATCCTCCACCACGAACTTGTTGTGCACCACCTCGTGGCGCACGTAGATCGGCGCGCCGTGCAGGCGCAGCGCGCGCTCGACGATCTCGATGGCGCGATCGACGCCGGCGCAGAAGCCGCGGGGATTGGCGAGCAGCACTTTCATGGCACGCGCCGCGAGACGGGCGAGGCAAAATTATACGCGCCTACCCTCATCCCTCCGCCCGTCCTGAGTCTGTCGAAGGGCCCTCATCCCTCGTTTTGGGGCGCAGCGCGTCCCAGACCAGCAGCGCCGCCCCGCAGGTGATGGCGGAATCCGCCACGTTGAATGCCGGCCAGTGATAGCCCCAGGCGTGGAAATCGAGGAAATCGATGACCGCCCCGAAGGCGATCCGGTCGATCACGTTGCCGACCGCGCCGGCGAGCACGAGCGAGAGCGCCAGCGCGAACAGGCGCTGGTGCGGGTACTTGCGCAGCAGCCACACGATCCAGACCGAGGCGATGAGCGCGATCGCGATGAAGATCAGCCGCTGCCAGCCCGCCGCGTCCGACAGGATGCTGAAGGCCGCGCCGCTGTTGTAGACCAGGACCAGATTGAAGAACGGCGTCACCGCGATGGCCTTGCCGATCGCCAGAAACTGGACGGCGGCGAACTTGGTGAGCTGGTCCCCCACCACGATTGCCGCTGCGAGCGCGAGCCAGCGAGTCATGTCACGCGTGCACGCGCGGCTCGCCCGCGCCGTACAGGTTCGCGACGCAGCGCCCGCACAGGCCGGGGTGCGCCGCGTCGCGGTCCACATCCGCCCGGTAGTGCCAGCAGCGCTCGCATTTCCGGTGCGGGCTCGCTTTCACCTCGATCCGGAACGGCGCCGCGTCGGCCCCGGACGGATCCATGACCGATGCCCGGGACGTGATGAACACGAAACGCAGATCGTCGCCGAACGACTTGAGGAATTCGCGGTTTTCCCCATTGGCGTAGAGCTCGACCTCGCCCGCAAGCGAGGAGCCGATCTTGCCCGCGACGCGTAGCTCTTCCAGTTGCTTGAGGACGTCGGATCGCAGTTCGCGCAGCTTTGTCCAGCGACCGCGCAGCGGCTCCGCATCGCGCGGCAGCGGGAACTCGTACCAGGCCTGCTCGAACACGTTCGCCCCCTCTCCCGCCAGCACCTCCCACGCCTCCTGCGCGGTGAATGAGAGAACGGGCGCGAGCAGCCGAGTGAGCGCATGCGCGATGTGGTAGAGCGCGTTCTGCGCCGAGCGTCGCACGCGGGAGTCCGCACGCGTGGTGTAGAGGCGGTCCTTCAGGATGTCGAGGTAGAAGCCGCCGAGGTCCTCGGAGCAGAAGGTCTGGAGCTTCTGCATCGCCAGGTGAAACTCGTAGTTGCCGTAATGACCGGGCGCCGCCGGATCCGCGACCCCGGCTTCGGAGGGCACGAGCGCAGCGCTGCAGGTCGTGCGTCATCACCCACGCGTAGCGGTCGATCTCGAGCCATTCGTCGACCGGCAGCCGATCGCGCGCCGCATCGAAATCGTCCAGGTTCGCGAGCAGGAATCGTAGCGTGTTGCGGATGCGGCGATAGGACTCGACGACCCGCTTCAGGATCTCGTTCGAGAGGTTCAGCTCGCCCGAGTAGTCGGTGCTTGCGACCCACAGGCGCAGGATGTCCGCGCCGAGCGTGCCGATGATTTCCTGCGGGGACATGCCGGTGCCGCGCGACTTGGACATCTTGCGGCCCTCCATGTCGATGACGAAGCCGTGGGTCAGCAGCGACCGGTACGGCGGCACGCCGTCCATCATGGACGCGACGAGAAGCGAGGAGTGAAACCAGCCGCGGTGCTGGTCGGAGCCCTCGAGATAGAGGTCCGCGGGAAACCCGGTGTCGGCCCGGTGCGAGCCGCGCATCACGGTGTAGTGCGTCGAGCCGGAATCGAACCAGACGTCCAGCGTGTCCTTCACCTTCTCGTAGCGCGCCGCGTCCTCGCCGATCAGCTCTTTCGCCTCGAGCGCCTGCCACGCCTCGATGCCGCCCCGCTCCACGCGCTGCGCGACCTGCTCGAGCACCTCGAGCGTGCGCGGATGGAGCGCGCCGGTCTCCTTGTGGATGAGGAACGGCATCGGCACGCCCCACTGGCGTTGGCGCGACAGCGTCCAGTCGGGGCGGTTGGCGATCATGCCCTGGAGCCGCGCCTGGCCCCACTGGGGAAAAAATCGCGTGGTCTCGATTCCGCGCAGCGCGGTCGCGCGCAGCGTCTCCCTTGGCTTCACTCCGTTGAAGCCGGGGACATCGTCCATGCCGGCGAACCACTGCACGGTGGCGCGCAGTATCACCGGGGTCTTGTGGCGCCAGCAGTGCATGTAGCTGTGCACGTGCTTGTTGTCGCGCGCGAAGAGCGCGCCGCGCTCTTCGAGGGTCCGCACGATCTCGGGGTTGGCCTTCCAGATCAGCATCCCGCCGAAGAGCGGCAAACCGGGAACGAATTTGCCGTCGCCCATCACCGGCGTGAGGATCTCGTCATCCTTCATGCCGTAGCGGCGGCACGAGTCGAAGTCCTCCACGCCGTAGGCCGGCGCCGAGTGCACGATGCCGGTGCCGGTGTCGAGCGTCACGTACTCGCCGAGGTAAACGGGAGCAACGCGGTCGTAGAACGGATGCCGGAACTTGATGCGTTCGAGCGCCGCGCCTTTGCAGGAACCGAGAACATCACGCTGCTTCAGGCCGTAGCGGTCGAGGCAGGCCTCGCGCAGATCGGCCGCGAGGATGAGCAGCCCGCGCTCGGTCCGCACCAGGTCGTAGAGATGCCCGGGATGTGCGTTGAGCGCCTGGTTGCCGGGCAGCGTCCAGGGCGTGGTGGTCCAGATCACCGCGTATCCGGGCTGATCGGGCAGCTTCGCCAATCCGAACGCCTTCGCCACCTTTTCCGGCTCGGCAAAGGGAAAACCGACATCGATGGCGATGTCGGTGCGGTCCTCGTACTCGACCTCGGCTTCGGCAAGCGCCGACCCGCAATCGAAGCACCAGTTGACGGGCTTCAAGCCGCGGTAGATGTAGCCCTTCTTCAGCAGGACTCCCAGCGCGCGGATCTCGTCGGCCTCGTTCCGGTAGTCCATGGTGCGATACGGCCGGTCCCAGTCGCCGAGCACCCCGAGGCGCAGGAAGTCCCGCTTCTGCCGCTCGATCTGCTCCGCCGCGTAGGCGCGGCACAGGCGCTGGGTCTCCGCGGTCGGCAGGTTCTTGCCGTGGCTCTTCTCGATCTGCACCTCGATCGGCATGCCGTGGCAGTCCCAGCCCGGCACGTACGGCGCATCGAACCCGGACAGCGTCTTCAGCTTGACGATGATGTCCTTGAGGATCTTGTTGACCGCGTGGCCGATGTGGATGTCGCCGTTGGCGTAGGGCGGACCGTCGTGCAGGACGAAGCGCGGCGCCCCGCGGCGCGCGGCGCGGATGCGCTGATAGAACCCGCGCTCCTGCCAGCTCTTCAGCATCAGCGGCTCGCGTTTCGCGAGGTCGCCGCGCATCGGGAACCGGGTGTCCGGCAGGTTGAGCGTTTTTCTGTAATCAGCCATCGTTCAAGCCGCAAGCCCGCCCCGGACGCACAGAAAACCGGGAGCAGCCCGGACCCCGGGCCGATCCGATCCGTGCGCGCCCCGGCCTCAGGCCTGTGCCTTTCTCTGCAGCTCGTGTCCCTGTGGCGAAAGAAGCTTCGCGCGTTCTCCACGTCGAGCGCAATCCTGCGCGTCAACGTGGCGAGGTCGGCGTACTTCTCCTCGTCACGGAATTTGTGCAGGAACTCCACGCGCACGTGGCGGCGGTAGAGATCGCCATCGTAGTCGAGCGCGTGCACTTCGAGCACCGGGGCCCCCTGGATCTTCACCGTCGGACGCACGCCGAGACTCGCTACCCCCCGGAGCGGCTCCGCCGCGACGCCATGCAGCTGCACGGCAAAAATGCCGCTCAACGGCGGCCGGTTGTGCTTCATCTGGACGTTGGCGGTGGGAAAGCCGAGCTTCCGTCCCAGTCCGTCGCCCCGCACCACGCGCCCGCTGATCGAGTACGCGCGCCCGAGCAGCCGTCCGGCCCGCGCGAGCTCCCCGGCGGCGAGCGCCCCGCGCACCGCGGTGCTCGATACCCGCTCTCCGTCCTGCATGAAGCTCGGCAGCGCGGAAACCTCCATTCCGAGCCGGGGCCCGTTTCGCTTCAGCAGGGCAAGGTCGCCGGCGCGCCGCGCCCCGAACCGGAAATCGTCTCCCGCGAGAAGCCAGCGCGCCCCGAGCCCGCGCGCGATCACGCGCTCGATGAAGTCCTCCGCGGTGATCTGCGCCAACTGGTAGTCGAAACGGCAGAGGTGGACCCGCTCGATGCCGCTGTCGGCGAGCAACTCCAGCTTCTCGCGCAGCGAGGTGAGCCGCGTCGGCGCCTTGTCCGGGGCGAAGAACTCGCGGGGATGCGGCTCGAACGTGAGCACGCAGGCGGGCACGCCGAGTCGCGCCGCGGCGCGCTTCAACTCGGCCAGCATCGCCTGATGGCCGAGATGCACGCCGTCGAAATTGCCTATGGTGAGCGCGGTCGGGCCCGCGGCCGCGGCAGGAACGCCGCGCGTGAGTCGCATACAACCCAGCCGGAAGCGTTTCTAAAAGCTTGAATTGTAGCGTGTTTTGGACGTACGGGTCCAGCCGCAGCCGCGGCAGTCGGACTTCCCGGCGCGCTGCGTTCTAGGTCGAAGACGATTCCGCGCCGTCGGGCGGCGGGAAGTCGCGCCGGCGGAAGAGCGGCAGCGGGCGCGCGGCCGAGCCCTGGTAGGTCTCGCTGAAGTCGCCGAACGCGGCGAGCGCCTCGTGCGGATCCTCGCCCTCGCGCAGCGCGAACGAATTGAAGCCGCAGCTCGCGAGAAAGAAAAGCTGGTCGCGCCAGATGTCTCCAAACGCGCGCAGCTCGCCCTTCCACCCGTAGCGCTGCCGCAGCAGGCACGCGATGGAGTAGCCGCGCCCGTCGGTCGCTTTCGGGAAGTTCACCGCCACGATTCCGAGCAGATGCAGATCGTCCGCGATCGCCGCGGGCTCCTCGCTGCTGTCGAGCCACACGCCGAGCCTGCCGGGACGGCTCAGCAGCTCCGCGCGCTTCGCCTGCCACAGCGCGAGCGGCACGACGATGTCGCCCGTGGCCGGCACGGGCGGCAGACTCCCGCCGGGACCCAGTTCAAGCCGCCGCCAGGGATCGCGGGTGACGCTCATGCCCTTGATGATGACCGCCATAGACGCGCTCCTTGAAGGGTTCGATCCCGATGCGCCAGACGACATCGATGAAGCGCTCTTCCTCGCTCTCGCGCCGCTCGAGATAGACCTCGATGAGCTCCTCGACCACGTCCGGGATTCTCTCGCGCGCGACGGACGGACCGATCACCTTGCCCAGCGACGCCGGCGCGCCGGGTCGCGTGAGGCCCTGGTTGCCGCCGATCGAAATCTGGTACCACTCCTCCCCGTTCTTGTCCACGCCGAGGATGCCGATGTGGCCGACGTGGTGGTGGCCGCAGGAGTTCATGCAACCGGAAATGTTGAGGTCGATCTCGCCGATGTCGTGGACATGGTCGAGGTCATCGAAGCGCTCCTGGATCGCCTGCGCCACCGGGATGGACTTGGCATTCGCCAGCGAGCAGAAATCCCCGCCCGGGCAGGCGATGATGTTGGTGAGAAGCCCGACGTTGGGCGTCGCCAGGCCGAGCGCCTTCGCCTCGCGCCACAGCGCGTGCAAATCCTTCTCGCGCACGTCGGCGAGGATCAGGTTTTGCTCGTGGGACACTCGCAGCTCGCCCTGGCTGTAGCGGTCGGCGAGGTCCGCCACCGCATCCATCTGATCCGCGGTGACATCGCCCGGCGGCGTGCCCGTTTTCTTCAGCGATAGCGTCACCGTCGCGTAGCCCGGCGCCTTGTGCGGATGAACGTTGCGCTTTGCCCACGCCGCAAAGCCTGGCTCGACCGCGAGCTTCGAACGGTATACGGGGTCCTCTTCCGGCAGCCGCTCGTAGACGGGCCGCGTGAAGCGCGCCTCCACACGGCGCACTTCCTCCTCGGTCAGCGTGGCCGGACCGTCCCTGAGGTGGGCCCACTCGGCTTCGACCTCCGCCTGGAACCGTTCCGGCGTCAGCGCTTTCACCAGGATTTTGATGCGTGCCTTGTGGATGTTGTCGCGCCGGCCGTAGCGGTTGTAGACGCGCAGCACGGCCTCGACATAGGTGAGCAGGTGCGGCCACGGCAGGAACTCCCGCATCACGTGGCCGACGATCGGCGTGCGCCCCATGCCGCCGCCGACGATCACGCGGAAGCCCACTTCGCCCTCCGGCGAGGCGCCGTCCGAGCCGGTTCCTCCCTTATCCCGCACGGCGTGCAGCCCGATGTCGTGCAGGTAGGTGGCTGCGCGGTCGGCCGCGGCGCCGTTCACCGCAATCTTGAACTTGCGCGGCAGGTAGGAGAACTCGGGGTGCAACGTGGACCACTGCCGAAGCAGCTCGCACCAGACGAATGAATCCACGATTTCATCAGGCGCCACCCCGGCGAAGTGGTCCGTGGTGATGTTGCGCGTGGAGTTGCCGCTGGTCTGGATCGCGTGCATCTGCACCCGGGCAAGCTCCTCGAGGATGTCGGGCGCGTCCTCGAGCCGCACCCAGTTGAGCTGGAGGTTCTGGCGCGTACTGAAGTGGCCGTATCCCCGGTCCCATTTGCGGGAGATATGAGCCAGCGTGCGCAATTGCCGCGACGAAAGCAGGCCGTACGGGATCGCAATGCGCAGCATCGGCGCGTAGCGCTGGATGTACAGGCCGTTGCGCAGCCGCAGCGAGCGGAAATCGTCCTCCGAGAGCCGGCCCGCGAGAAAGCGGCGCGTCTGGTCGCGAAACTGGGCGACCCGCTCGTCCACTAATCGCTGGTCGATGTCGTCGTAGCGATACATGCAGTGCCTTCGGTTGGATTCGTGCGGGCATCCTAGATCGGCCGTGTTATGTTTCAAAGGAATAATGTATTATTATTTGATTACTTTTTTGAATTTACACAACCCATTGAAATTACAGCAATTACGCTACCTTCGAGAGATCGCGAGGCGGCGGCTCAACCTGTCGCAGGCGGCGGAAGCGCTCCACACGTCCCAGCCGGGAATCAGCAAGCAGATCCTCCAGCTCGAGGAGGAGCTGGGGGTCAGCCTCCTCACGCGCCGAGGCAAGCGCGTGGTGGACATGACCGAGGCCGGCCGCGTGATCCTCGGCGTCACCGAGCGCATCCTGCAGGACGTGGAGAACCTCGCGCAGATCGGCCGCGAGTTTCGCGATCAGGCCGCGGGCACCCTCACCATCGCCACCACGCATACCCAGGCGCGCTACTCGCTCCCGAAAGTGGTAACTGCGTTCAAGCAGCGCTATCCGAAAGTGCGCCTCGCGCTCAAGCAGGGCAGCCCGCCGCAAATCGCCGAGATGGTCCTGGGAGGGGAAGCCGACATCGCGATCGCCACGGAAGCGCTCGACCAGTATCCGCGGCTCCTCGCCCTGGCCGGATATCAATGGCGGCATTGCGTGGTGGTGCCCGAGAACCACCCCCTTCTGAAGGAAGCGCGGGTCACGCTCGAGATGATTGCGAGGTACCCGATCGTCACCTACGATCCCGCGTTCGCCGGCCGCAGCCACATCGACGACGCGTTCCGCGCGCGGGAGCTCGCGCCCGACATCGTGCTCTCGGCGGTGGACTCCGACGTGATCAAGACCTACGTCGACCTGGGTCTCGGGATCGGCATCATCTCGGCGCGCGCCTACGACGAGAAGCGCGACCGGGGCCTGCGCGCGATCGATACCGGACACCTCTTCGGGACGATGACAACGCGCATCGCCGTCCGGCGCGGCGCCGCGCTGCGCGGCTTCGCCTACGCGTTCATCGAGCTGTTCGCCCCGCAGTTGAGGCGCGCGGTGGTGGACGCCGCGCTCAGGGGAGAGGGGTCGAGCTACGAACTCTGAAGCGCTACGGATCGCGCCTCACGGCTTCGAGGGCAGGAGCCCGGAAATGCGGTCGACGACCCCTTCCTGGTCCCAGCGGGTTTCCCCCACCAGGCTGTAACGGATCCGCCCGTCAGTCCCGACGACGAAGCTCGCCGGCAGAACGCGGGCATTCCACGCCCTCGCCGCGTGCTTGCCGGGATCGAGCAGCACCACGAAATCCACCGCCATTTCGGCGAGGAATTTCCGGATGCGCGATTCGGGCTCGTCCAGATTGACCGCCAGCACGACGAATGACTTGCCCGAGAGCCGCTCCTTCAGCCGCTGTATCGAGGGCATCTCGTCGCGGCACGGCGCGCACCAGGTTGCCCAGAAATTGACCAGCACCACGCTGCCGCGGTAGTCGGCGAGACGGTGTTCGCGCCCGTCGAGCTCCCTCAGCTCGAGCCCGGGTGCGGCGCCGCCCGTCCACGGCTTGAGGTCTGCCGCGCCGGCCGCGGCCACGCCGACGACGCACAGCAGCGCGGCCCGCAGGATCAACGAAGTCACGCGATCTTGAGCTCGCGCGCGGTGAGGGTGTACTTGAAATTGTCCGGATCGAGCTGATCCAGACGGCCCTGCGACGTTTCGCCGTTCGGATACATGAAGTACGGGATCTTCGGCCCGGTCGAACCGGGCAGCTGCACGTCGTGCGCGTAGCTGTAGGCGAGCCAGTTCATCTCCCAGCTGCCGAACAACCGCTTGCGCGCGGCCATGACCTTCTCGTCGGTCATTGCCAGCTTGCCGGGAGGCTCCTCCAGCACCACCTTGCGCACGTCAGCCGGGTCCACCGGCACCCAGCCGATACCCTGCGCGTAGAATTCGGCGCGGCAATGCTGCGCCCGCGTGATGTTCTCGGTGCCAGCGCCGAGGCTGGCGTATCCGTACTGCGAGCGCGCAACGCGCACGCCGTAAACATCCCGCGCCGGGATGCCGACCGAGCGCGCCAGGCCGACGAAGAGCGCGTTCAAGTCGCCGCACTTGCCGCCGAAATTGCGCGTCTCGAGCATGGTCTTGATGTCGCCCCAGCCGCAGCCGCGCACCTTCGGGTCGCGGAAGGTGTTTTCCACCACCCACTCGTAGAGGGCGCGCGCCTTGTCCATGTCGGTCTTCGCGCCCTTCGTGATCTCGATCGCGGTATCGCGCACGATGCCGTCCGTCGGGATCAGCTCGGTCGCCCGCAGGTTGAGCTGGAGCACGGCCGGATCCTCCGCCGAGGCGGCGCCCGGCGATGAAAGATTGACGCCGTGGTCGCGCGTCGCAAAGCGGCTGACCACCACGAGCTTCGGGGTACTCACGGACTCCGGAAAATCGGCGCGGACGATGCCCAGGCTGTATTTCCCGTCCTCCGAGTAGCTCGCGTTTCCGCCCTCCGCCTGCCAGCGGCTGCCGAGGCTCTTTTGATAGGGCGTGTCGGCCGTGAGCGGCACGGGCAGCCACACCCGGGAAATGCCCGCGGGCCATTGGATCTCGGCGGTCGTCGTTACCTCGAACACGCGCCACTGGCCGGGCGAGGATGCGGTGGCGGAGCCCGGCAGGCCGGTCAATGCGGCCGCGGGAATCAGGCTGCTCGTCTTCAGAAATTCTCGTCTGTCCATGTGAACTCTCCTCAATCAAAGGGTCATGACTTCACCCGGAAATGCAACCAGGGAATCCGTGGGATACCAGTGAGACGGCGCGCACGGCGCCGTTGGGATCAGCGTCCCTGCGAGCAGGCGCCGCGGGAGTATGCCAAGTATGACGCTACGAGGCTCATCGGCCCGAATGCTAGCACATCAGACATCCCGCGCGAGCCGCAGGCCACTGAACTGCCAGCGCGCCTCGGGCGGGAAGAAATTGCGGTAGGTCGCCCGGATGTGCGCGCGCGGTGTCGCGCAGGAACCGCCGCGGAGGACATATTGGTTACACATGAATTTGCCGTTGTATTCCCCGACCGCGCCCGCGGCGGCCCGAAATCCGGGATACGGCGAGTACGCGCTTTGCGTCCACTCCCACACGTCGCCGAACATTTGGGCCAGTCCCGGGGCCGGCGGTTCGCTGCGCAATGCGAGCGGATGCAACGCGCCGCTGTCCACGAAATTGCCCTCGACCGGCGCTTGCGATGCGACCACCTCCCACTCGGTCTCCGTCGGGAGCCGCGCGTCCGACCAGCGCGCGAAGGCATCCGCCTCGTAGTAGCTCACATGACAGATCGGCGTGTGGGGATCAACCTTGACCATGCCATGGAGCGTGAACGTGCGCCATTCCTGTCCGCGACGCTCCCAGTACTGTGGAGCGCACCAGTGCTGCGCCTGCACGATGTCCCAGCCTGACGAGAGCCAGAGCTCGGGACGTTCGTAACCGCGGTCTTCCATGAACGCGAGGAAATCGCCGTGCGTGACCGGATGAGATGCAATCTCGAAGGGCCGCAGCGAGACGGCATGGCGCGGCCCCTCGTTGTCGAACGCGAACCCGCTCCCCCGATGCCCGATCTCCACCTGACCACCGTCGAACGCGATCCAGCGTGCCTTGCGACCCTGAATCGGCGTCAGCGGCCAGCGCTTGCTGTACACGGGCCGCTGCGGATTCTTCCAGAGCAGATGCTTGACGTCGGTCAGGATCAGCTCCTGGTGCTGCTCCTCATGGTTCACGCCCAGCTCCGCGAGAAACGCGAATTCACCGCCGCGGGCTCCGGACTTCTCGAACAGCACCGCCATGCGGGCATCCACATGCCTTCGATAGTCGAGGACCTCCGCCAGGACGGGACGCGATATCAATCCACGCTCCGGGCGCGGATGCTTGTCGCCAATGGCGTTGTAGTAGGAGTTGAACAGGACGCGAAAAGCCGGCTGAAACGGCCGGTAGTCCGGCACGAATCGCTCGAGGATGAATGTCTCGAAGAACCACGTGGTATGCGCCAAGTGCCACTTGGCCGGGCTGGCATCCGGCATGGACTGCAGAGCGCAGTCCTCGGCGGAGAGCGGCTGCACGAGACGTTCCGTCGCCTTCCGCGCGGCCGCGTAGCGCGCGGCCAATGACGGCTGCGCGGCCGCCACGGCGTGGACTGCAGCGTTTCTAGCGGTTTGCCCGCCTTTTCGTTGTGTCTTGCGCATGGAGGCCTCCTCGGGGCGTTACGAAGCCATACGCGGGCCGGATGCAGCCCAAACGGACCATTAAGGCTAGCAGACCCATCGATTCCCCGTCCACCGTGACCCTCGCAACACCGGGTCTGGCATGCGACGCGGGCGGAGACTCACTCCGCGGCGCGCTTCGCAAAATCGCTCAACCTGAACCCCAGCAGCCACAGCGCAGCGAAATAGGTCGCCCCACCCAGCAGCACGACCCACGCCAGTTTCAAGGCGCGCGCGGCGATGCCCATTGCGAGCCAGGCGGCGTCCTCGGGCATCGCAATCCACAGCACGGCAGACATGACGTAGACCGCGATCGCGAGCTTGAGCAGGAATACCGGCCAGCCCGGCTGGGGTAAATAGACTTCACGGCGGCGCAGGCCCCGCAGCAGCAGGGCCGCATTGACGCAGGCGCCCAGGCCGATCGCCAACGCCAGCCCCGCGTGCTTGAGCGGAACGATGAAGGCGAAGTTCATGAGCTGGGTCAATCCGAGAGTGAGGAGCGCGATCTTGACCGGTGTCCTGATGTCCTGTCTGGCGTAGAAGCCGGGCGCGAGCACCTTGACCATGACGAGCCCGATCAGCCCCACGCTGTAGGCCATCACGGCGCGCCGCGTCGCGTAGACGTCCTCCACGCCGAATGCGCCGTAGTGGAACAGCGTTGCGACGAGCGGCACGGCGAGCAGCGCGAGCGCGACCGCGGCCGGCGCCGCGAGCAGGAGCGTCAATCGCAAGCCCCAATCGAGCAGATCGGAATAGGCCCGCGCCGACCGGTCGGCGTGGTGCTTGGCAAGGCTCGGCAGCAGAATCGTGCCGAGCGCGGCGCCGAGCAACCCCATCGGGAACTCCATCAAGCGATCGGCGTAGTAGAGCCAGGAAACGCTCCCGGTCACCAGGAAGGACGCGAAGATGACGTTGATGACCAGGCTCACCTGGCTGATCGAGACCCCGAACACCGCCGGGCCCATCTGCCGCAGGATGCGCCAGAGCGCTTCGTCCCTCAGATTGAGCCGGAAGCGCGGCAGCAATCCGAGGCGTGCGAGAAACGGGACCTGCAGGGCAAGCTGGGCGATGCCGCCGGCGAAGACCGCCCAGGCGAGCGCCTGGACCGGCGGATCGAAATAGGGGGCGCCCCACAGCGCAAAGCCGATGAACGACAGGTTGAGCAGCGTCGGCGTCACCGCGGGCACCGCAAAGCGGCTGTAGGTGTTGAGGATGCCGCCCGCGAGCGCCGTCAGCGAGATGAAGAAGATGTAGGGAAAGGTGACCCGCAGCAAGCCCACGGTGAGGTCGAACTTGCCCGGCGTCTCCGCGAAGCCCGGCGCCGTCACAAGGATGATGAGCGGGGCCGCAACGACGCCGATCACCGTTACGATGAAAAGCGCGACCGCCAGCGCTCCGGATACGTGATCCACCAGCAGACGTGTTTCCTCCGCGCCGCGCCGGTTCTTGTACTCGGCGAGGATCGGCACGAAAGCCTGGGAGAACGCGCCTTCCGCGAACAGGCGGCGCAGCAGGTTGGGCAACTTGAAGGCGACGAAGAACGCGTCGGTGGCAAGGCCGGCGCCGAACATCCGGGCAATGACGAGATCGCGGACGAATCCGAGGATGCGCGAGACGAGCGTCATGCCGCTCACCGTCGCGAGCGCCCTGAGCAGGCTCATCGGGGCATCCGCGGGTTGCTAAATCCCTTCATTATCCGTATCATAGCGCCCCTTTACCGGATTGGAGCACCATGGCCAACATCGCATCAGCCAGAAAGCGCGCGCGGCAGGCCGAGAAGCGCCGCCAGCACAACGCCGCTATGCGCTCGGAGCTGCGCAGCGCCATCCGCAATGTCAGGAAGGCCATCGCGGCGGGCGACAAGAAGGGCGCCGGAGCGATGTTTCAGCGCGAGGTCGCCGTGATCGATTCCATCGCCGACAAGAACATCATCCACAAGAACGCGGCGGCGCGACACAAGAGCCGCCTCGCCGCGCGCATTAAGGCCATGGCCTAGCAAACCGCCCGTCTTCGGCCCGACAACTCCCTTGCACGCAATGGGTTGATGGGGTCAGAATAGCAGTGCTCCGCACGGCGGCTCCGGCCGCCGTGCTTGCTTTTGGGATTCGCCATGTCACACGTGATGAACACCTATGCCCGGCTGCCCGTCGCCTTCGAGCGCGGCGCCGGGTCGTGGCTGTGGGATGCGGACGGCAAGCGCTATCTCGACGCGGTGGCGGGCGTCGCGGTGTGCGGGCTCGGCCACAGCCACCCCAAGTACGTCGCCGCCCTTCGCGAGCAGGTAGGCCGGCTCGTGCACACCTCCAATCTCTACCAGATCACGCTGCAGGAGAAGCTCGCCGACCGGCTCGCCGCCCTGTCGGGGATGGACAACGTGTTCTTCTGCAACTCCGGCTGCGAGGCGAACGAAGCCGCGATCAAGCTCGCGCGCCTCTACGGCCACAAGAAGAACGTCGAGTCTCCCGCCATCGTGGTGCTGGAAAAGGCGTTCCACGGCCGCACCCTGGCCACGCTATCGGCTACCGGCAGCCGCAAGGTGCAGGCGGGGTTCGAGCCGCTGGTCGCCGGCTTCGTGCGCGTGCCGTTCGACGACCTCGAGGCGATCCGACGCGTCGCCGAGGCGAATCGCAACGTGGTGGCGGTGCTGGTGGAGCTCCTGCAGGGCGAGGGCGGCGTCAACGTCTGCCACGACGGCTATCTCCACGGCCTGCGCGAAATCTGCGACGCGCACGGCTGGCTGCTCATGCTCGATGAGGTGCAGAGCGGCATGGGACGTACCGGGAAGTGGTTCGCGTTCCAGCATTCCGGCGTGCGGCCGGACGTGATGCCGCTCGCCAAGGGGCTTGGCAACGGCATCCCGATCGGAGCGTGCCTCGCGGTCGGCCCCGCCGCGGAGCTCTTCAAGCCCGGCAACCACGGCTCGACCTTCGGCGGCAACCCTCTCGCCTGCGCCGCCGCGCTCGCGACCCTCGCCATCATCGAGGAGGAGCGCCTCATGGACAACGCCGTCGCGATCGGCGACTTCATCCGGGCCGAGCTCGCGAGGAAGCTCGGCGGGCTGAAGGGCGTGAGGGAGATCCGCGGCAAGGGCCTGATGATCGGCGTCGAGCTGGAGCACGCCTGCGGCGAGCTCACGCAGCAGGCGCTCGAGCGCGGCCTCCTCATCAACGTCACGATGGACAACGTGATCCGGCTGCTGCCCCCGCTCAACTTCAGGCGCGAGGAGGCCGATCTGCTGCTGGCGACCCTCGTTCCCCTCGTCACCGCGTTTCTCGACCGGCAAAGCGCGCCGCAGCCCGCCGCACAGCCGGCCTGAGCGCGTCGCGCAAACGGAGCGTTGCCCGTGGCCGTCAGGCATTTTCTCCAATTCCGGGACTTCACCCGCGAGGAGTACGAGTACCTGTTCGAGCGCACGCGCTGGATCAAGGACATGTTCAAGCGCTACGTGCCCTACCAGCCGCTGCGCGACCGCACCCTCGCCATGGTGTTCGAGAAGCAGTCGACGCGCACCCGCGTGTCGTTCGAGGCCGGCATGCACCAGCTCGGCGGCTCGGTGATCACGCTCATGACGCGCGACACGCAGATCGACCGCGGCGAGCCGATCGAGGACGTGGCGCGCGTCGTCTCGCGCATGGTGGACATCGTCATGATCCGCACCTTCGAGCAGGCGCTGATCGAGCGCTTCGCCGAGCACTCGCGGGTGCCGGTGGTAAACGGACTTACCGACGACCACCACCCGTGCCAGATCCTCGGCGACCTCTACACCTTTCTCGAGCATCGCGGTTCGATCCGCGGCAAGAGCGTGGCCTGGATCGGGGATTCGAACAACGTCTGCAACACCTGGCTGCAGGCGGCGGAGGTATTCGACTTCAACGTGCGTGTCTCGACGCCGCCGGGCTACAAGGTCGAGCCCGCGCGCGCGGGCCTGCGCGGCACCGCACACTTCGAGGAGTTCGGGGACCCGATGCAGGCGGCGAAGGGCGCCGACCTCATCACCACCGACGTCTGGACCAGCATGGGGAGCGAGGCGGAGGGCGTCAAGCGCAAGCGCGACTTCGAGGCGTGGCGGGTGGACCGGGAGATGATGAAGGTGGCGAAGAAGGACGCGCTCTTCATGCACTGCCTGCCGGCGCACCGCGGCGAGGAGGTGGCCGCCGCCGTCATCGACGGGCCGCAAAGCGTGGTGTGGGACGAGGCGGAGAACCGCTTGCACACCCAGAAGGCGCTGATGGAATATCTCCTGCTGGGCCGGGTCAAGACCCAGGGTGATCTATGGTCGACGTGAAAAAAGTGGTGCTCGCCTACTCCGGCGGGCTCGATACCTCGGTCATCCTGAAGTGGCTGCAGGATACCTACGGCTGCGAGGTGGTGACCTTCACCGCCGACATCGGCCAGGGCGAGGAGCTCGCGCCCGCCCGGCGCAAAGCCCGGAAGTTCGGCGTCAAGCGGATTTTCATCGACGACCTGCGCGAGGAATTCGTGCGCGACTTCGTCTACCCCATGTTCCGCGCGAACGCGCAGTATGAGGGCGAGTATCTGCTCGGCACCTCCATCGCGCGGCCGCTGATTGCCAAGCGCCAGATCGAGATCGCGCACCGGGTCGGCGCGGACGCGGTCGCACATGGCGCCACCGGCAAGGGCAACGACCAGGTGCGCTTCGAGCTCGGCTATTACGCGCTCGACCCGAACATCCGCGTGATCGCTCCGTGGCGGGAATGGAACCTCACGTCCCGCGAGAAGCTCCTGGAATACGCGCGGATGCATGGCATTCCGGTCGAGGGCGCGAGCGAAGAAGGGCGCGGCCCCCTACTCCATGGACGCGAACCTGCTCCACATCTCCTACGAGGGCGGCGTCCTCGAGGACCCGGGACAGGAGCCCGAGGAGTCGATGTGGCGCATCACCGTCCCGCCGGAAAAAGCACCGAAGCGGCCCCAGTACGTGGACCTCACCTATCGCCGCGGCGACATCGTGGCGGTGAACGGCCGCAAGCTCACGCCGGCCAAGGTCCTGGCCGCCCTCAACGCGCTGGGCGGCCGGCACGGCGTCGGCCGGCTCGACGTCGTCGAGAACCGCTACGTCGGCATGAAGTCGCGCGGCTGCTACGAGACGCCCGGCGGCACCATCATGCTGAAAGCGCACCGCGCCATCGAATCCATCACGCTCGACCGCGAGGTGCTGGCGCTGAAGGACGACCTCATGCCGCGCTACGCGCGCCTCGTCTACAACGGCTACTGGTTCAGCCCGGAGCGGCGCGCGTTGCAGACACTGATCGACCACACCCAGAGCCACGTCAACGGCACGGTGCGCGTCAAGCTCTACAAGGGCACGGTGATGGTGGCAGGCCGGGCCTCCCCGCGCGATTCGCTGTTCGACCCGTCGATCGCCACGTTCGAGGACGATCGCGGCGCCTACAACCAGGCCGATGCCGAGGGCTTTATACGCCTGAACGCGCTGCGGATGCGCATTGCCGCCAGGCTAAGACGCAAGACCTAGACGCTGAATCGCCACGGGGAGAAGGCATGCCATCGTTCGATATCGTGTCCGAAGTGAATCACGTCGAGATCCGCAACGCGGTGGAGCAGTGCAACAAGGAGATCGCGAACCGCTTCGACTTCAAGGGGTCCGACGCGCACGTCGAAATCAGCGAGAAAGAAAAAACGCTGACGGCTTTTGCCGACGACGAGTTCAAGCTGCGCCAGCTGCGCGACGTGCTGACCCAGAGGCTCGCCAAGCGCGGCGTGGACATCCGGGCGCTCGAGCCGGGCAAGCTCGAGCCGGTGAGCGGGAACAAGGTGAAGGAAACGATCAAGATCCACGAGGGCATCGAGCAGGAGCGCGGGAAGAGCCTGGTCAAGCTCATCAAGGACTCCAAGCTCAAGGTCCAGGCGAGCATTCAGGGCGACGCGCTGCGCGTCACGGGCCCCAAGAAGGACACGCTGCAGGACGCAATCGCGCTGGTGCGAAAGTCGGTGACCGACGTGCCGCTGCAGTTCAAGAACTTCCGCGATTGAGCTCGACGCGGGCTAACGCGCAACGGGTGGCCCCGGCCCCTCACCCATCACCGGGACTCGAAATTTCCGTGCCTCTTTGCAAGGCGGTCGGCCAAATGGACGGCCTCGTTTCCGTTGGCGGCTAGTTAGGCTGGATACATTCGCGTTTCACATGGAGGGCCTCGAGCATGGCATTCATGGTCCCGAGCTCGCGGCCGCCGCAACGATACAGTGGTGCGCCAATGGACTGGAAGAGCAGCAACACCACCGTTGCAACCCCCCATGCCTTGATGATCAGTGCGGTGGGGTGACGCAGACGGCTACGCAGCAAGACCTCGCCGGCCATCACCACAATCAGTGCGGATGCGGGCAGCACGACAAAGGCCTGCCAGAACATGACCGTGGTTGGTGAAATGGCGAAGGATATCAGCGCGGCCGCGGCGCTCAGCGTAATGTAGCGGCGCAGCCAGGCGCGCGGCTGATCCGGGGTAACGCTCCGCCAGCGCAGCAGATGCCGCGCCTTCTTGAAGAATCGCCAGTTGGCCCAGATGGCCACGAGCAAGCTCACGTGCGCAGCGATACCGATTCCCCTGGCGACCGGGCTCAACCAGGCATTGATGCCGCTGCCCAGCGCTGCCGTAAAGTCAAAATCGATCATGCGGCTGGCGAAACTCAGGCTGCCCATCCTGAGCCAGGAAAGCACGCCGTGTGCAAATGGATACACGTAGATCAGGCCGCGCAGGAAGAAGCCTTTTTGACCCGGCGCCAACGCGGGGTCGTTGGACACGGCCAACGCCCAGGGTACGAAACTGGCGATGCCGATCAGCGCGCCAATGACAAAGCCACCCCAATGCACCTTGATCTGCTTGTTCAGGAACAGCAGCAGCGACAGGATGACCAGCACAAAAGCAGAAGTGTGAACCTGCATCGCCAGAGCAATCAGCAGCACATGCAAGCACGTGCTCCAGGCTTCGCGATGTCTGGCCATGCGTTGCGTGCTGGCCAGATGCAATACCGCAAACACGAACATGTAACTTGCGTTCCAGATGTGCGCGGCAAAATAGAGATGCCAGGGCGCCAGCCAAACCAACAGAAATAAGAGCAGTCGCCCGGCGCTGGTGAGCGCTGGCTTCAGCCGCTGCAGCAGAAGCAGGAATGCGGCTGCATGCAGGAGCAGCGTGAACAGGGCGGGTGCGCGATAATCCGTCCAGACATACAGCGGCAAACCGACCAGCAAGCTGATCAAACCGCCGGGTGAACGGCCTCCCGCTGAAGTGGGCATGCCATACGGCAGCCATACACCGTCGTGGTACAGCCTCCATCCCAGATCGAGCATGAGCGACTGGTCGCCGCCCACTTGCGAGTTCCGCACCATCAGCAGGCCAATGCCCATGCCCAGGATAAACAAGGCGCAGTACCACTTGTGTTCCCGGTTTGCGGACAATTGCATGGGATGCCTTACCTCAAGCGGGGCAACGCGGGTCGTGCCGCCTGCAACGCGGCGGAAAGCTTTTCAGAAGCACTCGAAATCGCCGGGCATCAACCGATGGCAAAATCAATCCGGCAGCTGCTCGGACCGCATTCATTCGCGCCCGGCCGGCGCCGATCTAAAGGCAAAATACTTGCTGCCGAGATAAAAGAACACCGTGTAGGGCGCGATTCCGATCGCCTGCGCGAGGTAGCTGTTGACGGCGAATACGTGTATCGCCGCAAGCACCGTCACAAGATTCAGGGAATATGCGATCAGGAATACGATCACGAACCGCACCGCGGCGGGGAGCACAGCTCCCGAGTGAGCGAACGTCAAGTTCCGGTTCCACGAGAAGCTGTTGATGAGGCCAACGGCATAGCCAATCACGTTCGAGACGACATCGCCGGTTCCCAGGAACCACTTGCACAAGTAGATGGTCGCAAGGCCGACGAAGGTATTGAGCACGCCGACGGCAAGAAACCGGGCGACGCGGACACGCTCGCGGACCGCGGTCACTGATTCACGACCTTCTCGATCACATAGCGCGGCCGTGCCTTTACCTCGGAGTAGGTTTTTCCCAGATATTCACCCAGCATCCCGATGCAGAAAATCTGGATGCCGCCCAGGAAATACATCGGCAGCACCACAGACGCCCAGCCCGGCACGGCGTCGTCGGTAAAAAACCTTACCCACAACGCCCACAGCGTCACCAGCATGCTGGCAACGAAGATGACGAACCCGGCGAGTGTGATCATTCGCAGCGGCACCACCGAAAACGAAGTGATTGCATCCAGCGCAAGCGCAATCATGTTTTTCACGGCATATTTCGATTTCCCGGCGAAACGGTTAGTGCGGTCGTAGTAGACGATCTCAGATTTGAACCCGATCAGCGGCACGATCCCGCGCAGGAACAGGTTGACCTCTCGGTATTGCTTCAAGCATTCGACTGCGCGCCGGCTCATGAGGCGATAATCCGCGTGGTTGTAGACCGAATCCGCCCCCAGCGCGGCCATCAGCTTGTAGAAACCTGCCGCGGTGAGACGCTTGAACGCCGTATCGGTCTCGCGCCGGTTGCGCACGCCGTAGACGATTTCTGCGCCGCCGCGAAACCTGTCCACCATGTGCTCGATGGCTTTGAGATCGTCCTGGAGATCGGCGTCGACGCTAACGAGCGCGTCGCCTTCAGCAGTAAACAGGCCGGCGATCAGCGCGTTTTGATGTCCGCGATTTCTCGACAGCTTGATACCGGAAACATGGCGGTTCTGCGCCGCATGATGTTCGATCAGTGCCCAGGTGCGGTCCTTGCTGCCGTCGTCGACGAAACAAATCTTGCTGTCGGCGGAGATTTTGCCCAGAGCAACGAGCCGGTCGATCAGCTCGGTCACTTGCCGAACCGTTTCGGGCAGGACCTCGCCCTCGTTGTAGCAGGGGATTACTATTCCCAGCTTCATTGCCGCGCGCATGACTGTCGTCCTGTCATTATACAAAACACGCGAATCGAATCTCGTTGGTAGCTTGCCGGGATGCGCAGGCTTCGTGTAGCTTTTGCATTCCGGCCGGACTCCCGCATGACGCCAACGCCCAGCAAGATCCTCGTCGTACGCAACGACCGGCTAGGCGATTTCATGCTCGCCTATCCAACCTTTCTCCTGCTGAAACAGGCGCTGCCGCGGTGTGAAATTCACTGCCTCGTGCCCGATTACACTCGCGAGATGGCCGAGTGCTGCCCAGCGATCAATCTAGCTATACGGGATCCCGGCCCCGATGCCGGCCTGCGTGAGCAACTCGGGCTGCTGCGGCGTCTGCGGCGCGAACGGTACGACGCGGTCATCACGCTTTATTCGACGATCCGCGTCGGGCTACTGATGCTGGCTGCCGGCATTCGTTATCGACTGGCGCCCGCGACCAGGATCGCGCAGCTATTCTATAACAAGCGGTTGCAGCAGCGGCGCTCGCTCTCGGCCAGACCCGAATCTGAGTACAACCTCGATGTTGCGCGCCGGCTGCTCGCCGATATTGGCCTGGCCAACGTGGTGCCGCCGGCACCCCCTTTCCTGCAGTTTCCGCCCGGGGAAGTCGCTTCGTTGCGCACGGCGTTCTGCCAAGGGCGCGGAATTGATCCGGGCGACCGCTTGGTCTTTGTGCACCCGGGCGGCGGCGGGTCGGCAAGCAACCTGTCACTTGATCAGTACGCAATGTTGATCCGCGAGCTACACTCGCGGCGGCCACACACTGTCGTCATCACCGCTGGTCCCGGCGAGGAGAACAGTGCCGGCAGGGTGGCGGCCCTGCTGCACGGTCGCGCGCACACGATCTACCACTCGACCGAGGGACTCACGCGTTTTGCCCAACACATCCAGTTTGCCGATCTTTTCATCAGCGGCTCGACCGGGCCGCTGCACATCGCCGGGGCACTCGATCGCCCGACAGCCGCGTTCTACACCCGTCGGCGCTCAGCCACGGCTCTGCGCTGGCAGACTCTGAACAGCGCCGACCGCCGCCTCGCCTTCTCGCCGCCTGAGGATGCGGCGCCCGAGGACATGAGTACGGTTGACGTTGCCGGGGCGGCCAAGACAATTAGCCGCACCTTCCTCAAGGACCTCTAGCATCAGAGTCTTCCTGGGTTCTCGGCAGCCGCTGTTGCCGAACCCAGAGATCCGCGTACTTGGCGAAGGTCGAGTGCGCCGATAGCAGCGCCAGCAGGATGCCCGCTTTGCCGTCGAGAAAGCCCGCACGCAGCAGGTACATGCGCACAAAGCAGGCAATTCCGTGGAGCATCCCCTGGACGAGACCGGCGCGCCGGCCTTGACGCTGGCGCATGGTAGCCCATGCCGCGGCGAAGCCCGCTGATTTCACCAGGTAGTGTTCCAGATTGCGATAGGTGTAGTGCAGCAAGTCGCCGCGCAGGCGAACGACGCGCATGCCGGGATCCGGATGAATCTTCTCGTGCACCAGCTCGTCGCCATAGCGTGCACGGCCCCGCGGATAAAGTCGCGCGACATAATCGGGATACCACCCGCCATGGCGGATGAACCGCCCGAAGCAGAACGACAGCCGCGGCACCGCGTAGACGATTGTGCGGTCGTCGGCGGCGACTGCCCGTTCAATTTCGACCCGTAACTCGGGAGTCACGCGCTCGTCGGCGTCGATCATCAAGATCCAGTCGCCACTCGCCCTCTCCTGGGCGCGCTGGCGCTGGATGCCATAGCCCTGCCAGTCGCGCTCGATAAAGACCTTGTCCGTGTAGCGCCGCGCGATAGCCACGGTGTCATCATCGCTGCCGCCATCCAGTACTACGATCTCATTCGCCCACTTCACGCTCTCGAGGGAGGCACCAAGCTGCGCGGACTCATTACGCACGATGAGCACGGCCGAGAGGCGTGGCATTCAATAACCCTCGCGCGAGAGCTTCCGCTGATGCATCGTGAAAAAGGTGCACAGATAAATGAGAAAGAGGGAGGCGAAATTGTTCCTGAGGAAAGTCATGGTATCGGTGAGCGAAAACAGCGCGATACCGACCACCAGCAGGGTCCCGAGCAACGCCGTGTCCGGTGAGCGCCGCAGCCCGCTCGCGAAATAGCCCAACGGATAAAGCAACAAAGCCAATACGACAACCAGACCGGGGATGCCCCTGGCAACCAGCGCCTCGAGATAGACGCTGTGCGGCAGGGGATACGTGATGACATCGGGCGGCGCCTTGCCCTGATCGACGTATTTTTTCGCGGCTTCGACATAGTTCCCGCGTCCCACTCCCCAGATGGGGTTGTCTCGGAAGATCAACAGGGACACACGCCACATCTCGACGCGTACATTGGCGGAATAGAGCGATGGGCTGATGGGCGTCTCGTCATCGCCGCGCACGGCACCATAGGAGGATTGGCTCAATGTGACATCGAGCTGCTGGCGGACCTCGTGCAAGGCGACATAGGTGGCCGTCAACACCGCGGCGCTGACCGCCAGCGCGGCTGCAAGGCGCAGGCCGCGGAAACGTCCCAGGGTCCAGACGAAGAGCATTCCGACGAGGCCGACGTAGCTCCCGCGGGTGCCGGTCAGCGGGAGCGCGACGAATGCCGCAGCCGCCGAGGCGCCAATCAGGTAACGCAGCGCCGGGCGGTTCGGGACCATGTGCCAGAAGACGAGATTGAACATGGCGAGCAGCGCGGCGTAGGAACCCAGCACCGACGGATTGAGGGCACCCGAAGCACGAAGCTCCTGCCGCACGTAGAAATCGAAGAGTGTTTGAAGGCAAACCGCGAACCCGCCGGCCACGCCGCCCCGCAGTAGCCAGGTCCCTGCGTGCGGCGTGCGGCGCAACAGCAGCAACACCGCCGAAGCGAGCAGGAAGCGCGTCTCGATACCCACGTTGCGTGTCTTCAGGTAATCCCAGCCGTTGGCCAGGTCCGAAAGCACGAACACGACGAAGTAGGCGACCAGGATGCCGACTAGAATCTGCTCTTCGCGCGCCAGTCCCCAACGCATGCGAAAAAGCTCGGGCAGTCCCAGAAGCACGAGGACTGTAAAACTGACGCCCACCCAATGCGGCACGCTCGCGCCGGCAATAGGCAACAAGAACAGAATCGCGTAGACGGCATTCTCGCGCCAGCCGGCAATCGTGGTGTCAGTGTGGGTCACGTCCCGAAGACCCGTCGACAACGCCATGGTCGCGCGTTATCCCTTTCACCGTATTCCATTTCTGCGCAATTGTAATGCTCCAGCGGAATGGCAAAGAATTCCGTACGGCCGCGATTCCTGCCCGGTCCCCATCACCGCCGCTTGAGACCAACGGTCCAGCGGTCGTAGAGCCGGTCCGCGACCCGGTTCAAGGCCCGGGTTCTTTCCTCGAGCGACACCGTCATCTGCGCCGGTGTCTGCACCGAGGGGGTGCGCCGGGCGAGCGACTCCACCTCCTTCTCCCAGTCCCGGCACCACGCGCGCACCAGCTCCGGGGTCATCTCGACGTGGCACTGCATGCCGAGGTGTGGACCGAGCGCGAAGGCCTGGTTAGAGCAATACCGGCTCGACAGGATGCAGGTCGCGCCGGGCGGAATCGAGAACGTCTCGCCGTGCCAGTGAAATGCGTCGAACGACGTGAGCGCTTTCCCGAACCATCGCGCGGCCGCCTCGTTCGGCGCGACATCCGCCCTTCCCCAGCCTATCTCCTTCACCGGATTGCGGGTCACCGCGCCGCCCAGCGCTTTCGCCATCAACTGGCCGCCGAGGCAGTGCCCGAGCGTCGGGATGCCGGTGTCCGCCGCAGCCCGGATCAATTTCAACACCGGCGCGATCCAGGGCAGATCGTCGTTGACGCTCATCGGGCCGCCCATGAAGACGAGCCCGCTGAACCGCCCGGCATCGTCCGGGATCGGATCGCCCTCGTCGATCCGGATCACCTGCCACGTCACGCCGTGACGGTCGAGGTACGTGGCAAAATAACCTGGACCCTCGGTGGCGGCATGACGGAAAATGGCAACCGGCTTCACTTTCGTCGACGACAGGTAATGAGATCGGATTGGCTCAATCTTAGGGTAATTCTCACGCTGTTCCTACTCGGGCCCGGCGCGGCGGCCGCGGTGGACATCAACGTGCTCGGCCTGACCACCGGGAGAGCGGTCGTGTCGATCGACGGCGGCAAGCCGCGGACGCTCGCTATCGGGCAGGTTACCCCGGAAGGCGTGAAGCTCATCTCCGCGTCGAGCGAATCCGCAGTATTCGAGATGGACGGGGAGCGCCGGACGCTGGCGGTCGGCGAGGGCGCGGCGGTGGCGAACACATCGGCCCCGCGCGGGGGCGACAGCGTCACCCTCGTCGCTGATGCGCGCGGCCACTTCGTCACCATGGGCGTGGTGAACGGCGTGAGCCTGCGGTTCCTGGTGGATACCGGCGCGACCTCCGTCGTGCTCTCCAGCAGCGACGCGCGGCGCGCCGGCGTGAATTACCTGGCGGGGACGCGGGTCTTCACCCAGACCGCCAATGGCGTGGTTCCGGTCTACTCCGTCAAGCTCGACAGCCTGCGGATCGGCGACATCACAGTGAACAACGTGGACGCTTCCGTCATCGAGGGCGACAAGCTCCCCCTGGCGCTGCTCGGCATGAGCTTCCTCAACCGGATGGAAATGAAGCGCGACGGCACCACGCTGACGCTCATCCGGCGTTTCTAGCGCCGGTCTACTTTCGCCGCTTCCCCGTATCCCGGAGCCCGGCCCCGGGTCCTGCTTGTCGGCCACGAGCGAGAGCATGTGGCCGAACTTGGCGCGCTTCGTCCGCAGGTAGTCGCGGTTGGACTTGCGCGGGGGCACCTCGACCGGGACGCGCTCGGTAACGGCCAGGCCGTAGGCCTCGAGTTGCCGCACCTTGTCCGGGTTGTTGGTCATCAGGCGCACCTTCCGCACGCCCAGGTCGAACAGGACGTGCGCCCCCGCCTTGTAGTCGCGCATGTCGGCGGCGTAGCCGAGCGCGTGGTTTGCCTCCACCGTGTCGCGGCCCTGGTCCTGCAGCGCGTAGGCGCGGATCTTGTTGAGGAGCCCGATGCCGCGCCCCTCGTCGAACATGTAGACCAGGACGCCGGCGCCCGCCTTGTCGATCATCGCGAGCGCCGCTTCGAGCTGCTCGCCGCAATCGCAGCGCTCGGAGCCGAAGACATCGCCCGTCAGGCACTGGGAATGCAATCGGACCAGGACCGGCCGGTCGGGCCCGATCTCACCTTTCACCAGCGCCACGAATGCCTGCGATTCCAGGCTGTCGCTGTAGACCATGATGCGGAACTCGCCGGCTCCACGCGTGGGCAACCGGGTCTCCGCGCGGCGGCGGATCTCGCGCTCGCTCTGGCGATAGGCGACGAGATCGGCAATCGCCAGGATCTTGATGTCGTGCGCGCGCGCGAAGCGCTCGAGGTCCGGCCTGCGCGCCATCGCGCCGTTCTCCATCATGATCTCGCAGATCACGCCGGCGGGCTTCAAGCCGGCGAGCCGCGCCAGGTCGACGGCCGCTTCGGTATGGCCGCGCCGCGCCAGCACGCCGCCCTCCACCGCGCGCAGCGTCTGCAGGCGTCCAGGGCGGATCAGGTCGGAAGGCTTCGCGTTGTCCGCGATCGCGACCGCGATCGTGCGCGCGCGGTCGTGCGCCGACATGCCGGAACCCACGCCTTCGCGCGCATCGATCGGGGTCGCAAACGCGGTGCCGAACTTGGTCTGGTTGCCGGTGTCGTCGGTGATGAGCGCGAGCCCCAGGCTCCGCATGCGCTCCTCCGTCAGCGCGAGCGAGACGAGCCCCCGCCCGTGGATCGCCATGAAGTTGATCGCCTCGGGCGTCGCCTTCTCCGCCGCGACGAAGAGATCGCCCTCGTTCTCGCGGTCCGCGTCGTCGACGAGGATCACCATCCTGCCCCTGCGCACGTCCGGCAGGAGGCTCTCGACAATGAACTCGCTGGTCTTACCCGTCACTGGCCACCGCTTATCAGCCGACCGGGTTCGAGCGGCCGATCAGCCGCATGAACTCCGCCCGGGTCTTCTCGGCATTGAACTCGCCGGTGAAGGCGGATGTCGTCGCGATCGAATGCTGCTTCTGGATGCCGCGCATCACCATGCACATGTGCTGCGCCTCGATCACCACGGCGACGCCGACCGGCTTCAGCGTTTCCTCGATGCAATTGCGGATATCGACCGTCAGACGCTCCTGCACCTGCAGCCGCCGCGCGAACGCGTCCACCACGCGCGGAATCTTGGAAAGCCCCACGATGTATCCGTTAGGGATGTAGGCGACGTGGCACTTGCCGAAGAAAGGCAGTACGTGGTGCTCGCACAGCGAGTAGAGCTCGATGTCCTTCACGATCACCATCTGCTGGTATTCCTCGCGAAACATCGCCGAGCGCAGGATCTCCGCGGGATTGAGCTCGTAGCCGTGGGTGAGGAACTGCAGCGCCTTCGCCACGCGCTCGGGAGTCTTCAACAGACCCTCCCGCTCGGGGTCCTCGCCCATGTCCTTCAGGATCGCGCGGTAGTGCTCGGCGATGCGCCGGATCGTGACCGGGTTGTACTGGTCGTTCCGGGCGTAGCCGTTCATCTCGTTTTCCTCGAGCATCTGCCGGGTCAGCGCCATACCATGCCCTCACTCATCGCTCGTATCATCGGCCCCCATCGCCTGCAAGCCGCTCGCGGATGGACTTGAGGATGCCGTCCTTGTTGAGGCCCACTTGCGCGAGCTGGATGCCCGGGTCGCCCTGGTCGATGAAGCGGTCAGGCAGCCCGAGCTGCAGCACGGCAGCGCCTATCCGCGCCCGCTGCAGCGCCTCCAGCACGGCGCTCCCCGCGCCGCCCGCGACAACGTTCTCCTCGACCGTGATGAGCAGGCCGTGCGTTTCCGCCAGCTCCAGCACAAGTGCTTCGTCGAGCGGCTTCACGAACCGCATGTTGGCGACGGTGGCATCGATCTCCGCTGCGGCCTCGAGCGCCGGCTTGAGCACGGAGCCGAACGCGAGGATCGCGATGGATTTGCCGCGGCGGCGGATCTCACCCTTGCCCACCGGCAGCGCTGTCATGTCCTTCCGCACCTCGACGCCCGGACCGGTCCCGCGCGGATAGCGCACGGCGGCGGGCGTCGACATCTGGAAGCCGGTATAGAGCATCTGGCGGCACTCGTTCTCGTCCGAAGGCGTCATCACCGTCATGTTCGGCAAGCAGCGCAGGTAGGTGAGGTCGAAGCTCCCGTTATGGGTGGCACCGTCGCCGCCGACCAGCCCTGCGCGATCGATCGCGAACAGAATCGGGAGGTTCTGAATCTGCACGTCATGGATCAGCTGATCGTACGCTCGCTGAAGGAAGGTCGAATAGATCGCGACCACCGGCTTGTAACCCTCGCAGGCTAGCCCAGCCGCGAAGGTCACTGAGTGCTGCTCCGCGATACCGGTGTCAAAGTAGCGGTCGGGATAGAGCTCGGCGAATTTCACCAGCCCGGAACCCTCGCGCATTGCGGGCGTGATCCCGATGAGACGCGGGTCTTTCGCTGCCATATCGCACAGCCACTCGCCGAAGACCTGCGTGTAGGTCTGCTTGCCGCCGGCTTTGCCGCCAACGATGCCGTTCGCGGTGTCGAACTTGGAGACCCCGTGGTAGAGAACGGGGTCGGCTTCCGCCAGCTTGTATCCCTGCCCCTTCTTGGTGACGACGTGCAGGAACTGCGGGCCCTTCAGCTCCTTCATGTTGCGCAGCGTGGGGATCAGGGCGTCGAGGTCGTGGCCGTCGATCGGGCCGATGTAGTTGAAGCCCATCTCCTCGAACAGGGTTCCTGGCGTGACCATGCCCTTCACGTGCTCCTCGGCGCGCTTCGCGAGCTCGCCCAGCACCTTCTCGCCCAGCCCCCTCGCGGCGGTGTAGAAGCGCCCGGACATCAGCTTGGCAAAGTACTTGTTGAGCGCGCCCACCGGCGGCGAGATGGACATCTCGTTGTCGTTCAATATGACGAGCAGGTCGGTGTCGGATGCGCCGGCGTTGTTGAGCGCCTCGAACGCCATGCCGGCGGTCATGGCGCCGTCTCCGATCACCGCCACCACGTGGCGCTTGACGCCCGCGAGCCGGGAGGCAATCGCCATGCCGAACGCGGAGCTGATGGAAGTGCTGGAATGCGCGGTGCCGAAGGTGTCGTACTCGCTCTCCTCGCGGCGCGGAAATCCGGAAAGCCCGCCCCACATGCGCATCCGGTCCATCCCGGCGCGGCGCCCCGTCAGCACCTTGTGGCCGTAGGTCTGGTGCCCGACGTCCCACACGATGCGGTCGTGCGGGGTGTCGAACACATAATGCAGCGCGATGGTGAGCTCGACCGTTCCGAGATTGGAGGAAAGGTGCCCCCCGGTCTGACTCACCGACTCGAGCAGGAAGTTGCGCAGCTCGTCCGCGAGCTGCTTCAGCTGCCCCAGGTCGAGGCGGCGCAGCTCGTGCGGGTAGTTGACGCTTTTCAGCAGCTCATACTTCGAGGCGCCGGGCGCCGACTGGGCGCTTAACCCCGACTTGATCACGTTTTCAGACATTTCCTTGATGGCCGTCCGCGTTCGGCTCGTATGTCATTCGACACTCATTGAGCGATCAAAATTTCCGCAATACGATGAAATCTGCGAGCTGGCGCAGCCGCAGAGCCTGCTCGCCGAAGCCCTTGAGGGCGTCGAGGGCATTCTGACGCATTTCCTGGGCCAGCTCTCGCGCGCGGGCAATCCCGATCGCACTGACGTAGGTCGGCTTCCCGTCCTGGGCATCCTTGCCCGCCGTCTTCCCGAGCATTGCGGTGGAGGAATCGGCATCCAGAGTATCGTCAACCACCTGGAACGCAAGCCCGATCAGCTTCGCATACTGGTCGAGCCGGGCGAATTCCTTCTCACCCAGGCCGTTGCCGCAGCGCGCCCCCAGCAGGGCCGATGCCCGGATCAGCGCTCCGGTCTTGTGGATGTGCATGTACTCGAGTTCGGGCACGCTGAGGGTCTTGCCTACGGACTCCAGGTCGATCGCCTGCCCCCCCGCCATCCCGCGCGAGCCCGCCGCGGCAGCGAGCAGCTTCACCATCTCGAGCTGCGTCTTCGCATCGCCAGAGAGCGGGTATTCGGCCAGAAGCTGGAACGCAAGGCTCTGCAGCGCGTCGCCCACCAGCAGCGCCGTCGCCTCGTCGTATTCGACGTGGCAGGTGGGCTTCCCGCGCCGCAGGACGTCATCGTCCATGCACGGCAGGTCATCATGCACGAGCGAATAGGCGTGGATCAGCTCCACCGCGGCTGCGGCAATGCTCACGCGCTCTTCATCCGCCTCCGCGAGCTCGCCCGCGGCGAAGGCCAGCAGCGGGCGCACGCGCTTGCCGCCGCCAAGCACGGCATAGCGCATCGCCTGGTGCAGGCGCCGCGGCGCGATCTCCGGCCCCGGCAGCACGCGCTGCAGCGTCGCCTCGACGCGAGCCAGGTGGGCGTGCGACCAGGCCGCGAAATCAGTTGTCGTTATCGTCGCCGTCACTCTTGAAGTCCCGCAGGACGCCGTTTTCCAGCGCCTTCACCTGCTGCTGCGCGTCCTGCAGGGCGGACTGGCAGTACTTGAGCAGCTCCGCGCCGCGTTTGTAGGCCGCGAGCGAGCGCTCGAGCGGCAGCTCGCCCTCCTCCATGCTCGAGACGATTTTCTCGAGCTCCGCCAGGGCGGCTTCGAGCGATTGCGGCGGCGGGGATTTGGGAGCCTTGGACATGTCCGGCTCTTGCACGCGAGAAAAGTTGAAAGGTTAGCTCAGTCAAAGGGTTGCGGTCAACGAGCATCCGGAACCCGCGCGCCATCGTATACCCTCGTGGAGCGCCGCTCGACGGGTTTCCGATATCATCGAACAGGAGCAGACGAGAGTACCCATTCGTGCACGCAACGCTACCCCGGCTGGAAGCAACCGACTTCCCGGCGATCCGCCGCAGGCGCCTCGACACCCTGCAGGTCAACCTCGGCTACAAGTGCAACCAGACCTGCGTGCACTGCCACGTCAACGCCGGACCGACTCGAACCGAGATGATGGACCGGGAGACCGTGTCCGAGGTCATCGGGTACATCAAGGCGTCCGGGGTCAAAACCGTGGATATCACGGGGGGCGCACCGGAACTCAACCCCTATTTCCGAACGCTCGTGCTCGCCGCGCGCAACCTCGGCGCGCACGTGATCGACCGCTGCAATCTCACCGTGCTGGAACAACCCGGTCAGGAAGATACTGCGCAGTTCCTCGCCGCAAGCGGTGTCGAGATCATCGCCTCCCTCCCTTGTTATCTGGAGTCCAACGTGGACGCCCAGCGCGGCAAGGGCGTGTTCGACGGCAGCATCCGCTCGCTCAAGAAGCTGAACGAACTGGGCTACGGCAAGCCGGACTCCGGCCTCGCGCTGAACCTCGTCTACAACCCCCAGGGGCCGAGCTTGCCGCCGCCGCAGGAACAGCTTGAGTCCGATTACCACCACCATCTGGCCGAGGGGTTCGGCGTTGTCTTCAATCGCCTCTACGTGCTGACCAACATGCCGATCCAGCGCTTCGGCAGCACGCTCATTTCGCAGGGCCGGTTCGACGAGTACCTAAGGCTGCTGAAGGGCGCCTACCAGGCGCAGAATCTGGCGGCGGTGATGTGCCGCACGCTGATATCCGTCGACTGGCAGGGATACGTGTACGACTGCGACTTCAACCAGATGCTCGGGCTGCCGCTGCGATTGAAGGGGAAACCGCGCGTGCACGTGCGCCAGCTCACGGGCGCGGACCTCGACGGCAACCCGATCGTTGTCAAAGACCACTGCTACGGGTGCACCGCCGGACAGGGATCGAGCTGCGGCGGCGCCCTTCGCTGACGCGGCGTGAGGGGTGACACGTATGTAATGGGTGCCGCGTGGCCCGGGGCGTGCGCGAACGCGGTGTGAAATCCAGTCCCCCTTCATCTATCACGCGATATCTGTCACGCTCCATCCGTCACAGTCTGCCTGGCAGGCCTTTGGCATGAACAAGAAACGGATGGCGCTCATCGTTGTGATCGTGGCGCTGGTCGCGGCGTTCTTTGCCTATGATCTGGACCGCACCTTCACATTCGAATTCTTCAAATCGCGTCAACTGGAGATCGACAGCTATACCCGCGCCTACCCGCTGAGGGCGGCCGCCGCGTATTTCGCCGTCTACGTGCTGGTGACCGGCCTGTCGCTGCCCGGCGCGGCAGTCCTGACGCTTGTCGGCGGCGCTCGTGTTCGGGCTGCTGTGGGGAACGGTCATCGTCTCGTTCGCCTCATCGATTGGCGCAACGCTCGCCTTTCTCGCCTCGCGCTTCCTGCTGCGCGACTGGGTGCAGGAACGGTTCGGAGAGCGGCTGAAGGCCATCAACAGCGGCGTCGAGAAGGAGGGAGGGTTCTATCTCTTCGCGCTTCGGCTCGTGCCGGCGTTCCCGTTCTTCCTCATCAATCTCGCGATGGGACTGACGCCGATCCGGACCTGGACGTTCTACTGGGTGAGCCAAACCGGGATGCTCGCCGGCACCCTCGTCTACGTCTACGCGGGGACCACGCTCGGCGAGTTCAGGATCTCTTTCGAGCTGCTCCTGGCATTCACGCTGCTCGGTATCTTCCCGCTCATCGCAAAGAAGGCGCTCGACGCCATCAAGGCGCGCAAGGTGTACGCGCGGTGGCGGCGTCCCGCGCGGTTCGACCGCAACCTCGTCGTGATCGGCGCCGGGTCAGCCGGGCTCGTGTCCGCCTACATCGCGGCGGCGGTGAAGGCCAAGGTGACACTGATCGAGAAGCACCGTATGGGCGGGGACTGCCTCAACACCGGCTGCGTGCCGTCCAAGGCACTCATCAAGTCTGCGCGGCTCCTCGCGCAGATACGGCGCGCAAGGGAATTCGGCATCCGCTCCGCGAGCGCGGAATTCGACTTCGCCGACGTGATGGAGCGGGTCCAGCGCGTGGTGAAGGCGGTCGAGCCGCACGATTCGGCAGAGCGCTACCGCGGGCTCGGCGTGGAGTGCCTCGAAGGCGAGGCGAGAATCACCTCGCCGTGGACGGTGGAGGTGAGAACCGCGAGCGGCACTCAGACGCTCACGACCCGCGCCATCGTCATCGCCGCCGGGGCGCGCCCGTTCGTGCCTTCGATCCCGGGCATCGAGCAGGTGGGTTACGTCACCTCCGACACCGTGTGGGCGCTGCGTCAGCTGCCGAAGCGGCTCGTCGTGCTGGGCGGCGGACCGATCGGCTGCGAGCTGACCCAGTGCTTCGCGCGCTTCGGCGCAACCGTGACCCAGGTCGAAATGCTGCCGCGCCTCCTGATTCGCGAAGACCCGGAGGTTTCGGACCTCGTGATGCAGCAATTCCGTCGGGAAGGCATCAACGTCCTCGTCGGCCACAAAGCCAAGGAGTTCCGCGCGGAGAACGGCGAGAAGGTACTGATCGCCGAGAACGCCGGCCGGGACGTGCGGATCCCATTCGACCAGTTGCTGTGCGCGGTGGGCCGGATCGCGAACACCGGCGGCTACGGGCTCGAGGACCTCGGCATTCCGTTGAGCAAGGCCCGCACGGTGGAGAGCAACGAGTACCTGCAAACGATCTACCCCAATATCTTCGTCTGCGGCGATGTCGCGGGGCCCTACCAGTTCACCCATACCGCTTCGCACCAGGCGTGGTACGCGGCAGTCAACGCGCTCTTCGGCCGTTTCAGGAAGTTCAAGGCGGACTACTCGGTGATCCCCTGGGCGACGTTCACTGACCCGGAAGTTGCCCGGGTGGGACTGAACGAGACCGAGGCGAAGGAACGGAACATACCCTACGAGGTCACAAGCTACGGCATCGACGATCTCGACCGTGCGATTGCCGACGGAGAAGCGCACGGCACGGTCAAGGTGCTGACCGCGCCGGGGAAGGACTGCATCCTCGGCGCGACCATCGCCGGTGAGCATGCCGGAGACCTAATCATCGAATTCATCGCCGCCATGCGGCACGGCACTCGGCTTGAACAAGATGCTGCGCACGATCCACATCTACCCGACGCTCGCGGAAGCCAACAAGTACGCCGCGGGCGCCTGGAAGCGCGCGCACGCGCCGCAGGGATTGCTGAAGTGGGTGGAGCGGTATCACGCCTGGATGCGCGGCTGACTCAGGGATGCGGGATGAGGGCGGAGGACTGAAAGCATTAGCCCCCTTGATTGCCCTGATCGCGCAGCTATTCTTGGGCGGCGCGGCAGCGCAGGGCTTCGACCACGAGCACGCGGCATGTACCGCGCGGCAGAAGCGGATCCTCGACGGGAAGGCCGATCTCCGCTTTCTGGAATATGATTGGGCGCTCAACGACGCAAGGCCGTAAGCGGTGCTATCGATCATCGTTCCCTGCCTCAACGAGGCGGATGGCATCGGCGACGCGCTCGCCGCGCTGGCGCCGCTGCGCACGCGCGGGTCCGAGGTCATCGTGGTGGACGGCGGAAGCAGCGACGGCACGGTCGAGCGCTCCGCTCCGCTCGCGGACTGCGTGCTGAGCGCGCCGCGCGGACGCGCCTTGCAGATGAACGCCGGGGCGGCCCGCGCCCGCGGCGAGATCCTGCTGTTCCTTCACGCCGACACCCGGCTGCCCGACTCAGCCGACGCGCTGATCGTGGAGAGCCTCAAGCGGTCGCGTCGCGGCTGGGGCCGTTTCGACGTCGCCATTTCCGGCAGCAATCCCCTGCTGCGGGTCGTGGCGCGACTGATGAACATCCGATCGCGGCTGACCGGGATCGCCACGGGCGACCAGGCGATTTTCGTCACCCGCTCGCTCTTCACGGCGGCGGGCGGCTATCCCGATATCGCGCTGATGGAGGACATTGCCCTAAGCAAGCAATTGAAGCGCTTCGGGCCGCCGCTGTGCCTCAGGCACCGGCTGATCGCGTCGGGGCGCCGCTGGGAGAAGCACGGGGTGGTGCGCACCATCCTCCTGATGTGGCGCCTGCGTCTTGCCTACTGGCTCGGCGCCGATCCGGGCAAGCTCGCGGTGCGTTATGACCGCGGCTGACGCCGGCACCGCCGTCGTCGTTTTCGCCCGGGCCCCGGAGCCGGGCGCGGTCAAGACGCGCCTCGTTCCCCTGCTCGGGCCGGAGGGCGCCGCTGCGCTCCATGCCCGGCTCGTGAAGCGGACATTGGCGACGGCTCGCGCCACCGCGTTCCGGCCGATCTGGCTCTATGGCACTCCCAGCACCGATGACGCCTTCCTCCGGCTCTGCGCCGCGCAATTTAGGGCGGGCCTCGCGGCGCAGGCCGGGGGCGACCTCGGTGCGCGCATGCTCGCGGCCTTTGAATCCGCGCTTGCCGACCACCCCCGCGTCCTTCTCATCGGCACCGACTGCCCTGCCCTGACCGCTCGGCACCTGCGCGACGCAGACCGCGCGCTGCGCGATGGCGCGGACGCCGTGCTCGTTCCATGCGAGGACGGAGGCTACGCCCTGATCGGCCTCAAACGCGCTGATGTGAAGCTGTTCGAAGACATCGCCTGGGGCAGCGACCGCGTGATGGCCGAAACCCGCGTGCGGCTGAAAAAGCTCGGCTGGATCTGGCGCGAGCTGGAGACGCTTTGGGACGTCGACCGCCCCGAAGACTACCAGCGGTTGCTGGCATCCGGCCTCCTCGACGGCCGCCACGCCACGGTTTGACCCCTCATCCCTCAAAGTCAGGATGCCCCACACCGCCCTCGTTTCCGTAACCGATCTCGCGGCACATCTCGATGACGCCGGCTGGTTCGTGTGTGATTGCCGCCACGATCTCGCGGATGTCGAAGCCGGCCGCCGTGCCTATGGCGTGTCGCACATCCCCGGCGCGCGCTTCGTCCACCTCGACGCGGACCTGTCCGCCCCCATGACGGGCCGCAATGGCCGTCATCCGCTTCCCGAAGCCCGATCGGCTTGCGCTGCGCTTCGGCGCAATGGGCATCGGGAACGGGTCGCAGGTCGTGGCGTACGACGCGAGCGGCGGCTATTACGCGGCGCGCATGTGGTGGATGCTGCGCTGGCTCGGACATGATTCCACTGCGGTCCTCGACGGGGGGTGGGATGCCTGGGTCAAGTCGGGACAGCCGGTGTCGTCGGAGGCACCAGCGATCAAGCCCGTGCCTTTTCATGCCCGCATTCGCACCGACGTCACGATCAGCACCGCCCAGATCGCGACGGGTATCGGCAAGCCGCAGCCGCTGCTGCTCGATGCGCGAAGCCCGGACCGGTATCGCGGAGAGAACGAAACCCTCGATCCCGTGGCCGGCCACATACCGGGCGCCTCGAACCGCTTCTTCCGGAGCAACCTCGAAAGCGACGGCCGGTTCAAGCCGCCGGCCGCGCTCCGGCGGGAGTTTTCATCGGCGCTCGGCACGGTGGCTCCGTCCGACGTGGTTCACTACTGCGGCTCCGGCGTCACCGCCTGCCACAACCTCCTCGCGATGGAGATCGCGGGTCTCGTCGGCTCCCGCCTCTACCCCGGTTCGTGGAGCGAGTGGTGCTCCGACCCAGCGAGACCCGTCGCGAGGGGCTAGCACCAGGCTATTCAACCGCCAACGTCGTTCGCGTCGCTTCGCTCGCCTTCGCCACGCCGCTGTCCCGGACATCCTCGTAAGCCCTGCGTCTCTCGTCGAAGACCCGTTTGCCCTCTGCCTGCGCCGCCCCGACCTTCGACGCCGGATGGGCCTCGTTCGAAGCCGTGGGGCCGCCCGAGATCAGAAATGCCCAGGGCCCGGCTGCGATGATGGCCAGAACAAGAATCCCCGCGGCGCACTTCAAAATCGCTCCGAGCGGGGTAATCGACTCGCTGCCCAGCTTGCTCATGAGCCTGCGTCTTTCCTCTGCGCTTTGCATACCTGCCTCCTTATACCTTCAGAAGATTGCGATCCCGTGTCAGCATGGGCTGCCTGCCCGAGACCGCTCAGAACGCCTGGATGTGCTCTTCCTCTTCCTTGGCCTGATTCTCGTACTGCGCGGGAAAGTAGACGAATGCTGCAGGCCCGGCGTCCGCCGCGGCCGCGCCGGTGCGCTCCGCATCGTGTTCCGGGGAAACGAGGAAGTAGTCGAACGTGGTCGGCTCGGTCTGAAACTGCACTTCGGCCCTGGGCTGCGCCGCGGCGTCGTTCGCGCGATCCGCGTCGAGTTGCGGCGAAAAGCGCGCTCCGCCTACGAGCAACACCGCCAGTCCCACCGCGGCCGCCATGACATGCACGCGCGATGTCAGGATCGGCTTGCCGTCCTGGCCGTTGCTGCCTTGAATCACTTTCAGTCCCTTGTCGCTGGCTTTCATGACTCTCTCCTTCATGAATGCTCCGGATTCACCGCCCCGGCGCTGCGCGGAAGAAGTTGCGTTCAACTTCATGGCAACGATTCTGGGCAGCCACGAGGCGCGGCGAAATTGGAAGGAAGCACTACGACCAAGGTCGAAATCGCCGTGAGGACGAAGGTGAAGCAGTTGATTTACAGCGGCTTGCGACCGGAACGGGATGGTGCGGCCGATCGGCCCGCTACGACCAAAGTCCTAGGACTTGCGGATCACGCCCACGCGAGGAGGGTGCGCAACGTGATCGCGTAGAGCACCGCCGCCAGCACCCTCTTGAGAGTCGGCACCGGAAGGCAGTGCGAGGCGCGCGCGCCCAGCGGCGCCGTGAGCACGGTGGCAACGACGATCGCGGCGAACGCGGGCAGATGGACGAACCCGAGCGAGAAGCGGGGAAGGTTTTCGACCGACCAGCCGATGGCGATGTACCCCAGCGTGCCGGCAACCGCTACCGGAAGCGCAATCGCGGACGCCGTACCGATCGCCGTGCGCGCGGAAACGTTGCACCACAGCAGGAATGGGATCGAGGTTACCGCTCCGCCCACTCCCGCGAGCACCGAAATTCCACCGACCAGGCTGCCTGCGGCCATGAGCCCTCTCGGCCCGGGAAGCTGGTGCGATGCCGGCGGCTGCACGTTGCAGATGAGCTGTGTCGCGGCCAGGCCGGCATAAACCGCGAACAGGAGCTTGAGTCCGGAGGGCGAGAGATGCGCCGCGAGCGCGGTAGACGCGAGCGCCCCTGCGACAATGCCGGGCGACATGAGCCGCAGCGTTCCCCAGTCGACCGCCCCCTTCGCGTGGTGTGCGCACATGCTCGAGACCGAGGTGAAAATGATCGTCGCGAGCGAGGTTCCGAGCGCGAGCGGCATGATCGCGTAGTCCGGAAAGCCCTGCATCGTGAACAGAACCACGAGCACCGGCACCAGCACGAGGCCGCCGCCGATGCCGAGCAGCCCCGCGAGAAATCCCGCCACCAGCCCCGCCAGAGAATAAAACACCAGAATGTCCATGTGTCCTCCGCAATCAGTTGTCTGCGCATTGCGCCGGCGTGAATCGAGCCGGCAAGCGCGGACGCATGGTGCGCGGAATGTGCTGCGGAGGAAATTCGACCGACGGCCTATGACCGTGGTCGCGGAGACTACCGGCTCTAGTCCTCGAGGCGCAGGCCGAGGCGCGTCGCCGCGATGAGGGCCTGGGTGCGCGTGCTGACGTTGAGCGCCTGCAAGACGGCGCTGACATGCGCTTTCACGGTGCCCTCGGCGATGTCCAGCTTGCGCGCTATGAGCTTGTTCGGCAGCCCTTTGAGGACGAGAGAGAGTACATCGCCTTGCCTGGGAGTGAGTCCGAGCTCCGCGGGGGTCAAAGTAGCCGTGCCCGGAGAGACCGGCGCCCGGATCACGGGGAGCGGCGCCGTCGCAGCCTCACTCGCCGCGGTCCTTCCGAAGCTGGAACGCGCCTTGAGGGCCTCGACCGGGACGAAGACGCCGCCTGATGCGACCAGCCGGACGGCATTGAGAATGACATCGCGCGACGATGTCTTCGGAATGAATCCCATCGCGCCGAGATCGAGCGCGCTGACGATCGTCTCGGCGTCGCTGGTCCCGGACACGACGACTACGGGAAGGTGGGGCCGCTCTTCCCGGAGCCGCGCCAGCCCATCCTGTCCAGCGCAGTCCGGCAAGCCGAGGTCGAGCAACGCGAGATCGAACGTATCCCCGGCCGTCGCCGAAAGCGCGCCGGCAAGATCTCCCACGCACACCACCTCGGCCTCGCGCTCGAGCGTAAGGAGCGCAAGCCGTAGCGCATCCGCCATCATGGGATGGTCGTCAACGACGAGGATTTTCATCCGGCCTTGTCTGACTTTCTGTCGGTACGCCGATTCTAGCTCTTCGCGCCGAGGCGTGGGCCCATACGACACCTCGCTCCCCTCCTCGCCGGCCGACCGCGTACCGGACCAAACGTTGGTGGTATTGCACGGGTCTTGCCGCTGGCATAGTCTCCCACCGTCCTCCGTGCGAGTGCGCGCACTTCGCCCATTGCCGGAGTTGCCGCCAGGTACCAGTTGTCGGGGAGTTCAAACATGGCCACTACATCAGGCGCGGCCGTCGCGCTCCATGCGGACGCCTTCCGCGACGACGTTAAGGCAGAGCTGGTGCGCTATCTCTACCGCCAGGCGCCGGCGTCCATCGTCACCCTCTTCATCGTTGCGGGAATTCTGGCCTACATCCTGTGGGACATCGTACCGCAGCAATGGATGATCGGCTGGCTCGTTGCGCTGACCGTCGTAAATCTGCTTCGCTTCGCTCAAATCGGCTTCTTCTTCCGCCGCAATCCGCCGGTGCAGGGGATCACGCGATGGGCGGTATTCTCCGCCGCGGGGTCCGCGCTGGTGGGCGCCGTATGGGCCGTGGCCTGCTTCCTGTTCCTCGACCCGGCGCACCCCATCAGCCTGATCACGATGACGGTAATCCTGATGGGCGTCGCCGCTGGCTCCATCGTCAACCTAGCGTCCTACCTGCCGTCATTCTGGGTCGTGGTCGGCCCCTCCATGGGCGCATTGATCGGCGTACTCGTGTGGCATGGCGGCACCATCAGCAATACCGTCGCGCTGCTCGCTGCAGTCGCTTCGATGGCCTACATCGTGGGAGCGCGGAACGTGCACCGGCTGCTCACCGAGTCGCTGCAGTTGAGCTTCGAGAACGTCGCCCTGCGCCGGGACGCCGAGCAGGCGAATGCCGCGAAGACGCGCTTCCTTGCGGCGGCGAGCCACGACCTGAGACAGCCGATCCACGCGCTTGGCCTGCTGTTCGCGACGCTCGCGGACCGCGTGCGCGACGAAAGAGCCGCGCCGGTACTGAAGCAGATCGACGGGGCGGTCGACGCCATTGATTCCATGTTGAACAGCCTGCTCGACATCTCCAAGCTCGACGCGGGCGTCGTGCGACCCGAGATCGGGCCGGTAGACTTGGGGGAGCTGCTGGAGCGGGTCGACAACGAGCACCAGCCCGTCGCCACGGTGACCGGCAACCGGCTTCGAGTACGATCCTCGAGCGCCGTGGTGCGGAGCGATACCACGATGCTGCAGCGGATACTTGCCAACCTGGTGTCCAACGCGTTGCGCTACACGGTCAATGGCCGCGTGCTCGTGGGCGCGCGCAAGCGCGGCGGCTCGATCCGGATTGAGGTCTACGATAACGGGCCCGGCATCCCGTCCCATGCGCTCGAGGACATCTTCCTCGAATTCCACCAGCTCGGGAATCCTGAGCGGGACCGGCGCAAGGGCCTGGGGCTCGGGCTCGCGATCGTGAAGCGGCTCGCCGACCTCCTCGGACACAAGATCGAGGTGCGCTCGATCGTCGGCCGCGGCTCGCGGTTTTCGGTCACGCTTCCGCTCTCCGCCTCGCCCCGGCGCGGCGAAACACACCCAGCCTCAGCCGCTGCTGTCGGCGCGGACCTGCACGGCAAGCGAGTGCTGGTGCTCGACGACGACGGCTCCGTCCTAGAGGCCATGCGCAACCTGCTCGAAGGCTGGGGCTGCGAGGTGCTCACGACGGCTACGCCCGAAGAGGCCGAGACGGGCATCGCCTCCGGTTCGGGACTGCCGGACATGCTCATCGTCGATTACCGGCTGCGGCAACATGCGTCCGGCATTGAGGCCATCGGGCGCCTGCATCAATTGGCCGGGCATCGCATTCCTGCGCTGGTCATCACCGGGGATACCGCGCCGGATCGGCTGCGCGAAGCGCAGGAGAGCGGCTATCCCCTGCTGCACAAGCCGGTGAAGCCCGCGCAGCTGCGTGCGGTGGTGCGGCAGCTCATCCTGGGCGTGCAGCGGCCGCAAGCGGGTTGACCTCGAAAACACCGGGGCCGATTTCCGCGAAGTAAAGGAGAGACTGAATGGGTATTAAAGACGGCGAGAACGGACGGCTATTCGAGAGCTGGTTCCACGAGGTCATCCAGCACCGCGACGGCGTCGTCGCAACGCCGACGAGCGAGTCCGAGATCGTCGACATCCTGAGAAACCCCGCCCGGTTTCCTGCTCCCGTCCGGCCCGTCGGATCGCGCCATTCCATGACTCCGTGCATCTCGGCGCGGGCGGGCGCGGGACCGGAGCGCTGGGGCTCGCTTGTCGACATGACCAGCTTCACCAGCCTGTGCGACGAAGGCGGGAAACGAACGAACGAATCGCTGCGCATCGACTGGTCGGCGAACCCGGTGACGGTGACGGTTCCCGCCGGGCGGACGTTCTACGACGTTGCTCACGAGCTGCGCCACGTGGAGCGTGAAAATGTGCGGGGTTTGCAGTTTCGCGTCAATACCGAGCTGGGCTCTCTGACAATGGGCGCCGCCGCCTGCGGCGCGACGAAGGATTCCTCGTTCCCTGGGGAGTTCGGTCAGGTATGCCACGACGCGGTCGGGATGCGGCTCATCAAGCCGAACGGAGAACGGCAATTCCTGAAGGAAGGCGACCGCGACTTCGACGCGCTGCGCTGCAGCTACGGGCTGTTCGGGATCGTCACCGAGGTGACCTACCGCGTTTTTCCACTGGAATACATCTCCCTGAAGCACGAGAAAGTCAGACCGGAGGACGGCGAAGCGTTCACTCCCCGCGAGTTGAGGAAGCATTTCCACGCATGGCTGGACAAGGACGAGGCGGGAAATGACCGGAACGCCGTGTTTCTCTACCTGTTCCCGTATCGCGACCGGATCGTGGCCGAAATGCGCGAGAAGCCGGCGACAGATGGGGAGGCGCACGAGGAATCGGTTCGTCTCGAAATCAGGAACCGTTTCTGGGGAAAGGCAGCGCATTCCTGGGAAAAGTTCGCGAGGCGGTTGCCGGGGGAGGCCGGGCGCAAGGCGCAGGACCTGTTCGACAAGGCCCTGAGCGAATATCTGGCGCATGTGCTGCGGCTCGACAAGGTCAACCCGATTGCCCAGGTCGTCGATTTCGACAAGCGGGACCAGGAGCACCGCTTCACGTTCAGCATGTGGGCGTTCCCCGAAGACAGTTTTCCCGAGATCCTGCCTCAGTACTTCGACTTTTGTGAACGGCGCGAGGCGATCTTTCGCACGGGCTTGCCGCACGTGAGCTATCACATCGCGAAGGACGAGAGCTCACTGCTCTCGTATTCCCGCGAAGGCCCGGTCTGGACGCTCGATCCGATCGCCCCCGAAAACGCGGACGGATGGGAGCCCTTCCTGCGCGAGTTCAACGTGTTTTGCAGCAGGAATGGAGGCGTGCCGCTTCTGAACCAGACGCCGCACCTGACGCGGGAGCAGGTGCAGCGGGCATTCGGGAATCGTCTCACGGAATTCGAGGCGGCCCGGCGGCGCTTCGATCCCGGCAACCGGATGCTCAACGCCTATTTCGCCGAACTCCTCGGGAGCGCCCCGGAGCACGCGCCGGGCCTGTCTCAACCGGACGCCATCCGCACGAGCGCGATTCAGGAAGGCCACGTGGCATACGATTTTATCGTCGTGGGCTCGGGAGCCGGCGGCGCGCCGGCCGCTGCCCGGCTAGCCGAGAATGGATTCTCGGTTCTCGTCCTCGAGCAGGGACTCGACAAGCCCAGCCGCTATGTCGACGTTCCATTGCTGCTGGCGTCCGCCACGGAAGACCCGGACACCTCCACGTGCTACCGCATCCGGCATTTTTCGGATCCCGGTCTCGCGGCCCGCGACTGGAAGTGGAAGCACGAAGGCGGCAAGGGACTTATCTACCCGCGCGGCACCGGGCGCATCGGCGGCAGCACGCAGATCAACGTCCAGGTCTGGGTCCGCGCCGATGACGACGATTGGAACCGCTATGCTGAGGCAACCGGCGACGACTTCTGGCGTGCGCGGAACATGCGACGGCTGCTGCAGCTCGTCGAGCGCTGCAAATATCGGCCTATGCTCAGAATGCTCGACTGGCTCGGCCGGTGCTTCGGCATCGCATCGCTGTGCAACCGCCGCGGCCACGGGTTCAACGGCTATGTCGAAACGACGCGCGGGCGGTTCCGCCTCCTCTTCAGGGACTGCCAACTATTGCGGATCGCGCTTGCAACATTCTGCTACGCCTTCCGCCTCGGCGGTGTCGGCAACATTCTCCGGCGGCTGGTGGCCGTCTACGACCCGAACGATGACCGCGCCCAGGGAACGGAAGGGCCCGTCTATACGCCCGTCACCATCACGCGGCGGGGCCGGCGCGCCGGTGGAGTACGCGACCGGCTATTAGACGTACGGGCAAAACATCCCGCCAATCTCGAAATTCGCACCGGTGCGGCGGTGCGTAAAATCGTCCTCGATGAACACGGGAAGGCAGTCAGCGTCCGTTACGCCGATCCGGACGGGCGGGAACATGCCGTTCCCGTGGGCCGGGAAGTCATCGTTGCCGCGGGCGCTTTCGAGACGCCCGCGATCCTCATGCGGTCCGGGATCGGCCCGAAGGACGCGCTTGAGAGGGTAGGCATCAAGCCGGTCATCCACCTTCCCGTCGGTCAGAGCCTGCACGACCGCTACGAAATCGGCGTCATCTCCCAAATGAAGCGGGATTTCGCCCTGTTGCGCGGCGTCCGGTTTGAAGCCGACCCGGGTGATCCGGAATTCGGAAAATGGGTCGCGACCGGTCGGGGCGTGTACGGAAGCAACGGGGTGGTTTTCGGTTTTCAGAAAAAAACCGATCGGGTGCTGCCCACGCCCGACCTGTACATATTCTGCCTTCCGGCGACGATTCAGGGCTACTACACGGGGTATTCGAGGAAGACCGTCGAGGCGCCCAACCGCCTCACGTGGATGGTCCTGTACGAGAACAAGAGTGATAAGAACGGAACCGTTTTGCTCCGCAAGGACGACATCAATGGTCAACCCGAGATCAACTTTCGTTACCATACCGAGGACGACCCGGAGCATCCCGACGATAGCCGCCCCGTAGTCGCGGGTATCAAGGCGGCGCGCGAGGCGACCGAGCGCTTCGCGCACCTTGTCGACCATGAATACTGGCCAGGCGTGGCCGTTCAGAGCGATGAGGCGCTCCGCGAGGCAATTGAATCCAACAGCTGGGGACATCACGCCAACGGCACGGCGCGCATGGGCCGGCGCGGCGAAATGTTGGCCGTCGTCGACGGCGACCTCAAGGTCATCGGCACAAGCAACGTCCGCATCAGCGACGCATCGGTCTTTCCGCACACGCCCGGCAGCTTCATTGCAAGCGCGGTGGTGCAGATCGGCGAGGCCGCCGCCATCAAGGCAATCGCCGAGGCGCGCGGTCAGAGTCCGCTTGCCGTGCTCGACACGATCATGCAGCAGGCCTGAGCCGCGCCTCGGCAATCGCCCTGCACTGCCACGACGGAACGCCATGCACACTTTGCTTGCCGATGTCATCCTGGCGGTGCACTTCGGCTTCGTGACATTCGTGGTCGGCGGGCTCGCGCTCACCTGGATCGGAGCGGCGGCGGGCTGGCGCTGGGTGCGCAACTTCTGGTTCCGGGTCGCCCATCTCGCGGCGATCGCGTTCGTCGCGGGCGAGGCGCTGCTGGGCATCTGGTGCCCGCTCACGATCTGGGAGGATGCGCTTCGCGGCGTGCAGGAAGACAAGAGCTTCATCGCGCGCTGGATCCACCGCGTGATGTTCTACGATTTCCCGGGGTGGATGTTCACCGTCGTGTACGTGCTCTTCGCCCTCGTCGTCGCGGCGACGTGGTGGTGGATACGGCCAACGAAAAGGGGCGCATGAAGCGCCCCTTCGAATACCGGCAAATGAACTTCAGCGATCAGCCGAGCGCGTCCCCCCACATGTTCCTCGCCCAGCCCCAGGCGTAGGTGCCTTCGAGCTCGCTCGCCTTGTCGGAGACCCCCCCCGCGCCCTTCACCGCAAGCGTCATCTTCTGCGCCGCGTCGTACTGGTGCACCGAGGCGACGTGGACCGCGCTGCTCGGCCGTCCACGAAGCTGTAGCAGGTGTTCATCATGACCGGCCGCTCCACCACGGGCTCGCCCTTGAGTAACGCGATCACGGCAGCGGCGCACACCTTGGCCTGCTGGTTCGCCATGCTTCCCGACTTCGGCATCGCCGGGGCGGACAGCGTCGCATCGGCCAGGACGTGCACGCCCTTGACCGCGACGGACTCCATGGTTCGCCAGTCGACGCCGCACCAGCGCTGGTTGGCGGTGATCAACCCTGCCTGCCGCGCGATGGTACCCGCGCCGTGCGGAGGCACGACGTTCAGCACGTCGCCCTTGACGCTGTCGAACGTGAGCTTCACCGCCATGCCCTTCACATCCACGTCGGCGAGCTCGCTGTTGGGACGGTAGTCGATCATGCCCTTGTACATCCCGTTCCATGCGGCGAGGAAGAGACCCTTCTTCGACACGATGTCGGGGTTGGCGTCGAGCACGATGATCTTGGACTTGGGCTTTGCCTTCTTGAAATAGTCCGCCACCTGGCACACGCGCTCGTACGGCCCGGGGGGACAGCGGTACGGCGCCATCGGAAACTGGAACACGAACACACCGCCGTCGGGCATCGCCTCGAGCTGCTTTCTCAGCGCTACCGTCTGCGGCCCCGCCTTCCAGGCGTGCAGCACCCGCTCCTGCGCATCGGCGCTCTTCAATCCCGGGATCTGGTCGTAGATGAAATCGATCCCGGGCGAGACGATCAGCCGGTCGTAGGAGAGCGTCTTGCCGCTCGCGAGCCGCACCTGGCGCGCGCCCGCGTCCACCGCTACCGCCTCATCGCGCACAATGTTCACGCCCCGCTTTCTCAAGCCGTCGTAGCTCAGCGTGATGTTGCCGATCTGGGTGTTGCCCCCCAGCACCAGGTTGCTCATCGGGCAGGAGACGAACGTTTCGTTGCGCTCGATCACGGTGACATCGGTATCGGGCGCCCACAGCTTCAGGTAACGGGCAGCCGTCGCGCCGCCAAAGCCGCCGCCGATCACGACCACGCGCCCGCCGGAGGAGCCGCCCATCCCGGCGCAGCCAGCCACTGCGGCGGCCCCGGTCGAGGCCGCCATCCACTTCACGAATTCCCGTCTGGTGACTGTCATGGGATCCTCCTCAATTGCCGCCGCGTGCGGACGGCGCCGGGTCCGCTGAACCGGCCTTCATGCCCGCGAAGTAGCCCGCGATCAGCTCCAGCTGCTCGTCGGTATAGCCCCGCGCCTGCTGGTTCATCACGGTTGCAGGACGCTTGTTGGCCTTGAAGTCCTTCATCACCTGCAGCATGTAGTCCTTGTTCTGCCCGGCAATGCTGGGCGGGACCCCGCCCACGCTGCGCCCGTCGGTGCCGTGGCAGGCGAAGCAGTTGGCGGCAAGGCTGCGCGCATAGTTCGCGTCCTGCGCCGCTGCGCTGCCGGCAATCCCCGCCGCGAGCATCGCGGCAGCCCATGAAGCGCGCGTCACGAATAGCTTGATTTCATGGAATCCCCTCCTCCTGGAGTCGGTTGTGGCGACCGAGCATGCGGCAACGATCAGTCGTTGTTCGAACGTAAGTTTGTAACTTGATCCCGGGAACGTCAAGCGCTGGACCGCGTTTCTCGTAGCCTGGGGCCCGAAGGTGCCCGCTTAAGCAGATCAACAAAACATGCCCCGGGCCGCGGGTACCGGGGCGGAGTGGTTCCGCGAAGGGACGTTCAGGCGACGCTGGCGGGCTCCTCGACGAACGCGAGCTTGATCTTCTCGTCGGGACCGATGTCGACGGTCACCTTGCCCCCATGCGCGAGCCGCCCGAACAGCAGCTCGTCGGCGAGCGCCGAGCGGATCGTGTCCTGGATCAACCGCGCCATCGGCCGCGCGCCCATCTGCGGATCGAAGCCCTTGGTCGCGAGGTATTCCCGCAAAGCCTCGGTAAACGTGGGGTCGACCTTCTTCTCCGCGAGCTGCTCCTCGAGCTGCATCAGGAACTTGTCCACCACCCGCAGGATGACGTTCCGGTCGAGCGCGTTGAACGAGATGATCGCGTCCAGCCGGTTCCTGAATTCCGGAGTGAATATGCGCCGGATCTCGGCCATCTCGTCGCCCGCCTGCTGGGTCGGCGTGAAGCCCATCCCGGATTTCGACAGCTCCTGCGCACCGGCATTGGTGGTCATGACGATCACCACGTGGCGGAAATCGGCCTTGCGCCCGTTGTTGTCGGTCAGCGTCCCGTGGTCCATCACTTGCAGCAGGATGTTGAAGATGTCCGGGTGCGCCTTCTCGATCTCGTCGAGCAGCAGCACGGCATACGGGTGCTTGGTAATCGCCTCGGTGAGGAGCCCGCCCTGGTCGAAGCCGATATATCCCGGAGGCGCGCCGATCAGGCGCGACACGGCGTGCCGCTCCATGTACTCCGACATGTCGAAGCGCACGAGCTCCACCCCCATGACGTAGGCGAGCTGGCGTGCGACCTCGGTCTTGCCCACCCCGGTCGGCCCCGAAAACAGGAAATTGCCGATCGGCTTCTGCGGGTTGCCGAGACCGCTGCGCGCCATCCTGATCGCCGCGGACAGCGCATCGATCGCCCGGTCCTGGCCAAACACCACGGCCTTGAGGTCGCGGTCAAGGTTCTTCAGCGCGCTGCGGTCGTCCACCGAAACCGCCTGTACCGGCACCCGCGAAATCTTCGCGATGATGTCCTCGATTTCGTGCTTGCCGATGATGCGCTTCTGCTTCGCCTTCGGCAGGATCTTCTGCGCCGCGCCGGCCTCGTCGATCACGTCGATCGCCTTGTCCGGCAGGTGGCGGTCATTGATGTAGCGCGCCGAGAGCTCCGCCGCGGCGGTGAGCGCCGAGGGCATGTACTTCACGCCATGATGCGCTTCGAAGCGCGACTTCAGCCCCTTCAGGATCGCGATGGTCTCCGCGACCGAGGGCTCAACCACGTCGATCTTCTGGAAGCGCCGTGAGAGCGCGTGGTCCTTCTCGAACACGCCGCGGTATTCCTGGTAGGTCGTCGCGCCGATGCATTTCAACTGTCCGGCCTGCAGCGCGGGCTTGAGCAGGTTGGAGGCATCGAGCGTCCCGCCGGAAGCGGCTCCCGCCCCGATCAGCGTGTGGATCTCGTCGATGAAGAGGATCGCGTTGGGGTTGTCCACCAGCTGCTTCAGCACCGCCTTCAGCCGCTGCTCGAAATCGCCGCGGTACTTGGTGCCCGCGAGCAGCGCCCCCATGTCGAGCGCATAAACGTGGCAGCGCTTGAGCACTTCGGGCACGTCGTTTTCGACGATCCGGCGCGCGAGGCCTTCCGCGATCGCGGTCTTGCCCACGCCTGCCTCGCCCACGAGCAGCGGATTGTTCTTGCGCCGGCGGCACAGCGTCTGGATCACGCGCTCGATCTCCTTCTCGCGGCCGATCAGCGGATCGATTTTGCCCGAGAGCGCCATCGAGTTGAGGTTCAGCGTGTAGTTCTCGAGCGCGCCGCCCGGCGAGGCTTCCTGCTCGGTCTCGGTCTCGTGATCGCCCTTCGACTGGGCGGCCTGCGGCACCTTGGTGATTCCGTGCGAGATGAAGTTCACGACGTCGAGCCGCGTGACACCCTTCTGGTGCAGGAAATAGACCGCGTGGGAGTCCTTCTCGCCGAAGATCGCGACCAGGACGTTGGCCCCGGTCACCTCCTTCTTGCCGGAGGACTGCACGTGCAGGATCGCGCGCTGGATCACGCGCTGGAAGCCGAGCGTGGGCTGGGTGTCCGCCTCCTCGCCCGACAGGACCGGCGTGTGCTCGGTGACGAATTCCGCCAGCTGCTTCCTCAGGTCCTCGATATCGGCCGCGCAGGCGCGCAACACCTCGGAGGCCGAGGGGTTGTCCAGGAGCGCGAGCAGCAGGTGCTCCACGGTGATGAACTCGTGGCGCTTCTGCCGGGCCTCCATGAAGGCCATGTGCAGGCTGACTTCCAGTTCCTGGGCGATCATTTCACATCTCTTCCATTACGCACTGTAACGGATGCTGGTGCTGTTTGGAGTACGATTTTACCTGTTCCACCTTGGTCGCGGCGACGTCGCGCGGGTAGACGCCGCAAACCCCGATGCCTTCACGGTGGACCTTCAGCATGATCTGCGTTGCCTTCTCGCGGCTCAGCGCGAAAAACCTCTGCAGCACGGACACCACGAAATCCATCGGCGTGTAGTCGTCGTTCAGCAGCATCACCTTGAACATCGGAGGCGCCTTGACCTTTGCCTTTTTCGCCTCGAGTACGGTGTCTTCGCGCTGCCGATTCGCCATATCGGGTATCGCCGTTAATTCCGCGCTCTGATTGGTATTTTCACCATAATACGGAAATTATCAAGTGCCGTTTTGGCTGCGGATTTGGCGCTATACTTGACTTCCCAGGGCAAATGCCCTAGAAAGCCTATGGGTGTTTGGCTTCAAGCTTGTACGCTGTACCGGCACGGCCCGTACGCGATCTTGAAACTCAAACAGCGTGCGGGCGCCCCACCCGCTTTTTTCATGCAGAGGTAGGTGTATGGCAACCGGTACGGTGAAGTGGTTCAATGATGCCAAGGGTTACGGGTTCATCACGCCGGACGACGGCAGCGAGGACCTGTTCGCGCACTTCTCGGCGATCCAGATGAGCGGCTTCAAGACCCTCAAGGAGGGCCAGAAAGTTTCGTTCGAGGTGACGCAGGGACCCAAGGGCAAGCAGGCTTCCAATATTCAGGCCGTATCCTGAGCGCCACGCCGGCTCCGGCCGGCGACTCGGTTACAACAAAAAGCCCACGCGACCGCAAGGTGGCGTGGGCTTTGTCTCTGTGGGGCGCCGCCCCCGCGGCGCTCCCGGCCTACTTGCCCCAGGGCTTGATCGTCTCCTTGAGCTTGTTGTAGCCCTCGAGGTAGCGCGGCCGTTTGCCGCTATAGATCTTGTCGAAGATCGCGAGCTGCGCATCGAGCCAGCGGGCGAGCTCGGCATTGCCCGGGTTCGCAGCCTTGTAGGCTTCGTTGATCAGCACGAAGTGGATTCTCGGGTCGTAGGGCTGTTTCTCGCCTCCGACGGTCTCATCCCCTGCGAGCAGGCGCAGCAGCATCGCGTCGGCGGAACCCAGTGTCTGCTCGAAAATCGGCTCGCCTTCCACGCGGTACATGACGCTGGTCATGTCCTTGCCGTTGGTCATGGTGAAGCCCATGTCCTTCCAGACTTTGTTCATGTCGACGCCGGCCTTGACGTGGCCCAGTATCTTCTGCCCCCACCCGCGCAGCACGTCGGGCGCGTCGGCCATGAGGTCGGTCAGCCGGTCGCCGTCGAGGTCGGTCGAGTAGACGATGACTTTGCGCTGCTGGTACATGTCGTGCAGCATGATGCCGAAATTGGTATCCGAGATGTGCTCGTTGATCTCGCCGCCCCATTTCTCCATGCCGGCCTTGAAGTCCTTCGGCAGCAGCGCAACGATTGCGTCGACATTCACCTTGTGCTCGGCGTAGGCGTCCACCGAATAGCGCCGCTTGAGCTCAAACTTCGTGCCCTGGAGCAACCAGCGAAGGATCCCCGCGTTGACGGCGTCCTCCTGGGCCTGCGTGGGCTTCGTCGCAACGCGCCCGATCTGTCCCGTTTCGTGCACCATCCTCAGAAACAGGCGAACGGCATAGGCCATCCGCACGCCCGGCGTGTTCATCTCGGAGTGAATGTTGCCGGTATCGCGGTCGACCCGGAACTTCTTGCCGTCCTGCGAGTACGGCAGGCCCGGCATGAAGCGCACATTGGTGATCGTGCCGTAGGGCCGGACATTGCAGTAGACGCCGGCCGCGGTACGCAGCGGCGCGTTGGCCGACTTGCCCATGACGACGACCTTCCTGCCATTCTCGTTCACCAGGAAATCGCCGGCGGTGGACCACTTGATCGACATGTAATCGAGCTTGCCGAACCACTCGAGCGACTTGAGCTTCGAATCGTGCCGGAACTGCGCCATCATCGGCACCCCGAGAAATGGCAGCCCCAGCACGTCAAGCGCCATCAACGTGCCGTTCAGCGCGAACATGTCCGTTAGGGCATGCGCCACCGGTTTCACGTTGCCCGAGAAATTCCCGCCTTGCCAGATGACCGCATCGGAAAATCCGCGCGGCTGGATCTTGGATCGCGGGTAGATGCTGTCGAGCAGCTTGAACAGGTCGCCGCTCTGCTCCTCCCGGGCGATCTTCAACAGGTCGAGTCGTTCAGTCATGGCGTAACTTCTCCGTTTCGATGGGTTGATCCGTGACGAGGATGTTTCTGCGTTGCCGGGAAGCTCCCGAACCGATCGGAATGCAGGACGCTGTCGGCCACTGCTCATCCGGCGGATTCCGCGGTCCCGCCCCCGCAGCAATATTGGCTGATGCCCTTTCGATCGCGCGGCTCGCTTGGCGACGGCGAGCCGGTCAACGTCGGCAGTGGTATCTAAAAATCGCGAATTATATCAAACGCGCACCGAGTACCCTCCGGCACGCGGATGCGCAGAGATGCGCAACGCTGATGCGCGAAATTGCTGCGCACAACTGGAGCACCGGGAATTTCCCGTCTTTGTAGCGGGATCCTCGGACTACTCGCAGTTCTTTGAATGGCTGATGTTGCGGCAATGCAACAAATTCACCAAGTGGCGAGTATGACGCATCGCACTAATAACAAACAGATTTTCGTCCAGATAGTGGATTACTAGAATAGTACAGTTGAAAACAACTAGTTCTGCGCGGTCCGGAAATAAAACAAAATTGTTGCGCCGCAATTCCGAGTCGTTATACTCGGCTTCAGACCACAGCTCGATGACGCCACCCGCGAAGTCGAGGATAAGGGGAAGCGGCCACAAGCTGCCGAACTAGCAGGTCTGCCAGACGATCTCTGGCCACACGTGAAATGGGCAGTAGTCGACGCGGAACCGGTGCGGAAGCGCCGGGGCGGTGCTGGGCGAGCCCATTGCAATGCGTGGTTGGCGCGCACTTCGTCGCGATCCGGAGATCTTGCCGCCCCTGCGGCATCTCTCCAGCCGTTTAACGCAACGAGAGGAGAGTCTGGCATGAAGAATCTGGCTGCAATTGCAGCAATTCAGGAAGACTGGGAGCAGAACCCGCGCTGGCGCAACGTCAAGCGCGATTACACCGCCGAGGATGTCTATCGGCTGCGTGGATCGTTTGTCATCGAGCACACGCTCGCTCATCGTGGCGCCGAGAAGCTGTGGCGCCTGCTGACGACCCGGCCCTACGTGAATGCGCTCGGCGCGCTGACCGGCAACCAGGCGATGCAGCAGGTACGGGCGGGACTGCAGGCGATCTACCTGTCGGGCTGGCAGGTTGCCGCGGATGCCAACGACTCGCTGCAGATGTATCCCGACCAGTCCCTCTACGCGGTGAGCTCGGTGCCCACCGTCGTGCGCCGCATCAACAACGCCTTCCAGCGCGCCGATCAGATCCATCACGCCGAGGGCGACGGCGATATCGACTGGTTCGCGCCGATCGTGGCTGACGGCGAATCGGGCTTTGGCGGTGTCCTCAACACCTTCGAGCTGATGAAAGCGATGATCGAGGCCGGCGCGGCCGGCGTGCATTTCGAGGACCAGCTCGCCGCAGTCAAGAAGTGCGGGCACATGGGAGGCAAAGTGCTGGTGCCCACCCAGGAAGCGGTCCAGAAGCTCAATGCCGCTCGCCTGGCGGCCGACGTCCTGGGCGTGCCGACCGTTCTCATGGCGCGCACCGACGCCGAAGCAGCGAGCCTCGTTACCTCCGACGCAGACGAGAACGACAAGCCCTTCCTCACCGGCGAACGTACCGCGGACGGTTTCTTCCGGGTGCGCAACGGCCTCGAGCAGGCGGTGTCGCGGGGGCTCGCCTACGCGCCCTACGCCGATCTCGTCTGGTGCGAAACCGGCACTCCCGACCTCGCCTACGCCCGCCGGTTCGCCGAGGCGATCCGCAAGGCTCATCCCGACACCATGCTCGCCTACAACTGCTCGCCGTCGTTCAACTGGAGGCGCAATCTCGACGATGCCTCCATCGCCAGGTTCCAGCGCGAGCTCGGCGCCATGGGCTACAGGTTTCAGTTCATCACGCTCGCCGGCTTCCACCTGCTCAACTACGGCATGTTCGAGCTCGCGAGCGGCTACGCGCGCGAGGGCATGACCGCCTTCGTCCGGCTGCAGGAAGCCGAATTCGCGGCGGAGAAGCAGGGCTACACGGCGACCCGGCACCAGCGCGAGGTGGGCGCGGGCTACTTCGACACCGTGACCCAGGTCATCCAGGGCGGTCACTCGTCGGTGACGGCGCTCACGGGCTCGACCGAGCAAGCGCAGTTTCACGGGCATGATCAGCCGGCATTACACGTCGCGTGACGGCGTGCAGTGCTCGGTCGGCGCGCATGGCGTATAATGCACTGCAACATGGACTGTGGGATCGTTTCTCGTGATATGGGAAGCGACCCACAGTCCTAACCTTATCAAGGACATACCATGGACCAGAACCTACCGCTTCCGCACGGTCTGCAACTGCTCGGCAAAGCGCCGCGGCACTACGCCGAGATTCTCACCCCGGCGGCACTGGCGTTTGTCGCGAAGCTCGCGCGCAAGTTTGAAGGCCGCCGCCGCGAGTTGATGGCGGCGCGCGCACGGCGCCAGGCCGAGTTCGACGCGGGCAAGCTGCCGGATTTCCTCCCGGATACCAAATCGATCCGCGACTCTGAATGGAGCGTGGCGGCGGCGCCCCGGGACCTGCAGGACCGCCGCGTCGAGATCACCGGGCCCACCGAGCGCAAGATGGTGATTAACGCGCTCAACTGCGGTGCGAACGTCTTCATGGCCGACTTCGAGGACTCAAACGCGCCGACGTGGGAGAACATGATCGAGGGCCAGATCAACCTGCGCGACGCGGTCCGCCGCAGCATCGAATTCACCAGTCCCGAGGGCAAGCGCTATGAACTAAACGCGAAGACCGCGACCCTCATGGTGCGGCCGCGCGGCTGGCACCTGCTGGAGCATCACCTGCGGATCGACAATGAGCCGGTGTCCGCGTCGATCTTCGATTTCGCGCTCTACTTTTTCCACAACGCGAAGGCGCTGCTCGCCCGCGACACCGGGCCCTATTTCTACCTGCCCAAGCTGGAGAGCCACCTCGAAGCGCGGCTCTGGAACGATGTCTTCGTCACCGCGCAGCGCGAGCTGGGCATCCCCCAGGGCACGATCAAGGCAACCGTGCTGATCGAGACGGTGCTCGCCGCGTTCGAGATGGACGAGATCCTCTACGAGCTGCGCGAGCACAACGCCGGGCTCAACATCGGGCGCTGGGACTACATCTTCAGCTGCATCAAGAAATTCCGCTCGCACCGGGAGTTCTGCCTGGCCGATCGCGCGCGGGTGACGATGACCTCGCCGTTCCTGCGGGCCTATGCCCTGCTGCTCATCAAGACGTGCCACCGCCGCAATGCCTACGCCATGGGCGGCATGGCCGCGCAGATCCCGATCAAGAATGATCCGGCGGCAAACGAAGCCGCGATCGAAAAGGTGCGCGCCGACAAGGTGCGCGAAGCGACCGACGGCTGCGACGGCACCTGGGTGGCGCATCCGGGACTGGTGCCGGTGGCGAAGGCGGTGTTCGACCAGTACATGCCGGGTCCGAACCAGCTGCACAAGCAGCGCAACGACGTGGCAATCACTGCGAAGGCTCTTCTCGATTTCCAGCCCGAGAAGCCCATCACCGAGGCGGGGCTGCGCAACAATATCAGCGTCGGCATCCAGTACATCGGCGCCTGGCTTGCCGGCAACGGCTGCGTGCCCGTCTACAACCTGATGGAGGACGCAGCGACCGCCGAGATCTCGCGATCGCAAATCTGGCAATGGATCAGGAGCCCGAAAGGCGTCCTCGAGGACGGCCGAAAGGTGACCAAGGAGCTGTTCAGCAAGCTGCTGCCCGAAGAGCTTGCCAAGATCAGGGAGCTGCTCGGCACGGACGCGTGGGCGGCCGGCCGCTATGAGGACGCGGCGAAGCTCTTCGATCGGCTCACCACCGCCGATGAATACGTTGAATTCCTGACCCTGCCCGGCTACCAGTGGCTGACCCGCGCGCCACGCGAACCGGTGGCGGCGTAGGTGGCGTGCAACGACGGGCACAGGGGCTGCACTCCCAAAGGATTCTGTCGGGCAGCCTGACATGTAACTATCTGATTAAATTATATTTTTTATAAGGCCACGGACAGGCTCCGGTTTTTTGTGACAAATGTGTCAACCGGGTCTGGCGTTCGGCCGTTATGGGCGTTGACCGAGAATTCGGTCGTTTGCTGCAAACAACCAACGTTCAACAACCTAAAGGACTACTCATGAGCAAGCTGATTGGTGCAGTTATGGCCGCCGCCTTCGCAGTGGCGATCGTTTCACCGGCCGCTATCGCGCAGACCGCGGACCAGAAGAAGGCCCAGGCGGAGGCCGTCGCCAAGGCCTGCCAGGGCAAGAAGCCCGGCGATATGGTCAAGGTCAACGGCAAAGACGTGAAGTGCCCGGCACCGAAGACCGAACCGAAGAAGTAAATCCGCTTCGTACTGCGAAAAGGCAGGGTTCGCGCCCTGCCTTTTTTCTTGGGAAACTGCGGCCCGCGGCCTCCCTATGACGTTGCCATAGAGCAGGGTTTTGGGCTAGGCTAGCCCCGCGCCAATGGGTGTCCGGCTGCCGCGCTGCCGGGAACCACAACAAACCGCTGGGAGGGAAAACATGAAGAAGACTGATCGCTGCAATCGTAGCCGGTATGTTCGCGGTCGCTGTAACCTCATCCGTGATCGCGCAGGATCAGAAGAAGGACCAGAAGAAGGCACAAGTCGACAAGGGGACACCGGAGCAAGGCACGGTCCAGAAGAAGGACCAGCAAAAGGCCAAGGCCGATACCGCTAAGAAAGCCCCGGCGAAGTCGACCCAAAAGAAGGCCCCCGCCAAGTCGACCGAGAAGAAAGCCCCGGCCAAATCGACCGAGAAGAAGGCCAAGGCCGATACCACGAAGAAGCCCGAAGAGATGAAGAAATAACACAACTTTTCTCCACGAAAAGGCAGGGTTCCGACCCTGCCTTTTTTATTTCCGGGCGATACAATGGGCCCTCCTGGCGTAGGCGCATGATCTGGAAACCCAGCGTGACCGTGGCCGCGATCGTCGAGCGCGACGGCCGCTTCCTGCTGGTCGAGGAGCACACCACTCGCGGCCAGCAGTTCAATCAGCCGGCCGGGCATCTCGATCCCGGCGAGTCCCTGGTTCACGCGGTCACCCGCGAGACGCTGGAGGAAACGGCCTGCTCCTTCGAACCGACGGGGTTGCTGGGAGTCTATCAATATCATTCGGGTGCCGACGACGTGACCTACATCCGCTTCGCATTCACGGGCAGGCTCGGCGGGCCCGAGCCCGGCCGCCCGCTCGACGCCGGGATCATCCGTGCGGTATGGCTCACCCCGGAAGAAATCCGGCGCGAGGCGCCCCGCCACCGCTCGCCCCTGGTGATGCGCTGCATCGACGATTACCTCGCCGGGCGCGGCTTTCCGCTCGACGTTATCCACCACCATCCGTCCTAAGCCATGGCCGGGAAGCGCGTCATCGTCGGCATGTCGGGCGGAGTGGACTCTTCCGTCGCCGCGCTGCTGCTCAAGCAGCAGGGCTACGAAGTATCCGGCCTGTTCATGAAGAACTGGGAGGACGACGACACCGGCGAGTATTGCGCCTCGCGCGAGGACCTGGTGGACGCCGTGGCCGTGGCCGAGAGAATCGGCATCGAGATCGACGTCGTCAATTTCTCGGCCGAGTACAAGGAGAGGGTCTTCAGCAACTTCCTGCGCGAGTACCAGGCCGGCCGCACTCCCAACCCCGATGTGCTGTGCAACGCCGAGATCAAGTTCCGGGCGTTTCTCGACCACGCCGTCGGACTCGGCGCCGACTGGATCGCGACCGGCCACTACGCGCAGGTGCGGGAAGTCGACGGGCTCCGCCAGCTGCTCAAGGCGGAGGACGGCACCAAGGACCAGAGCTATTTCCTCTACCGCCTCGACCAGGCCCAGCTCGCCCGGACGCTGTTCCCGCTCGGCAAGCTTTACAAGCGCGACGTGCGCGAAATCGCGCGCCGCGCGGGCCTCGCCGTACACGACAAGAAGGATTCCACCGGAATCTGCTTCATCGGCGAACGCCCCTTCCGCGAGTTCCTGAAGCGCTACCTGCCGGACAACCCGGGCGAGATCCGCACGCCGGAAGGCCGGCTCGTCGGGCACCACCGCGGGCTGATGTTCTACACCATCGGCCAGCGCCAGGGGCTCGGCATCGGCGGCGATCGCGAGGGCGCCGGCGACCCGTGGTACGTCGCCGCCAAGGACCTGCGCCGGAACCGCCTCATCGCGGTACAGGGCCACGATCATCCCGCGCTGCTCGCCGACCGGCTGACCGCGCTGGATCTCAACTGGGTGAGCGGCACGCCTCCCCGCTGCAACTGGGTGTATAGCGCAAAGACGCGCTACCGCCAGAACGACGCGGCTTGCGCCCTCGTTGCCACCGGAGCGGAGCGCTGCGTCATCGAGTTTGCGGAGCCGCAGTGGGCGGTCACGCCCGGGCAGTCCGTGGTGCTCTACGAGAGCCAGGTGTGCCTGGGCGGAGGCATCATCGAGTCCGGGGAGCGCATGCGCGACTATGCGGCTACGGCGGAAGAGTGTCCGCCGGGGGCAGTCGACGTGGGTTGACGCCCGCCGATCCTCAGGGTTAGCCTCCCCATCTCAATCTCCATCCAAGGTGCCGGCATGGGCGCGACCGACAAATTCATCCTCTTCACCAAGCCTGGGTGAAGCAGCTGCCTGCGGGCGAAAGAGTTTCTTTCGCGGAGGAAGATCGACCACGTCGTGATCGACGTGCTGAACGACCCCGGCGGACGCGAAAAGTTGCTTGCGCTGGGCATTCGCAACGTTCCAGTAGTCGCGAAGGGCGAGAGCTACGTCTTCGGCCAGAACCTGGAAGACGTCGCGGAGTTCGTGGGGCTGCAGGGCACCGGCCACAAGCCGCTGCCGCCGCAACAGCTCATTAAGAAGTGGGTCAACGTGCTGCGCGCGGCGCAGCGCTTTATCCGTCAACTGCCGACCCCGCGCATCAACGAACGGGTCATCGAAAACCGCGACCGCTCCATCCGCATCCTGAGCCATCACCTGTTCCGCATCGGCGAGGCGTTCCTGGAAAGCGCGATCGACGGCGTCGAGTACTCGGTCACGCACGCGAACGTTCCGCCCAAGGACGGCACCTTCCTGACCGGGGCCGACATCGCGGGCTACGGGGAGGAAGTCATCCGGCGCCTCGAGCAGTGGTGGAACGCCGAGAAGGACAAATCGCTGGGGTACAAGGTCAAGACCTACTACGGCGTGCAGCCCATGCATGTCGTCTTCGAGCGCTCGACGTGGCACTCCGCGCAGCATGCGCGCCAGTTGATCCACGTCCTCGAGCGCTTCGGCATCGAGCCCGACGGGCGCCTGACGCCCCAGGATCTTGCAGGTCTTCCGCTGCCCGAACGACTATTTGAGTGAAAAGCCGGTTGGCGGCTCAATCGAGCTTCAGCCCAAGGCTCTTCACCAGCTCGCGATTGAGATTCATGTCAGCGCGGGTTACCTTGTCCAGCTCGCCGGGCGATCCGCCGGCGGGAGTCAGGTCAATTTCCGCCATTTTCGACCTCAGGTCGGGCGCCGCCAGGGCCTTGGCGATCTCGGCATTGAGCCTCGCGACGACATCCGGAGGCATTCCTTTCGGGCCGAACACCCCCTGCCACGGAATGTATTCGGCATCCGGGTAGAACTGCGTCAGGGGCGGCACGCCCGGCAGCGCGTCCTTCGAGGGGAACCCCGTCTTCGCCAGGGCATGCAGCCTGCCGCTCGCGATATACGAGCGCACCAGTCCGATGCCGATGTTGAAAGCGGCAACCTCCCCGCTGATCAGGGCCTGCACCCCGGGGCTCGTGCCCTTGAACGGCACGTGAACCAGCGCGATCCCGGCCTTGCGCTGCAAGAGCTCCATCATGAGATGCGTAGGGTGGCCGTTTCCACCGCTCGCGTAGGTGATCTCCTTCGGGCGCGCCTTGGCAAGGGCGACGAATTCGCCGACCGTCTTGACGCGCAGCGATGGATGCACGACCAGCACTTCGCTGATCTTCACGAGCATCGTGACCGGTTCGAAGTCGCGCAGCGGCTCGTAGCCGAGCTTCGCGTACAGGAAGGGATTGACCACCATGATCGTGTTGACGGCGTTAATCAGCGTGTAGCCGTCGGGGGGCGACTTGGCCACGAGCTCGGCCCCGATCGCGCCGCCGGCGCCCGGGCGGTTGTCGACGATGAACTGTTGGCCCAGCGCCTCGCCGACCCTGGCAAACACGAGCCTCGCGACCGTATCGTTGAGAGAGCCGGCCGCGTTGGCGACGACCACACGCACGGGTCTCGCCGGATAAGTCTGGGCGAGCGGACACGCGTGCTGGATGCCCAGAAGCAATCCCGCCGTCAGCGCGGCGACCAGGGTCCGAAACGACGTCCTATGCAGCCCGGCATTCATAGCCATTCCTCCAGAATCGCTCGGGCCCGCGCGCCCGGGCATTAAACGCTAATCCGACGCGCTACTGCACTTGAATTCTCGCTGACTTGACGAGCTTCGCGTACTTCGCGAGGTCGTTCTTGATGACCTGCGCGAATTCGCTCGGGCGTGTTGCCCACCAGTTCGTTGCCGCCCTGCGTCGCCAGGCGCTCGACGACGTCCGGCATCTTGAGAGCCCTGGCCACCTCGCGGTAAAGCAGGTTCACGACCGTCTTTGGCGTGCCGGCGGGTGCCACCACCGCCTGCCACTGGGTGAGCTCGAAACCCTTCAGTCCGAGCTCGTCGAGCGTTGGCACCTCCGGGAGCGAGGAGGCGCGCCGCAACGCCGTCACCCCGATCCCGCGCAGCCGCCCGGCGCGCAGGTGCGGCACGGCCGTGATCACGGTGTCGAACATGTAATTCAACTGCCCGCCGAGCAGCGCGGCGAGCGCGGCGGCGCTTCCCGTGTAGGGGACGTGGATCGACTGGGTGCCCGTCATCAGGTTGAACAGCTCGCCCGCCAGGTGATTGCCGCCCCCGATGCCGGTCGAGCCGTAGGTCATCTGGCCCGGCTTCGCCTTCAGCAGCGCGACGAAATCAGCGAGACCGGTGACGGGCATCGCCGCCGGCACCACCAGCACGTACATGTAGGAAGTGCCCTGCGTGATCGGCGCAAAATCCTTGACCGGATCGTACGGCAGCTTCTTGTACAGCACCGGGTTGACCGTCAGCGGACCGCTGTTCCCCATCAACAGCGTGTAACCGTCGGGCGTGGCCCGCGCGACAATCTCCGTGCCGATGCCCCCGTTCGCGCCCGGGCGGTTGTCCACGACAACGGACTGGCCCAGCGCTTCCGTGAGCTTCTGGGCGATGGTGCGGGTGAAGATATCTCCCGCTCCGCCCGCAACGTAGGGACAGATGAAGCGGACCGGCCGCGTCGGATACGCAGGTCCTGAGCTGGTCGACGCGGCTGCTAACAACTCGGAATTCTGAGCCGGAGCGCCGCAGGCCCAGATCGCCGCCGTTAGGGCAACGGCAGCGTGAATTGCCATTCTCATCGCCCCTCCTCCCTCAAACAACTTATGGCGCGACGATAGCACAACCGCCGCACTTGGGCTAAACTTCCAGCCCCCTTCTTCGCGCGCTCTCGCGGTGACGTCTCGCGCAGCATGTTCGCAGCGTTGAACCTGCGTTTCCGGTCCGGTCGGTGCCCGCCATGCTGAATCCGGCGGCTGCCGCGCGTCGCGCGATCCCCTCACTCGACCGGCTGCTCCAGCTCGGAGCGGTCGCGGATCTCGCCGAACGCTACGGCCGGCCCCTGGTGACGGAGGCGGCGCGCGCCGAGCTCGCCGCCCTGCGCGCCGCCCTCGGCCGCCGCACCCCCGATCCTCACGCCGGCTTCGACGAAGCGCATTTCGTTCAGGCCTGCGCCGCGCGCCTCGCGCGCGAGACGCGGTCCTCGCTCAGGCCCGTCTTCAATCTCACGGGTACGGTGCTCCACACCAATCTCGGGCGCGCGCTCATGCCACAGGAGGCCGCGCAGGCCGTCGCGCGTGCGATGACGCGCCCGGTCAATCTCGAGTTCGAGCTGGACGAGGGCGATCGCGGCGAGCGCGACCGCCATGTCGAGCGCTGGCTCACGCGTCTGACCGGCGCGAAGGCGGCGCTGGTCGTCAACAACAATGCCGCGGCGGTCTACCTCGCGCTGAACACCCTCGCGCTGAAGAAAGAGGTGCCGGTATCGCGCGGCGAGCTGATCGAGATCGGTGGTGCTTTCCGCATCCCCGACATCATGTCGCGCGCAGGCGTGAAGCTCGTCGAAGTCGGCACGACCAACCGCACTCATCTCAGGGACTATTCCGGCGCGATCTCCCCGCGCACGGCCGCGCTGATGAAAGTGCACACCAGCAATTACGCGGTCCAGGGATTCACGGCGGCGGTTCCCGAAGACAAGCTCGCCGCGCTCGCGCACCGGCACCGATTGCCGCTCATCACCGATCTCGGCAGCGGCATGCTGGTGAATCTCGAGGACTACGGCCTGCCGCACGAGCCCACGCCGCGCGAGGCGCTCGCCGCGGGCGCCGACGTCGTCACCTTCAGCGGCGACAAGCTGCTCGGCGGCCCGCAGGCGGGGCTGATCGTCGGGCGCCCGGACCTTGTCGAGCGCATCCGGAAGAACCCGATGAAGCGCGCGCTGCGCGTGGACAAGATGACGCTCGCGGCGCTGGAGGCGGTGCTGCGGCTCTACGCCGATCCCGCGCGCCTGAAGACGGCGCTGCCCACGTTGAGGCACCTCACCCGGCCGGCCGCCGAGATCGAGGCGCAGGCGCGGCGGCTGCTGCCGGCGTTCGAGTCGGCCCTGCGGGGCAAGGCCAGCGCCGAAACGATCTCCGTGAAAAGCCAGATCGGCAGCGGCTCGCTGCCGGTAGACCTTGTCACGAGCTGGGGCATCGCCGTCTGGGCATCGGGCAAGCGGCGCAGCGCGGCTGCCGGGGGGATCGCGGCGGCGTTCCGCGCGCTGCCGGTTCCGGTCATCGGGCGCGTGAAGGACGGGACATTCATCATGGATCTCCGCTGCCTCGAGCACGAGGACGAGTTCGTGGAGCAGCTGAAGCATCTCGAGCTGAAATGATCGTCGCCACCGCGGGACACATCGACCACGGCAAGACGCTGCTGGTGAAAACGCTGACCGGCGTGGACACCGACCGCCTGCCGGAGGAGAAGGCGCGCGGCATCTCGATCGACCTCGGCTTCGCCTACTGGCCGCTTCCCGGCGGGACCGTCATCGGCTTCGTGGACGTGCCGGGGCACGAGCGGTTCATCCGCAACATGCTCGCCGGCGTATGCGGCATCGATTTCGCGCTGCTCGTGGTCGCGGCCGACGACGGCGTCATGCCCCAGACCGTGGAGCACCTCCACATACTCGATCTCCTCGACATCCGCCGCGGCATCGCCGTCGTCACCAAGATCGACCGCGTGGCCCCCGAGCAGGTCGAAAAGGTCCGGGCCGAGGTCGCGGCGCTGCTTGCGCCGACCCGACTCGCCGGGATTCCCGTCCTTCCCGTCTCGGCTGTCTCCGGCGCCGGCATCGAGGAACTGAAGCGGCTGTTGACCGCAGCCGCCGGCGCATTTGCCGCGCGCATGACCGAAGGGCAGCACTTCCGCCTCGCGATCGACCGCGCCTTCACCATCGCCGGAAGCGGGACGGTGGTGACAGGCACCGTCTTCAACGGCGCCGTCGCGGTCGGCGACCGCCTGCTCGTCTCGCCGCGGGGCGCGCCCGTGCGCGTGCGGGGCATCCAGATGCGAGGCATGCCCGCGGAGCGCGCGCAGGCCGGCCAGCGCTGCGCGCTCAATCTCACCGGCGCCGATCTCGAAACCGTCGCGCGCGGCGACTGGGTGCTGGCGGAGGCGATCCACGCGCCGACGCAGCGGATGGATGCGCGCGTAGCGCTCCTGGCATCCGAGCCGCAGCCGCTCAAGCACTGGACGCCGCTCCACCTCCACCTCGCCACGGCCGACGTCACCGCCCGCATCTCGCTCCCGGGCGAGGCCGCGATCGCACCCGGCGGCTCCGCCATCGCCCAGCTCGTGCTTGCCAAGCCGGTTGGGACGCTGAACGGCGACCGCTTCATCCTGCGCGACCAGTCCGCGCGCCGTACGCTGGGCGGCGGCGTGGTCATCGATCCGCACGCCCGCGCGGCGCGCCGTGCCACTTCCGCGCGGCGCGCCGAGCTTGCGGCGCTTGAGCGCGGCTCGCCCGACGCTGCGCTCGCCGAGCTGCTCAAGGACGAGAGCCGGGGCGTGGACCTCGCGCGGTTCGAGCAAACCTTCAACCAGAAGCCGGAGCGCCTGACCGCGCTCTACGCCGCGACGGGCGTCGCGATTCTCGGGAAGGAGGCCCGCACCGGCGTCACCCGGGCACGACGCGACCAGCTGCGCGAAGCGGTGCCCGGTGCGATGCGTGATTTCCATCGCGCCCAGCCGCAGGCGGTGGGCCTGGATCCGGCGGTGCTGCGCAAGCAGCTCGCGCCGCAGCTTCCCGCGGAGGCGTTCCAGACGCTCCTGCGCGAGCTCGCCGACGAGCGCAAGATCGAGATCGCGGGCAACCTCGTGCGCCAGCCCGGGCACGACGCGACCTCCAATCCCGAAGACCAGCGCCTGTGGCAGCTCGTGCTCCCCGCGCTCCAGCGGGGAGGATTCGCGCCGCCCCCCGTAGCGGAGCTCGCCGCCGCGCTGAAAGTGAAGGAAGCGGCATTGAAGGATTTCCTGCACCGGAAGAGCCGGGGGGGCGAGGTGATGAGGGTGCCGCCGGACCGCTTCTATCCGCGCGCGACACTCGCGACGCTCGCCGCGACCGCGCATGCGCTCGCCCGCTCGAATCCGAACGGGTTCACCGCCGCGCAGTATCGCGATGCGACCGGCATCGGCAGGAGCCTGGCCATCGAAATCCTGGAGTTCCTGGACACCCTCGGCGTCACGCAGCGCGTGGGCGACGCGCGTAAGATGCGCAAGGACTTCGTCCCGATCCTGGGCGCGGCCGAGCCGGCGCGCCCACCCGCGACGGCCGCATCGAACCGCCAGGACGCCAAAAAGCGATAGTGCGCGACTGGAAATTTCTCAATCCCGAATCCTGAATCCTGTATGGCACAAACGAGCTACGATCTCATCGTGATCGGCGAGGGCGTCAGTGGTCTCGCCTGCGCCGGGCACGCGCGGCGCGCGGGCCTGAGCGTCGCGACCTTCGAGTCGAACCTCTTCGGCGGCCTGGTGATCAACGTGAACGAGCTCGACAGCTATCCCGGGGCGGAGTCGGGAACGCTCCTTGCATCCGAGCTGATGCAGGCCAACTCGGATGCGGGTGTCGCGAGCATGCAGGAGGAAGTCACCGCCATAGTTCCCGCCGCCGGCGCATTCGAGGTCGCGGCAGGCGGCGCCTATCGCGCGCGCCAGGTCGCGATCGCGTCGGGCGCGCGCCTGAAGAAGCTCGGCGTGCCCGGCGAGGACGAGTACGAAGGGCGCGGCGTCTCGCGTTGCGCCGACTGCGATGCCCCCATGTTCCAGGACGAAGAGGTGATCGTGGTCGGCGGCGGCGATTCTGCGCTGCAGGAAGCCCTGGTACTGGCGAAGTTCTGCCGCAAGGTCCACATCGTTCACCGCGGCACCCGCTTCCGCGCGCGGCAGCATTTCGTCGATCGGATCGGCGCCGAAAGCCGGATAGCCGTCCTCTGGGACACGACGGTCGAGGCGATCCTGGGCGGTAAAATGGTCGAACGGGTGCGCTTGAAGCGCGACGGAAAGAGCGAGGAGATCGCGGCCGCCGGTGTCTTCGCCTACGTCGGACTCGAGCCCAATGTCGCATGCGCGCCAGCGGGCACCGGCCGCGACGGGAACGGACGCCTCGTCACCAACGGCGCGTGCGAGACCGCGGTGCCGGGCGCGTGGGCGATCGGCGCGGTGCGCGCAGGCTACAGCGGGCTGCTGCGCGATGCGGTCGCCGAGGCGCAGCGCGTTGCGGAGGCGGTGCGCGACCGGCTGGACTAGCGAATGAAGCTACGGAAGGGAATCGTCCCCGGTGGGGCGGCCGGACTTCAAACCCGGTAGGGGCCGCTTGCGGTCCTTTGTGGGTTCGACTCCCACTCTCTTCCGCCATCACATTTCGCGCGTGACGGCGCGGGTGTTGCCGAAACAGGGCACGTAGACCGAGTGCGTGCCGGGCCCGCCGGCGACGATAAATCTCATGTCCTCGGGGCGGTGTGCGATCGTGAGCACCGTGTCCGGCCGGATATCTCCCAGCTCCTTGCCACGGGCCGCCTTGACCCGCAGCAGGTCCTTTTCGGTCATCCGCCCTGCCGGCATCTTCGTGAGCTCCCACAGGCGGCCCTTGACCTCCGACTTCGTCAGTCCCCCTGACCTCAGGATCTCGGCGTGCTCGGGCGAGAGGATCAGCCAGGGCTCGCTGCCGTAGCAGTACTCGTTGCTCGGCGGATGCTGCATCGTTTCGGCGAAGACGCGCAGCAGCTCGCCCGCATCCTTGGTGTGGGTGTTCATGTTCATCGTGCCCTCGGCGCCCACCACCGTCACCGTGCTCGCGTCGCGCCTGAAGCCGCGCTCGACGTGGAGCGGCTCCCATGGGTTCGCGTCCTCGTTCTCGGCGCAGCAGAAGGTGTACTTTCCCGGCTGCCCGTGGGTCGCCCGGTCCATCTCACCGGGCAGCGCCCCGCCAATGTTTTGCAATACCAGGCGCAGCGCGCGGCCGATGGCGGCGTTGGCCGGCGTTCCCTGACCGAGGCAATTGAAGCTTCCGTTGACGCCGAGCTCGCGCCCCGCCGGGCCGTTCACGATGACCCATACGGCGACCGGATTGGTGGTCGCCTGTATGCCTTGCAAATTGAACTCGGGCGCGGCCACGGCTTCCACGGCGGCAATGACGGCCGGCAAGTGCCCGGGAGTGCATCCAGCCAGGACGGCATTGATGGCGATGCGCTCGACGGTCGCTGCGCCGAAGCCCGGCGCGATGCTCGACACGAGCTCTCCCGGCGGCCGGCGCGTGCCGGCAAGCATCCGCTGCACGCGCTCGACCGTGGGCGGCACGACCGGCAGGCCGTCGCTCCACCGGCGCTCATGGTAGAGCCGGTTGATCGCCTCGACGTCGTCGGGCGCCTCGAACAGGGCGGCGCGGTCGCTGCCGCCCCGGCTCACGGACGGCTCACTCATCGCGACCGGTCCGCGTGGTGAGCGCCACGATATCGGTCACGCACTGTTTCGCCATCGCGCGCACCTCGTCCCGGCTGCGCAGCCCAAAGGGATGCGGGATCACGGCGATCGGCAGCGCCGGGTTGCCGAGCGCCTGCGCCTGCGCCCGGCCGAGCGTCGTGAAAGCGGCGGAGCAGACGGCGACCGCAGCGCGATTGCGTTTCGCGATCTCTACACTGTCGTGGACACTCCACGACGCGCACGACCCTCAGTCGCCCGACCCGGTGATCACCAGGTCGCACTCCTGCGCCAGCTCCCTCACGATCTCTTCCGGCGCCGGGATCGACGCCGACGTCTTCCTGCGTTTCACGATACGCTTCACGCCATGGTTCGCGACCAGCAGCTCGGCGAGGTCGTCCACCAGGTGATTGAAGTTCGGCTTGGCGTTGTCGATGAAGCCGACCACCTTTCCGGAAAGCGTCGCGAGTGTCGGATTCGCCGCGCCCGGTTCGTCTCGTCGCGCCGCGGTGGGGTCATACAGCAGTACCATCTCGTTCCTCGTTATTCGCCCAGGGTCAGCAGTCGTTGCGCTAGTCAGCGCGGATGTTCGCCTGCTCGATGACTTTCGTCCAGCGCTCGATCTCGACCGCGATGAATTTCTGGAGCTCCTGGGGGCTATTGCCGATCGGCTCGGCGCCCTGCGCGAGCAGCTGCCCGGCAATATCCGGGGACTTGAGTATTTTCACTGTTTCCGCATGCACCCGCTTGACGACCGCTTGGGGCGTCGCGGCGGGAGCGAGCAGCGCGTACCAGAGGGTCGATTCGTAACCCGGCACCCCCTGCTCGGCGACGGTCGGAATCTCCGGCGCGGCGCGCGAGCGCGCCCGGCTCGTCATCCCAAGTGCTTTCAGCCGCCCCGCCTTCACGTGGGGCATCGCGGGCAGCGGGCTCGTGCACATCGTCTGCACCTGGCCGGCGATCAGGTCGACCAGCGCCGGGCCCGCGCCCTTGTAGGGAATGTGCGCCACGTCGATCCCGGCGTAGTGCTTCAGCATCTCGAACGACAGGTGGCCGCCCGTTCCCGGGCCGGAAGAAGCGTAGTTGATGCGACCGGGCCTCGACTTCGCGGCTGCGATGAGCTCCTGGATGTTTCCGACCCCGAGGGAGGGGTGCGCGATGAACACCAGCGGCGACTCGGCAACCAGGGTGATCGGCGCAAAGTCCTTGAGCGTGTCGTAGGGCAGCTTGCCCCTGCGCAATCCGGGGTTGATGCCGTGCGTCGCGCTCGCGAGAAACAGCGTGTGGCCGTCGGGCGGCGCTTTCGCCGTGAGCTCGGTCGCGATCACCTGCCCGCCGCCGCCGCGATTGTCGACGACGACTTGCTGGCCCAGCGCCTCCGTCAGCCGCGCCGAGAGCATCCTGCCGACGATGTCGCCCGCGCCCCCGGGCGGGTAGGGCACGATGAGCCGGACCGCGCGCCGCGGGTAGGCGTCGGCGCCCGACGCGCCGCCCACAAGGACAAGACTGCCGAGCAACGCGACGATAAACGCAGGAACCCAACGCACGCGTGCCCCGCTTCGCCGCTACTTCACCGCCGGCTTCAACATTCCCAGCTGGTCGAGAATCTGGGCGTAGACCTTGGCCTCCGCGTCGAGGTCCTTGCGAAACTGGGTCGAGCCCGCATAGGCGTCATACCAGCCGTGCCGGTCGAGCGCCTTCTTCCACGACTCGGTCTTGACCATCTTCGCGAGCGTCTGGTCCCAGTACTTGACGGCGCTCGCCGGCGTTTTCGGCGGCGCGAAGAGCCCGCGCCAGTGCAGGATCTCGACGTTGATGCCCAGCGAGCGCCAAGTCGGCACACCGGCAAGCTCCTCGAGCGGCTTGGGGGCGGAAACCGTCAGCACCCGCGCGCGCCCCGCCTTCACCTGTTCGATGGCCTCGGAGAGCCCGGTGGAAATCACCGGCACGTGGCCGCCGAGGAGTTGAATCATCAGGTCGCCGCCGCTCTTGAAGATCACGATCTTGACCTGCTTCGGATCGATGCCGTAGGCGAGCGCCGGGCGCAGGATGTTCATCTGGTCGTTGCTGGGCAGCGTGCCCACCCCGAACACGACGGAGCCGGGGCTCGCCTTGAGCTTGTCGAGGACCTCCTTCGCGGACTTGAATGGCGAGTCGGCCCGCACCACCCAGACCAGATACTCGGTGATCAGCCGCGCGATCGGCGTGAGATCGTGGTGGTCGAGGTGGGTGGTTCCGACCAGCTTGTTCACGTAGATCCGGTTCGACTCGACGTAAAGGGTGTAGGGATCGCCGCTGCGCTGATGGACGTACGATTTGGCGAGGTTCCCGCCCGCTCCGCCCATGTGCTTCAACACGAAGCCGGTTGGATAGAGCCGGGTCTCCAGCATCGTCTGCTCGAGCGCGCGCGCGGTCAGGTCGAGACCGCCCCCCGGGTTACCCGCCACGACCAGCAGGACGTTGCGATCGGGAAAAGTGGCCGGCTGCGCGACCGCCGCGGTCCCGCCGAGCAGGACCAGCAGGAATGCCCGTGCTGGTGTCTTGAATTTCATCGAGGCCTCCCCTGAGTCATTCGTCGGACCGGTTGATTATACTTCCCGCAAACGGCCCGGCGGCGCGACGGATACCGTGGGCGTAAAATACGGGTTATGACACTCGCACTCGAACTCGCGAAACGCATCAACGCGCTCCGCTACGAGGCCCTGCCGGCCGAGGCGGTGCATTGGGCGAAGGTCGGCATTCTCGACACCGTCGGCGTGACGCTCGCGGGCGCACGCGAGGATTGCGCGCGCATCGTGGAAGGAGTCGCGGCGCGCGGAGCGGCCGGGCCGAGCCTCATCTTCGGCGGCAGCCGCAGGACCGCCCCGCTGGAAGCGGCGCTGGTGAACGGCACCGCCTCCCATGCGCTCGACTACGACGACTGCAACAACACGCTGGGCGGCCATCCTTCGGCGCCGATTCTGCCGGCGCTGTTCGCGCTGGCGGACGATAACGGCGCCAGCGGGCGCGATTTCCTGGCCGCGTACGTCGCCGGGTTCGAGACCGAGTGCAAAATCGCGCTCGCGGTGCACTTTCACCACTACACCAAGGGCTGGCACCCGACCGCGACGCTCGGCGTCTTCGGCTCCACCGCCGCCTGCGCGAAGCTGCTGAAGCTTTCCGACGAAAGGACCGCCACCGCGCTGTCCATCGCCGCCTCGCTCGCCTCGGGCATCAAGGCCAACTTCGGCACGATGGTGAAGCCCCTGCACATCGGGCACTGCACCCGCAACGGACTGTTCGCGGCGCTGATTGCGCGCGACGGATTTTCCGCCGGCGACCGCGTCTTCGAGCACAAGCAGGGCTTCTTCAACGTCTTCAACGGCGAGGGCACGTACGACGCGGGCCGGATTCTCCCGGCCTGGGCGCAGCCGCTCGATATCGTGAAGCCCGGCATCGCAATCAAGCAGTACCCGTGCTGCGGCAGCACGCATTCCGCGCTCGACGCGATGCTCAAGCTCGCGCGCGAGCACAAGCCCGCAGCCGGCGATATCGAGCGCGTGGAGGTATGGACCCACGCGCGGCGGCTCGAGCACACCAACCGCCCCGATCCGAAAAGCGACCTCGACGCCAAGTTCAGCGTGCAGTACTGCATGACGCGGGCGCTCATCGACCGGCGCATCTCGATCGAGCATTTCGAGAACAGAGCCTACGAGCAGCCCGCGATTCGCAAGCTCCTGCCCAAGGTAAACGCTGCGCCCTACACCACCGCCCAGTTCCCGGCGGAAAACCACTTCGGCGCGGAAGTGCGAGTCACGCTGCGCGGCGGCAAGGCGTTGTCGGCCAAGGTGGACCAGCCGTTCGGCCGCACCTCGGAAAATCCGCTGCCGGCGGGACTCCTGAAGGAGAAATTCGAGGATTGCGCCGCGCGGGCGCTGCCGCGCGAGCGCGTCGCGGCGCTCTACTCCGCGATCCAGGGTTTCGAGAATCTCAGGGACGTGCGCGAGCTGACCGCGATCCTCGCCGGAGATACCGGCCGAGGTCGCGCCGCGGCCGCCGCCTGACCTCGCTCAAAGATGCGCATCTTCGTCCTCGGGGCCGGGGCTACCGGCTCGCTGATCGCGCGCCTGCTCGTGCGGCAGGGCCACCAAGTCACCTGCGGCGACCGGGACCCCGTCCGCGCGCGCCGCTTCCTGGGGCGGAAATCCGCCATTCCGATCCGGCAGGTCAACGCGCGCAACCTTTGGAGCATCGTCAAGGCGGCGCAGGGCAGCCATCTGCTCGTCAATGCCAGCCCGGCCGTCTTCAATCGGATCGTCCTGCGCGCCGCGCTCCGGGTGCGCGCCCATTATCTCGACACCGCCTCGCATCAGATCCGCAATCCCTTCAAGGCGGAGCAGTTGAGCTTCGACGAGCAATTCCAGGCGAAGAACCGCACTGCCGTGATCAACGCCGGCGTCGCCCCGGGCCTCACCAACCTGCTGGTCGCGCGCAGCGCCGAGCTGCTCAACGGGCTCGACACCGTCCACATCCGGCTCTACGAGAGCACCGGAAGCGATGAGCCCGTGTCGCAATGGTCCTCCGATGCGGCCTTCGACGAGGCAGTCTCGCGCCCGCCGGTGTACCGCCATGGCCGCTTTCGCTTCGGCAAGCGCTTCGGCGAGCGGGAGCTGTTTCGCTTTCCCCGCCCCGTCGGACCGGTCGGCGTGTTGCTGTCCGCGCAGGACGAAGTCGTCACGCTGCCGCGCTTTCTCAAGCTGCGCGAGCTGGACGTCAAGATCGGGGGGAACGACTTCGAGCGCCTGCGCCGCTTATACCGGCAGGGCAGGCTCAGGCGGTCCGACGGTCCGGCGGCGAAGCGCTTCCCGCAGACTCCGACGCCGCGCCAGATGGCGAAGCTGGTTGCCCGGGGCGCGCTCTACCACGCGCGCTTTGCCGCCGCCGTGGTCGCGCGCGGCCGGAAGAACGAACACCACGCGTTGGTCCGCATGGATGCGGCCTTCCCGAGCCTCCAACAGATCCGCCGCCGCGAGGTCTATACGTCCCCGATCGCCTGGGCTACCGCGCACATGGCCGCGCTGTTCGTGAAGCATTTTCCGCGCAGGTTGCCCGGCGTCCATCCGCCGGAAGCACTGCCAGCCAGGACCCGCCAGGCGATTCTTGCCGGCGCGCGCGCCGCCGGCATCCGCATCGGCATGAAGCTCACCCTGGGCAAGGCGGTGGACGACGAGGAATAGTCAGATCATCCAGCGAGCGGCTTGACGCAAGCGTGGTATTCCGCCGTGACATCTCTTGCCACCGGCGGCTGGCCGTTTCCACCGCCGGAATCGAGAGGGCTTTTCACGCCGCGCCCGCCCTTGTTCAGCACGTGAGTGTAAATCATCGTGGTGGACACGTCCGAATATATGAAGAGGACGGTCAGATCCTTGTGGAAGGAAAATGCAGGCGATGTGGCGGACGTATTGTGTCCTTGGTCAGCGAACGGGATATCGATGCCTAAAGGTGCTCTTCATCACGTGCCTTCTAACCACCCAATCCACACTGACGCGTGCGAGTGCGCTGCGGCCTCGCGCGCGCAGGTGATTGGGACACGTTAGGCAGCAGCATGAACCTCGAACTCCGAAATGCATACGAGGCTGAGCTAAGGGCCGCTCATACCGCGACAGTCGGAGGAAAGGTCGAAGTTGCGTTTCATCATCTCGAGCGCGCCCACATCCTCAGTCAGCGTTACACGTCGGAACATGTTCACGTGCATTGGCTCATGCTTCGCCTCGGGGCTTCGGTGGGTGCCTGGCGCGAGGTAATTGGCCAATCGACGCGAATCGTCGCGGCGGCAGTGTTTTCGCGCGTATGGGTGCCAATTGGAAACACCGGCCGCGCCAATGTCAGCGCCATGAAGTCAATGTCAGTTCCGGACGATCTACGTTCCGTGTTGGAAAATGGTCTGTCTAAAAAAGCACAGGGCGACTCAAGGGGCGCGTCATGGCATTAATAATCGGGGTGTCTCTTGCGTTGGCTGTGGGTGTGCTGCTGGGCACAACCCTTCGCCTTGATCGCGACCGCGCATTCTATCCAACCGTGACGATCGTAATCGCGTCCTACTACGTCCTATTCGCGGTCATGGGAGCGTCTCCACACACCCTCGTTCTTGAGGCGTTGGCTGGAGTAGTCTTCCTGCTGTCTGCCCTAATTGGTTTCAGATCATCCCTCTGGGTTGTGGTGGCTGCGCTCGCAGCACACGGGATCTTTGATCTAGTTCACGACTCTGCTGTTCCCAATCCGGGCGTGCCAGCCTGGTGGCCGGAGTTCTGCCTCGCGTTCGACGTTACGGCGGCTGTGTACCTGGCGTGGTTACTTAAGAGCGGGCGAATCCGTGCTGCAGCCTAACAATGCGTTCAAGTGGACCGCCGAAGCGATGCTCTTTCAAAACCGGTGCCATCTTCGGCCGGCGGCCACTTGACGCGACGTTAGGTCTTTTCAGCTGACCCATGCCATCTCCCTCCACTGACAAATTGGCCGTGCTGATCGACGCGGATAACGCACAGGCCTCAATTGCGAGTGAGCTTTTTGCCGAGATCTCCAGCTATGGGACGGCGACGGTAAAGCGTGCGTATGGTGATTGGACAACGCCGAACCTTTCCGGGTGGAAGGAAGCGCTTCACAACCTCGCCATACAGCCCATTCAGCAATTCCGGTTCACAGTGGGCAAGAACGCGACGGACTCTGCGCTGATCATCGACGCCATGGATCTCCTCCACGGAGAAACGGTGGATGGATTTTGTTTAGTGTCATCGGATAGCGACTTCACGCGCCTTGCGACGCGCATCCGTGAGGCAGGCCTTGCGGTGTATGGTTTTGGCGAGAAGAAGACGCCAAAGCCGTTTGTCGCTGCCTGCGACAAGTTTGTGTTCACCGAGATTCTTCGGCCGGCCGCAGTCAACTCGCCAGGCCTGCCCTCGCCGCAGGAGCCCCTGCAGCCCGGTCTTGCTGCCGCGGTGAACTCTGCAGCTCGCGAAGATGGGTGGGCCGCGCTGTCTGCAGTGGGGTCTCTTTTAGTAAAGGCAAGTCCTTCGTTTGATCCACGAAACTACGGATTCCCGAAACTTGGCGAGCTCGTGCGAGGGCAACCGTTCTTGGAGGTGAAAACCGTCCCTGCAGGAGATGGTTCGCCCAACGTACACCTCTATGTACGCCTCAAAGAGACCTAACCCTCCAGTCAACGCGGACGCGCGCGTAGGTGCCGTGCTGTGCAAAGATTGGCGGGCGCGCGCCGGTTACTGGGAACGTTAGAGAGCAACAGAATCTTCAGGGGAGGACGCAGTGCGAACCTACTGGTTGATGACCGCGATTCTTGGACTGCTGCATTTGGCAGGCGGAGTGTACGCGCAAGAGAGGTACCCGACCAAACCGATCCGGTTAATTGTGGCTTTCCCACCGGGCGGCGGCGCCGATATTGTGGCGCGCGTTATCGCGCAGAAAGTCACTGAATCGTTCGGTGTTCCGGTGGTGGTGGACAATCGCCCAGGCGCAGCCGGCATGATCGGCACTGAAATCGCAGTGAGGGCGAATCCCGACGGCTACACCTTGATCGTAGTGGAGGGCGGTTACGCCGCAAACGCGGCAGTCCACAAGCTGCCCTACGACCCGGTGAACGACGTGGCGCCCATCTCGCTTATCGGCGAGACCGGCTTCGTGGTGACGCTCCATCCGTCAGTTCCCATCAAGAATATCAAGGAACTGATTGCTTATGACAAGGCGAATCCCGGTAAGCTTACGTTTGGCACTGGCGGCACCGGTAGCAGCAACCATCTGGTAACCGAGCTCTTCAACCAGATGGCCGGCACGAGAATGACGCATGTGCCGTTCAAGGGCATTGGCCTCGCACTGAACGACCTGCTCGGAGGGCAGATTCAGCTCATCTTCGGCGGCTTTCCCCCGATGATCCCGCAGATCAAATCGAACCGCCTGCGCGGCATAGCGGTGACTACTGCCAAGCGCTCGCATGCCGTGCCCGATATGCCGACCGTAGGCGAAACCGTCCCGGGCTATGAAGCCGTGCAGTGGTTCGCCATCTTGGGCCCGAAGGCGCTGCCCAAGCACGTCGTCAAGCGCTGGAACAATGAAATCGACCGCATCGTGCAATTGCCCGATGTGAAGGAGCGCATGGCGGGCGATGGCCTAGAGCCCGCAGGCGGCCCGTCGGAACGTTTCCGCGAAGTCCTCAACCGCGAGATCGCGAAGTGGCAGAAAGTGGTCAAGGTCGCCGGAATCAAACCGGGAAGCTGATCTCCTCTCATGTCGACGCAGGGCCTGCTTCAATAATGCTCTCTAACCGCCGCATCGACGCCGACCGCTCCGCGGCGGGTCATGCGGTACGTTAGCCACCCAAAACCAGGCTCCATGACAAAGCGCGATGTTGCTGCTGCGAGCCCGCTCTTCGTTGTAGCCCTTCTTCTCCAGGTGGGATGCATCACACACGAGTACAAGAATCTGCCCTTGGAAGACCAGGAACGGTACTCTGGGACGCAGCCGGGATATCACATACTCTCGGAGTACTTCTCCGTGAACGTCAACAAGCCATGAAGCTCTATATCACCCCGGGCTCTCCTTACGCGCGGATGGCGAGAATCGTGGTCATCGAAAAGGGGCTGGAGAACCGGGTCGATGTCATCACCGCGCAGACGCGCCGCGCGGACAGTCCGTACTACCGCATTAATCCGTCCGGCCGCGTCCCCTATCTCGTCCGTGACGACGGCGTCGGCTTGGAAGAATCCGCGCTCATCTGCGCCTACCTCGACCACCTTGATGGACGCCCGGCATTCGACCTGCCGGCCAGCGACAAGCCGTGGGAAGCGCGCCGCCTCGAAGCGCTGGCGCGAAGCATGCTGGACGGCCTCGCCGTATGGAGCCGCGAGATCGTGCGGCCTCAGGACGAGCGCTCACCGACGGTCATTCATCACGAAGCGCAGCGCGGCCGGCGCATGGCCGATCTCTGGGAGTCGCAGATCGAGCATCCGCTGATGCGCGGCGCACTTAACATGGTGCAGATCACGCTCGCCTGTGCACTCGGGCTCGAAGCCCGGATTCCAGAGTTTCGCTGGCGGCCAGGGCATCCGAAGCTATGCGACTGGTTCGGGCCGATCGCCGCGCGCCCTTCGTTCGCGGCGACCGCTCCACCCGGCGCATGAATCAGTCGACTTTCACGCCTGCGGCCTTCACCACCCTGCCCCACATCTCGATGTCGGCGCGGCTTACGCCGGCCGCCTTCACCACCCTGCCCCACATCTCGATGTCGGCGCGGAGGAAGCGCGTGAATTCGTCGGGTGCCATCGTCAGCGGATCGGCACCAGTGCCGATGAGCTTCTCGCGCACGGCCGGCGTGTTGACTGTCTTCACAACGGCGTCGTGGAGCTTTGCGACGACGTCGGGCGGCGTCCGCGCCGGCAGGAACAGGGCGTAATAGTTCTGCAGCTCGACGTCGCTGTAGCCGGCCTCCTTCGTCGTCGGCACGTCCGGGAAATACACCGAGCGCTTCGGGCTCGCCATCGCGAGTGCTCTGACCTTGCCCGCCTTCACGTAGGGCGAGATCACCGGCAGGTCCACGAACATGCCGCTCACCTGCCCGCCGATTACGTCCACCACCGCCGGCGCCGCGCCCTTGTACGGCACGTGGGTCAGCTTGACGCCCGCCGACTTCATCAGCATCTCGATGGGCAGGTGCAAGGTGCCGCCGGTGCCGGCGGACGCCAGCGTGATCTGCCCCGGGCGCGCCTTGGCCAGGGCAACCAGCTCCTTCAGAGTCTTTGCCGGTATGGACGGATGCACGACCAGGATCGTTGAGGTCGTCATGACCGGCGTCAGGGGCTGAAAGTCGCGCAGGGTGTCGTACGGCAGCTTCGAGTAGGTCACCATGTTGATCGCGACGACGCTCGCGGTCCCGAACAGCAGCGTGTAGCCGTCGGGCGGAGCCTTTGCGACCATCTCCGCGCCGATGATACCGGTCGCCCCGGCGCGGTTGTCGATGACGATCGGCTGGCCCAGCAGCTCGGTCATGCGCGGCGCAATCAGGCGCGCCGTGATGTCGGTAGGGCCGCCCGCGGAGAAGGGCACGATGATGCGTATCGGCTTGGAAGGGAACGCCTGCGGCCATGGCGCCGCGCAAGTGAACACAGGACGAGCAACGAGAGGAATCTTCTGCATGCGCGGATGCAAGGTCTTCATGGTTTTTCTCCCGATCGCTTGAAACTCAACGAGTCATATTAGCAGCGCCGCGCGTCCGGTGACCTGTCCCCGCTCCACCCTTTCGTGCAAGGCTTCCGCTTCCGCGAGTGGCCGGATCTCCGTGACGATCGGCCAGACCTCCCCGCGCGCGACCAGCTCGAGGGTCTCCAGGATCTCGCTGCGCGTGACGTAGCGGCTCCCGAGCAGGTCCTGCTCCTTCATCAGCAGGTCGAGTGCGGAAGCCCGGAACGGCTGGCCCGCGCCGCCGAGCGTCACCAGGCGCCCGCGGCGCCCCAGTGCCTTCGCGCCCGCCTCGAGCGTCGCGGTGCTGGACACGTAATCGATGGCGGCGTCGACCCCTTCACCGCGGGTGAGATCGAGCAGAGCCTCAGCGACGCTCCCGCGCGACGCATCCACCACTTCGTCCGCGCCGGCCTTGCGGCAGGCGTCGAACTTGTTTCTGGCGACGTCCACTGCGATCACCCGGGCCCGCGCCCACTTCGCCATCATGACTTGGTGGATGCCCACGCCGCCACCCGCGCCGAATACCGCAACGGTCTCCCCGGCCCGAACCCGGGCGCGCTTAAGCACCTTGTAGGGCGTGGCGAGCGCGTCGGTGATGACGCCGATTTCAGCCGGATGCGTCTTGTAGTCCAGACCCTCCGGCAGCTTGATGAAGATGTGCGCGGGGAGCTTGATGTACTCGGCGTAGCCGCCGTCGCAATTCCGGCCGACATTGCCCCCTGAGTTCGCGCACAGCGGCTCGAAGCTCGACAGGCACCAGCGGCAGTGCCCGCAGTTGAGGTAGTAGTAGGCGGTTACGGCATCGCCGACGGCAAGGCCTCGCACTCCGGCGCCGATCGCCACGATCTCGCCGGTGATCTCGTGGCCGATGATGCGCGGAAACTCGGCGGCGATGCGCCCCGCCTTGATGTGCTGGATGGTGAGGCCGGACCCGCAGGCGAGCACGCGCGCGACGGCCTCGCCGGGTCCGGCAACGGGATCCGGAACCTGCGTCATCACGAAGGGCGTATTCGGCCCCCTGAGGACCATCGCCTTCATACACTGATCCCCTCCCCTTGACGGGGGAGGGCTAGGGTGGGGGTCAGTCCCGGAACATGAAATTGGCCGCCTTCAGAAAGAGCGTGCGGTTGACGCCGTCCGAGTGCAGGAAGGCGGCCGCGTCGCGCACCAGCTTCTCGACCCCGAGCTCCTTCATGTAGCCGTGGCCGCCGTGGATCTCCATGGTCCAGGTCGCGATCTTCCACGCCGCCTGCGCCGCCATCGCCTTGGGCAGCGCGCCGAGCGTCCGGTCCCAGCCGTGCTCCTGGTGATCCGCGAGGAAGCAGGCGCGGTGGATGTAGGAGCGTGAGGCGTCGATCAGCATGCGCATCTCCGCGAGTTGCGCCCGGATCCCGTCGTGCTCGATCAGCGGCCTGCCTCCCTGAATGCGCACCTTCGCCCAGTCGATTGCTTTCTGGTGCAGCGCGCCGGCGACGCCGAGGACGGAAGCCCCGGCATACGCGTTCGACTGCGGGAAGAACTCCGCGAGCACGTTGAAGCCGTTGCCGACCTTGCCCACCACGTTCTCATCCGGGATGAAGCAGTCCTGGAAGATCAATTCGGCGTTGTTGGCGAGGCGCTCGCCCATCTTGTCGTGCACGCGCCCGATGGTGAATCCCGGCCGCCCCCGCTCCACCAGGAAGCAGGTGGACGCCTCGGCCATCGGCTTGCCCGGCTCGGTCTGCGCGAACAGCAGGTAGTGGCTCGCGCGGTTTCCGTTCGAGATGAAGTGCTTCATGCCGTTCACGATCCAGCCGCCCGAGCTCTTCCGGGCGCTCGTGCGGAACGGCACGGGGTGCGGAAGAAAGTAATTGGAGGCGTTGTCGGGCTCGGTGATGCCGATTGCCAGCACGCCGCGCGGGTCCTTCGCGAACCCGGGCAGGACGCGCGCCTGCTGCTCGGCGTTCAGCGCCTTCTGCATGATCTGGGCGATCTTGAGCGTCTGCGCCATGACGACCGACACGCCGAGGTCACCCTTGCCGAGCTCCTCGATCACCATGGCGGTGGTGAGCGAATCGGCGCCGAGCCCGCCCCACTTCTCCGAGAGCGTCATGGTGCGGATACCGACCGCGTCCGCTTTTTCCACGATCTCCCAGGAAAAGCTCTTCTCGGGGTCCGGGTCCGCGTCGAGAGCCGGCGCGCGCGGCGCCACCACTTCCTCGACGAAACGGGAGACGGTCGCCAGTATGGCGCGCTGATCCTCGTTGACGATGAAGATGTCTTCCACGGCGACCGGCTCCCCTTAGGCCTGCGAGTTTTAGGTTACCATGCCCGCAAAATGAAGCCATACGACGTGATCGTCGTCGGCAAGGGCAACGCCGCCTTGTGCGCGGCGCTGTCCGCGCGCGAGGATGGGGTGAGTGTTGCCATGCTGGAAGCTGCGGCGGAGGACGAATCCGGCGGCAACAGCCGCTTCGCCGGCGGGGTCATGCGCTTTGCGTACCGGACGGTGGACGATCTGAAGCGCCTGACCGACATCACCGACGAGGAGATTGCGGGCAGCGACTTCGGCACCAATACGCGCGAGGAGTACCTCGAGGACCTCTACCGGTTGACGAGCTACCGCACCGATCCCGATCTGTCGGAGCTGCTCGTCAACCGCAGCCTCGACGCGCTCGCGTGGCTGCGCTCGAAGGGCGTGCGCTTCAACCTCAACTTCGGCCGCCAGTCGGGCCTGGTCGGGGGCAAGCGCGTGTTCTTCGGTCGCATGCCAATCGAGGCTTCGGGCGGCGGGGCCGGACTGGTGCAAAGTCTCGATGCCGCGGCGAAGAAGGCCGGGATCGAGGTCTTCTACGAGACACGGGTGTCCTCGCTTCTCTACGACGGCGAGCGCGTTTTGGGCGTGCGTGCCCGGTGCGAGGGGAAGCCGACCGAATTCCGCGCAAAGTCCGTGGTGCTCGCGTGCGGCGGCTTCGAAGCGAACCCGGAGTGGCGCACGCGCTACCTCGGGCCGGGCTGGGAGCTCGCCAAGGTGCGCGGCACCCGCTTCAACGTCGGCGACGGCCTGCGCATGGCGCTCGATATTGGCGCCGCGCCCTACGGCAACTGGTCGGGCTGCCACGCGACCGGATGGGACCGCTACGCTCCGGAGTTCGGCGACGTCAACGTCGGCGACCAGTTCCAGAAGCACAGCTACATTTTCGGGCTGCTCATCAACGCCGAAGGCCGGCGCTTCGTGGACGAGGGCGCCGATTTCCACTCCTTCACCTACGCCAAGTACGGGGGCGAAGTGCTGAAGCAACCCGGCCAGTTCGCCTGGCAGGTGTTCGATTCCAAGGTTACGAAGCTCCTGCGCTCCGAGTACCGCATCAAGTTCGTGACCAAGGTGAGCGCTCCCACGCTGGAGGCGCTCGCGCCCCAGCTGGAAGGTGTGAACGCGGAGCAGTTCCTGAAGACCGTGCGCGAGTACAACGCAGCGGTCCGCATGGATGTCCCGTTCGATCACACCATCAAGGACGGCAAGTGCACGGTGGAAATCGAGCCGCCCAAGTCGAATTGGGCGCAGCCGCTCGACACGCCGCCGTTCGACGCTTACGCGACGACGTGCGGCATCACGTTCACCTTTGGCGGGCTGCGCATCGACAAGGAAACCGGCCAGGTGCTCGATGTCCATTTCCACCCGATCCCGGGCCTCTACACGGCGGGCGAGATGGTGGGGGGGCTCTTCTACTTCAATTACCCGAGCGGCACCGGGCTCGTGTCCGGAGCGGTGTTCGGGCGCATGGCCGGCGTGTCGGCGGCGAAGGCGGCAGGAAAATGAGTCACGAAGCGGCGAGCGACAACCCCTACACCCGCGGCATCGCGGAGTTCGTATCCGGCCTCAAGTACGAGGCGATCCCGGAGGAGGTCCGGCACCGCATCAAGCTCCTGATACTCGACTCGCTCGGCTGCGCGCTCTACGGTGCCGACCTCGAGTGGTGCCGCATCCTCCAGGATTCGCTGTCGAAGGTGGACTCAACGCGCGAGTGCGGCGTTTGGGGGACGAAGAAGAAGCTCTCCGCCCCGCATGCGGCGCTCGCCAACGGCACCGCGGTGCAGGGATTCGAGCTCGACGACGTGCATCGCGCGGGGGTGCTGCACGTCGGCGCGGTGGTGCTCCCCGCCTTGATCCCCATCGCCGAGTTGAAGGGCGGCATGAGCGGGAAGGAATTCCTGACCGCAGCGGTCGCGGGCTACGAGATCGGGCCGCGGGTGGGCCTGTGCATGGGCCCCGAGCATATCGCCTCGGGCTGGCATTCCGGCGCAACGCTCGGCGTCTTCTCCGCCGCCGCGGGCGCCGCGCGCGGCCTCAGGCTCGACGCCGGCGAAACCGTCCACGCGCTCGGCATCGCCGGAACCCAGGCTGCAGGTCTCATGGCGGCGCAATTCGGCGCGATGGTGAAGCGCATGCATGCCGGGCGCTCGTCGCAGAGCGGGCTCTACGGCGCGCTGCTCGCCGAGGCTGGATTCACCGGCATCGTGAACGTGCTGGAAAGCGAATACGGGGGGTTCTGCACCACGCTCTCGCAGTCGAAGGACCACTTCAACCTGAAGGAGCTCACCGCGGGACTGGGTGAGACCTGGCAAACGATGGGCGTTGCGCTCAAGTTCTACGCCTGCGTGGGCACCAATCACACCACGCTCGACGCGATCCGCGACATGCAGCGAGAGCGCCGCTTCGGCGCGAAGGATGTCAGGAAGATCGTCGTTCGCGGCTCGCAGGTGACGGTCAACCACGTCGGCTGGAAGTACGTTCCCCAGGGACTGACCTCCGCCCAGTTGAACCTCCCCTACTGCGTCGCGACCTGGCTTCTCGAAGGCGACTGTTTCGTCGACCAGTTCACCGAGGCCAAGGTGGCGGACCGGGCGCGCATGGCGCTCGCCGAGAAGGTCGAGGTGGTCCACGACCCGGAGATCACGGCGCTCGGCGCAAAGTCCCGCCACAAGGTGCACGTCGAGGCACATCTCAACGACGGCGCGGTGCTGAAGCGCACGGTCGAAGCCGCGCGCGGCAGCGAGAAGAAGTTCGCCACCGACGCCGAGATCGTCGAGAAGTACGAGAAGCTCGCGTCCAAGGCTCTGCCCAAAAGCAGGGTCGCAAAATTGCGCGACGCGATGCTGGGACTGGAGAAGCTCAAGGACGCTTCCGAACTGGCGCGTCTCATGGCAAAGTAGGAGCCGACTGCCGATGAACGCCCAACAATTGCTTGGAGCGCTGCTTGCCACGCTTGCCGTCACGGCGCACGCGCAGAACTACCCCACCCGCCCGGTCCGGCTGATCGTGCCGCTCGCGGCGGGCGGGGCGATGGACACCATTGCGCGCAGCGTCGGCGCCAGGCTCACCGGCAACCTCGGCCAGACCATCGTGGTGGACAACCGCGGCGGGGGCGGCGGCACGATCGGCGCCGAATTGGTCGCTGCAGCGGCTCCGGACGGCTACACGCTCATCATGATGAGCGCGACCTCGGTGATACGCCCGCTTCTGTACCCAGCGCGCTACGAAATGTCCCGCGATTTCGCGCCGGTGTCGCAGGTGAGCGCGCAGCCGTACCTCCTGGTGACCCACCCTTCGATTCCCGCGAAAACCGTCCAAGAGCTGGTGGCCTACTCCAAGGCGAATCCGGGCAAGCTCAACTATGCTTCCGCCGGCCAGGGCAGCATCATCCACCTCGCGACCGAGCTGCTGCGCGTGCAGACCGGCACACGCTGGGTGCACGTGCCCTATAAGGGAATGGGGGCGGCCTACCCGGATCTCATCGCCGGGCACACCCAGATGGCGCTGGCCAGCATCGTTTCGGCGCAGCCGCACGTGCGCGCCGGGCGGCTGCGGGGCATCGCCGTCACGAGCGCGCAGCGGGCGAAGTCCTCGCCCGACATCCCGACGATCGCCGAGTCGGGCGTCGCCGGCTACGCAGTGACCAACTGGTACGGGGTGCTCGCGCCCGCCAGGACCCCGCGCGCGATCGTGGATCAGCTGCACCGTGAGATCGTCAAGGTGCTCGGCGAACCTGACCTCTCGAAGCACTTCGCCGCCGACGGGGCGGAAGCGGTGAGCAGCACCCCGAAGGAATTCGCGGCCCACATTCAGGCGGAGTCCCGGAAGTGGGCGACGGTCATCAAGGAAGCGGGCATCAAGGGCGACTGATGCGGCGATGTCATGTACCTCCGTTTCTCGCTTCCCGTTCCTGTTGTTATGCGCCGCGCTGGTGGCTGTATCATTGCCAGCGCACTCGCAGCAGTACCCCGCGAAGCCCATCCGGCTGATCATCCCGACCGCGGCCGGAGGCGGCCCGGACACGATCGGGCGCGCGATCGCGCAGAAGCTAACCGATGACTTCGGGCAGACCGTTGTCGTGGACAACCGCCCCGGGGCGAGCGGCGCGATCGCGATGGACCTCGGAAGGCTCGCGGCGCCGGACGGCTACACGCTCAACATCTTCAGCGTGAGCCAGGTGATCCGTCCGCTGCTGTTCCAGGTGGCGTACGACCTGGCGCGCGACTTCGCGCCGATCAGCCAGCTGAGCGCCCAGTCCTACGTGCTGATGACGACCCCCTCGCTGCCGGTGAAGTCGGTGTCCGAGCTGATCGCTTACGCGCGGGCGAACCCGGGCAAGCTCAACTACGCCTCCGTCGGGCAGGGCAGTCAGATTCACCTCCTGACCGAGCTGTTCCGTTCGATGACGAAGATCGAGGTGGTGCACGTGCCCTACAAGGGCATCGCCGCCGCCTATCCCGACCTCTTCGCCGGCAGCATCCATTTCACTTTCGCCGGAATCATCAGCGCCCAGCCTCACGTCAAGGCGCAGCGGGTGCGCGCGCTGGCGGTGTCCGGGCCGAAACGCATGAAAGCGCTGCCCGATCTCCCCACGGTGTCTGAAGCAGGCGTGCCGGGCTTCGCCGTGACGCAGTGGTATGGACTGCTCGCGCCCGCCGGGACACCGCGCCAGACCGTCGAGTTCCTCAACAAGCAGGTGAACGGCGCGCTCCGGCATCCGGAGACGGCCGGCCGCATCGCCGCCGAAGGATCGGAGGCGGTGGGCACGACGCCCGCTCAGCTCGTCGCCCTCATCAAGTCCGAGCGCGCGAAATGGGAGAAGGTGATCAAGGCAGCGGGAATCAAGGGCGAGGACTGACTTTCACCCGCTTGAGTAGCTCGCCGATATCCCGGAGCGTCTCCAGCTTCCACGCCGCCGTCAGCACGGCTTCCGCCGCGCGGCGCCCGAGCACCGGCGCGGCGAGCGCGCGGAACTTGCTTTCAATCTCGGCGTCGGTGAGCGGCCGCATCGCGTGCCCCTTGAAGTAGCGCGCCTCCGCGGCTGCCCGCCTCCCGCCGCGCAGGGCAAGCTCGATGCGGCACGGCCATTCAGCCGGGTGCGCCCGCGTGAATTCCGCGTTCTCGCGCAAGGTCGTGCGCTCGATCAGCGCCCTCAGCCGGGGATCGCGCATCCGCGCGCTCGTGAAGCTTCGGGAGTTGATCCCGCCGTCGAGCAGGGCGGCCACGACGCAATACGGGATGCTGTGATCGGCAGTCTCGCGCGTGGCGGGATGCCATAACGCATTGCCGCGGTCCACGTAACGCTCCGCCACCCAGTAGGTCTCGATGGCGACCGCCTCGATCTCCTCCGGCTTCACCTTCCCGTGCAGCTCGAGCGCGACCGTGATCGGCGTCTGCGCGTGCACGACGGCCGGGAAGTACTTGATGTGAGTCTGCGTGACGCGGAACGGCCCGCCGCGCCCCCCGAACGGCTGCCAGCGGAATTTCCCGAGCGGATGCCACAGGCCCCACTTACCCTCGATCGCCTGCTCCGGCCCGGTCAGACCCTCCCGCGCGAGTTGCGCCGCAAACACGCCGTTGCGCGCGGCGTTGGCGGCGGCGCACCCCTTCCACATGGAGAGCTCCCCGGTGCGCGTCTGCTCGAGCGCCATGTTGGGGATCGTGGCAAGCGCGATCGCCTGGCCCATCTTCGCCCTGGAAAGACCGAGGAGCTTTCCGGCTCCGACGGCGTTCGCGACGACCCCGAACACGACGTGATCCCAACCCTGCTCGCGCTGCACCGACTCCGAAAAGTTGCAGAACACCTCGTAGGCCAGCGTGGCCGCCGTAATTGCGCTCCGGCCATCCGCCCCCACGGCGTCGGCGGCGGCGAGCACCGCCGCGAACACGTCGCTCGGGTGCCCCGCCGATCTTCCGAAGGTGGCATCGTTGAAATCGAGGTAGCGCATCATGACGCCATTGGCGAAAGCGGCGAGCTCGGGCGTGGAGCGCGCCTGCGTGCCGAGGACGCGGGCCGCCGGTTCGCCGCGGCTGCGCCGCGCGAGCGCGCGCGCGATCGCGGACGGCTTCGCGTCGAATCCGCCGGCGAGGCAGCCGAGCGTGTCGATCAGCCTGCGCTTGCACTCGTGGACTGCCTCCGGGGTCAGGTCCCGGTACCGCAGTCCGGCCGCGTATTCGGCGAGGCTCTCGATCATCGAGTCCATGACGTGATTCCGTGATGAGAAATGGGTGATTGTATCGGCGCGGCCGTTGCTTGACCCTGCGGGGAGCGCCGAATTAACATCGCCGGCACGAATTCGATCATCAAAGGAACGCAGTATGGCATCTCTCGACCTGACCATGGTTTCTCCCCTGCCCGTCTACCTCGACGAGACCGGCCCGCAGAGCCGGCTCGCGCCACGGCCCGCGACGCTCGACGGCAAGACCGTCGGCCTGCTGCCGAACTGGCGGCCCTCCGCGGTGGAGATCCTCCGCGCCATCGGCACGCTGCTCGGGGAGCGCTACCGGCTGAAGGACGTGGTGATTGAGCAGCCGGTGCGGGAACTGCCGATCCGCACCGGCAAGCTCCTCGACACGATGCGGGGCCAGCTCGACGATCTCGCGAAGCGCGTCGACGTCGTCATAACCGCCACCGGCGACTGAGGGTCGTGCACGACGTGGTGTAGCCACGTCACGCCGGCCCTGGAGGAGCGGGGCATCCCCACGGTGATGGTCGTCACCGACACCTTCGCGAAGTTCGCGCGCCGCATGTCGTCCACGCAGGGCTGGCCGTACGTGATCATCGCGGAGACCGAGAACCCCATCCGGCAGCTCGAGCCCGAAGCGCTGCGGGTGCGGGCCGAGTCGATGATGGGCGTCATCATCGACGGCCTCACGCTGCCGCCGCGCGAGATCGAGTCCCGCCTGAAGAGCGTTGCGCGGGCCGAGATCCATCCCCAGGGCATCGTGCGCTCCGCCACGCCGGTCTAGCGGCCCGGCGGACTCAAATGGCCCAGGCACAGATCCAGATCCGGGGCGAGTCGGTCGAGGAACTGCTCGCGCGCGCCTACGAGCGCGCCTACGAGGAGGGGTGGACCGACGGGCTGCCGATCATTCCCGCGAACCCTGGAAGCGTGCAGCGATTCGTCGCCGCTTCGGGCCGCGCGGCCGACGAGGTGATCGGCCTCATTCCGCCGCGCAAGGGCCGCGCCACGGTGGAAGCCATCGCGGTCAGCGCCATCATGGCCGGCTGCCGCCCGGAATACCTGCCGGTCATCCTCGCCGCGGTGGAGGGCATGCTCGATCCGAGCTATCCCCTCGAGTTCATGCAGGTCACGACCAATCCCATGACGCCGTTCCTGCTGGTGAACGGCCCGGTGCGCAAGCGCCTCGACATCAACTGCGGCACCGGCTGCCTCGGGCCGGGATGGCGCGCCAACGCCACCATCGGCCGCGCGATCCGCCTGATCATGAACAACATCGGCGGTGCCCTGCCCGGCGTCTATTCCAAGGTGAGCTTCGGCTCGCCGCTGCGCTATTCCTACATCTGCGGCGAGAACGAGGAGGAGAATCCCTGGTCGCCCTTCCATGTGGAGCGGGGCTTCCGGCGCGAGGAGAGCACGGTGACGGTATTCAAGGCCTCCAACTTCTGCAACATCTCCGGCGGCGAGGGCGTCGGACCGGAGGAGATCCTGCGCCAGATCGCGACCAACATGCCGCCGATGTACGGAGGCGGCGACGGCGTGCTGCTGCTGCTCGGCGTGAACCACGCGCGCGCGCTCCATGAGGCGGGGCTTGCCAAGCGCGATATCCAGCGCCGGCTGTGGGAAATGGCTCGGCTGCCCGTCCGCTACTTCGCCGAGGGCTTCGCAGCGACTGAACGCGCCGCCGGCCGCGGCGACGCCGAGACAGTGTGGCGCGCCCGCAGTCCCGACGAGATCTACCTCGCGGTCGCCGGCGGGCCGGGCCCGCAGGACGTCTACATCGGGGCGGGCATGCCGCAGACGCGCGCGATCCGCGGCGCGTAGCGCGGGCCGACCTTCGAGGAGGGAGGGCCGATGTACAAGCACATCCTGCTGCCGACCGACGGCTCGGCGCTTTCCCTGGTGGCAATCGACAGCGGCCTGAAATTCGCGAAAGCGATCGACGCCAGGGTCACCGGCTTCTGCGTGATCGTCGAACGCCAGCCCGATTCGTTCGAGGAATTCGCGCCGGTCGGGGTGAAATCCCCCGAGCCCGCCGACGTCGCCAAGCAGGACGCGGACCGGTACCTCAAGGCCATAGCCGACCGCGCGCGCATGATCGGCGTTCTTTGCGAAACCTACGCGATGCGGCACGCGCTGCCTCACGAGGCCATCATCACCTTCGCCACCCAGACCGAGTGCGATCTCATCGTCATGGCCTCCCACGGCATGAAAGGCATCACCGGCGACCTGGTCGGCTCGGTGACCGCGCGGGTCATCACGAGCTGCCGGATTCCCGTGCTCGTCTACCGCTGAATATCGGGAAAGGACGACGCATGCTCGGAATGGGTCTCGCTTTTTCACACGCGCCCGCGATGTTCTGCCCGGCGGAGCTGTGGCCGGTCGCGTACGCGACGATCCCGGAAGCGATGCGCGAGTCGCAGCCGCGTGCGGCGCGGATGGAGACGAAGGAGGTGATCCGCGGCTACATCGAGCGCATCCAGAACGCCTTCGCGACGCTGGGCGCGCAGATCAAGTCCTATCGGCCGGACGCCCTGATCTTCATCGGCGACGACCAGGAAGACCTGTTCAACCGCAGCAACAGCCCGGCGTTATGCCTGTTCACAGGCGACCGGGTCTGGGGCACGTCCGCGCCACGCTACGTCAAACTGCCGCCGGAAGCGACGCGCGTGGAGATACCGGTGCACGCGGAGCTGTCGCGGCATCTCCTCAAGTCGCTCGTGCACCGGGGCTTCGATGTCGCTCACTCGAGCGAGATGCAACCGCTCGGACCGCACCCGGAGCGCGGAGTCTCGCACATGCTCGCGCTTCCCTATCCAAGGCTCGTCCCCGCGCTCGATATCCCGGTGATTCCGATCTTTATCAACGCGTACTACCCGCCGCAGCCCACCGCGGCGCGCTGTTGGGACCTGGGCGTCGCCGTCGCGGAAATCCTGCGCGACCGCCCCGAGCGCGTTGCGATCTGCGCGTCCGGCGGCATGTCGCACGATCCGCAGGGTCCGCGCGCCGGCTGGATCGACGAGCCGCTCGACCGCTGGGTGCTGGAGCGCATCACGAGCAATCGCGGCGCGGAATTGAAGAATCTCTTCACGTTCGATTCGGACACGCTGCGCGGCGGCACCGGGGAGCTGCGCGCCTGGATCGGCGCCGCCGGCGCCTGTCAGTGGCCCGCGACCGTGGTCGACTACATGCCGATCCACCACGTCAAGACCGGCGTGGGTTTTGCCTACTGGCCGCCGCGCGAGACTACCTGAAGCGCACGGACACCGCGGGATTCCCCGGCAGCCCCTCGTAGCGCGCCGTCACGGCGAGTCCCGGCCGCGGCGTCATGGGCGCCGTGAGGGAGCCCAAGCTCAGCATGTCGCCTGGCTTGAGCCTGATGTGGGATCGGTCCAGGTCCCGCGCGAGCCACAGCACCGCATTCAACGGATGCTCCAGGATCGCCGAGCCCCTGCCGTTCGCGAGCTCGCGGCCGGCCTGGTCCGTCATCACCACGCGCAGGGCCGCGAGCTGGTCGGCAAACTCCTGGGTTGCGCGGACCGGGATGCCCTTCCCCACGACGCCGAGACGTGCGCCGACATTGAGCGAAACGAGAAGCGGCGCGGACAGCGTTTCGCCTTCGGCGACCACGAGATCCGGCAGCTCGATGAAGGGAATCACGAGCGTGAGCGACCGCAGCACTTCGAGGTGCGTCTTTGCCTGGTGCAGGCCGGCATCCTTCACCACCACCAGAAGGTCCGCCTCGTATATCGGGCGTGCGCCGAAATCCGCGGGAACGTCGGCGCCATCGGCGAGCAGCATCTTCTCGAGCAGCACTCCGCGGACCGGGCTCGTCACGCCGAACTGGGCCTGGATCTTCGCGTTGGTGAGTCCCGCCTTGTAGCCGACGATGCGGTTCTCGACCGCTTCCAGCTTCTCGACGAGGCGCCGCCGCCCGCATTCCGCATCCCGCATCGACAGGTCCGCGGCGAGGCCGCGCACCGGCTCCTTCGCTTCCTGGAAGCGGAGGATCGTGTTGACGCGCTCGTGGCTCGGGCACACTGCGAATGCGCCGCTGTGCCACGACAGCGCCGCTGTCAACGCAAGACCCCATGCAATCGTTTTACGACGATGCAAACCCGTCACTCTTCACCATTACTTGTCGCCGGCCCGCGCCGCGGGCCCGTATAATACGCGCTTTTTCGCGCGCTCCCGCCGGATGATTCTCTACGCCCTCACGATCTTCACGAGCGCGTTCCTGCTGTTCCTGGTTCAGCCCATCATCGCGAAGCAGATCCTGCCGTGGTTCGGCGGCTCGGCCGCGGTGTGGACCACCTGTCTCGTGTTCTTCCAGTTCCTGCTGCTCGCCGGCTACGCGTACTCGGACTGGACCACGCGCAGGCTCGCCGCGCGCAGGCAGGTCGTGCTGCACGTCGTTCTCCTCGCGGCGAGCCTCGCCTCGCTCCCCATCATCGCGGACGCCGGCTGGAAGCCCGCCGGCGGCGAGGACCCGACGTGGCGCATCCTGGGACTCCTTGCGGTCACCATCGGGCTGCCCTACTTCCTGCTGTCCACCACCGGCCCGCTGGTGCAGGCATGGTTCGCGCGCACCTTTCCCGCGGGCACCGTGTACCGCCTGTTCGCGCTGTCCAACTTCGGCTCGCTGCTCGCGCTCGTTTCCTACCCCTTCGCGTTCGAGCCGTGGATCACGACCGCCGTCCAGTCGTGGGGCTGGAGCGCCGCTTATGTGGCGTTCGCTGCGCTGTGCGCCGCCTCGGCCCTCTACAGCTTGCGCGGGGAAACGGCTGCTGCCGGCGGAGGCGACGACGGTGCCGGACGCCGGCCCTCCCCCCGGCGCGCGCGACTACGCGGCGTGGCTGCTGCTCTCGGGCATGGGCGCATTCATGCTGCTCGCGGTGACCAATCACATCACGCACGACATCGCGTCGGTGCCGTTCCTGTGGATCCTGCCGCTCACGCTCTACCTCGTTACCTTCATCCTGTGCTTCGAGGGGCGCGGATGGTACCAGCGGCGCATCTTCATCGTGCCGCTCCTCGTGATCGTCGGCGCGATGGCGTGGGCGCTGCACGAGGAGCGCGGCATCATGGAGATCAAGGAGGCGCTCCCGCTCAGCCTGGTGGGCCTGTTCGTGATGTGCATGTTCTTTCACGGCGAGCTCGCGGCGAGAAAGCCCGCCCCGCGCTACCTCACGAGCTTCTATCTCATGGTGTCGCTGGGCGGCGCGCTCGGCGGCGTCGCGGTTGGGCTCGTCGCCGTCAAGCTTTTCAACACGTATTACGAGTTCGGCGTGGGGCTGGTCGTGACGCTCCTCATCGCCGCCTACGTCACGCGCGTCATGCACTCGGCGGTGCCGATGCTCGTGCTCGCCGCGCTCGGCTTCACCGGCTACCACGTTTATGCCTACATCGGCTATCTCGCGAAGGACACGCGCGTGATGACGCGCAATTTCTACGGCACCCTGCGCGTGAAGGACATCGGCGGTGACGACGAACGCGACGCGGTGCGGCGCCTCATGCACGGGGTGATCATGCACGGCGAGCAGTACCTCGCGACGGAACGGCGCAGCGAGCCGACCACCTACTACGGCGCAACCTCAGGCGTTGCGCGTGCGATCAAGGCGCTCGGCAGTTCTCCGCTCCGCGTGGGAGTCGTGGGGCTCGGCACCGGAACGCTCGCCGCCTACGGCCGCCCGGGCGACGTCTACCGCTTCTACGAGATCAATCCGCAGGTCGTGACTGTCGCCAACCGCGAGTTCACCTTTCTCGCGGACAGCGCGGCGAAGATCGAGCACGTTCTCGGCGACGCGCGGCTTTCCATGGAGCGCGAGCCGCCCCAGGGCTACGATCTTCTCGTGGTGGACGCGTTCTCGAGCGATTCGATCCCCGTCCACCTCATCACGCGCGAGGCGCTGGCGGTCTATCTCCGGCACATGAAGCCCGGCGGCGTCATCGCGTTCCACGTCACCAACCGGTTTCTCCATCTCGCCCCGGTCGTGAAGCGCATCGCGGACGAGCTCGGCCTGCAGGTCGCGCTCATCTCGGACGATGCCGAGGACAGCGATCTCGCCCGCACCGACTGGGTGCTCGTCGCGCGCGACCAGGCCCTGCTCGAGCGCCCGGAGATCGCAAAATTCGCGAGCGAGATCGAGAGCATTCCCGGGCTGGGGGTGTGGACGGATGATTTCAACAATCTGTTCAAGATCCTAAAATAGGCCCTGGATGGCGGATCGTAAGTCGGCTTCGATGTTTCGCTTCGCGTCATTGGCTGCGCTCGTGACGGCTCTGGCCGCGGCGCCGGTTGCGGCGCAGCCGCAGACGGACGCGCGCGGGCTGCCAACGCTCGCGCCGATCGTCAACGAGGTGACGCCGGCGGTGGTGAACATCTCGGTCCTTACGCGCTCGCCGCTCGAAACGAATCCCCTGTTCGCCGATCCCTACTTCCGCCGCTTCTTCAACATCCCCGACCGTCCCCAGCGGCAGGAGCAGGCCGCGGGATCCGGGGTGATCGTGGACGCGGACCGCGGGTACGTGATCACCAACCACCACGTGATTCGCAATGCCGAGCAGGTCGTCGTCACGCTCAAGGATCGCCGCCAGCTGCCGGCGAAGCTCGTCGGCACCGACCCCGGCACGGACATCGCTCTCCTTCAGATCGACGCGAAGGGGCTGACCGCCATCCGCATCGGCGACTCCGACACGCTGCAGGTCGGCGATTACGTGATCGCGATCGGCAACCCCTTCGGTATCGGGCAGACCGTCACCTCCGGCATCGTGAGCGCGCTCGGCCGCAGCGGCTTGTCGCCCGAAGGCTTCGAGGACTTCATCCAGACCGACGCCTCGATCAATCCCGGCAATTCGGGCGGCGCGCTGATCAACCTGCGCGGCGAGCTGGTCGGCATCAACAGCGCGATTATCGGCCCCTCGGGCGGCAACGTCGGCATCGGCTTCGCGGTGCCGTCCAACATGGCGCGCACGGTGCTCGCCCAGATCGCGCGTTTCGGCGAAGTCCGGCGCGGCCGTCTCGGCATCGACATGGTGGATCTCACTCCCGATATCGCGAAGAAGCTCGGCGTGAGCGCGTCCGAGGGCGTAATCATCGCAGCCGTCCATTCCGGGTCTCCGGCGGAGAAGGCCGGACTGCGCGAGAGTGACGTGGTCGTCGCGCTGGGCGGCCGGCCGGTGCACACAGCCGCCGAGCTGCGGGCGCGGTTGGGACTGACGCCGGTGGGCGAGGAAATCGAGCTGCGGGTGCTGCGTGGAAAGGATGAGCGCAGCATCCGTGCCACCATCGCCCCGCCGCAGGACGCGGCGAGCGTTGAAGGCAAGGCAGTGCCGCAGCTGCAAGGCATGAGCGTCGTGGAAATTGAGCGCGACAGTGCGCTCTACCGGCAGCTGAAGGGCGGCGGCCTGGTCGTGGCCGGCGTCGAACGGGACAGCCGCGCTTTTCGGGCCGGCTTCCGCCCGGGCGACATCATCTACGCCGTCAACCGCCGCCGGGTGCAGACGCTCGCGGAATTCCAGAAATCCGTGAGCGGCGCGAAGGGCGGCTACTCGGTGTCGCTGCTGCGGGGCGATTTCGGCGTCACCATCATCGTCCGCTGAATTCCGTTAAATCCGGACGCTGCGCGCCGGTTTAGCTCCGCGCATCCATCTTGCGCAGCCATTGCTCGGCGTCGCTCACCGTACTGAACATCACCACGGGCAGCCCGCGGTTGACCGCGACGGTCTCCGCAAACTTCATCAGCTTGCCCTCCGCGTTCACGTCGACGTAGGCGATCGCCTCGATCGCTCCCTTGGCGCGATCGCTGCCTTCCGAAGCGATCTGATACACATCCAGGGTGCCCAGCCGCGGCCCCTCGAGTCGCTCCTCGATCAGCACCCGGAAACAGTTCCTGGCTTTGCACTCCCGCTGGATTTCCTTCAGGTAGGACGCCACGTTTTCCCGGGTGTTCGCGCCGGTGACGACTGCGTGCAGGTACGTGCCCTCGTCGCTGATCTTTAACTTGTAAGACATCGGCACCTCCGCGGCACTCTCCCAGCGCGGACTGCCCGGACGGGCAATTGCGAGGATGCCATTCTGCACCGGGTGACGCTCCCGCTCAAAGAAAAAGCCCCGCCGCAGCGGGGCTTTCTGCTTTCCCACCAGGCCATCAACGCGACCTGGGCTTGCCCCAGATAGCTTGCCTGTGAAACCGCCGGCGGGCGGGCAACGTCGAACGCGAGCCGCGCGCGCTCCCCTTCCGGCGCCGACGCGGACTTCGGCACTACGCGCGCTGCCGGAACGGCCAGGGTCTGGACCAGGTATTCGGCCACGGCCCGGGCGCGGGCGTCCGCGAGCTTCCCGGGCGCGTCCTCGGGTATCCGGGCGGTGTCGTTCAGCCGCGTCTGCAGCGCCTGGTAGAACGCGACGTCCGGGCTGCCCACCCCGATCAGCGCCAGAACCGGGTTCACGCGCTGCACTGGCTTGCCGCGCGTTTTTTCCGTATCGGCCACGAACTGCAGCAGCGCATCCCCGGTGTTGCGTTCCACGAACAATGCTTCCATCGCACGCTGGGTCTTGGCCTCGAGCGGATTGAGCGGCTCCGGCGTGGCGCCCGGTGCGGGCGCACGGCCGAGCTTCCCGGCGATCGCGGCGGCAACATCGCGCTGGCGCAGCGCCGCGCGGTCGGCCTCGCCGAACTGTCCTTCCACCACCAACACGAGCTGGGGCCGCTTGGCGAGCCCGTCCGCGACGCGCTTCAGCTTCTCGCGCTCGGGTGGCTTCACCGTCGCGTCGCCCGCATCGAACGCGATGCTCTCGAGGCTCTCGCCACTGCCGCCGAAGAGCTGCGCCAACCACCGGAACGGCGCCGTCACAATGTTCGTGATGACCGTGGCGATCGCCTGCCAGATCAGGTGGCCATAGCTGAATTGCGGATCGTCCACGTTGCCGCTCACGGGTATCGCAACGTCGATCCTGCCGTCAGCGTCGCTCAACAGCGCGATGGCGAGATCGTACGGAAGGTTGAGCGCGCCGGGCGCATCGACGCGCTCGCCGAGCGTGAATTTCTCCAGCGCGACCCGGTTGTCGCCGGCGAGTTTGCTGTTCTCGATCTTGTAGCGCAGGTCGAGTTGCAGCCTGCCGGAGGCGATCCTGCGGCCGGCAAACGTCGCCGTATACGGAGAGAGCGGCAGCATCTCGACGTTGCGAAACACGACGGCGACGTCGGTAAACTCCTTGGGCTGGAACGGCTTGAGGGTGCCGTCCACGCGCGCGAGACCGAACTCCCCGACCCGTCCCTCGAGCTTGAGCGCGGCCCCGCCCGCGGCATCCGAGGAAATGCCGGTCGCGGTCCCCTGGAACTCCTCGATCTTGGCGGCGAACGGCAGAACCAGGCTCAGGTCGGCGAAGTCCACGATGCCATTCTCGACCCGGACGCGCCCTATTGCGATGTCGAAGGGTGCGGCTGCAGGCGCAGCCGGACCGTCGGCCTGCCCGGCGGCCTGCTCAGCAGCCGGCCCGGCTGTTTCGGCGCGGGACGCTGCGACTGGCGGTGCCGCCGGCGTATCGGGAGCCGTCGCCGCCTGCGGCTGGAGCGCCTTTGCAAGATTGACGCTCCGATCCTTGAAGATCACGATCTTCGCTCCGGGCTCGAGCAGGCGCACTTCCTCGACGCGCAAGCGGTCCGGTTCCAGGCTGAAGCTCACGCCGTCCGCCGCGAGCGTCCGCCACGACAGCAGACGCTCGCCGCCAACGCTCTCGTTGACGAGCAGGTCGTCGAGCGTTGCGCCGCCCGTCACGCGCAGCTCGGGGCGCGAAGCGCCCGCGCGGTACTCGAGCTTGGCGGTCGTCGAAATGTCTCCCGATTCCAGGCGCACCGAAGTGAAATGGGCCACCACGGGCTGCAGCGGCTTCAGGCTCACCCGCTCGACCTTCACGGTCGCCGCGGCGCGGCGGCCGTCCATCCCGAAGCTCCCGGTTGCACGCACCGTTCCTCCCTGCGCGATACGCAGCGCAGCCTCGAACCCGGCGGACCCCTTCCCGTCGGTGCGCAGATTCTTCAGGCCGATCCTGACATGCTCCAGATCGTATTTGACTGCGGGATCGAAGCCATGGTCGGCAAGCGCCACGCGCACGCCGCTCACGTCGAGCGCATCCAGGGAGGCACTCCATCCCTGCCCTTCCGCTCCGGCTTTCCGGGAGCCGGCGGCAGCTGCAGGCCGCGGCTTGCCCCGCTCGCTCGCGCGGAACATCTCGACGAGGCGCAGGTTGCCGTCCTTATCGCGGATCACCCGGGCCCTGCCTCCGGTCACCGCCACGCGCTGGATCGCGACCCGGCGCTGTTCGAGATCGACGCTCCCGCCTTCGAGCGCGACGGAATCGAGAGCGACAATCGATTCTGCAGCCCCGGCTTCGCCCGCAGTCACGCGCGTCAGCTTGAGCTCGAGGTCGCGCAACAGCACCTGCACCCGGCCGCCGCGCGCTTCCAGCTCCGCGGCAAGTCCCGCTTCGAAGCCGGCGACGCCAACGGCGAACTGCGCCGTGCGGCCAGGATCGGCCGTGCGCAGGACGATTTCCCGTGCGCTAAGCCGCGCGCCCGTCAGCGCCAGCTGCGTTGCGCCGTCAGAGTGCGCAAAGCTGTAACGCACGCCGAAATCGAACTCTCCCGCCGGCTCCGCCAGGTTGAAGCGTTCATGCAGGAATCGCCATACTGGCCCAGGCTTTGCCCCCTTGATGTCGACTTCTCCCTGTGCCAGGACCGGTCGCAGGGATATCTCCCCGCGCCAGCCAAACGTGCCGCCGTCCGGCAGACTCCCGCTCACGGTGTAGGGGCCACGCCGGTCGGGCAGCGTGGAAATATCCCGCATCTCGAGGTCGAGCGGCTGCAACGTGGCGGTAGCCGGTGACGGGCCCGAGCGGTCGCTCAACGTGATTGCGCCGCGGTTCAGGGCGATGCGCTTCAACAACAGCCGCGGCGGATGCTCCGCCGGAGGGGCTTCGTTCTGCGGGACGCTCCCCGCCAGCGCGGCCAGATTGAGCGTCCCGTCAGGTCCGATGTCCGCACGCAGGACGAGCCCATCCAGCGTGATTTCGGAAAACGTCCACGCCCACCGCAGCAGGCTGGAGAGCTCGAAGTCGACGAGCAGGCGCTCGAAGCCCGCGATCGGCGCGCCGTCCCCCTCGGTCAGCGCGAAGTCGCGGATCTCGACCCGGAACAGCAGCGGGTTGACGCGTACGCTGCCCACGCTCGCTTTGCGCTGCAGGTTCTCGGCCACGTAGCGCGGAATGCCGCGCTCGATCAAGCCGGGCGCAACCAGGAATCCCAGGGCCGAGTAGAGCAGCAGTCCCGCCGCGGCAACGGCAACGGTCCGGGGGTACGGAATGCGCTTGAGGAGAGCGATCACGGCCGGTTCGAGTGGCACTTGCGCCGCCGGGTGGCGGGATGCGCGACCGGCGCCGCTCTGGCAAGAAGGGACGGGGGGATTGTAACTCCGCCGCTGACCCCGCGGCGTATACTAGCGCCCTGCTTCCGGGGAGGTCACATGAAAGTCCTGGCCAACGGCATTGAAATCAACTACGAGATCGAAGGCAACGGGCCCTGGCTCACGATGAGCCATTCGCTCGCCTGCAATTTGCACATGTGGGACCCGCAGATGCCGGTGCTGACGAAGAAGTTCAAGGTGCTGCGCTACGACACGCGCGGGCACGGCCATTCGAGCGCGCCGGCCGGCGAGTACACGCTCGACCAGCTCGCCGACGACGTCAGGGGGCTGCTCACCGCGCTCAAGATCCGCCAGACGCACTGGGCGGGGCTGTCCATGGGTGGCATGATCGGCCAGGCCTTCGCGCTCAAGTACCCGGGCGTTTTCCAGAGCATGGTGCTCGCCGACACCACCAGCCGCCGTCCGCCGGACGCCGCGAAGATGTGGGGCGAGCGCATCCAGAACGCCCGGGAAAAGGGAATGGGGGCGCTGGTCGAGGGCACGCTCGGCCGCTGGTTCACGGAGCCCTACCGCAACGCGCGCAAGGACGTGATGGAGCGCATCGGCAACGATATCCGCAACACTCCCGTCGCCGGCTTCGTGGGCTGCTGCCATGCAATCTCACGCGTGGACTACCTCGACCGGCTGCACGAGATCCAGTGCCCGGCGCTCATCATGGTCGGCGAGCACGATCACGGCACGCCGCCGGATGCGGCGCGGGCGATCCACCAGAACCTGAAGGGGTCCGAGCTGAAGATCATTCCTTCCGCCGCGCATCTCTCGAACATCGAGCAGGCCGAGGTATTCAACGACTCGATGATGGCGTTCCTGAATCGCGTCGCTCGCTGAGCAAGAGCCCCTAAGGGCGCGCGCCGCGCCGCTCGACCCAGAACCCGTAGCCGCTGCCGCCGATCAGCAGCGCCGAGCAGGAAACGAATACCGGCGTGAAGCCGACCGCGGTGCCGATTGCGCCGAAGGCGAGCGGCACGACCAGGTGCGTGAAGTGGTTGAACGTCACGCGCAGTCCCGCTCCCTCGGAAGCGCGCCCGGCGGGCGACAGGCTATAGATCAGAGACATCGACATGGGCTGCCCGACGCCGCATCCGAGTCCCAGCACGAAGGAAGCCAGCGCGAGCAGGTAGGGGTCGCGGAACAAGGGGAAGAGCAGCAAAGCCGCCCCGGAAAACCCGATCGCGTAGAGCAGGATCTCAAACTCGCTCAGCATCCGCGCGAGGCGCGGCAGCGCCACCCGGATCGCGAATACCGCGGCCGCGAACATGCTGATGATGACGCCGATCGACGACGCCGAGAGGCCGATCGAGTGCCCGTAGATGGGGAAGAAGAAGAGGTAGAGGTCCCACGCGACGGAAATCAGCCCGCTTGCGACGATGGCATTGCGGAGGTTCGCGTTCCGAAGGAGTTCGAACGAACTGGATTTCTTCGGCGCGCCGTCCGCTCCGACCGCGGCCTTCGGCAGCAGGCCGCCCTTGAACCATAGCAGCAGCACCGCGACAGCGGGGCACGCCGCGAGCACGAGGTAGGCGGGCTGATAGCCGAGGTAGTCGATGGAGAAGCCGGCGATGAGCGGGCCCAGGAACGAGGCGATCGAGAACCCGATTGCCAGCAGCGAGTAATTGCGCGCGCGATCCTCCGGCTTGCCCAGCGCGCCGGTGATTCCCTGTGTCGGGACGAAGAAGAACTGGAAGGCGGTGCCCACGGCGAGCGATAGCACGTAGAGCGGGATCACGCCCGGGAAGAAATAGGGCACCAGGAGCGCGACGGATACCCCGATCGTGCCACCCAGCATCGGCAGACGCGGCCCGACGCGGTCAACGAGGCGCCCGACGTAGAGCGCAATCAGCATCGGGCACAGCGCCCACAGCGCCATGATCACGCCGACCGTGAATGCGTCCACTCCCAGATTGAGCGCGTGCAGCGGCAGCGCGACCTTCGCGCCGCCGAACCCGGCGTGGGTGAGCACGCAGGTCAGCACGATCAGGTAAATGGCCATCGGGAACGGCGCGGTTACCCGCGCCGCTGGACAAAAGAGACCGGAAGCCGTGATTCTACCGGCAGGGAGCTCGCCATCGGGCCGGATAGTCCGTATTGTGGGTAGCTGTTACTTCGGGGCGCGCCAGGCTGCGGCGCGTAACAGCCACGATGTGAACGTCCCCTCGGCAACCCGGGAAACGCGCCGATCGCTCAGTCCGCCCTCGCCCCCGTTGCCTTGACCACCGGGCCCCATTTCGCCCACTCGGCCTTCATGAACGCCACGAACTCGTCGGGCGTGAGAAAGGTCGCGTCCGCCCCCTGCTGGCCGAAGCGCTGCTTCAGGTCCGGAGCGGCGAGCAGCCGCTTCAGCTCGGCGCTGATGCGGTTGACGACCGGCGCGGGGATCCCGGCCGGGCCGGATATCCCGTACCAGACCTTGCCGTCGACCTGCGGATACCCGAGCTCGCCCAGGCTCGGCAGCTCCGGATAGAGGCCGGTGCGGCTCTTGCCGACCGTCGCGAGGAGCTTCAAGCGCCCCGACTGCACGTGCGGAAAAATCGAGGGCAGCGAGTCGAACGCAAGCTGGACGTTGCCGGCGGCGAGATCCACCACTCCCGGACCGCTCCCCTTGTAGGGCACGTGCACGATCGGCGAGCCGGTCGCCGCCTTGAACATCTCGCCCACCAGATGCGGCATGCCGCCGTTGCCCGACGAGTAGAAATGGAGCGTGTCGGGCTTCGCTTGGGCGAGCGCGATCAGTTCCTTCACCGATTTCGCCGGCACCGACTGGTTCACGACCACGAACATGGGGAGGCTCGTCGCGAGGCCGATGTGCGTGAAGTCCTTCAATGCGTCGTAGGGGAGCCTGGCGTACAGCACCGGCCCCACGCCATGGGTGGTGGAGGAGGACCACAGCAGCGTGTGGCCATCCGGATTGGCCTTGGAAGTGATGTCCGATGCGATGGTGCCGCCGGCTCCGCCGCGATTCTCGCCGACCACGTTCTGACCGAGCGCCTCGGCCAGCTTCTGCCCGACGATGCGGGCCGTGAAGTCCGCCGCTCCCCCGGGCGGCACCGCGATGATGAGACGGATCGGCCGCACCGGATAGGCGTGTCCCGAGCCTGTCGAGGCGGCCTGCCCAGATGATTGCGCGCATGCGAGCGGTGCCGCCGCCGCGCCGAGCACTGCCAGCACAAATGCACTCGCCACTTTCATCATGACCTCACCTCACTCAGCGGTGGTTCGAAATTCCATTATATTTTGGCGCAGCTCATTCCGGCACTGCCAGATAATGGACGCCGAATAGTCGCTCCGGATCCATCCAGCACTCGACCGGCGACAGTCCCGCGGACCGGGCCAGATCCTGAAACTCGCGCACCGAGTACTTGCAGGAATTCTCGGTGTGTATCGTCTCGCCCTCGCGGAAGGCGATCGCGCGGCCGCCGATCGTGACGGTCTGCGCCTTGACGCTCACCAGATGCATCTCGATGCGGCCGTCCGCCTCGTCGTAGAAGGCGCGGTGGCGAAACGCCGGAAGATCGAAGTCGGCCCCGAGCTCGCGGTTGATGCGTTCGAGAAGATTCAGATTGAAGGCCGCGGTGACGCCGCTCGAGTCGTTGTAGGCGGCGTCGAGCCGGGCCGGATCCTTTTTGAGGTCCACCCCGATCACGAGCCCTCCTCCCGCGCCCAGAAGCGCCCGGGCACCTGCGAGAAACGCAGTGGCTTCAGTCGGGGTGAGATTGCCGATCGTCGAGCCCGGGAAATAGACAATTCGGCGGCGCGCGCCGAGACCGTCGAGTTGAGGAAGAGCGAAGGGGCGCGAGTAATCCGTGCAAACCGCGATGACCTGCAACCGCGGGAATTCGCGCGCGATTCCGGCGGCGGTGGCGTTGAGCTCGGTGCGCGCGATGTCGACTGGAATGTACGCGACCGGATCGCATGCGGCGATCAGAATGCGCGTCTTGCGGCCGCTGCCGCTGCCGAACTCGATCAGGGCGCATCCCGGGCCGAGGTGCCGGGCCATGTCCCCGGCGTGGGCGCGCATCAGCTCGATCTCGGCGCGCGTGAGGTAATACTCCGGCAAGCCGCAGATCGCCTCGAACAACGCGCAGCCCCGGGCGTCGTAGAAATACTTGGGCGGCAGGGACTTCTGCGGCCGCGACAGGCCGGCGATCACGTCATCGTGAAAGCGGTCCGGTTCGGGATTGGCGTCGTGAAAGGAATACCCGGCGTGCGCCCGTGCCATCGGCAGAGTTTACCCGCTCCCCCGGGCGGGCCGGGCGCGCGATTGAGCCGCGGGCCGCCCTCATCCTGCCGTCAGCCGCGACGAGTTGCTCTCCATCCACTTCTTGATGCGGTTGGCGTCGCCGATGCGCGAGAGCTGTCCCCACGAGTCGAGCAGCACGATGACCACCGGCGTGGAGGCGATGTTGGCCTGCATCACCAGGCAGCGGCCGGCTTCGCTGATGTAGCCGGTCTTGGACAAGCCGATCTCCCAGGAGGCGCTCCGCACCAGCCGGTTCGAGTTTCTGAACTCCATCTTGTGGCCGTTCTGGAGCCGCACGGTGTACTGGCTGTCGGTCGTGTACTCGCGTATCAGGGGATAACGGTAGGCGGCGCCCACCAGGCGCGCGAGGTCCTGCGCATTGGACACGTTCCCGTGGGAGAGCCCGGTACCGTCCACGAAGCGGCTGCGCCACATGCCGAGCTCCGCGGCCTTATGGTTCATCGCCGCCACGAAGGCGGGGGTGCCGCCCGGATAGGCACGTGCCAGCGCCGCGGCGGCGCGGTTCTCCGAGGCCATCAGCGCGAGCCGCAGCAGGTCGTCCCGCCTGACCGATATGCCGAACCCCAACCGCGAGCGCGTGCCCTTGAGTCCGTCCCGGTCGTCCTTGGTGATCTTGATCGGCTCGTCGAGCGGCAAGCCCGAATCCAGCACGACCATCGCGGTCATGAGCTTGGTGATGGACGCAATCGGAACCACCCAGTCGACGTTCTTGGCGTAGAGAACGCGCTGGCCGGACTGATCGAGCACCAGGGCGCTGGTCGACTTGAGGTTGAGACCGCCACCGACGCGGGCGGCGATGTCGGGACGTAGCCGCTGCTCGATGGTGGCCTGCTGCGCCCCGATTGCTTGGGCGGCGAGCACACAACCCGCCACCAGTGCCAATATCCTCCCGAACAACTGGCTCTCCCTGTATTGCGCTACACGAAGAAATTAGGCAACAAAAATACAGGGTTAGCTGGAAACTTTCAACTGGTTCCTGAGTATGTGACGTAATCCACGGGTTGAGTGTATCTTTTGAACACCAACGGTGCTCTTTAGGGGAAGAACGGCGCGCCGTAATGGCTGATGGTCGGCCAAAAAAAACTCCGCTCGGGACAATTTGGGTTGTCCCGGCGGAGATCAAAGAGGCCATGCAACCGCCCGCTCAGCACGGGCGACTGCTACTACCAGGCCTCCGAGGAGGAAAGTCTGAGCAACCTGCTCGCCTGCGCGGGAGACGAAGCTGAGCATCCCGCGTGTGACGGAGAACGCTACCCATCTACCCTTACGCCAGGCTTACAGGAAACCCGCGACACCGCTTCTCGCCCAGAATTCGACTGCCACTGAGCGGCGAGCGGCGAATTTGATATCGTCTGTCTGCCTGCCGCGCGCTGCGCGAGGAATCAAGCCATGCGCATCCTCATCGTTGAAGACGACCCGGTGCTCGCCGACGGGCTCGTGCGCTCGCTCAAGAGCGCCGACTACGCCGTGGACTCCGCGATCGACGGCAGCGAGGCCGATCACATCCTCTCCGCGGGCAGCTACGATCTCGTGATCCTCGATCTCGGGCTGCCCAGGCTCGATGGATATGAAGTCCTGAGGCGGCTGCGGCGCCGCGGCTCAAAGACACCGGTGCTGATTCTCACGGCGCTCGATTCACTCGAGGACCGGGTCAAGGGTCTCGACCTCGGCGCCGACGACTACCTCACCAAGCCGTTCGATCTCCCCGAGCTGGAGGCGCGCGTGCGTGCGTTGATCCGGCGCGGCCAGTCGGGCGGCGGCTCGCTGCTGTCCCACGGCGCGCTGACGCTCGACACCGCGGGACGGCGCGCCCTGCTCGCCGGAGAACCGCTCGAGCTGTCGGCGCGCGAGATCGGTGTCCTCGAGGTGCTCATGCTGAGAAGCGGGCGCGTCGTCAACAAGGACCAGCTCGCCGAGGAGCTCTACGGCTGGGACGAGGAAGTGAGCGCCAACGCCATCGAGGTTTACGTGCACCGGCTGCGGCGCAAGCTCGAGCCCGCGGGGGTCACCATACGCACCATCCGCGGGCTGGGCTACCTGCTCGAAAAACCGGCACATGCCCAGGACTAGGCGCGCGACGACGCTGCGGCGACAGCTCATCGCGTGGCTGGCGGGACCGCTGTTTATCCTGTGGTCGGTCAGCACGGTCATCGACTACGACATCGCCAAGCGCTTCGTCAATCTGGCCTACGACCGCGCGCTGCTCGACGCGGCGCTCGACGTCGGCCGCCAGGTCAAGGTCCTCAACGACCGGGTCTACCTGGACCTGCCCGAGCCGGCCCTGCAGATCCTGCAGACGCGCGACTCGGGACAGCTCATCTACCTCGTCACCGGGCCCGACCACGACTATGTGTCGGGCGAGCCGGACCTGCAGCGCCCGCCCGACGAGTCGCCCGAGACCACCGCCGACCGGGTGCAGTATTACGACGACGAATTCCGCGGCCTCGTGATCCGCGCCGTCGCCCTGCGGGTGCCGGTCCAGCCCGGATCGGGGCGGGGCGCGGTGCTGATCCAGGTCGCGGAGCGCGTCACCGTCCGCGACGAGTTTGCGCGCCAGATCCTGCTGCGCATGGCGCTGCCGCAGGGAACCCTGATACTGCTCGCGGGACTTGCGGTGTGGTACGGGGTGGGCCGCGGCCTCGCGCCGCTCTCGACGCTGCGCGGCGAAATCGAGAGCCGGTCGCACCGCGACCTCTCCGCCCTTTCCGAAGAGCAGGCGCCGCGCGAGGTGCGGCCTCTCATTCATGCCATGAATGACCTGCTTTCTCGACTTGCCACGGCGATCGCGACACAACAGCGATTCATCGCGGACGCCGCGCACCAGCTCCGCACGCCGATCGCCGGCCTGAAGACGCAGACCGAGCTCGCGCTGCGCCAGTCGCCCCCGGGAGGCGCGCACGAGGCGCTCCGGCAGCTGCAGACGGCGACCGAGCAGAGCGCGCGGCTCGTCAACCAGCTCCTGTCGCTCGCGCGCGCGGAGCCGGGTGCGAAGCTCGGGCACGCGGTCGAGCGGCTCGACCTGGCGCGGCTCGCGCGCGACGCCACGACGGATTGGGTGCCGCGGGCGCTCGCCCGCCGCATCGACCTCGGCTACGACGGGGAGGAAGGCGCCGCGTGGATCGAGGGCGATCCCTTCCTGGTGCGCGACCTGCTCGGCAACCTCCTCGACAACGCCATCCGGTATACGCAGCAGGGGGGACAGGTCACGGTGCGGGTCGTGGTCGAGCGCGACGCCGTCCGCCTGAGCGTCGAGGACAACGGGCCCGGTATCCCCGAGCCGGAGCGGGAACGCGTGTTCGAGCGCTTCTACCGGGTGCTCGGAACCGGGACGGAAGGCTGCGGTCTGGGGCTCGCCATCGTGCGCGAGATCGCGTCGAGCCACCGCGCGGAGGTCGCGCTCGAAGCCGGCGCCGGCGGCCGGGGCACTGTCGTGCGCGTCACTTTTCCGCGCGCGGGCTGACGGCAGCGGCCTTTTCGCGTTCCGCTTCCTCCTGCTGCTGCAGCAGCCACATCTGGGCGTAGCTGCCGCCGCGCTCGAGCAGCTCGCGGTGGGTGCCGCGCTCGACGATGCGGCCGTGGTCCATGACGAGGATCTGGTCCGCGTCCATGACCGTGGACAGGCGGTGGGCGATGACGAGCGTGGTGTGGCCGCGCGCGATGCGATTCAGCTCGGCCTGGATCGCTTTCTCCGACCGGGAGTCCAGCGCGGAAGTCGCCTCGTCGAAGATCAGGATGCGCGGGTTCTTGAGGATCGCGCGGGCGATGGCGACGCGCTGCTTCTCGCCTCCGGAAAGCTTGAGCCCGCGCTCGCCGACCTTCGCCTCGTAGCCCTCCGGCAGGCTCTCGATGAAGTCGTGGATGTGCGCGGCCTGCGCCGCCGCGATCACTTCCTCGCGCGAAGCCTCCGGCCGGCCGTAGTGAATGTTGTAGTAGATGGTGTCGTTGAACAGCACGGTGTCCTGCGGCACGATGCCGATCGCCGCGCGCAGGCTCGACTGCGTCGCGTCGCGGATGTCCACGCCGTTCACGCGCACCGCCCCCCCGGTGACGTCGTAGAAGCGATAGAGCAGCCGCGCAAGCGTGGACTTGCCCGCGCCGCTTGCGCCGACCACCGCCACCTTGCCGCCCGCCGGCACCTCGAACGTGAGGTCTCTCAGGATCTGCCGCTTGCCGTCGTAGCTGAAGTTCACGCGGTCGAAGCGGATCACCGCGCCCCCGGGCGGCAGCGGCCTCGCGCCCGGCCGGTCCTCCACCTCGCGGTTCTCCTCGAGGAGGCGGAACATCCGGTCCATGTCGATCAGCGCCTGCTTGATCTCGCGGTAGACCATGCCCATGAAGTTGAGCGGGATGTAGAGCTGGATGAGAAGCGCGTTGACCAGCACGAGGTCGCCCAGCGTGAGCGCGCCGGAGGCGACGCCCTCCGCCGCGAGCACCATCAGCGCGGTCACGGCCGCCGCGATGATCAGGCTCTGGCCGGTGTTGAGGAGCCCGAGCGAGGTCTCGCTGCTTCACCGCGGCCTGCTCGTAGCTGCGCAGGTTCTCGTCGTAGCGCCGCGCCTCGTATTCCTCGTTGTTGAAGTACTTCACCGTCTCGTAATTGAGCAGGCTGTCGATCGCGCGCGTGTTGGCGCGCGAATCGAGCTCGTTGGCGTGCCGCCGGATGCCGATGCGCCACTCGGAAACGAAGAAGGTGAAGGTGAGGTAGACCGCCACCGCGGCGAAGGTCACGGCGACGAAGCGCCAGTCGAACTTCGAGAACAGCACCCCCGCCACCAGGCGAACTCGAGGATCACCGGGAACGATCGAGAACAGCAGGTAGGACAGCAGCGTGGACACGCCGTTGGTGCCGCGCTCGATGTCCCGCGAGACGCCGCCGGTCTGGCGCTCGAGATGGAAGCGCAGGGACAGCGAGTGCAGGTGGCGGAACACGGTCAGCGCGAGCTGCCGGATCGCGTGCTGGGTGACGCGCACGAACACGGCGTCGCGCAGCTCCGCAAAGAGCGTCGTGGAGAGCCGCAGCAGGCCGTAGGCGATAAGAAGCGCAAACGGCACCGCGACGACGGCGCGCTCGGGCCCGAGCCCGTCCACCACCTCCTTCAGCACCAGCGGCACGCCGACATTGGCGAGCTTGGCCGTGATGAGGCAGGCGAGCGCGATCACCACGCGCCAGCGGTATTCCCACAGGTAGGGCAGCACCATGGGCACCACCCGCCACTCGCGGCGGCGCGGCGTGGGCGCGGGATGCGGCAAGGCGGCGGGCAGTGTGCCGGGGTGAGGATCCATCGGATGGCCGGTCAGGTATATTCCCGCGCCCTGCCGTAGGCGAGCACACCGGCCAGCAGGCGGAGGAGCCCGTAGCAGCCCCAGGTGAAGGCACGCACCGGCCACGGCTGGCTCTTCCAGCTCTCGCGCTTCACCTGGGACGCGCCCTCGCTCAGGGCGGTGAGCAGGCTCTCCCGCAGCTGCGCGGCAAAGCCCTCGTCATCGATCACGACGTTGGCCTCGCGCGCGAGCACCAGGCTGTAGGGATCGATGTTGGACGAGCCCACCGTCGCCCAGCGCCGGTCGATCACGGCGACCTTGGCGTGCAGGAAGCTCTTGAAGTACTCGTGGATCTCGATGCCGGCATCGAGAAACGCGCCGTAGAGGGCGCGCGAACCGTAATGCTGCAGCACGTACTCGACCCTGCCCTGCAGGAGCAGGATGACGCGCACCCCGCGCGCCGCGGCGTCCCGCAGCGCCCGGCGGAACGACTGGCCGGGGAAGAAGTAGGCGTTCGCGATCAGAATCTCGCTGCGCGCCCGCCCGATCGCCTCGAGATACGCCTGCTCGATATCTCGGCGGTGCCCCAGGTTGTCGCGCGTCACGAACGCCGCGCGCTGCCTGCCGCGATACTCGAGGGAAGGCTCGAGCCGGACCGCGCTGCGCAGGCGCGCGCGCAGCTGCGTCGTGCTCACCAGCCGCCACAGCCATCTCACGACCGGGTGGATCTTCGACAGCATCGGGCCCTCGACCCGGACCGCATAATCGAAGCGGGGCGATGTCTGGCCGGGCTCGTCCACGTCGTCCAGCACGTTGATGCCGCCTACGAATGCGACGCGCGCGTCGATCACGGCGATCTTGCGGTGCAGGCGCCGCAGCCGCGCGTGGTGCAGGCTCCACGGCGAGATGTTCCGGCGATAGACCATGAGCTGGACGCCAGCCGCCTCCATCTCCCTGACCAGCGCCGGGTCGAGATCCTGCGATCCGTAGCCGTCCACGAGGACGCGCACCGCGACCCCGCGCTGCGCCGCACGCACCAGCGCGCCGGCGACCGCGCGTCCCGTCGCATCCGCCTTGAAGATATAGGTTTCGAGGTGGACCTCGTGCCGCGCCGCGTCGATCTCGGCTTCGAGCCGCGGGAAATACTCCGCGCCGGACTGGAGCAGCGTGATGCGATTGCCGTTGAAGAACTCGACCATGCCCGCGGCCTCACACCGGTACCAGCGTCGCGGTCAGCGCCGCATGATCGGACACGCGTGCCCAGCCGCGCCCGTGGTGGACGTGGGCGCTGCGCGCCTGGAAGCCGCGCACGTAGATGCGGTCGAGCGCCATCAGCGGCAGCACCGCGGGGAACGTGCGCGCGGGGCGAAAGTTCACCAGCTCGAACACCTCGTGCAGGTTGAGCGGATGCGCCAGCTCCTGAGTCGCGCGCTGGCGCCAGTCGTTGAAATCGCCGGCGACGATGAGCGGCGCTTCGCGCGGCACCAGTCGCTCGATCCGCTGCCGCAGCCTTTCCATCTGGCGGCTGCGTTCGCTCCCCCTCAGGCCGAGATGCACGCACACGCAATGCAGCCGCTCGCGCCATCCCGGAACCCGGATCTCGCAGTGCAGCAGCCCGCGCCGCTCGAAGCGCCGCATGGAAACGTCCTGGTTGTCCCAGGCGAGGATCGGGAAGCGCGACAGGATCGCGTTGCCGTGGTGGCCGGCATCGTAGACCGAGTTCCTGCCGTAGGCGAAATCGCTCCAGACCGCGTCCGCGAGAAACTCGTATTGCGGCGCCACCGGCCAGTTCGCGTAGCGCCGGGCGTGGCGGTCGTGCCTGCCGCGCACCTCCTGCAGGAATACAATATCGGCGCCCAGCACGCGCAGCTTCTCGCGCAACTCGTGGATCGTGAGCCGCCGGTTGAAGAGCGGCGTGAACGAGAGGCCCTTGTGGATGTTGTAGCTGGCTACGCGAAGCGTCCGCATCGTTGCCAATCCCCGGTCAGTGGCCGCCCTCGCCCGGCACGCGCTCCATTTCACTCACGAGCGCGCGAAACGTCGACTCGACGTTTTGCGCCAGTGCCAGGGTCCCGATCAGCGGCGGGACGTAGAAATCGGGAACCATGCGCCCCGAGTAGGCCAGGTAAATGGTTCCGCTGCGCATCTCCAGCGTGTAGGTATTGCTCATCTCGCGGAAGTTCCCGGCGACCGAGCGCGATTCGATGCGTTCGAACGGGTACTCGGTGATGGAGAGCCGCACTTCCATGGGGTAGCTCCAGAACAGCAGCCGTGCCGCCCCCTTCTGCTCCACCAGCGCGCTGTTGCCTTCCCGGGAAACAACCCGGCTCACCTGCAGGTCGGGGACAAAGGCGGCAAAACGGCCGTAGTCGGTCAGAACCTGCCAGGCGCGCTCGATGCTCCCCTCGAACTCGGCGCTCGCCTCCACCCGCAGCGTGTCGCCGCTGCGCGTTGCGTTGACCGTGACCTCCGCCGCCTGGGCGGGCACGAGTAACGCGAGCAACGGCAGCAGCAGTGAGCGCGCGCGGGGCATCGACGCCCGTAGCGTAGCACCTGGACCTGCCGGACGGGGAGGCTATGAGACCGCGAGCATGCGATCGATCGCGATGCGGGCGAGCGCCGCCTCGTGCCGCGGGACGCTGATCCGGTTGACCACCTTGCCCGCCACCAGGTTCTCCAGCGCCCAGGCAAAGTGCTGCGGGTCGATGCGCGCCATGGTGGAGCACATGCACACGGTCGTGGCCATGAACTGCACGAGCTTGCCCTGCGACTTGAACTGCTCGGCGATGCGATTGACGAGATTCAGCTCCGTGCCCACCAGCCAGCGCGTGCCCGGGGGGCTCGCGGCGATGGTCCGGATGATGAAATCGGTGGAGCCGACGTAATCGGAGAGCTTGCACACGTCGAACCGGCACTCGGGATGCGAGATGACCATGCCGGAGGGGTTCTTCTCGCGCCAGCGCAGGACGTGTTGCGGCTGGAACATCTGGTGCACCGAGCAGTGTCCTTTCCACAGCAGGATCTTCGCCATCTTGATCTGCTGCGGCGTGAGCCCGCCCAGCTCCTCGTCGGGGTCCCACACCAGCATCTCGGCGAGCGGTATGTCCATCAGGTAACCGGTCCAGCGGCCAAGGTGCTGGTCCGGGAAGAACAGGACCTTGTCGCGCCGCTGGAACGACCACGCCAGGATCTCGCGCGCGTTGGAGGAAGTGCAGACAATGCCGCCGTGCTCGCCGCAGAACGCCTTCAGGTCGGCCGCGGAATTGATGTAGGTAATCGGGGTGACGTGCTGGTCAGGGTCGAGCACCGTGGAGAGGTCGCGCCACGCGCGCTCGACCTTGGCGAGATTCGCCATGTCGGCCATCGAGCAGCCGGCCCCGAGGTCGGGAAGAATGGTGACCTGCCCGGGCTTGGACAGGATGTCCGCCACTTCCGCCATGAAATGCACGCCGCAGAACACGATGTACTGCGACTCGGTCGCCGCCGCCAGTTTGGACAGCTGCAGCGAGTCGCCGGTGAGATCGGCATGCTTGTAGACTTCCGGGCGCTGGTAGTGGTGCCCGAGGATCACCGCCTGACTCCCGAGCGCCGCGCGCGCCGCGCGGATGCGCGCGTCGCACGCCTCGTCGGCGAGCGGCTGATAGCGGTCAAATGCAATCGTCGCAGTTTCCATCGCCTTCATGCCCCATCAGGGGGTATCTATCATAAGACAGAAATCCGCCGGATTGGTGCGGCGGGCTCCGGCAGAGTCCGCATTCTGGTCAGGGTTTTTGCCCGGCCGGTTGCGCGCGCTCCGGCAGCTCGCGTATCGCCTCCGCGTTGCTCCACGAAAAGACTTTCTCCGCGGCGGCCCGCCACGGCAGCCATTCGTGGCGCACGTGCTCCCGCGGCTGCAACACAACCTCCACCCGCTGCGGCACCCGCAAGCCGAACACGTGCTCGACATTGTGGGTCACTCCGGGCGCATAGCGGTTGCGCCAGCGCCGGTAGATCTCGTAGCGATTCTGTTTGCGCCAATCGGTGAGCTCGTAGCGCGCCGCGTCGAGCCCGGTCTCCTCGCTCAACTCGCGCACCGCGGTCTCGCGCAGCAATTCGCCCTCGTCCTGGCTGCCCGTCACCGACTGCCAGAAACCCAGCCGGTCGGCGCGCTCGAGCAGCAGCACGTCGAGGTCCGGTGTGTGCACGACCACCAGCACCGACACGGGGATCTTGTATTCCATCAGCGCAGCGGGCGCAGCGCGAAGCCGCGCGCGCTGTCACGGTCGGCGAGGACGAGAAAGACCCGCCCGCTGCCGCCCCAGTAGGCGGCCACATCCTCGAGAATCCTGAAGGCGGTCGCCACCGCGTCCGGCGCGCGGCGGGCGAGCTCCGACCCGCGCCGCCAGTGCACGATCGCGCCCGGCATACCGCGCCCCGCGATCTCGATCAGGCATTCGTGCAGCGCGTCCCAGTTGCGCCCGAAATACCCGGGCAACGAAAACACCTCGGCGCAGCGCTGCAGGAACGCGTCGCGGTCCGCCACGCCGGCGAGGTCGAGGTCGAGCCAGGCGATGCCCGCGCGGCGCGCCGCCGCCCGCAGCGGACCCACGAGCCGCGGGGCCGCATAGACACCGGCACGTGCGGAGTGGATGCGCTGGTCGTAGTTCATGGCTCTTTGATGCGCTGGAAACTGTTGTAGTGATCGTCGGTGTAGTAGAGCTCCCCGCCGCGTCCGGCGACGATGCGGCGCGCGCCGCGGTCCTTGGCGCCGGGAGTCCTCACCGTGTACTCGCGATAATAGCCGCGCGGCATGGGTGGCAGCCGACTCTCGAAGTTGCGGAACTCGATGCCGTCGCGCTGAAACGGAAACGGCCCGCCTTTGCGGATCAACGCAATCGTCTGGCGCGCCTCCGCCGGCAACGCGGCGGCCGAAACCTCCGCCGCAACCGCTCCCTCGGGTGGAACATCGCCGCGGGCCAGCGCCGGCGGCGCCAGCAGCACCAGTCCCGCGAGAAGCAGGAACGCGCGAAACATTGCGACAGGCTTGGCGGCTAGCTCTTCTTCTGCTCGGTCTGGCGCAGGCGGATGTGCAGCTCCCGCAGCTGGCGCTCGTCCACCGGGCTCGGCGCATGCGTGAGCAGGCACTGTGCGCGCTGCGTCTTGGGGAACGCGATCACGTCGCGGATCGAGTCCGCGCCCGCCATCAGCGCGACGATGCGGTCGAGCCCGAACGCGATGCCGCCGTGCGGGGGCGCGCCGTATTGCAGCGCGTCGAGCAGGAACCCGAACTTGGCCTGTGCTTCGTCCGGCCCGATCGCGAGCGCCCGGAAGACTTTCTGCTGGACGTCAGCCCGGTGGATGCGCACGGACCCGCCGCCAATCTCCCAGCCGTTCAGCACGATGTCGTGCGCCTTGGCGCGCGCGCCGCCCGGGTCGGACTCGAGGCGGTCCTCGTGGCCGTCGGCGGGGGACGTGAAGGGATGGTGCATCGCGTTCCAGCGCTTCTCTTCCTCGTCCCACTCGAACATCGGGAAGTCGAGCACCCACAACGGGCGCCAGCCGGGCTGCGCGTAGCCGCGCTCGTGGCCGATCTTCACGCGCAGCGCGCCGAGCGCGTCGTTCACCACCTTCGCGCGGTCCGCGCCGAAGAACATGAGGTCGCCGTCCTTCGCGCCGGAGCGCTCGACGATCGCCGTCAGCGCGGCGTCGGACAGGTTCTTCACGATCGGCGATTGCAGTCCCTCGCGCCCCTTCGCGACCTCGTTGATCTTGACCCAGGCGAGCCCCTTCGCCCCGTGGCCCGCGACGAATTCGGTATAGGCATCGATCTCGCCGCGCGTGAGCTCCCCGCCGCGAGGGACAAGCAATCCCGCGACGCGCCCGCCGGGCGTGCTGGCGGGACCGGCAAACACCTTGAAGGCGACCCCCTTCATCACGTCCGTCAGCTCGGTCAGCTCCAGCGGCACGCGCAGGTCCGGCTTGTCGCTGCCGTAGCGGCGGATCGCCTCGTCGTAGCCTGATGCGCGGAAACGGATCGGGCAGGTCGACGCCGATTCCTTCCTTGAACACGTGTCGGATCAACTGCTCCATCAGCACCGTGATCGCGTGCTGGTCGAGGAAGGAGGTCTCGATGTCGATCTGGGTGAACTCCGGCTGGCGGTCGGCGCGCAGGTCTTCGTCGCGGAAGCACCTCACGATCTGGTAATAGCGGTCGTAGCCCGCGACCATCAGCATCTGCTTGAAGAGCTGCGGCGACTGCGGCAGCGCGTAGAACTCGCCCGGGTGAACGCGCGAGGGCACCAGGTAGTCGCGCGCGCCCTCGGGTGTCGAGCGCGTGAGCATCGGGGTTTCGACGTCGATGAAGCCGTGCCGGTCGAGAAAGCCGCGCACCGCCATCGCCACCCGGTGCCGCAGCCGCAAGTTCTTCTGCATCACGGGGCGCCGCAGATCGAGCACGCGGTTCTCGAGCCGCACCGTTTCCGACAGGTGCTCTTCGTCCAGCTGGAACGGCGGCGCGAGGGAAGGGTTGAGGATCGCGATGCTCCGCGCCAGCACTTCCACCTCCCCGCTTGCGAGGCCGGGGTTAACGGTGCCCGCCGGGCGTTCCCGAACGCTCCCTTCCACGCGGATCACGTATTCCGCGCGCAGCCGGTCCGCGGTCTTGAAGGTCTCCGGGGAATCCGGATTGCACACCACTTGCACCAGCCCCTCGCGGTCGCGGAGGTCGACGAAGATCACCCCGCCGTGGTCGCGCCGGCGGTGCACCCAGCCGCACAGCGTTACCGTCTGGCCGAGGTGCCTGCGGTTGACGAGCCCGCAGTATTCGCTACGCATGGGACGCGGGCGGGGCAGCGGGTCCGGTCCGGCGCTCGAGGGCGCCGGGGGAGACCACGCCCATCGAGATGACGTACTTGAGCGCCTCGTCCACCGTCATGTCGAGCTCGATCACGGCCGAGCGCGGCACCATCACGAAATAGCCGCCGGTTGGATTGGGGGTGGTCGGGACGTAGATGCTGATGTAGTCGCCCTTCAGGTGCCTCTGCACGTCGCCGCCCGGCGTGCCGGTGAGGAACGCGATGGTCCAGGTGCCGGGGCTCGGCCACTGCACCAGCAGCGCCTTGCGGAACGCCTGCCCGCCCGGCGCGAACAGCGTGTCGCTCACCTGCTTCACGCCGGTGTAGATCGTGTTCACCACCGGTATGCGCGCGAGCATGCCTTCCCAGAACTTCACGAGCTGCTGGCCGATGATGTTGGCGGCGAACACCCCCGTCAGGAACACGACCACCAGGGTCAGGATCACGCCGAGCCCGGGCACGTGCATGCCGAGCCAGCTCTCGGTCCGCCATGCGGGCGGCAGGAGCAGCAACGTCTGATCCATGGTGCCGACCAGCAGGTCGAGCACCCACAGCGTGATCACCAACGGCACCCAGATCAGGAGCCCGGTGATGAAATAGCGGCGGATGAGATGCGATCGGGCCATCAGGACGGAACGAGGCGCATGATCATGGCACTAAAGGAGCGACCCCGAGCGCATCGGACCCGGCGCTCGCGAAGGCCCCGCGACCCGCGCGCCGGTGCTAGCTGCAGGCCGGGCAGGCGCCCGCGCCGCACGCGGCTGCGGCTTTGGACGGTTCCTTGCCTGAGCTGTCGCCGGATTTGTCCGGCTTGGATTCGGGCTTGTCCTTCTTGGCGGCGGGCTTTGCGCCGCTGTTCTTGAAGTCGGTCGCGTACCAGCCGGTGCCCTTCAACTGGAAGCCGGCGGCGCTCACCAGCTTGTGGAAGCGGCGCTTGCCGCACTTCGGGCACTTGGTGAGCGGCTTGTCGCTCATGCGCTGCAGCACTTCCTTCTCGTGCCCGCAGGCATCACAGCGGTATTCGTAGATCGGCATGCTGGGTCTCCAACCTGAAAAAGCATTATACCTTAACGGGTTAGCTTGCGGGTACCCAGATGGGGGCGGCGGGCCCGATGATCAAGGCGTCGCGCTTCCCTTGCGCGCGGCTTTCGAATGAAAATGCAGGACTATTTCCCGCCGAGAGGACGGCCATGAGCGAAGCAGACGAAAAGATCGAGATCCACCGCGGATTGAAGGGCGTCTACTTCGACCGCTCGCGCGTGTGCTACATCGACGGGCGCGCCGGGGAGCTGCGCTACCGGGGCTACTCGATCCACGATCTTGCCGAACGCTCGACGTTCGAGGAGACCTGCTACCTCCTGCTCAGGGGAGAGCTGCCCACGCGCGGGCAGCTCGACGCATTCACGACGGAGTTGAAGGCGGCGCGCGCGCTGCCAGAGCCGGTCTACGGCCTGATCGAAACCATCAAGGCCGCGCACCCGATGGACGTGCTGCGCACCGCCGTCTCCGCGCTTTCGGCATTCGACCCCGAGACCGCCGACAAGTCGCCCGCCGCGACGCTGCGCAAGGGCATCCGGCTCACCGCACAGGTCCCGATGATCGTCGCGTCGCACGAGCACATTCGCAACGGCCGCGCGCCCGTGGCGCCCGACCCCAAGCTCGCCCATGCCGCGAACTTCCTCTACATGCTCAAGGGAAAAGCCCCCAGCGCGGATGCCGCGCGCCTGATGGACATGGACATGATGCTGCACGCCGAGCACGGCTCCAATGCGTCCTCGTTTGCCGCGCGCGTGGTGGCCGGCACTGACGCGGACCTCCACGGCGCGATCACCGCCGCGGTGGCGGCTCTCTCCGGGCCGGCGCACGGTGGCGCCGCGGAGAACGTGATGCGGATGGCGCAAGAGATCGGCGATGCCGGGAAGGCGGCCGAGTACGTGAGGTTGAAGCGCGCCAACAAGGAACCGGTGATGGGCTTCGGGCACCGCGTCTACCGCGCCGAGGACCCGCGCGCGCGCCACATGCGCGCCGGCGTCGAGAGGCTCTCGCGCGAGATGGGCCAGCCGCACTGGTACAAGATTCTCGAGGCGGTGGTCGAGGCGATGAAGCCGTACGCGCGCCACGGCGTGAACGTCAACGTGGATTTCTACGCGGGCGTCGTCTACTTTCTGAACGGCATCGCGGAGGATCTGTTCGTCCCGATCTTCGCGGTGGGGCGCGTGCCGGGCTGGACGGTGCAGGTGCTCGAGCAGCTCGAGAACAACATCCTGCTCCGCCCGCTCACCCTCTACAACGGTCCCGAGCCGCGCGAGTACGTGCCGATCAGCGCGCGGTGATTTCGGCACACTGTCAATGGCTCCTTCCGGCCAG
>CAVOUI010000008.1:0-118982 GCA_963699525.1 uncultured beta proteobacterium | reverse complement strand
CAAGGGCTCGGTGCGCGTCGGCGGCGACAAGATGGACGAGGCGATCATCAACTATATCCGCCGCAATTACGGCATGCTGATCGGCGAGACCACCGCCGAGCAGATCAAGAAGGAGATCGGCTCCGCCTTCCCCGGCTCGGAAGTGCGCGAGAAAGAGGTGAAGGGGCGCAACCTTGCCGAGGGCATCCCGAGGAGCTTCACCATCTCCTCGAACGAGATCCTGGAAGCGCTGACCGAGCCCCTGAACGCCATCGTTTCCGCCGTCAAGTCCGCGCTCGAGCAGACCCCGCCCGAGCTCGCCGCCGACATCGCCGAGAAAGGCATGGTCATCACCGGGGGCGGCGCGCTGCTGCGCGACATCGACCGCCTGCTGATGGAGGAGACCGGGCTCCCGGTCATCGTCGCGGAGGACCCGCTCACCTGCGTCGTGCGCGGGTCCGGCAAGGCGCTCGAGAAGGTCGAGCGGCTGGCCAGCATCTTCACCAACGACTGACGTCCGAGTGCCGGGGGGCACTCATCACGCCTGATGGAATACTCCCCGCCGCCGTTCTTCAAGACCGGCCCGACGCCGCTCGTTCGACTGCTGATCTTCGCCGCGCTGTCCCTGGCGTTTCTCGTCGCCGACGTTCGCTTCAGCTATCTCGAGACGCTGCGCCAGGTCGCGGCGGTCGTCGTCTATCCCCTTCAGCGCATCGCCGCGGCCCCCGCGGGCATCGCGCGGCGCATCGGCGACTTCTTCACCACGCACGGCTCGCTGCGCGAGGAGAACGCGCGGCTGAAGCAGGAGAACTTCGAGAACGCCGCGCTGCTGCTGCAATTGAAGGCGCTGCAGGCCGAGAACCGGCAGCTGCGCGAGCTGCTCGCCGCGCGCGAGCGCCTCGCCATCGATCTCGTTGCCGTCGACGTGCTCTACGCCGCGCGCGATCCCTTCTCCCGCAAGCTGGTCATCGACCGCGGCACGCAGCAGGGCGTGCATCCCGGCCAGCCCGTGGTGGACGATCGCGGCCTCGTGGGCCAGGTGACGCGCGCCTACCCGTGGCTCGCGGAGGTCACCCTGGTCTCCGACAAGGGGCAATTCGTGCCGGTGCAAAACGTCCGCAACGGACTGCGCGCGGTGCTCTCGGGAACCGGCGGCGATGGCGCGCTGGAGCTGCGCTTCATCCCGCTCAACGCCGATTTCGAGAGCGGCGACGAGCTCGTCACTTCCGGCATAGACGGGGTTTACCCCCCGGGGCTGCCGGTGGCGAAGGTGGCGAGCATCGAGCGCAGCGCCGACCAGATCTTCGCGCGCGTCACCTGCACGCCGCTTGCAGGCGTGGCGAATTACGCGCAACTGCTGGTTGTCAGCGGAAGCCGCGAACTTCCGCCGCGGCCGGTCGACGAGAAGAAGCAGGCGCGGGGTAAGAAACCGAGGAAGGGCTGATGGCCGACACGCGCATCGAGCCCCAGGAGATCCTGCTGCCGGTCAAGGCGGGCTTCATCGCGCTCACCCTCATCTCGGCGCTCATGCTGAATCTCCTGCCGTGGTCCGGTGCGTGGCTCTGGATCAAGCCCGACTTCGTCGCGCTGGTGGTGCTGTACTGGTGCATCGAGCAGCCGCGGAAGGTGGGTTTCATCTCGGCCTGGGTGATGGGATTGTTCATGGACGTCGCGGACGGCACGCTGTTCGGCCAGCATGCGCTCGCCTACTCCATCCTCGCCTACGCCGGCATCGTGCTGCATCGCCGCGTGCGCATGTTCTCGGGGACCCCGCAGGTGGCCCACGTCCTGGTGCTCCTCCTGCTGAACGACCTCATCATCCTCGCCATCCGCCTCGCGGCCGGAGCGGATTTCCCCGGGCTGCAGTACTTCATCGGCACCTTCGTCGCGGCGGCGCTCTGGCTGCCGCTGGGCGCGCTGCTGAAGCTCCCGCAGCGCCCGCGGCTCGACCCCGACCAGATCTAGACGCCAGCATGCCATCGGAACTTTCGATCAACCCCGGCGTCGAGCTGCGAAATGCGCAGCTCGAGCTGCATCACTTCCAGGTGCGCCTGGCGTTCGCGGCCGGATGCGTGCTCCTCGCCTTTCTGCTGCTCGCCGGCCGCGTCTTCTACCTGCAGGTCATCAGGCACGGCGAGCTCTACACGCTCGCGGAGGCAAACCGCATTTCCATCGTCCCGGTCGCACCCAACCGCGGCGTCATCGTGGACCGCAACGGCGTCGTGCTCGCACACAACTACTCGGCCTACACGCTGGAAGTCGAGCCCAGCCGCGTCGGGAACCTGGACAGCCTGATCGACGAGCTCGCCACGGTGATCGAGATCACGCCGCGCGACCGGCGGCGCTTCCGGCGTCTGCTCGAGGAAACCAAGAGTATCGGCAGCCTGCCGATCCGCACGCGCCTCTCCGACGAGGAGATCGCCCGCTTCGCGGCGGTCCGCTATCGCTTCCCGGGCGTTGAGATCAACGCGCGGCTGTTCCGCCAGTACCCGCAGGGCGAGGTGTTCTCCCACGTGGTGGGTCACATCGGGCGCATCAACCAGCGCGAGGTCGAGCAGCTGCAGGCGGAGGGGCTCACCGCGAATTACCGCGGCAGCGACTACATGGGCAAGACCGGGCTCGAGCAAAGCTACGAGCGCACCCTGCACGGCACGACCGGCGTCGAGGAGGTCGAGGTCGATTCCGGAGGGCGCCCGGTGAGGACGCTCTCGCGCACGCCGCCCGTCTCCGGCAACAACATCATCCTCAACCTCGATGCGCGCCTGCAGGAAGTCGCCTACGACGGCTTCGGCGACAACCGCGGAGCCCTGGTCGCAATCGACCCGGCAACGGGCGGCGTGCTCGCGTTCGTAAGCAAGCCGGGGTTCGACCCCAACCTCTTCGTCGACGGCATCGATTCCGTGAACTGGAACGAGCTCAACAACTCGCCCGACAAGCCGCTCGTCAATCGCGCCCTCGCCGGCACCTATCCGCCCGGCTCCACCTTCAAGCCGTACATGGCGCTCGCCGGGCTCACCTATGGCAAGCGCACCCCGCAGCAGACGATCCACGATCCCGGCTACTTCATGTTCGGCGGCCACCAGTTCCGCGACAGCCAGCCCGGCGGTCACGGCATCGTCGACATGTACAAGTCGATCGTGAAGTCGAGCGACACCTACTACTACATGCTCGCGAACGACCTGGGCATCGACGCAATTGCCAAGTTCATGGCGCAATTCGGCTTCGGGACCCGCACCGGCATCGACATCGCGGGCGAGGCCGCGGGGGTGCTGCCCTCGCAGGAGTGGAAGCTGCGCCGCTTCAACCAGAAATGGTTCCCGGGAGAAACCATCAGCATCGGCATCGGCCAGGGCTACAACGCCTACACGCCGCTGCAGCTCGCCCAGGCGGTGGCCATGATCGCCAACGGCGGTGTCGCGCACCAGCCGCAGCTCGTGAGCGCCATCGAGGATTTCCGCACGCGGGGGCGCGCCGCCATCGAGCCGCGCAGCCTGCGCACGCTGAACGTGAAAAAGGAGCATCTCGAAGTGGTGCGGCAGGCTCTCGTCGGCGTCAACAAGGAGGGCACAGCGGCGCGCTCGTTCGTGGGCGCCGCCTACGTGAGCGGAGGGAAGACCGGCACCGCCCAGGTCATCGGCATCAAGCAGGGCGAGAAATACGTGGAGAGCCGGGTGCAGGAGGAGCTCCGGGACCACTCCCTATTCATCGCCTTTGCGCCGGCGGACGAGCCACGCATCGCCGTGGCGGTGGTCGTGGAGAACGCCGGCTTCGGCGCGCGCACTGCCGCCCCTCTTACGCGCAAGGTTCTCGACTACTACCTCCTCGGGAAGCTGCCGGCGCCGTACAAGCGCAGCAAGGAGCATATGCATCCGGCGGTTAGACGCCTCGGGCACTATCTCACGCGCAACCTCGACGGCACGTTGCTCGGCATCGTGCTGGCGCTGGTGGCGCTTGGGCTGGTGGTGCTGGTGAGCGCTTCCAACCTGAGTGCGGTGCGCGTCATGGGTCAGGTCGCGAATATCCTGATCGCGCTCTCCGTGCTGTGGGTGTTCGCCAACATTCCGCCGCATTACCTGATGCGCCTCGCGCTGCCGCTCTACGTGATCGGCCTCCTGCTTCTCGTCGCGGTGGCGCTCTTCGGCGACGTCATCCAGGGCGCGCGCCGCTGGCTCGATCTCGGCATCACCCGCGTGCAGCCGTCGGAATTCATGAAGATCGCCGTCCCGCTCGCCATGGCGTGGTACTTCGACCGTCACGAAAAGACGCTGCGGCTTGCAAACTACGCGGTTGCCCTGGTGATGCTGGTCGTGCCGGTCGCGCTGATCGCGCGCCAGCCCGATCTCGGCACCGCGGTGCTCATCACCGCATCGGGGTTTTTCGTGCTGTTCCTCGCCGGCCTGTCGTGGCGCGTCATGGCGGGAGTGGCGATTGCCGGCGCCGCTGCCCTGCCGTTCGTGTGGTCGGCGCTGCGCGACTACCAGCGCCAGCGCATCCTGACCCTCCTCGATCCCAGCCAGGATCCGCTCGGCGCCGGCTACCACACGATCCAGTCCATGATCGCGGTCGGCTCCGGGGGCTGGTTTGGCAAGGGCTGGCTGAACGGCTCGCAGACGCACCTCGACTTCATTCCCGAGCGCACCACCGATTTCGTGTTCGCGGTCTTCGCCGAGGAGTTCGGGCTCCTCGGCTGCCTGGTGCTGTTCGGCCTCTACCTGGCCGTCATTTCGCGCGGAATGCTGATCACCGCGAACGCACCGACCATGTTCACGCGGCTGCTCGCCGGCGCGATCACGCTCACCTTTTTCACCTACACCTTCGTCAACATGGGCATGGTGAGCGGCATCCTGCCGGTCGTGGGAGTGCCCCTGCCGTTCATCAGCTACGGCGGCACGGCTCTCGCCTCGATGTGCCTCGGCTTCGGCATCCTGATGAGCATCAACAGCCACAAGAAGCTCGTCCAGACATGAAAACAGGGCTCACCCTTGCCACCGCGACGATTCTTGTCGCCGCAGCGCTGGGCGGTTGTGGAACCACGCCCAAGGCGCCGCCGACGCGTCCCGGCGGCTACTACCTCGACGACGGGCCGGGCGCGAAGCCGCCGGCCAACCTCGACGGCATCCCGGACGCGGTGCCGCGCGTCGAGCCGATCAATCGCGGCACGGCGCGGCCCTACTCCGTGATGGGAAAGAGCTACACGCCCATGACCTCGCTCGAGCCCTACAAGGCGCGCGGCATCGCCTCCTGGTACGGGCGCCGCTACCATGGAAAGCCGACTTCCTCCGGTGAGCTCTACGACATGTACGCCATGACCGCGGCGCACACAACGCTGCCGATCCCGAGCTACGCGCGGGTGACGAACCTGAAGAACGGCAGGACGGTGGTGGTGCGCATCAACGACCGCGGTCCGTTCGTCGACGGCCGCCTCATCGATCTCTCGTATACCGCCGCCCACCGCATCGGCGTGCTCGCCGGAGGCAATGCCCTGGTCGAGGTCGAGTCGATTCTTCCCGACGGCGCGGGAACGATGGTTGCCTCGGCGCCGCCTCGACCCGTGTCGCCCGCCCCGCAGCCCGAGAGCGTGCCGCTCGCTGCTGCGCAGGAGCCCGAGCCGCCCGCCAGCCCTCTCCCCAACGCGACACCGCCACCGGCGGTATCAGCTGCCGCCCCGCCGGTGCCGGTCGGAAACGAAGCCGGAGGGATCTTCCTGCAACTCGGCGCATTCGGATCCAGGGAGAACGCGGAGAATTTCCTGGCCCGGATGAAAGTCCAGATCGATTGGCTGTCGGGCGCGCTGCAAGTCTTCAGCCGCGACGGCCTGTTCCGGGTGCAGGCGGGTCCCTACCCACGGGAATCCGAAGCGCGGCGCGATGCCGACCGCATCGGCCAGGCGCTTGGGGTGAAACCCTTCGTCCTCACGCGATGAGGTGACCCTGCGTCGCGATAGTGCGGCGCCGGTCAATGGCCGTGTTTCGATTCGCCCGTGACCGGGCGGACCTCCACTTCGAGCTCCATCGTCTCGCGCTTTTTCCCCGCCAGCTCGAACGTGAGCTTCAACGGCACGCGGTCGCCGGCCTTGAGCGTCTGCTTGAGATCCATCAGCATGACGTGGTAGCCGCCGGGCGCGAGCTTCACGGTCCGGTTTGCAGGCAGGTCGATGCCGTCCACGGCGAACATCTTCATGACGTTGCCTTCCATCTTCATGTTGTGAATCTCGACGACGCCTGCAACCGGACTTGCCACCGCCACCAGGCGCGCCGGCGAGCGGCTGGTGAGGCTCATGAACGCTCCGCTCGCCTTCTGTCCGGCGACGGTCCCGCGGATCCAGGCCTCCTTGACCTCGACTGGCTGCGCGTTCGCGTTTGCCGTCATCAGGGTGCACCACAAGATTGCGGAGGCTGCGAGGGCAGGTGCTTTCGAGGCGGGCATCACGATGGCTCCTTGCAATATCTTTGGAACATTCTCCAGCCGGAGATCTAAGACGGGCTTTCGAGACGAAATACGATCGGCACCAGCATCCAGGACTCGACGGCGTCCGCGCCCCGGCGGGCGGGCGTGAAGCGCCAGGCTTTGACCGCTTCCAGCGCGGCGGCGTCGAGGTGCGGCGAGCCGCTGGATTTCTCCACCGTCACGCGCGATGCGCTTCCGTCCACCCCCACCCGCACGCGCAGCGTCACTGTCCCCTGCTCGTTTGCACGCCGTGACGCGGCCGGATAGCTCGGCGCCGGGTTGCTCAAGTACGCAGCGCTGAAGCCGGCCGGTTGCGTGGCGACGTTTGCATCAAGGGGTTCCTGCGAGGGGCCGGTGGCCGTCGGTTCCTGATTCCCGGAGGGCTCGAAGGTGAAGGCGGCGCCTTCGATCTTCCGCGGATCGGACAGCGCCAGGACCGGCGCCTGCTCGTGCGATGCCGACCGCGGCGGCATCCGGTTCGCCGGGCGCTCTGATTTCGGCTTGCCGGGTGGAGGAGACGCGGCCGGCACTGCCTCGTATTTCAGCACGGTCACCTCCAGCACGCTTTGCGGGACGGGCTGTTGATCGCGCGCGAGCTCCGGCAGGCTTCCCAGCACGACCGCGTGCGCTACCGCGCTCCCTGCCAGAAATCCGTACAGCACTCTCCGGGCGCGGCGGCGCTGCCCGAGCAGGCGCGGTTCGATTGTTTCTGAGTGCTGACCCAACATGATTAACGGCAACCCGATGAGGCATTATCGTCGGATTGCCGCTCCGGCATCAAACCTGTCCCGCGCTGATTCGCGCGATACCCGGCTTATCCGCGCGTGGAAGCCGGCCGGACGGTCCACGCAAACACCGGCACCGCCAGCAGCGCCATGGCCCATACGATTACGGCGCCGGATGGCAGGTCGAGCACGGCGGAGACGAGCAGCCCGAGGGCGTAACCGCAGGCGCTCAGCGCGTAGCAGATCGCAAGCCGGGCGCGGCGCAACCGATGCGTCGCGAGCGCCGGCACGATCAGCGTCGTAAAGACCAGGTAGAGCCCGACGAGCTGCACCGAGACGGTCACCGCCGCCGCGAATAACAGGTAGAACCCGGTGCGGCCGAGTCGATCGCGCAATCCGAACCAGAGCGCCAGGACCACCGCATACACCAGCGCCACCGGCAGCAGCCGCGGCCAGCTCACCCAAAGGATCTGGCCGACCAGCAGGTCTTTCAGGTGCTCCGCGCCATGCGGATTGGCAGCCAGAAGCAGCAGCGCGCCGCTCGCAGCCAGCACGAAGGTGGTGCCGATCACGGCTTCCTGCACTTCGGGCCAACGCTTCTCGGTCCAGGTGAGCAGCATCGCACCGGCCAGAGCTGCGGCGAGCGCCGCGGCCTGCACCGCCCAGCCCTGGGGCTCCAGGCCCAGCCAGTCGGCAAAGATCACCCCCACTCCCGCCACCTGGGCGATCGCGAGATCGATGAACACGATGCCGCGGGAGAGCACCTGGATGCCGAGCGGCACATGGGTAGCCGTGACCAGCAGCCCGGCAACGAGCGCCGGCAACAAGATGCCCAACTCGATCGCTGTCGTCGTCATTTGTTCACCGCGAGCAGCCGCGCCAGCGTGTCGTCATACAGGCTGAACAGGTCCTTGGCCCGGTCGGTGCCGCCCACCGTGAAAGGCAGCGTGACAGCTGGAATCCCGGCGCGCGCCGACAGCCACTCGGCCGCCTGCGGATCGTTGTAGGCCGAGCGCACCACCGCCTTCGCCGGGTCCTTGCCGAGACGGGACAGGAGATCGCTCAGGTGCGAGGTGGTCGGCGGCAGGCCGGGCTTGGGTTCCAGTTCCCCGACTTCCCGCAACCCCAGCCAGTTGTTCAGATAGGACAGGTCTTTGTGGTGGACGACGATCGGCATGCCCTTCAACGAGGCTCCGTCCTTTTCCCATTTCGCGATCGCCTGGCGCCAGCGCTCGAGAAATGCGCTGGTCCTGGCCTGGTAGTACCCCGCTTCCTGGCTGTCGATCTGCGCCATGCGCTCCGCGAGCGCTATCGCGACCTTCTCGATGTTGTACGGGCTCAAATGAATGTGCGGGTTTCCGCCGGGATGGACGTCGCCCTGCGAGCGGTCCACCAGCCGCGGCACTTCCAGCTTCACCACGTAATTCGCCGCCTCGAAATAGCCGGGCTGGCCGGTCTGAATCTTCGGATTGCCCGACTGGGTCTGAAGCAGGGGGAGCCAGCCCACCTCGAGGTCGGCCCCGCTGCACACCACCAGGTCGGCGCCGCGCGCGCGCGCGATCAGGCTCGGGCGCGCTTCGATGCGGTGCGGGTCCTGCAGCGCGGTGGTCGCGACGTAGATGCTCGCCTTGTCGCCCCCCAGTTCCTTCGCCAGCGCGCCCCACTCCGGCTCGCAAGCCAGGATATTGAGCGCCGCGAATGCAGGGTGCGCGAGCAGCCACAGGATTACGATTGCCAGCCATTGGATTCGAACCATTGCAGTGTCCTTTCGCTCAGAACTTGTGCGCGCCGTGCGCGCCCAGGCTGTAGATGTACTGCACGAAGAATTGGTTGTCGGTCAGGCCCTGTTGTGACTTGTCCACCGCGTACTGCAGGCGGATGCGGCTGAACTCGCTCGGGCTCCAGTCGAACATCACCGTATTGCGCGTCGGGCTGTAGTTGGCGAGCACCGGGAAATCGGCGGCGGTCGGCCCGAGACCGTTCGTTGACGATGCCGTTATCGACCGTCCCGTAGCTCAACTTGTCATAGCGGTAACCGACGCGCCAGCGCGGCATGAACTGCCACACGCCCTGCGCGTACCAGCCGGACTGATCCGTGTTCAAGGGACCGGTGACCGACCCGAACACGTTGCTGCCCGACTGGTCGTCATAGGTCAGATTGCCGTCCTGCTTGAACTGGAAATACTCGCCTTGCAGCTTGAAATTTGTAACCGAGGGATTGCCGTTAGGGGCCCACTTGAGGACTGCGTCGGCGATCCACATCTTGGTTTTTCCGGAAAAGCTGTTGGTCGTTGCGCCGCCCATTGAGTCCACGTCGTCGTAAGTGCGGTTATCGGGCGAGTTGCGCAGATAGGAAAGACCCGCGCGCCAGGCAGTGCTCGGCCCGATGTCGCCGCCGAGATGGCCGAAGAACGCGGTGCTGCCCACTCCGTTCGCGTTGCGATCGCTCCCCGGAAACTGGGTGCCGCTCGAGAATTCCGCGCCGAGCTCGAAAAAGACCGGCGTCGGCGCAACCCACCTGAGCTGTACGCCGTCCTGCTTGAGCTGGCCGCCGAGGAACGCCTTGTACACCAGCGGCGCGTCCTGGAAGTCCCACGCGTGCTGGTGGATCGGGTTCAGATAGCCGATGTCGGAGAAGAAACGGCCGCCCTTGAGGATCAAGCCGCGCGGCAGCGCCAGCGTCTGGAAGTACGCCTCCTCGACCTCGGCCTCGTTCTCGGGGGTGAGAGCGACAACGGCCACGCCGCGGAAGTAGGGGTCGATATTGCCGGCAATGCTGAGCTCGGTTTCGGACAGGCTGAAGCCCCGATTCGGCGGTGCCACTTCCCCGCCTGGAGGGCACGAAACCGGTGATCTTGTAGTTGTTGGGGTTCTGCGATTCGTTCGCGTAGGTGCCCTGCAGGATCAGCGAAATCGCCGGGTTGAATGCATTCTCGCCGCTGCGCCCTCCTGTTGCTCCCGCTGCCGTCGCTTCAGCCTTCGCCGCGCTTTGCTCCGCCTTGCCGGCCTTGGCTTCCGCCTCGTTCAGCCGCTGCTCCAGCGCCCGCATGCGTTGCTCGTAGTCTTCCTTCAGTTGCTTCATTTCCTCGCGCATCTTCGCGAGGTCCGCGTCCTGCGCCGGCGCAGCGCCCGCAAACGCGAGCGCGACCGCCGCAGCGATCCATCTGCACTTGAACATTTGAGTTCTCCTCTGAACGCAAAAGGAACACCGCAACCGGGGTCACCGGTTGCGCCCATGCTGTGTCAGAGAAGAACGGGAGGAGCGCGGGAAGGTGGAGTTGTTGCGGGCTGCGCGACGCGCCAGATGGCGGGTGACGTCGCGAACCAGCTCGGAAACACCGGCGGCCGCCTATCGCGGGCTGCGTGGGCGCATCCGCCCGCGAACAGGCTGCCGAGGGCGGCATGGAAAACGCAAAGTTCGGACTTGGGTCGAGGGCGTCCCGCCGTCGTCACCGTGCTCGTGCGGGGCGCTGCCTTGGTCGTGATGCTCCTGCGCGGGGAGATAATCGTGAAGGTGCCAGGTCGAATGGATGAGCGCGCTGCTCTGCGCGCAGAGCAGCAGGACAGCGCAGGCGGCGTGAAGGAGAGCCCGCTTCATTGCCGGTCAGGAAGCGGTACCGGACCCGCTATTGAGAAACCGCGACGGCGTCGGTCAGGCGGTAATAGAGCCCCATCGGATCGTCCTTCAGCACGACGAACTTGCCCGAGACGACGACGGGATCGAAGCCGTACTTGACCGGGGTCTTGGCCACCACCTCGACCAGCTGGTCGGGGCCGCCCGGCAGGCAGAACGCGCACGAGGGAGGCAACGCGACCAGCAGGAAGCGCTTCTGCTTCTCGCCCATGTCGAGCGGCATCATGAAGCCCTGCAGCTTGATTTCCTTCTTGTCGAGCGCGGCGACGTCCTTGGAGAACTGCGGAATGAAGCGGTCCTGCTGCCGGACCGGGGTGACCTGGCCCAGCGTCTTCCAGGACACCACCCCCTTCAACTCGGGCAGCGGCTTGTCGAGGTAGGGAGAAGGCGGCAACGGCGTATCCACCGGACCCATGTCCTTCCCGGGAACGCCCTTCTGCTGCGCCCAGACCGGTGCCTGGACCGCAAGCAGCAATGCCACAATACCGATGAAGATCCGCATATTTCCTCCGACCATTCCTCGTCGACGATCCGGACGTCCACGGTTAGGGCGCTGATTCTACTCCACGTTCCCCTGCACGGGGACGACTGCCCGCTCAGTGCCGGTGCTTCATTCCGCAGTACTTGCCGATCCCCAGACCTTTGCAGTCCTTGGCGAGCTGGGCATGGCATTCCTTCTCCGGCTTGCCCGCCTCGAGGCATTTCGCGGCCGCGAGGTGTGCGTCGGCCATCGCGCGATGATTGGCGATGTCCTCCTTCACCTCGTCGGCGCTGTGCGGCTTTTCCTTCTTTTTGGCGTCCTGGGCCAGCGCGGGGAAAGCCAGCGCAATTGCGACATCGCCACGCCCAGTCCCCGCTTCCATTCCGTTTTCATGGTCATCTCCCTCCTCCTGGAGAAGAGCTCTCAGCCGCGCGCGAGAGTGCCGGCGATATCGGTGCGATAGGCCCGCCACGCCGGCAGCAGCGCCGCGACCACGCCGACGCCGAGCGCGAGCGCGATCAGCCACAGTTCGTCGTTGACCCACGCCCAGCCGGTCACCGTGACCTGCTTTGCCGCCGTGAGTGCGATGCCCAGCAGCTCTGTGAGCACATGCCCGAGCGCGATCCCCAGCACCGCGCCGATACCTGCGAGCAACAACCCCTCGAGCAGCATGAGCGCCATCAGTCTGCCGGGATGGGCGCCCAGCGTGCGCATCACGGCGAGGTCGTAACGCCGCTCGAGGAGTGCGTTGTAGAGCGCTATGAAAACAGACAGCCCCGCAGCGAGGATCAGCACCAGCGCAAAGCCGCGCAATACGTCGATCCCGACGCCGATGATGGTGAACAGCCGCGCTGTCTCGTAAGCCGGCGAGGCGGCCTGCATGTCGGTGTTGTTGTTGATGTAGCGCGGCAGCGTCGCGGCGGCGATCGGCGAGGAATACTGGATGAGCAGCGCGGTGAACTCCTTTTCCTCGTCGGGCATCAGCTCCGCGATCCGCCCGACGTCCTTGATGTCGTACTGGTCCGCGTGCACCGCCCACACGCTCGCGACGTCGGTCAGGATCACCCGGTCGGCGACGGTGCCCGAGCGAGCGAGCACCCCCACCACCTCGTAGGGGTGCGCTTCGTGCGCGTGCTCGCCCGCCCCACCGCCCAACCCGTGGGCGCCGAGAAATGTCGCGCCGATCCCGAGGCCGGTCGCGCGGCCGCGTCGGCGCCGAGCACCGCTTCGAGCGGCTTCTGCCACAGGCGGCCCGCGGCAAGGCGCGCGCCGTAATGGGCGACGTAGTCGTGGTGGTCCCGACGATGCGGAACCCCTTGTAATTGTCCCCGAGCGCGAGCGGGATCACCTTCTTCACCGCCCGGTTGCGGGCCAGCTCCTGCGCCTGCTTCCACGACACGTTTCCGGTCGGCACGTCGAGCTGGTAGATGCTGGAGAGGATGATCTGCATGGGGCTACCCTTGGCGCCCGCCACGAGGTCGATACCGCGCGCGTCGCGTTGCATGCGCTCTTCCAACTGGGACGTCGTGAGCAGCAGCAGGGTGATGGTTGCAATCCCGAGCGCGAGCAGCAGCACGTTGAGCGCAGTGTTCAGGCCGCGCGCGCGGAGGTAGGCAAAGCTCACCGTAGCGAGGTTCACGGCCGCGGCTTCAACTCGAAGTGATTGGGCATGCGCGCCTTGATGCGCTGGTCGTGCGTCGCAATCACCAGGGTCGCCCCGCAGGCGCGCGCCTGGGACTCCAGCAGCCCGTAGGCCTGCGCGCAGCGCGCGTCGTCCAGGTTCGAGGTGGGCTCGTCGGCGAGCAGGAGTTTGGGCCGGTTCACCACGGCGCGCGCCACGGCGACACGCTGCGCCTGCCCGAACGACAGCTCATGGGGATAGGCGTCGGCCTTGCCGGCGACGTCGAGGCTCCCCAAGACTTCGCGCGCCCGCGCAGCATCCTGCGGCATGCCGGCCAGATACTGGGCCAGCAACAGGTTCTTAACCACCGTGAGGCTCGGCACGAGATGCAGTCGCTGCAACACGATTCCGATGTGCCGGCCGCGGAAACGGTCGAGGTCGGCGGGCCTGAGCGCCCCGAGGTCCTGGCCGGCGACGCTCACGCTGCCGGCGGTCGGGCGCAGAATGCCCGCGAGCACGTGGAGCAACGTCGTCTTGCCGCTGCCCGACGGCCCGATCATGAGCCACTGCGCACCCTGCTCGGCGTGCCACTCCGGGACGTGCAGCACTTCCGTGCCGTTGTAGGCGTGACTGAGGTTTCCGATCTTGAACATGCGGGCGTCCCCCGCTGCGGGACGAGGGAGCGATTCTAATCGGTTACGGCGCCCGCGTGCGCGGACGCTATACTCGCCGGGATGAAATGGGTGCTGCTGCGCCTGATCGGCGCTTACCAGCTGCTGCTCTCGCCGTTCTTCGGTCGCCAGTGCCGGTTCTACCCGACCTGCTCGGAGTACGCGCGCGAGGCGATCGAGATGTATGGCTCGCTCAAGGGGACATGGCTCGCGGTCCGGCGCATCGCGCGCTGCGGGCCGTGGCATCCCGGCGGGCCGGATCCCGTGCCTCCCAAGGGATGAGGGATGAAGAGCCCGCATTTCGCGGGAGCTCTATCACTCTCAGGCGACGCGGCAGAGGAGCCCCTTCAGGTACTCTCCTTCGGGGAAATTGAGCGCGACGGGATGGTCGGGGCCGGGGCCAAGGTGCTCGATGATCTGCGCGTCCACGCCGGCATCGAGCGCGGAACCGGCGATGATCTTCTGAAACAGGTCGGCTGAGACTCCGCCCGAGCAGGAAAACGTCATCAAGAGCCCCCCCGGCCGCAGCAGCTTGAACGCGAGCAGGTTGATGTCCTTGTAGGCGCGCGCGGCCTTCGGCGCGTGCGCGGCGGTGGGCGCGAATTTCGGCGGATCCAGCACGACGAGATCGAACTGGCGGCGGCCATCCCGCAGGTGGCGCAGCATCTGGAATACGTCGCCTCCCACCCAATCGACTCCGGCAAGACCGTTCAGCTGCTCATTGGCCTTCGCCAGGGCGAGCGCCTCCGCCGAGCTGTCGAGGGCGAACACCGACTTCGCGCCCCCCGCGGCGGCGTTGAGCGCGAAGCCGCCCGTATAGCAGAAGCCGTCGAGCACGTCGCGCCCGCGCGCGAGCTGCCGCAGCCGCAGCCTGTTTTCTCGCTGGTCGAGATAGAAGCCGGTCTTGTGACCGCGCTCGAAGTCGACCTCGAACCGGATGCCGCGCTCGCTCACGACGATGCGGGTCGGCTCGCGCGCGCCGCGCACCGGACCGGTCGCGGGCGCGAGCCCCTCGAGCGTCCGTACCTCTGCATCCGATCGCTCCCACACGCGGGATGCGCCGGTCGCCTCCAGCAGCGCCCCGGCAATCGCCTCCCGCCAACGCTCGGCGCCCGCGCTCGTCAACTGCAGTACAAGGGTGTCCCCGTAGCGGTCGGCTACCACGCCCGGTAGGCCGTCCGACTCGCCGTGGAGCAGCCGGTAGGCGTCGATGGTCGCTCCGTCGAGAAGCTCCTTGCGTTGCGCAACCGCTCGCGAAACGCGCTCCTGGAAGAACGCGTGATCGATCGCGCGCTCGCTCCAGTCCCAGACACGGGCGACGATCTGCGATTCGGGACTGTAGGCGGCGAGGGCGAGAAACGCGCCGTCGGCCGACCGCACCTCGACCGTGTCACCGGCACCCGGCTGTCCCTGGATCTTCGCCACCGCCCCGGAAAACACCCAGGGGTGGCGGCGCTTCAGCGACTTCTCCCGGCCCGGCTTGAGGATCAGCCTCACGACCGTCTTTTCGCCCGCGGATGCGCGGCGTCGTACGCTTTCGCGAGATGCTGGAAGTCGAGGTGCGTGTAAACCTGCGTCGTGGAGATGCTCGCGTGCCCCAGCATTTCCTGCACCGCGCGCAGGTCCCCGCTCGACTGCAGCAGGTGCGAGGCGAAAGAGTGCCGCAGCGCGTGCGGGTGCACCTTGTCCGCGAGGCCCAGCTTGCGCGCCCAGTGCTTCAAGCGCGCCTGCACCGCGCGGGCGCCGAGCGCCTTGCCGTCCCGTCCGACGAACAGCGCCGTCTCGCCGGGGCGCGCGAGCGTCCCGCGCGCCGGGGCCCACGCCTGGAGCGCGGCGAGGGCGAAGCCGCCCACCGGCACCACCCGGGTCTTCGCGCCCTTGCCGGTCACGCGCACGGTGGCGTCGCGGATGTTCACGTCATCCTGCTCGAGGCCGGTCAGCTCGGACAATCGCAGGCCCGAGGAGTAGAGAAGCTCCACGATCGCCTTGTCGCGCACCGCGAGCGGGCCGGCCGCGGCGATATCCATCAGCCGTCCGGCTTCGTCCGGCGACAGCGCGTGCGGCAGCCGTTTCGCGGTCCGCGGCGCCCGGACGCCCGCGCACGGATTGTGCGTGTAGCCGTGGTCGCGTGCGAGGTAATTGAAGAAGCCGCGCCAGGCCGACAGCATGCGCGCGAGACTGCGTCCATCGAGGCCCCGCGCGTGAAGTTGCGCCACGTGGCGGCGTATCTGCTGAGCGTCCATGCGCCTGAGCGCGCGCTGCCTGCAAGCGCGAGGAGCGACGCAATGTCGCGGGCGTAATTGGCGACGGTATGCCGGCTCAGACGGCGCTCGTTGGACGAGGTGCGCGAGGTAGCCGCGCAGGAGCGCGTTTCCGTTCCAGGCTTCCGGGCCCCGGTTAGTGGTCTTGGAGGATCCCGTTTCCGCCTTGGAGTTAGCGCCCACTTACACAGCGTAACCCATTGATTCTCTACTTTAAATACCGGGCAATCGCCGCGCCGATCAGATTCGCTCAGCCGCTTCAGGTAGACCGTGCCCATTTCCGGGTAGAAGCGGTGCGGGTCTTCGCTGGCCAGCGCCAGCAGGCCGAAAGTCTCGCTATCCCGCAGCGGGAGATACGAGAACGAGCGCAGATGGGAACTCGCTTCGCCAAACCAGCCGGCGGTGTCGGCCATGGTATGGCTGCCGCAGTAGGGGTTCGCAAGGCTCTGGGCAAGCTCGCGCGAGTGGGCGCTCACGGCGCCGAACTCCGGCATGTCGGCGCGCGCAGCGCCGCGCCACAGCCGCAGCGCCACGTGCGGCACGGCGAAGTCTTCGCGGAGGTTGAGATAGACGGCGTTCAATACGCCGCGCAACTCGGCGGTCGAGAGCAGCGCCAGCGAGATGCGGTGCACTTTTTCACTGATGGCGTCGTTCTCCTCGCCGAACTGGATCACCTCGCGGAGCTTCCCCTCGATCTGCTTGTTCTTCTCGCGCAGGGTCAGGATCTGGCGCTCGCTGATCGGGATCGCGCGCCCGCCGTGGGGATGGGGAATGTAGATCTCGGCCAGCAGCTCGGCATATTGCTCAAAAAACTCGGGGTGCTCCTTCAAGAATCCGGCAACGTCCTCTGGCTTCATCATTCTCCCTTGTCTGGAACCCGCGCTACCCAATTAGGCTGCCTGCGCCGGCCTGAGTTAGATCTCGATCTCGCCCTCGAATACCGTGACCGCGGGTCCGGTCATCATCACCGAATGGCCTTCGCCCGTCCATGATATACCGAGGTCGCCGCCACGCGCGGTCACCGTGACCTCGCGATCGAGCAGCCCGCGCATGATGCCGGCCACCACCGCCGCGCATGCACCGGTGCCGCACGCGAGCGTTTCTCCCGCTCCGCGCTCGTGCACGCGCAACAGAATGCGGCGGCGGTTCACCACCTGCATGTAGCCGGCGTTGACCCGTTGCGGGAAACGCGGGTGGCGCTCGATCAGCGGACCCTCGGTCGCGACCGGCGCGCGCTCGATGTCGGGGACAACCTGCACCGCGTGCGGGTTGCCCATGGATAGCGCGCAGATCTCGAGCCGCCGCCCGTCTACGTCGAGCGCATAGCTCACCGCCCTCGCCGCGGCCTCGAACGGGATGCGGGAGGGCTCGAATTCCGGCACCCCCATGTCCACCGTGACCCGGCCGTCGTCCTCGAGCCGCGGCACGATCACCCCGGCGCGAGTGCCAACGCGCAACTCGCGCTTCGCCGTCAGGCCATGCTCCTGGACGTAGCGGACGAAGCAACGCGCCCCATTGCCGCATTGCTCCACCTCGCCGCCGTCGGCATTGAAGATGCGGTAATAGAAATCCGTATCGGCCTGCCGGGGAGGCTCCACCACGAGGATCTGGTCGCAGCCCACCCCGATATGGCGGTTGGCGATCCATCTCAACTGCTCGGGGGTCAGCGCCACAGGCCGGGCAAGGGCTTCCAGAACGACAAAATCGTTGCCCGCTCCATGCATTTTAGTGAATTTTAGGCGCATTTAGCTGCAATATTGCAGATAATCCCTGTAGATACAGCGGTCCATGACCACCATCATGCCACCTTTCACCGCGCGCAGGGCCGCAGGCTCGTTCAATATACCCTCTTGAATCCAAAGGCTTTTAAAGCCCAGCGCGAGGCACTCATCCACAATGCCGTCCAGGTGTTCCGGGCGCCGAAAAACGTCTACAAGATCGACGGGAAGCGGGATGTCCGAGAGCCGCGGGTAGGCTCGGGCCCCAAGGATCTCCCGGGCCGCAGGGTGCACCGGGATGATCGTGTAACCGAACCCTTGCATTGCCCGCGACACCCCGTAGCTCGGGCGGGAGGGGTTGGGAGAGAGCCCGACCACGGCGATCGTCTTCACCCGCTTGAGGAGGGCGCAGCGCTCCTCGATGCCCGGATTCTCGAATCGTCCCGGCCTGTCGCCGCCACCCGTCACTGGCCGGTCCCGAGCGCTGTCGAAGGATCACCTGCCACTGCTTTCACCATGATGTAGTCGTCCATGACGAAGCCGCCGCCGATGTTCTTGACCACGGCGTCCGCGATGCGAAAGCCATGCTTCAGGTAGGCGGCGATCGCGCTGCGGTTGTTCCTGTTCACGGCCAGCGCGAGGCGGCTGCAGCCGCGCGCGCGGGCAACCGAGAGAGCGCGGTCGACCATCCTGCCGCCGTAGCCGCGGCGCTGCAGCCGCGGATGCACGTAGAGCTTGTCGAGTTTCATCTCGCCCGGGACGCCGGTGAGGAAATAGGACGCGAATCCGGCCATCTCGCCCGCGGCCATCAGCTTGTCCCACCACACGCCGTCGCGCCGCAACTCGGCGAGCACCACGTCGCGGTTGTAGCGCTCCGCGAGCATGTATTCTATCTGCGCGATGCTGATGATCGCGGGGTAGTGCGCGTACCAGATCTCGCGGGCGAGCGCCGCAAGCCGCTCCACGTCCTCCGCGGCGAGCGGTTCGATGCTCACCGTGTCTTCGAGGGCCGTCTTCAACCCGGCCTTCCGGCTTTCCGATCTTTCCCCGCCACCGCCTCGAGCAGGGCCTCGCAAATCCCCTCGACGGCGCTCTCCGTGAGCTGGGGATAGATCGGCAACGACAGCACTTCCCGCGCCGCCTGCTCCGAGACCGGCAGCGAGAGCGAACCCGCATAGGGCACGAATGCAGGCTGGAGGTGCACCGGAGTGGGATAGTAGATTCCCGTCGCGATGCCCCGCGCGCCGAGTGCTTCACGCAGCGCGTCGCGCCGCGCCGCGCGTACCGTGAACTGGTGGTAGACATGCTCGCCCCGCCCGTGCTCGACGGGCAGCGTCAACGGGGCGCCCGCGAGCAGGCGCCGATAGGCCGCGGCGTGGGCGCGGCGCCGCGCGTTCCAGCCGGTGAGGCGCTTGAGCTTCACGCGCAGGATGGCCGCCTGCAGCTCGTCGAGGCGGCTGTTATAGCCAATGAGTTCGTGACAATTGGCGACGCGGCTGCCGTGGTGGCGCAGCATCCTCACCCTCTCGGCGAGCCGCGCATCGCCCGTCACCACCATGCCGGCATCGCCGAAGGCGCCCAGATTCTTCGTCGGGTAGAACGAGAAGCAGCCCAGCGCTCCCCAGGCGCCGGCCTGCCGTCCGTCGAAATCCGCCCCGATCGCCTGCGCGCAGTCCTCGATCAACGTCAGGCTGCGCCGCTCGCAGACACCCAGAATCGCCGGCAAATCGGCGGCCTGCCCGTAGAGATGCACTACGATCACCGCCCGCGTCGCGGGCGTGATCGCCGCTTCCAGGCGCTCCGGGTCGAGATTGAAAGTCGACGGATCGATGTCGGCAAACACCGGCGTCGCGCCCACGTGCACAACGGCCTCGGCCGTCGCCACGAACGTGAACGCCGGCGTCACCACCTCGTCACCCGGACCGATTCCTGCGGCGCGCAGCGCGAGGATCAACGCGTCCGTGCCGTTCGCGACCGCCACCGCATGCGCAACTCCAAGATAGCGCGCGATCTCCGCCTCGAGCGCCGCGCCCTGGCTCCCCAGGATGAAGTGGCCCGATGCCAGCACGCCGCGCAGCGCGGCCGAGAGCTCCGGCTCGAGCTCGTTCAACTCGGCGGCGAGATCGAGCATCGCCGTCTTCATGCGCGGCCCCCCGGTGCCTCCGGCGCGAGGCGAGCGAGCCGTTCGGCAATGCGCCGCTCGACCTCGAGCGCAAGCGCCAGCGCGCGCCGCCCCTCCGCCCCGGAAACGATCTCTGAGCTTTGTCCCCGTACGGCCGCGATGAATGCCGCGATTTCCGCCTGCAGTGCGTCGGCGTGGGGAAACGCGCGTTCCTCGACCGTGATCGCCGCGCCGTCCGTGCGGTGCGCCTCGCGGAGGCGCGCGTCTTGCAGGTCGGCGGAAGCGTAGCCGTCCCGGCCGAAGGCCCGCAGCTTGCGCACGGGCGTCTGGCTCACCCGGCTCGCAGAAAGATTCGCCACCACGCCGTCGGCAAACTCGATGTGGGCGGTGGCAATGTCGATCGAGCGCGTCAGCACCTGGAAGCCGCAGGCGATGACCTGCGAAACCTCCGAGCGCACCAGCGAAAGCACGAGATCGAGATCGTGGATCATCAGGTCGAGCACGACGTCGATATCCGTGACTCGCGGCTGAAACTCGGCGAGCCTTTCCGATTCGATGAAAAAGGGCCGTGCCAGCGCCTGCCGCATGGCCACGAAGGCGGGGTTGTAGCGCTCGACATGCCCGACGGCGAGCTGCAGCCCGCGCGACGAGGCGAGCGCGATCAGGGCGTCGGCCTCCTCGACCGTGCGGGTAATCGGCTTCTCGACCAGGACATGCACGCCCGCCTCGAGGCAGGCCCCCGCCACTTCCCGATGGCGCTCGGTCGGAACCACGACCGAGACCAGGTCGACACCGCCCAGCACCTCGTGGAAATCGCGCACCGCCCGGCAGCCCAATCGCGCCGCGACGTCCCGCGCGCTCGGCTCCGAGAGGTCCGCCACCGCGACGAGCTCGGCGTCCGGGCTTGCCGCGTACTTGGCGGCATGATGCCGCCCGAGCCGGCCCACCCCGATAACCGCCGCGCGCAGCTTCTTCACGGGCATGAACGCCCCCTCACTTGCATCGTTCCTTTCATTCAATAGTAGCGCGGTTTCCCCGGCGGCTGCGTCTTGAAGCGCCGGTGCACCCACAGATACTGCTCCGGCATCTCGAGGACGCGCTGCTCGATGAACTCGTTCACGCGCCGCGTATCGCGCTCCTCGTCACCGGTCGGAAAATCGCTCCACGCCGGATAGAAGGTGACGACGTAGCCACCCGCCCCGGGCAACTGGCGCGTCACGACCGGGACCACGGCCGCGCGCGCGAGCCGCGCGATGCGGGAGACGCCGGTGATCGTCGCCGCCGGCACGCCGAAGAACGGCACGAAGATCGAATCGCGCGGACCGTAATCCTGGTCGGGCGAATAGTGGAACGGCAGGCCCTCGCGCATCGCGCGCACGATAGGACGGATGCCGTCCCTGCGCGAGAACAGGCGCTGGGGAAGAAAGCGCGTCCGCCCCCGCAGCAGCATGCGGTCCATCACGGCGTTCGACTGCCGGCGATACATGTTGCATCCGGACCACTCGGTGGCGAGCCGCGTGCCGCCCATGTCGAGCCCGATGAAATGCGGCGCGAGCGCGATCAGCGGCCGCGCCCGCGCTGCTTCCAGGTGCTCGATCCCCTCGACGCGAACCAGCCGCTGGATGCGCTCCTTTGATGACCACCACAGGATGCCCTCCTCGAGGACGGCCCTGCCAATCGCCTGGAAATGCGCCCGCGCGACCCGCCGGCGCTCGCTCTCGCTCCAGTGCGGGAAGCACAGCCCGAGGTTGGTGAGCGCCACGTTGCGCCGCATGCGCCCCAGCAGGTAATACAGCAATCCCAGTCCGCGCCCCAGGGGGGCGAGCACTCGCAGCGGCAGCAGGCGCAGCAGCCAGAGGAGCCCCAGCGCGACCCGTGTCATCACGCTTCTGCTTTCGCGGGCGGCGGCGCGTCCACGCCCCGCGGCACCTTGTAGCGGCGATAACTCCACAGGTACTGCTCGGGACGGCGCCGGATCTGCGCCTCGATCGCGCGGTTGAGTGCTGCCTCGTCGAATCGCGCCGTGGGGACCTCCTCGAAATGCAAGTGGTAGCCTCGCCCGCCCGGCAGCCGCTCCGCGAAGGCCATGATGATCGCCGCGCCGGTCGCCCGCTGCAGGCGCCCGACGAGAGTCATGGTGTAGGCGGAGCGCCCGAAGAAATCAGCCCACACGCCTTCCCCGCCGCTCGGCGCCTGGTCGGGCAGCAATCCCACCGTTCCCCCGTGCTGCAGCGTCCGATAGAAAGCGCGCACCCCGCTGAGGTTCGCGGGCGCGACGGTCGCCTGCCAGCGGCGGCGTCCCTCGATCATGAACGGCTCGAGCCACGCGATCTTGGGCTTCCGGTACATCACGGTCATCGGCAGCCGCTGCACGACGTAGAGGGACGCCATCTCGAAGCAGCCGAGGTGCGGCGTTATGATGATGATGCCTTTGCCGCGCGCGCGCGCCGCTTCAACAACCTCCCACCCGTCGCAGGCGACCGCGAGCCGCGCCACCTTCTCGTCGCTGCCGAACCAGACGGCGAGGAGCTCCAGCATGCCCTTGCCGGTTTCCGCGATCGCGCGGCGCAAAAGCGCTTCGCATTGGGCCATCCCACTGCATACACCGCTCCCAAAGAGGTTTTCCCGCATTCGCGCGGCATACCGCGAGGAGGACCAGTAGACGATCCACCCGAGGGCAGCGCCGGCACGGTGCAGCCAGGAAAGCGGCAGGCGGGCGAGCAGGCGGGCGAGCAGGCGCAATGCCGCGACGAGCATGAATTTTGTTTATAAATCGAGGCTTATCTGCTATTCTATGCGCCTTTTTCCGTTTCGCGAAACAATAAGATGAGCGATTTCCTGTTCACATCCGAGTCCGTATCCGAAGGCCATCCCGACAAGGTCGCCGACCAGATTTCCGACGCAGTGCTCGACGCCGTCCTCGCCCAGGACAAGTACGGCCGCGTCGCCGCCGAGACGCTCTGCGCGACCGGACTCGTCGTGATGGCGGGCCAGATCACCACGCGCGCGGCCCTTAACTACGCGGAAATCGCGCGCGAGGTCATCAAGCGCATCGGCTACGACGATTCCTCGACCGGCTTCGATTACCGCTCGTGCGCGGTGCTCACCGCCTACGACCGGCAGTCCTCCGACATCGCGCAGGGGGTGGACGAGGGCAAGGGCCTCGATCTCGAGCAGGGCGCGGGCGACCAGGGCCTCATGTACGGCTTCGCCTGCGACGAGACACCGCAGCTGATGCCGATGCCGATTTTCTACGCGCACCGGCTGATGGAACGCCATGGCGAGGTTCGCCGGGACGGCCGGTTGCCGTGGCTGCGACCGGACGCGAAATCACAGGTCTCGGTGCGCTACGTAGACGGAAAACCCCATCATATCGACACGGTCGTGATCTCGACCCAGCACGCGGAGGACATCTCGCACGAGCCGCTCACCGAGGGCGTGATCGAGGAAATCGTGAAGCCGGTGCTGCCGAAAGGCATGATCAGCAGGGAAACGCGCTATCTCATCAATCCGACCGGCCGCTTCGTGATCGGCGGACCGCTGGGCGACACCGGGTTGACCGGCCGCAAGATCATCGTGGACACCTACGGCGGCTATTCGCGTCACGGCGGCGGCGCGTTCTCGGGCAAGGACCCCTCCAAGGTGGACCGCTCGGCGGCCTACGCGGCGCGCCACGTGGCGAAGAACATCGTCGCGGCGGGTCTCGCGAGGAAATGCGAGCTCCAGGTTGCCTACGCGATCGGCGTCGCGCGGCCGGTCAGCGTTTTCGTCGAGACTTTCGGCACCGGCAAAATCCCCGATGAACGCATCGCGAAGCTGGTCGAGAAGCATTTCGACCTGCGCCCCAAGGGCATCATCCACGCCCTCGATCTGCTGCGCCCGATCTACCTCAAGACCGCCGCCTATGGCCACTTCGGGCGCGACGAGCCCGAGTTCAGCTGGGAGGCGACGGACAAGGCGGCGGCCCTCAAGGCTGACGCGGGGAAATAAGCGGGGTGGCCGGGCAGCCGGCGCCTGCGGTATAATCCGACCCGCTGAGGAGCGTTGCGACCGGGAGAACCGGCCAGGCTCAGCACCAATCAACGGCGCTCGCATCGAAAACGATGCGGGCGTTTTGCTTTTATGGGGTGGCCGGAACGAGTGGATATCTCCCCTCGTGCTCCCCTACAACTGAACCAGGAACTGGGGAACGAATGAACACCAAGACCAACGACTATCACGTCGCCGACATCCGCCAGGCGGACTTCGGCCGCAAGGAAATCGCGATCGCCGAGACCGAGATGCCCGGCCTGATGGCGCTGCGCGAGGAGAACCGGGGCAAGCAGCCTCTCAAGGGGGCGCGTATCGCGGGCTCGCTTCACATGACGATCCAGACCGCGGTCCTGATCGAGACGCTCGTCAAGCTCGGCGCGGAGGTGCGCTGGGCCTCCTGCAACATCTTTTCGACCCAGGATCACGCCGCCGCCGCGATCGCCGCCGCGGGCGTGCCGGTGTTCGCCTACAAGGGCGAGAGTCTGCCCGAGTACTGGGACTTCACCCACCGCATCTTCGAGTGGGGGGGCAAGGAAAATGAGGGCGGCACCCCGAACATGATCCTCGACGACGGCGGCGACGCCACGCTGCTCGCGACGCTCGGCAGCCGCGCCGAGAAGGACCCCTCCCTCATCGCGCGGCCGGGCAATGAGGAGGAGACCGTGCTCTTCAACGCCATCCGCAAGCGCCTCAAGGAAAAGCCGGGCTTCTATTCGCGCATCCAGGCCGGCATCAAGGGCGTGACCGAGGAGACCACCACGGGCGTGCACCGGCTCTACCAGATGGAAAAGGAGGGGCGGCTGCCCTTCCCCGCCATCAATGTCAATGACTCGGTCACCAAGTCGAAATTCGACAACCTCTACGGCTGCCGCGAGTCGCTCGTGGACGGCATCAAGCGCGCGACCGACGTGATGATCGCGGGCAAGGTGGCGGTGATCGCCGGCTACGGCGACGTCGGCAAGGGCTGCGCGCAGTCGCTGCGCGGGCTGGGCGCGGCGGTGTGGGTGACGGAGATCGACCCGATCTGCGCCCTGCAGGCGGCGATGGAGGGCTACCGCGTGGTGACGATGGACCACGCCGCCGACAAGGCGGACATCTTCGTCACCGCGACCGGCAACCTGCGCGTCATCACCCTCGAGCACATGAAGCGCATGAAGCACAACGCGATTGTCTGCAACATCGGGCACTTCGATTCGGAGATCGACATCGCCGGGCTGAAGCAATACCCATGGGAAAACATCAAGCCGCAGGTGGACCACGTGATCTTCCCCGACGGCAAGCGCCTGATCGTCCTCGCGGAGGGGCGGCTCGTGAACCTCGGCTGCGCAACGGGGCATCCGAGCTTCGTGATGTCCAACTCCTTCACCAACCAGGTGCTGGCCCAGATCGAGCTTTACGGAAATACCGGCAAGTACCAAAAGAAGGTCTACGTGCTGCCGAAGCAGCTCGACGAGCGCGTCGCGCGGCTGCACTTGAAGAAGCTCGGCGCGCAGCTCACCGTCATGTCCGAGGAGCAGTGCCGCTACGTCGGGGTCGACATCGACGGGCCGTACAAGCCGGACCACTACAGGTACTAGGGATGAGGGCGGAGGGCTTTTGACGCAATTGCAGAAGAAGCTCCCGAAGGCGTTCAGCTTCGAGTTCTATCCCCCCAAGACAGCGGAAGGGAAGGAGAGGCTGCGCGCGACCTGGAAGCAGCTCGGGCAGCTGAAGCCCAAGTACTTCTCCTGCACCTACGGCGCCGGCGGCTCCACCCGCGAGGGCACGCTCGAGACGGTGCTCGAGATCCGCGCCGCCGGCTTCGAGGCGGCGCCGCACATCTCCTGCGTCGCTTCGTCCCGCGCGGACCTGAAGGCCCAGATCGAGCGCTACCGCGGCCAAGGCATCCGGCATATCGTGGCGCTGCGGGGGGACCTCCCCTCCGGGCTTGCCTCCCTCGGCGAGCTGCGCTACGCGAACGAGCTCGTCGCCTTCATCCGCGAGATCACGGGGGACTGGTTCAAGATCGAGGTGGCGTGCTACCCGGAATTTCACCCCGAGACGCGCTCGGCCGCCGACGAGATCCGGCATTTCAAGCGCAAGGTGGACGCCGGCGCCAACGCCGCGATCACCCAGTACTTCTACAACACCGACGCCTATTTCCGCTTCGTGGACGAATGCGAGGCGGCGGGCATCGCCATTCCCATCGTTCCCGGCATCATGCCGATCGGCAACTTCGCGCAGCTGGCGCGCTTCTCCGACGCCTGCGGCGCGGAGATCCCGCGCTGGCTGCGGCTGCGGCTGGAGGGCTTCCGGGACGACACTGCGTCGATCCGCTCCTACGGTCTCGACGTCGTGACGCGCCTGTGCGACGACCTGCTGACCGCGGGGGCGCCGGGGCTGCATTTCTACACGCTCAACCAGGCCGGGCTCACCTCGACCATCTGGCAGCGGCTCGGCCTCTGAGAACCGTAGGAACTTAGTCCCTCCCGCCTCGCCGCTTCATGCGGCACAATTGCCGCTCAAGCGGAACGCATCGCGGCCGCTCGAGCTGCGCGGGTTCGAACGCACACCTCGTGCCGTTCAACCGGCGCCATCTCGGAAACGGGACCAGAAAGGGGCTATGGTGAGCTCGGAACCCTCCTTCACGCAAACAGGAACACAGGAAACGCTGCTCAGGGCGATTATTTCCGACGTCAAGGCGCGCTCGGCCCCGGACGCAGCGGTACTGCTCGCGGAGCATCCCGCGGCCACGATCTCCTCGGTCTTGCTCGAGCTCAATCCCGGGCTGGCACAGGACATCCTGGCGGAGCTGCCGGGAGGACTTCAGGACGGGGTGCTGCACGCGATAGCGCCCGAGGTTGCACAGCAGTGGAAGCGCAACCAGACTTACGCGCAGGGCAGCATCGGCAGGCTGATGGAACCGGCTTACGCCGTGTTCCACCCCACGATGACGGTCGCCCAGACCGTCGAGAAGCTGCGGGCGCTGATCAAGGTCGCGTTCATCACCTACGGTTACGTGACCGACGAAGCCGGCAAGCTGCGCGGCCTCATCACCATGCGCGACCTGCTGTTCGCGCCCGATGACGCGCAGCTCGAAACGCTGATGCTGCGCCGGGTGTTTACCCTCAAGCCCGAGACGCGGCTCAGTGACGCGATGAAATCCGTGCTGGATCGCCACTACCCGGCGTATCCAGTATGCGACGCGAATGGCGTGCTAATCGGGCTGGTGCGCGGGCAGGCGATGTTCGAGGAGCAGGCGATCGAGATCACCGCGCAGGTCGGCTCGCTGGTCGGCGTCGAAAAGGAGGAGCGGCTCGCCACGCCCCTCACCCAGAGCTTCAGGTTCCGGCATCCGTGGCTTCAGTTGAACCTGCTGACTGCGTTCGTCGCCGGCGCGGTGGTCGCCATCTTCCAGGGCACGGTGGATCGCCTGGTGATTCTGGCGGTTTTTCTGCCGGTGCTGGCGGGGCAGTCCGGAAATACCGGCTGCCAGGCGCTGGCGGTGACCTTGCGCGGCATCACCCTCGGCGAGCTCAAGCAGGGGAAGGAACGGGAGCTGGTGATCAAGGAAGCCCGGCTCGGCCTTTACAACGGCGCTCTCACCGGCATCGTCGCGGGCGTCGGCATGCTGGTCGTAGCGATCCTGCAGGACAATCCGCACGCGCTCGAGCTGGGACTCGTGGTATGGGCGGCGCTGATCGGCGCCTGTGTGACGAGCGGCGTGTGCGGGGCCACGATCCCGATCCTGTTGAAGCGCTTCGGCTTCGATCCCGCCACCGCCTCCAGCATCTTTCTCACCACGGCAACCGACGTGGTGAGCATGGGGATGCTCCTGGGCCTCGCCGCGCTCTTTATCCACTGACCCGTTTCGGTCCCGGCCGGGGCAAAACGGGGGCCGGAGTGAACACTAACTTACACCCCATTTCCCCTATGAAAACGGGGTCGGGAGAAGATCAGGCGGGTGCTTTGACCCGGGTCTTCGCTTTGGCCTGCGCCGCCTTGGCATGCATGGCCGCGTAGGCCGCGTGCGCCGCGGCCTCGGCGTCGCCAACATGCACCGCGAAGCCCAGGTCTTCCAGCACCGAGCCGAGCGCGGACAGGCACAGCATGACGTTGTCCGGCCGGCAGGAGTAGCCGAGCAGCCCGAAGCGCCAGATCTTGCCGGCGAGCGGGCCCAGACCCGCGCCGATTTCGAGGTTGAACTCGGTCAGCAGCGTGCGCCGCACCTTGGCCTCGTCCACGCCCTCGGGGCAGAGCACCGCGTTCATCTGCGGCAGCTGGTGCTCCGGCTTCACCAGGAACCTGAGCCCCATCGCCTCGAGCCCGGCCTTGAGTGCCACGTGGTGGCGCTGGTGCCGCGCCCAGCAGTTTTCGATCCCCTCCTCGTACAACAGGAGCAGGGCCTCGTGCAGCGCAAAGAGGGCATTGGTCGGCGCGGTGTGGTGATAGGTGCGGTTCGTCGCGCCCCAGTAGCCCAGCAGGAGATTCATGTCCATGAACCACGAGTGGATCTTGTCCTTGCGCGCCTTGACGTACTCCACCACGCGCTCGGAGAACGAAACCGGGGACAGTCCCGGCGTGCAGGAGATGCACTTCTGGCTCGCGGAGTAGATCGCATCGATGTCCCATTCGTCCACCAGCACCGGAGAGCCGCCCAGCGAGGTCACTGCATCCACAATGGTGAGCGCGTCGTACCGGTGCGCGACCTCGACCAGCGTTCTCGCATCCGACTGCACGCCGGTCGAGGTTTCGGCATGCACGAACGCAACGACGCGCGCGTCGCGATTCTTCTTCAGCGCGTCTTCGAGCTTGTTCGGGTCGACCGGCTCGCCCCACTTGTCCTCCACCACCACCGGGATGCCGCCCATGCGCTCGACGTTCTCGATCATGCGGCCGCCGAAGACGCCGTTGCGGCATACGATCACCTTGTCGCCGGGCGCGACCAGGTTGACGAAGCAGTACTCCATGCCGACCGAGCCGGGACCTGAGACCGGAAACGTCAGCGGATTCTTGGTCTGATAGACGTAGCGCAGCAGCGCTTTCAGCTCTTCCATCATCTCGACGAAGACCGGGTCGAGGTAGCCGATCGCCGGCTGGCTCATCGTGGTCAGGACGCGGGGGTGGATCTCGGTCGGTCCCGGTCCCATGAGCGTGCGCTGTGGCGGGTGGAAGGAGGTGATGCGTTTGACGGGTGCGTAATCGCTCATGGCGTTCTTCCCTGGCAAAGATGATCCGAAAAGGCTCTCACCGTCCGGCCGCGATTTCAGCTTGAGCGGCTTGCGGGTGTTCGCTTCGTTCAAGACCTCGACCGCGGCGATGCTGCCGGAGGTCAGCGCCTCCACCTCCATCGCCCAGCGTGCCGGCACGTAGCCGGACTTCATCCAGTTGCTGACCACCGCGCGGTCGAGCCGGAGCCGGCGGGCAACTTCCGCCTGACTGCCGAAGAGGGCGACGAGTCGTTCAGCGCAGTTCATACCGAGTGTGCAAAGCCTATCATGTCAAACTAATTTTGACAACTAGATAACTCAGAGGTCTACGACAACAAAATTACAAATTATCAATGAGTTAAATAGATAGACGCACCCAGGTCAGTCATCCAGCCGGGTCGCGCCACGGCTCGGAGGTAGCTTCGTGAAGTCAAAAGCGTCGCGGTCGAGGAGGTGGGAGGCGCGAACGTGCTTCAGGCTGTTCAGCATGGTCTCGACTCGCCCGGGATGGCGCTTTTCCCATTCGCGCAGCAGCGCTTTCATCTCGTTCCGCTTGAGGTTTTCCTGCGTGCCGCACAGGTTGCACGGGATGATCGGGAACTGCTTCAGTTCCGCATATGCGGCGAGGTCCCTCTCCTCGCAATAGATCAGCGGCCGGATCACGACGTGCCGGCCGTCATCCGACCGCAGCTTCGGCGGCATCGCCTTCAGCTGCCCGCCGTAGAAGAGGTTGAGGAGAAAGGTCTCCAGGCCGTCGTCGCGGTGGTGGCCGAGGGCGATTTTCGTCGCTCCGAGCTCGCCCGCCACGCGGTAGAGCACGCCGCGGCGCAGCCGCGAGCACAGCGAGCACATCGTTTTGCCTTCGGGAATGAGGCGCTTCACGGTGCTATAGGTGTCCTGCTCCTCGATGCGGAACGGGACACCGAGGCGCGTGAGGTAATCGGGCAGCACGTGCGCGGGGAAGCCGGGCTGCTTCTGGTCGAGATTCACGGCGACGATGTCGAAGCGGATCGGCGCGTGGGCGCGCAGGTACATCAGGACATCGAGCAGCGCGTAGCTGTCCTTGCCGCCCGAGAGGCACACCATCACCTTGTCGCCGTCGGCGATCATGCCGTAGTCGGAGATCGCCTCCCCGGCGAGCCGGCGCAGGCGTTTCACGAGCTTCCCCGCCTCGTACGTTTCCTTCCGCTCGCGGGTGCTGCGAGGGTGAATCCGGATTGCCGTTGTTTCCATATCTTCCGTCCTATGCTGCGTGACTCTAAAGGCTGACGCTTCGCCCGCCGTCCACAGCGATGATTTGCCCCGTGATGTACGGCGCGTCCGCCAGGAGAAACTGCACTGCGCGCGCGATGTCGTCGGGTTCGCCGATGCGTTTCAGCGCCGTCTGGTTGATGATGCGCTGGCGCGCCACCTCGTCCCGCCACGTCTCGTCATCCGGCCACAGTATGGTGCCGGGGGCGATGCCGTTCACCCGCACCTCGGGGCCGAGGTCGCGCGCGAGCGCGCGCGTGAGCGCGGCAAGGCCTCCTTTCGCGGCGGTGTAGACCGCGTGGTTCCTCATCGGCAGCTCCGCGTGGATATCGATCAGGTTGACGATGCAGCCGTGGTTCTTCCGCAACTCCGCCGCCGCCGCCTGCGCGAGGAACAACGGAGCCTTGAGATTGGTCCCGATGAGATCGTCCCACGCCTGCTCGGTGATCTCGCCGATCGCGGTAGGGTAAAAGCTCGACGCATTGTTGACGACGGCATCGAGCCTCCCGAAATGCTTGAGCGCGGTCTTGACCAGCTGCGTTCCGGTCGCAACCCTGAGGAGGTCGGCCTGCGCCAGCGCCACCGAGTCGGCACGCCGCGCGTTGAGCTCGACCTGCAGCGCGCGCGCCTCGAGCGCCGCGGAACGGTAGTGCAGCAGCACGCCCGCGCCGGCGGTGTGCAAGCGCCGGCAGATCGCGGCGCCGACGCGCTTCGCGCCGCCGGTGACCAGCACGACTTTGCCCTGCAGTGTCTGCTCCATGCGCGGATAAGTCCCGGTATCTGCGTGTAGAATTGTAGTCGATTCCCCGTGAAATCCCGGCCGGCCACGCTCCCGCGCCCCGCGCAGCTTCCCGCGCCGCCCGCGCAGGCGGCCGCCTCGAGCGCGAAGCTCGCGCGGCTCATCGCGGGCGAGATCCGGCGCGGCGGCGGCTGGATCCCGTTCGCGCGCTACATGGAGCTTGCGCTCTACGCGCCCGGCCTGGGCTATTACATGGCCGGCGCCCGCAAGCTCGGGCGCGACGGCGATTTCGTGACGGCACCCGAGATCTCCGCGCTCTACGGGCGCACCCTGGCGCGCCAGGCCGCGCAGCTCGCGGAACTCGGCTTCAGCGAAATCCTCGAGATTGGCGCGGGGAGCGGCGCGCTCGCCGCCGATCTTCTCGTGGAGCTCGCGCGGCTCGGCTGCCCGCCGGAACGCTACCTCATTCTCGAGCTTTCCCCGGACCTGCGCGACCGCAGCCGCGATACGCTGGCCGAGCGCGCGCCGCAGCTGCTCGAGCGGGTTGCCTGGTTGAGCCGGCTGCCGCCTTCGTTCACGGGCATCGTCATCGGCAACGAGGTGCTCGACGCCATGCCGGTGCGCGTGTTCCAGCGCGCGGGCCAGGATATCCTGGAGATGGGTGTCGCATTCAGGAATGAAGGTTTCGAGTGGGCACCCCGATCGCCGCAGTCGCCGCCCGACAATCCCGATCCATCGTGCTTTCCGGAGGACGGCTACCGCAGCGAAGTCCAGTTCGTCGCGCGCGCCTTCGTCAGAAGCGTGGGCGACGCCCTCGCGCGCGGCGCGGCGCTCTTCATCGACTATGGCTTTCCGCGGCGCGAGTATTACCACCCGCAGCGTGCGCGCGGCACGCTGATGTGCCATTACCGCCATCGTGCACACGACGACCCGTTCCTCCTTCCCGGCTTGCAGGACATCACTTCGCACCTCGATTTCTCGGCTCTCGCGCAGGCCGGACGGGAGGGAGGGCTCGACCTCCTCGGCTACACCACTCAGGCGCAGTTCCTGGTGAACTGCGGAATCACCGAAATCCTTTCCGAGACGCCGGCCGCCGAGGCCGCGGTGTACGCGCCGCTGGCGGCGCAGGCGCACCAGCTGCTGTCCCCCGCGGAGATGGGCGAGCTGTTCAAGGTCATCGCTTTCGGCAAGGGGGTCAGCGCGCCGTTGCGCGGCTTCACGCAAGGCGATCGGTCTCACACGCTGTGAGCCCGTGACGCGTGGCTGGTGGCTCGCAACTGGCCACTTTAGAATCCGGGATATGACCGGCTGGAAGATTCCGTTGCGCCTGCTGGGCGCAATCGCGCTTGGCTTCGCGGGTCTGGCCGCGGCGGCGGAGCCCGGCGGAGGACCGACCTCGCCCGAGGTCGCACGCGCCCGCTATCTCTGGTCGCAGAGCCCGCACGGCAAGATGCTGGAGCGGATCCTGCCGCGTGCGATCGAGCCGCAGGACCTGCCCGAGCCGCATTCCGAGGGGGCGCGCCTCACCGCGCGCTACTGCGTGCAATGCCATTACCTGCCGAGCCCGCAGATGCATACGCCCGACAAGTGGAGCACCATCGTCGTGCGCATGGTGTGGCGCATGCAGGGCAAGGGCAACATGGGCGTGCTCATGAAGGAGATGATGGAGAGCGTGGAAGCGCCGACCGAGCAGGAGGCCGGCATCCTCGCCGACTACCTGCGCAGGCACGCGCAGCGGGAAATGGACCCCGCCCATCCCGCCCTTCAGTCCGAAGCCGGCAAGATCTTCAGCATCGCCTGCACGCAGTGTCATGCGCTGCCCGATCCACGCCGCCACACGCGGGGCGAGTGGCCCGCCGTCGTCAGCCGCATGAAGGAGCACATGGCGTGGACGAATACCGTGGTCGGGGACGACTCCCTCAGGACCGTGCCGGTGCTCGACACGACGCAGATCGTGCGCTTCCTGCAGCGCTACGCCCGCGCCGATTCGAAGAGCCCATGAAAGCGATGCAGCTCGGCGCGCCGAAGACGGCGCTGAAGCTCGTCGATCTCCCCACTCCGCGGCCGGGTCGCGGGCAACTCCTGATCAAGGTCCGCGCATGCGGCGTCTGCCGCACCGACCTTCACGTGGTGGACGGCGAGCTCGCCCGCGGCAAGCTACCGATCGTTCCAGGCCACGAGATCGTCGGCGTGGTGGTCGAGAAAGGAGACGGCGTCGAGCGCTTTGCAACCGGCGAGCGCGTGGGCGTGCCGTGGCTCGGCTCGACCTGCGGGACGTGCGTCTATTGCACCGGAGGACGCGAGAACCTGTGCGATGCGGCGCGCTTCACCGGCTATCACCTCGATGGCGGCTACGCGGAATACACCGTCGCCGACCAACGCTATTGCTTCGCGATTCCGAAGGAGTACGACGACGCGGGGGCCGCACCGCTCCTCTGCGCGGGGCTGATCGGTTACCGTTCGCTCGATATGGCCGGCAACGCGAAGCGCCTCGGCATTTACGGATTCGGCGCGGCGGCGCACATCGTGGCGCAGGTCGCGCGGTTCCAGGGGCGCAGGATCTTCGCCTTTACCAAGCCCGGGGACGCCTCGGGACAGGCGTTCGCGCGGGAACTGGGCGCGGAATGGGCGGGCGCCTCCACTGCGCGGCCGCCCGAGGAGCTCGACGCGGCGATCATCTTCGCGCCGGTGGGCGCGCTGGTTCCCTCAGCGCTGCGTGCAACGGCTAAGGGCGGCACGGTGGTTTGTGCCGGCATCCACATGAGCGACATCCCCGCGTTCGCCTACGAGATCCTCTGGGGCGAGCGCGTCGTGCGCTCGGTGGCAAACCTCACGCGGCGCGACGGCGAGGCTTTCCTTGCGCTTGCGCCCCGAGTGCCGGTGAAGACGAGCGTCGAGGTCCTGAAGCTCGGCGAGGCCAACGAAGCCCTCGCGCGCCTGCGCGAGGGGCGCGTGACCGGCGCCGCGGTCCTCGTTCCTTGAGCAGTGAAGCGGAGATTAGAACTCCCTATCTCGGCAACCGCATTGCGGCATCCTCAAAGGTGCCCCGTTCTGCGTCGAGGTGGCACGCTCCGCAGTTGGCTTTCGTGCCGACCTTGGGATGCTTCCAGGCCCTGTCTTCGATGTTGCGATGTTTTTCGATCCAGTAACCCGTTACCGTGATGCGCAATGGCGTTAGGTCCGCAGGGATCGATCGGTTGATCTTGTAGGCAGCCTCGGTCATCCCGGTTTCAGCGGAATATTTCAGGAGAAAATCGAGGATCTCGGCCACGGTCGCGTCGTCGAGCCCCAGCTTTTCTCCGAAGTGATCGTCCTGCCGTTCCATTAGTAACTTCCACGAGCGCGCGGGCAGCAGCGTCGGATGGTACGCCGTGTGACAGCTGCCGCATTCGTCGCGCCATGCCTTGTTGTCCGGCAGGCGCTTGCCAACGAACGGGACATACGCCATGCCGGGCAATTCGATCAACCGCCAATGAAGAAACCACGCGGCCCCGGCTGCCACGCACACCACCATCGCAATGGCGATGACCCGGTGCGCTGATGCAATCCCGTCCGCAGGGCCGCCTGACTTGCGGCCGGTGAGCATGGCCTTGGACAGATTCTCCCTGTGCGCCCGGCTTTCGATCAGGACGCCAGCCAGATGCAGCACAACCAATGCCAACATCAACCACGACAGCGACTCATGGAGCTCCTTCGTCATCTTCGCCGAGTGGATGTCCGCCAACGCCTTTCATGATTCCCTGGGATTCTTCCGCGCCCAATACGATGAGACCGCTCAGGCATATGACAAGTCCGAGGGCCAGCATCGCGAAAACCGCCCAGCTTCCTGCCGGATTGTGGCCGAGGTGGCGGCTGGCCCTTGCGGCGAGAAGATCTGCGACGTAGGCGGCCGCCGCGCGGGGGGCGAAGAGAAAGGACCTGAATCGGGCGTAGCGGGTGCCGGCGAAGCCCCAGACGACGCGAAAGCAGATCAAACCAAGCACGACGTGGCCGGAAAACACATGGATGTCGCGGAAACGGTCCGAATCCCCGGTTGCCAGGGCCATGAAAAATGATGCGGCCAACGTCCAGTGAAAAACGCGGATCGGAAGGTCCCAGATGAGTACCGGGCTCTGGGCGCCCTGCGGTGATGGCCGGTTGTCGCGGCTTTCCGGACCGGCGTCCTGATGGTCTCGGCTCATGGACGGCAACTCAGTATCCCTGAGGATCGGTTGACGCCACGCCGGCGTCACGCAGCGCCGGCTTGCGCGCGCCTGATCGTCACGTTCCTCCAGAGCGGTGCCGCCGTGCTCCGACGCCTATCGCGGGATTCTCAAGTTGCGCTCGGAGAAATCTCCCCGCTCGGCGTCGGCATGGCAGGCGTTGCAGTTTGCCGGGCTACCGACTTTCGGTAGTTTCCAGACGTCAGGAGAAACTTCACGATGCTCCCTGACGAAATAGGCGTTCTCGGTGATCCGCAGCGGAGACGCGGTTGCGGGAACAGCGGCAAGGAAACGCCTCGCCCGCCGATGGGTGCTGCGTTCGGCGCTATTCGCGACGAGATAGTCGAGGATCGCCTTCGTCGCGGCAGCGTCGAGGCTCGCGTTCTGCCCGAAATGCTTGTCGAGCTCCGCCATCATCTTGCGCCACGACCGCTCGGGCAGGAGTCCGGGCGGGTAGGCCATGTGGCAGGACGAGCATTCCGCCTTCCACAGCGCCTCCGGATCGGCCGGGGACGATGGCTTTCCCGTTTGCGCTGTCGCTGCGAGAACGAAAATCGACATCAAGGTGGCGCAGACAACATTAACCGTCCTTGCGCTCATTGACGGAAGCCCGTCACTTGACCGACAGGATGTACGCGAGGAAATTGCCCTTTTCCTGGGCAGTGCAGGCGCGTTCCAGGACATCCTGGCAGTTGCGCTTGAACCATTTCTCGGCATTTACGGAATCCGTGAACCGGGACTTGTTCACCGACGGCGCCAACGGCGGGATTTCCTTGGCGGTCTTCGCGTGCTTGCCCGCGTTCCTGGGGCTGCCGGTGTGGCAGGTGGCGCAACTGATCTGACTGCCGCTGCTGTGCTTGACCGAGGCGTGATAGAACGTCTCGCCCGCAGTAGCGGAGAAATCCTTGAATGCGGGGTTCTCCTTCTTCGCCTGAGCCGCGTAGCCTTGAAGTAGCTCATCGGGACTTGCCGCATGCACTACCGCCCCCGCCACTGAGAGCAATACGGAAAGAGCGGCACGCCGGACTTCTCGGGAAACGGAATGAGTCATGGGTTCATGCCGTGAGGCAATTCGAGCCACCCCGGGGGGATCACCCCACGTCTCTTGCCCCCAGGCTTGCAGAGGTTACCAACCCGCTTGACGTGACACCGCAATCTCGTTAATGCAGTCGGCGGTCCGCTCGTGGGATTGCGACCGGAATTCCATGCATCCCGGGCCAAATCCAAAACAGGCGGCTCCGTTGTGACGAGGACCGCCAGCGATAGCAGTCCACGCACTGCCGCGCGACGCCGATAGCCGCCCGTCACGATCGGTCCCAATACAGCCAGCTTGAACATGTGACCTCCTGGGTTTCGCCTGCGCGGCGCTCCGCTGCGCCAATTGCGCAGTCTAGGCGGCCGGACGGGGACGGGCCTTGATCTGCGTCAAATCAGCGCAGCGCGGAGATCGCCCAGGGAATCAAGATCGCGCCGATCACCCCGTGCAACCCCATCGCGAGCCCGGCGTAGGCTCCCGCCTCGGGATGCACGCTGAACGCGCGCGAGGTGCCGATTCCGTGAGCCGCCACCCCGATCGCGAAGCCGCGCTGCCACCACGCGCGGCACCTCACCGCGTCGAGGACGAAGCGGCCGAGCGCGGCGCCAAGGATGCCGGTCGTGACCGTGAATACCGCCGTGAGCGTGGGAGAGGCGCCGATGCGCTCCGCGACGCCCATCGCGATCGGCGCGGTCAGCGACTTCGAAATCATTCCGCCGGCGACGGCCTCGTCGGCGCCGAGCAGCCGCGCGAGCAGCACGGCGCTCACGATGGAGGTGATGCCGCCGCCGAGGAGCGCCGCCAGCACCGGCAGCATGCGCCCGCGCAGGGAGGGCAGGCCCCTGTAAATCGGCACGGCCAGCGACACGGTCGCGGTGCCGAGCAGGAAATGCACGAACTGCGCGCCCTCGAAGTAGGTCGCATAAGGCATGTCGAGCGCGACGAGTGCGAACGCGATCAGGGCAACGGCGATCAGCACCGGGTTCGCGAGAGGATTCAGCTTCGTGCGCTCGTAGATCATGACGCCGGCCTGGTAGGCCGCGAGCGTGAGGATCAGCGCGAGCAGCGGGCTGCCCGAGAGGTAGACCCAGATTTCGTGGATGGCGGGGAGATCAGGGCGCATCGGGTCCCTCCCGCGCGAGTAGTTTCGCAAGGAGCGCGGACGCGGCGATGGTCGCGATCACGCTCACGACCAGGGCCACGGCAATGGCCAGCGCCTGTTGCTGCAGCTGCGGCCAGAACAGCACGACCCCGACCGCCGCCGGCACGAAAAGCACGCCCAGGTAGCGCATGAAGGCGGCGGACACCTGCTCCACGCCTTCCGGCACACCCCCGCGCCACGCCAGGAACGCGAGCAGCAGCACGAGCCCGCTCACCGGCCCGGGTACGAGCGGGACGGCGAACTTCGCGATGACTTCCCCGATTCCCTGGAATATCAGGATGCGGACCAGCCCGTCGATCATGGTCGTTCCTCCCTCGTCCGCCGCCCCATGAAAGATGGGGAGCGGGGTATGAATGAAGTAAGATGCACCGAAAACCGTCCGGAGGGAACAATGAGGTCGAGCCAGGCAGCCTGTTTCGCCATGATCCTCGCGGCCGCCGCCGGCGCCGACGCGGCGCAGCGCGCGAGCGCGGACACGAGCTATCCCACGCGGCCGATCCGGCTGATCGTGCCCCAGGCTCCCGGCGGCAGCAACGACATCATGGCGCGCTCAGTCGGGCAATACCTGTCGGCACGGCTGGGCAAACAGGTGGTGGTGGACAACCGGCCCGGTGCGGATGCCATGATCGGCACCGAGCTCGCAGCGCGTTCGGCGCCCGACGGGTACACCCTGCTGCTCGCCTCCGCTGCCTACACGATGAACCCGGCGGTCCGCAAGTTGCCCTACGATCCGCTCAAGGCATTCGACTGGGTAGCAATGCTCGCCACGGGGCCCACCGCCCTCACCGTGGGGCCCTTGCTGCCGGTCAATTCGGTGAAGGAATTGCTGGCTGTGGCCAAGGCCAAGCCGGGGCAGATCATCATGGCGAGCGCCGGCGGCTTCCAGCACTTCGCGCACGTGCTCTTCAGCAGCCTTTCGGGCCAAGACCTCACCGTCGTGCTCTACAAGGGTGGAGCGCCAGCCATGATCGACGTGATGGGCGGCCAGGCGCACATGACCATCGGCTCGATCATTATGACGCTCAGCCATATCCGCGCCGGACGCCTGAAGGCGCTTGCCACGGGGGGCGCAAAGCGCGCTACGGCCCTGCCGGACCTGCCGACGATCGCCGAGGCCGGCGTCCCGGGCTATGACGCGAGCAACTGGTGGTCTATCGCCGCGCCGGCCGGCACGCCGCCGGCAATCATCGCTCGCTTGAACACCGAGATCGTGAGCGTTTCTCGATCTCCCCGAAACGCGGAAGCGCTTCGCGGACGAGGGCGCCGAAGTGGACATCAAGTCCCCGGAGGAAATGCGCAAGTTGATTCCCGCCGACATCGCCAAGTGGACGAAGGTCGCAAGGGCGGCGGGGATGCGGGTCAACTAGGCTTTGGCGAGAGTCACGTCGAAAGTCGCGGCGAGCGCGCCGTCCTTCGGCGCGGCGGTGACGGTGAGTTCCGGAGGCACGCCGCGCTCGCGGCCGAAGTAGAGCTGAGTCACCAGCGTCGCATATCCCTTTGCGCTCACGCGATAGTGCATGTGGCGCGGACGTCCCGGATACTCCCCGGGCGCTACGGTGCGGAAGCTGTAGCGTCCCTCGGCATCCGTCCTCAGGCTTGCCCGCAGCAGGCAGCCGGCGTCGTCCGGCTTCGCTCCCACCTGCGAGTAGTCGCCGCGCGCATCCGCTTGCCATACTTCCACCAGCGCGCCGGCGAGCGGCGCGCAATCCGGCGCGCCGAGGACGCGTCCGCTGACGACGAGCCGCTCCTTGCCGCCCGAGCCGCTTCGCGCACAGCTCCGCCTGCGCCGGCGCATTGGCCTTGTAGAACGGCCCGAGCGCGTCGCGCGGCGTGACCCTGCACTGCTGCGCCAGCGCCACCCCCGGCGCAATGGTCAATGCAGCGCCGGCAAACACCAGTCGCCTGCGGTCAACCCTCATCCTCGCCCCTGGCCCATTCGAGACCCTTTGCATTGGCTCCTCATCCTTCATCCCTCCGCCCTCATCCTTCGCTAGGAAGGAACTTTCATCCCCCGCTGCACCGCCGGCCGCGCCGAGATCGCGTCGAACCAGCGTTTGACCGCCGGAAAGTCATTGAGATCGGTCTTGTGCCACTCGTAGCGCGCGACCCAGGGGTAGGTCGCGATGTCCGCGATCGAGTAGCCGTCAGCGAGGTAGTCGTGGTCCTTGAGGCGTTCGTTGAGCACCCCGTAGAGACGCCGGGTTTCCTTCGTGTAGCGCTCGATGGCGTACGGCACCTGCTCCTTCGCCGCGCGCAGGAAGTGATGGGTCTGCCCGAACATGGGGCCGACGCCCCCCATCTGGAACATGAGCCACTGCAGCGCTTCGTACTTCGCGCGGTCTGCCTGCGGGAAGAGCTTGCCGGTCTTGCCCGCGAGATAGATGAGGATCGCGCCCGACTCCATCATGGCGATCGGTCTTCCGTCGGGCCCCTCCGAATCGACGATGGACGGAATCTTGCCGTTGGGATTGATCTTGAGGTACTCCGGCCTGAACTGCTCCCCCTGGCCGATATTGACCGGGTGCACGCGATAGGGCAGCGCCAGCTCCTCCAGCATGATCGAGACCTTGCGGCCGTTGGGCGTGGTCCACGTGTACAGATCGATCATTTCGCTCCCTTGCCGGTGGTGGGTGATTCGAGCGCCCGGCGGATCGCCTCGAGCCGCGCGGCATCCACGTTGCCGCGGATGGCCGCGGTGTCTTTGGACGCCTTCGCGATATCTCCCGCCTTGACGGCGGCCGCCGCGGCCCGCGCGCGCTCCAGTCGCGCCTGCGCCGCGCCAGCGTCGGGCTCGCCCGCGAGCGCGGCTGCCACCAGCTCTGCGAAGCGCTCCGGTCTGCGCCAGGCGTCGACCGCATTGAACAGAGCCAGCACGGATTCGGCGTCGAGCTCGCCGGCGTCCAGCATCGTATTGGCGTGGCGCGCGGCAAGCAGGGCGAGCTCCCGGCAGTCGGCGGGCACCCGGAGCCGCCCGGTCAGCGATTCGACCGCAAGCGGGTCGAGCGAACGCGCGAGCGTGGCGAAGCGCGCCGGCAGGGTCGCACCCGCAGCAGCAGCGGCATCCAGCACGCGCATGGCCTCCCGGGCGGTGTCTGCATCATCCCACAGGGCGTCCACTTCCGGCATCACGCGCGCGAGCGCGCCGCTCTCGTGCAGCACCTCGAACATGCGCGAGGGCCGCGCCTCCATCAGGCCGCGCGCGAGCTCCTGCCACACCCGCTCGGGCACCAGCGCGTCGGCTTCGCCGCCGCCGGCCATCTCGCGCATGAGCTTCATCGTCTCCGGCGCGATGCGGAAGCCGTAGCGGGCGGTGAAGCGCGCCACGCGCAGGATGCGCACCGGGTCCTCGGCGAACGCCGCGCTCACGTGGCGCAGCACGCCGGCCTTGAGATCGTCGGCTCCGTTGAACGGATCGATGATGCGTCCGTCGGCGTCGCGGGCGATCGCATTGATGGTGAGGTCGCGCCGCGCGAGATCCTGTTCGAGGGTGACATCCGGAGCGGTGCGGAATTCGAAGCCGTGATAGCCGCGCGCGGTCTTTCTTTCGGTGCGCGCGAGGGCGTACTCCTCGTGGGTCCGGGGGTGCAGGAAGACCGGGAAGTCCTTGCCGACCGGCTTGTAGCCTTGCCGGACCATTTCCTCGGGCGTCGCGCCGACCACGACGTAATCGCGGTCCTTGACGGGCAGGCCCAGCAACTCGTCGCGCACGGCTCCGCCGACGCAGTAGATCTTCATGACCGCGTGACCGGTCACCTGTCACCAGTTACGGTTAACCGAATCGTCGCGGCGCGCCTTCCCGCGAAAGTCCTGGTAGCGGGCCCGCGGCGTGCGGCTCCCGAGATAGGACGGCGCCACTGCCTCGAGCGCCGCCGGCGCGATGCCGAAAGGGAAATCGCAGCTGCACACGTTGTCCACTTTCATCGAGTAATAGTTGTCGCGCGTCATGAGCTTGACCGGCAGGAACTCCATGGCGAGGGCCTGGATGTACGAGAACGCGTCGTTCAGCCCCACCACCCAGCGCCGCCGCCCGGTCACCTCGCCGACGTACTCGACCAGCTCGCGCAGGGTGTAGACCCGGGGACCGCACAGGTCGTAGCTCCGGCCAAAGCTCTCGAGGTCGCCGAGCCCCTTTGCGAACGCCTCCGCCACGTCTTCCACGTAGACCGGCTGGAAGCGCGCGCCCGGGCAGGCGAGCGCCACAACGGGCGAGAACCTGAGCACCGTCGCGAACAGGTCGAGAAAGCGGTCTCCGGGCCCGAACACGACCGAGGGACGAAAGATCGTCCACGCGAGCCCCGACTCGCGCACGATCGCCTCGGCCTCGCCCTTCGAGCGCAGGTAGCGGCTCGGCCCGTCACGGGCGGAGGCGAGCGCGCTCATATGCAGCAGCCTCCGGATGCCGCCGTCGCGGCACACCGCGACGACCTTGCGCGCGAGTTCGACGTGGGCGGCCTGGAAGCTGCGATCACCGCGGCCGTCGTGGAGGACCCCCACCAGGTTCACCACGGCGTCGGCGCCGCGCACGAACGCGGCGAGCTGCCCCGGCTCGTGGATATCAACGGCGTCGACGTCCACGGTCGGCAGCAGGATCAGCTGGTCCTTGGCGCGCTCGCGGTCGCGCGTCGCCACGCGGACTCGGTGGCCAGCGGCGGCCAGCGCATGGCAGACGCGCCGGCCGACGAAACCGCTCCCCCCAAGAACGCAAACCTCGGTGACTGGCATGACCTTCGCAGGACTACAGCGCCGGACGCGGCGAAAGCGGCTACCGTCCGGCCTCGCCCGGCAGCCGGTCGCTCAACACCAGCTCGAGCGCCTCGCTACCCGGCGCCCCGTCGCCGTCCTGCAACGGCCCCACCACGCCCAGGCGCTGCTTGAGCGACTGCAGCCGCTGGCTGAATGTGTGAGCGTAATAAGTCGCGTTCGCCATCACGTTCTTGACGTAGAGGCGCGTCTCGGTGAACGGAATGGTCTCGGCGAAGACCGCGCCTTCCACCGCGGTCGCCGGCCGCCAGGCGCGCGCCCGGCTCGGCCCGGCATTGTAGGCGGCGGAAGCGAGCACCGGCTGGCCATCGAGCGCGTCGAGCACGTGGCGCAGATAGTAGGTGCCGAACTCCACGTTGGTGTTGACCTCCGTGACCTGCGACCAGCGCCAGTTCCTGAGGCCGAGGCGCTTCGCCACCCAGCGCGCGGTTTCCGGCATGAGCTGCATCAAGCCGCTCGCGCCCGCCACCGATCTTGCGTCCGGGACGAAGCGGCTTTCCTGCCGGATCAGGCCATAAACCCAGGCCTCGTCGAGCGCGAGCTGGGCAGTGTGGGCCTTGAGCACATCGCGGTAGGGCGCGAGGTAGCGCAGCTCGAAGTCGTGCAGCCCGACGGTGCGGTCCGCGGTGAAGATGGCGCGGTCGTAGACCTCGTTCCGGCGCGCAACCTCCGCCGCCGTCAGCAGTTGCCGGTCGCCGAAGCCACGGATCGCCCACAGCCACTCCGCGTTCGCCTCCGGGCGCAGGTTGAGCCGGTAGAGCTCGAGCGCGCGCTGCAGGCCGGCGCGCTGTCCCATGGCGCGCACGTCCTCCGCGCCCGGCCGGTAGGACGTGGACGGCGCGGCGATTCTGCCGCCCATTTCCTCCAGCGCAAGTTGCCCGTAGAAGCCGAACTCGCCCGCCAGCGGCTCGAGCAGATCGCGCGCCTCGTCCTCCCGCCCGGTCGCCATCAAGGCCCGGGCCTTCCAGTAGCGCCACGCGGAAATCGAGCGATCCCGGTCGGACATGGCGTCCACGGCGGCGAGCACCTCACGCCAGTTGCCGGCGCGCAGCGCCGCGCGCACCTTCCAGGCGAGCTGCAGGTCGGAAAGATCGCCGGCGCGCGCGTACCAGGCGAGCGCGTCGGGGTCGTGGCGCATCGCGCCCAGATACCCGATCATGCCCCAGACGTAGCCGCGCTCCTCCGCGGAAAAGCGCTCCTCGAGCCCGGCCCAGTGGCGCGCCGCCTGCGCGGGCGCCACGCGTGCGAGCCGGTGGGCAGCGAACATGACGGTCTCGCGATCGGCCCGGGTCTTGAGATTGTTGCTCTGCCGGGCGAGATAACCTGCGGGATTGGAAGCGGCCTGCTCGAGCGAGCGCGGCTCCGGCGCCTCGCCCGCGGGCAGCCACTGCGCGATCCGGCGCGCCTGGGTCACCCGCCCCGCTTCCAGCGCAATCCGGATCCGCGACCACAAGTGGTCGGAGGAAATGACGCCTGCGGCAACGAGCGCATCAAGCAGGGGGGTGCAGCTGTCGGGAAGTTCGCGCGTGACAAACCAGAGCGACCGAGCCTCGGGCAGGGCCTCCTCAGGCTTCGTCTGCATCCGGGACTGCAGCGCGTAGCAGGTGATCTCGAGGTCGCGGCTCCCCAGCAGCGGCAGCTCGGCGTTGAACAGCTCCCACTCCCCGCGCCAGGCAAGCGACTTGAGCCACTCGCCGCGGAGCCGGTCCGCAAGCGGCCCGTCGCGGTTCGCGGCGAGAAACCCGCGCACTTCCTCGGCGGAAGCCTCGTCGAGCCTCAAACTCAACCGCCAGTAGGCGACGTAGGGCTCGAGCAGGTGGCCCTGCAGGCGCGGTGCAAGCACGTCGAGCCGGACCGCGTCATTCGTCTGGTACGCCTCGCGCGCGGCGAGAAAATCCTCGTCGAGCGGCGCACCCTGTGCGGTCGCCGCAACGAGCACCAGTCCGGCCAGCCAATGCGCCCTTATCAACTGCACGAGATCCCCTGTCTACCGGCTTCATTCTAGCCGGTTTTCCCGACCGGCTATACGGATTCAAACGCGCCGACGGGTGGCACCGTTGACGCAGAAGCTCCTCAACCGAGAAAGAGCTTATAGGCGGGATTGCGCGTTTCCTCCTGCCACGGGTAGCCGACTTTGGCTAGAAAGGCGCGGAACCTGCGCTGGTCCCGCGCCGGCACCTGCATGCCGACGAGAACTCGCCCGTAATCCGCGCCATGGTTGCGGTAGTGGAACAGGCTGATGTTCCAGCCCCGGCTCATGGCGGACAGGAACCTCATGAGTGCGCCGGGGCGCTCGGGGAATTCGAAGCGGTAGATGATCTCGTCGTCGACCGTCGGCGCGTGGCCGCCCACCGTGTAGCGGACGTGGAGCTTCGCCAGTTCGTTGTCGCTGAGATCGAGGGTCTTCAGCCGGTGGCGGCGCAGCCTCTGCACGAGCTTCCGGGTCTCGTTGCGGTCGCGCACCTGAAGCCCCACGAACACGTGGGCCTGAGCGGGGTCCGCGAAGCGGTAGTTGAACTCGGTGACGTTGCGCGCGCCGATCAGCCCGCAGAATTCGCGGAAACTGCCGGGGCGCTCGGGTATGGTGACGGCGAGCACCGCCTCGCGTTTCTCGCCCAGCTCGGCCTCTTCCGCGACGAAGCGCAGGCGGTCGAAATTCATGTTGGCGCCGCTGGCGATCGCCACCAGCGTCCTGCCGCGGAGGGCGCTCCGGCGGGCATAGGCCTTGATGCCGGCGACTGCCAGCGCGCCGGCCGGCTCCAGCACCGCCCGCGTGTCCTCGAACACGTCCTTGATCGCGGCGCAGATGGCGTCGGTGTCGACCCGGATGACGTCGTCGACCAGCTGGCGGCACAGGCGGAAGGTCTCGCGCCCGACCTGCTTGACCGCCACGCCGTCGGCGAAGAGCCCCACTTGCGCGAGCTTGACGCGCCGGCCGGCCTTGAGCGAGCGAAACATCGCGTCGGCATCCTCCGGCTCCACCCCGATCACCTTGATCTCCGGGCGCAGGCGCTTCACGTAGGCGGCGATGCCGGAAATCAGCCCGCCGCCGCCGACCGGCACGAATATCGCATGGATCTCCTCGGGATGCTGGCGCAGGATCTCCATCGCAATCGTGCCCTGCCCGGCGATCACGTCCGGATCGTCGTAGGGATGCACGAACGTGAGCCCGCGCCGCCGCCCGAGGGCGCGCGCGTGCTGGTAGGCCTCGTCGTAGGAATCGCCGTGCAGCACGACCTGCGCCGCGCGCGCCTTCACTGCCGCGATCTTGATCTGCGGCGTCGTGACCGGCATGACGATGGTTGCCCGGCAGGCGAGCCGCTGCGCCGCAAGCGCGACGCCCTGCGCGTGGTTGCCGGCGGAGGCGGTGATCACGCCGCGCTTCAACGCCGCCGGTGATAGCTGCGCCATCTTGTTGTAGGCTCCGCGCAGCTTGAACGAGAACACCGGCTGCACGTCCTCGCGCTTCAGCAGCACGCGGTTGCCCGTGCGCGCCGAGAGTCCGGCGGCGGGCTCGAGTGGCGTCTCCATCGCCACGTCGTAGACGCGCGCGCCGAGGATCCGCTCGAGATAGTCGTTCTTCTTCATGGCAACGTTCGCAAAGGGTGCTAAGCGTAGCAGGAACAAGGATTTTCAGCCATTTTCGGACTCTGAATCGCGCAGGGAAGTTGGTGTATATTCGGCACGGTGTTTGCCCGTCACTCATCACGCCCTCCGCCTCAAATGACCCAGGACGAAATGAAACAGGCCGCGGCGAAAGCCGCGATCGCGCACGTTCCGGATGATTGCGTGCTGGGCGTGGGCAGCGGCTCCACCGCGAACTTCTTCATCGCGGAGCTTGCGAGGATCAAGCACCGCATCGAGGGCGCGGTGGCGAGCTCGGAAGCCACGGCGAAGCGGCTGAAGGATCTCGGCATCCGCGTATTGGACCTGAATGGAGTGAACGAGCTGCCGGTCTACGTGGACGGCGCCGACGAGGTGACGCGCCACCTCGCCATGATCAAGGGCGGCGGCGGAGCGCTGACGCGCGAGAAGATCGTCGCGGCGGTCGCGCGAAAGTTCGTGTGCATCGCCGACGCGACGAAGCTCGTGGACGTGCTCGGGAAATTTCCCCTCCCGGTGGAGGTGATCCCGATGGCCCGCTCCTACGTCGCGCGCGAGCTCGTGAAGCTCGGCGGCCACCCCGAATGGCGCCGCGAGGCCGTCACCGACAACGGCAACGTCATCCTCGACGTGCACGGGCTCACGATACTGAATCCCGCCGAGCTTGAAACGGCGTTGAACCAGATTGCGGGCGTGGTCACGAACGGACTGTTCGCGCGGCGCGGCGCGGACGTGTTGCTGCTCGGCGGCGCCGGGGGCGTGCAAACGATCACACGCTAGGACTCAGCGCTGGGCAGCGGTTACTTCGTGGGAGGAGGAACGTAGCCGGAGGCGACCTCGGCGCCGCCGCCGAAGAAATGCTTCTCCATCTGCTGCGCGAGGTAGTCGCGCGCCTTCTTGTCCGCCAGGTTGAGCCGGTTCTCGTTGACCAGCATCTTCTGGTGCTCCAGCCACTGCTTCCAGGCCTCCTTCGAGACGCGCTCGAAGATGCGCTTGCCGAGCTCCCCGGGATAGGGCGCGAAATCGAGGCCTTCCGCTTCGCGCCCCAGCTTGACGCAGTTCACCATTCTTGGCATGGCCTGGGCCGGCCTCGCGCCGGGCAGTGAAAGGAATCCTGCGGAGATGTTACGGCCGGCGTTGACTCAAGTAAACCGCAGCGCTGCCACGTCCGCTTTCCGCCGCCGCTCGCCTCGGGCGAGCAGGGGGTGGTCGGCCTGCGGTTTTTCCAGGTAGTAGCCCTGCACGCAATCCACGCCGAAGCCGCGCAGCATGATGATCGTCTCCTCGTCCTCCACGCACTCGGCAATGGTGGTGCGGTGGAGCCCCCGAGCAACCGTCACCATCGCCTTCACGAACAGCTGGTTGTCGTGCTCCTTGGGGAGGTTGCGGATGAAGAGACCGTCGATCTTCACCGAGTCCACCTGCAGGTGCTTCAGGTAGGCGAACGAGGAGAAGCCGGTGCCGAAGTCGTCGAGTGACACGCCGCAGCCGGCCTGGTGCAGCGCCTCGATGAAGCGCTGGGCGTCGTGCAGGTCCGACACCGCGGAGGTCTCGGTCAGCTCCACGATGAGCCGCCGCGGGGCAACCCCGCAGCGCTTCAGTTCCCCGGCGATGAACTGGGGCAGCAGCGGCTCGTCGAACGAGCGTCCCGAGATGTTGACCGCGAGCGCCGGGATCGCGTCCACGTCCGCGAGCAGCTGGATCGACTCGCGCAGCACCCAGCGGTCGATGTCGAGGATCTTTCCCGATTTCTCCGCCACCGGGATGAACTGGCCGGGCATCAGCAGCACGGCCGGATCGTCCTTGTCGCGCATGCGCACCAGCACCTCGAAATGCGAGAGCGACAGGTCGCGCGCCCCGTACACTCCCTGGAAGTGCAGCTCCATCAGTTCGTTCTCGAGCGCGTGCAGGATGCGGTCGTTCCAGGACATGCGCTTCACCATCTGGAACGTGGTATCGAGGTCGCTGCGGTAGATGCGCCAGGCGTTCTTGCCGGCCTCCTTCGCCTGGTACATCGCGGTGTCCGCCCGCGCGATGAGGTCCTCCGCGTTGTCGGCGTGCTGCGGGTAGACCGCGATGCCGAGCGAGCTCGTCAGCCGCAGGCTCTGGCCCTCGAACTGGAAGCGCACCATCGCGATCGAGCGCGTGATGCGCTCGGCGAGCACGCGCAGCATCTCCTCCGAGATCTCCGGCACCAGGATCGCGAACTCGTCGCCGCCCAGCCGCGCGAACATCTCGTTGCGCCGCACCTGCCCCGCCACCTCCCCCGCCACGCGGATCAGCATCGCGTCCCCGGCGCGGTGGCCGAAGGTGTCGTTGATGTACTTGAAGTCGTCGAGGTCGAAGAACAACAGCGCCACCCGCGAGCTGTGCCGCTGCGCGTCCGCGATCATGCGCGCGAGCTCGTCGTTGAAGCGGTGGCGGTTGTAGAGGCCGGTCAGCGCGTCGCGCTCGGCGAGGTAGATCAGCTGGTCCGCGGTCTGGCGTTCGCGGGTCACGTCCTGGAACTGCCACAGATGACCGACCGGCCGGCCGTAGACGTCCTCCACGGAATGCAGCTGCTGGGTGACCAGACGGCCGTCCGCCATCGGAATCTCCAGCGTGCCCGTGATCTCGCCCTCTCGCGGCGGCAGCAGGATGCGCTTGGCGTGCTCCTCCGGGCGCGCCAGCGCGCACGCCGAGGTGGCGAGGACCTCCTGGGAGCTCCTGCCGATCAGGCGCGTGCCCGGCGCGATCATCCAGATGCGGGTGAAGGCGGGGTTGGTGTAGACGACCTTGTTGTCCGGGGACACGAACAGGATGCCGGTTTCCATCACCCCCAGCAGCGCGGAGAGCCGCGCGTGCTCATCCTGCGCCCGCGTGAGGTACTCCTGCTGCGCGACGTGCGAATCGCGCAGCTCGACCACCGTCGACTCCAGGCGCTGCTCGGCTTCCTTCCTCTGCGTGATGTCGCGGATGCTGATGCGGATGCCGAGGTAGCCGCCGCGGTTGTCGTAGATCGGGCGCCAGTCGGCGGCGGCCCAGAACCCGGAGCCGTCCTTGCGCCGGGCGCGGAACTCGTAGTCCTGCCCGGTGTTGCCGCGCAGCGCGCGCCGGATCTGCCGGACCGTGCGCGTCGCGTCCTGCTCGTCGATGAAGGGCGCCGGGAAGTTCTCCGTCGCCACGCACTCCTCCTGCGTGTAGCCGAACATGTCGAGCACCCGCGGGTTGATCCAGATGAGCCTGCCCTCCGGGCTGATCCACAGCTCGCAGTCGTAGCTGTAGTCGGCGATCGCACTGAACTTCGCCTCGTTCTCCGCCAGCGCCTTGATCCGGCTCTGGAGGGTCGAGGCCATCGCGTTGAAGGCATGGGTGAGCTTGCCCACCTCGTCGCCGCCCTCCACCGGCAGCCGCACATTGAGATTGCCCGCCGCCAGGTTCTCGCTTGCCTTGGTGAGCTGCGCGAGGTTGCGGGTGAGCCAGAACGAGAGCGCGATCATCGCCAGGATCGAGAGCAGGAGCGCGAAGCCGCCGATCGCGAGGTTTTCGCGGATCAGCTCGGCGCGCGCGGTGCGCATGAACGCGGTGGAGACACCGAAATGCAGGCGCCCGACCCGGATGCCGGAGGACTCGATGTCCACGGCGGTGTGAAAGCGCTCGCCCTCGACGGACATCGTCCCCGAGGACGATGCCGCAACGGGCGGCAGCGGCCGGTTCTCGTCCCAGCCGACGCTCGCCACGAGCTTGTCGTTGTGGTCGAACAGCACCAGGTAGGTGATGCCGCTGTCGGTGCGCACCCGCTCGAGGATCTGGGCGAGCGTGCGGTACTGCCGCCCCGCCAGTGGAACCGACAGCGCGGCATTGAGGAGCTGCTTCTGCTCCTCGAGGTGGATGCGCGCACGCTCCTGGAGCTTATTGTCCATGACGCTGATGCCGTCGGCGATCAGCAGGGCGAGCATCAGCGCGTTCACCAGCACGCCCGCGAGAAGCAGGCGCGTGCGCAGCGATAGCGTGATGGGCAGCGTCATAACGCTAGATCCGCTTCACCAGAACGACCGAGCGCCGCTGGTAGTTGTAAAGCTGGCGCTTCTCGCGCGGCAGCTCCCGCATGCTCACCTCGTCGAAGCCGCGCTCGACGAACCAGTGCTCCGCCCGCGTGGTGAGCACGAACAGGCGCTTCAATTTCGCGCGGCGCGCGCGCGCCTCGATTTCCGTCAGGAGCCGCTCGCCGGCGCCCGCGTTGCGGAACTCCGGATGCACCACGAGGCAGGCGAGCTCCGCCGCCCGCTCGTCGGGAAAGGGATAGAGCGCGGCGCAGCCGACCGCCAGCTTGTCGTGCTCGAGCACCACGAAGCGCCCGATCTCCCGCTCGAGCCGGTCGCGCCCGCGCTTGACGAGGATGCCCTCGGCCTCGAGCGGCTCGATCAGGCGCAGGATGCCCCCGATGTCCTCGATCTTCGCAGGCCGCAGCGTCTCGATCGGGTCCGGTGTCAGCATCGTGCCGACACCCTTGTGGGTGAAGAGCTCGAGCAGCAGCCCGTCGTCGACGTGGCCCGAGATGAGGTGCGCGCGCTTGACGCCCCCCTCGCAAGCCTGCACCGCGCGCGGGAGGTAGAGGCGCGTGTCGTTGCTGGCCGCCTCGTTCTTCGCGAGCAGCCCTTTCGCCTGGCGCACGGTCAGGTCCCGCAGCAGCTCCCCGCGGCTGCCCGTGACCCCTTGCGTCTCCATGAGAAAGATCAGCTTTTCCGCCCTGAGCGCGATCGCGGTCGCGGCGGCGACATCCTCGAGCGCCAGGTTGAGCACCTCGCCGCTGGGCGAGTAGCCGAGGGGCGAGAGCAGCACCAGCTCGTTGTCCTCGAGCCGCTTCTGGATCGCGACGGCGTCGATCTTGCGCACCTCGCCGGTGTGCATCAGATCCACGCCGTTGACCACCCCGATCGGCTTGGCGGTGATGAAGTTGCCGCTCGCTACCCGGATGTCGGCGCCCGCCATCGGCGAGTTCGGCAGCCCCATCGACAGTGCGGCCTCGATCTCCACGCGCAGGCGCCCGCTCGCCTCCTTCGCGCAAGCGAGCGCCACCTCGTCGGTCACGCGCAGGCCCTGGTGAAAACGGGCGCGGCGCCGGCGCTCTTTCAGCTTCGCCTCGATCTGGAGGCGCGCTCCATGCACCAGCACAAGCCGCACGCCCAAGGCGGCGAGAAGGTTCAGGTCGTGTGTGAGGTCGAAAAACCGGCCGTCGGCCACGACTTCGCCCCCGAACGCGATGACGAAGGTCTTGCCGCGGAAGGCATGGATATAAGGCGCGACCGACTGGAACCAGTCGATGAAGCGGTCCTGGCTCGACAGCCGGTGCCGCCGCGGCAATGGTGGCGGTGGCGTCTCGCTCGGGCCGATGACTGGCGTCACGGCCTTGTCAGAAGACTTGGAAATCGGCGGCCTCCCGGAGAACTGCAGGCGCTGCCCCTAGCAACCTGCGGACACGCATTCTACCGTTTTTTCAAGCACATAGTACGCGATATTGAAGCGTTGGGGAAGGATTGCAGCGTACCGTTGATCGCGGAAGAGGGCTCGTTACCGCAAGACTGTTGCTCGAAACAGACAGGCGCACGCAAGCAGGCCGCTTGCCGATCCTGATTTCGCCTTCTGACTACCGACTTTAGAAGTCCCCCCAGAGCGCCAGCATCGCGGCAAGCGCCGCCGCCGCCGCGGTCTCGGTGCGCAGCACGCGCGGACCCAGCCGCACCGGAAGGAAGCCGGCCCGCTCGGCCGCACGTTCTTCCTCGGGGGACAGGCCGCCCTCGGGACCCGAGAGCAGCACGACCGCGCCCGGAGGACGATCGAGGTCGCGCAGGCGGCGCACTGCGCGAGGGGAGAGCAACACCCGCCGCTCGTTTCCGGGTTGGCCGCCACGGGCGGCGAGAAACGCATCGAGCCGCGCCAGCGGCAGCACCGGCGGCACCCGATTGCGGCCGCACTGCTCGCACGCCGCGATGGCCACCGCCTGCCAGTGCGCGATCCGCCGCGGCGCGCGCTCCGCGCTGAGACGCACAACGCCGCGGCGCGCTTCCAGCGGCTGGATTGCGGCGACCCCCAGTTCGACCGCCTTTTGGACGGTGTAGTCCATGCGCTCGCCGCTCGATACCGCCTGTGCGAGCGTCACGGCGAACGGCGCCTCGCGGTCCACCGTCTGCCGCCCGGTCACGTCGAGCGCGACGCGATCGCGGTTCGCATCGACAACCACCGCCGCGTACTCGGCGCCGTCGCCCTTGAAGAGGATCACGGTTTCACCCCTCTTCAACCGCAGAACGCGCGTCGCGTGGTGCGCTTGAGAGGGCGGCAGAGTGCACTTGCGGCCGATCTGCAGGTCCCCGGAATAATACATCCGCGTCAGCGAGTTGCTGTTGGGCATTGCGTTTCGAGTGTGAACTCTCCGACCCTCCATATGCGATTGTGAAGGGGGGCCGGCGCCTTTACAATTACCCGGTAGCACTCGCGCAACGTCGCTCGACAGAGGATGAACCTGACGCAACATTTCCTGATCGCCATGCCCGCCATGGCCGATCCCCATTTCGCGCGCTCGCTGACCTTCATCTGCGAGCACAACGACCGCGGCGCGCTCGGCATCGTCGTCAACCGGCCGACCGAGATGAACCTGCAGACGCTGCTCGAGCAGGTCAGCATCCCGCCCGAGGGCGACGTCTTCAAATCGGTGCCGGTGCATTTCGGCGGGCCGGTACAGGTTGATCGCGGATTCGTCCTGCACGCGCCGCTCGGCCAATGGCAATCCACGCTCGCCGTGAGCTCGGAGATCGGGCTCACGACGTCCAAGGACATCCTGCAGGCGGTGGCGCGCGGAGAAGGCCCCGGCAAGCTGCTCGTCACCCTCGGCTACGCCGGCTGGGCGCCGGGTCAGCTCGAGAATGAACTCGCGCAGAACGCGTGGCTCACGGTGCGGGCGAAACCCGAGGTGATCTTCGACCTGAAGGCGGAGGAACGGCTCCCGGCCGCGATGGGGCTGCTCGGCATCGATTTCGCGAGCCTGTCCGAGCAGGCGGGGCATGCCTGACGCGAGGACCGGAACGGTCCTCGCATTCGATTTCGGCACGAAGCGCATCGGCGTCGCGGTCGGCGACTTCGAGACCCGCCTCGCGCACCCCCTCGCCGCCATTGCCGCCATCGAGAACCGTGCGCGGTTCGCCGCGATCGGGCGGCTCGTCGCCGAGTGGCGGCCGGCGCGGCTGGTGGTCGGGATTGCCGCGCATGCCGACGGCACCGAACACCCGGTGGGAAAGCTCGCCCGCCGCTTCGCGCAGCGTCTGCACGGCCGCTTCGGCATCCGCACGGAGCTCGTCGACGAGCGCCTCACCTCGCGCGAAGCCGAGGGCTTGCTGCGAGCGGCAGGGGCACGCGGCTCGCGCCTCAAGGGCGCGCTCGATTCGGTCGCTGCCCAACGCATCCTCGAAACCTTTTTCGAAACCGCGCGCTCACCCGCGGGCGGCGAGTTGTGATACAGTAGCGCCCCGCGAAAACCACAAAACATGCCCGGCAACCCGTTACCCGATGCCGAGCAGCTGCTGAAAGCGCTGATCGAGCAGATGCGGCCCGCTGTGGGGCCGGAAACGGGTTTGATAGGCATCCACACCGGCGGCGTCTGGGTTGCGGAGCGTCTGCACCAGGCGCTCAAGCTGAAGACCCCCGCCGCCGCCCTCGACGTTTCCTACTACCGAGACGATTACGAAGCGCGCGGCCTGCGCCGCGACGTCAAGCGCTCCGAGATACCCTTCGAGGTCGATGGCCGGGACCTGATCCTGGTCGACGACGTCCTTCACACCGGCCGCACGATACGCGCGGCGCTGAACGAGCTGTTCGACTACGGCAGGCCGGCGAGCGTGAAACTCGCCACCCTGGTCGACCGCGGCGGGCGTGAATTGCCGATCGCCGCGCAGTTCGTGGGCGCGCGCGTGGACGTGGACGCGCGCCAGAGCATCGATCTGGAGCGCGGCGCCGGCGGGCGGCTGGCCTTCGTTCTGAGCGCGCGGGAGCCCTAGCATGTGGCTCAATCCCGCCAACCCGCAGCTCGACAAGAAAGGGCAGCTGCACCACCTCCTCACGCTGGAGGGTCTGCCCGCCGACATCCTGTGGCAGATCCTCGACACGGCGAAGACGTTCGTCAGCACCCGGGTGAAGAAGGTGCCGCTCCTGCGCGGCAAGTCCGTGTTCAACGTGTTCTTCGAGCCGTCCACGCGCACCCGCACCACCTTCGAGATCGCCGCCAAGCGGCTGTCCGCCGACGTCATCAACCTCAACGTCTCGGTGTCCTCCCAGTCCAAGGGCGAGAGCCTCCTCGACACGGTGGACAACCTGTCGGCGATGCACGCCGACATGTTCGTGGTGCGCCACGGCGAGAGCGGCGCGCCGCATTTCATCGCGCGCCACGTCGCCCCCGATATCCACGTCATCAACGCCGGCGACGGGCGCCACTCCCACCCGACGCAGGGTCTGCTCGACATGTACACCATCCGCCACTACAAGAAGGATTTCTCCAGCCTGCGGGTGGCGATCGTCGGCGACGTGCTCCACTCGCGCGTGGCGCGCTCCCAGATCCATGCCTTCACCACGCTCGGCTGCCCGGAGATCCGCGTCATCGGGCCCAAGACCCTGCTGCCTGCCCACGTCGAGCAGCTCGGCGTGCACGTCTATCACGACATGCGCCAGGGGCTGAAGGACGTCGACGTGGTGACGATGCTGAGATTGCAGAACGAGCGCATGCAGGGCGCCCTGCTCCCCTCGGCGCAGGAGTTCTACAAGTATTACGGCCTCACCCAGGACAAGCTCGCGCTCGCGAAGCCCGACGCCATCGTGCTCCACCCCGGCCCGATGAACCGCGGCGTGGAGATCGATTCGAGTGTCGCGGACGGCAAGCAATCGGTGATCCTGCCCCAGGTCACCTTCGGCATCGCCATCCGGATGGCGGTGATGAGCATCATGGCCGGCAACAAGTAGCGATGAAGATCCACATCAAGGGCGGCCGGCTGATCGATCCCCGCAGCGGCGTGGACGCGAAGAAGGACGTCTACATCGCCGCCGGCCGGATCGTCTCGATCGGCGATCCGCCGAGCGGCTACACCGCCAACCGCGTGATCGACGCCACCGGCCTCGTCGTCTGCCCCGGCCTGGTCGACCTCGCCGCGCGCCTGCGCGAGCCCGGCTTCGAGTATCTCGCAACGCTCGAATCCGAGATGGAGGCGGCCATCGCGGGCGGGATCACGAGCCTCGCCTGCCCCCCCGATACCGATCCGCCGCTCGATGAGCCGGGACTGGTGGAAATGCTCAAGCATCGCGCGCAGAACCTGAACCAGGCGCGGGTCTACCCCGTGGGCGCGCTCACCCAGAGCCTGAAGGGCGAGCGCCTGACCGAGATGGCCGAGCTGGTGGACGCAGGCTGCGTCGCGTTCTCGCAGGCGGATGCGCCGTTCGCCGACAGCCAGATCTTCTACCACGCCCTGCAGTACGCGGCGACCTTCGGCTTCCCGGTATGGCTGCGCCCCCAGGATCCCGCGCTCGCCCGGCACGGCGTCGCCCACGACGGGCCGGTCGCGACCCGCTGCGGGCTGCAGGGGGTCCCGGTGTGCGCCGAGACCGTCGCGCTCTCGACCATGCTGATTCTCGCGCGCGAAACCGGGGCGCGCGTGCACTTCGCGCGGATCTCCAGCGCGGAGGGCGTGGAGCTGGTGCGCAGGGCGAAGCGCGACGGGCTGCCCGTCACCTGCGACATCGCCATCCACCACGCACACCTGACCGAGATGGACATCGGCTACTTCGACTCCAACTGCCGGCTCGATCCGCCGCTGCGCAGCCAGCGCGACCGCGACGCGTTGCGGGCCGGGCTCGCCGACGGGACGGTGGACGCCGCCTGCTCCGACCACACGCCGGTCGACGACGACGGAAAACACTTGCCGTTCGCGGAGGCGGAGCCCGGCGCAACCGGACTCGAGCTGCTGCTGCCGCTCACGCTCAAGTGGGCGGAAGAGTCCGGTACGGGGCTCTCCGCGGCGCTCGCGAGGATCACTTCACAGCCGGCGCGGGTGCTCGACGTCGACGCCGGCCACCTGACGCCGGGACATGCGGCGGATATCTGCATCTTCGACGCCGAGCGCCCGTGGCGGGTCACGCCGGATTCGCTGAAGAGCCAGGGCAAGAACACGCCCTACATCGGGCACGAGGTCAAGGGCAAGGTGCGCCACACCCTGGTCGACGGCCAGATCGTCTACGAAACCCGGTAGCCGGCCGCCGTGAATCCCCTGCTCGATTTCTCCGGGCTGCCCCGCTTTGCCGATTTCACGCCTGCGCTCGTCACGCCGGCCGTCGACCAGCTGCTGGCGGAAAACCGAGCGCTGATCGAGCGCATCTCGGCCCCGGGCGTGCCGGCCACCTGGCGGGATTTTGTGCAGCCCCTCGAGGACGCCAACGAGCGGCTGCACCGCGCCTGGGGCGTCGTCGGGCACCTCAACGCCGTGATGAACAACCCCGAGCTGCGCGAGGTATACAACTCGAACCTGCCCAAGGTCACGCAGTACTACACCGAACTCGGCCAGCACCCGGGGCTCTACGCCCGGTTCAAGGCGCTCCGGCAGGGCACGGAGTTCGCTTCGCTCACGCCCGCGCAGAAGAAGATCGTCGAGAACGAGCTGCGCGATTTCCGGCTCGGCGGCGCGGAGCTGCCGCCGGCGAAGAAGACGCGCTTCAAGGAAATCAGCGAGCGGCTCTCGCAGCTTTCGTCGCGCTTCTCGGACAACCTGCTCGACGCCACCAACGCGTTCGCGCATTACACCGCGGACCCGGCGGCCGTGTCGGGAATACCCGAGGATGCGCTGGCCGCGGCGCGCGACGCGGCGCAGTCCGAGGGAAAACCGGGGTGGAAGTTCACGCTGCATGCGCCCTCCTACCTGCCGGTGATGCAGCATGCGGGGAACCGCAGCCTCCGGGAGCTGATGTACCGCGCCTACGTGACCCGCGCCTCCGAGTTCGGGAAGCCCGAATGGGACAACACCTCGCTCATCACCGAGATCGTGACGCTGCGCCGGGAGCAGGCGCGGCTGCTCGACTTCGCCAACTACGCCGAGTATTCACTCGAGCCGAAGATGGCGGAATCGCCGCGGCAGGTGCTCGATTTCCTGAATGAACTCGCCGCGCGGGCGAAGCCCTACGCCGAGCGCGACCTCCGGGAGGTCACGGATTTCGCGCAGGCCGAGCTCGGCCTCGACCGCCTCGAGGCCTGGGACCTGGCGTTCGCCTCGGAAAAGCTCCGCGAGAAGCGCTATTCCTTCTCCGACCAGGAGGTCAAGCGCTACTTCCCGGAAACGAAGGTGCTGCCCGGGATGTTCAAGCTGGTCGAGACGCTCTACGGACTGAGGATCGGGCCCGCCGCCGCCACGGCGTGGCACCCGGACGTGCGATTCTTTTCGATCACCGACCGCACGGGCACCCCGATCGGGCAGTTCTACGTGGACCTTCATGCGCGCCCCTCGAAGCGCGGCGGAGCGTGGATGGACGACGCGATCACGCGGCGGCTCAAGAACGGGCGCGTTCAGGCGCCGGTCGCCTATCTCAACTGCAATTTCTCCGCACCCGTCGGGGACAAGCCGGCCCACTTCACGCACGAGGAAGTCACCACGCTGTTTCACGAATTCGGCCACGGGTTGCACCACCTCCTCACGCGCGTGGACGATCTTGGCGTCTCCGGCATCAACGGCGTGGAGTGGGACGCGGTGGAGCTGCCCTCGCAGTTCATGGAGAACTTCTGCTGGGAGTTTGCCGTGCTCCAGCCGATGACGGCTCACGCGGACACGGGCGAGCCCTTGCCGCGCGCCCTCTTCGACAAGATGCTCGCGGCAAAGAACTTCCAGAGCGGGTTGCAGACGGTGCGCCAGCTCGAGTTCGCGCTGTTCGATCTGCATCTGCACTCCGACTTCGATCCCGCCGGGGGAAAGACCGTCCTCGAGCTGCTGGACGAGGTGCGCGCGCGTGTGGCGGTGGTTTTACCGCCCTCCTACAACCGCTTTCCCAACAATTTCTCGCACGTCTTCGCCGGCGGCTACGCCGCGGGCTATTACAGCTACAAGTGGGCGGAAGTGCTCTCCGCCGATGCCTACAGCCTGTTTGAGGAGAACGGTGTGCTCGATCCCCCGACCGGGCAGCGCTTCTGGAACGAGATCCTCGGGGTCGGCGGCAGCCGTCCCGCCCTCGAATCCTTCGTCGCGTTCCGCGGGCGCGAGCCGAAGATCGATGCGCTCCTGAAGCACTCCGGGATGGTCCAGTAGAAGTAAGTCCTTTACGCGACACTCGACGTGGTGTTAGAGTAAATTAGTCGGTATAGGAGTTAACACCATGAAAAGTATCGCGATTCTGAATCTGGTGGCGATGCTGCTCGCGGCTCCTCTGGGCGCCGCCCAACTCTACCGGTGGGTGGACGAGAAGGGGAACGTGGAGTACCGGGACACGCCGCCGCCCGCGACCGCGAAAAAAGTGGAACAGGTCAGTGTCGGCCGCAGTGCGGCTGATGAATCACCGCTGCCCTTCAGCGTGCAGCAGGCTGCCCGGAACTTTCCGGTGACGCTGTGGAATTCGAACTGCGGCGCGCCCTGCGACCAGGCGCGCGCGCATCTCGCGCGCCGCGGCGTGCCCCACACGGAGAAGGATCCGCAGAGCGACATCGAAGCCTTCAAGAAGCTGACCGGCGGACTCGATGTGCCGGTGCTTTACGTCGGGCCCAGCCGCATCACCGGGTACCTCGAGGGCGAGTGGGACTCCGCGCTCGACGTCGCCGGCTATCCCAGGACCGCGCCTCCGGGCTACAAGCCAGGGGCCAAGCCCGCGGGAGCGCGGGCGGCCACGCCCCCGGTCAAGCTCTACACCCATCCAGCCTGCGGCGCGCCCTGCAACGAGGCGCGCACCCTCCTCGACGGCCGGGGAGTCAAGTACCAGGACATCGCAGCGCAGGAGCAGGCCGACATCGACGAGCTTCAGAAAGTGTCCGGCGACACGAAGGTGCCGGTGCTGATCGTGGGCCAGGTGGTCACGCGCGGGTTCTCCGCGCCCGACTACAACCTCGTGCTCGACGCCGCGGGCTTCCCGCGCGGCCAGTAGTCGGCCGGCCAGTCGCCGCGGGATGAAGCTCGCGACCTGGAACGTCAACTCCCTCAAGGTCCGCCTTCCGCAGGTTCTCGACTGGGCCGCACGGCACCGGCCCGACGTACTGTGCCTGCAGGAAACCAAGCTCCAGAACGACCAGTTTCCGGCGATCGAGATCCGCGCCGCGGGATACGAGCCGGTCGCAAGCGGCCAGAAGACCTACAACGGCGTGGCGATCCTCACGCGCGCGTCGGCCGCAGACGAAGTCACCGCCATTCCCGGTTTCGCCGACGAGCAGAAACGCGTGCTCGCCGCGACCGTCGGGGCCCTGCGCGTGATCTGCGCCTACGTGCCCAACGGCGAGAGCGTCGCTTCCGAGAAATACCAGTACAAGCTCAAGTGGCTCGAGGCCTTCCGCGGCTGGATCGGGCAGGAGCTTTCACGGCATCCCCGCCTCGCGGTGCTGGGCGACTTCAACGTCGCGCCGGAGGATCGCGACGTGCACGACCCCAAGGCGTGGGAAGGGCAGGTCCTTTTCAGCGAGCCCGAACGGGGCGCGTTCAAGTTTCTGCTCGACCTCGGGTTGAAAGACGCGTTCCGGCTGTTCGAGCAGCCGGAGCGGTCGTTCACGTGGTGGGACTACCGGATGAACGCCTTCCGCCGCAAGATGGGCCTGCGCATCGACCACATCCTGCTGTCGGAGGCACTTGCCAACGCGTGCACCGCGTGCACGATCGACGTCGAGCCGCGAAAGGCCGAGCGGCCTTCCGACCACGCTCCCGTCGTCGCCGAGCTGAACCTGAGCTAGGCCTCGATCTTCACTCCGCGCCGGAACGCGATGTAACCCGCGATGTTCCGCGCCGCGACTGCCGGGTTGCGACCGCTGGCTCAGCCGGTAGAATGATTCCCCTCGACATCCAGGCGCGCAACCGATGCCGGCGTACCGCTTCCTCGTTCCGCTCGCGCTCGCGGCCGCCGCGTCCACGGCGCCGGGCGCCGATCTGAGCGAGGACATTTTCAAGGGCGCGCTCCGCTATACCGTCCAGATCCGGACCACGCTGCCCGTTCCCTTCGACGGCGACCGCAAGGGCTCCGGCCTCGGCGCGGGCTTCGTGGTCGACGCCGGGCGCGGATGGATCATGACCAACGCCCACGTCGTCGGACGCTCGCCGTCGCGGGTGGAGGTGGCGCTCCACGGGCAGGAGTACTCCGAAGCCTCCAAGGTGTATGTCGATCCGTTCCTCGACCTCGCGATCATCGGGGTGTCCGAGCGCGTGGAGACGAAAGGGATCGCGGAGCCGCGCCTCGAGTGCGATAGCATGCCACCGGTCGGGCACCCGGTCGGCGCGTTCGGCCATCCGTGGCGCCTGCCCTTCACCGGCACCCGCGGCATCATCTCCGGAGTCACCGCCCGCTACCGCACCGAGCTTCTGCAGACCGACGCGCCCATCAACCAGGGTAATTCCGGCGGTCCGCTGATCAGCCTGGAGAGCGGGCGCATCGTCGGCATCAACACCGCGGGCATCCGCGGCGCGCAGAACACCAACTTCGCGGTGGCGATCAAGTACGCCTGCCGGGTGCTGCGGCTGCTGCAAGAAGGGAAAGACCCCTCACCTCCCGATCTCAAGCTCGTTTATTTCCGCGACATCGACAACCGCAAGGAGCTCCGTGTTGCGCGCAGCTACGCCAACGACGGCACCCTGAAGCTCCTGCCGGGCGACCTCATACGCCAGGTGATCGGGGAGACCGGCGCGATCGAGAACGAGACGCAGCTGCTGCACGCGCTGCGCGGGCGCCTCGCCGATTCGAGCCTCAAGGTGCTGCGCCAGGATCGCGAAACCATCGTCAGCGGCGCCAAGGTCCCGATGCAGCGCGTGCTCGATACCCGCGGGGTCTATGTCTCGGGGGTCCTGTTCGGACCGATCACGATCCGCGACGCGCTGGAGATCGGTGCGCGCGGCCTGATGGTGCACCACGTCGAACCAGGGTCGATCGGCGAAGCGCAGGAGATTGAGAAGGCCGACCTGCTCGAGGCGGTGGACGGCGCGAGCGTGATGGACGTCGATGACCTGCACGCGCGCCTGGAAGAAGCGCGCGGCAAGCGCCAGCGGGTCACGCTCACCTTCAAGAAGCTGGCGGGGGGAGACACCCTGTTTACCTACACGCAGCGCAACCTGCTCGTCAGGGACCTGCGTTACATCGGGCCGCAGAGCGCGGGCCAATGACGAAAATCACGATTCACCGTTCTTCCGGTCGGAATCGATCCCCAGCTCCTGAATCTTGCGCGTAAGCGTGTTGCGGCCGAGCCCGAGGAGCTGCGAGGCCTCGATGCGGCGCCCGCCGGTGTGGGCCAGCGCTTTCGTGATGAGCGCCCGCTCGAAGCGGCGCGCGAGGTCATCCAGCACGCCGGTTTCGCCGCGCTTGAGGAGAAGCTCCACCTCCCGTTCGAGGGCGGCGATCCAGCTTGCCGCCACCGGCGCCGCCTCGGCGCGCAGCTCGGCTGGCAGGTCGCCCGCCTCGACAGTGGCCGAGGGCGCCATCACCGTCAGCCAATGGCAGAGGTTCTCGAGCTGGCGCACGTTCCCCGGAAAGTCCTGCGCGGCGAGCTGCTTCAACGCCGCCTCCGAAAGGCGCTTCGGCTCCACGCCGAGCTCGCGCGCGCTCCTCGCGAGAAAATGCCGCGCGAGCGGCGCAATGTCGTCGCGGCGCTCGCGCAGCGGCGGCAGGCGCAGGCGAATGACGTTCAGCCGGTGAAAGAGATCGTCCCGGAACCGCCCCTGCGCCACGCGCGCCTCGAGGTCGTGGTTGGTCGCCGCGATGACGCGCACATTGGCCTTCATCGGCTGATGGCCGCCCACGCGGTAGAAATGTCCGTCCGACAGCACCCGCAGCAGCCGCGTCTGCAGCTCGGGCGGCATGTCGCCGATCTCGTCGAGAAAGAGCGTGCCGCCCTCCGCCTGCTCGAAGCGCCCGCGCCGCTGCGCCTGCGCCCCGGTGAACGCCCCGCGCTCGTGGCCGAACAGCTCCGACTCCAGCAACTCGCGCGGTATCGCCGCGGTGTTGATCGCGATGAAGGGGCGCGCCGCGCGCGGGCTGTGGCGGTGCAGCGCCCGCGCCACCAGCTCCTTGCCGGTGCCGGATTCCCCGGTGATCAGCACCGTGGCGTGCGACTGGGAGAGCCGGCCGATCGCGCGAAATACCTCCTGCATCGCCGGCGCCTGCCCGAGGATCTCCGGGCTGATGCTCTCCTCTTCGGCCACGCTGTCCTCCCGCGCGCCTTCTCCCATCGCGCGCCGGATCAGCTCGACCGCGTGGTCGACGTCGAACGGCTTGGGCAGGTACTCGTAGGCGCCGCCCTGGAAGGCACCGACCGCGCTCTCGAGGTCGGAGTAGGCGGTCATGATGATGACCGGCAGGTTGGCGTTCATCGCCCTCACCCGCTGCAGCAGCTCCAGCCCCGACTCTCCCGGCATGCGGATGTCGCTCACCACCACCTGCGGGGTTTCGGTGCCGAGCGCGGCGAGCGCTTCCTGCGCCGAGGCAAACGCCTTGAACGGGATGTTTTCGCGCGCGAGCGCCTTCTCGAATACCCAGCGAATCGAGCGGTCGTCGTCGATGATCCAGACCGGTTTCATGCCAGTGTCACTGCTTGCCATTGCCCGTCTCGTCGACGGGAAGAAGGATGGTGAAGGTCGTGTTGCCCGGCGCGCTCTCGAACCAGACGATGCCGCCGTGCTGGTTGATGAAGGCCTGCGCCAGCGTCAGGCCAAGTCCGCTGCCTCCCGCGCGCCCCGAGACCAGCGGGTGGAACACGCGCTCTTGTAGTTCCGCGGGAATGCCGGGGCCGTTGTCGATGATCTGCAGCTGGACCGCGTGGCGATACCGCCGGCGGGCGAGCGTGACCTGCCGCAGGACGCGGGTCCGGAGCAGGATCTCCCCGTCGCGGCCGCCGCTCGCGATGGCCTGCGCGGCATTGCGCGCGATGTTGAGCACCGCCTGAATCAGCTGCTCCTTGTCGCCGAGGATGCGCGGGACGCTCACATCGTAGTCGCGGCGAACCGAGACACCCTGCGGGAACTCCGCCTGGATCAGGCTGCGCACCCGCTCCAGCACCTCGTGCGGACTCAGGTGGGCCGGCTGCGGCAGGCGATGGGGAGTCAGCAGCCGGTCCATCAGCGACTGCAGGCGGTCGGCCTCGTTCATGATCACCTGCGTGTACTCGTGCAGGCCCGGGCGCTCGAGCTCCCGGTCGAGCAGCTGCGCTGCGCCGCGGATGCCTCCCAGCGGGTTCTTGATCTCGTGCGCGAGGTTCCGAACCAGCTCGCGGGTGGCGTGGCTCTCGTCGAGCAGTCGCTCCTCGCGCGCGATCTTCAGCTGCTTGTCGATGTGGCGGAACTCCAGCAGCATCTCGCCGATGCCCGCGGCGCTGGAGTTGGGCTCGATCGGGCTCACCGTGCACGACAGGTGCAGCCGCAGGCGCTCGCTCACCTCGAGCTCGACGTCATGCTCGGTATAGCTCGCGGCGTTCGCGCGCGCCAGCCCGATCGCCCCCATCAGCACGGCGGCGTCCGTAAACAGGGCTCCCAGCGGCTGGCCTGCCACGTTTCTGGAGCTCGTCTCGAACAGGTTTTCGGCCGCGGGGTTCATGTAGCGCACGCTGAGCTCCGCATCGACCAGCACCACCGCCGTCGCCAGCAGTTCCAGACCGGAGAGGGCCGGGGAGGTCATGTCACGGATGCCCGCTACTCTGATCGGAGCAAAAACCGCGCCACGGAAGCCGCGGAAGGATAAGCGGGGCGCGCGGGCCCGCGGGTTCACCGGCCGCCGGCCAGCTCGCGCCTGAGGTTGGCGATATTGTCCTCGTGCAGCTTGACCTTCCTGCGGTACGGCTCGAGGCGGTCGAGCACGCGCTGGTAGTTGCGCTCGCTCCCGAGCCGTATCGAATCCTGCACCGCAAGCTCGCTCCGCGCCTGCTCGAGGAGCTTCTGCTCGTTGGCGAGCTCGTGCTCGAGGATCCTGCGCCGGTCGTTGTCCCGCTGGCGCTGCGTCTCGCCGTCCACCTTGGGAAATCCGGGCGGCGCCGCCTGGGCCTTCGGCTTGTTCGCCGGCACCGTGTTGGTGGGTCCGACGTTGAGCATCCTGCAGCCCTGGGACTCGGACTGGATATTGGTGAAGCGCTTGTTGCCACTGCTGTCCACGCACTCCCAGATATCCGCACGCGCGGCTCCCGCAAACGCGGCGATCGCAACCGCCAAGGTCAGGATGGAGCGCGTCATCGATCGCAGGCCTCTCGTCCCAGAAGAAAACGCCTCGCCACGGGATCGGTTGACGGGCAGGCGCTGCAATGCACTCGTAACTCTATGTCATTACGAGGAAATATGCAACGCACCCAAATGGTGCGCCGGAGGATATCCGAGGAGACTAACCGGCAAACCGAACGGAACCCGCCGCCGTCGCGTTGGACGGCGGGGGTCCGCACTAAGAATCGCCGAAAGCGGGTCCGATGAATTCCTACAGGCTGTAATAGAGCTGGAACTCGAGCGGATGAGTCTGCATGCGGAACGCCGTGAGTTCCTCTTCCTTGAGCGCCATGTAAGCCTTGAGCATGTCCTTCGAGAACACGCCGCCGCGCAGCAGAAACTCGTGGTCCTTCTCGAGTTCCTCCAGCGCCTGCTCGAGGGAGTGGCACACCTTCGGCACGCGCAGGGCGATCTCGGGCGGCAGGTCATAGAGGTTCTTGTCGATCGGGTCGCCGGGCTTGATCTTGTTCTGGATGCCGTCCAGCCCCGCCATCATCATCGCGGTGAACGCGAGGTAGGGGTTGGTTGTGGGATCCGGGAAGCGCACCTCGATGCGGCGTGCCTTCGGGTTCGCGACCAGCGGCACCCGCACCGCAGCGGAGCGGTTGCGCGACGAATACGCGAGATTGATCGGCGCTTCGAACCCCGGCACCAGACGCTTGTAGGAATTCGTGCCCGGGTTGGTGATCGCGTTGAGCGCCTTCGCGTGCTTGAGGATGCCGCCGATGTAGTGCAGCGCGAGCTCCGAGAGCCCTGCATAGCCGTTGCCGGTGAAAAGGTTCTGCCCGCCTTTCGCGAGCGACTGGTGCACGTGCATGCCCGAGCCGTTGTCCCCCACCACCGGCTTCGGCATGAAGGTCGCGGTCTTGCCGTAGGAATGCGCGACGTTATGCACGGCGTACTTGAGGATCATCATCCAGTCGGCGCGCTTCACCAGGCTATTGAACTTGGTGCCGATCTCGTTCTGGCCCATGGCGCCTACCTCGTGGTGGTGCACCTCGCACTCCACGCCCATCTCCTGCATCGCGAGCACCATGGCCGAGCGGATGTCCTGCAGCGAATCCACCGGCGGCACGGGGAAATAGCCGCCCTTGATCGGCGCGCGGTGGCCCATGTTGCCGCCCTCGAATTCCTCGCCGGACGACCACGGCGCTTCTTCCGACTTGATCTTGTAGAACGCCTGGCCCATCTCGATCTTCCAGGTCACCGAGTCGAAGATGAAGAATTCGGGCTCGGGCCCGAAGAAGGCGGTGTCGGCAATGCCGGTGGACTTGAGGTAGGCCTCGCCGCGCTTGGCAATCGAGCGCGGATCGCGGTCGTAGCCCTTGCCGTCGGAAGGCTCGATCACATCGCACGTGAGAAGCAGCGTGGGCTCGTCGGTGAAGGGGTCCATGCGCCCGCTATCCGGATCCGGCATGAGCACCATGTCGGAGGCTTCAATGCCTTTCCAGCCGGCGATGGAGGAGCCGTCGAAGAAATGGCCGTCGCTGAATTTGCTCTCGCCGAATGCCGACACCGGCACCGACACGTGCTGCTCCTTGCCGCGCGTATCGGTGAAGCGGAAATCGACAAACTTCACCTCGTTGTCTTTGACCATTTTCATGACGTCGGCGACGGTTCCCATCGAGCTCTCCTGATTTGAATTGGTATGACGAAAAAGCGGTTTTCCGGGGCTTCCTGTTGAGCAGGAATTGTGCCAAGGTTTTTTGCGCGAAACGCATTGTGCCACAAGGGATTTATTTGCCCCAGCCGATCAGCCCCGCACTAGATGTGTGCCCGCCCGAACGTTGCGCACCATAATGGTGCGGACTCGGTCGCGGTCAGGCTCGGCTAGAATTGTCCTTAGTTTCCAGCTGGATAGATTCCAGTGTGAGCACGCACTGCGGCGCGGATCGACGAGGCCCAAGGAATGACCGTCAACGAAATTCTTCAGAAGGCTGCCGAGCGCGCCCGCCAGTTCGGCCTGCCGTATAGCGGCGCTCTCACCCCTGCGGAGGCGCACGAAGTGTGGCGCAACGTGCCGGGCGCGAAGCTGATCGACGTGCGGACGCGCGCGGAATTGGATTACGTCGGGCGCATACCGGGGGCCGTCCAGATCGAGTGGCTCACCTATCCGGGCAACCGGCCCAACCCCGAGTTCATGTCGGAGCTCGCGGCGAACGCGGACAAGACGGAGCACTTGCTTTTCATCTGCCGCAGCGGAGGCCGCTCGCACAACGCCGCCATGCTCGCCCGGCAGGCGGGCTACGCCGCAGCCTACAACGTGCTGGAAGGCTTCGAAGGCGACCGTGATATGAACGGCCACCGCAATACCACAGGCGGCTGGCGGGTCGCAGGATTGCCGTGGACGCAATCCTGAAATCTCCCGTCAACCCTGGCCTCTCACCCCCGCCCAAACAACCACGCCCGCGAGCAGCGTCGAAAGTGTCGCGAGAATCAGTATCCAAGACGGCGCCCAAGACTTCGACGAGCATCCCGCCCGCCGCGATGCCGCCGCTGATGCCCGCCAGCAGGCAGGTGGAGCCCCAAGTGAAGGTCTCGGCAAGCATCTCGCGCGGGGCCAACCGCGAAACGAGCAGCGATTGCGACGCGATCACCGCCGCCATCGGCGAGCCGGCAACGACGTTCAGCAGCCCGAACAGGTAGAGGTCGGAGACCGGCGCCAGAATCAACAGGCCGGCCGCCATCAGGCCGAGGGCGACGAGAAATTGGAGGGTCACCGGCGCCCCCCAATCGCGCCCGCCATAGACGATGACGCCGGCCGCGCTGCCCACGCTCGCCAGCGCAAGAATCACCCCTGCGGCGGCGGGCACCCCGTGCTGTGCGGCGAAGGCGGTCGCCGCGATCTCGTAGAGGCCGAAGGCGCAGGCATAAAGGAAGTTCGCGGCAAACACGGCCAGCAGCGGCGGCGAGCGCAGCGGCCCAAGCAGGCTGCGCCGGCCGGCCGCGCGCTGAACGCTCCAGTTCCTGACTCCGGGAGCGCGCAGGAAGAGCACATTGCCGACCCCGGCGCATGCCGCGGCAAGCAGAACGGCGACAAACGGGTGCCCTGCCGCGACGAATAGCGCCACCAGGACGGGGCCCAGGATGAATACCATTTCCACCAGCGCGGCATCCATCGAGTAGGCCGTCTGCAGCAACGCGATGTCGGGCAGGAACCGTGGGTAGAGCGCGCGCATGCAGATCGTGATCGGGGGAAACGAAGCGCCCGCGGCGAGCGCGGCGAATGCGACCCAGCCGTGGCCGGCCGCGGAGTGCGCCAGGACGACGAGTGCGACCAGCATTCCCGGATAAAGGATCGCGCCCGCCGCCAGCACCAGTCGAGGCCCGAAGCGGTCGATCAGACGGCCCAGGAACGGCGCCACCGTCGCCAGCCCGAGCACGTAGAGCGCCGCCGCCCCCCCGGCGACCGCGAAAGAGCCCGTGCGCTCCTGCAGGAACAGCAGGATGGCAAGCGTTGCGATGCCGATGGGCAAGCGTCCGACTACCGATGCGGCAAGCGTGGCCCGCAGCCCAGGCACGCGCAGCAGCTCGGCGTAGCGGGAGAGGGAGATCATCCCTCCGCCTTCAGGTCAGGTCGACCAGTCGACCACCCCGGTATAGGCAGTGCCGAGCACCACGAAGCCGAAGGCGATGCGGTACCACGCAAAGGCGCTGAAGTCGTGGGTGGCGATGTAGCGCAGCAGCCAGCGCACGCACAGGAACGCCGAGACGAACGAAACAATCGAGCCCGCAGAGAAAACGCCGAGATCGCCGCCGTCGAGGAGCGCGCGGTTCTTGTAGAGGTCGTAGGCTCCCGCCGCGATCAGCGTCGGCACCGCAAGGAAGAACGAGAACTCGGTCGCGGCACGGCGCGACAGGCCGAAGAGCATCCCGCCGATGATCGTCGCGCCCGCCCGCGAGGTGCCGGGGATCAGCGCGAACGCCTGCGCGAAGCCGACCTTGAGCGCGTCCTTCCACGTCATATCGTCGACCTGATCCACCCGCACGGGCCGCTGCGAGCGCTCGACCCAGAGGATGATCCCGCCGCCGATGATGAAGGCGGCCGCCACCGGAACCGCGTGGAACAGGTGCTGCTTGATCGCGCCCCCGAAGGCGAGCCCGAGCAGCGCGGCGGGAGCAAACGCCACGGCGAGATTGAACGCGAATTGCCGGGCCGCGGGGTCACGATGCAGCCCCCGAAGCACGCGTCCGAAGCGCGCGCGGTACTCCCAGATGACCGCGAGCATCGCCCCGCTCTGGATGACGATCTCGAAGACCTTGGCCTTTTCGCCGGTGTAGCCGATCAGCTGCCCGGCGACGATGAGATGCCCGGTGCTGGAAACCGGCAGGAATTCGGTGAGACCTTCGACGATGCCGAGAACGACCGCTTTGAAGAAAAGCACGAGATCCATTCAGGCCGCTATTCTACGCGACCGCCGGATTCACTCGTACCGGAGCGCCTCGATGGGCAGCAGGCGCGAGGCCTTGCGCGCGGGATAGAAGCCGAAGAACACGCCGACCGCCGCTGCGAATCCGGCGGCCAGCACGATGGCCTCAGGACGTTCAACTCCGTCCGCCACTCGGCCAGGTGGCCGATCGCGTAGGATCCGCCCACGCCGAGCAGGATGCCGAGCGCCCCGCCGATCAGCGCGAGCGTCACCGCCTCCACCAGGAACTGCGCCAGGATGTCGCGGCCGCGCGCGCCCACCGCCATCCTCAGCCCGATCTCCCGCGTGCGCTCCGTGACGGAGACCAGCATGATATTCATGATGCCGATGCCGCCGACGAGCAGCGACACGGAGGCGATCGCCGCGAGCAGCAGCGTCATGATGCGGCTCGATTGCTCCTGCGCCTGCAGCACTTCCGACAGGTTGCGCAGCGTAAAGTCGTCGTCCGTCCCCGGCTGCAGGCGGTGGCGCTGGCGGAGCAGGCTCCGCATTTCCTCAATCACCTCGCTCATGTCCTCGCCCTCGCGCACCTTGATCGAGGCCGAGCCCACCGTGCGCTGGCGCGCGGTGCCGCCGCCCAGGACGCGGTTGCGCGCGGTGGACAGCGGCATGAGAACGACGTCGTCCTGGTCCTGGCCGAGGAGATTCTGCCCCTTGCGCTCGAGCGTGCCGATCACCGTGAACGGCACCTTGCGAATGCGGATCACCTGGCCGACCGGGTCGGCGTCGCCGAAGAGGCTCCGCGCGACGGTCTCCCCGAGCAGCGCGACCTTGCCCGAACCGGTGAGATCCGCGGCGTCGAAGATCTTGCCGGTCGCGATCGCCCAGTTCCGCACCTCGAAGTACTCCGGCGTCACTCCGTAGAAGGCGGTGGACCAGTTGTTGTTGCCGGCCACCACCTGGCCGGTGCCCCGCAGCGTCGGGGCGGCGGCCTGGACCCCCCTCACCTCGCGCTGGATCGCGTAGGCATCGTCCTCGGTCAGCGTCGAGCGCGAGCCCGCGCCCATGCGCACGCCCCCGCTGGTGACCGAGCCCGGGAACAGGATGACGAGATTGGTGCCGAGCCCCCGGATCTGGTCCTCGACGCGCGCCTGCGCGCCCGCGCCCACCGCGATCATCGTGATCACCGCGGCCACCCCGATGATGATGCCGAGCATGGTGAGCATGCTGCGCAGCTTGTTCACGCGCAGCGCCCGCAGCGCGATGCGGATGCTGGAGGCGAGATTCATCATGCCGCTTCCCTTTCCAGCTCGCGCAGCATGGCCTGCGCGTCGGCGGGCTGCGCGACCCCCTGGTCGCTCAGCACGTGCCCGTCGCGGAAGCTGATGATCCGCGAGGCGAACGTGGCGACGTCGTGCTCGTGCGTGACGAGGACCACTGTCATTCCTTCCCGGTTCAACTGCTGCAGCACGCCCATCAGCTCGAAGCTCGTGCGCGTGTCGAGCGCGCCGGTGGGCTCGTCGGCCAGGATCAGCACCGGATTGTTGACCAGTGCGCGCGCGATCGCGACCCGCTGCTGCTGTCCGCCGGAGAGCTGCTGGGGATGGTGCCCGGCGCGATCGGCGAGGCCCACCTGGGCAAGGCGCGCCAGCGCGCGCTGCCGGCGCTCCTGCTTCGGGCAGCGGCTGTAGAGCAGCGGCAGCTCCACGTTCTCGACCGCCGTCGTGCGCGGCAGCAGGTTGAAGTTCTGGAACACGAAGCCGATGCTGCTGTTGCGGATCTCCGCCAGCGCGTCGCCCGAAAGCCCGGACAGGCGCTCGCCGGCGAGGAAGTACTCCCCGCTCGTCGGCGAGTCGAGGCAGCCGAGGAGATTCATGAAGGTGGACTTGCCGGAGCCGGAAGGCCCCATGACGGCAACGAACTCCCCCCGCTGGATCTCGAGCGATACCCCGCGCAGCGCCTGCACGGTGTAGCTCTCCATCTGGTAGACCTTGGTGAGCTCCCGCGTGAGGATCAGCGGCCCGGCCATACTAGAATCCGAAGCGCGGGCCGCCCTTGGGCTGGGCGCGCGCCACCTTGTCGGCCGCGCTGCCGATGACGACCTGGGACCCGTCCTGCAGGGCGCCGCCGAGCACTTCGGTGTAGGTGCCGTCGGTCAGCCCGAGGCGCACATCGAGGCCGGCCAGCTTGCCGGTATCGTCGACGACCCACACGCGCCCGCCCGCCGCGGCGCGCCCTTCGCCGGTGCGGCTCGCCGTCATCTCCTCGTAGCGCTTGCGCTGGGCGGGATCCAGAATCTCGGCAATCCGCGCGCGCGATTCGGCCCGCAACCGTTCGGACTGCCGGCGCCGCTCGGCTTTGTCCTCGGTCTGGATCGAGCGAATCCGCTCGCGGGTGTCGCTCAGGATTTCCTCCAGCTTCGCCTGCTGCTCCGCGTTCAGGGCGAGATCCGCAACGAGCCGCTGGCGGAGCGCTTCTCCCGCCTGTGGACCGCCTTTTGCCTCGCCGCCCGACGCCTGCGCCCCGGACGCACCGCCCTCGCCGCCCGGCGACCGCGCCTCCGCCGCTCCCGCGGGCCGGAAGCGCAACGCCGCGTTCGGCACCTTGAGCGCGTTGTCGCGCGTGTCGACGACGATGCGCACGTTGGCGGTCATGCCCGGAAACAAGCTCCAGATCGGGATTCGAGCGTCGCGACACCATCGCGGTGTAGGTCACCACGTTCTGCACCACCAGAGCGGCCTTGCGCACCTGTCTCACCGTTGCCGCGGAAAGATCCTGCCGGGAAACGAATCCACCGTGAAGGTCGCCGGCCTGCCCCTCATTGACGCGGCCCACCTCCGCCTCGTCGATCGAGATGTCGACCTGCATGCGGCGCAGGTCCTGCGCGATCACGAACAACTCCGGCGCCTGCAGGCTCGCCGCCACGGTCTGCCCGGCGCTCCACGATTTCGCGACGACACGATGCCGTCGACCGGCGCGCGGATCGTCGTACGATCGAGATCGACCCTCGACTGCGCGAGCTGCGATTCGCGCTGCTTCACCACCGCCTCGATCGTTGCGCACCTGTGACTCGCCCACCGCGATCTGCGCCTGCGCGGTCTTCACCTGCTTCTGTCGCCGCATCCGGACCGCCAACTCCGCCTTGTCGAGCGCCGCGGCCGAAACGAACTGTCTTCTCGGCAAGCGTCTTGTTGCGCTGGAACTCGCGCTCGGCATCGGCAAGATTCACCTTGGCGCGCGACACCTCGGCCTGCAGGGCCACCACGTTGGCGCGCTGGGTGAGCACGCTGGCACGCGTCGCCTCGAGGTCTGCCATCGCCTGGTTCACGCGCAGCGCGAACGACTCGGGATCGATGCGCGCGATGACCTGCCCCTTCTTCACCTCGGAGTTGAAGTCGACGTAGATCTCCTTGATCTGCCCGGAGACCTGGGTGCCGACCTGGACCGCGATCACCGGGTTCACCGTGCCGGTGGCCGAGACGGCCGCGGTGATGGGCCCGCGCTCGACCTTGCCGAAACGGTAGCCGGGCGCGGCATTGCGCGCGCCCCACCAGCCGTACGCGGCAGCCCCCGCGGTCACTACCGCCAGCAGGATCGCCAGGCTGATCGCTTTTCTTCGCGTCATCGCAGTCAGGGCGGAAAACCCGCGCCGCCCGGTACTTAGAGGTGAAATTGTAGCCGAGGTGCCCGGGCGGACCCACGAAAGCGGGCCCGGGAACGTAACAAAAGGTTTCGCGCTGGGGGGCGTGCCGGGAATGCCGCCGTCCGGCGCTTCGCCCGGCCAGCCTACGTCCGGCGGTAGATCTCCGCGCCGCCCGCGACGAACTCCTTTGCCTTGTCGCGCAGGCCCCGCTCGAGAGCGTCGGACTCCGCCAGCCCCACTTTCTCGGCGTACTCACGGACGTCCTGCGTGATCTTCATCGAGCAGAAATGCGGGCCGCACATCGAGCAGAAGTGCGCGAGCTTGGCGCCCTCCTGCGGCAGCGTCTCGTCGTGGAATTCGCGCGCCTTGTCCGGGTCGAGCCCGAGGTTGAACTGGTCCTCCCAGCGGAACTCGAAGCGCGCTTTGGACAGCGCGTTGTCCCGGACCTGCGCCCCGGGATGGCCCTTGGCGAGGTCGGCGGCGTGCGCGGCGATCTTGTAGGCGATGATGCCGTCCTTGACGTCGTCCTTGTCGGGAAGCCCCAGGTGCTCCTTGGGGGTGACGTAGCACAGCATCGCGGTGCCGAACCACCCGATCATCGCCGCGCCGATCGCGCTCGTGATGTGGTCGTAGCCCGGCGCGATGTCGGTGGTGAGCGGCCCCAGCGTGTAGAACGGCGCCTCGCGGCAGTACTGGAGCTGCAGGTCCATGTTCTCCTTGATGAGCTGCATGGGGACGTGGCCCGGACCCTCGATCATCACCTGCACGTCGTGCTTCCAGGCGATATCGGTCAATTCGCCGAGCGTCTTGAGCTCCGCGATCTGCGCCTCGTCATTGGCGTCGTAGATCGAGCCGGGCCGCAGGCCGTCGCCCAGCGAGAACGAGACGTCGTAGGCCTTGAGGATCTCGCAGATCTCCTCGAAGTGGGTGTAGAGGAAGCTCTCCTTGTGGTGGGCGAGGCACCACTTCGCCAGGATCGATCCCCCGCGCGAGACGATGCCGGTCATGCGCTTGGCGGTGAGCGGAATATAGGGCAGCCGCACCCCCGCGTGCACGGTGAAGTAATCCACGCCCTGCTCGCACTGCTCGATCAGCGTGTCGCGGTAGATCTCCCAGGTCAGCTCCTCCGCTTTTCCGTCCACCTTCTCCAGCGCCTGGTAGATCGGCACCGTGCCGATCGGCACCGGCGAGTTGCGGACGATCCATTCCCGCGTCTCGTGGATATGCTGTCCGGTGGAGAGGTCCATCACCGTGTCGCCGCCCCAGCGGATCGCCCAGGTCATCTTCTCGACCTCCTCCTGGATGCCCGAGGAGACCGCGGAATTGCCGATGTTGGCGTTGATCTTCACCAGGAAGTTGCGCCCGATGATCATGGGCTCGGTTTCCGGATGATTGATGTTGGCGGGAATGATGGCTCGCCCGCGCGCAACCTCGTCGCGCACGAACTCAGGCGTGATCGCCTTCGGGACGGCGGCGCCAAAATCCTGACCGGGGTGCTGCCGGCGCAGGAGATTCGAGAGGGCTTCCACGCGCTGGTTCTCGCGAATCGCGATGAACTCCATCTCCGGCGTGATCAGGCCGCGGCGCGCGTAGTGCATCTGCGTCACGTTGCCTCCGCTTCTCGCGCGCAGCGGTTTTCTCCCGAGATTGAAACGCAACTGCGCGAGCTTCGGATCCGCCAGCCGTTCGCGCCCGTAGCGCGAGGTCGGTCCCGTAAGCTCCTCGGTATCGCCGCGCTCGAGGATCCACTTCTGTCGCAGCGGCGGCAGCCCCTGGCGGATGTCGATGCGCGCCCCGGGATCGGTGTACGGGCCCGAAGTGTCGTAGACGAAGATCGGGGGATTGGGCTCGGAGCGCGCAGCCGTCCCGCCCGGCGCCGCGGCGGAATGGAGCGGCGTGTCCGACTGGCGGATCTCGCGCATCGGCACGCGGAGGTCGGGGCGCGAGCCCTCGACGTAGACCTTGCGCGAGTTGGGCAGCGGCTTCACCGCCGCTTCGTCAACGTGAGCGGTCGCGCTCAGGAACTTCGGGTTGGCATTCATGTTCACTCCTCGGGGATGCTGCGGGAGGAGCAATGGCGGGAGAATCCCGATCCACGCTTCCCTCCGACGGCATTACCCGCATCAGGTTCAAAGGGTGTCTCTCACCCGCCCTCGAAGGAATCAGTCGGGGGCAGGACCCCTAACGTGTCGCCCTAACGCTAATTGAATTATGGGATAATTGCAACCGCCGCAGCGCATTGTAACCCCCTGAATTTCCCAATGAACCCCCAATTCGACGTCGAGCGCGCCCGCTTCAACATGGTCGAGCAGCAGATCCGGCCCTGGGAGGTGCTCGACCAGCGCGTGCTCGATCTGCTGCTGCGCGTGCGGCGCGAGGATTACGTGCCGGCACGCTACCGCGATCTCGCATTCGCCGACATGGAGATCCCGCTCGGGCACGGCGAGACAATGCTTGCCCCCAAGATCGAGGCGCGCATGCTGCAGGAGCTCGCGCTCGCGCCCGGGGACCGGGTGCTCGAGGTGGGCACGGGCAGCGGTTACATGACGGCGCTCCTCGCGAGCCTGGGCAACCACGTTCACAGCGTGGATATCATTCCGGAATTCACCCGGTCCGCGGGCGCCAAGCTCGCCGCCCACGGCATCGCCAATGTGGCGCTGGAGACCGGCGACGCCGCGCGCGGCTGGGACCGCCACGCTCCCTACGATGCGGTCGTGGTGACCGGCTCGCTGCCGGTGTTGCCCGAGGCGTTCCCGAAAAGTCTTCGCCCCGGGGGCCGTCTGATCGTAGTCGTGGGAGAGCCGCCGGTCATGGAGACGCGGTTGATCACGTGCGCCGCGCCCGGCGCATACGGCACGACGGTACTGTTCGAAACCTGCATCGCGCCGCTCCGGAACGCCGTGCAGCCCGAGCGGTTCGTCTTTTAGGGACCCGTCAACCGGTAGCGGCCTCCCCTCATGCGGGTCATTCAGTCGACAACGCTCGCATTGCTGCTCGGCACGGCGGCCGCGGCGCAGGGCGCGGACCTGATGGATATCTTCCGCATGGCGCAGACCGCGGACGCGCAGTATGCGGCCGCGCGCGCCTCCTGGAGCGCGGGCCAGGAGAAGCTGCCGCAGGGGCTCTCCGGCCTGCTGCCCTCGGCCGCCCTATCCGCCAACACGCAATACAACGACCGCAATACAGACTCCCGTGATCCCACGGTGCCCACGGTCACCAACCAGTTCAATTCGAACTCCGCCACGATCTCGGTCACGCAACCGCTCTACCGGCCGCAAAACTACACCGCATACCAGCAGTCGAAGTCGCAGGTGGAGCAGGCCGACGCGGTCTTCGCGCAGGCCGCCCAGGATCTCATCCTGCGGGTCGCGCAGGCCTATCTCGACGTGCTGCTCGCGCAGGACACGATCGTGTTCGCGCAGGCGCAGCTCACCGCGATCGGCCGGCAGCTCGAGCAGGCCAAGCGCAACTTCGAGGTCGGCACCGCCACCATCACCGACACGCACGAAGCGCAGTCGCGCTACGACCTCACCGTATCGCTCGAGATCACGGCCAAGAACGACCTGGAGATCCGCAAGCGGTTTCTGGAGCTCATCATCGGCCGTGCCGGCGCCGGGAATATCGCCCCTCGGGCCCAAGTTCAACCCGCGTTTTCCGGAGCCGAACGATCCGGCTGTGTGGGTGGAAACCGCGGGCACGAACAACCCGCAGGTGCGCATCAACCAGGCGAGCCTGGACTTCGCCACCAAGGAAGTCGAGCGCAATCGCGCCGGGCACCGGCCGACACTCGATGCCTTCGCAAGCTATACCGACTCGGGCAGCGGGCTCGGCACCACCGGGATCTCGGGTGTCGACACGAAGACGGGAATCGTCGGGCCTGCAGCTGGCGATACCCCTCTACCAGGGCGGGCTCGTCAGCTCGCGCGTGCGCGAGGCGCTCGCCAACGAGGAAAAGGCCCGGCAGGACCTGGACAACGCGCGCCGCACCGCGCAGTTGACCGCCCAGCAGACGTTTCTCGGCGTGGCGACCGGCGTATCCCAGGTGAGAGCGCTGGAAGCGGCGCTGGTATCGAGCCAGAGCTCGCTCGCCTCCACGCGGCTCGGGCAGGAGGTCGGGATCCGCACCATCGTCGACGTGCTGAACGCCGAGCAGCAGCTCTCGCAGACGCGGCGCGACCTCGCGCAGGCGAAATACAACTACATCCTGGCGCTGCTGCGGCTGAGGGCCGCATCGGGCCAGCTCTCCGAGCAGGACCTCGCCCTCGTCAACGCCTGGCTCGACCGCTGAGCAAGAGCGACATCCGGAAGCAGGTGCTCGCGCGGCGCGACGCGCTGGGCAATGTCGAGCGCAAGTCTCTGAGCGAGCGCATTACCCGGCGGCTGCTCGCGCTCGATGCCTATCGCAAGGCGCGCTGCGTGATGGCCTACGCGAGCTTCGGCAGCGAGTTCGAGACCGGGGACTTCATGTCCGATCTTCTCGCACAGGGGAAAGGGCTCGTGCTGCCCCGGTTGGAGCGCGGCAACCGCGCACTCCAGCTCCACGCGGTCCGCGATCCTGCGCGCGACCTCGCTCCCGGCATCTGGGGCATCCCGCAACCGCGCGCCGAATCATGCCCTTCCGTCCCGGCGTCGCGGCTCGACTTCGTCCTGGTTCCCGGCGTCGCTTTCACCCGGCGCTGCGAGCGGCTGGGCTACGGCGGCGGCTACTACGATGGCTTCATCCGCGCCCTCGCCCACCGGCCGCAGCTCGTCGCCGCCGCCTTCGAGCTGCAGCTCATGCCCGAGCTTCCCGTGACGGACCGCGACCAGGCCGTCGATCTCGTCGTCACCGAGGATGCTGAATACCGCGTGATGGGTGACCGGTAATCACGGGTTCTGGAGCTTGATGAGCTCCAGAACGCGGGCGGTGGCCCCGCGATGCGCATTCGCAAAAGCGAGCGCGGCCCGCGACATGCGCCGCACCTCGTCGGGATCGCGCAGCAGCCGCTCCGCCTCACGCGCAAGTGCCGCGGGATCCGGAACCTGGATTGCCGCCCCCGCGCGCATCGCAAGCTCGGCCGCTTCCGCGAAATTGTAGATGGAGGGCCCCAATAGCACCGGTCTTCCCACCGCGCACGCCTCGATCAGGTTCTGCCCGCCGAGCGGCACGAGGCTGCCGCCGATGAACGCGACATCGCAAGCCGCGTAGTAGACGAACATCTCTCCCATGCTGTCGCCGAGCACCACCCGCGTCTCGGGAGCCACCGCGGCGTGGGCGCTGCGCCGCTGGTAGCGGATCCCGCGGGCGTCGAGCAGCTTCGCCACTTCATCGAAGCGCTGGGGATGGCGGGGAACGATGACCGTCAGCAGCTCCGGGACGGCAATCCCTTCGAGCGCATCGAGCAGCAGCGCTTCCTCGCCCTCGCGCGTGCTCGCCGCGAGGAGAACCGGTCGCGCCGTGCCGAAGCGGCGGCGCAGCACGCGCCCGAGCTCGAGCTGCTCCGGCGACAGGGTGAGATCGAATTTCAGGTTGCCGGTGATGCGCACATCGGCGGCCCCGAGCGCGGCGAGCCGCCGGGCGTCGTCCTCGCTCTGCGCCGCCACCGTCGTGAACGCGGCGAGGCTCTCGCGCGCGAGTCCCGGGAACCACCGATAGCGGGCGTAGGACTTCTCCGACAGGCGCGCGTTCACCAGATAAAGCGGAATCGAGCGCGCGCGGCCGGCGCGGATGAGATTGGGCCAGATCTCGGTCTCCATGATGACGCCGGCCCGCGGGCGGAAGTGGTCGAAAAATCGCGCGACCGCCCCGGGGAAGTCGAGGGGCAGGTAGCAGCGCTCGACCCTCCCGCCAAACAGCGTGTCGCCCGTCTCGCGCCCCGTCGGCGTCATGTGGGTGAGCAGGATGCGGCACTGCGGATGCCGCGCTTGCAGCGCACGCACCAGCGGCTCGGCCGCCCGCGTCTCGCCCACGGACACCGCGTGCACCCAGATGAGCGGAGCCTGCTGAGCCTCCGGATAGTAGCCGAAGCGTTCGCCGGCATTCCGGAGTCCACCCGGCCGGCGCCGCTCGCGCCATGCGAGAAGCACCAGCACGAACGGCAAGGCGAGGTAGAGCACGAGCGTGTAGAGAAAGCGCATCTGGAAGCAATCGGCGGTCAGGGCGATCCCGCCCCCCAGAGCCGGTCATAGACCTCCTGGATTCCGGCCGCCTCGCGTTCGATGGAGAACTGCCGCTCGACGTGAGCCCGCCCGCGCCGCCCCATCGCGGCCGCGGCGGCGGGGTCCCTCATCAGGGATTCGATCCGCGCTTCGAGGCCCGCCATGTCGTCGACCTCCACCAGATGGCCGGTTTCGCCCTCGACGATGAGGTGCCGGGCGGCTCCGACCTTGGTCGCCACGACCGCGGTCCCGCTCGCCATCGCCTCCAGTGGCACGAGCCCGAAGCCTTCCCACACCTGCGGACCGACGACGATGGTGACGCGGCGCAGCCACGCGGGCACTTCGTCGGCCGGCAGCTCGTCCAGGAAGACCATGCGATCGCCCAAGTGCGCGGCGGAGATCTTTGTGCGCAGGGCGCTCGCAAACGCCCTCTGATCCGGGGTGATCGCGCCCACGATGACCGCCGTGAAGTCGGGATACCGCGGCAGCAGGCGGCACATGATTTGGACGAAACGGTCGGTTCCCTTCTGAGCGCGCACGCGGCCGAACACCCCGATGCCGAATTTCCCCGGCAGTCCGGTCGCGGCCCACTCGGCATTGCGATCCTGCGCCGGCCGGTAGCGCGCGGTGTCCACGCCGTGAAGCACGACCACGTACGGCACGGCCAGGTATGAGGCGGCCTCCGGCGACGCAGCGATCACCGCGTCCATGCGTGTCAGGAGGAAGCGCGACCAGGACCCGCGCAGCCTCTGCGCCGCCGACGTGAACACGAGCTTCAACGGCATGCGCAGCATGGAACGCAGGACCCACCCGGTCACCATCTCGATGTTCCGCCGCGCGTGCCAGATGCGGAACGGCCTTCCCGGCGGTAGCCTCCAGCCGTGCCGGAACAGTCCGCCCCAGGAGATGCGCGGCCAGTCCCGCGGCAGGTTCGGCCCGAGCGCGGCGATCCGGACCCGCCTGGACTGCACAGGCAGCAGTGCGAGCACGGTGGACGTCACTCCGGAAAAACGCCGCTTGAGATTGGCCACGATGACTTCCACCTGCCGGACGTCCTGCGCTGCTCTATCCATGGCGCATTCAGCGTACACTGAAACCTGCTTTACGCATAGAATAGGGGCCAAGAACAACGATTGGGATTCAGGCAGTTACGTACCATGCGCGGGTGCACAACGGGAGTCCACGCTTGATACTCGTCACCGGTGGCGCCGGCTTCATCGGCTCGAATTTCGTGCTGCAGTGGATCGCAGCCGAATCCGATCCCCTCGTCAACCTCGACAAGCTCACCTACGCCGGCAATCCGGAGAACCTCGCGAGCCTGAAGGGGAACGCACGCCATATCTTCGTGCGCGGTGACATCGGCGACCGCGCGCTCGTCGGCCGGTTGCTGCTGGAGCACAAGCCGCGCGCGATCGTCAATTTCGCGGCGGAGAGCCACGTCGACCGCTCGATCCACGGTCCCGCCGATTTCGTGCAGACCAACGTGATGGGGACGTTCGCGCTGCTCGAGGAAGCGCGCGCATACTGGTCGGCGCTGGCGCAGCCGGAAAAGGACAGCTTCCGCTTCCTGCACGTCTCGACCGACGAAGTCTACGGCTCGCTCGGACCCGGCGACCCCGCGTTCACCGAGACCACCCCGTACGCGCCGAACAGCCCCTACGCCGCGTCCAAGGCCGCCGCCGACCATCTGGTGCGCGCCTACCAACATACCTACGGCCTGCCGACGATCACGACCAACTGCTCCAACAATTACGGTCCCTGCCAGTTTCCCGAAAAGCTCATCCCGCTGATGATCCTGAACGGGTGGCGCCAGAAGCCGCTGCCGGTCTACGGCGACGGGCTGAACGTTCGCGACTGGCTCTACGTTGCCGACCACTGCGCGGGGGTGCGCCTCGCCCTCGCCAAGGGCCGTCCGGGCGACGCCTACAACATCGGCGGCGGCGGCGAAATGACCAACCTCGACGTGATCAAGGCGGTCTGCGCCCTGCTCGACGAAGCGCGCCCCGCTAACGCCCCGCACGAGAAGCTCATCAGCTTCGTCAAGGACCGGCCGGGGCACGACCGGCGCTACGCGATGGACGCGCGCAAGATCCGCTCCGAGCTCGGCTGGAAACCGCAGGAGAGCTTCAAGACCGGCCTCTACAAGACCGTCGAGTGGTATATCGACAACATGAAGTGGGCGGACAACGTCACCAGCGGCGATTACCAGCGCTGGATCGACAAGAATTACTCGAACCGGTAACGGGCCCGCGATGAAGGGAATCATCCTCGCGGGCGGCAGCGGCACGCGTCTCTATCCCGCGACGCAGGTGGTCAGCAAGCAGCTGCTGCCCGTGTACGACAAGCCGATGGTCTACTACCCGCTCAGCACGCTGATGCTGGCGGGGATCCGCGACATTCTCGTGATCTCCACGCCGCAGGACACACCGCGCTTCCAGCAGCTGCTGGGCGACGGCCGGCGCTGGGGCATCAACCTCTCGTTATGCCGAGCAGCCCGAGCCCGAAGGGCATCGCCGCAGGCGTTTCACCATCGGCGCGGAGCTTCATCGGCAAGGACTCCGTGCGCGCTGATCCTCGGCGACAACATCTTCTACGGCCACGAACTCTCACGAAACGCTTCAGGCCGCCATGCGGAGCCAGTAAACGGGGCGACGATCTTCGCCTACCGCGTGCAGGATCCCCGAGCGCTACGGCGTAGTCGAGTTCGACCGGAACCGCAAGGTCGTATCAGCATCGAGGAAAAGCCGAAGCAGCCCAAGTCGCGCTTCGCGTCAGACCGGCCTCTACATCTACGACAACCAGGTGGTCGACATCGCGCGCGAAGCTCAAGCCCTCCGCGCGTGGCGAGCTCGAAATCACCGACGTCAACCTGGAGTACCTGACGCCGCGGCGAGCTCGAAGGTCGTGCGATGGGCCGCGGCGATCGCCTGGCTCGACACCGGCACGCACGAATCGCTGCTTGAGGCCTCGCACTTCATCGAGACGATCGAGAAGCGGCAGGGGCTCAAGATCGCCTGCCTCGAGGAGATCGCCTATCGCATGGGCTGGATCAGCAAGAGCGAGCTGGAGGCGCTTGCCGCGCCATTGGCGAAGAGCGCCTACGGCGAATATCTCCTGCGCGTCGCGCGGGAAGACCTGCCCTGATGCAGGTTACCCGAACCGCGATACCCGAGGTGCTGGTCATCGAGCCGAAGGTGTTCGGCGACGACCGGGGTTTCTTCTACGAGAGCTACAACGAGCGCGCGTTCGCCGACGCGACCGGGCTGCGCGTCCGTTTCGTGCAGGACAATCACTCGCGTTCGGGAAGAACGTGCTGCGCGGCCTGCACTACCAGATCCGCGCGTCCGCCAGCCGCAGGGAAAGCTGGTGCGCGTCACTGCGGGCGAGATCTACGACGTCGCGGTGGACATCCGCAAGAGCTCGCCGACCTTCGGGAAGTGGGCAGGCGTCGCGCTCTCGGCGGCCAACAAGAAGATGTGCTGGATTCCCGCCGGCTTCGCGCACGGCTTTCTCGTGACCAGCGACCACGCCGAAGTGCAGTACAAGACGACCGACTACTACGCGCCCGAGCACGAGCGCTGCATCGCCTGGAACGACCGCGATCTCGCCATTTCCTGGCCGCTCAGCGGCGAGCCGATCCTGTCGCAGAAGGACCGCGGCGGGCTTCCGCTCAAGCAAGCCGAAGCTGTTTCCCTGATGCAGCGCATCCTCGTTCCGGGCAGGAACGGCCAGGTCGGCTGGGAACTGCAGACCACGCTTGCGCCGCTCGGGCACGGTGATCGCTCTCGATCGCGAGCGGATGGATCTGGCGAATCCGGACTCCATCCGGCGCGTCGATCCGCGAGGCGAAGCCGGACGTCATCGTCAACGCCGCGGCCTACAACAACGTCGATCGCGCCGAGTCCGAGCCCGATCTGGCGATGCAGGTGAACGGCGTTGCGCCCGGCATCATGGCGGAGGAAGCGAAGCGCCTTGGGGCGATCCTCATCCACTACTCGACGGATTACGTGTTCGACGGCGAGCGCGACCGGCCATACGTCGAAGACGACCCGCCCAACCCGGTGAACGCCTACGGGAAGAGCAAGCTCGCCGGCGAGCGCGCCATCGAGGCCGTCGGGGGCCACACCTGATATTGCGCACGAGCTGGGTCTACAGCGCCCGCGGCTCGAACTTCGTCCTCACGGTGCTGCGGCTCGCGCGCGAGAAGCCGGAGCTTGCCATGGTGGACGACCAGTTCGGCTCGCCGACCTGGGCGCGCTCGCTTGCCCAGGCTACCGCTGACCTGCTGCGCAAGCGCGAGCTCGTCGCCCAGCACGGCGGGACCTATCACCTCGCGGCGTCGGGTCATGTGAACCGCTACGAGTTCGCGAAAGCCATCATCGAGGCGATGAAGGGCGCCTCCGGAGATTCGCGCGGATGGGCGCGATTGAGCCCCATCAAGACCGGGCAGTATCCGCTGCCGGCACGGCGCCCGCCTCATCCCGTGCTGAGGATGGACAGGGTCAAGCAGGCATTCGGCATCGAGGTGCCGCACTGGCGGGAACAATTGCACGGTTTCCTGCAGGAGCTTGCCAAGAGCACCCATTTAGGGGTCTAATGGTGTCTGTTCAATCCTTGAACAGACACCGCCGATGCTGACGGACGAGTACCGGAGCAAGATCCTGCGCATCCTCGAGCAGGACCCCGCGATCAGCCAGCGCGATCTTGCGCGCCAGTTGGGCGTGAGTCTCGGCAAGGCCAACTACTGCCTGCAGGCGCTGATCGAGAAAGGCTGGATCAAGGCCAACAACTTCAAGAACAGCAACAACAAGAACGCCTACATGTACCTCCTGACCCGCAGGGGGATCGCGGAGAAGACGCGCGTGACCACGCGCTTCCTCGAGCGCAAGGTGGCCGAGTTCGAGGCGCTGCAGCGGGAGATCGAAATCCTGCGGCGCGAAGCCAGGAAATGACCGCCGCGACTTCGCCACCGACGACAGGCGCGCGACTAATGCAGCAGGATGAGCTCATCCGGAAGATACGCGACAAGAGCGCCGTCGTGGCGATCATCGGCATGGGCTATGTCGGGCTGCCGCTGATGCTGCGCTTCAGCGAAGCCGGCTTTCGCGTGATGGGACTCGACATCGACGCGGCCAAGGTGGAGAAGCTCAACCGCGGAGAAAGCTACATCCGGCACATCCCCGCGATCGCCGTCGCTGCGGCACGGACAAATGGCTTCTCCGCGACATCGGATTTCTCCCGGCTACGACAGGCGGATGCAATCATCATCTGCGTCCCGACGCCCCTCAACAAATATCGCGAGCCGGATTTGAGCTTCGTCCTCGATACCACCGACACGATCGTGCGCCATCTGAGGCAGGGGCAGCTCGTTTGTCTTGAAAGCACCACTTATCCGGGCACGACGGACGAGGAACTGAAGCCGCGGCTCGAATCCACGGGACTGAAAGTGGGCAGCGACATCTTCCTGGTGTTTTCGCCGGAGCGCGAGGATCCCGGCAATTCGCAATTCGTGACGAAGACGATCCCCAAGATCTGCGGCGGATCGACGCCGGCATGCCTGGAGGTAGGCAAAGCGCTCTACGGTGCGGTGATCGACCGCGTCGTTCCGATGAGCTCGACGCGCGCCGCCGAGATGACCAAGCTCCTCGAGAACATCCATCGCGCCGTCAATATCGGTCTCGTCAACGAGATGAAGGTAATTGCCGACCGGATGGGCATCGACATCCACGAGGTTATCCGCGCGGCAGCAACGAAACCCTTCGGCTTCGTGCCCTATTACCCCGGCCCGGGCCTAGGCGGTCACTGCATCCCGATCGATCCCTTCTATCTCACCTGGAAGGCCCGCGAGTACGGCCTCGATACGCGCTTCATCGAGCTCGCCGGCGAGATCAACCGCAACATGCCCGATTGGGTCGTCGGCAAGATTGCCGATGCGCTCAACCAGCGCGGCAAGCCGATCCGCGGTTCCCGCATCCTGATGCTCGGCATCGCCTACAAGAAGAATGTGGACGACATGCGGGAATCTCCCGCCGTCGCCCTAATGGAAATATTGCGGGCCAAAGGCGGAGATATCTCCTACTCCGATCCCCACGTGCCGGTCTTCCCACGGATGCGCGAGCACAGGTTCGATCTGAAAAGCGTTCCCCTCTCGGCCGCAAGTCTTGCCGGCTACGACTGCGTGGTCCTCGCCACCAATCACGATGCCTTCGACTATGAGCTCATCAGGCGCCACGCGAAGCTCATCGTGGATACGCGCGGGGTTTACCTCGACGCGGCGGAAAACGTGGTTAAAGCGTAGCGGCATGTGGAGACGAACATGATCAAGTTCAAGCCGCCCATCACCAACCGCAGGCCGCGCTTCGCGCTGGTCGGGTGCGGACGGATCGCCGCCAACCACCTTTCGGCCTTCGAGCAGCTTCGGGACCGCGCGGAACTCGTCGCAGTCTGCGACATCGACTCCGCTGCGCTCGCCGCCGCAACGAAAAGGACCGGATCGCGCGGATTTGGCAGCCTGACCGAGCTGCTCTCGAATGCCGATTCCGACATCGTGGTGCTGGCGACGCCGAGCGGCCTGCACTCCGAGCAGGCCATCCAGGTCGCGCGAGAGCCGGTCGGCACGTGATGACCGAAAAACCGATGGCCACGCGCTGGGAGGACGGCAAGCGCATGGTGCAGGCCTGCGACGACGCCGGCGTGCGGCTGCTTCGTGGTCAAGCAGAACCGCCGCAACGCCACGCTGCAGCTGCTCAAGCGCGCGATCGACAGCGGGCGCTTCGGCCGGATCTACATGGTGACAGTCAACGTATTCTGGACCCGCCCGCAGTGCGTACTACGACAGCGCGAAGTGGCGCGGCACCTGGGAGTTCGACGGCGGCGCCTTCATGAACCAGGCGAGCCACTACGTCGACCTGCTCGACTGGCTGATCGGGCCGGTGGAAAGCGTGTACGGCCTACACGGCGACGCTGGCGCGCAACATCGAGGTCGAGGACACCGGAGTTGCCGCGCGTGCACTGGCGTTCAGGGCGCGCTCGGGACGATCAACGTCACCATGCTGACCTACCCGAAGAACCTCGAGGGCTCGATCACCGTCATCGGCGAGAAAGGGCACGGTGCGCGTCGGCGGCGTGGCGGTCAACGAAATCCAGCACTGGGAGTTCGCCGAGCCGCGCCGATGGACGACGCAGCGCGTCAAGAGCGCGAGCTACGAGACCGACGTCGGTCTACGGCTTCGGCCACCCGCTCTACTACGACAACGTGATCAAGGTGCTGCGCGGCGAGGCCGAGCCGCGAGACCGACGGCCGCGAAGGTCTGCGGTCGCTCGAGGTGCTGATCGCGATCTACCTGCTCCGCGCGCGACGGTCACCGCGTTTCAGCCTGCCGCTGGAATACTGAAGGATGGCTTCGACAGCCGATTTCTGGGCACCCGAGCGGCCATCGTCGACGACGGCGCGCAGATCGGTGACGGCGCACGCGATCTGGCACTGGGTGCACGTCTGTGCCGGCGCGCGCATCGGCGCGCAACTGTTCGCTCGGCCAGAACGTCTTCGTCGGCAACGACGTGGTGATCGGCAACAACGTCAAGATCCAGAACAACGTGTCGGTCTACGACGAGGTGACGCTGGAGGACGACGTCTTCTGCGGCCCGAGCATGGTGTTCACCAACGTCTACAACCCGCGCGCAGCCATGTCTCCCGCAAGAACGAGTACCGGCGCGACGCTGGTGCGCCGCGGCGCGACGCTCGGCGCCAACTGCACCATCGTCTGCGGCATGCACCATCGGGCGCTATGCCTTCGTCGGCGCCGGCGCGGTCGTCAACCGCGACGTGCCGGACTTACGCGCTGATGGTCGGCGTGCCGGCCCGCCGGATCGGCTGGATGAGCCAGTGCGGCGAGCGGCTTCCGCCGGAAGGCGGGACTGGTGCGGTGCTTGCGCTGCAGCGACCGCTACCGCACCGGCGAAGAGCTGCCGGCAAGCCCGAGAAATGAATGCCCACGTCCGCATGCTGACCGAGTTCGTCGACCTCAAGGCGCAATACGCCGCGTTGCGCGAGTCGATCAATGCGCGCATCCAGAAGGTGCTCGACCACGGCCAATACATCATGGGCCCGGAGGTCGCCGAGCTCGAGGGCCGGCTCGCCACCTACACCGGCGCGAAGCACTGCATCACCGTGCGCGAGCGGCACCGAGGCGCTGCTGATCGCGCTGATGGCGCTGGACATCAAGCCCGGCGACGAGGTCGATCACCACCCCGTTCACCTTCGCCGCGACCGCCGAGATGATCGTGCTGCTCGGCGCGAAGCCGGTGTTCGTGGACATCGAGCCCGACACCTGCAACATCGACGCCGGGAAGATCGAGGCGGCAATCACGGCGCGCACCCGGGCGATCATGCCGGTGTCGCTCTACGGCCAGCCCGCCGACATGGACGAGATCAACGCGATTGCCGCGCGCCGCGGGCTGGCGGTGATCGAAGACGCCGCGCAGAGCTTCGGCGCGACCTACAAGGGGCGGAAGAGCTGCAACCTCTCGACCATCGGCTGCACGAGTTTCTTCCCGAGCAAGCCGCTCGGCTGCTACGGCGACGGCGGCGCGCTCTTCACGAACGACGACGCGCTCGCGAAGGCCATGCGCGAGATCCGCGTGCACGGCCAGTCGGGCCGCTACCAGCACACCCGCGTCGGCGTCGGCGGGCGCATGGACACGATCCAGTGCGCGGTGGTGCTCGCCAAGCTCGAGCGTTTCGACTGGGAAATTGCGCGGCGCATCGAGATCGGGCGGCGCTACGACACGCTGCTGTCCGAGCGAGCGCCTGACCTCCGGCTAGTGCAGGTCCGCCCAGACCGGACCAGCGTGTATGCGCAGTACACGGTCATGACCTCCCGACGCGACCACGTGCAGGAGGAAATGAAGCGGCGCGGGATTCCGACCGCTATCCACTACCCCCTGCCGCTGCACAAGCAGCCCGCATACGCGCGCTATGGAGACGGCTCGTTGGCGGTCTCCGAGTCTGTCGCGGTGCAGGTAATCAGTCTGCCGATGTACGCGGATCTGCCGGTGCACGTCCTCGAACAGGTAGCCTGTGCCGTGCTCGCCTCGGCGAGAGAGGCCGTAGCGGACCGCAAGGGATGCGCGTGATGGCTGACGAATTCATACCGTACGGCCAGCATTTCTTGGACGAGGACGACATCCGGGCCGTGGTCGAGCAGATGCGCCACAGCACGCTGACGCAAGGCCCAACGATAGACAGGTTCGAGCAGACTGTCGCGGGCTACGTCGGTGCTCGCTACGCAGTCGCGGTAACGAGTGGAACCGCCGCACTGCACCTCGCCTGCGCCGCCGCCGGGATTCAACCCGGTGACAACGTCGTGACGAGCGCGATCACGTTCGTCGCCAGCGCGAATTGCGCGCGCTACGTCGGTGCCTCGCCGCAGTTCGCGGACATCGATGCGGAGACCCTGAACATCGATCCGGCCGACCTCGACCGTCGGTGTGCCGCCCTTGGACGCGTACGAGCCGTCATCCCGGTGCATTTCGCGGGATTACCCTGCGATATGCCACGGATCCGCGAAATCGCAGACGCGCACCGCGCCTCGGTAATAGAAGACGCCGCGCACGCGCTCGGCGCCCGCTACCCCGATGGCAGGCGGGTCGGTTGCTGCGCGCACTCGGAGATGACGGTGTTCTCGTTCCACCCGGTGAAGCACATCACCACCGGCGAAGGCGGGATGATCACGACGAACGATCCGAAGCTCCATCGGAAGCTCCTGCGCCTGCGCAGTCACGGCATCAATAAATTGGACGATCCGCTCGAGCTTGAAAGTGAGGCCTACAGCGATGGACGCCTGAACCGCTGGTACTACGAGATGCAGGAGCTTGGTTTCAATTACCGTCTGACGGAAATCCAGGCCGCGCTCGGCATCTCCCAGTTTTCCAAGCTCGAGCGCTTTCTCGCTCGGCGCCGCGAGCTGGTCCGGCGCTACGACCAAGCCTTCGAAAGCCACCCGATCATCCGCCGAGGCCAGACCGGGAGGCGTGATCTGAGCGCTCACCATCTCTGCGTAATACGGGCGCCCTTCGGTAACGGCTGCGTCGGGCGCAACGAGTACATGCAGCGCCTGTACGATTCCGGCCTCGTGACCCAGGTGCATTACATCCCGGTACCGGTTCACCCTTACTACCGGAGACTCGGCCATCGCATATCAGACTTTCCCCGCGCGTGGGCCTATTACCGCGAAGGCCTGAGCATTCCCCTGTACTTCGGCTTGACCGATGAACAGCAGGGAACGGTCATCAACAAGCTGTGTGCCCTCATTACATGAACTGGCGGGCCGTATCGCTTAAGAGACGGAAGACGCCCGGATGCCAACAGTAGTCATCGTACAAGCCCGCATGACATCGACGCGCCTGCCTGGGAAGGTGCTGAGAGCGATTGCGGGCCGCCCCATGCTCTCCTATCAGATCGAGCGTCTGCGCCGCGTCCGGCATGCTGATCAGATCGTGGTCGCAACGACCGTCAATGACGCCGACAAAGCAATCGTCGGCCTCTGTGTATCCGAAGGAATTTCCTATGCCAGAGGCTCGGAACACGACGTACTCTCACGTTACGACGACGCAGCGGCACAATACCAGGCCACTACCGTCGTGAGGGTGACGTCTGACTGCCCACTTCTCGATCCCGAGATCGTCGATGCCGCAATTGCCTCGTTCTTCGATCCCCCTGAAAACTGCGACTATTTGTCGAACATGATTGATCTGACTTATCCATTGGGGATGGCTGTTGAGGTAATGTCGACTAGCGCCTTGCACGAAGCGCGCGTCGAGGCAAAGGATCCGCAGGAGCGCGAACACGTTACGCCATTCATCTATTGGCGGCCCCATCGTTTCCGCATCAGGTCGATCACCATGCAGCCGAATCTCAGTCACCACCGCTGGACCGTGGACACGCCGGAGGATTTCCTGCTCGTAAGCCGGATTATCGAGACCCTTTACCCGCTCAAGCCCCGATTCGTCATGAGGGACGTATTGGATCTGCTTGTCGAGCATCCAGATTGGGTGTCGATTAATTCGAAAGTAATGCAACGCAGCTTAGTGGAACCGACAAACTGAAACGCCTCATGGGTTTCGAGACCGAACAAGAGGAATTCTGGGCCGGAGAATTCGGCGCCGATTACGTTGCTCGCAACAAGGGAAGCGGACTGCTCGCTTCCAACATTGCCTTCTTCAGTAGAGCGCTACGCGTTGCAAGGCCCATGGGCCATTGCATGGAATTCGGAGCAAATATTGGCATGAACCTCCGCGCCCTAAAGCTGCTCTTCCCAGACCAGGATCAGCACGCTCTTGAGATCAACGCCGCCGCAGCCGCCGAATTGGCTACGGTAATCCCTCGCGAGAACATTATCCAAGAATCGATCCTGAACTTCAGCCCCACGCGCACCTATGACCTCGTGCTGACCAAGGGACTGCTTATTCACCTCAGCCCGGATGTTCTCCCGCGGATCTACGAAACGCTTTTCAGGGCCACCGGTCGCTACCTCCTGATCTGCGAGTATTACAACCCTCGTCCTGTCCGAATTACCTACCGCGGCCACAGCGACCGGCTGTTCAAGCGTGATTTCTGCGGGGAATTTCTCGATTTGTATGAGAGCCTGCAACTGCTTGATTACGGATTCTGCTATCACCGTGATCCGAAATTTCCGCAGGATGACGTGACCTGGTTTCTATTGGAGAAGCGAAGCTGAAATGTTGAAGTACTGTCGTCGATGCGTAATGCCCGACACCAAGCCCGATCTTCACTTGGACGACTCGGGGATCTGCAACGCATGCCGAAGCTTTGAGAAGCGTGCCGTGATCGACTGGGACACTCGAAAGCGCGAACTACTCGATATCTTCGAAAAATATCGCCGTCGGGATGGCAGTAACTGGGATTGCATAGTGCCCGTGAGTGGCGGAAAGGACAGCACATATCAGGTCGTGCGGATGCTTCAATTGGGACTCAACCCCCTTTGCGTGACTGCCACGACATGCGATCTCTCGGTAATCGGCCGCAAGAACATCGAGAACCTCAAGCATCTCGGCGTGGATTACATCGAGTTTTCACCGAACGCGCTGGTTCGAGCCAAGCTCAATCGCATAGGTCTTACGCAAGTCGGAGACATATCCTGGCCGGAGCACGTCGGAATTTTCACGATCCCAGTACGGGCCGCAGTACAGTTCGATGTGCCGCTCATTGTCTGGGGAGAGAACTCACAGAACGAGTACGGCGGACCCGCGGCGGCCGCCGAGAACAATGTTCTCAACCGCCGCTGGCTGGAGGAGTTCGGTGGTCTGCTGGGCCTGCGGGTTTCGGATCTCGTCGGGATGGACGGTATCGAGGCGAGGCATCTCGTCCCCTACACCTACCCGACGGATGAACAACTTTCGCGAATAGGCGTCACCGGCCTTTTCCTCGGCTACTACCTACCATGGGACGGCCTTTCCAATGCTCTCGTCTCGCAGGCGTACGGTCTCACCACATATCAGCGCACGGTCGAGGGCTCCATGGTGAGCTATGAGAATCTGGACAATTACCAAACCGGTATCCACGATTACTTCAAGTTTCTCAAGTTCGGATTCGGACGCGCGACCGACCTCGCCTGTCTGCACGTTCGGCGCGGTCGATTAACTCGGCAGGACGCCCTGGACATCGTGCGGCGGCTCGATGGCAAATTCCCGTGGTCGTACCTCGGCAAGTCCCTAGAGGACATCCTTGGGCCCCTCGACATGATGGTCGACGAGTTCATCAGTGTCTGCGACAAGTTCACCAACAGGAAGGTCTTCAAACGCGATGCCAATGGCAAGCTCATCAAGGATCGCAAGGGAAATCTTGAAAAGATCAACTACGATAATCCGTGAGAGTCATTATTGTCGATTACGGTATGGGTAACCTTGCATCGGTGAGTCGTGCAGTCGCCGAGCTTGGTGCAATCGCAGTTATTGCAGAGGGCCCAGAAGAACTCCGTAGCGCAGATCGAATCATCGTGCCGGGTGTCGGAAGCTTCGCTGACGGCATGTCACGTCTTGCCGCGCATGGGTGGATTGAGGGCATCCGTCGTTGTGCACTTGAGGACAGCATACCGCTTCTCGGAATTTGTCTCGGCATGCAGCTCCTGGCGACTCGCGGAACAGAGGGGGGCAGCACGACAGGACTGGACCTGATCCCCGGGGAAGTCGTGCGGCTGGACGCTCTCGGCTGTAATTTGCGCATTCCACATGTCGGGTGGAACTCCGTATCGCTCGCGAATTCAAAACCTGAATTGTTCGGTGGCATCCCCAACGAAACTGATTTCTACTTTGTGCACAGCTTCGGCTTCCGGCCGGATCGCACCGAAGATGTATTGGCGCGCGCCGAGTATGGCATTTCCATCGTCGCCGCCGTAGGTACCGGCCGTGTTTTCGGTACCCAGTTCCATCCCGAGAAAAGTTCAAAGGCTGGCCTCCGACTGATTAAGAATTTTCTCGACTCGACATCATGCTGAAAGTCCGGGTGATCCCGACGCTGCTTTGGAAGGATTTCGGTCTCGTCAAGGGGGTGCGCTTCGACAGCTGGCGACGCGTGGGACCGGTTTTGCCGGCAATTAAGGTTTACAACACCCGCGATGTTGACGAGCTGGTATTGGTTGACATCACTGCCAGTCGAAAATCGGCAGCTCCCGACTACGAATCCATCCGAGACTTCTCAAGCGAGTGTTTCGTTCCGCTCACCATCGGCGGCGGCATCACAAGTGTCGATCAGATCCAGGAGCTGCTGCGCGCGGGCGCCGACAAGATCAGCATCAATACTACTGCCTATGCGAAACCCGAACTGATTGACGATGGGGCAAGACGTTTCGGGTCACAGTGTGTCGTCGCGAGCATCGATGCCCGGCGCATGGAAGATGGAAGATATCTCTGCTTCAGCCATTCCGGAACGGCAGCAACAGTTCGCCGTCCGCACGAATGGGCAAGAGAACTGGAAGCCCGCGGCGCCGGTGAAATCTTGATTACATCAATCGACCAGGACGGCACTATGAATGGTTACGACCTTGAGCTCGTGGCGCGGGTAGTGAACGCGGTCAATGTGCCTGTGATCGCATCCGGCGGTGCCGGCACCTATGAACACATGCGCCAAGCGATCCAGGAAGCGGGCGCCTCAGCAGTTGCCGCCGCAAGTATTTTTCACTTCACGGAGCAGACGCCGGCAGAGGCGAAGAAGGCGCTGCTTGCCACAGGCATCCCGATTCGTAAAAACTACGGTGCTGAAAGCCGCTGAGCGATGGCGAGAATCGCCTTTCGGGTTGATGCTTCGTCGAACATTGGGTCCGGCCACGTCGTGCGTTGCGCCGCGCTGGCGGAGGAGCTGCGAGCGCGCGGAGCAGATATTCTCTTCATCTGCCGTGAGCAGCCGGGAGATTACTGCGATTGGCTCGAAGGCCAGGGGTATGACATTCGTCGGCTGCCGGTGCAAGAAGGCCACGTCCGGTCGGAGATCGACTCAGAGCAGACATGCGCGGTCCTGGATGAAGGCAAGATGACGGACTGGCTCGTGGTCGACCATTACAGCATTGACGGCCGATGGGAGGCGCGAGCACGCAAGGCGGCAAGGAGCATCTTGGTAATCGATGACCTTGCCGATCGGAGGCACGAATGCGATATCCTGCTCGATCAGAATCTTTCAGGCGCCGCGGAAGATCCCCATGCAGCGCTTGTCCCACCAAAGACGAAGCTCCTTAGGGGACCGCGCTATGCTTTGCTGCGACCCGAGTTCGCGAGGCTTCGGTCCACGTTGCGGGCCCGCGACGGCTCCGTTCGCCGCATCATGATCTGCTTCGGGGGCGCCGATCCGCAGAACCATACAGGTGCGGCGCTTCAGGCGCTGCGCGGCCATGTCGCTGGAATCGACCGTATCGACGTAGTCATCGGTCGGGCCAATCCCCACCGCGATCGCATCAAAGTGCAGTGCGCAGGCATGGCCAACGCTGTCCTTCAATGTCCCGCTCTGGACATCGCCGAGCTGCTGGCAAGGGCAGACCTTGCGATTGGCGCAGGTGGCTCGATGAACTGGGAACGCGCCTGCCTTGGAGTGCCCACGGTCGCATTCGGGATTGCCGAAAACCAACGCACGGTGCTGGAAGCGTTGATCGAAGCCGGATGCGTGCTCGGCATGCCCCAGCTGCGGACGCCTGACGTCGAAGCGATGGCGGTATGGTTTACTGGCGCCCTCAAAAGTCCAGCGCTTCTGCGAGGGCTCGCCCGGCGCACCGCCGAACTCACGGACGGCCTGGGCGCCGATCGCGTCGCCGACTCCATGTTCCCGTCATCCCTCGAGTTTCGGCGGGCGACGATGGACGACGCAGAATTGGTATTTCGTTGCCGCAATGACTCCGCCGTGCGAAGCGCCTCGCTGGATAGCCGGGAGATCCCTCGGGACACGCATGACGCCTGGATGAAGCAGACCCTGTCGAGCCGCGAGCGGATTCTGCTGGTTGCGGAGCGCGGCGGGATGCCGCAGGGCGTGGTCCGGTTCGATCTCCGTCCACCCGAGGCGACAATCTCCGTTTACCGCGTGCCCTCCAACGGGAACGCCAGGTTAGGACTCGTCCGTCAAGCCACGATGTGGCTACGCGCCATGCATCCCGAGGTCAGGCGCATCGTTGCCGAGGTGTTGCCGGCCAACACTGCTTCGCTTGCTGCATTTCACGCCGCTGGCTACCACGACGGGAAATACGTCTTGGGAACCGATTTGGACGCGCTATGACGCCACTCGGTTTCTCCGTCGCCAATCGTCGCATTGGACAGGATGCCCCTCCCCTCGTGGTCGCGGAGATGTCGGGCAACCACAACCAGTCGCTGGAACGCGCCCTGGCCATCGTGGAAGCCGCAGCATCGGCCGGTGCCCACGCCTTCAAGATCCAGACATACACCGCCGACACGATGACCATTGACATGGCCGAACGGGAATTCGTCATTACGGATCCCGGTTCGCCCTGGAAGGGCAAGTCACTCTATGAGCTTTACCGTGAGGCTCACACCCCGTGGGAATGGCACAAGCCGATCTTCGAGCGGGCGCAGGCACTCGGGATGATCGCGTTTAGCAGCCCCTTCGACGAGACTGCAGTCGATTTTCTCGAGTCGCTGGGTGCGCCCTGCTACAAGATCGCCTCCTTTGAAATCACCCATCTTCCGCTCATCCGAAAGGCGGCCGGGACCGGGAAGCCCCTGATCATGTCCACCGGAATGGCATCGCTACCGGAGCTGGACGATGCGGTGCGCACAGCGCGCGAAGCGGGGTGCAAGGGCCTGGTGCTGCTCAAGTGCACCAGCACCTATCCCGCGCAACCGGTCAATACCAACCTTTGCACCATCCCGGACCTGCGTTCCCGGTTCAGCTGCCAAGTGGGCCTGTCCGACCACACGATGGGTATCGGCGCGGCGGTTGCGAGCGTCGCGTTCGGCGCCTCAGTGATCGAAAAGCACTTCACATTGCGGCGCGCGGATGGCGGAGTCGATTCTGCCTTCTCGCTCGAGCCAGAAGAATTGAGAAGTCTCGTGGCTGAAACCGAGCGGGCGTGGCTGGCAATGGGAGCCGTCTCGTACGGCCCGACGGAAAGCGAAACGCCTTCGCTCGCTTTTCGTCGCTCGATCTACGTCGTCCAGGACATGATGGAAGGTGATGTCTTCGCCCCAGACCACCTCCGGATCATCCGTCCCGGCCTCGGTCTGGCTCCCAAGTACTACGATTCGCTGATTGGCAGGCGGGTAAAGCGACCCGTAAAGAAAGGCACTCCGACGACGTGGGACATGCTGTAGCGTGCAACATGCAGGAAACCAGCGCGCTAGAGCTCGTCGATTCGTTTGAGGCCAAGTTCGACGTTGCCGCAATGCGGTTCACGGCGTATGACATGCCGCCGTGGGCCTACATTCGCGTCTTGCTAGCCCAAGTTGCCGCCGATCGTTTGGCTGGAACCACCTACTACGCTGAGTCAGCTCAATCCCGGAGAGGATTCGGTAGCTTGGCATACGTTACCCGCACCTTGCTGGAGCTGCCGCGAAGCCTGATGCCGAGCGCCGCGAACGTCTTGATCTTCGGCTCCGGCGCAGGAAACGTGCGGACCCCGACGGGTTTTCACAATCGACTGGTAGACCACTTTGCCCAAGCGTCCAGTGCAGCCGTATACGAAGACAGCCATGCACGTGAATTCGCCAGGCCACGCTCGCTGCCGGGGCTTCGTTATCACGACCCCTTGCGGGCATTGGCGGCCGTTGCCGGCAAAATACGAATCCTGCCAAGGCGGGATGCGGACGTCATTTCCGAACTACTGGCACGCGTATACGCACATTTCGGAGGTCTCCTGTTGCCTTCCGATATTGCCATGCTTCAGCGCTCCCTCGTAAACGCCGCTCGCAGGATGCCTTTCTGGCACGCCCTATACCATCGACTCTTCGAGCGCGTTCGTCCACGTTTATGCCTGGTCGAAGACGCGTGTTACGGACCGCACACGCACCTGCTGGCTTGGGCGCGTAATGCAGATATCACAACCGCGGAGTACCAGCACGGGTATACGTACGCACAGCATCCTGCCTACCGGCTTTCGCCTCCGTTGCATGATCCGAGATGGGCGCAGTATCTGCCCCAGCACTTTCTTGCATGGGGTGAGTATTGGATCCGCCACTTACGGCTTCCGATCAAGTCGCACGTAATCGGATTTCCGGATCTGACGGAACGCTGCCGGACACTAAAGCAGGCGTCCGTAAAGCGGAGTCAGGTCCTATTTGTCTCGTCGGGCCTGGACATCCGGCTGTATCGAAGCGTCCTGGTGGAACTGGGCAGCGCGGCTGGTAATCGATACAGCCTGGTATTCCGTCCACATCCCGGTGAAAGGGCTACCGCACTGCAAAGATACGGTGAGATCACGAGCCGTAACGACTGGCGGCTTGATCTTGAATCGGATCCCTATACCAGCTTTGCCAAGAGCATTCTCGTCGTCGGAGATATATCAACAGCGATGTTTGAAGCGCTGGAATTCGAGTGTCCGGTCGTACTGATCGATACGCCGCTTACCCGAAAATTGATGCCGGAGAGCATATTCCCCTTTTCCAAGCAATTCGACGATCTTGCGGTCTTGCTTGCGGCAGGTCAGCGAGCTAGTTCGCCGCGCCGGGAACTATGGGCGGATAACTGGAAGGATAGATTCCGTCACTTCTTGACCAATCACGCCTTCGAGCAAAGAGGGCCATAGAATTTGCGCGCGACTGATCCCGGATGACGTCTTGAGCAGGCGTGTCGGGTATCGGCGCAAATCGAGCCGAAATTTATCAAGCGCTTTCTCGAAGGCGTCGATTTGCGCCGTGCGACCTTCACCCCCGATTTCGCGACCTAACCAAAATATTGCGGAGCGACATAAAACTGCTCGAAGAGCGCTTTGCATGCCGGTCGAACGGGGCGAAGTAGACGCGTCCGGTTCGAGGGTGGCTATGCCGCCCGCGGAAACGTTTGCCCAGCGAGCCCTTCGGCGAGCACGAGCGCCTCGTACGCATCCTCGAGCGTTGCCGCAGGTCTGGGATCCTCACCGCGTACCAGCGCGGCGAGAGCCTTCGCCTGGCTCACGAAACCGGGCTTGAAGGCGTGGTCCACCGGATCCAGCCCGACCGCCGACAGGACCTTGGGACGGTATACCCGGATTGGGGACTCGGGCGTGGGCTCGACGACCTCCATGCCGGAGAAGATCGTGGCTTTCTCGAAAGGCCGCAGCTCGTACCGGCGCCCCGGGCGATCGAGCGTCAGGCTGAAGTTCGAGGGCGCGGCGAAGTTGGCAGTCACCTGCACGACATCGCCGCGCGCCGAAACGAGCACCGCCGCGAATCCGGAGAGCACACCGGTCTGGTCCTGGAGTCGCTCCACGTGCCGGATGTGTAGGGGGCCGAAGACGAACCGCGCCATGTCGAGTCCATGGACGCTATTCTCGAAAAAGGGGCGCAGGTAGTCGGGCGCACTTTGTACGGACGCGGGGATGCGCACGGATTCAGGAAGGAAAAGCGTGGCAACCAGCGGGCCTCCTGCCGCAGCTTCTTTTCTCGCCTCGGCAACCGGCCGGTAAAAGCGTCGGTTGTAAGCGACGAGTACATGAGACGTGCCACCGAGGAACGGTCGCAGATCTGCGGAGCAAAGGGAGATCGGCTTTTCGACCAGCACCGGGCGGCCACCGTCCCGAAGCGCCGACGTCAGGATCTCCGGCGTGGCTTCGGTAGTTGCGGCGATCACCGCCGCATCGTGCTCCTTCCAGGCGCGTCGCAGGTCGTCGAGCCCTTCCAACGTACGCGGGATCGAGTGCCGGCGTGCGAAATCCTCGAGGCGGACGGATCCGCGCCGAGATGCGACGGTCGAGACATCGAATCCAGCTTCGCGCAGCGCTTTGACGTGGAACTCCGCGATGTTCCCGCAGCCGACCAGGAGTGCTCGCGGCGATTCTCTGGTTCGTCTCACGAGATGGGCCATTCGGTGCGGCCGAGTTCGCTGTCCGGGTCGATCGGGAGCTGGACGATGCGACCGATGCGTCCGGCCTCGAGCGCCCCGATGCAGGCCCCCACGGCCTGGGCGGCCAGCGCAGTGGGAAAGAGGCGTTCGTCTCCGGATGCGACGGCGTCGTAGAGGCGAAGAGTCGGCTCGTCGCCGCGCAAAGCTCCCGGTACCGGGCCTTCGTAGGCCACTTCGGTGGCGAGACCCGCACGGGTCACCGCCGGAAATTTCGCGACGTCCGCCGCGGGGCGGCGGGTGATCTTTACGTCGAAATCCTCCCAGGGCAGCAGCTCCGCGAGCGCGTTTCGATAGAAGACGAACACGCGCTCCCCGAGACTGGCCAAGTTCGTGAAGAAGACCGTGAGCTCGCGATCCTCTCCGAACGACCATGTGGCGGTACCGCCGTAAAACATCAATGTCGGAGAGCGGGGATTGATCGAGGCTCCGGAGGCCGTGCCAGAAGCGGAGACCGGCGCGTGATTGAAAAGCTCGCTCGCGAAGTCGACGTAGTGAATTCCGTTGGTCACCAGGCATCGTGCGCCGCCTTGCACCAGGATGCCGCAAGGAGGGCCGAGCTCAAGCCTTCCCGCGTGCTGAACCAAGCCGGCAGCCAAGCCGGAATAGCGCCGGTGATGATGCACGCCCAGCGTGATTCCCTTCGTCCGGGCGAGATCCACCATGCGCGCGGCGGCAGCGACCGAGTGTGCCAGAGGCTTTTCGCACACGACGTGGCGGGCTCCTCGCTGAGCGATCTCGGCAAAGAGGGCGGCATGGCTCGGCCCCCACGTGGAAATGACGGCGAGCGTGGTATCCCAACTCCAATCCCGTCCATCCAGCTCGGGTAGGGAGCCGCAAGTCAACGAAGTGGGGACGTCCGCTCGAGCGCGCTCGAGGCTCTCCGGGTTCGTGTCGACGATTGCGAGTCGTTCGTGCCGTGCCGAAAGCAGTCGAGCATGATACCGGCCGATGGATCCGTATCCGACGACGACCGCCGAACTTACGCCGCTCATCGCCGCATCCCTTTCGGCCTCAAGAGCTCTCTCCCCGATTCGCTAAAGCGCCAAGAGGTTGCGGAGAAGCTGGAAGCCCGCTTTCTGGCTTTTCTCCGGGTGAAACTGCACGCCGAAAACCATGCCCTGCTGTACCGACGAGGTGAATTTCCCGCAGTAGGTTGTCTGCGTAAGACAATAGGAAATTCAATCCGGCCACGATCCCGCCGTGCCGAGCCGAAGCGCGGGGAGCGGGGGCGGAAAAGCTGCCGCAATACGCATAACGGGTCTTATGTTCACGCTGGCGTCCTCCTCCCCGGCAGACGACCGCGAGTCCCGCGTGGGTCATGAGCGGGATCAGCGGTCGAATTACCGAGCAATCTATTCCTACCGCCAGCGCGCGGCAAGCGCTGTCTCGCGCCTCGGGGGTTTCAAGAAGTTTCTTAGGCGATGTCGGGAACCGGGTGATAGTTCAGTGGCAGGCTGGCATGCCGGGGCCAGCTTGCGGCACCGAGCGGCGGACTGCGCTCGGTGGCGAGCGGCGCCCACAATCCGAGGTGCTCAAGGATGCGCCGGATGACTCCCGGATCCTCGATCAAGGCGATGACCCGCATCGGCCCATTGCACTGGGAGCACTCCAGCGGATCGGCCTCGTAGACCTTGCGGATCAACCGCGCCCAGGCGCCTTTCGCGAGCGCCGCAAATTCGGTGGCCGGCGCCTCACCCGGCGAGGACAGGGTGACGCCGGCTGGGAGGAAATCGCAGTTTTCACGGTTACTTTGTCCAGTTACCTTGCAGACTAGACAAGTTTCTTCAACTGCCCGAACAACTTTTCGGCATAAAACCGATGGCCTTCTTCGCTCAGATGGTGGCCATCGGACAATAGAAGAGATTCTCGCAACGATTCGGTCATATATTGCTCGATATCGCAAAAACTGTCCGGAGTGACATCGCGAATAAAATCGTTATAAAGGCTTGCGTTGTGTCTGAATCCCGGGCTCCTATGTTCGATCGAAAGCGGGGGGAGGGGTAGCCCCACGGAGAGGGTCCTCATCCCAACGCTGTGACAAATATTCACGATTGAGGCGTATTCCTTCTTGAATGTGCGTCTCGATGTCACGGTATAGCTGCACAGGTTCTGCAACCCCGTTCTGTGCCGAACCAATTCTGCGAGGATCCTCGGTCCGATGACGGGCAACCTGTTCAGAAGCGGCGAAAGCAGGTAGGTTATCGGGCGAGGTGCGCAATCGACGATCCCAAATTGAAGGACCGCAATATTCACCGCTTGATCGTCACCGCCGAAGTATCCCGAGTCCCGTCTGACTGTTTCCCTGACCCGCTTGATGTCTATGCCGCCGCCGCCTCTCAGAACGAGATTGGCTCTGACACCCAGGTTCGTCTCGACGAGTCCCTTTAGTATGAACGGGTACGTGAAGCTCAGGTCCTGAGACTGCCCGTTCCTTCTGAACGCCAAGCTATCGCTGTAGACATACAGATTTAGAAATTCAGTTCCCCTCATCCGTGGTGGCCCCTTACAAGATCACGGGCGTACCTGGGACGTTGGCCAAGATCGCAACCAGCCATGCTCTCCGACGTCAGTCCTGGCCGTGTATCGGGTGACGACGGCCCCTCACATGAAACTAGTCGCCATCGTACGGAAGCTCTGACTGTCGCGCAATAGTTGATTGTAGGATCCTTCCGCCACCAACCTTCCGCGATCCAGTTCAATGACTCGATCACATCGCTGGATCGTGGTCAGGCGATGGGCAATCAGAACAATAGGAAATTCGATCCGGCTACGATCCCGCCGTGCGATACCGCACATCGCTCGCACCGGTCAGATGCGCTGATGCCAAAGCATAAAGCTATACCTCACGAGGGTTCCTTCGCGAAGTAGCCCACCGCCTTTTCTAAAATGTCGCGCTCCATCGTCACCCGTCTCAACTCCCGGCGCAGCCGCTTCAGCTCCTGCGCTTGCTCCGATTTCAGCGCCACCCCGGGGTTCGCTTCCCACCGACCCGAGGCAAATTGCACCTCCCATTTGCGCAGCAGGCTCAGGTGTAAGTTCAACTCCCACGCCACCTGCACCCGCGACACTTCAGGCTGCTGCATCAGCCGCACAGCTTCGCGTTTGAACTCCGCCGTAAACCGCCTTCTCGTTGTTGCCATCCGACACCTCCTGTCTCATCATCTTACCCAACAGAAGTGTCCGTACTACCAGGGGAAGCCCACTTCAATGTCCACGACGGCATCTTGCAGAATATCATGTAAAGAGCCAAGACTGGCCCATGAAAGATGTTCGCGTGACCATGAGCCAGCCGTCCATGATTCACTCTACCCTGTCCTAATCTCGAAATGTCATGGCTGAGCCATTTCCGTAGCTCGGCGCTGTTCAGAGGCTCCAGCATCTACGTCGGCTCCGCGGCGCTCAACGCGCTGATCTTGTTTCTTCTCATGCCGGTGCTGACCCGCCTGCTCCAGCCGGAGCAATACGGGAGTCGTCGCGACTCTCGCATCGCTCATTGGCCTGGTATCCGTCGTCGTGGGACTGAACACGCACGGCCTGGCGAGCGTGCAATATTTCCGCGCCGACCGGGACACGTTTCGCGCCTCGGTTGGAGCGAGCGTCGGTGTCATGGCCGCGAGCGCCATTGCCACGGCGATCGTATTTCTGCTGGCATCCGATGCGATCGCCGAGGCAACGGGGGTCACGCGCCAGTGGCAGTGGACGGTCGTCGTCGCCGCCGCTGGCAAGTTTGCGCTCGCCCTGACGCTGACGGTGTGGCAAGTGCAAGGTCTCGCCTTACGCTACGGGGCGTGGCAAGTAACCAGCTCGACGCTCATCATCGGCTTGACGCTCGTGCTGGTCGCGTGGGCGGGGATGGGGTGGGAGGGCTACGCTGTAGCTCAGTCCATCGCGGCTGCGACCCTGGGTGCAACCGGACTCGTACTGGTCGCGCGGAACGGCCTCCTCACCCTGCGCTTCACCCGGGATCACTTCCGGGACGCGCTGCGCTTCGGGCTGCCCCTCGTGCCGCACACGCTGGCGGGTGTAGCGATGGCCACCATGGACCGATTGATCCTGGCGGGCGCCGTCGGCACGGGAGAGACCGGCATGTACTTTGTGGCGCTCCAGATATCCAGTGTCCTTGTACTATTCGGCGGTGCGGTGAACCAGGCGTGGGCTCCATGGCTCTTCGGTCATCTTTCCCGCGGCGACGAAGCTGCAAGAAGACGGGTCGTCGCCGCCACCTACGCGATGTTCGGGACCTACGCCGCGGCGGCGGTCGTCCTAGTCGTTTCCGGCCCGGTCCTGGTGAGAATCCTCGCGGGAGAGCAGGTACTCGGCGGCCGCCGACCTGCTGCCGATCCTGTGCCCGGCCGCCGCGCTGAACGGCATGTATTACCTGGTAGGTAACTACTTCATTTACGCCAAGCGCACGGCGCTGCTGTCGCTACTAACGATTGCCGCAGCGGTCGTCCAGCTGGCATTAACCATCACGCTCGCGATGTCGCAGGGAACCACGGGCGTGGCGACCGCAACGCTCGTCTCGGCAGCGCTGTATTTCTGCCTGACTTGGTATGCCGCGTCCCGCCTGGTCCCGATGCCCTGGCTGCGGCAACCCCGGACGGCGGCCTAGACACCCCATGATCGTGATCGTCGACTATCGAATGGGCAATCTGGGCTCGATTGTCAATATTCTGCGGAAGGTTGGGGCCGACGCGGTCGTCTCGGGGGACACCGGCGTCGTCGGCGATGCGACGAAGCTCATCCTGCCTGGAGTCGGTGCATTTGACGAAGGGATGAAGAACATCGTCGGCCTGGGGCTGCGCGAGACACTCGATCGCCGGGTGTTGCGCGATCGCGTGCCGACGCTCGGTATCTGCTTGGGAATGCAGCTCATGGCCCGCAGGAGCGAAGAAGGCGAATCGTCCGGGCTCGGCTGGATCGCCGGCGACGTGAAGCGCTTTCGCTTCGCGCCAGAACAGGCGCAGCTCAAGGTGCCGCACATGGGCTGGAACACGGTGAAAACATGGAAACAGAGCCCGCTCTTTGACCGTTTTACGGAGCCCCCTCGATTCTATTTCGTGCATTCCTACTACGTCGCGTGCGACGACGCGGGCGACGTGCTGGCGACGGCATCCTACGGCGGCGATTTCACCGCAGCCTTTCAGAGAGGGAAGCTCATGGGCGTGCAGTTTCACCCCGAGAAGAGCCACAAGTTCGGCGTGACGCTCTTCAGGAACTTCGTGGAATATTTCTGATTGCCGGCGCGCCGCCAGGGCTCGGCTACCTATGACTTGCGCAGCAGATACAGCATTCGCGGCAGATGCCCGTAATTGCTGTTGAACATCTTGCGCTCCACCGCAAGCCCGAAGGGTGCAGCGCAGCGGGCAACTTGCTCCGCCGTGTGCCGGATGGGGTAGGTGGCGATCGGAGGCTCACGGAAGTCGGAGATGGCGTCCACGAGCTCGAGCATGATCAGGCCCTTGCTCTCGATATGCCCCGAATACTGGGCCAGAAAAGCGGAGAGCAAGGCCTCCCGGTCCTCGGACCCGCGTGGCGCGTTGCCATAATTGCCCATCCAGGCCGAATAGAGCCAGTGCAGCACGAGAATCAGGCCATACTCGCCCTCGAGCCTCGGATGAAAACCATCGTCCTGCCAGAGTTTCGCCGGGATATTGGCCAGCGCGGCGATCTCCTTTGCTGACTGCACGACGTTTGGCAGGTAGTCGAAGCCCTCGATATTGCTGAATCCCTTCTGCGCGATCCAGAACAGCATCCAGCCGGTTCCGCAGCCAGTGCCGAGAATTCGGGTGTTCCCGGGCACGTTTTCCGCGACGTATTTCAGTGCCGCCCGGGTGAGGTCATCGGCTTCGTTTCGCCTGCAGTCCAGCGACGCATACCACCACGAGGGATTGCCCTGGCCGTCGAACCCCAGTCCATTCCTGGACAGAATTCGTCGAACCGCCCCCAGCGGGATGTCCACGCTGAATTCCGACCCGCGGAACTGGTACTGCGCGCGGAAGCGCCGCAGCTCGTGCAATACTCGGTTTTTCAGATAACGCATGGCTCCCGCGATCAATGATCCTGCGATACTTGAAGTAAACTTATTTTAATCCCGTCCCGAATGCTGCAAACACGCGTAATCCCGTGCCTGCTTGTCCAAGGTCAAAGACTGGTAAAGACCATCGGGTTCCGCGATCCTCGCTATGTGGGCGATCCGATCAATGCCGTGCGCATATTCAACGAAAAAGAGGTCGACGAGCTGGTGGTACTGGACATCGCCGCAACGATAGAGCGGCGATCGCCCAACCTGCGCCTCATATCCGAGCTGGCGAGCGAGTGCTTCATGCCCCTCGCTTACGGGGGCGGTATTCGGTCGCTGGAGCACCTGCAGAGCATATTCTCGCTGGGTGTGGAAAAGGTCGTGATCAACAGCGAGGCTGCGGCGCGGCCAACGTTCGTGAGGGATGCCGCAGCGAAGTTCGGAAGCCAGAGCGTGATCGTCTCCGTGGACGTGAAGAAGAAGTGGCTGGGCGGATTCGAGGTCCGGACACGCTCCGGGCGGCACGGCACCGGGCTTGATCCCGTGAGGTTCGCATGCGACATGGAGAACGCGGGGGCCGGCGAGATCTTTCTCAACTCTATCGACCGCGACGGCGCCATGCAGGGCTATGACCTCGACCTCATACGCGCGGTCTCGCGGGCCGTAAGCATACCGGTGATCGCCTGCGGCGGCGCTGGGACGCTCGTGGACCTCGCCGCGGCCGTCAAGCAGGGCGGTGCCTCCGCGGTTGCGGCCGGAAGCATGTTCGTGTTTCACGGCAAGCATCGCGCCGTACTGATTAATTACCCCTCCCGGCGCGAGCTGGAGGCAATATTCGACGAAGCAACGAGGCGGGACGGTGCTGGTGCCTGAAGCGAAAAGCGGCGGCGCAGACCGACCGTTCCAGGTCTGCGCGCGATGTGTGATGGATACAACCGACCCCGATATCGAGTTCGATGACCGCGGAGTCTGCAACCACTGTCACCGGTACGACGAGCTCGCCAAGACCCGCCTGCTGTCGGGCGACGAGGCGAGGAGACGCCTCGATGCCTTAGTCGCCGCGATCAAGGAACAGGGCCAGCGCAGAGCTTACGACTGCATCATCGGGGTGAGCGGTGGCGTGGACAGCACTTACGTCGCGCACGTCGTCAAGCGCCTCGGACTCCGTCCGCTCGCCGTGCACCTGGACAACGGGTGGGACTCCGAGCTTGCGGTGGACAACATCAAGAAGACTCTCGAGGTTCTGGGAATCGACCTCTTCACTTACGTGATCGACTGGGAAGAGTTTCGGGATCTCCAGCTCGCCTTCCTCAGGGCGTCGACCCCGGATGGTGAGGTTCCGACCGATCACGCGATACTGGCGATACTCTATCAGGTTGCCGCCAAGCACGGCTTGCGATACGTGCTGCTTGGCACCAACGTGGCAACGGAGGCGGTGCTTCCGCTCAAGTGGGGATACGGCTATTTCGACTGGAAATACATCGCCGCTGTCCAGAAACGGTTCGGGCCACGAAACGCGAAAAGCTATCCGCACTTCGGCCTGTTCAAGCTCGCCTACTACGCCTTGATCAGGAGAATCCGCCTGGTCCCGATCCTGAATTACCTGGACTACAACAAGACCGCGGCGATGCAGACGATCGAGAAAGAGCTCGGCTGGAGATACTACGGCGGCAAGCATTACGAGTCGATCTATACCCGCTTCTTCCAGGCCTACGTCCTCCCGCGCAAGTTCGACATCGACAAGCGCAAGGCGCATTTCTCCAATCTCGTCTGGTCTGGCCAGTGGACCCGCCAGCAGGCAGTAGAAGCGATGTCGCGCGAGGACTACGGGCAGGCCATGGCGGAGGAGGACAGGACCTATGTGATCAAGAAGCTCGGGATCGACGAGGCGCGCTTCGAGGAAATCATGTCGCTGCCGAGGAAGTACTTTCTGGATTATCCCAACCGTTACGGCTTCTTTGGGCTTGCGCGGAAGGCGAAAAACCTGGTCATGATGGGCTGATGGAATGCTGCCGAACGGTCAGGCGCGCCCGACGCTTTCCGTGCTATACATCCACCATGCCGGCGCATTTGGCGGTGCCTCGCGCAGCTTGCTCGAGCTGATTGAAGGTTTCCCGCCCCGGAGCGTGGTACCGCGTCTCGTCACGCAGAGCGGCAGTGTGGCGCGGCTTTTCGCCGGCCGCGGAGTCGACGTGATCACGGCGCGCGGAATCGCTCAGTTTGATCATACGCAGTTCAACTACTATCGCGGCAGACGCTGGCTGGTGTTGATGCGCGAAGTGCTGTATCTGCCGTTCACCCTGCTTGCCCTGCTGCGCGCGCGGATGCGCTGGAAGGAAATCGATATCATCCACGTGAACGAGGTGGTGGCCCTGGCCGCGGTGATCCTCGGGAAGATGCTGTTCCGGTGCCCGGTAATCGTGCACGTGCGCTCGGTGCAAGAGATGCGGCGCGGCCGGCTGCGCAGCCGCTTCATCGCCCGTACCCTGAGACGCTACGCGGACGCCGTCATCGCGATTGACGAGACGGTACGCAGGAGCCTGCCGCCGGGAGTTGCAGCCGAAGTGGTACACAATGCATGCTCTCCCAGACCGGGCGGAAACTACGGACCCGCAGCGCACCTTCCGCTCCCACCTCGTCGTCCAGGAATTCTGCGGGTGGCAATGGTGGGCAGCGCCCTGGCATTCAAGGGCGTCCGCGAATTCGTCGAGGCAGCACGCCTCTGCCGTGAGCGAGGCCTGCCGGTCGAATTCCTCATGGTGGGCATCAGAGGTGGCCGCGAACTCAGTTTGGTGAGCCGCCTGCTCAGAGCGGCCGGCTTCACTCACGATGCCGGCGAGGATGTCCAGCGCCACGTGGAAGAGCACGGACTGAATGACAGCGTCCATCTCCTCGGATTCACGCCCGACATCGATCAGATCTATCGTAATATTGACGTGCTGTGCTTTCCGTCCCACCTCGATGCCGTGGGCCGGCCGGTCATCGAGGCTGCATTCTGGAGGGTTCCGAGTATCGTTGCGGTGCGGGACCCGCAGCCGGACACGATGATCGATCGCGAAACGGGCTTGTGCATCGAGCCGGGTAATCCGCAGGCGATCGCCGATGCGGTCTCACACTTCTGCCGCAACCGGGCCGAGACTGCTCGCATGGGCGAGGCCGCGTACCGGCTGGCGCGCGCGAACTTCGAGCGCGGGAGGAACGCGGCACGCTTGCTCGAGATCTATCTCCGCACGGTCGCCACCGACCGATCCACGAAGGCGACGAGATAGACGTGCAATTCAGGCTATTGCTTGCGGCGCTTGCGGTCGCGATCATCGCCCTGACGGCCGCGGTCTACCCCAGGTATGCAGGGCAGGGCTTCGTCTATCTGTTGTTCACAATTGTCTGCAATGCATTGCTATTTCTCGGTTTCAGGAAGAAAGCGATCTTCTTCGACGCGTTCATCGGCGTCTTCCTCTGGCTCGGGTTCTGGCTGAAGCTATCGGTTCGCATCGTCTTCGCAAAGGGTGTGGTTTTCGACATGCTGGGCAGCTTTGACGGGTCGGGGGCTGCGTATGACCGAGCGCTGCTGGTTTCCTCGTGCGGCATGGCGGGACTGCTCGCCGCGAGCTTCCTGCGGGAGCGTTTCTTCAGCCACCCCGACGGTCCGCGGGAGCTTGCCCAAAGCGGACTGCTGAGCTTCTACCGGCGGCACCGGAAGGCTGTCGTGCTCGTTTTTCTGTCCGTGACCGCATTCGTGGCCGCCACCAACGCTTTCCTGGGGATCTATCAGCGGGGGATGGTCACGCAGACGGTATTGCCCTTTGGCTTGAACGGTGTCTACAAGTGGCTGCTGCAATTCGGACTGGCGTCCGTCTCGGCGCTGATCATTCGCTTCGAGATCGAGATCGCCCGGAATGCGACCTGGATGGCCGCTGCCCCCGCCTTGATCGAAGGATTCCTGTCCAACGTATCGTTGTTGAGTCGAGGCATGATCCTAAACGTTGGCGCCTTGTTCTACGGCGCGTTTGCATCCCTCCGCGCGCACAAGGCGAAACTGAGTCTCACGTTTGTTCTGACCTCTGGGCTCGCGTTTGCCGCTCTTTTTGCAGCATCGGTGTACACCGTAAATGTCCTCCGGAGTGAGTCAATTTATGTCGCGAAAATCTTGCCGAGCGAGGCGCACAACGACGCAAAGGGCATGACAAACGCTTTGTTCGTTGACCGGTGGGTGGGCATCGAAGGCGTCATGGCGGTTTCAAGCTCCCCAAGGCTCGGATGGGATCTCTGGCGCGAGGCTTGGAGCGAGAAGTACTCCGAGCACACCACAAGTTTCTACGACTTGAACCTGATCGATTCCCCCTACGCCGGCCTCAACATGAGCCAGCACCATTTCGTCTCGCTCCCCGGCATCATTGCGTTCTTTTTCTATCCCGGCTCGTACTTCCTCCTGTTCGGATGCATGATCCTCCTGGGGGCATTCGCCGCGGCTCTGGAGTTCGCCGCATTCAGGCTGGGCGGGGGCAATCTAGTTCTGTGCGCGCTCCTGGCTCAGGTGATCGCATACCGCTACGCGAGCTTTGGCTACGTGCCCGCGCAGTCCTATTTGCTGTTCGGGACACTCGTTCTGAATCTGTTCATCATCTATTACGCCGATTGGATCGCGAAAACGCTTCAGGCAAGGTCCTTGCGCTTGTGACGCACTCCGATTTCCAGCCGACCCGCTCCCGCTATTACCGACCGTCCGCCCTTGAGCCTGAGAAATCCTCTCTTCGCATTTCCGGTCGCCGCGTTGTTCAACTCGTTCTCGATGACGGCGCTGCTCCTTACGTACGGACTCGCAGGAGCGGTCGAGCTTGCGGCGGAGATCGGCATCATTCAGGGCGCGACGCTCGCGCTCTTCTACTCGTTCTCCGCCAACGCGCGCAATCTCATACTTGCGGACGCCGGGGAATCGATCGCGGAGAGCATACTGCGGACCCGCGTGCTGCTGATTGTTCCGATGTCGTTGGCGGCGTACTTTCTCAGTGCCGGAATCGGTGGAGCCACTGCTTCGATGGCAGTGGTGCTCATTGTGCGGCGGGTGTCGGAATGGGTGGGCGAGATCTCATTGGCGCAGCACGAACGTCACGGACAGGCGCAGTACGCGTTGCGCAGCATCTTCGCGGAGCTTGCGGGATTTGCCCTGTGTACAGCGCTTCCTCTATTCGCGGGTGTCGACGCGTCCCTGGCCGCGATTCCGTGGGCATTGATTCCCCTGCTGGCATTCAGAAATGCCGGGCTGTCCGCTCGCCTGCATCGCACGGCTGAGGGCTGGCGATCCCTCCTTCCTCACTTCGGCTCGACCGCGATCATTGGCACGAGCGTCTACATCTTCCGCCTGTCGATCGCATTGCTCGCGGGCAAATCGTTTGCAGGCGAGCTCTTTACCGCCTTTGCGCTCGGGGGAATTGTTCCAACGATTTACGGCCAGGCGCTCGCGCCCTCGCTAGCCCGGCGCTACGGACCGGCCGGACTGCCGCGGAAGCTACTCGCCGTCCCGGCCCTGCTAATGCTGCTCGGCATTGCCATCGTTGCCGCGACCATCGTCTGGCCAGTAGGGGTGACGGCTGCTGCACGATCGATGACCTTCTGGCTGGCGGTTGGCTTTTCGATTGCCGGCGGGGCAGTCATGGCCCTGGCGGTTTCGTTGCGCACTTCACTGATTCAGCGCGCGGGCGGGAGCGATGTCTTTGGCCCGGACCTGCTGGCAAACGTCCTGATCGCGACCAGTGTTCCATTTGTATTCTATGTGCTGGGGCCCCGCTCGCTCGTGGGCATGTATGCATTGAGCGCGTGCCTGAGCTTGCTGTTTCTCTTTGGAGCAGGACACCAGTGGGAGTGGTTCTCGCGTCACCGCACCGCGACGCTGTCGGTGCTGGGATCCCTGCTGGTGCTTCCGGTCTTTTTTCAGCTGGGCGGCGGGCTGTTTCGCGACCCGGCGTTTTTCTTTGAGACGGGTGGAGCACTTTTGCGTCTGCCGCTTCCGGTCTCGGTTGTAGCACTGTTTGCCGGCATCGCGATCCTCGCGAACTATGCCGCGGCGAGGCGATCCTTGACCGTGCTTTTCTTTTCGGCCCTCCTCTTCGTTTTCACGGCCCTGACGGTCGCGCACGGTGACCAGGAGCAGCAGGAAGCGAAACTGATCCTCCTCGCGCAATACCTTCTGCCGATGTTCGCTCTGGTTCTGGGCGAGATGTACGGAAGGAGCGCCGATACACCGGTTTTCGAGCGATCGGCTCTCGTGGTGCTGGCGCTGATCGTGCCCATGCACCTCCTTTCCACGTGGGCGCAAGGGTATCCGTTTCTAACGCCGTCGTTATTTGTCTTCAGCATCTATCAGCACGTCCAGTATCTTCCGATGGTGTTGGTGGCAACGGGATTGATGGCAATTTTCGCCCTATGGCCCGGCACCGGCTGGACGCGCCCGGCGTTAGTCGCGTTGCCGACGCTGCTCGCGATTCACGCCGTTGCGTCGCGATCGTTGGTTGCCTGTGCTTCACTCATGGTGGGCCTCGGGATCTTTGCGTTCGCACAATCGCGTGTGCAGCGGGCTGCACGGTCGGCGGTTGCGGTCGTTCTCGTGGCGCTGACAGCGAGCTCGGCATTCGGATTCTTGGCGCTCTCCAACCTACCGTTCAAGCCCGGGCACACGCAGAACATCGATCCCCCTGGCGATGTGGCTGCCGTTGTCGCCGCCGGGTTCGCCCAGCGGGCGGCCCAATGGCGCTTCTATGCCGCAGGCGTGATCGAATCGCCATCCTCGTTTCTGCTTGGCCATGCATCGCCACCCGACCGTAGCCAGCATCCCAGCGCGTACAATTATTGGCTCGATGGACTGTACAACTTCGGTGCTCTTGCGCTGGTGCCGATCGCAGCTCTGTTGTTCATGACGGCGCGAGTGGTCTGGGCGCGGCGCTCCGAGCTGATTGACAACCCGGTTCTGCTGGGCACCGTGGTTACATCCGCCTACCTGTTGCTTGTCGAGAGCATGCTCAAGGTGGGCTTGCGGCAACCGTATCCGGGTATCGTCGGATTCTTCATATGGGGACTACTGCTCGCGCGCCTGGATGCTCCCGAAGAACCCGCCCCCAAACCAACTGATCGGTTCGCATGAACCTGTTGGTCGTGAGCCAGTACTTCTGGCCCGAGGAATTCCGCATCAATGACCTCGTGTTGGCGCTACGCGGACGCGGGCACACAGTCACTGTGTTTACGGGCAAGCCGAATTATCCCGGTGGGCGATTTTTCCCCGGTTATGGCTTTTTCGGGCGCGTGAGCGAGGACTACCAGGGGGTGCGCGTCATTCGCGTCCCGCTCCTTCCGCGCGGCAAGGGTGGGAGGCCGCGGCTGGCGCTGAATTACTTGTCCTTCGCCGTGCTCGGGTCGTTGATGGCTCCGCTGCGCTGCCGGGGAGCTTTCGACGCCATCCTGGTCTACGAACCGTCGCCCGTCACGGTCGGCTTGCCTGCGCTGGTCTTGAAGTGGGTCAAACGTGCCCCGATACTGTTCTGGGCGCAGGATCTCTGGCCAGAAACCCTCTCTGCGACGGGCGTCGTGCGCGCGCGATGGATGCTCGCTCTGGTGGACCGCCTGGTGCGCTTCATCTACCGCCACTGCGACCTCGTCCTCATTCAATCGCGGGCGTTCGCACCCTACGTCCAGGCGCAGGGCGTGCCGGCGGAGAAAATCCGCTACTACCCCAATACGGCGGAGGAGCTGTACCGCCCGGTCACCGTCGAGGCGCAAGCGCCCGAGCGCGAGATGATGCCGCAGGGCTTTCGCGTCGTCTTCGCGGGCAACATCGGCGCGGCACAGGATTTCGAGACCATTCTCGCCGCCGCCGAGAAGCTGAAGGCAGAGCGGGACATTCAATGGGTCATCATCGGCGAGGGACGCCTGTACGGTTGGGTCGCGCAGGAGATTGCCCGCAGGGAGCTGCGCGGCACCGTGCGTCTCCTCGGCAGACATCCGGTAGAATCCATGCCGCGTTTTTTCGCCCTGGCGGACATCCTGCTCGTCACATTGAGAAACGAGCCCATTTTTTCGCTCACCATTCCGACCAAGATTCAATCGTACCTCGCCTGCGCGCGGCCGATCGTTGCAGCGCTCAACGGCGAAGGCGCACGGGTCATCGAGGAGTCCGGCGCAGGTATTGCCGTGCAGCGCCGGCAGCGCGGCGGCGCTTGCGGATGCCGTATCGAGGTTATACCGCCTGCCGGCGCCCGAGCGCGAATCGATGGGACGCCGCGGGCGCGCGTATTTCGAGCGGGAATTCGAGCGCTCCGTGCTCGTCAGCCGTCTCGAACAGTGGTTTCGCGAGGTGGCGCCGGAGCGCTGATGCGTATCCTGATCTTTGGCGGGGACGGAATGCTGGGGCACCGCCTGCTGCGGCATCTTTCCGCGGGTCACGAGACGCGCGTCACGCTGCGGCAGCCGCTCGAGGCCTACCGGGACTTCGGGCTGTTCGATCGCGGCAATGCCTTCGATGCGGTGGACGTGCGGGAGCCCGCCTGCGGTGCGCGCGGTCGTCGCGGAATTCAGGCCCGACGCGGTCGTCAACGCGGTGGGCATCGTGAAGCAGCACCCCGACGCCAAGAACGACGTTCTGTCATTCGAGGTCAATGCGCTCTTTCCGCACGTGCTCGCACGCCTTTGCGAGGCTCAGGGCGCTCGGCTCATTCATCTCAGCACCGATTGCGTTTTCTCGGGCGCCAAGGGAAACTACGCTGAAACGGACCGCCCCGATCCGCAGGACGTTTACGGATTCTCCAAGCTCATGGGCGAAGTGGAGCGCCCGCGGGCACTTACCCTGCGCACGTCGATGATCGGCACGGAGCTTCAGCGCAAGAGCGGGCTTCTGGAATGGTTCCTGTCCCAGCGCGGAAAGATGATAAGAGGCTACCGCAGGGTGATCTTCTCGGGATTCAGCACGCTTGAGCTCGCCCGGATCATCGGGCAGCTGCTAACCGAACATCCCCAAGCGAGCGGCATCTACCACGTTGCCAGCGCGCCGATCAGCAAGTTCGACCTTCTGACGCGGCTGAATCGCAGGCTCGCGCTGGACATCCGGATCGTCCCGGACGACGAGATCGTGTGCGACCGGAGCCTGGATGCGACGCCGGTTCCAGTACGGCCTTCGGCTATGCGCCGCCGGATTGGGATGTGATGCTGGACGAGATTGCCGCCGACATCGGAGCAGTCAGGACATGATATTCAAGGGCAAGCGCATCCTGGTCACCGGCGGCACCGGCTCGATGGGCAAGACGTTCGTGCACCGCGTGCTCGTCGGGCGAGCTCGGCACGCCGAAGAAGGTGATCGTGTTCTCGCGCGACGAGGCGAAGCAGCACGACATGCGCATGTCGTACCTGCACCGCACGGTGACCACCGACGAGGTGATCTTCAACAACTTCCGCAACGTGCTCGAGTTCCGCATCGGCGACGTGCGCGACTATGGCGACGTCTGCTCGGCGCTGAAGGATGCCGACATCGTCGTGAACGCCGCCGCGCTGAAGCAGGTGCCCACCTGCGAGTACTTTCCCGGCGCAGGCGATCCTCACCAACTGCATCGGCGCGGCCAACATCGTGCGGGCGATCGAGGAGAACGGCTACCCGGTCGAGACCGTCGTCGGCATCAGCACCGACAAGGCGTGCAAGCCGGTCAACGTGATGGGCATGACCAAGTCGCTGCAGGAGCGCATCCTCGTCGCCGCCAACGTCCTCAACCCGAAGACCCGCTTCATCTGCGTGCGCTACGGCAACGTGCTCGCCTCGCGCGGCTCGGTGATCCCGCTGTTCCACGACCAGATCCGCAACGGCGGCCCGGTTACCGTCACCGTACCCGAAGATGACGCGCTTCCTGCTGTCGCCTCGACCAGGCGGTGGACACGGTGTTCGCGGCATTGCGCGCCGCGCAGCGCCGGCGAGACCTTCATTCCCCGCGCGCCCTCGGCCTCCGTCATGAACATCGCCAAGGCGCTGATCGGCGCCCGCCGCATCCCGATCCGCGTCACCGGCGTGCGCCCGGGCGAGAAGCTGCACGAGATCCTGGTGTCGGAGGAGGAAGTGCACCACTGCGTGAAGCGCGGGGACTACTACGCGATCCGCCCGATGCTGCCCGAGCTGCGCGGCGGCAAGGCGGCGCGAGCCCAATGCGCTGTCCACGCGAATACAGCTCGGGCGACAACGTGCTGAACCTGGCCGACACGGTCAAGCTCCTCAAGCGCACCCGGCTGCTGGTCGAGGATCAGCCGGCCGGGCGGGGCGGGGAGCTGCTGCGCTAGACCTAGCCCGGACGCGCCGCCGAAATGACCCTCAAGGTCATGACCATCGTCGGCACGCGGCCGGAGATGATCAAGCTCTCGCGCGTGATCGCGGAGCTCGACCGCCGCGTGACCCACGTGCTGGTGCACACGGGGCAGAACTACGACTACGAGCTCAACCAGATCTTCTTCGACGAGCTCGGCATCCGGAAGCCCGACCACTTCCTCGACTGCGCGGGAGAGACGCCGGCGGAGACGATCGGCAACGTCATCAGCCGCTCCGACGCGGTGCTGGCGAGGGAGAAGCCCGACGCGCTGCTGCTGCTGGGCGACACCAACAGCTGCCTGGCGGTCATCGCGGCCAAGCGCCGCAAGATTCCGGTCTTCCACATGGAGGCCGGCAACCGCTGCTTCGACGAGCGGGTGCCGGAGGAGATCAACCGCCGGATCGTCGACCACATCAGCGACATCAACCTGCCCTACACCGAGCATGCGCGGCGCTACCTGCTCGCCGAAGGCCTGCGGCCGGAGACGGTGATCAAGACCGGCTCGCCGATGAGCGAGGTGCTCCGGCATTACGGGCCGGGCATCCGGCGCTCGCGCGTCCTGAGACGAGCTCGGGCTCGCTCCCGGCCGCTATTTCCTGGTCAGCGCGCATCGCGAGGAAAACGTGGACGATGCCCGCAACCTGCGCGGCCTGCTCGACTCGCTTGACGCGGTCGCGAAGCGCCACGGCCAGAAGATCATCGTCTCGACCCATCCGCGCACGCGGAACCGGCTTTCCGCCGCCAAGCGCTCCCGCCGCTCCGCTAAGATCGAGTTCCTGAAGCCGCTCGGGTTCCTCGACTACATCAAGCTGCAGATGAACGCCCGCTGCGTGCTCTCCGACAGCGGCACGCTGACCGAGGAATCCTCCATCCTGGGTTTTCCCGCCGTCATGATCCGGCAGGCGCACGAGCGGCCGGAGGGCATGGACGAAGCCACGGTGGTGATGTCGGATCTCAAGCCGGCGCGGGTGCTGGACGCGATAGACCTCGCGGTCGCGCATTGCGCCGGGGGCAAGAAACCCTTCCGCGTCGCTGCCGACTACACGGCCGAAAACGTTTCACAGAAAGTTGTTCGCATCATCCTGAGCTACACCGATTACGTGAACCGCACGGTGTGGCGCAAGTAGTCGCCGCCCCCGCTTTCCGGCTCACTTACGGTCGGTCCGTCCGCAAACCACCGATTTCCGGCAATTTGTCCCCGATGAGCGGTCGTTTTCGCTCGGCGATGTGGATTTGCGCACTATCGGTTCTGCGATGCGCTTGATAGAATTTTAGTCTTATTCAACAAGACGTTAACGCTTTGACTTCACGCAGGTTGTCGCCATGACGGGATCCGGAAAGCGAGTCGACGTGCTGCTGGTAAATCCCGGCAGCCGGACCGCCGTGTACCAGGAGCTCGGCGACCGCTTTTCGGCGATCGAGCCGCCGTCGCTCGCGGGATTGTTCGCGACCTACCTGAGGAAGCACGGCCTGTCGGTCGCGATCGTGGACGCGCCGGCGCTCAATCTGAGTCCCGCCGGCGTCGCCAAAGCCATTCACGACAACTTCGAGCCGGCGCTGATCGTGATGGTGGTGTACGGCTTTCAGCCCTCGGCTTCCACGCAGAACATGACCGCCGCGGGCGAGACCTGCGCCGCGATCAAGGCGCTGCGCGGGGACTGGCGGATCATGATGACCGGCACGCATCCTGCCGCGCTGCCCGAGCGCACGATGCTGGAGGAGAAGATCGATTTCGTCTGCGACCGCGAGGGGCCGGAGACGATCCTCCTGACGGCGCAGGCACTGAAGGCGCGCGCAAGCGACTTCTCGAAGATCCCGAGCCTGTGGTACCGCGACGGCAAAGCGATCCGCTCCAACCCTCACGGCGAACTGATGGACGATCTCGACGGCGAGATGCCGGGCGTCGCCTGGGACCTGCTGCCGATGGAGAAGTACCGCGCCCACAACTGGCACTGCTTCGAGGACATTCATCACCGCGCGCCCTACGTCTCGATGCACACGAGCCTCGGCTGCCCCTACAAGTGCACGTTCTGCTGCATCAACGCGCCGTTCGGCAAGCCCTCCTACCGCCTGTGGTCGCCGGAGAGCGTGATCAAGGAAATCGATTTCCTCGTCGAGAAGCACGGCGTGAAGAACATCAAGTTCGTGGACGAGATGTTCGTGCTGAACCGCAACCACGTGCTCGGCATCTGCGACCGCATCATCGAGCGCGGCCACGATCTCAACATCTGGGCCTACGCGCGCGTGGACACCGTCAAGGACGAGTTCCTCGACAAGCTCGCCCGCGCCGGCTTCCGCTGGCTCGCGCTCGGCATCGAGTCGGGCAGCAAGCACGTGCGCGACGGCGTGGAGAAGGGCCGCTTCGGCTCGCCCGAGATCCTCAAGGTGGTGAAGAAGATCCAGGACGCCGGCATCAACGTGATCGGCAACTACATCTTCGGGCTGCCCGACGACACCCGCGAGTCCATGCAGGAGACGCTCGACCTCGCGCTGGAGGCGAACTGCGAGTTCGCCAACTTCTACTGCGCGATGGCCTACCCCGGCTCCAAGCTCTACACGATGGCCGTGGAAAAGAAATGGCAGCTCCCGGATTCCTGGATCGGCTACTCGCAGCACAGCTACGAGACGTTCCCGCTGCGGACCGATGCGCTCACCAGCGCGGAGGTGCTCGCCTTCCGCGACGACGCCTTCCACCGCTACTTCACCAACGACCGCTATCTCGCGCCTGGTCCGCCGCAAGTTCGGGGAGGACGTCGTCGGCCACATCCGGGACATGACGAAGATCCGCCTGAAGCGCCAGCTGCTCGAGCAGGGCACCACGCGCAAGCCGGTGGCGGCGCTCTAGATGATCATCACGCGAACGCCGTTCCGCGTCTCGTTCTTCGGCGGCGGCACCGACTACCCGGCGTGGTACCGCCGCAACGGCGGTGTCGTGCTCGCCACCAGCATCGACAAGTACTGCTACATCACCTGCCGCTACCTGCCGCCGTTCTTCGAGCACAAGTACCGCATCGTCTATTCGAAGATCGAGAACGTCCAGAGCATCTCCGAGATCCAGCACCCCGCGGTGAAGGCGGTGCTCGACGTCTACGACTGCCAGGACGGCCTGGAGATCCACCACGACGGCGACCTGCCCGCGCGCTCCGGGCTGGGCTCGAGCTCGTCGTTCACGGTGGGCCTCATCAACGCGGTGATGGCGCTCCGCGGCAAGTACATCTCGCGCGAGGAGCTCGCGAGCCAGGCAATCCACGTGGAGCAGGACGTGATCCGCGAGAACGTCGGCTCCCAGGACCAGGTGTCCGCGGCGTTCGGGGGACTCAACCGCATCGAGTTCCGCCAGGACGGCGCATTCGACGTCGCGCCCATCGTGCTCCCCAAGGAGCGGCTCGCGGTGCTGCAAAGCCACCTCATGCTGTGTTTTACCGGCCTCTCTCGCATTGCCTCGGAAGTCGCCAAGTCCACGATCGATAACCTGGACCAGCGCGAAAAGGAGCTCAAGCTCATGCGTGGGCTGGTGGACCAGGCCGTGTCAGTGCTGCAGTCGCGCACCGCGCCCATCGAGGATTTCGGCAAGCTGCTGCACGAGAGCTGGATGTACAAGCGCCAGCTCTCCGACCGGGTGTCCACTTCCGAGATCGATGCGCTCTACGACACCGCGCGCGGGATGGGGGCGATCGGCGGCAAGCTCCTCGGCGCGGGCGGCGGCGGATTCTTCCTGCTCTTCGTGCGGCCCGAGCACCAGAAGGAATTGCGGGAGAAGCTCTCGCGCCTGGTCCACGTCCCGTTCCGCTTCGAGAGCGCCGGGAGCCGCGTCGTGCTCTACCAGCCGGCGGGATTCTGATCCGCAGCATGGGCATTCGCTACACGTATCAAGGCACGGGCTTCGCGGGCTGGGACAAGCGGATCGGCGGCTACGATCGCGCCTTCCTGCTGCGCCTTTACCGCTCGATGCTGCGCATCCGCATCGTCGAGGAGGAGATCGAGAAGCGCTATCACGAGGACCAGATGAAGACGCCGATCCACCTCGTGATCGGCCAGGAGGCGACCTCGGTCGGCTGCTGCGCCGCGTTGACCGACGCCGACCTCCTCTACAGCAGCCACCGCACCCACGGCAACTACCTCGCCAAGGGCGGCGATCTCAAGGCCATGCTCTCGGAAATGTTCTGCCGCGCCAACGGCTGCGCCGGCTCGCGCGGCGGCTCCATGCATCTCATCGACAAGAAGGTGGGCATGGCGGGCACCTCCGCGATCGTCGGCGGCGCGATACCCATCGCGACCGGGGCGGCACTCGCGACGAAGATGCAGCGGCTCTCCCGCGTGTGCGTCGTGTTCCTGGGCGAAGCGGGCGCCGAGGAAGGCGTGACCTCGGAGAGCCTAAACTTCGCCGCGCTGAAGCAGCTGCCGGTGATCTACTTCTGCGAGAACAACTTCTATTCGGTGCAGTCGCCGCTTGCCACGCGCCAGCATCCGAATCGTGTCGTGTGGAAATGGGCGGCGACCTACGGGATGCCGGGCGTGCACGTCGACGGCACCAACGTGCTCGCCGTGTACGAGGCGGCGAAGGATGCGGTCAAGCGCGCGCGCGAGGGTGGCGGTCCGACTTTCATCGAGGCGCCGGTCTACCGCTTCCGCGCGCACGGCGGCGCGGGCGACGACAGCAAGACCGGCTACCGCGACGTCGCCGAGCGCGAGGCGTGGGAGCGGCTCTGCCCGATCAAGACCTATCGCGAGTTCCTGGAGCGCGCCGGGGTGCTGAACGTCAAAGTGCACGAGCAGATGACGCAGGAAATCCTCGCCGAGACCCTCGCCGCGTTCGAGCACGCGATGGCGAGCCCCAACCCGGTCGAGGCCGACCTGTACCGCAACGTCTACGCCGATTGACTATCGT
>CAVOUI010000007.1:0-305120 GCA_963699525.1 uncultured beta proteobacterium | reverse complement strand
GGCGGACGGCTCGACGACCTCGATCCGGCCGGCATCGGCCGGATCGGCTTGCGCATCGCGATCTATCCCGGCCTCGAGCGCGCCGCAGCGGGCTTTGCGATCCGCGAGGCGCTCGAAGTCCTGAAAAAAGACGGGAACACCCGCGCCCTGCGCGGCCGGATGCTGGGGCTGAAGGAGTACAACGAAGCGCTCGGGCTCGGCGAAGTGGAGGAGTGGGAGAGAAAATTCCTCCGATAACGGCGGAAGGAGTTGGAATGGAAGTTACAAGAACGCTCGCACGATTCGTCGTCACTCACCGCTACGCCGACGTGCCGCAGAAGGTGCGGCACGAGGCGGCGCGGTCGTTCCTCAACTGGGTCGGTTGCGCGGTCGGAGCCTCCCGCCACGAGACGGTGGAACGCGCGCTCGCTGCGCTCGCCGAGTTTTCCGGACCGCGGGAGGCGACCGTGCTCGGGCGCGGCGACAAGCTCGACATCATGCTGGCCGCGCTCATGAACGGCACCACGTCGCACACCTTCGATTTCGACGATACGCACCTGAAGACCATCATCCACCCGAGCGGGCCGGTCGCCTCCGCCATACTCGCGCTCGCCGAGCGCAAGCGGGTGAAGGGCGACGAGTTCCTGCACGCGTTCATCCTTGGCGTGGAAACCGAATGCCGCATCGGCAACGCCGTTTACCCGTCCCACTACGATGTGGGCTGGCACATCACCGCCACGGCCGGCGTGTTCGGCGCGGCGGCCGCGGCCGGGCGGCTCCTCGGATTGAGCGAGCAGCAGATGGTATGGGCGCTCGGCATCGCCGCAACGCAGTCCTCGGGCCTGCGCGAGATGTTCGGCACCATGGTGAAGCCGATGCACCCGGGCAACGCGGCGCGCAACGGCCTGCTGGCGGCGCTGCTGGCGTCGAAGGACTTCACCAGCTCGGAGCAGGGCATCGAGGGCCGGCGCGGCTTCGCCAACGTGCTCGCAACCGCGCGCGACTACGATGAGATCACCCGCGGCCTCGGCACGACCTGGGAGGCGGCACTGAACACCTACAAGCCGTTCGCCTGCGGTATCGTGGAGCACCCGGCGATCGACGGCTGCATCCAGCTCCGGAACGAGCACACGCTAAAGGCCGGGGACATCGAGAGCATCGCGCTCAAGGTGCACCCTCTCGTGCTGGAGCTGACCGGAAGAAGAACGCCGCAAACGGGTCTCGAGGGGAAATTCAGCGTCTATCACTCGTGCGCGGTGGCGATCATTCACGGGGCGGCCGGCGAGGCGCAGTACAGCGATGCGGCCGTGCGCGACCCGGGGGTGGTTGCGCTGCGGGACCGGGTCACCGCCACGGCCGAGAAAGGCGTGCACGAGGACCAGGTGCACGTCGCGATCAGGCTGAAGGGCGGCAAGATGCTCGAGAAGCGCATCGAGCACGCGGTCGGCAGCCTCGACCGGCCGATGAGCGATTCCGACCTCGAGGCCAAGTTTCGCGGGCTCGCGGACGGCATTCTGTCGAAGCCGGAGACCGACAAGCTCATCCGGCTCTGCTGGGACGTGGGCAAGCTCGATGACGCCGGCGCGGTCGCGCGCGCCACGGTCCCCGCCGCCGTTCAGTGCTTGAAGCCGATGTCGATGCGGTATTGATTCACGGAAGGGCTCCCCACCGCTCCTCCCACGTCGATCCACTGCCGGGTAGCGACGCCGCGCAGGAAAAATTGGCGGTTCAGGTCCCACCGCAGGCCAGCGCCACCGTTGTAGCTGAAATAGGTATTGGACTTCGTTGGCGTGCCGCAGTAGTAACCCCACCAGCCGCTGTACCAACAATAGGGCGGTCCATCGGGAACGCCGGTGTCCACGTAGGTCGCTCCGATCCCGCCGGTGACGAATGGCGTAAAATTCGTCGACAAAAGATTCCACGTGACATTCACGCGCAAGGAGTCCGTCAACAGGTTCCCCGAGACGGTCTGGGGGCCAAGGGGATTTCCAGCGGCCGGAACGTTCGTCGTCCGGTAGTTGGCATTGGTCCAGACCAGGTCCCCGCCCACCGCCAGATGACTGTTGAAGTTGTAGGCAAACCCGAACCCGAACCCCCAGGTTCCCTGTATGTCCATGCTGGATCCATTTGCGCCGGTCAGGCTCGTCGAATCGGAATACTGCGGCTGCAACGTGAAATCCCATTTTCCCGCGCGCGAGGCGCTCTGTTGTCCGGCCGCTCCGGCGGCGCACACCGCGAGCAGCATCGAGACTGCAATCTGTATCGGGGTCCTCATGTCGATTCCCTTTCGCACAAAATTGTGTATCGGCTCCCCCCATTCCCTTGCTCAGCAGAGTGAGCGGGAGCCCGGTTGCCTGACTTGACATGGATCAAGAATACCGCATCCTTGCTGCTTGGGGTCATCCATCATCAACCCTCATTCACGACGTGTCGGTGCGGCGAGCATGCTGAAGATCGGAATTCTCCCGGGCGACGACATCGGGCTCGAAGTGGTGCCCGAGGCCGTAAAGGTGATCAAGGCGGCCGCGGCGAAGACCGGGCTGGAAATAGTGTGGCAAGCCCTGCCCATCGGCAAGCGCGGCCACGAGCTGCACGGCAACACGCTGCCGCCCGTGACGGCGCAGGCGCTCGAGCACTGCGACGGCTGGATCATGGGGCCGATCGGGCACAGCGCCTACCCGCGCAACGACCCCACCTGGGTGATGCCGCCGGTGCGGAAGCGCTTCCAGCTCTTCGCCAGCATCAAGCCGGTCAAGTCGTATCCCAATGTCGCATCCGTCCACAAAAACGTGGACATCGTGTTCCTGCGCGAAGTGAACGAGGGCTTGATGTCGTCCTCAGTCGTCGTCGCGGGAAGCGGCGAGTTCCGGCCGAACGACGAGATTTCCATCGGCATGCGGGTCATCACGCGCAAGGGGGCAAACCGCGTGGTGCGGGAAGCGTTCGAGATCGCGCGCACGCGCACGCGGAAGAAGGTGAACGCCGTACACAAGGAGCCGGTCTACCGTATCTGCTGCGGCATGTTCGCCGAGGAGGCGCGCAAGGTGGCGAAGGAGTTTCCCGACGTGACGTTCGAGGAAACCATGGTCGACACGATGTGCATGAAGCTGGTGATGAACCCGCAGCAGTACGACGTCGTGGTCACCTCCAACCAGTTCGGCGACATGATCACCGACGAGGGCGCGGGGCTGGTCGGCGGGTTGGGGCTCGCGCCGGGCCTGTGCGCCGGGGAGAGGCAGGCGATGGCGCAGGCGACGCACGGCTCCGCTCCCGACATCGCGGGCCGCAACATCGCCAATCCCTACGCCATGATCATGTCGGGGAAGATGCTGATCGAGTGGCTCGGCCGGAAGCGCAATGAGTCGAAGGCGACGCAGGCGGCGAAGCTTATCGACGCCGCGATGGACAAGGTGATCGCGGAGGCTCGGCATCTCACCGCGGATCTCGGCGGCAAGGCCGGCACCGTCGAAATGGGAACCGCCATCGCCTCGGCGGTCTAATCGGCACACTGTAGCCAAGTTCCAACTTTTTTTCATGCAATTATCCGTCGTCGTTCCGGTCTGCAATGAAGCGGAGAACGTGGTGCCGCTTGCCCGGGAGATCCATGCCGTGCTCGCTGCTTACCAGCCCAGCGAGATGATCTTCGTCGACGACGGCAGCACCGACGGCACCGCCGCGGCCCTGCAGGCCGCGCGCGCGGGTGGCATCGGGGGGCTTCGCGTCATTCGCCACGAGCACCGCAGCGGCCAGAGCGCGGCCATCTGCACCGGCGTGCGTGCGGCGCGCGCCGAGTGGATCGCTACGCTCGACGGCGACGGCCAGAACGATCCGGCCGACATTCCAAAGCTCCTCGCCGCGCGGCAGCAGGACAGCGAGCTGCGGCTGGTCAACGGCAATCGCACGACGCGGCGCGACACCTGGCTGCGGCGCCTGTCCTCGCGCATCGCCAACGGCGTGCGTGGCTGGCTGCTGGGCGACCACACGCCGGACACGGGCTGCGGCATCAAGGTGTTTCACCGGGATACGTTCCTTGATCTGCCGCGTTTCGATCACATGCACCGCTTTCTGCCCGCGCTGTTTCAGCGCGCGGGCGCGAAGATGGTTTCAGTGCCCGTGTCGCATCGCCCGCGGCAGCGCGGCGTGTCCAAGTACGGGCTGCACAACCGCTTGTGGGTGGGGATCGTGGATCTGTTCGGAGTCATGTGGCTGATTCGCCGCAAGCCACCGCGCAGCGGCGTGCGCGAGGAGTAGCTTCGATTCGCGGCAAACCTTGAGGATTCCAAATTGAATACCGTTCTGCTCTCTGCGTTTGGCATCGTTATTACCCCCTGGAAACTGATCGGCTATATTGGCGTATTGCTGTTCGCCGGGCGCTGGCTGGTTCAGTTGTGGGCCTCGCACCACCACGGCAAACCTGTGTTTCCGGGGCTCTTCTGGTACATGAGCGCTTCCGGGAGCGTGCTCCTGCTGGCCTACTTCATATTCGGCAAAAACGACTCCGTGGGCATCCTGTCGAACCTGTTTCCGCTTTTCATCGCGCTCTACAACTTGCGCCTCCATACGCGCGGGCAGGGGGTGCAGGGAGGCGCATGATCGCGGGAGCAACACCAGCGCGGCCGCGCTGCCGTCCCGGAAGTCCATTTTGAGCGCACAGCCGCAGCAGTCAGCCGGCCCGGCGCCGGAGCGGTTCTGGCGCGTCGGGGAAACGGGCTCGCGGCAGGTGCGGCTCGATCTGCTGTGGCTCGGCGCGCTCGGCCTCCTGCTGCTGGGCGTTGGTATCGGCCTGCGCGATCCGTGGCCGGCCGACGAGCCGCGCTTTGCCCTCATTGCGCGCGACATGGTCCACACCGGCCTGTGGCTGTTTCCGCGGGTCGGGGGCGATCTCTACGCGGACAAGCCGCCGCTGTTCTTCTGGCTGATCGCGTCGTTCTATCAGCTCACCGGCTCGCTGCGGCTGGCATTCCTGCTGCCTTCGCTGTGTGCGGCGCTGGGGACCGTGGCGCTCGTCTACGATCTCTCGCGCCGGCTCTGGAATCGCGAGACGGCATTCGCCGCGGGCTGGCTGCTCCTGATCACGTTCCAGTTTGCCTGGCAGGGCCACGTGGCCCAGATCGACGGGGTATTGTGCTTCTGGATCACGCTCTCGCTGTACGGACTGCTGCGGCATCTGCTTCTCGGCCCCCGCTGGGACTGGTACGTGCTCGGCTGCGCGGCCGCGGGATTCGGCGTGATCACCAAGGGCGTCGGGTTCCTGGCATTGCTGATTCTGCCCCTCTACGCGCTGCTTCGCTTGGCCGGCTGGAGCGCCGTTTCCGAAACCGGGGCAGCCGCAGCGTCGCGCTGGCGCTGGGACTGGCGTTGGAGCTGGGGCATCGTGGCGTTTGCGGCAGCGATCGGAGTGTGGCTCGCGCCGATGCTGTCTGCCGCACAAACGCCCGACCTGATTGCGTACCGCAACGAGATCCTCTTTCGCCAAACGATCGATCGCTACGTCGATCCCTGGCATCACTACAACCCGTTCTGGTTCTTCGTTGCCATGGCGCCGCTCCTGTGGCTGCCGCTGTCCGCCATCGTGCCGTGGCTCGCTCCACGCTGGCGCAGCGCCTGGCGCGCACGGGATTTGCGCGTAGCGCTGCCGCTCCTGTGGGCGATTTGCGTCGTCCTGTTTTTTAGCGCAAGCCCCGCCAAGCGCAGCGTCTATATTCTTCCCGCGGTGCCCGCCCTGGCGCTGGCGGCCGCGCCCTGGCTGACCGAGCTGTTTAACCGCACCGGGACGAGGCGACTATTCGCAGCCCTCGCTTGGACCTGGGTGGCCGTTGCCTTCGGGGCGATGCTCTATCTGCTTGGGGTTCCAAGCCGCCGGGTGCAATTCCTGGTGAAATTCGGGTTCGACCCGCTCTGGCCGCTCGCGGCCATGGCGATTGGCGCGCTGACGGCGTGCGCGTTCTTTCGCGTGCGGCGCGCGGTCCTGGCCTACACGGGATCCTTTGCCGCAATCCTGGTGGTGGTCGGGCTGGTCGTGAATCCGGCCATGAACGACGTGCGATCGGGCGCTCACCTGGTACGCAAGGCGGAAGCCGCCGCGCGCGGCTTCGAGGAACTGGGGTTCGCCGCCTACAAGGAGCAGTTCCTGCTGTACCTGACGCGCCCGATCGTGAATTTCGGTCACGCCCGCTGGCGCGAGGCGGACGCGGAGGCCGCGGATGCGGCGGCGTGGCTGATGGCCAAGCCGGGGCGGGCGTTGCTCGTGCCGGCGCGCGCGCGCGATCGCTGCTTTGCCGGCGCGTCGTCGGTTGCGCTGGGGTCTGCGAACGATCAGGAGTGGTTCTTGGTATCCGGCGCCGCGAACCCGGAATGCGTGGCCGCCGGCAAGCTGAGCGCGGCGATCGCGTACTCACCGCGTCCTGCGATAATTGCCCGCGACTAGCGCCATGCCGCGTTACTCTGTCGAAAGGTTCAAGTGCTGAAGATCGGCATCCTGCTGGGCGACGACATCGGCCTGGAGGTGGTTCCGGAGGCCGTCAAGGTCATGAAGGCGGCGGCGGCGAGGACCGGGCTGGAAATCCAGTGGCAGGAGCTTCCCATCGGCAAGCGCGGGCATGAGCTGCACGGGCACACCATGCCCGCGAGCACGGTTGCGGCGCTCGAGGGGTCGGACGGCTTCCTGTGCGGGCCGATCGGGCACGCTGCTTACCCGCGCAATGACCCGACATGGATCATGCCGCCGCTGCGCAAGCGCCTGGATCTCTACGCCAGCATCAAGCCGGTCAAGTCGTATCCCAACATCCCGTCCGTTCACAAGAACGTGGATATCGTGTTCCTGCGCGAGGTGACGGAAGGCATGCAGTCCTCGGACACCGTCGTCGCGGGCGCCGGAGAGTTCCGTCCGAGCGACGAGATCACCATCGCCTCGCGGGTCATCACCCGCAAGGGCTCGAGGCGCGTCGCGCAGGAGGCGTTCGAGATCGCCCGCACGCGCGCGCGCCGGAAGGTGACCGCGGTGCACAAGGAGCCGGTCTACCGGCTTGCCTGCGGCATGTTCGCCGAAGAGTGCAGAAGGCTCGCGAAGGAATACCCGGACGTGAAATACGACGAGGTGCTGGTGGACGGCTTCGCGATGAAGCTGGTCATGAACCCCCAGCAGTTCGACGTGGTGGTCACCACCAACCAGTTCGGGGATATCCTGACCGACGAGGGCGCGGGCGTCGTGGGCGGGCTCGGGCTCGCGCCGGGGCTTTGCGTGGGCGAGCGCCTCGCGATGTCGCAGGCGACGCACGGCTCGGCGCCGGACATCGCCGGGAAGAACGTCGCGAACCCCTACGCCCTGATCATGTCCGGAAAAATGCTGCTCGAGTGGCTGGGTCGCAAACGCGGCGAACCGCAGGCGACGCAAGCGGCGAAGCTCATCGACGCCGCGATGGAACGGGTCATTGCGGAGGCCAGGCACCTCACCGCCGACCTGGGCGGACGAGCAAGCACCACCGGGATGGGCGACGCCGTCGCTGCCGCGGTCTGATAGCGTCACCCTGCGGGAACGACGTGAGGGCCCGCAATCAGCACCCAAACCACCACCAGCAGCACGAGCGAGACGAATACCGCCGCGCTGCCGATGTCCTTGGCGCGCTTCGAGAGCGAGTTCTTCTCGAAGGAGATGCGATCGATCGCGACCTCGACGCCGGTGTTGAGCAGCTCCACGACCATGACGAGCAGCACCGTGGCGATCAGCAGCGCCTTCTCGCCGTGGCTAACGGGAACCCAGAACGCCACCGGCACGAGGATCGCGGCAAGCAGCGTTTCCTGACGGAACGCGCTCTCGTGCCGCCACGCGTCCGCAAGTCCGGCGCATGAATTGAAGAAGGCGTGGACGATCCGGACCATGCCGGTCTTGCCCTTGAACGGATTCTCCTCCGGGGGATGCGGAGGAGCACTCGATGACGGCGTGGCGTCAAGCCGCTCCCGCAAGGGCTGCCTCCCTGCGGCGTGCCGGGACCAGGTTCGCGAGGAACTGCCGCGAGCAGTACTCCCAGGAGAATTGCTCGGCGTAACGCCGGACCCTGCCGCGATCGAGTTCCAGAGCTGCCTGCGCCGCGGCCCCGAGGTCTTCGTCGAGCACGCCGGCCTCCGGGTCCTTGACCACGTCGATCGGGCCGCGCACCGGGAAGGCGGCGACCGGCGTGCCGCACGCCATGGCCTCGACCAGCACGAGGCCGAACGTGTCGGTGCGGCTCGGGAACACGAACACGTCGGCGCTCCGGAAATAGGACGCCAGCTCCGCGCCGGTCTTCGTCCCGACGAACACGGCGTCCGGAAAGCGCTTCTCGAGCTCCCTGCGTTGCGGCCCGTCGCCGACGACGAGCTTCGTGCCCGGCAGGTCGAGCCCGAGGAACGCGGGCAGGTTCTTTTCGACCGCGACGCGGCCCACGTTGAGGAACAGCGGGCGGGGAAGGTCACCCGGGCGGCGATCACGCGGGTGGAAGAGCTCGGTATCGACCCCGCGTGACCAGTCGGACAGGTTGCGGAAGCCGCGTGCCTCGAGCAGCACGCGAATCGCGGCTGTAGCGACCATCACCGAGGACGAGGGCGCATGGAAGCGCCGCATCCAGGCGTAGGTCCACGCGAGCGGCACGCCAAAGCGCGGCTTCACGTATTCGGGAAAGCAGGTGTGGTAGGCCGTGGTGAATGCGAGGCCGTTCCTGACGCAGTACGCGCGCGCGGCCCCGCCCAGCGGCCCCTCGGTCGCGATGTGCACCGCGTCCGGCTGGAACTCGCGCAGGCGCTTCGCGACCTCGCGACCCGGCATGAGCGCGAGCGGGATCTCGGGATAAGTCGGCATGGGCAGCGTGACGAAGCCTTCGGGCGAAATCACGCGCACCTCGTGCCCCCAGCGCTCGAGCCACCTGACGGTATTGACCAGGGTCACCACGACGCCATTGACCTGCGGCGACCAGGCGTCAGTGATGAGCAGTATGCGCAAGGCTCGTTCCTTCGGTGGCGAAGGCGCCGCGCTGCAGCGACTCGATCGCCTTCCAGTCGATGATCCGCAACTCCCCGCTCTCGAGCTCGACCAGCGCCGTGAGGCTCTCGACCCAGTCGCCGTCGTTGCAGTAGTGGATGCCGCCGATAGTGCGGATTTCGGCCTTGTGGATGTGGCCGCAGATCACCCCGTCGAATCCGCGGCGCCGCGCCTCGTGCGCGAGCGCCTCCTCGAAATGGGTGATGAAGCCGACCGCGTTCTTGACGCGGTGTTTCAGGAACTGCGCAAGGGACCAGTACGGCAGGCCGAGCCGCGCGCGTGCGTGATTGAACCAGCGGTTGAGCTTGAGCGAAAAGATGTAGAGCGCGTCCCCGACGTGGGCGAGCCACTTGGCGCCCTTAACGACCGCGTCGAACAGGTCGCCATGGGTGATCAGCATGCGCCGCCCGTCGGCGGTGACGTGCTCGGCCTCGTCCCGGATTTCAATGCCGCCGAATGCGAGCCCGAGGAACTGGCGCATCGCCTCGTCGTGGTTGCCCGCGATGTAGGTGACGCGCGTGCCCTTGCGCGCCTTGCGCAGCACCTTCTGGACGACGTCGTTGTGGGTCTGGTGCCAGAACCAGCGGCGCTTGAGCTGCCAGCCGTCGATGATGTCGCCCACCAGGTAGAGCTCCTGGCTCTCGGTATGGCGGAGGAAATCGAGCAGGTGGGCCGCCTGGCAACCGGGGGTACCCAGATGCACGTCGGAAATAAAGATGGTGCGGAACCAGAGCGTGGGCCGCCCTTCGTCCTCCGGATCGCGGGTCGGGAGATCCGGGTTCGACGGGATGATCGCAGCCTCAGGTGAAATCGCAGCATTCATGCGCAACGGATTGTCTCAGCGGAACAAGTCAGTTGTGTTTCAGGCGGGTGACGATTGTGTGACGGATGGGCCGGATAGGCTGGTGGATGCGCGCGCTGGGAGAGGCGTGACGATGGAGGGGGTGATCAAGTTCACGGATCGCGCGCGATGACGCTGAAGAACGTGGCGGCAGGCAGACGAGATACGAACGCGACGGGCGCCGAAAGCGGACGGGCGCGGCCTTGCTGCGTTCTGGCGATTGGGTTACGCTGCGCGGCGATTGAAGCTCAGATTCTTTTCCCGTTCCCCTCGCACTTCGACGAACGCGTCAGCCGTGCCCGAAACCGCGCCAGGGTCTCCGCCGGGCCCACGGGGCCTTCCCTTCATCGGCTGTCTGCTGCCGTTCCTGCGCAACCCGATGGCCTTCCTGGCAAAGGTGGCCCAGGAGTACGGCGGCATCGCGCGCGTCCGGTTGCAGAGGGGGCATTTCTACCTCATCTCCGATCCCGAGATGCTGCGCGAGTTATTCGTCACGCACCGGCAGCGCTACCGGAAGAACATCCGCTATCACCATGTGCAGCGTCTGGTGGGGCAGGGGCTGCTCCTGAGCGAGGGCGAGGAGTGGCGTCACCAGCGCCAGATCACCCAGCCGGCGTTCAACGCGGGATACATCGCGGCCCAGTTGGGCTGGATGTCGGAGGTCACGCGGCAGTACCTCGATCGCTGGGAATCCGTGGCCGACCGCGGCACGGCCATCGATGTCGATCCCGAATTCGCCCGTCTCGCTCAGCTGCTCGCCGGCTATTACAGCATGGGGCCCGGCTTCGCGGGCATCGCCGAGCGGTTCTGCGACACTGCTGCCGCGGTCAAGAGCTTCTGGCCGGTGGCGCCGCGCGGAGTGCTGGACCTGTTGAAACCCAAGTCCAGGACGCGGCTGAACCGCTTCCATGAGACCCTCGCGGAGCTGGACGAGTGCTTTTTCGGCTACCTGGCGGAGCACCGCGGGACGCAGTTCGAGAACTGCGGCGTCCTGTCCTTGCTCACGAAAGCGGGGCACCGCGACGGCCGGCCGTTCACCGACCGGGAGTTGCGCGACCAGCTGTTCACGCTGTTCTTCGCGGGCCACGAGACCTCCGCGACCGCCCTGTGCTGGACTCATTATTTTCTTGCCCGGCACCCCGATGTCCGGGAGCGCATCCTGCGGGAAGTCGAGTCAGTGCTGCGTGGGCGCGTGCCGGCGCACGAGGACCTCGAGAAGCTCGAGTATACGGAGCAGGTCGTGCAGGAATCGCTGCGCGTATATTCGCCGATTCACGCCATTTCCCGGGTGGCGCTCGTCGACAACACGGTCGGCGGCTGTCGGGTGCCCGCCGGCACGTCGGCCTACATCTCGCTTTACGCGACGCACCGGCTGCCGAAATACTGGCCGGATCCGGAACGGTTCGACCCCGAGCGCTTCGCCCCCGCGCAATGCGAGGCCCGATCGCGGTTTGCCTTCATTCCGTTCGCAGCCGGTCACCGGAACTGCATCGGCAGCGTGCAGGCGATGATCGAGCTCAAGATGATCGTCGCCCAGATTGCGCAGCGCTACGTGCTCGACCTCGTGCCGGGTCAGAGAATCGAGCCGGCGCCGGGAACCACGATGTATCCCCGCTACGGCATGAAAATGACGGTGCGCCGCGCGACGGCGCGTCAATGACGGGGCGGCCGACGACGCGCGGTCGGGAAGCGTGCCGTTACTCGGGCTTGATGCCCGCCAGCTTCACCACCGCGCCCCACTTCTTCAGCTCCGCTTTCAGGTACTCGGTGAACTCCTCGGGGCTCGAGGGCGTCGGCACCGTGCCTTCGGCCAGCATGCGGTCGATGACGTCCTTCTGGTGCAGGGTGGCGACGATTTCCTTGTTGAGCCGCATGACGATGTCCCGCGGCATGTGGGCGGGCCCGATCATGCCGGCCCACGCGTAGGCCTCGTATCCCGGCAGGCCGGACTCCGATATGGTCGGGAACTCCGGCAGCGATGGGACGCGCTGGGCATTTCCGACGCCGAGCGCCCGGACCCGGCCCGAGCGTACGTGCGGCAGTATCGGCGGGATGCTGGCGTAAATGATCGGGGCTTCGCCGGACACCGTGGATATGACCGCCGGCGCCATTCCCTTGTACGGGACGTGGAGGATGTCGACCTTCGCCATCGCGTTGAACAGCTCTCCCGCGAGATGCGACGAGTTTCCGGCCCCGGGCGAGGCATACGAGATTTCGCCCGGCCGCGACCGCGCGAGCGCGATGAGCTCCTTCACGTTCTTCACCGGCAGCGACGGGTGGGTGACCATGAGCAGCGGGAAGTTCACCATGTTGGCGATCTGCGTGAAGTCCTTCAAGGTGTCGTGGGGCAGCTTGCGGTAGATGAACGGATTGACGGCCAGCGGCCCGGCGGAAGCGGCCGCGATGGTGTAACCGTCAGGAGGGGAGGACTTCAGGACCTCCAGGCCCACGATCGCGTTGGCACCGGCGCGGTTGTCGATCACAACTTGCTGCCCGAGGCGCTCCGACATTCCGCGGCCGGCGATGCGCCCGATGAAATCGACGCCGCCGCCGGCCGGAAACGGGACGATGATCCGGATTGGCTTGCTGGGATACGGTTGGGCAAGCGCCGCCGCCGCACACAGCCCCAGCGCGCCGAGTGTCAGTGCGGTCACTCCCACGAAAGCGTGACGATGCATGGGTTCCTCCATTCGCGTTTAGATTTTCGCCAGTATACGTCGCGCCCGGCGCCGGCGGGCAATCAAGCCGCGTCTTCCCGATAGCCGAATCGGGTGCCCAGCGGGAAAGCGCAGGCCGAATACCTCCGCCAGCACCGCCAGCAGCTCGTCGTCGTCCGCGAGCGTGCGGCGGGTGACGGTCGGGCCGCGGTCGAGGATGAGCTCGCGGTTGCGCAGTTTGTAGCGCACTTCAGGAGTCGGCAGCTGCGCGGTGAGCGTCCGCACGAACCGCGAATCCGGGTGAGTCGCGGTGTAGTGGTTGGCGGGCTCGAAGTCGACCGCGAGGCAGGGTTCCAGCGTGAACGAGTAGAGGTCCGACCACGCTCCGTCCCGCAGCGACTGCAGCACCCATTCCCCCTCCGCCTCGGCCATGCGGTAGGTCCAGGCGAACTGGCGCGATTCCCGGCCGGCCTCGAACGGCACCGGCAGCAGCAGCCCTTCGAGGCCGAAGCCGACATCCGCCAGCCAGGAAGCGCCGTCGACCTCGGCCAGCAGCACGATATGGGTGCGCGGAACCTTCGGTTGGCCGCGGTAATGGACCCGTGCGGCGAGCTGAGTAACGGAAAAGCCCAGGCGCTGCAGCACGGCGGAGAACAGGAGGTTCTGCTCGAAGCAGTATCCGCCGCGCCGGCCGGCCACGAGCTTCGCCTGCAGGCTGGCGAGGTCGAGGCGGATCGGACGCCGCAGCAGGATGTCGAGGTTCTCGAATGGGATATGGGTCGCGTGCGCGAGATGAATCGCTTCCAGGACCGCACGGACGGGTTGCACGCTGCCGGAGTAGCCGATGCGCTCCAGGTAGGCATCGAGATCGAGTGCGGCGGAATCGTCCGCGCTCCGCGTTACTGCTTCCGCTCGTTTCATGTTCTAATGATAATCGAGGGGAAGGGGCCATGAGCCGGACGATTCGATCCGCGATCGCGAGCTGCTGCGCCATTGCACTGGCCGCAGCACCGGTGACAGCCGCGTCGGCGGAGACGCCGGCCGCGAAGCCCGCCGCGCGCAAGACCGAAACGCTCGCGTGCATGCTCGGCACGGAGGACAGTCACGCGCGCATCGCCGTCGAGTTGCTGGACGGCCGCGTCAACCGCTTCGCCTATTACAGCAAATGGAAACCGCGGACCTGCTCGATGGAGGTCGCGCGGGGCGACGCCTTCAGCCAATGGCTTGACCAGGGCGCGACCACGGCCGTGGTGCTCAGGGACGAGATGGGAAGCTTGTGGATCGACCACGGGCAGGGCCGCGTCCACTTTACCTTCAGCGACGTCGATCGCGTGCGCTACTGCGGGATGGAAGGCAAGATCAACGGCTACCTCACCATCCGGCGCGCCGACCCCAAGTGCGAGCTCCAGGGCGTGTTGGAGCGGGGCGCGGCAGACGATTAGCGGCAGGCGGCCGGAACATGTCGCGCGCGAATACGGCGGCGGAGATCATCGGGAGCATCTCGCTGTTCGAGGGGCTGGCGCCCTCCGACATCGAAGGCGTGCTCTGCGTGTGCGAGCGCGTCGAGTTCGAGCCCGGGGCGTGTCTCATGCGGCAGGGACAGCCGGCCGACAGCGCCTTCATCCTCGAGAGCGGGTCCGCGGATGTCACGACCCGGTTGCCGGGGGGAGGAGAGGCGGGCGTCGCAACGCTGGGCCCGGGCAGCGTCATCGGCGAGATGGCGCTGCTCGACAGTGGATTGCGGTCGGCGACCGTGGTGGCGTGCGAGCCGGTGGCCGGCTATTTCCTCGAGCGCGACGGCTTCCACATGATGCTCGCGCAGCGCAACCATGCCGCGTTCTCGATGCAGAGCCGCATCACGCGCACGCTGTGCCGGCGCCTGCGCGAGCTGAACGGCAGGATCATTGCCAGTGACGCTCCCGAAAACGTCGCGCCCGTAGCGGAGGAGACGGGTGGTTCTTCCGAGGCGCCTCGGCCGGCCGGCCCTCGTTCGACTACCGCGCTTTCCTGGCGGTGCTGCCGCTGTTCCGGGACTTCAGCTCCGCGGAGATCGAAACGTTGGCGGGTCTCAGCCAGGCACTGGAGGTCGGACGCGGGCAACTTCTGTTCCGGCAGGGCGAGGCAGCCGAAGCCTGCCACGTGGTGGTGCGGGGAGCCATCGAGGTCACGGGCGTCCAAAACGGGCTGCGCCATCGAGTCGGCGTGCTGGGGCCCGGCCGGCTCTGCGGCGTGAATGCGCTGATCGAAGGCCGGCCGCACAGCCTGAGCGCGGTCGCGCGGGAGCGCGCAACGCTGCTCGAGATCGGAAGAGCGGCATTCGACAGGCTGTTCGCCGGCACGGACCGCGTCGCCGCGAAGTTCCAGGGCGCGATCAGCCGCGAATTGCTGCAGGCGCTCGCGCGCACCAACAATCACCTCACGCGGCTGATCAGCCAATCCCGCATCCGCGGCGGGCGCAAAGACCGGAAACAGGCAGAAGAGCTACAGCGCGCCCTGGCGACAGAGGACTGCCGCACCGCGTGACGGTCAGTCGAGATAGTGGATCTCGACCGTAGGCCTTCCCGAGCGCGTGTCGGCGTAGATCATCGAGTACTCGGGCACCTCGAGCCAGGTCGAGGTGTCGCGCGTCAGCGGCTCCGAGGCGATCATGATGGAATCCGCCGTATCCGCACCGCCGGTCATCTTCCATTCCCCATCGTGGTAGCCGTACTCGCTGCCCGACGTGTACCACAGGGAGAGGTAGGTCAGGTTCGCCTCGTGCACCTTCGCCGGGTCCTCGGTGCGGTAGCAGCCGAAGTCGAAGCAGTAGCGCACCGCCGCGATCTGCTCGCCGGTGGTGAGAAACAGGTTGACCGAGGAGGAGGTGGCGACGCCCAGCCGCTCGCGCAGCCGGCGGATGATCGCGAATGCCTGGTCCACCGCGCGCACGAGTTCCTCCGCGGCGCACGCGCCCCGCGGGTCGGCGAGCTGCGACACGATGAGAGCGTAGATCCACTCGCTGTCGGTCGTGCCGCGGATCAGGTTGACGATCTCCGGCCGGATCGCTTCGAGTAGATGGGGCTTCATCTCGGCGAAGCGCGCGAGGTCGCCGTTGTGCGCCAGCGCGAGCCGCACGCCCGGAAACTGGAACGGGTGCACGTTCTGCAGCGAGATCTCGACCTCGGTGTTGTACGCGACGCCGCGCACGTGCCCGAGCACGCAGGTCGGGCGGATCTTTTCGGCGAGCGCCTTGAGATTGCGGTCGAACACCGGCAGCGCGGTCGAGGCGTAGCTGTACGGCTTGTGGGGGTCCGGCGAGCCGCGATCCCACGCCCTCATCCCGAACCCGGCGAGGTTGAGCAGGTGCAGCATCTTCGGCATGAACGACTGCTTCACGAGCGCGGAGTCGGGTTGATAGAGCAGGTTGTCGAGCAGCACCGGCTGCCCGAGGTACGCCAGCGCTCTACACATGGGTTGCTTCTTCGCGGTAGCGGTCGTAGACGACGCCCTCGGCGAACAGCGATGCGGTCTCGGTGCCGCTGTAGCCGAGGCTCTTCAGCACCTCGGCGCTGTGCTGGCCAAGCCAAGGCGCGGGCGCGCGCGAGCGCGCAAGCTCCGCGCTCGCCTTGACGGGGTTGCCGAGGATCTTCATGCGCCCGATCTTCGGATGGTCGATCTCGGCCACCATGTTGCGCGCCTTCGCGTGCTCGTTGTGGAAGGCCTGCACGTAATCGAACACGGGCCCTCCGGGTACGCCGGACGCGTCGAGCTTCCTCACCCAATGCTCCGTGGGCCGTGTCGCGAACACTTTCTCGATCTCGTCCTGGAGCGCGTCGATATTCTTCAGGCGCGCGGCACGGGTCTTGAAGCGCGCATCGTCCATCAGCTCCGGGCGATCGAGCACAGCGGTGCAGAACGCGGTCCACAGCTTTTCATTGTTGGCGCCGACCGTGACGTAGGAGTCCTGCGTGCGGTAGGCCTGGTACGGCGTGGAACGCCGGTGGCGCGTCCCGGTCGCGACCGGAATCTCGCCGCCGCCGAAATAGGCGCCGAATTCCCAGTACGTCCATGCCATTCCGGCCTCCAGCAGCGAAGTTTCGAGGTACACGCCCTCGCCGGTCCGGAGGCGCTTGATGTAGGCGCCGAGTATGGAGTAGAGCGCGGTCGTGCCCGCGGCGATGTCGTTCATCGCGATGCCGACCTTGGCGGGGCGCCCGCCGGCCTCGCCGGTCATGGTCATGATGCCGCTCATGCCCTGCGCGATGATGTCGAAGCCGCCTTTGCGGCTGTAGGGTCCGGTCTGACCGAAGCCGGAGATCGAGGCGTAGATGATGCCGGGATTGATCGCCCGGACGGCGTCGTAGTCCACGCCGAGCTTGCGCACGACGCCGGGCCGGTAGTTCTCGATGACGATGTCGGCGTCGCGCGCGAGCTTCATGAAGATGTCCCTGCCGCGCGCGTCCTTCAGGTTGAGCGCGAGGCTCTTCTTGTTGCGGTTCAGCACCGCGAAGCAGTAGCTCTCGCCGTTTACCTTGGGGTCGAAGCGCCGCGAGCCGTCGCCCTCGGGGAACGACTCGACCTTGATGACGTCCGCTCCCATGTCGGCGAGCATCAGCGTGCAGTACGGACCCGCCATGATCGCCGTGAAATCCAGGACTTTGACGCCTTCGAGCGGCAGTGTCATCGGCGGGCTCGTTGCGGCGCGCCGGAAGAACGTCCGGCTCGACATCCATGTCCGATATGTGATGGAATTGTAGCAATTATAAGAGGAGGAACGATGAAGTCGCTCAGCGTTGCTGCCGTGCTGGTTCTCGGTGCGTTGCTTTCCCCGTTGTCCGTTTTCGCGCAGGCGTATCCCGTGAAAGTCGTGCGCGTGGTCATTCCGTGGCCGCCGGGGGGCTCGAACGACGTGGTCGGCCGCATCGTGGCGCAGAAGCTCTCCGAGGCGCTGGGCCAGCAATTCATAATCGACAACCGCCCCGGCGCGGCCGGCTCGATTGGCTCGGACGTCGTCGCGAAGGCGCCTGCCGACGGCTACACGCTGATGGTCCATTCGACGACGCACGTCGGCAACGCGCACGTCTACAAGAAGCTGCCGTATGACACGCTCAAGGACTTCGCCGGCGTGGCGATGCTCGTGACGCAGCCGGGCGCGCTCACCGTGCACCCGTCGCTGCCCGTGAAATCGGTAAAGGAATTCATCGCGCTCGCCAAGAAGCGCCCGGGGGAGATCCTCTACTCCTCCTCCGGCAACGGCAGCGCGCCGCATCTCTCGATGGCGCTGTTCATCTCGATGGCCGGCATCGAGCTCGTGCACGTTCCGTACAAGGGCGGCGCCCCGCAGGTGACGGCGCTCGTGGCGGGCGAGGCGCAGGCCTCGCTTGCCACCGTGTCCACCGTGATCGAGCACATCCGCGGCAACCGGCTGCGGCCGCTCGGCGTGAACTCCAGCGAGCCGGTGCGGGTCCTGCCGGGCATTCCGCCGATCGCCGCCACGGTCCCCGGGTACGAGATGACGCCGTGGATCGGCGTGTTCGCCCCGGCCGGCACGCCCAAGGCGATCATCGACCGGCTCCACGCCGAGATCGGCAGGATCCTGAAGCTGCCGGACGTCGAAAAGAACCTGGTGAACCAGGCGCTCGAGCCCTCGCTCGCCACGGTGGACCAGTTCAACGCGCGCCTGCGCGCCGATTACGAGAAGTACGGCAAACTGATCCGCGCGGCCGGCGTCAAGATCGAATAGGCAGGATCGGTGATGAATGGTGGGCCAATACTAACGCGAGGAGTAGCAATGAACGCAGAGCAGAAATCATGCTGTGAAGGCGGTTCGGCCTATTTGCTTTTCCGCCTTTCGACTTTCGCCTTCATCCTTTGCTGCGCGTTCGCGACCGCCGTTGCGAACGCGCAGCAGTACCCCGTGAAGCCCGTGCGAATGCTGATTCCGTGGCCGCCGGGAGGGGCCAACGACGTCGTGGGTCGCATCGTGGCGCAGCGCCTGACGGAGCAGCTGGGCCAGCAGGTCATCGTGGAAAATCGCGGCGGCGCGTCCGGCACCATCGGCGCGGATCTCGTCGCCAAGGGCCCCGCGGACGGCTACACGATCATGGTGCATTCGGCGACGCATGTCGCCAACCCCCATCTCTACAAGAAGCTGCCCTACGACACGCTGAAGGACTTCACCGGCGTGACCGCGCTCGCGGTGCAGGTGGGCATGCTGGTCGTCCACCCCTCATTGCCGGCGAAATCGGTCAAGGAGTTCATCGCCCTCGGGAAGGCACGGCCCGGACAGATCGTTTATGGCTCCTCCGGCAGCGGCAGCTTCGTGCACCTGGCGATGGCGCTGCTCAATGCGACGACCCAGACCGACATGGTGCACGTTCCGTTCAAGGGCGGCGGGCCGGCCACCATCGCGCTCGCCTCGGGGGAAATCCAGGCGATGACCGCGACCATCGGCTCGCTGATTCCGCACATCGCGTCGAAGCGCGTGCGGCCGCTGGGCGTCACCTCGGCGAAGCGGGTGAAGCAGTACCCGGAGGTGCCTGCGATCGCGGAGACCGTCCCCGGCTATGAATTCGTCGCGTGGATTGGGGCTTTCGTCGCGGCGGGCACGCCGCGGCCCCTCGTGGACCGGTTGAACGGCGAGCTCAGGAAGGCCCTCGCGCATCCGGACACGGCGAGAATCCTCGGCGCACAGACACTCGACCCGCTGCCGATGTCGCCCGAGGAGTTCGGCAGGCTGCTAAAGGCGGACTACGACAAGTACGAGAAGGTGATCAAGCTCTCCGGGGCACGGCTGGAGTAAAAACCCCCGACCGGGGAAGTCACTTCTTCCTGCGCTCGAGAAACGCGGCCATGAGCCGCTTCGGCTCATCGGTGCGGCGGGCCTCGACGCAGGCCCGGATGCCGGCCTGCACGGCCTGCGCGATGGTCATGCGTTCCCAGTCGCGCACCAGCGCCTTCTGCAGCCGGATCGCGCGCGGGCCCGCGGCGAGTATCGACGCAACCCAGCCCTCGACTCCGGCGTCGAGTCCGGAAGGCTCGACGAGCTTCTCGAGAAATCCGATCCGGTGCGCGTCCGCCGCGTCCAGCGGATTTCCGGTGTAGACGAGCTCGCGGGTCTTGCCCCAGCCGACGAGCCGGGGCAGCAGGCACGCTTCCATGCCGGAGGGAATGCCGAAGCGGACCTCGGGCATGCCCAGGCGGGCGGTGGTGACGCCGATGCGCAGGTCGCACGAGGCGGCGATCTCCATGCCGGCGCCGAAGCAATAACCGTTGATGCGCGCGATGACCGGGACCGGAAGCCTGCGGATCGCCTCGCACGCGCGGTGGGTCCAGGTGTGCTCCCGCTTCGCCCCGGCCGGCGTGAGGTCAACCATCTCCGCGATGTCCGCTCCGGCGATGAAGGACCGTTCACCGGCGCCGGTCAGCACCGCGACGCGGAGCTGCGGGTCCGCGGCCAGTCGCCGGAAGGCCTGCGTGAGCTGCTGCTTTCCCGCGATGCCGAGCGCGTTGCGCTTGTCCGGGTTATTGACGGTGACGTGGGCAACACGCCCCTCCGCGCGCCGCTCGACGCGAGTCAGGACGAGTCCCTGCATGACGTTCATCAGTAGCCGCGGCGGGGATCGATACGGTTCTTCAGCGGCTTGCCCTCGAGAAAGCGCCCGAAATTCTCGAACCAGGTGTCGAGCAGCCGGTCGATGTAGCGCGGGTCATCGCAGCTCACGTGCGGCGTGATCACGAGGTTGGGGGTGTCCCACAGCGGCGAGTCCGCGGGCAGAGGCTCCGGCTGGAACACGTCGAGCACCGCGCCGGCGAGCGTGCCTTGCTCAAGCTTCTCGCGCAGCGCGTCGTAGTCGACGACGGGCGAGCGGCCGATGTTGACGAGGCTTGCCTCGGGCTTGAGGAGGTCGAGCCGCGCGCGACTGAGCAGGTTGCGCGTCTCGGGCGTGAGCGGCGCCGTGACGATCAGGAAATCGGCCTTGGGCAGCACGCTGTCGATTCTCTTGACGGGAAAGACCGCGTCGGCCGGGTGTGCCGCTTTGCCGCTGCGCGTGACGGCGATGACTCTGGCGCCGAGCTTCTTCGCGGCGCGTCCCGCGGCCTGGCCGAGGTCGCCGAAGCCGATGACGACCGCCGTTTTGCCCGCGACCGGGGTGGTATAGACCGGCTGCCAGGCATGTTTGCGCTGGGCGGACAGCATCTGCGGCAGCCGCGAGTTGAGGAGCGTGATGGCCATGGCGCAGGAATCTTCCGCCTTGGGGCCGTGCGCCCAGCGATTGTTGGTGAGCGCGATATCGCGGGGCAGCCAGTCGAGCGGCAGCAGGCCGTCGATCCCCGCGCCGGTCGTCTGTATCCACCGGAGCCGCGGCGCGCGGCGGCGCAGATCGTCCCGCGGCGGATTCGAATTGATCATCGCGTCGGCGGTCTTCAGTGCCTCGCCGATAATGTCGCCATCCCAGCCGATGGTGACGCGGAGCCGCTTCGCGAGCGTCCGGTGCCGCCGCGCGGCGGCGTTCCAGAGTTCTTCGGTGATATGGAAGAGGGCGGGGCGCTTGCGGAAGCTTTCGAGGTGCAGGTGGACGACGTCGCGGGGCATTACCGCTGAGATCACTCGTCGCTGGTTTTGGGTGGCTTCGCGGCGAAGGCGGAACCACGCAGGCAGGCGCGGCCGCGCGCGTCCTGCCACAGCTTCTCCTCGGCATGGAGCCGGCCCATCGCGCGGGCCACGGCCTGGAACTCGTACTCCCCGAAGTGCTCGGCGATCTCCTGGTAGTACTTCGGCTCCTTTTCGATCAGCTTCAGGATCCGGTCGGCGAGCTGTGCGGCGACCTTGTCATCGTGGCCGGCGGACTTCGGCGCGGCATCGGCCTTGCCCTTGAGGTAATCCGCGATCTTCGCGCGGTCGGCGTAGGCATAGGCGATGCGCTCGAAGCGCTCGCGCGGGATGCCTTCGCCGATGGTGGCATCGATGCCCACCTTGGCGCCCGTCGGCACCACGCCCGGCGGCGTCACCGGCAGGCTCGGGTCGAGCGGCTTCGCACGCGCGCCGGGGATGATGATGACGTCCTTGTCGCCCTGCACGCGTGTCGCGATCGCCCACTCGACGTCGGTCGGGTCGAAGACGTCAATGTCGTCGTCCACCACCACGACGTGCTTGATGTCCTGCGCGGTCAGCGCGGCGAGAAGCGCGTTCTTGCCTTCGCCCGCCTGCTTCCGGATCGAGACGATGGCGTGCCAGAAGCCGCAGCCGCCGAGCGTCACGTTGATGTCTTTCACCTGCACGCCCGCGTTCTTGAGGGCGCGGCGGATCGCGGTGTAGCGCGTGGGCGCGGCGAGCCAGGTGTTTTCCCAGGGCATGTGGAGCGCGTAGTAGATCGCGTCCTTGCGCCGGGTCACGGCCTTCACCTTCACCAGCGGGTTCCAGTGCAGCCCACCCATCAGCCGCGTGAATTCGCCGAAGCGGCCCTCGGGATGCGTCCAGCCCGTAGGCAGGATCTCGGCTTCCAGCACGATCTCGGCGTCGGCGAGGCAGGGCAGGTCGATCGTCTCGCACCGGGCGAGCTCGACCGGCGCGCCGCGGATGCCGCCGGCAATCGCCATCTCGTCCACGCCGAGCGGCGCGCGGAACCCCGAGCCCATGATCTCGAAGGGGTGGGTGCCGATCGAGATCGAGATCGGGCAGGGGCGCCCCGCCTCGGTGGCGCGCTGTGCGAACAATCGCATGTTGTTCGGCGTGACGATGTCGATGCCGGTCAGGTTCCGCTCCTTCACCATGAACCGGTACATGCCGGAGTTGAATCCGTGCTCCGGGTCCTTCGCGATGACGACGCCGGCGGTGATCATCGGCCCGCCGTCATGGATCGAGGACATGGGGATCGGCAGGCGGAACAGATCCACCTTGCTGTCGGTCTCGATGACCTCCTTGTGGCGGGCTGTCTCGACGTAGCGGGGCGGAATCGGGTGGTCGATGCCTTGCTGCAGGCGGTGCTCGATTTCCGGGTAGCTTGCGCAGCCCATGGAGAGAATGGCGCGGTTGCGCGAGCGGATGATGCCCGAGACGACCGGCATGTCGTAGCCGATGACGTTGTGGAAGAGAAGCGCGGACTCGGCCTGGTCCACCAGCGTGGCAATGTGGCGGATGTCCACCGGCTGGCGGACGTCGGTGAGCTCCTTTTCCGCGCGCAGCCGCTCCAGGAACTGCCGGAAGTTCTCGTGCCGGACGTCGGGCTTCTCCATCTTCATTGGGCGGGAGGCTCCTTCATCCCCTGCCAGCGCTTGATGCGGCTGTGCTCGACGCCGAAGAGATCGAGCACGCGGCCCACCGTGTGATTGACCAGGTCGTCCACGGTCTTCGCGTGGCTGTAGAAGGCGGGCACCGGCGGGAACACGACGCCGCCCATTTCCGTCACCTGCACCATGTTGCGCAGGTGCGCAAGGTTGAGCGGCGCCTCGCGCACGATCAGCACCAGTCTCCGGCGCTCCTTGAGGATCACGTCGGCGGCACGCGAGATGAGATTGTCGGAGAAGCCCAGTGCCACGGCGGCGAGCGTCTTCATCGAGCACGGCGCGATCACCATGCCGTGGGTGACAAACGACCCGCTCGAGATCGATGCTGCGACGTCGCGCACGTTGTGCACCACGTCGGCGAGCTTGGCGAGGTCCTTGCGCGTCAGCTTATGGTCGTACCACGCGTTCAACGCGCCAGCGTCGGAGACGATGAGGTGCGTCTCCCAGCCGCCGATCGCGCGCAGCATCTCGAGGATGCGCACGCCGTAGATCGAGCCGGTTGCGCCGGTCATCGCCACGATCAGGCGCTTCTTGCGCGCTCCGGAGGTTTTCTTGGAAGTTTTCATGGGGTTACAGGCGCTATCCTACACTGAGTGCCCATCTATGATCACTTAGGCTGTGCCGTAAAGTAGGTGCCGCGTCCGCTTGCGACCAGCGTCCCGTCCTTGTCATAGAGGTACGCCTCGGCGGTGGAATACTGGCTACCCATGCGCACGACGCGCGCTTTCGCGGTGAGATCGCCCGGCATCGCCGCCTTGTGATAGTCCACGCGGATATCAATGGTCGGAACCGGGCGTCCCAGCTGCGCGGCAATCGCGTAGTCCGCGGCGACATCGATGATTGCGGCGAGTATTCCCCCGTGCGTGTAGCGGCGCTCGGGATTCACGACCCACTCCTCGCGCCACGCGGCCTTGATCTCGACACCGTCCTCGCCCGCCTTCAGCACGGTGAAGTTGAGCCAGCGGTTGAATGGCCCGCGGGTGATGAGTTGCTGCAGTTTTTCAATGCTTGCTGATTTCATCACTCATGCGTCTGCTCCACTAGAAATCGGTCCGGTCGTTCACTACCCATCACCGCTTAAGATTCTTCGGCGATCTTCTTCGCCGTCGTTTTCAGATTTCGATGAAGCGCCGGGCAGCAGGGGGCAGATAGGCGTTCCTTCGGTAGGCAATTCCGACGGGCCGGGTCCAAGACAGGCCTTTCACCGGTATCTCCTTCAGGCGCAGGGGCGGCGCGGCCTGTTGCAGGCTCCGTTTCGGAGAGAAGCCCAACAGGTCGGAATCGGCGATGGCGCGTAGCCTGAAAGGGATAGGGAGCGTCACCAGGCAGCGCGCGGAGGGGCGAGGCCATTGTTTTCGAACACAGTGGTACAACCACCTGGTTGGCGCGGCGTCAAGCGAAGAAAATGCCCATCGTTCCTGCGCGAGGTCGGCAATTTCCACGCGATCGCGCCTAGCCAGTCGATGATTGGCGGAGCCGTACACGACCAGTTCCTCGTCAAACAGTGGCTCCGCGACAATATTTTCGTCCGGTGGTAGCAGCCACGTTGACAAGGATCAGATCCAATTCTCCGTTGCGTAACGCGGGCAAAAGCGTGGGGCCGTTTGCCACGGTGATCGTCACCGTTACATTCGGAGCGTCCTTCAAAAAAGCGACATAGGCGGCCGGGACCAGGTAGTCCGCCGGACCCTGAATGGAACCGAACCGAAGATGGCCGGAGCGTCCTTGACTCAGGTCGGCGACCTTGCGGGCAACGTCCTGTAGCGATAACCGAAGCGGGCGCACGTGAGACAGAAGCGCGTTGCCCTCCGCGGTCAGCTCGACGCCTTTGGGCGTTCGAGCGACCAGCTTTGCCTGCATCGCTTTTTCCAGCCGGCGCAGGCTCTTGCTGAGCGCCGGCGTGCTCAATCCCAGCGCTTCCGCTGCGCGCCCCAGGTGTCCGTGCTCGGCCACGACGGCGAAGTATTCGATGTCGCGCAGTTCCATCCCGTTAACCGCGATTCAACGAGCTGGTAATGGCGGATGATTGTAACGGCGGTTTTGCGGTGTCAACATCATTTCGAATCTTTCCTGAACGGCAGGCGAACACGAGGAGCGTCGATAGGGGAACGAGTCAGTGGAAATCACGCGCAGCGGGAGGGAACCCGGAGGAGGGCCCATGTGTCGAGTGCATACGAATTTGATGGCGTTGGTGATTGTTGCATGTGCTTCTGCCACGGCCGTATCGTCGAATTCGGCGAACTATCCGAGCCGCCCGATTCGCGTCATCGTGCCCTTTTCTCCGGGCGGCGGCAGTGATGTCCTCGCTCGCCTTCTTGCTCCGCGGCTCTCTGATCGTCTTGGGCAGCCGATGGTGGTGGATAACCGTCCGGCCGGTTCCGGCATCGTCGGCGGGGACATCGTCGCCAAGTCGGCACCCGACGGCTATACGCTGCTTCTGGTGCAAGCGGCCCACGCGACGACCGCGCAGCTTTTCGCCAAGCTGCCCTACGACCCGATCAAGGATTTCGCGCCCATCACCTTGGTGATCTCGTCGCCGCCGGGCATGTTTCTGCACCCCGCGGTTCCGGCGAAGACCGTGAAGGAGTTCATCGCTTACGCCAAAGCCAATCCGGGCAAAGTCAACTTCGGCTCGTCCGGGCCGGGCAGCACGCCCCATCTGAATGCCGAGCTATTCAGCTCGATGACCGGGATCAAAATGATCCATGTGCCGTACAAGGGTGCCGGTCCGGTAATCACGGCGCTGCTCGGCAACGAGATCCAGTTCACGTTCACCAACCTGGTCTCGTCCAGACCTCACTGGCAGGCGGGGCGGCTGCGGCTCCTCGCTCACTCGGGATCGAGGCGCCTGGAGGCAATGCCCGAGGTGCCCACCATCGCCGAGTCGGGCGTGCCTGGCTTCGTTACAAGTGTCTGGTGGGGCTACCTGGCGCCGGCGAAGACGCCGCGGCCCATCGTCGACCGGCTCCACAAGGAAATCACCGCGGTCGCAACCCTGCCAGACGTCCGGCAGACCGTCACTTCGCAGGGCTGGGAAGTCGTCGCGAACACGCCGGAGGAGTTTGCGACAGGATCATCCAGTCCGACGCGGAGAAGTGGGGCGCGATCGGCAAGCGCCTGGGCGTCAAGCTCGACTGAATGCGGAGAGAAAGGAGTCAGGAACCTTTTCGGTCGCGCGAAAACGGTTCCTGACACCGTTTTGCTTCGCGCCTCTCGGTGACCCCCTGCCGCAGCCGCTCCCGGTCGATCTTGTTGGTGCCGGAGAGAGGCAATTCCGTCAGAAAAAACACGCGCCGCGGGTGCTGGTAAGCGGGGCCATTCGCCAGTGCGAACTGCTTGAGCTCGTTCTCCGTGACCGTCGCCCCGGCGCGCGTCACGACGAAGGCGTAGGGCACCTGGCCTTTCAGCTCGTGGTCGAACGGCATGACCAGTGCCTGGTGCACGGCGGGATGGCGCTGGAGCAGGGCCTCGACTTCTCCGGGATAGATGTTCTCCCCTCCTGATACGAACATGTCGTCGGTGCGCCCGACGAAGAAATAAAAACCGTCCGCATCCCGCCGGCAAACGTCCCCGGTGTAATACCAGCCGTCGCGCAGCCGATTCGCGGTCTCCTCCGGCATGTTGTGATAGCCGAGGAGGTTGCCTGGATTCCTGAGCGCCAGCTCGCCTTCGTCTGGGCTCGGGCCTCCGACGAGCTTCGCTTCGGTGCCGGAGTAGGGAACCCCGAGCGAGCCCAGCGGACGCGGCTTGCCTTCCGGGTGCGGCCCAAGCGGCACCGGCCCGCCTTCGGTCACGCCGTAGACCACGAGCGGCTCGGCGTTCGGAAACGTCGCTCGGAGCTCCTTGATGAGCTGCGGCGAAGACGGCGCGGAGCCCATCATGATCGTGCGCACCGATGTCGTGTCGATCCGCGCGAGCTCGTCCTTGCGCGTGAGCATCATCGCCATCATCGTGGGCACGCCGGAGATGACCGTGCAGCGAAAGCGCCCGATTGCGTCGATGTATCGCTCGATATCGAATTGGGGCAGCAACGGCAGCGTCGCGCCAGCGGTGAGTCCTTGCTTGATCGCATTCAGAGCGTTCTTGTGATAAAGCGGCGCTGCCACGAGGATGACATCCTTCTCGGTCGTGCCGCGCGTGTGGGCAAGGATGCGCCGGCTCCAGTTCTGGCCGTAGTGGCTGAGCAGCACCCCCTTGGGACGCCCGGTCGAGCCCGAGGTGTAGGGCTGGATTGCGACCGAGTCCGGCGTTGGCTCGAAGGCTTTGAAAGGTCCCGGATCGAGGAAGCGCCCGAACTCGGTGCCGTACTCGATCACGCGCGGGCCCGCGGGGCATAACCGGCGTAACTCGCGCTCCAGGAAGACGATTCGCGCGCCGCAGTCGCGGACGATATAGGCGACGGTCTCCGCGGCAAGCTTGACGTTGATCGGCACCGGCACCACTGCCCGCGCGCATCGCGCCGAGGAGAGTCGTCACGAAGTCGGCGGAGTTGAGCGAGAGTATGCCGACACGCTCGCCCGCCTTGAGTCCCGCCCGCACGAGTCCTCGTGCTGCCGCGTTGCAGCCCGCATCCAGGTCGCGAAAGCTCACCGTGCCGCGGCTGCTTCGGGTCGCGCAGCTCGATGATCGCGGCCCGGTCGGACTGCGCGTGCTCGGCGAACAGCAGCCCCAGGTTGCCCGGGTATCCGCGCGGCTCTGGCCTGGCTATTGCCATTACGGCGTTACTACGACTTTTCCAAAAACCTCGCGGCTCTCGATCATGCGCAGGCCCTCGGCTGCCCGCTCGAGCGGCAGGACCTCGTCGATCACCGGCTTCATTTCGCCCTTCTGGATCATGTCCATCAGGGCCTTCAGGTTCTCGTCGTAGAAGCTGTTGGAGCCAATCACCTGCAGCTCGAAACTCCAGATGTAGCGCAGGTCCTCCTTGGGGTCGTAGCCGGCGGTTGCGCCGCACACCAGGATCTTGCCACCGCGTTTGACGCACCGGAGCGTCGGCGCCCAGGTGTCGCCGCCCGTGAAATTGATGACGACGTCCACGCCGCCCTCGTAGGTCCGGCGCTGCGGCTTGCCGTATTTCTCGACGGCCCACTTCGAGAAGTCGGTTTCCTTGTAGTTGATGACGTGGTCGGCTCCGAGGTCCTTCAAACGCTGGAGCTTGTCCGCGCTGGACGCGCAGGCAATCACTTCGGCTCCACGCAGCTTCGCGAGCAGCACGGAGCCCGTGCCGACGCCCCCGCTCGCGCCGAGGATCAGGACCTTGTCGCCTTTCCGGATCGTGTCGTGCGTGACGATCATGCGGTGAGCCGTGCCGTAGGCGACCGGTAGCGAGGCCGCTTCCTCGAAGGTCACACGGTCCGGCATCCGGATCAACTGGTGCTCCGCGACCAGGCATTTCTCGGCGAGCCCGCCATGCATCATCTCGCCCATCAACCCCTTCTGCTTGTTGAGCGGATTGACCAAGACGCGGTCGCCTTTCTTCCAGCCGCTCACTCCCGGCCCGGTCTCGAGGATTTCGCCGGCCATGTCGAGCCCGATGATCATGGGCAGCGGCACCTTGATGCCGGGCATGCCGCGCACCGTGAAGACGTCGTGGTAGTTGAACGACGTCGCCTTCACCCGGATCACGACGTGGCCTTCCACCGGCCGCGGATCGGGGAAGTCGGTCACGAACTTCAGTTGATCGAGTCCGCCGTGCTTTTCAAGTATGACTGCCTTCATTTTCTTGGCCCTTCCGACCCCCCATCCTAGCCTTCCCCCGCAAGGGGGGAAGGAACTCAGCGATTACGCATAGATGCGGTTGACGCCCGTCGCGACGCGGTCCGCGCCCACCCCGTAAACGTGAAGCGAGACCGCGAGCACGCCGCTGACATTGGCCAGGCGGTGGATGCCCGAGCCGGGGTCGAAGATGGACGCGCCCGCGGCATGGCGGGTGCTGCCCATCTCCATCGGTCGATCTCCGGCCCCGGCTTCGCGGTAATAAGTTTCGGTCAGCATCCCCCGGTAGACGCCGACGGCGCACCAGCAGTGATGGGCATGGATCGGACTCATCTGGGCACGGTCCCAGACGAGGGAAAGTATCGAAAAGCGGCCGGACGGATCGCCGTAGAGCAGGTGCCGCGCGTAATTCTCATGGCTCGCCCGTCTGCGATCCGCGGGCAGCCAGTCGGGCGTGGCCGTCGCGTCCCGCAGCGCCGCTTTCACCTCAATCGCCATAGCCTCCGGCGCGAGCTCCGCCGCGTGGCCGATGCGATCCGCGAGGCGCTGCAGTTGCGGCGGCACGGTGTTCACTGCGGCGAATTCTATGAACGCAGCGGTGGCATGTCAAAATGCCCGATGGCCGCAGCTTCCGTCCCGGGATGGTACGTGGTGCTGGTGACGACCGCCGCGCAGATGGTGGTCGCGATGTCGAACATCGTCCTCTCCACCATCGCGCCCAAGGTCGCCGAATCGCTGGGGGTCGCGCCCGTCCTGGTCGGCTACCACGTGGGACTGACTTTCGGCGCGGCCGCGGTCGCCTCCGTCTACGGCGGGATCGTCGTGCTGCGCCGGGGCGCCGCGCGCACGACGCAGATCAGCATGGTCTCGGCCGTAATAGGCGTGGGGCTGCTGGCGCTGCCGCACGTCGGTTTCATCGCGCTGGGGTCGCTTTTCATCGGGACCGGCATGGGATTCGCTGCCCCCGCGGCGTCTTACCTGCTCGCCCGCCACACGTCGCCCGAACGCCGCAATCTCCTGTTCTCGATCAAGCAGACGGGCGTGCCGCTCGGCGGGGTAATTGTGGCGGTGGCGGCGCCTGTGCTCGCGGTGACGGTGGGCTGGCGCTGGTCGCTCGCGATGATCGCAGCGGTGGGCGTGACGACGCTGCTGCTCGCCGGGCGCGCACGCGTTGCCTGGGACAGCGACCGTGGGCCCGCGGGGAGCCTGAAGAGCACTCCGTTCGGCGGCGTGCCGCTCGTGTGGCGGCAGAAGACACTGCGCTGGGTCGCGCTCACCGCGGTGCTGTTCTCGAGCGTCCAGCGCATCCTGCTGACTTTCACCGTGGTCTACCTTGTCGCCGAGGGTGGCTACGGCCTGGTCGAGGCCGGGATCATGCTGTCCGTTGCCCAGGTGGGAGGCGCGACGACTCGCATACCCTGGGGATGGCTCGCCGACCGCCTGCGCAGCGGCCTCGCGGTGCTCACGCTCATCTGCGTGCTCATGATTGCGTGCTCGGTCGCGCTCATCCTGCTCGAGGCGAGCTGGCCGAAGCCGGTGGTCTACCTCCTGTTCTTCCTGCTGGGCGCGAGCTGCGTGGGCTGGAACGGTATCGTCCATGCGGAGTGCGTGCGGCTGAGCGCCCCCGGCATGATCAGCCTCGCGGCGGGCGGCATGTCGTTCTTCGTCTTCGGCGGAGTGATGCTGGGGCCGCCCGTGTTCACGCTGACGCACGGGATCGTCGGCTCGTACAGCGGGACGCTCTGGCTCATGGTCGTGGCGGGGGTGGCGGCGCTGGGTCTTCTCGCGCTCGCGCACCCGCGTGAGCGGCAGACATCAGCGGCTCGATGATCGAAGGCCGGCGCAATGCCTGCTGTCGCAATCACGGTAGCCGGAGCCGGGCGGCCCGGATGGACTGCGCTGGCTGGCGCGGACGCGTAGCGCCGCTCAGCGCGCGCGGTTTGCCTAAAGGAAGATGACGGCGGGGAAGGTCGCCAGCGCCAGCACCAGTACCAGCCACTCGAGATTGTTGCGCTTGAGCCAGCCGGTGAAGTGCAGGATCAGGATGATCGCCGCGATGGCGTAGAAGGCATAGAAAAGCATTTACTACTCTCCCTGGCTGCGCCCGAACCCTGGAACGAGCCGATCAATTGCTGGAATGCCAGGATCATTCTAGCGGTATTGCCGCACACAATAAAGGGCCGCTGGCCGGGCCTCAACTTTGACACAATAGGGCAAGAAAGACAGTTCAAATGAGCGTCATACTCGCCCTCGACCAGGGCACCACCAGCTCGCGCGCCATCGTCTTTGACGCCGCAGGCGCGATCCGGGCGGTGGCGCAGAAGGAGTTCACCCAGGTGTTCCCGCGGCCCGGCTGGGTCGAGCACGATCCCGAGGAGATCTGGGTGACCCAGATCGCGGTGGCCCACGAGGCGCTGGCGCGCGCCGGCATCCAGGGCCGCGACGTGGCGGCCATTGGCATCACGAACCAGCGCGAGACCACGGTGGTGTGGGAGCGCGCCAGCGGGCGTCCCCTGTGCAACGCGATCGTGTGGCAGGACCGCCGCACGGCGGCGGAGTGCGATGCCTTGAAGGCGCGCGGTCTGGAAGCGCGCGTGACCGAGAAGACCGGGCTCGTACTGGACCCCTATTTTTCCGGCACCAAGCTGGCGTGGATCCTCGACAACGTGCCGGGCGCGCGCGCCGCCGCCGAGGGCGGCCGGCTCGCGTTTGGCACCGTGGACAGCTGGCTCGTCTGGAAGCTGTCGGGCGGCGCGGCGCATGTGACCGACGTGACGAACGCTTCGCGCACCTTGCTCTACGACATCCACGCCGGGTCGTGGGACGAGGAGCTGCTCGAGATCTTCCGGGTCCCCCGCGCCGCGCTTCCGGAGGTGCGCCCGTCGAGCGGCCTTGCGGCCAGGACGGCGGGGGGCGCGCTCGCCGCGCGCATCCCGATTGCAGGGATCGCCGGCGACCAGCAGGCGGCCCTGTTCGGGCAGCGCTGCGTCGCGCCGGGCATGATCAAGAATACCTACGGCACGGGCTGCTTCATGCTGATGCACACGGGCACGACGCCCGCGCGCTCGCGCAACAAGCTGCTGACGGCAGCGGCATGCGGGACCGGCTCTGCGCGCGAGTACGCGCTCGAGGGCAGTGTCTTCGTCGCCGGTGCCGTGGTGCAGTGGCTGCGCGACGGGCTCGGCATCATCCGGGATTCGGGGGATGTCGAGGCGCTGGCCACGAGCGTGCCCGACAACGGCGGCATCTATTTCGTACCCGCATTCGCCGGCCTCGGCAGCCCGCACTGGGATGCGTACGCGCGCGGGGCAATCATCGGGCTGACGCGCGGCACTTCCGCCGGCCATATCGCGCGCGCCGCCCTCGAGGCGATCGCCTACCAGACTGCCGACGTGCTGGCCGCGATGCAGAGCGACTCCGGCATCGGCCTGAAGGAACTGCGGGTAGACGGCGGCGCGGCCCGCAACGACACGCTGATGCAGTTCCAGGCCGATATTCTCGGCGTGCCCGTGGTGCGGCCCCGCGTCACGGAGACGACCGCCCTGGGCGCGGCGTACCTGGCGGGCCTGGCGGTGGGCTATTGGAAGAGCTCGGAGGAACTCGCCGCGCAGTGGCAGGTGGAGCGCCGCTTCGAGCCGCGGATGGAGCGCGCGCGGGCGCAGGAGTTGATGGGAAAATGGTGGCGAGCCGTGGAGCGCTCGAAGAACTGGGCGGAGGAATAACAGGCGTGGCACGGATCGGGGTGATTGGAGGAGGGGCCTTCGGGACGGCGATGGCGTGCGTGGTGCGGCGTTCGGGGCACGAGGCCGTTATCTGGGCGCGCGAACCCGAGGTCGCGGCTTCGATCAATCGCGACGCGGTGAACCCGGTATTCCTTCCGGGCATTGCCCTCGTGCCGGGCATAAGGGCCACCCACGATCTTGCTGCGGCCGTCAAAGAGGCCGACTTCCTCCTCCTCGCTCCGCCGGCGCAGCACATGCGCGCCGTCACGAGTGAGCTGCGCCCCCGTCTCGGCCGAGGGGTGCCGGTGGTTACGTGCTCGAAGGGCGTCGAGCGCGGAAGCTGTGCCCTGATGTCGCAGGTCATCGCCGAAACGCTTCCGGGCACGCCGGTAGCGGTCCTGTCCGGCCCGTCCTTCGCGCACGACATCGCAGTGGACAGCCCGGTCGGCGTGACTCTCGCCTGCGCCGACCGCGAAATCGGTGAACGGCTCGCGCGGGCGATCGGGACACCGCGCTTCCGCACCTATGTCTCGGACGACGTCATCGGTGCCCTCATCGGTGGAGCGCTGAAGAACGTCATCGCCATCGCCTGCGGCGCGGCAATGGGGAGGCAACTGGGCGAGAGCACGCGCGCAACGCTGTTTGCGCGCGGACTCGCCGAGATGGCGCGCCTGGGCGTCGCGATGGGCGCGCGGGTGGAGACGTTCATGGGGCTCTCGGGAGCGGGCGACCTCAACCTGAGCTGCAACAGCGCGAAATCGCGCAATACCTCGCTCGGCATTGCGCTCGGCGAGGGCAGAAAACTCCCGGATGTCCTGCGCGAGCGGGTGACGGTCCAGGAGGGCGTCCATTCCGCCGAGTCGGTCGCGGCGCTCGCTCGCCGCCATGATGTGGACATGCCGATCACGCAGGCGGTGGACCAGGTCCTGAACCACGGCGCCGGCGTCGAGGAGGCCGTTGCGCGATTGCTCGCGCATCCCTACCATTACGACCAGGTCACCGCCCGTCAGGTCGGATGCCGGGAGCTTGATCTGCGTCATACTCCCCGCCGGGTCCGGTGCATCATAGCGGGAAGCGGTTTCGATTTCCCCGCAACTCAAGGAGGAAGCCATGAACAGGATTATCAAAGCGGTCGGTGCTGCGTTCGCGCTGCTTCTTGCATGTGCCGGATCCGCAGCCGCCCAGGCCATCGAGAACGAGCTCGTGCTCATTACGCCGGTCGCGCAGGACGCTCACCGACCCGGCGCTGGCGGATTTTGCAAAATACGCCAAGGAACGATGGAATATCGCGGTCAAGACGAGCTCCCTCGCGGCCGGAACGCCGGTGGCCTACGGGCGCATCGTCGAGTGGAAGGGCCGGCCCGACGCCGACATCTTCTGGGGTGGCGAGAGCGCGCTCTTCGACAAGCTCGCAGAGCAGAAGCTGCTCGCCAAGCTGGACTTGCCGAAGGCTGTGATGGACGCGATTCCGGCGAGCATCGGCAAGCCGAAGCCCATCCCCCTCAAGGACCCCAACGGCTTCTGGACCGGCACGGTTCTCGAGCCGTACGGCCTGGTCTACCACCCGAAGCTGCTCGCCCGCCTCGGCGTCCCGGAGCCCAAGGACTGGGACGATCTGCTGCATCCCGGGCTGAAGGGCAACGTCGCGCAATGCGCGCCGACGCGCTCCTCCAGCAGCCACGCGACCTACGAGGTGATCCTCCAGCGCGACGGTGACGAGAAGGGCTGGACGTGGCTGAAGCGCCTCGCGGGGAACACGGGGATTTTCACCGCGCGCAGCCGTGACGTGCCATCGGTCGTGGCGCGAGGCGAGTTCGCGGCGGGGTTCGCGGTGCCGAGCTACATGGCATTCGAGGACCGCCTCGCCGGCTACGAGATCAAGTTCGCGGCGCCGAAGACCGCGTGGATCACGCCGGAGCCGATCGCCGTCATCGCGGGCGCCAGGCATCCCCGTGCGGCGCGCGCGTTCATCGAGTACCTGCTCTCGGAGCGGGGGCAGCGGATGGCGATGGAGCGGGGCGTATTCCCGATCACGCCCAAGTACAAGGTGCAGGGCAAGCCGGGCTCGCAAGCGGAAATGGCCGTCGAGTTCACCGGCGGCATGCGCTCCTACTTTGACATCGAGGTCGTCAACATCTACGACGACGACGTTGCCCAGAAGCGCTACGAAGCGGTCAACTCGCAGTATCGCAAGGACATCGAATCCGTCGCGGAGCAGCTGAAGAAGAAATAGCTGGCGACCCAGCCGCCGGACTGAAGCCACGTGCGCATTTCGGTCGCGAACCTCACGAAGCGCTTCGGGCCGCTGGCGGTTGTCAGCGAGGTCAATCTCTCGATCGAGGAGGGGGAGCTCTTCACCCTCCTCGGGCCCTCGGGGTGCGGCAAGACCACGCTGCTGAGGCTGATCGCGGGTTTTTACGCCCCCGACGGGGGCGAAATCCGATTCGACGACCGCGTGGTCAACGCGGTGCCCCCGCACGAGCGCGGCATCGGCATGGTGTTCCAGAACTACGCCCTGTGGCCGCACATGACGGTCTCGGAAAACGTCTCCTACGGGCTCAAGCTGCGCAAGATCCCCTCGTCCGAGATCGCCGATCGGGTCCGTGGCGTGCTCGACAAGGTGAAATTGAGCGGCCTCGGCGACCGCTATCCGGGCCAGCTCTCGGGCGGCCAGCAGCAGCGAGTCGCGCTCGCCCGCGCGCTCGTGCTGAATCCCAAGATCCTGCTGCTCGACGAGCCGCTCTCCAACCTCGACGCCAAGATCCGCGTGCAGGTGCGCGCCGAGATCCGCAAGCTCCAGAAGGAGCTCGGCATCACCACGATCTACGTGACCCATGACCAGGAGGAGGCGCTGACGCTGTCTGACCGCATCGCGGTCTTCAATCAGGGGAAGGTGTTCCAGATCGGGCCACCCAAGGCGCTGTACGAGCGGCCGGCCAACCGTTTTGTCGCCGATTTCATCGGCATCAACAATCTCGTCGACGGCACGGTGCGGGCCATCGAGGGCCCCCTCCGGACCGTGCGCGTCGAAACCGCGGTGGGCGAGATATCCGCGATCTACGACGAACGGCTGCGCGCAGGCGACCGGTGCGTGATCTGCATACGTCCCGAGAACGCCGCGGTGGATGGTGAGTCCGGCGGCGAGCGCAATCGCCTCAAGGGAAAGATCTCCTTTGCCGCGTATCTCGGCAACACGCTGCGCTACGACGTCGATCTCGGCAATGGCGTCACCTTCAAGGCCGATGTCGGCGACCCGTGGCACCACGAGCAGCTGCCGATGGGCAAGCCGGTCACCCTGAGCTGCCCGGTTGCCAGCACGCTGGCGATCCCGGCGGATTGACCCGCATGGTCCACCACACAGTCAGCCGTCATCGCGGTCAGAGGGCCGCGCATCCCGGCGATTTCCCTGGTCGGTTTCGCGCTGATCTGGACGTTTCTCATTCTCTTCGTGCTCTACCCGTTGCTGCGGATCTTCTACGACGCCATCACCAACGAGGCCGGCCAGTTCACGATCGCGAACTTCTACGAGTTCTTCACCGACCATTTCTACCTGCGCTCGCTCTGGAACTCGCTGCTGCTGGGCGCCGCCGCGGTCGTCACGACCTCGGTGATCGGGATCGCGGTCGCGTTTCTCATCATCCGCTACGAGTTTCCCTACCGGAATCTCTTCGCGTATCTCACGATGCTGCCGATGATCCTGCCACCGCTGGTCGGCGTCCTGGGCTTCGTCTTCATCCTCGGCCGCGCCGGCACGGTGAACGTTTTCCTTCACGACTGGTTCGGCATGACGACCCCGATTAACTTCATGTACGGGATGCACGGCGTGCTGCTGGTCGAAACCGTGCACCTGTTTCCCCTGATGACGCTCTCCATCCTCGATTCGATGTCCAAGGTGGATCCGTCGCTGGAGGAGGCCGCGCAGGGCATGGGCGCCGGGGGATGGCGGCGCTTCTGGGACGTCACGCTTCCGCTCACCACCCCCGGCTACGTTTCCGGCGCGCTGCTCGTCTTCATCTGGACCTTCGCCGACTTCGTCACGCCGCTCGTCGTCGGCGTGCAGGACCTCCTTGCCGTGCAGGCCTACCTCAACATCGTGCAGTTCGTCGACCGGCGCATCTTCCGCATGGGCATCGTGATCTCGGCGCTGCTCGTCCTGCTCGCCATCGTGTTCGTGCTGGTGGCGCGCCATTACGTGGCGATCAAGGACTACAGCTCGCTCGCCTATTCAAAGGTGGAGCGCCGACGGCTCGGGCCGGTCAAGCGCTGGCTCGCCGTGGGTCTTCTCGTGCTGCTTCTCGTCGTGTGCGCCATCCCCCAGGTCGGGGTGGTGCTCGCCGCTGTCGGCAAGGGCTGGGCGCTCACGCCATTCCCGGTCCATTACACCCTCGACTATTTCAGGCAGGTCAGCATCGAGACGCCCAAGTTCATCGTCAACTCGCTCCTGTTTTGCGGGCTGGCCGTGCTGATCTGCCTCGTCATCGGGGTGCCGATGGCGTGGATCATGGGCCGGACCCAGACGCCGGGGCGCGGCGCGATGGACGCGCTCACCACGCTGATCCTCGCCATTCCGGGCACCGCGATCGGAATTGCGTATATCCGCGCCTTTCACTATCCGCTGCCGGGCCTCGACGTTGCGCTCACCAGCCTGTGGATCATCTTTCCGCTGGTGCTTGCCGTTCGCCGGCTGCCCTACACCGTGCGCGGCAGCTACTCGTCGCTCCTGCTCGTGCACAAGTCGATGGAGGAAGCGGCCGAGAACGTCGGCGCCACCAAGCTGACGGACGTTCCGGGATGTCACCCTGCCGCTGGTGTGGAAGGGCATCCTCGTCGGCGCGATGTTCTCCTTCATCATGTCGATCCAGGAAGCGTCCGCCACCCTGTTCCTCGCGCTGGGCGGCTGGGAAATGATTCCCATCGGCATCTTCACCTACTACATCGCGGGATCGCACGGCCAGGCGGCCGCGCTCGGCGTGATCCTGATCGTGCTGTGCGCGGTGAGCCTCTTCGTCGTCAACCGCGTCGCGGGAACGCGCGTCGGCGGGCTCTTCGGCTGATCTAGGTTTTCGGCGGGGCCGAAAATTCCCGGGCGTACTTCACGAGCGTCCCCGGGGGCGGGAGGGCGCCCGAATCGAGCCGGAACACCATGAAGGAGTCGCCCGCGTCATATTCGCTGCGCAGGCCGTATTTCGCCGCCGGCTCGAACCCGAAGCGGCCGTAGTACGGAGGGTCTCCGATCACCACGACGAAACCGGCGCCCCACCGGTGGCACTCCGCAAGGCCGTTCTGGATGAGGCGCCTGCCCACCCCGTGCTTCTCGTGGTCCGGCATCACGGCCACCGGCGCGAGCCCGAGCCCCACCGTGCCGGCACGGGGCTCGAGGAAGACCGGGCTGAACAGGATGTGGCCGACGATGTCGCTCTCGTCCAGGGCGACCAGCTCGATGACCGCCTTGCCGCTGGCGCGCAGGCGCTCGACGAGATCCGCCTCCGCGGTCGTCGGAAAGGCGGTCTCGTGCACGCGACGGACCGCGGCAGCGTCTCGTTCCATTTCGGGCCGGATCAGCTCCATCTTCCCCCCGGGAGTCCTGGTGTTCACCAGGCACCCTACCGCTAGCCGGCTGCAGGGACGTGACGAATGCGCTTGCCAGCCGGCTGAGCGCTAGTTTACGCTCACAAGTCGTTGATCGGGGAGGAAACCCCGTGGCGAAGGTGGCGGTTTTCAATCAGAAAGGGGGCGTCGGCAAGACGACCACCGCGCTCAATCTCGCGGCGTTGCTTGCCCGGCGCGGCGCCGATCCGCTGGTGATCGACCTCGATCCGCAGGCCCACCTCACCTCCATCTGCGACGCCACCGTGACCGCGCCCGAGCGCAGCCTCTACGGCTATTACGCCGTCGGGGCCTCGCTCGCCGGACTCATCAAATTCGCCGGCGGGGGACTCAAGATCATCCCGTCGCACCTGGACCTCGCCAAGGTGGATACGCAATTCGGCAGGGGGCCGAACGCGCTCAACCGCCTGAACTACGGCATCCTCAAGGAGAACCTCAACACCGACCGGCCGATCATCATGGACGCCTGTCCCATGCTGGGGGTGCTGTCGCTGAACAGCGTCTTCGCGGCGGACCGGGTGCTGGTGCCGATCTCCACCGACTACCTCTCGATCAAGGGGGCCCTGCAGACGGAGCGGACGTTGAAGGCCCTGGAGCAGGTGCTCAAGAAGCGGATCGAGCGCCGCTATCTGCTGACGCGCTTCGATTCGCGGCGCAAGATGTCCTGGGCTATCGACCGGATGCTGAGGGAGCGCCTCGGCCTGGAGGTCTGCGAGACGCGCATCGCCGAAAACGTCAGCCTGGCGGAGAGCCCGTTCCACAGCCGCAGCGTATTCGGGCACGCGCCGGAGAGCCGCGGCGCCCAGGACTACACCAAGCTGCTCGACGAGCTGCAGGCCTGCGATTTCCTTCAGTAAAAATTGGGACGCACACAATTGTCGGGTAGACCCGTAGGCGAAAATTGTGTGCGTCCCAGTTTTTACTTTTCGTCCTGCTTGTTGATCAACGCGAGCACGTCGTCGAGGTCGAGGCCTTCTTTCTTCAGGGTCGGCGTGACCTCCTGGCATTCCAGGATCTCGCATTGGTGGTAGATCTGCCGGATCTTCTCCTCGGCCTCCGCGCGGTCGCGCGCCTGCACCTGGAGGTTCTCCACCACGGAGCCGCCGCGCGTCTTGATGCTGAACCCGAACTTGGTCATGCGCAGACCCCGGTTCCTCAGGCCCCGTCCGGCTTGAAGGTCTCGCGGTAGCGCTTGAACTTCTTCGCGTAGTGGTCCGCTGCGGACAGCACCTCCCGGATCTCGTCCGGGGAGAGGCTCCGCACGACCCTGCCCGGGGAGCCCAGGACCAGCGAGCCGTCGGGGATCTCCTTGCCTTCGGCGATGAGCGCATTCGCTCCGATCAGGCAGTTCTTGCCGACCTTCGCGCCGTTCAGGACCACGGCCTTGATGCCGATCAGGGACCCGTCGCCGATGGAGCAGCCGTGCAGCATCGCCATGTGGCCGACGCTCACGTTCTTCCCGATGGTGATGGGAAAGCCCGGATCCGCGTGCAGCACGCAGCCGTCCTGCAGCTGCGAGTTCTCGCCGATGGTGATGGTGTCGTTGTCCGCGCGCACGACGCAGCCGAACCAGATGCTGGCGTTGGGCTCGAGCACGACCGAGCCGATCACGACCGCGTCCGGCGCGATCCAGTAGTCGCCCTTGCACACCACCTTGCGTTCTTCGAACGAGAATTTCATGCGGCCACGAGCATCGGATGTCCGTCGATTATATAGGGTGCGCGAGCTAGCCCGGCGCGGCGTGCCGGCCCTCGGAGGCGAGCGTCTTCGCCAGCTCTTCGTCGAGCTCCGCGTAGAGCGCACGCTCGTGGTCCCGGAAGCGGTCGGATGTGGAGTCGCGGGGGTGGGCGAGATCCACGCTGATCATGGTCTTGATGCGGCCGGGGCGCGCGGTCATCACGGCGATGCGGTCGGCCAGCGTGATGGCCTCCGGCACCGAATGGGTGACGAACACGACGGTCTTTCTGTGGTCCCGCCAGATCTGGAGCAGTTGCTTCTGCAGGAAGCGGCGAGTCAGCGCGTCGAGCGCGCCGAAGGGCTCGTCCATGAAAATGATGGAGGGCTCGGTCGCGAAAGCACGCGCGATGGCCACCCGCTGTTTCATGCCGCCCGAAAGTTCGTTGATGCCACGGTCGGCGAAATCCCGCAACCCCACCATTCCCAGGCACTCCAGCGCAATCTCGCGGCGCTGCCTTCGATGCACTCCCTTGCGCTCGAGCCCGAACTCGACGTTGCCCGCAACGGTGAGCCACGGAAAGAGCGCGTAGCTCTGGAACACCATCCCGCGATCTATGTCCGGCCCGCGGATCGTCACGCCTCCGACCAGCGCCTCGCCATCCGAGGGCTCGCCGAATCCCGCGAGCATGTTGAGCAGCGTGGACTTGCCGCAACCCGAGGGGCCGACAATGACGACAAACTCCCCGGCGGCGATCTCGAGGTCGATGGCCTTCAGCGCCTCCACCGGCTCGCCGGTGCGGCTCGCGTAGGTCTTGGCAATTCCGCGGATGGACAGCGGCTTGCTGGCGGTGTTCACGACTCGCCCCACGAGTAGCGGCGATTGAGGAACCGGAAAAACGCATCGAAGCACACACCGAGCATGCCAATCATCGCCATGCCCACCAGCACCTTGTCCGCGCGCAGGATCTCCATTCCGTTGGCGATCAGGTAGCCCAGGCCTGAGCGCGCCGCGACCAGCTCCGCGGCGATAATCGCGGCCCACCCCGTTCCGAACGAGATGCGCATCCCGACCACGATGCTGGGCAGCGCCGCGGGAAGGATTACCTTCCGGAACAGCGAGGCCTGGTCGGTGCACCCGAGAACCTGGCCTGCGTGGATCAGGACGGGATCGATCCGCTTCACCCCGGCGATGGTGGAGAGCAGGGTGGGAAAGAACGTCGCCACGCATACCACGAACACCTTGCCCGCCTCGCCGATGCCGAACCACAGGATGGCGAGGGGAATCCACGCAAGCGGCGAGATCGGCCGGAACAGCTCGACGAAAGGATCAATGATGTTTTCCATCCGGCGCGACCAGCCCATGGCGAGCCCGAGGGGAATCGCGATGGCCCCGGTGATGCACCAGGCGGAGAGCACCCTGGCGAGGGACGTCCCGGCATGGACGAACAGCTCGCCGCTTGCGAACAGGGTCCAGAACTCGCGTGCGGCCAGTTCCGGCGGCGGCAGCAGCGAGACATGCGGCCGGAACACTGTGATGACGAGCTGCCAGACGATCAGGATCACCACGACTGCCCACACCAGCGGCAGCAGTTGCCCGAGCGCCTTCCCGGTATTCGACATCGGCTGCGAGGGAGAGCCGGGCCCCTCGGCGGAGGGGCCCGGCGATCGGCGGCTACTTCTTCACCTCGGCGAGCGCTTTCTGGGCAAAGGTCGGGTTGACCTTGGCGTTGTCCTCGGGCTTGAGGATCCCGGCCTGTTTCAGGAATTTCGTGTACGCCTCGATCGTCGACTTTTCCGGCACGACGTTCAGGCTGTAAACCGAGATGCCTTCCGCAAGCGAGTAGTTGATGACACTTTCCGGGAAGCCGATCTGCTTGGTCCACATCTTCGCCGCGGCTTTCGGATCCTTCAGGATGAAGGCGATTGCCCTGACGTTCGCTGTCACCAGGTCCTGCACGATCCCGGGATGCTTCGCCAGGAAATCGTCGTGGACGTACTCGCCGTTGCCGACGTAATGGCCCTGCATGATCGGCATGATCTTCTCGGCTTTGATCAGAACTTTCGAGTGGCCGGCCTCGAGCGCGTTCGATACGTGCGGGTCCCAGGTGATACCGGCTTCGACCGACTTGTTCTGCAGCAGAGTGGGAATCTGGGCGCCATCGGTCTTGAACAGCGTTATATCGGTCTGCTTGAGCCCGGCATCCGCCAGCGCCTTGAGCAGCAACGGATACTGCTGCGAGCCCTCGCCGGGGAATGCGACTCTCTTGCCTTTCAGCTGGGCGACGGATTTCACCGTTGAATCCTTGGGCACCAGGATTGCGGTCTGCTCGAGGATGGTGATGGCGACGAGCGTCGAGGGCAGGCGCGAGGCGGCGATTATCGCCGGCCCCATGCCGGCCGAGGCCATCTGCAGTTCGCCTGCGGCCATCGCCTGATTCTCGGGCGCGCCGTAGGCGAAGTTGCGGAACACCACCTTGATCTTGTGCTTCTTCTCGATCGGGTCGAGCAATCCCAGCTCGCGCGCCACGTAGATCGGCATCGTTGCAGGCTGCACCCCGTAGTTCACGACTTGCTGCGCGAGGGCCGGCGCGCAGCCGGCCGCCATTGCCAGCGCGGCTCCCGTGAGTCCGAGCCACCGTCTCCGGATCTTCATATGCGGACCTCCTGTAGCGGTTGATTCGGTTTGCTTTCCCATACGACAGTAGGTGTCCCCCCGCCCGGCATACTACAGCAGCGGCACGATGAGGAGCGCGACGATGTTGATGATCTTGATGAGCGGGTTTACCGCGGGCCCCGCGGTGTCCTTGTAGGGATCGCCCACGGTGTCGCCGGTCACCGCCGCCTTGTGGGCGTCGGAGCCCTTGCCGCCGTAGTTGCCGTCCTCGATGTACTTCTTGGCGTTATCCCAGGCGCCGCCGCCGGTGGTCATCGAGATCGCGACGAAGAGCCCGGTCACGATCGTGCCCATCAGCACGCCGCCGAGGGCCTTTACGCCGGCGCCGGGCCCCATCAGCCAGTTCATGCCGAAGGCAACGACGATCGGCACCAGCACCGGCAGGAGCGAGGGCACCATCATCTCCTTGATCGCGGCGCGCGTCAGCATGTCCACCGCGCGCGAATAGTCGGGCTTGGCGGTGCCTTCCATGATGCCCTTGATCTCCTTGAACTGGCGGCGCACCTCGACCACCACCGAGCCGGCGGCGCGGCCGACGGCCTCCATCGCCATCGCGCCGAAGAGATAGGGCACCAGCCCGCCGATGAAAAGCCCGATCACGACCGCCGGATCGGAGAGATCGAAGCTCAACTTCCGGCCGCCTGCCTCGAGCGCATGCGTGTAATCGGCGAACAGCACCAGCGCGGCCAATCCCGCGGAGCCGATGGCGTAGCCCTTGGTCACGGCCTTGGTGGTGTTGCCGACGGCGTCCAGCGGATCGGTGATGGCGCGCACTTCCTTCGGCAGCTTCGCCATCTCCGCGATGCCGCCCGCGTTGTCGGTGATCGGGCCGTAGGCGTCGAGTGCCACGATCATCCCGGTCATCGAGAGCATTCCGGTCGCGGCAATCGCGAGCCCGTAGAGGCCGGCGAACTGGTACGCCGCCCAGATGCCCGCGCACACCGCGAGCACCGGCCAGGCGGTCGCCCGCATCGAGACCCCGAGCCCCGCGATGATGTTGGTCGCGTGGCCGGTGGTGGAGGCCGACGCGATATGCCGCACCGGAGCGTATTCGGTCGCGGTGTAGTACTCGGTGATGACCACCATGAGGGCCGTGAGCACCAGCCCCACGAGCGAGGAGGCCAGCAGCCGCAGCGGGGTCAGTTCCGCGTACTGCGCGCTGATGTTCCCCATCATGAGGTAGGTGACGACGGCAAAGAGAACGGCCGCGATGACGCCCGAGACGATGAGGCCCCGGTAGAGCGCATTCATGATCTTGCCCCCCGGCCGGGCCTTGACGAAATAGCAGCCGACGATGGAGGCGAGGATCGAGGCGCCGCCGAGCGCGAGAGGATAGGTCACCGCGAGCGGCCGCACCTCCGGCGCCGACAGCAACAGCGCGCCGAGCAGCATGGTCGCAATGATGGTGACGGCGTAGGTCTCGAACAGGTCCGCCGCCATGCCGGCGCAGTCGCCGACGTTGTCGCCCACGTTGTCCGCGATCACCGCCGGGTTGCGCGGGTCGTCCTCGGGGATGCCGGCTTCGACCTTGCCGACGAGATCGGCCCCGACGTCGGCGCCCTTGGTGAAGATGCCGCCGCCGAGACGCGCGAAGATCGAGATCAGCGAGCCGCCGAACGCGAGCCCCACCAGGGGGTGCGCGATTTCCTTGATCGACGTGCCCTTCGCCGCGGAGGCGAGCAGCACCCAGAAGAACCCGGTGACCCCGAGCAGCCCCAGGCCCACGACGAGCATCCCGGTGATGGCGCCGCCGCGGAAGGCGAGGGAGAGCGCCTCGTTCAGGCCGCTGCGAGCGGCCTCCGCGGTGCGCACGTTGGCGCGCACCGAGACGTTCATTCCGATGTAGCCCGTGAGGCCGGACAGGATCGCGCCGATGGCGAATCCGACCGCGGTCGTCCACGACCCGAGCCCGACTCCGATGAGGACGAAGAGCGCGATGCCGACGATGCCGATCGTCCGGTACTGGCGGTTGAGGTAGGCAGTCGCGCCCTGCTGCACCGCGGCCGCGATCTCCTGCATGCGCGCGTTGCCGGCCGGATGGGACAGGACGGACCGGATCCAGATGCCGCCGGTGACGATTGCGGCGATCGCGCAGACCAATGCGAACGACAGAGCATATGACATGACAACTCCCCTTACATGAAACGGTGATGGGTGAAGAGTGTCACTTGCCGCTCCTCACGCTCTTCAGATCTTGAATGCCGTATTGAGCTTCCTGGGCGCCGGCGCGTTCTTGAGCTTGACGTACGCCGGCAGCCCGTTGCGGTAGGGGGGGTAGTCCTCCCCCTGTACCAGCGGCTCCAGGTACTGGCGGCATTTCGCCGTGATGTGGAAGCCGTCCTCGGTGATGAAGTCGCGCGGCATCATCTTCTCGTGGTTGGCGATTTCCTTCAGGTCCGCGACGCCGATAGCCCAGCGGTACGGCTTGCTCGATTTCCTGACGATGATCGGCATGACGCCGCTCACGCCCTTCACCGCCAGCTCGACGGCGGCCTTGCCCACCGCGTAGGACTGCAGCACGTCGGTCTTCGAGGCGATGTGGCGCGCGGAGCGCTGCAGGTAGTCGGCCACCGCCCAGTGGTATTTCTGCTTGAGCCGGTCCTGGACGAGCTGCGCGATCAGCGGCGCGACGCCGCCCAGCTGCGCGTGGCCGAAGGCGTCGCGCAGGCCCGATTCCGACAGGAACTTGCCGTCGGCCCTTCGCAGGCCCTCGGACACGGCCACGGCGCAGTAGCCGGACTTCGCGACCGACTCGCGTCACCTTCGCGAGGAAGCGCTCCTCGTCAAACGGAATCTCGGGGAACAGCAGGATATGGGGCGCCTCGCCCGGCTTGTCCTGCGCGAGTCCGCACGCCGCGGTGATCCAGCCCGCGTGCCGTCCCATCACTTCCAGGATGAAGACGCGGGTCGAGGTGCGCGCCATCGAGGCGACGTCGTAGCCCGCCTCGCGGATGCTCGTCGCCACGTACTTGGCGACCGACCCGAAGCCCGGGCAACAGTCGGTCAACGCGAGATCGTTGTCCACGGTCTTGGGAATGCCGACGCAGACGAGCGGATAGCCCAGCAACTGCGCGACCTGCGACACCTTGTGGGAGGTGTCCGCGGAATCGTTTCCGCCGTTGTAGAAGAAGTAACCGATGTCGTGCGCCCGGAACACCTCGATCAGCCGCTCGTACTGGGCGCGGCTCTCCTCGGGGCTCTTCAGCTTGTAGCGGCACGATCCGAACGCCCCGCCCGGCGTGTAGCGCAGCGCGCGGATCGCCGCAGCCGGCTCCTGCGAGGTGTCGATGAGATCCTCGGTCAGCGCGCCGATGATGCCGTCGCGCCCGGCGTAGAGCTTCCCGATCCGGCTCTTGTGCTTGCGCGCGGTCTCGATGACGGCGCAGGCGGTGGTGTTGATCGTCGCGGTTACGCCGCCGGACTGGGCGTAGAAGGCGTTCTTCTTTGTCATGGCTGAGGGCGGGCCCGAAGCGGGCGCTATTTTACCCCAGGCGCCGTGCCGCCGGGCACGGATGTCAGCGCGGGTCGTCGAGCGCGGCGAACAACTGCTCCCGCACTTGCTCGACGCTGCCGCTGCCGTCGACGCTCACGTAGCGCGGCGCGCGCGGGTCGCCGCTGCGATGCCATTGCGAGTAGTAGTCGATCAGCGGCCGGGACAGCTCGTGGTAGGTCGCGATGCGTTCGCGGACCGTTTCTTCGCGGTCGTCGCGGCGCTGCACGAGGCTCTCGCCGGTGACGTCGTCCTTGCCGGCGACCCGCGGCGGATTGAACACGACATGGTAGGTGCGCCCCGACGCCGGGTGCACGCGCCGCCCGCCGAGGCGCCGCAGGATCTCGTCGTCGTTCACGTCGATGTCCACCACGAAATCGACCTCGATTCCGGAGCGGCGCAGTGCCTCGGCCTGCGGAAGGGTGCGGGGAAAGCCGTCGAAGATGAAGCCGCTTGCGCAATCCGGCTCCGCCAGGCGCTGCTTGACGACGCCGATCACGACGTCGTCGGGGACCAGAGCGCCGCGGTCGATGTAGGCTCGCGCCTGCAGTCCGAGCGGCGTACCGTCCTTGATCGCGGCGCGCAGCATGTCGCCGGTGGAGATCTGCGGGATTCGGTACTTCTCCGCGAGGAAGCGCGCTTGCGTGCCCTTGCCGGCGCCGGGCATGCCCAGAAGTATTATTCTCATGGCATTTTCACGGGCGGGGACCGGGCAATGTAACACCGATTCCGGCCGCGCGACAACGCGGGCGAAGGCTCACCTGAAGCGGCGAACGATGCGCCTCAGATCGGCGGGCGTGTCCACTCCCGGATGCGGCGCCGCGCGCGTGACCACGCAGTGTATGCGATGACCGTGGGCGAGCGCGCGCAACTGCTCGAGCGCTTCGAAGCGCTCGATCGCCGCGGGCGCGAGCCGCGTGAAGGCGCGCAGGAACGCCGCGCGGTACGCGTAGATGCCGAGATGGCGGTAGGCCGGCAGGCCGGGCGGCACGCGGGAGAGGCCGCGGGCGAACGCGTCGCGCGCCCAGGGAATCGGCGCACGGCTGAAGTAGAGCGCGTAGCCGTCGCGATCCAGCGCCAACTTCACGATGTTCGGATTGACGAGCTCGCGCGCGTCGCCGATCCGGTGGCAGGCCGTTGCCATGGCCGCGGCGCGATGGCGCGCAAGGTCGGAGGCGACCCGCCGGATCAGCGACGGCGCGATGAGCGGCTCGTCCCCCTGCACGTTGACGACGATATGCTCCCCGGGATAGCGGCGGCGCGCGGCGACTTCGGCGATGCGGTCGGTGCCGGAGGCGTGGCGGCTTGAGGTCATGACCGCGTCGAAGCCGTGGCGCGCGGCTACGGCGGCGATGCGGGCATCATCGGTGGCGATGATCACGTCCGCCGCGCCGCTTCTGCGCGCGCGCTCCGCGACGCGCACCACCATCGGCTTCCCGGCGACGTCCGCGAGCGGCTTGCCCGGGAACCGCGTGGAGGCATAGCGGGCGGGGATGATGACGCTGAACTTCACACCTCTTCTTCAGGGGGAAGCTTGCGCGCTTCGTCCTCGAGCATGACCGGGATGTCGTCCTTGACCGGATAGGCGAGGCGGCAGGGCTTGCAGACGAGCTCGGCCTGGGGCTTGCGGTAGAGCAGCGGGCCCTTGCACAGCGGGCACACCAGTATGTCGAGCAGCTTGCTATCCATGGGTCCTCAGCTTGCGCAGAGACCAGGTCGGCGAGCGCGCTGTCGGCCGCCGCATCTACCGGCAGCTCCCAGTGCGATGCGCTCGCAAAACGCCGGCATTTTACCGCATCCTTCTCCGTCATCAGCACCGCTTCCGCCCCGGCGAACTCGAGGTCGGAGGGAGCGAATGGGTGATGATCCGAAAAAGGGTGAGCCGTGAACTCGAGCCCCATGCCCCGGAGATGCCGGAAGAATCGCTGCGGATCGCCGATTCCCGCGACCGCGTGCACGCGCTTGCCGCGGAATTGCTGCGGCCCGGCACGGCGCCCGGGATCGAGGAGGTTGCGAAATTCGCTGCCCTGGAGCCGCATCGTGAAACAGGGCGTTTCCGCCGGCAGCGGTCCGATCGGCGGTTGGGGGGCGTTGCGGTCGCCGGTATTGAGCACGACTGCGTCCACTGTCGCGAGGCGGGACGGCCGCTCGCGCAGCGGTCCCGCAGGCAGCAGCCATCCGTTGCCGAAGCCGCGCGCGGTGTCCACCACGCACAGCTCGACGTCCCGCGCAAGAGCGTAGTGCTGCAGTCCGTCGTCGCTCACGAGGACGTCGCAGGCCGGCTGCGCCGCGAGAAGCGCCCGGCCGGCGGCGACGCGGTCCGCCCCGGTCCACACCTCGCAGCCGCTGCGGCGGGCGAGCAGCACCGTTTCATCTCCGCACGCGTAGGGATCCGAATCGGGCAACACGCGCCGCGGCGCGCCTGAGCTGCCTCCGTAGCCGCGGCTGACGATGCCGGGGATACGGCCCCGCGCCCGCAGGCCTGCCGCGAGCCACAGCACGAGCGGAGTCTTGCCGGTGCCCCCTGCGGTAATGTTTCCCACGACCACGACCGGCACCGGGAGCCTGACGCTCGGGATCACCCCGGCGCGGAAGGCGGCCCGGCGCGCCGCGGCCGCCGCGCCGAACAGCACGCTGAGCGGGCACAGCACAGCGGTAAGAGGGGTAAAGCGCTGCCAGTGAGGTTCTACCCAGGTCACTTCTTCCCGGCCTGGGTGGTGAAGGTGATCTTCCCGTAGCCCGCGAGGCGCGCGGCTTCCATGATGTTGATGACCGACTGGTGCGGAGCGTTGGCGTCGGCGGTGATGACGATGACGGGTTCCTTGGCGTTTCCGGCCGCTCGGCGCAGTTCGGCGCTGAACGCGGCTGCGCTACCAAACGTAATCGGGCTCCGGTTGATCGAGTAGCGGCCGTTCACGTCCACGGCGACGTCGATCTGGTCGAGGCGGTCCTGCTGGCGGTCGGCGTCGGCGGTCGGCAGGTTGATCTGGAGCTCGGCGTAGCGCGAATAGGTGGTCGTGACCATCAGAAAGATCAGGATCACGAGCAGCACGTCGATCAACGGGATGAAGTTGATCTCCGGCTCCTCGCGGAACGCGCGCGGCCGAAATCTCATCCGGGGGCCCTATTGCCGCTCGCCGTGGATGATCTCGATCAGCTTGATCGCCTGCATCTCGATGTCCACCAGCATCACGTCCACCTTTGCCCGGAAGTGCCGGTAGAAGATCATGGCCGGCACCGCGATCAGGATCCCGAAGGCCGTGTTATAGAGCGCGATCGAGATGCCGTGGGCGAGCTGCAGCGGGTTGGTGCCCTGGGGCGCCTGCGAGCCGAAGATCGCGATCATTCCGACTACGGTGCCGAACAGCCCCAGCAGCGGCGCGATGACGGCAATCGTGCCGAGGCTGGTGAGGAAGCGCTCGAGATCGATCGCGACGGTGCGCCCGGACTCCTCGATGGCCTCCTTGACGATGGCGGGCGGGTTCTTCACGTTGCGCAGGCCGGCGGCGAAGACCTGGCCCAGGGGCGAGCTCTTCGCGAGCCGCGCGAGCATCTGCGGGGACGTCCGGTCCTCGCGGTAGTCCTCGATCGTCCGGGCGAGCAGGTCCCTCGGCAGCACGACGCTTTCGCGCAGCGACCACCAGCGCTCCCCGATGATGGCGAGTGCGATGACCGACGCGGTGATGAGGAACCAGATCGGCCAGCCTGCGGCCTCGATGAGTGCGAACACGCGCGCCTATTCCTGAAAGTCGCCGTCACTTTATCTGCGCGTTGGATTTTCAGCAACCGTACCGTCGCGAGATCCAGCTGGAAAATTTTCTTCGGCGGCAGGTTGCGAGCAGGCCGCGTTCCGCCTTCGATTCCGCCTGTGGATAACCCTGTGCATATTCTGTTAGCAGCTCGCCCCGGCCCGACCTTCCCGGCAATGCGAGCGGTGCTGCCCGTCGCCGCCGCGAGGAATTGCAGCTTCGATTCAACGGCTTGACCGGAAACCCGCGCCGGTGCTGGGCCTGCGGGCGGGGCCCCCGAGGCGAGCCGGTCCGCTGTGGACGGAAAAACGTCGCGGAGCGCGCACGCAAGCCCTCAATTCGGCAGGGAATTCTCCCGCGGCGCGGCGCCCCGCGGCGTTGAGTAGAATGCGGTGATGCCCGACCTCGCGTTGCAGCCGCAAGTCATCACGGTCTCGGAGTTGAACCGGATTGCAAGGGAAACGCTCGAGCGCAATCTCCCGCTGCTCTGGGTGGCCGGGGAGATCTCCAATTTCAAGCGCTACGATTCCGGGCATTGCTATTTCACCCTGAAGGATGCGCAGGCGCAGGTGGACTGCGTGATGTTCCGCCACCGGGCGCAACTGCAGGGATGGTCGGCCCGCGACGGAATGCAGGTGGAGGTGAGGGCGCTGCCCACGCTCTACGAGGCGCGCGGCAAGTTCCAGCTCAACGTCGAAGTCATGCGGCGCGCGGGGCTGGGGGCGCTCTTCGAGGCATTCGAGCGCCTGAAGGCCAAGCTCGACAAGGAAGGGCTGTTCGATCCGGCGCGCAAGCGGCCGCTGCCGCGCTTCCCGCGCGCGATCGGCGTCGTGACTTCGCCGCAGGCGGCGGCGCTGCGCGACGTGCTGACGACGCTCAAGCGCCGCATGCCGCGGCTGCCGGTCGTCATCTACCCCACGCCGGTGCAGGGCGAGGGTGCCGCCACGCGCATCGCCGCGGCCGTTGCCGCCGCGGGCGAGCGGCGCGATTGCGACGTTCTGATCGTCTGCCGCGGCGGGGGCAGCATCGAGGACCTGTGGGCATTCAACGAGGAAATCGTGGCGCGCGCGATCCTCGCCTGCGGCATCCCGGTCGTTTCGGGGGTCGGCCACGAGACCGATTTCACCATTGCCGACTTCGTCGCGGACGCGCGCGCACCGACTCCGACCGCCGCGGCCGAAATGACGAGTCCCGACCGCCAGGAGCTGTCGAAACAGGTGGTGCACCTGATGCGCCGGCTGTCGAGAAACGCCGTGCGCGCGCTCGAGAGCCGGATGCAGCGTCTCGATTTCCTGTCGCGCCGCCTGGTCCACCCCGGCGAGCGCATCCGCAACCAGTTGGGCGAGCTGCGCCACCTCGCGAGCCGGTTGAGCGGCGCGTGGGCGCATGCGCTCGACCAGCACGGCTGGCGCCTCCGCGAGGCGGGCTTGCGGCTCGCCGCGTCCGCGCCCGCCGTGGCAGAATGGCAGCGGGGCTGTGCGGAAATCGCGCGGCGCCTGCGGGACGCCGCCCGGCGGCGGCTCGAGAAGGCAGCAGAGGCTCTCGCGCGCCTCGACGCGCACCTGAAGCACCTCAACCCGCAGTCGGTGCTGGAGCGCGGCTACAGCATCACGCAGGACCGGCAAGGCAGGATCGTGCTCGACGCCGCGCAACTTTCCGCCGGCGCGGGCGTGCGAATCACCTTCTCGAAGGGATGGGCGGACGCCAGCGTGGAGCGCAAGGGAAACAGCGTTGAACCGGATCGGTGAACTATGAGCGTTGCAGGAAAAGCGGACGACCTCGACTTCACCCGGCGGCCGACGAAAAGCCCGATCTACGACCCGAAGGTCGCGCGGATCTGCTTCGAGTCGCTCGGGATGCTCGAAAGCGTGCCGAAGGGCGGGGTGTTCTTCACCGAGAACCAGAACAGCGACCGGATGTACCTCCTGGAGGAGGGCGAGGTGGCGCTGACCCGCGGCGGCAAGGCCATCGACGTCGTCAAGGCGGGCGAGATTTTCGGCGAGATGGCCGCCATCAGCCAGCTGCCGCGCAGCGCCACTGCGACCGCCCGGACCGCTTGCCGCGTGGTATCTCTGGACGCGGCACAATTCCTGAGGGCGAACCAGAAGATGCCGGAATTCGCGCTGATGCTGATGAATATCCTCATCAACCGGCTGCGGCTGACCCTCTCCATGCTGTCGATGAGCAAGGCGCTGGATGCTTCCGACGGCTCGCGCACGCGCAGGCTCCTCGACGACAAGCTGCTCAATGGCCTGATGGTGGCGACCCAGCACCGCCCGCCCCAGCACTGTCCCCTGAACAAGGTCATCATGCGGGAAGGCGAGGGCGGCATCTTCATGTACGTCGTGATGTCGGGCCGGGTCGCGATTTCCATCAAGGGCAAGCTCGTCGAGTGGGTGGGTCCCGGCGGCGTATTCGGCGAGATGGCCCTGGTCGATCAGTCCCCGCGCGCCGCGACCGCCACCGCGGAAACCGACTGCGATCTGCTGTCGATCAATCGCGGCGATTTCCTGACCATGGTGAAGACCAAACCCGACTTCGCGGTCTCGCTGCTCAAGGCCGCGGCGCACCGGCTGCGCGACATGACCTCGCGGCGGACCTAGCCGCCGACGAGCAGCGCTTCGAGCTCGCGGCGCAGGTACTCGAGAACCCGGTCGCCGACGTCGTCCGCGAGGCAGTCGAATTCGGTGACGCCCTCCATCGCTCTCAGCCAGGTGAGCTGGCGCTTGGCGAGCTGGCGGGTGGCGGCGATGCCCTGCTCGAGCAGGGCGGCGGAGTCGGTCCGGCCCTCGAGGTGCTCCCAGGCCTGGCGGTAGCCGACGCAGCGCATGGACGGCATGCCCGCCTCGAGCCCGTACTCCTCGCGCAGCTTCTTCAATTCGTCCACGAGCCCCGCCGCGAGCATCTCCTCGAAGCGCCGTGCGATGCGCGCGTGCAGCACCTCGCGGTCGGCGGGAACGAGCGAGATCTTGAGTGGGGTGTAGGGAAAGTAGACGTACTTGGGCTTCTTCAGCAGCTCCGAGAGCGGCTTGTTGGTGATGTAATAGACCTCCAGAGCGCGCTGGATGCGCTGCGCGTCGCCCGGCTCCAGCCGCGCCGCGGTTTCGGGATCCACGCGCGCGAGCCGCGCGTGGACCGCGGGCCAGCCCTGCTCCCCGGCCATGGTGTCGATCATGAGGCGGATCATCGGGTCAGCCTCGGGCAGCTCGTTCAGCCCTTCGGTGAGCGCCTGGAAGTAGAGCATGGTGCCGCCCACGAGGAGCGGGATGCGGTCGCGCTCGGTGATCTCGCGCATCAGCGCGAGCGCGTCGTCGCGAAAGCGCGCGGCGGAGTAGCGCTCGTGCGGCTCGATGACGTCGATCAGGTGATGCGGCGCTTCGCTGAGGAGCGCCCGCCCGGGCTTGGCCGTGCCAATGTCCATCCCCTTGTAGACCTGCGCCGAATCCACGCTGATGATCTCGCACGGCAGCTCGCGCGCGAGCCGCATCGCCACCGCGGTCTTGCCGCTCGCCGTCGGTCCCATGAGCAAGATGGCCGGCGGCCAACTTTTTGAGGGATGAGGGCGGGGGGATGAGGGAGGAGGGGCTGTGGAGGGCTCCGCCCGCAGGGATGAGGGCTGAGGGCGGAGGGATGAGGATGCAGGCCGTGCCGCGCGCGAAGTCGCCGGACGGCGACGATGCGGGCGGCGCGGCGGGGCGGACTTCTTGCGTGCGGCTTTTGATTTCGGCCTACGCTTACTCCTCATCCCTCATCCCTCGGCACCAGTGACGCGTTACGCGTCATGTGCGCTCAACGGCCGCGCATGAAGAGCTTGTCGAGCTCCGCCAGCGGCACCTGGTGCCACGTCGGCCGGCCGTGATTGCACTGCCCGGAGCGCTCGGTCGCCTCCATCTCGCGCAGCAGGCCGTTCATCTCGGCGAGCGTCAGCCTGCGGTTGGCGCGCACCGCGGCATGGCAGGCCATGGTCGCCAGCAGCTCGTTCCGGCGCTCGGTGAGCACGCGGCTCGCGCCGTACTCGCGGAGCTCGCGCAGCACGTCGGAGGCAAGGCGCCGCGCGTCGGCGTCCGCCAGCAGCGCCGGCACCGCCCGCACGATGAGCGAGGTCGGCGAGGCCGCGGCGATGTCGAATCCGATCGTGCGCAGCACCGCCGCGTGCTCCTCCACCGTCGAGACGTCGAGCGGCTGGGCGGGAAACGTCACCGGCACGAGCAGCGGCTGCATCGGGATCTCGCGCCGGTCGAGTGCGCCCTTCAGCCGCTCGTACATGATGCGCTCGTGCGCGGCGTGCATGTCCACGATCACCAGGCCGTGCCGGTTCTGGGCGAGCACGTAGACGCCGGAGAGCTGCGCCAGGGCGAATCCGAGGGGTGCCTCTTCCGCGTCCGGGAGGGGAAATTCGGCCGTGGGCTTCCCGAACAAGGTCTCGTAGAACGCCGCCGGCTCCGCGGCCGCGAGCGCCATCGCGGCCTGGCGCATCGGCTGTGCTGCGAAAGCGGGAGGCGCCGCCGTCGCCGGAACCCGGCCCGCCGCCGCGCCGGCCACCGCCCCGGCGAGCGCCTTGTTCAGCGCGTGGAACACGAACTGGTGAATGCCGCGCGCGTCGCGGAAGCGCACCTCCGTCTTCGTCGGGTGGACGTTGACGTCCACCTGCGCGGGATCGATCTCGAGGAACAGCACGAACGACGGATGCTGCTCGTGGTGCAGGACGTCCTGGTAGGCCTGGCGGATGGCGTGGGCGATCAGGCGGTCGCGCACGAACCGGCCATTGACGAAGCAATACTGCTCGTCGCGGCTCGCGCGCGCGCGCGCGGGCAGGCCGATGGCCCCGTGCAGCCGCAGCCCGGCGCTCGATTCGTCGAGCTCGAGCGCGCCGTCGTGAAAATCCTCGCCCAGCACGGCGCCGATGCGCCCGCGCGGAGGCTGCGGCTTGAGGTGGTAGCGGGAGCGCCCGTTGTGCTGAAGCGTGAATGCCACGTCGGGGCGGGAGATCGCGATGCGCCGGAACGCCTCCTCGCAGTGCGCAAACTCGGTGGCGTCGGACTTCAGGAACTTGCGGCGGGCAGGGGTATTGAAATAAAGGTCGCGCACCTCGACGCTGGTGCCGGCGGCAAGCGGCGCGGGAGCGGGCTTCGAGACTTCGGCGCCGCTGGCGGCAACCGTCCACGCGTGCTTGTCGCCGGAGCGGCGGCTGGTCAGCGCAAGGCGCGAGACGGCGGCGATGCTCGCCAGCGCCTCGCCGCGGAATCCGAGACTCGCAACGCGCTCGAGGTCGCCGAGCGAGGCGATCTTGCTCGTCGCATGCCGGGCGAGCGCGAGCGGCAGGTCAGCGCGCTCGATGCCGCCGCCATCGTCGGTGACCTTGATGAGCTTCGTGCCTCCGCCCGCGAGCAGGACGGAGATCTCGTGCGCGCCTGCGTCGACGCTGTTCTCGAGCAGTTCCTTGAGGGCGGAAGCCGGGCGCTCGACGACTTCCCCGGCGGCGATCTGGCTTACCAGCACATCGGGCAAGACACGGATCGCGGTCATGCCCGAATTATAGCGGTTACAATGCGGCCTCCCCCACGTCACGACAGGAACGACCATGAGCTCCGTCCCCAATCACACCAGACGCCGGCTCGCCGCCGGAGAGCTCGCGCTCGGCATGGGCGCGCGGCAGGCGCGCACCGTGGACATCGCGACCATCGCGAAGACCTGCGGCTTCGACTGGCTCTTCATCGACATGGAGCACAGCTCGATGGACGTGGACCTCGCCTCGCAGCTCGCGATGGCCTCGCTCGCGGTGGGGGTCACGCCGCTCGTGCGCGTGCCCGGCCATGAGCACTATCATGCGTCGCGCCTGCTCGACAACGGGGCGCAGGGAATCGTCGCTCCGCACGTGGACACGGTGGAGGAGGCGAAACGCATCGCCGGCGCCTGCCGTTACCCCCCGGCCGGGCACCGCTCGATGGCCGGGGCGCAGCCGCAGCTGGAGTTCGCGAGCCTGCCGCCTGCCGAGGCGACTCGCATCGTCAACCAGGAAATGCTGGTCGTCGTCATGCTGGAGACGCCGAAGGCGATCGCCAACGCGGACGCCATCGCGAGAGTGGAGGGCGTGGACGCGCTGCTGATCGGCACCAGCGACTTGTGCGCCGAGATGGGCATACACGGCCAGCTCGCGGATTCCCGGGTCGAGGACGCCTACCGCACCGTCATCGCCGCGTGCAGGAAGCACGGCAAGTTCCCCGGCATGGGCGGCGTGTACGAGACCAAGCTCATGGAAAAATACATCCAGATGGGAATGCGGCTGATCCTCTCCGGCTCGGACTTCTCGTTCCTGATGGCCGGCGCCAAGGCGCGGACCGATTTCCTCCGTGCCGTAAAGGTCTGAACGATGAGTCATGACACGCCCGTCTCGGCGCCGCGGCTGCCGACGCCGCCCGGCGCGTGCGACACGCATCTGCACATCTACGAGCCGGGCTACGACATGCGCGCGAGCGCGAGCCACCCCAGCCAGCCGGGCACGCTCGCTCACTATCGCGAGATCCAGAAGCGCCTGGGCCTCGCACGCGCGGTCATCGTACAGCCGTCGGCCTACGGCACCGACAACACTTGCACGCTGGAAGCGATGCGCAAGCTGGGCGATGCCGCGCGCGGAGTGGCGATCGTGGACCCCGCCGCTCCGGATTCCGAACTCGAGCGGTTGACGAAGCTCGGCATCCGCGGCGTCCGCTACCACATGCGGGGCGGCGTGCTGACGTGGGACACCCTGCCGGACATGGCGGCGCGGGTCGCGCCGTTCGGCTGGCACGTGCAGCTCCAGTGCGATCCGCGCGAGATCGGCGAGCGCGAGGTGATGCTCTCCAAACTGCCGTGCGATCTCGTGATCGACCACATGGGCCGGTTCGATGCCGCGGTGGATTTCGGCGACCGGAGCTGGCGTGCACTGCTGAAATTCCTTTCGACGGGGCGATGCTGGGTCAAGCTTTCCGGGCCGTACTACGGCTCGATGAGCGGGCCGCCGACGTACGCGGACAAGGCGCGGATCGCGACGGAGCTGATCCGGGCGGCGCCGAGCCACATGGTGTGGGCGACCAACTGGCCGCACCCGTCGTTCAAGCGGGATTTCCCGGACGAGGGAAAGCTCCTCGACCTCGTCGCCGAGTGGACGCAGGACGAAACGCTGCGGAAGAAGATCCTGGTCGGGAATCCTGCGCGACTTTACGGCTTTACGAATTGATCTGGATCAACCGCGGGAGGGCCGGGAATTTTCAGTTTCATTTATAATTTCCGCGCCCCGTTCTCAGGGACCGGGGCAGTGCCGACAATCCCGATTACCCATTCCAGACGGAGAGCGCGGGGGATTTCATGCCTCAGGTCATAGGCGTACCGAAGGAAACGGCGGCGGGGGAAAAGCGCGTCGCCACGGTCCCGGAAGTCGTCGAGAAGCTCGTCAAGCTCGGCTTCAAGGTCAACGTCGAAAGCGGCGCCGGCGAGGCAGCGAATTTCAGCGACGACGCCTATCGCGCTGCGGGCGCAGAGATCGTTTCCGATGCGGCGAAGCTGTGGGCCGCCTCCGATATCGTCTTCAAGGTGCGGGGCCCCAGCGCGGCCGAGGTCGGCCTGATGCGCGAAGGCGGCGCGCTCGTCTCCTTTATCTGGCCGGCGCAGAACCCGGAGCTCATGCAGCAGCTCGCGGCGAAGAAGGCGACGGTGCTGGCGATGGACAGCGTGCCGCGCATCTCGCGCGCGCAGAAGCTGGACGCGCTCTCCTCCATGGCCAACATCGCCGGCTACCGCGCCGTCATCGAGGCGGCGCATCACTTCGGACGATTCTTCACCGGCCAGATCACGGCCGCGGGCAAGGTTCCGCCCGCCAAGGTGTTCGTGATCGGCGCGGGCGTCGCGGGCCTCGCTGCGATCGGGGCGGCCTCGGGCCTTGGCGCCATCGTGCGCGCGAACGACACGCGCCCCGAAGTGGCCGACCAGGTGAAATCGATGGGCGGCGAATTCGTCGCGGTCGATTACCAGGAAGAGGGCACCGGCGTCGGCGGCTACGCCAAGGTGATGAGCGAGGGCTTCCAGAAAGCGCAGCGCGAGACCTTCGCCAGGCAGGCGAAGGAAGTGGACATCATCATCACCACGGCGCTCATCCCCGGCCGGCCGGCGCCCAAGCTGATCACCGCCGACATGGTGCGCTCGATGAATCCGGGCAGCGTCATCGTGGACTTGGCCTCCGAGCAGGGCGGCAACTGCGAGCTGACCGAGCCCGGCAAGGTGGTCGTCAAGAACGGCGTCACGATCATCGGCTACACCGACCTGCCGAGCCGCCTCGCCCGGCAGTCGAGCACGCTCTACGCGACCAATCTGCTTCGCCTGACCGAGGAGCTCTGCAAGAAGAAAGGACGGCGTCATCAACGTCAACATGGAAGACGAGGTGATCCGCGGCACCACGGTGGTGAAGGACGGCTCGATCACCTGGCCGCCGCCCGCGCCGAAGCTTTCCGCGGCGCCCCCGGCAAAGGCCGCCGCGAAGCCCCCCGTGCCGGCGCCGGCCAAAGCGCACGGCCACGGTGGAGCAGGGGCGCCGACGCCCGCCCGGGCGACCGCTATCTTCTTCGTTGTCGCTGCCGCTGCCTTCTGGTTCATGGGCGCCTACGCGCCGCCCGCGTTCCTCGCCCACTTCACCGTGTTCGTGCTCGCCTGTTTCGTCGGCTACATGGTGATCTGGAACGTGACGCCCGCGCTGCACACGCCGCTGATGAGCGTCACCAACGCCATCAGCAGCATCATCGCCATCGGCGCGCTGGTGCAGGTGGCGCCCCCGGTCGCCGAGGCGGCCGACCGCCCCGTCGGCTGGATCGTCGGCCTGGCGGTGGTGAGCATTGCGCTCGTCGCGATCAACATGTTCGGGGGCTTCGCGGTGACCCAGCGCATGCTCCAGATGTTCCGCAAGTAGGGGAGACGATCCATGTCCGCAACCCTGGCCACCGTCTCCTACATCGGCGCGACGATCCTCTTCATTCTGAGCCTCGGGGGGCTCTCGAACCCCGAGACGTCGCGGCGCGGGAACCTCTACGGCATGATCGGCATGACGATCGCGGTCCTCGCGACCGTGTCCGGGCCGAACGTCACCTCCGGCGGCTACGCATGGATCGTCGGCGCGATGGTGGTGGGCGCGACGATCGGGCTCTACGCCGCGCGCGTCGTCAGGATGACGCAGATGCCCGAACTGGTCGCGCTGATGCACAGCCTGGTGGGCCTTGCCGCGGTGCTGGTCGGGTTCGCCAACTACATCGATCCCGCGGCCTCCGCCCAGTTCCAGGGCGCGGAGAAGACTATCCACGAGCTGGAGATCTACATCGGCGTGCTGATCGGCGCGGTGACCTTTTCCGGGTCGGTGATCGCGTTCGGCAAGCTCTCGGCCAAGATCAGCGGCAAGCCGATGCTCCTGCCGGCGCGCCACTGGATCAATCTGGCCGGCCTGATCGCGGTGCTCTGGTTCGGCTGGCGCTTCATCAACTCGCACTCGATGGCCGACGGCATGACGCCGCTCATCGTGATGACCGTGATCGCGCTGCTTTTCGGCATACACATGGTGATGGCGATCGGCGGCGCAGACATGCCGGTGGTGATTTCGATGCTGAACAGCTACTCCGGCTGGGCGGCGGCGGCGACCGGCTTCATGCTCTCGAACGACCTGCTGATCGTGACCGGCGCCCTCGTGGGCTCGAGCGGCGCGATCCTCTCCTACATCATGTGCCGGGCGATGAACCGCCATTTCCTCGCCGTAATCGCGGGCGGCTTCGGCACCGGAGGCGGGGCGCCGGCGGCAGCCGGCGCGCAGCCGGCGGGCGAAGTATTCCCGATCCTTGCGGCCGAGACCGCGGAGCTCTTGCGCGGCGCGAAAAACGTGATCATCGTGCCGGGCTACGGCATGGCGGTGGCGCAGGCCCAGCACGCGGTGTACGAGATCACCAAGCTTCTGCGCGAGAAGGGCGTCAACGTGCGCTTCGGCATCCACCCGGTGGCCGGGCGGATGCCTGGCCACATGAACGTGCTGCTGGCGGAAGCGAAGGTGCCCTACGACATCGTGCTGGAGATGGACGAACTCAACGCGGACTTCCCGGACACCGATGTCTCCATGGTGATCGGCGCCAACGACATCGTGAACCCGTCCGCCCAGGAGGACCCGACCAGTCCGATTGCCGGCATGCCGGTGCTGGAAGTCTGGAAGGCCAAGACCTCGGTCGTGATGAAGCGCAGCATGGCGTCCGGCTACGCGGGCGTGGACAACCCGCTCTTCTACAAGGAAAACAACCGGATGCTCTTCGGCGACGCGAAGAAGATGCTCGACGAGGTGCTGGTCGCCCTCAAGACTTGAAGCTCGATCGCTCGTCGAGCCGGATCTTTACTACCTTCTGCACGTCCTTCCAGCGCCGGTCCCCGGACTCGAGCAGCTTCAGAAGCCCGTGCGAGAGCTGGTCGGTCGAGCGGACTGCCGGATGCGGGTCCGCCAGTCCCAGGGCGCGACCGGCTCAGGGTCCTGCCACAAGCCGCGGTGGGCGGCGCGCGCCTCGCGCTCGATGGCGAAGAGCGGAGAGTCCGGGCGCACGTAGCGGACGAAGGTCCAGGCGTAGCCCCGGCGCACCTGTTCGGCATTCGCATCCGCTCCAGCGCAGTTGACGCGCGCCAGGACCCGCTTGTAGCGGTCGTGCCCGCGGACGTCGAGCGAGGCCACCTTTCCAAAGCAGAGATTGGACAGCGATTGGCGGGACCGCGTGCCGTACGGCTGGCCGCAGCTCGGGCGCGTCGATGTCGGTCAAACGCACGCGCACCTGGCGTTGGTCCATGAGGACAGTCAAGGTATCGCCGTCATGCACGGATACGACGCGCCCCTGGACCTCCGCGAGGGCGGGAGTTGCTGCGAGAAGAAGGGGGAGTAGTAGCGCTAAGGTTCGGTTCAGCATCGGGACCGGCTTATTCAAGCGGTCCCTCCCACTGCAATGCTCGGTTCTGGCCTGCTTCTTTTTCGTCACTCGTCGTCGCTGCTCAGTTGTTCAGGGCAACGCGATCCCGCGCGAGCGGCGGATTCTTGGCGAAGTAGCGCTTGATGCCGACGAAGATCGCCTCTGCCACCTTGTTCTGGTAGGCGGTGCTCCGGAGCCGCAATTCCTCCTCCGGGTTGCTGATGAAGGCGGTCTCCACGAGAATCGAGGGAATGTCGGGCGCCTTCAGCACCGCGAAGCCCGCCTGCTCGACATCGGACTTGTGCAGATCGTTGACGCCGCCCAGCTCGGCCAGCACCGCCCGCCCGGCCTTCAGGCTGTCGTTGATCTGAGCCGTGAGCGAGAGATCGGCGAGCGTCATCTTGAGATAGCGGTCCTTGCCCTGGAGGTTCACGCCTCCGATCAGGTCGGCGGCGTTCTCGCGGTTGGCGAGCCAGCTCGCAGCGGCCGAAGTGGCGCCTTTCTCGGAAAGCGCGAATACCGAAGCGCCGCGCGCGTGGGGGCGGACGAAGGCGTCGGCGTGGATCGAGACGAAGAGATCGGCGCGCACCCGCTGCGCCTTCTCCACCCGCATCTGGAGCGGCAGGTAATAGTCACCGTCGCGGGTCAGCACCGCGCGCATGTTGGGTTCCTGGTCGATGCGCGCCTTGACCTTCTGCGCGATGTCGAGCGTCACGTTCTTCTCGTGGGTGCCGCGGCGGCCCAGGGCGCCCGGATCCTCGCCACCGTGGCCGGCATCCAGCACGACGATGATGAGGCGTGCGGCGTCGGGGCGCGCGGGTGCCGGCTTCCCGGCGGATGCCCGGCCCTTGGGCTCGGCAGCCACCGCCCCGTCCTCGCGCGGTAGCTGCAGCTTGTCGAGGAACGCGAGCAGGGGGTCGGGCGGCTCGAGGGGGTAGACGTCGATCACGAGGCGGTGGCCGTAATCGCCAACGGGCGCAAGCGTGAACACCTGCGGCTTGATCTCGCTCTTGAGGTCAAATACCAGCCTGACGATCCCGGGCTTGGGGCGCCCGATGCGCATGCCCTTGATGTAAGGGTCGTTCGCGCCGATTTTTTCCACGAGGCCGGTCAGGGCGGCGGTCACTTCGATGTCCTCGAGATCCACCGCCAGCCGCTCGGGGTCCTTCAGGGTGAGGACCGAGTACTTGAGCGCTTCCTGGCTCTCCAGCGTAATCCGCGTGTAGTCCGGAGCCGGCCACGCGCGCGCGGCGACGATCTGGGTGCCGGATTGCGCCGCCGCAGGGGCGGGAAGGAGAGCAACGGCGAGGGAAAAGAGTGTGACGAGGTAAGACGGCCGTGCCAGCGCGCGGCCGCGTGGAAAACCTAGTGTTTCAGATGCTCCAAACAACGCCTGCCTGCCTCCGTGTTGGCGTCGATCTCCAGTTGCCTCCCGCCGCCCGCTACCTTCAGTTCGATTCGTATGTCGGCCGGGGGCACCGCACCCGCGGCGTTTTCGGGCCACTCCACGAGGCAAACCGATTCGGGATTGAAGTGCTCCCTGAAGCCGGCCTCGTCCAGTTCCCGTGGATCAGTGAACCGATAAAAATCAAAGTGATACAAGTATAACCTAGAAAACTTATAAGGTTCAACCAGGGCGAACGAGGGACTCTTTACCCGCCCGTCATATCCGAGCCCCCTGAGAATGCCCCGGGCGAGGGTCGTCTTGCCGGCCCCCAGCTCGCCGGAGAGGTAGACGACCAGGCCCGGCTGAAGGTGTGGGGCCAGCTCGGTGCCGAGCGCGAGGGTGTCCGCTTCCCCTGGAAGATATCGAGATATCAAGGGCATCCGCGCATTATCATCTAACTTCGCCTTTCCCAGGTGGCGAGGGTGGCGACACTATTCGCTCTCCCCTGGCGGGAGAGGGTTGGTCGGGAACCGAGGCGATGGGAAAACAGAAGGCAGACCCCGAAGCACGGCGGCAGGCGCTACTGCTGATCGTGCTCGTCGCGGCGGTCGGCGGCCTGCTGATCGCGGGTTTCGAGCACATCCGCGAGCCGTTCCGCGAGTGGCTTGCATCGGAGCCCGCGGAAACGGCGCGCCGCGCAAAGCTGGCGCTCTACGCTGGCCGCTTTCATCCTTTGCGTACCGCTGGTCGCCTTCGCGATCTATCTCTGGTTGCTCGGCGCAAGAGTCCTGCGGGCGCAGCAGTTCCCCCCGCCTGGATTTCGCGTCATTCGTGATACGCCCGTGGTCGAAGGGCACGGCGCGACGACCCGCGGACACGTCATCCAGATCCTCGCGGTATGCCTGGGCATCGGTGCGCGCTCTTGTGGATGTTCTTCTGGTGGCTTGCACGGACTATCGGCGAGGGCGCAGCCTGAGATTGGCGACTGAGGAGAATCAACGAGCGCAACGCTGCACGACCCACTGAGGAACTCATCATGAAAATTGATGGCGGATGCCATTGCGGCAACATCACCTTCGTCGCGGACATCGATCCGGAGAAGGTCCTGATTTGCCACTGCACGGATTGCCAGAACATAACGGGCACGGCCTATCGCGTGATCGTCCCCGCGGCGAAGGAGGCGCTTACGCTGCGCGGCGGCAAACCGAAGGAGTACGTCAAGACTACTGCTGAAAGCGGAACCCCGCGGGTCCAGGCGTTCTGCCCGGAGTGCGGCACACCCATCTATTCGACATCGGTGGACGAGCGGCGAGTGTTCGGACTGCGCATCGGGACGATACGCCAGCGGGCGCAGTTGCGTCCGAGGAAGCAGCAGTGGTGCCGGTCCGCGCTCACGTGGGCGATGGACCTGCGCTCAATGTCACAGGAAGAGAAGCAGTAATTTTTCCCTCTCCCCTGGCGGGAGAGGGGTAGGGTGAGGGGGAAGCGTCGTTCCCGCGGAGGCGGGAATCCAGGCAATGGCAAATATCGCTGAAAAGCAAAGGGCCGAGTTCAACTACCCCGCGTTAGCCCGCCAGATCAAGCAGTGGGGCACCGACCTCGGCTTTCAACAGGTCGGTATCGCGGACAGCGAGCTCGGGAAAGCCGAAGCGCGGCTGCTCGACTGGCTCGGCAAGGGATTCCATGGCGAGATGGACTACATGGAGCGCCACGGCACGAAGCGATCGCGTCCCTTTGACCTCGTCCCGGGCACGCTGCGCGTCATCGCCGCGCGCATGAATTACTCGCCGCCGGGCGCGCGCGACAGCCACGACGTGATGAAGGACGGCACCCGCGCCTTCATCTCGCGCTACGCGCTGGGGCGCGACTACCACAAGCTCATGCGCGCCCGCATGCAGAAGCTCGCCGATCGCATCGGGCAGGAAGTGGGCGAATTCCGTTACCGCGTCTTCACCGACAGCGCGCCGGTGATGGAAGTCGAGCTGGCGGGGAAAGCCGGCCTCGGCTGGCGCGGCAAGCACACGCTGCTATTGAATCGCGAGGCGGGGTCCTATTTTTTTCTCGGCGAGATCTACACCGACCTGCCGCTACCCCTGGACAAGCCGCAGGAGGATCACTGCGGCACCTGCCAGAAGTGCATCGACGTCTGCCCGACGCAGGCAATCATTGGCCCCTACCAGCTCGACGCGCGGCGCTGCATTTCCTACCTCACCATCGAGCACAAGGGCAGCATTCCGGAAGAACTCCGGCCGCTGATCGGCAACCGGGTTTACGGCTGCGACGACTGCCAGCTCGTCTGTCCCTGGAACAAGTTTGCTTCACCGAGCGGCGAGCCCGACTTTGCCGTGAGAAACGGCCTCGACGACGCGACGCTGGTCGAACTGTTCGGCTGGAGCGAGGCGGAATTCCACGAGCGCCTCGCGGGGAGCGCGATACACCGGATTGGGTATGAGCGGTGGTTGAGGAATCTCGCGGTTGGCTTAGGAAATGCGCCGAGATCAGTACCGATTACTGAAGCGCTCAAGAAGCGGGCAGAGCATCCATCGACGCTTGTACGAGAGCACGTGGATTGGGCGCTGGCGCAACATGACTAATAACCGGGGCTGTTGCCGTTGAGTGATAACGTCATTTCTTATATCGAAATGTGCCGCAGGGAGGGCACGAGCCTTCAGGCGGGTATGAACTACGGACTCTCTTTGTGCGCGGCATAATCTACAGAAACACGACCGGATAGTTTGAGAAGGGATGGAGCAGCGGTCAGAACGTAAATAGGTGCAGACCCATTTACCCCTCCAACCTGCCTCCACGTCTGACGCCGTTTTCGTCACAATCACGAAGGAGAACCGAAATGACCCTATGCCCCATCGCCCTGGCAGTCGGCTGCATGAAGTGTCCGGCGTTCTCAGTGTGTCCTCTGAAAGGCGTCATCGGCGATTACAAAGCGCCGGAGCAGACGCAACCGAAGCAGCAGCCCGAAAACAAGAAGTAACGGTGCAAGTTCGGGAAAGAACGGGACGCACACCTTTTCTTAGTAAATGTCTGTGTCCCCTTTATCCCAAAAAAGTTACTCTGACTCCGTTTGATCCTGAGGTTGCTGGCAAAACGTGGCCAAAATCATCGGCATCTCCGGCAGTCTCCGAACCCGGTCGCTCAACGCGGCGCTCTTGCGCGTTGCTGCGGGGCTTGTGCCCGCAGGCACAACGATCGAAATCGAAACGATCAAGGGGATCCCGCTTTATGACGGAGATCTCGAGGCGTCCGCCGGCATACCAGCCATCGTCGCCACGCTGAAGGACAAGATCGCGTCGGCCGACGGGTTGCTGCTGGTTACTCCCGAATACAACAATTCCTTGCCGGGCGTGTTCAAGAATGCGATTGACTGGCTGTCTCGGCCGGCCGACGACATTCCGAGAGTGTTTGGAGGACTGCCCGTCGGGATGATCGGGGCATCGCCAGGCAGGTTCGGGACGCTTCTCTCGCAGAACGCCTGGCTTCCGGTGCTGAAGACGCTGGGAACGCGGACGTGGTTCGGACAATCGCTTTACCTCAGCGGCGCGCACAAGCTGTTCGACGCATCCGGGACCCTGACCGATGAAGAGTCGCGCAAGCGCGTGCAAAGCTACGTCGCGGGATTTGCCGAGTTTGTCAGCACCACGCGGCGACGGTGACGGAAAGATGGAGTAGGGGGCATGAACACCGTGAGGTTACTGCGCTCGCCGTCTTTCGCAATCCAGGCCGGCGTGGCGCTCTGGTTCGCGTCGGGTCTTGCGGCGGCAGTCGACCCCGTGCAGGTCAAGGTGGGTGTCGGACAGAAGATGGAGGCAACGCTCTACCGGCCCGCCGGGACCGGGCCTTCTCCCGGCGTGCTCGTTCTGCATACGAGCGGCGGTCTGCGGCCGTCTGATCACGCCTATGCGGAGCGGCTGGCCGCGGAAGGCTACGTCTGCCTGGTGCCCGATTTCTTCCGGGCGTACGGCCTGAATGAGAGCAATCGCCAGCAGACCTTTACGACCTACGCGCAGAGCATCTACGCGGATTTCGTCAGCGCGATCGAGACGCTGAAGAAGACCGAGGGCGTGCAGGCGGACCGCATCGGCGCGGTGGGATTTTCCAATGGTGGCTACTGGGCGCTGCTGCTTGCGGCGCGAGGGGATGTCCGGGCCGGCGTCAGCTACTACGGTGCGGTCAGTGGCGCGGGCACGGACAAGACGCTCAGTGCATTGAGAAATGCGTTCACCTCGAAGAGTTCCCCTGTGCTGGTGTTGCACGGCGCTCAAGACGCGACCGTCTTGCCCCGGTACGCCAATGACTTGAGATCAATTTTGACCGATGCCAAGGCCCCCTACGAATTTCAAATGTACGAATCCGCCGGTCATTCGTACGAGCGCGGCAATTTCGACGCCGCGGCCGCGGCCGACAGCTGGCAGCGGACGCTGCGGTTCTTCGACACCGTGCTCAAGGGAAAGAAGTAGGTGGATGGAAAAATGACGAGATCATCAATGGACGAGATCAATCCGACTTTTCGTGCCATGAAGCTCGCGTCAGGGAAATGCTTGAAGACGTTCCGAGACATCAGGTTGGTCCGGGTTCAGCCCGCTGATCACGCGTCTTGCGCTTCTCGTTCCAACAGAGGTAGCCGAAGAATCCGACGATCAGACCCAAGAACAGGACAACGAAGAGCACGACATACACCATGGACACGGTCGGAACCGGGGTCGTATTGGCAGCCTCCTCCATGTTGGCGGCGAGCGCCCAGCAGGACGTGAGGAACAGCGAAACCATGGAAAGCAAATTGCGCATAAATCCTCCTTGCACCTCATTTAAAGACCATTGCATTGCGTTACGCTCCGCCCCCGAGAACTGACTCATTCCAGTCTCAGGGGTACGTAGCGTTTCTGCTCGCCACGCTGCACCAGCAGCGCGACGGACCTGCCCGCTTTGGACACTGCTGCGCGAACTTGCGCGTCGCTCGCGACCGGACTGCTGTTGATCGCGAGCACGACATCGCCCCGTCGCAGGCCTGCCCGCTCGGCGGGGCCGCTGACCGCCTCGACCAGGAGGCCCGCGGCAATGCTGGATTCACGCGTCTCCGCAGGCGGCAGCGACCTCAGCACGAGGCCGAGGCGCGCATGAGCAGGAGATGTTCCCGAAGCGGCACTTTGGTTGGTATCGGTCGCGGCCTCGTCGAGAGCAGCCTGCAACGAGCGTTGCGCGCCCTCGTGCCAGACCAGGAGATTGATTCGATCACCCGGCTGGGCCAGGCCGACCGCCGCCGTCAGGTCGCCCGGATCGTCGATGGTCCTGCCGTCGACGGACAACACCACGTCGCCGCTTTCGAGGCCGGCGCGCTCTGCCGCGCTTCCCTTCTCCACGCTGGAAACGAGCGCGCCCGCGGGTGTTTCGAGCTTGAACGATTCCGCCAGCGTCTGGTTCAATTCCTGCACCGTGACGCCGAGCTTCGCGTGCCGGACGTCGCCCCTATCCAGTACCTGCTGCGCGATGCGCAGAGCGGCGTCGATCGGGATCGCGAACGACAGACCCTGGTAGCCGCCGGAATTCGAGAAGATCTGCGAATTGAGGCCCACGACCTCGCCCCGCATGTTGATGAGCGGCCCGCCCGAATTGCCGGGGTTGATCGCGACGTCGGTCTGAATGAGGGGGATCGCTCCACCTCCCGGTAACGAGCGCTTGGTGGCGCTGATCACGCCGACGGTTACGGTGTTTTCGAAGCCGAACGGCGAGCCGATGGCGAGCACCCATTCGCCCACCCGTACCGGCTGCGACGGTGCGATTCGCAGGACCGGGAGGTCGCGCGCCTCGATCTTCAGTACCGCGACGTCTGTCAGTGCATCCGCACCGAGTATCTTGGCGCTGAACTCCCGGCGGTCGGTGAGCTTCACCACGACTTCGCGGGCGCCGCTGACGACGTGAGCATTGGTCAGGATGACGCCGTCGGACCGGACGATGACCCCGGAGCCTTCCCCCTGCACGGGGACACTGAACTGCGCGGGAAGACCGCCGAACAACTGCTCGAAGCGTCGCAGAAGGTCGCGCTTTGCGTCTGCATCCTGCGTTCCCGGCGCGTCGTCATCGTCCGAAGCACCGCCGGTCGTGGAAATATTCCGGGTGCCCTTGACGCTGATGTTCACCACTGCCGGGCCGTATTGCGCGGCGATTGCTGCCACGTCGGGAAGGCCTGCAGGCGCCCGCGCTGCGGCCGGGTCGACGACTGCCGCGGGCGCGATGGGCGGGACCTCGGCATGGCTCAAGCCGCGGTAGCCCGCGGATACCAGCGTCACCATCGCGAAGGCGACAGCGATAACGTGACGTTTCGGTACCCGCTCGAGTTGCATGACGGATCTCATGAATGATTCGGCGCGAAGTCGAGGTAGAGATCAAACGATGCGCCCTGCTCGAGCGTCATCGTGTAGCGCCGGCGCACGTCTTCGAGGCGAGCGTCCACGTGGTACGTGCCAGCCTGCAGGAAGACGACCATCAGCGGCGCGCTGTCCTCGAGAGCCAGCACCTGCTGGCCCTGCGCGTCGGCGATTTTCACTCTGAGCGGCGCGCGCTCGTCGCGCCGCGGGAGAGACCGGTACAGCGAGCGAAGCCATTGCAGAAGAGACCTCGCACGCCCGCCGCCGGTGCCCCACGCGCTTCCGGCATGAATCTGGAGACGTGCAGCCGACGGGTTTACCGCTCGGGCGAGGCTATGGGTGGTGTCCACTGGAAGGCCCTGGTGGAAATGGGGCGCGGCGCGAACGGGAGCGACGCACGAGTATCGTTATCAGGAGCACCGCCGCCGCGGAGCCGGCCATGGTGGGCCACGCCGACAGCAGATTGGCGAGCCCATCGAATGCCTCGATGCTGACTTGCTGGGCAAAATCGGCGAGGGCGACGACGTCGCTGGCGCGGATTCCCTGCACATCCTCGAGCCGGACGTGCAAGTCTCGTCCCGGATTCTGGAACAGGACCTTCGCGAACACCCCATTGGCCACCGCGACCAGCGACAGCACCCCCAGAGGCCGCAACAAGTGCTCGACGAGCTGCGCTCGCTCCACTGCGGGCGCGGTCTCGAAGACCTCGCCGACCAGATGCGCTATCTCGCCATTCGAATTTTGACGGTGCGGAACACTAGGTCCCGCGTCCGAACGCTCGCTTGCGCTCATGTGGTTTCCTTTCCGGTTCAGGCACTGTTCTCGAACCGTGCGGGTCATCATGCCCGGGCACCGGGGCAGCCATATGGCGGAGCGCTAGCCGCTGTATTGCAAGTGCCATGAAGCGGGGGGTTATCCGTGCAGCAACTCGGCGAGCGCGCGCGCGAGTTCGGTCCGCTGCAGAGGCTTGCTCAGCACCCGCGTTACGCCGGCGGCGGCGGCCCGCGAGGCCAGCAGAGCGCCGCCGTAGCCGCTCACCAGCAGCACCGGCAGGTGCGGCGACTGCGCCCGGAGAGCCTCCGTCAGCTGGGTTCCGCTGAGCCCCGGCATCACTTCGTCGGTTACGACCGCGGCAAATCCGCCCGGGTCATCGCGCAGCGCTCGCAGGGCCGCGCTTGAATCGGAGTAAGCGACCGGCTCGTAGCCGAGACCCTTGAGCATCTCCGCGAGCATGGCGACCAGGGAGGGCTCATCGTCGACGACGAGCAGCTTCTGTCCAGCGCCTCGGGGTGCAGCCGTCGGCAGTGGGGGCTTGGAACCCGTCGCTTCGAAGCACTCCGGCAGGTAAAGGGTGAAGCGCGCGCCCCGCCCGGGGATGCTCTGCACGTCGATTGCACCGCCGAACTCGGCCACGACGCCGTGCACGACAGCGAGCCCCAGGCCGGTACCGGACTGGGCGCTGCGGGTCGTGAAAAATGGCTCGAACAGGTGCTCCATGACCTCGGGTGTGATCCCGGTGCCCTGGTCCGACACGGCGAGCGCCAGATAATCGCCGGCCGCCAGCTGGCTGTGCGACAACACGCGCGGCGATTCAGCGTGCAGGCGTTCCAGCCCGACCGTCATCACGCCGCCGCGGGGCATCGCCTGCATCGCGTTCGTGCACAGGTTCATGATCGCCTCGAAGGCGCGCGCGGGGTCGCCGCGTACCCGTGCACCTTGCGCCTCGCCCCTGCGCTCCAAAACGATACCCGGGGGCAACGAGGTTGACAGCAGCGCAAGCACCTCGTTCACGACGGGATCCAGCTCGAAGACGGTCGATGCGCGTGCGCCTCCCCGGCTGAAGGCCATTATGCGTTCGACGAGCGCCTTGCCGCGCAGCGCCGCCTGAAGCATCTTGTCGAGGTGGCGCGCCTGGTCGCTGCCCGGCGCCGCCGCACTCTGCGCCATTTCGCCAAAGCCGATGATCCCCGCGAGCACGTTATTGAAATCGTGCGCGACGCCGCCGGCCAGCGTTCCCAGTGATTGAAGTTTGTTCGAGCGCGCAAGTTCCGTCTGCAACGCAACCTGGGCTTCGGCACGCCGCCGGTCGGCGCGCAGCACGAGGTGGACCGACACCGCCGTGATCGCAAAAAGCAGCGCTATCCCCATCGCGGTCAGCCACGCGACCTCCTCCCAGGGAGCCAGCACCGCGTTCAGATCCCGCGTGACCATCAGCTTGAGGCCGAAGTGCGGCAGGCTCTGCAGCGCGACCAGGCGCTCGCTACCATCGCGAAACCGGCGCAACTCGATGCCTGCCGAGTTGGCCAGGCGCTGTGCCCGGCTGGCCTCCTCGTCGCTTGGCGCGGACCGAGTGGAGCCGGCCAGGCGCACACCATCGTCGCGAAAGACCACCAGATCCGCATCCGCGGCCGGAGCGGCCACGGAAAAGGCGCCGCGCAGGGCATCTGCCGGCATGGCGGCGAGGATCCATCCTGCCGCAATCCCCGGAGCGCCGGCGATGCGAACGGCAAGCGCCACCAATGGTTGACGCCCGCTCGCATCCATGAATGGGCGGCTCACCGCAGTTGCTTCGTCTGTCAGCTGGTCCAGGGCCGGCAAGAACGACGACGACTCGGGAACAGGCGCGGCTTCCGATGCCGCGAGCAACGAACCTTGGCGGGAAACCACCCAAATCAGCTCGACCAACGGCATCAGCGCGGCGCGTGTACGCAGCGCCTGCGTGGCCTCCGGATCCGTCATCTGCAGACGATGCTGTTGCAGCTCGAGGCGTATCGCGTGCAAACCCTCTTCCGCACCTTGCAACCCCCGATTGAGCGCATCGGCCAGCGCAAGCGATAGCACGCGGAGTTCCCGCGCCTGGTTGTCAACGGCCGTGCGGCGCATGTGCCACAAGGCGGTCGCTGCAGCGACCGTCAGTACAAGCCACAGCCCCGCGGCGACCCACCACAGCCGCGGGCTGAACGTCCTCGGTGGAACAGGATACATAAGCTAGAATTGCATTTTACGGCTGCCGGCGGACGCTGCCGGCCGCTGTCGCAGAGCTGGCCCGCCGAAAGTGATGAACATCCCCGCCAAGCCGCATATCCTCGTCATCGACGACGACATCAGCATTCGCGATTTGGTGGCTGAGTATCTGGGCAAAAACGACATGCGCGTTTCCGCCGGCGCCTCGGGGCGCGAGATGTTCGAGGTGCTCGAGCGCGAAGCGATCGACCTCGTGCTGCTCGATCTGAAGCTGCCCGGCGAGGACGGCATGCAACTCGCCCGCGCGCTTCGCGAGCGGGCGAACGTGCCGATCGTGCTGCTGACGGGGCGCAACGAGGAAGCGGACCGCGTGATGGGCCTCGAGCTTGGCGCCGACGATTACGTTACCAAGCCCTTCAGCCCGCGCGAGCTCCTGGCCCGGGTGCGAGCCGTGCTGCGGCGTTATCAGGTGCAGGCCACGCTGCCCGAGCGCGACAGCGCCCGGCGGGCATTCCGGTTCTCGGGCTGGGAACTGAATCTGCGCACGAGGCGACTGATGTCGCCCGAGGGCAAGCCCGTGGAGCTTTCGAATGGCGAGTTCAGCCTGCTCAGCGCCTTTTGCCGTGCACCCGAGCGCGTGCTGACGCGGGAACAGCTGCTGTCGATGTCGCGCCTCCACGAGGCCGAGGTCTACGATCGCACCGTCGATTCACAGGTGCGCCGGCTGCGCACGAGGATCGAGCCCGATCCGGCCCATCCCGTTCTGATCGTCACCGAGCGTGGTGCGGGTTACCGCTTCGCGAGCAAAGTGGAGTCGCTGTTCTGAATCGTGGACGACGGAGCCCGGCGGCGAATGCCACCGGGCTCCGCGGTGTGGCTTACCCGCGCCGTTCGCCCCGTCAATCACTCGAGAATTCCATCGCCGTGCTTTCGCCGGCCGATGCGACTCTGCCGTTGGCGCCGAAGTTGACGTCGAATACGACCTGGCTGTTGGGAAACGCAGGCATGAGTGTCTGCCACATGGTAGGTCCAGGTGGGCCCCGACTCGTTGCGATATTGGACCCGGGTGATCGGGGCTCCGATGGCCTGTCGGACTTCGTCCGTGGTCATTCCGGCCGTGACCAGCTGCTCCTGCTGATGCCGGATCGCATAGCCGCCGGCAGCGTTGGCTGATGCCATGCCGAACGCGAGGCCCGCGGCCAGCAGCCATTGTGCTGCACATGGATTGGGTTTGATCTTCATGATGTCTGCCTTTCATTGTCTGCCAGGTATCGGGGCGCTTCGGGATTGAATCGTCCCGCCTGTGGGGACACAGTCGCCCCACCGGATTGCCGACATGTGGCGGCGCGCTGCGGCGGGATTGCAGGTGCCATCGGTTACGTCATGAGGGAGCCAAGTCGGATTCCTCCAACGACTTCTCGCCGTGCGACCTGGCAAGTCTGCTAATCTGATCGTATCTGGAGCGGCGAGGAGACCGGCATGAAGCGTGTTGCGCTTGCAGGCTTGGCCATGGCCATCGGGTGCGCGGTGTACGCGCTGGCGTGGTCGCAGCCCAAGGAATTTCCGGCGCGCCCGGTGCGGCTGGTAGTGCCGGTGCCGCCCGGCGGCAGCCTCGACGTCATGGCGCGCATCCTGAGTCCCAAGTGGGGCGAGATGATGGGCCAGAACGTGATCATCGATTACCGGCCGGGCGCCAACACCATCGTGGGCAGCGAGCACGTCGCGCGCGCGCCGGCCGACGGTTACACACTGCTCATCAACACGCTGCCGTTCGTGGTCAATCCCGCGCTCTATCCGAAGATGCCCTTCGACACCGCGCGTGATTTCGCCCCGGTTTGTTATCTGGGCTCATCCCCCTTCGTGCTGGTGGTGCATCCCTCGGTGCCGGCAAAGTCGGTCAAGGAGCTGATCGCGCTCGCCAAGGCGCGCCCGGGCGATCTGAATTACGCATCCGCCGGGAACGGCAGCAATCTCCACGTTGCGGCGGAGCTCTTCAAGAACCTCACCGGCACGAACATCGTGCACGTTCCCTACGGCGGGGGCGGCCCGGCACTGATCGCCATCCTGAACGGCGAGGCGAGTCTCAGCTTTCTCTCGCTGGTCGCCGTTACCGGGCATATCGCGACGGGGCGGATGCGTGCGCTCGGCATCACGACGGCGAAACGCTCGAAGGTCACGCCCCAGCTACCCACGATCGCCGAGCAGGGCGTTCCCGGCTACGATTTCGGCGCCTGGTTCGGCATCTACGCGCCGACGGCGACGCCGGCGCCGGTCATCAAGAGCTTGAACGAGGCGATCAACCGCGCGCTGACCGATCGGACGCTGGCGGAACGATTCGACAAGGAGGGCGCCGTGATCGTCGGTGGCCCGCCTGCGGCGCTCGCCGCGCACGTCAAGGCCGAGCTCGCGCTGTGGGCGAAGGTGGTCAAGTCCGCCGGCTTGCGCATCGATTGAAGATGACGCTTTTCACCCGAGTGGTTGCACGAGCCGTACTGGCTGTGCTCGTCGCTGCCTTGTCGCTTGCGGCGACAGCGCAGGAAAACCCGATCGGCATCGTGATCATGCACGGGAAGGGAGGATTGCCGACCTTCGGCTATGTCGCGAAGTTCGCCCGGACTATGGAGGAGAGAGGGTACTTCGTCGCAAACCTTGAAATGCCCTGGTCGCGCAAGCGAAATTACGACGTGCCCGTCGAGCGCGGCGAGCAGGAGGTCGAGACCGCGGTGGCGGGCCTGCGCGCCAAGGGCGCAAAGAAGGTGTTTGTCGCCGGTCACAGCCAGGGAGGAATATTTCGCGCTCCACATGGCAAGCAAATCGTATGTCGATGGCGTCATCGCCATGGCTCCGGGCGGGGATGTCGCCAATCGCGTCTTTCAGGAAAATCTCGGCTCCTCGGTCGCGCGCGCCAAGCGACTGGTTGCCGACGGCAAGGGCAACGAACGGGCTCAGCTCGAGGACTACGAGGGCAGTAAAGGGAGGTATTCGATCGACGCCGTTCCCGCGGCCTACGTTACCTGGTTCGACACGGACGGCGCCATGAACATGTACCGCGCGGCTCGCGCCGCAAGTCCGCGCGTCCCGATCCTGTGGATCGTCGGGCAGGACGAGCTTCCCGCACTGCGCAGGTGGAATATCGGCCTGTACCCATCGCTTCCCGACAATCCGCTGACCCAGCTCTACGAACCGAGGCCGACCACGTCGGCACTCCGAACGCCTCGGCGGACGAAATCGTGCGCTGGACCCGGGAAGTGGCGAGCAAGTAGGACGCGCCGAAGAACGCCTAGGTCTGGCGCTTTTCCTGGAACTTGACGGGTGGTTCGCCGCTCGTGACGTTGATTTCGCCATCGATGATGGCGCCCTCGGCCACGGCGATCGACTTTCCCGTCAGGCTGCCGGCGACGCGTGCCGTAGCAGCAATCTCGATCCGCTCCCGCGCGACCACGTTGCCTTCGACGATGCCGCCGACGATGATGTGGTTCGCTTTCATCGTGCCCTTCCATTTGCCGCCCTGGGCGAGCGTGAGGGAGCCGTCGATGTCGCAGTCTCCCTCGATGGTGCCGCAGCATACGAAGGTGCCCTGCCCGGCGATGGCCCCGACGATCCTGGCTGAAGGCGCGATAAACGTCGGCGTGCCGCTGGCGGTGTCGTGTATTCGTCGTTTCAAATTGAACATCGCAGATCCGCGCGGGCAACCATCTCTGGACGCTCCGGCGGACGCGCTATTGAGGCTTCAGGCCAATCTCCTTGGCCAGCTTCGCGTACATCACGACTTCCTTCTTGATCAGGGCGGCAAGCTCCTCCGGCGTTGAGCCCACGGGGTCGAGGCCCACCGAAGTGAAGCGCTCGTGGACGTCCGGCTGCCGGATGATCTTCATGAGCTCCTTGGAGAGCTTCGCGACGATCGGCTTCGGCGTTTTCGCGGGAACCAGCACGCTGTGCCACGTGATGTTCTCGTAGCCCGGTAACGTCTCCGCGATGGTCGGCACATCGGGAAGGGCGGGGCTGCGCTTGAGTCCCGTCACGCCGATCGCTCGAAGCTTTCCCCCCTTGACCTGCGGCACGGCGATCAGCGGGCTGACGATGAAGCTCTGCACCTCGCCGCTCAGCACCGCGCTGACCGCCTGCCCGGTACCCTTGTAATTCACCGCGACCGTCTTGATGCCGGCCATGTAGTTGAACTGCTCCGCCGCAAGCAGGTTGTTGGTTCCGGTCGCCGCGAAATTGAGGCTCCCCGGCTTGGCCTTGGCCAGTGCGATGTATTCCTTCACGGTCTTGGCGGGGAGCGAGGGCGAGATCACCATGAAATACGCGCCTGATGTGACCTGCGTGATCGGCTGGAAGTCGCGCTCGGGATCGTACGGCAGCTTGAGATACACGCTCGGGTTGATCGTGACTCCGGCGCCATTGGCGAGCAACAGCGTGTACCCGTCCGCCGGAGCGTGGGCTCCGAGCTCGAAGCCGACGACGCCTCCGGCGCTTCCGCGATTGTCGATCACGACGGTTTGGCCCCAGTCTTCCGTCAGCTTCTGGCCGAGCAGGCGCGAAATCACGTCGCTGGGACCGCCGGGCACGAACGGCACGATGAAACGGATCGGCCGGCTGGGGTAATTCGCCGCGGCGTCCGCAGCGGCACCCGTCGACGCGGCGCATGACAGGATCGAAAGCAGGAGCAGACAGGTCGCGCGTTTCATGTTGGCCTCCTCACATTGGGCACAGGATCATTCTATTCCTGCTTGATGTTCGCGTCCTTGATGACTTTGGTCCACTTGGCAACTTCGCTGACCACTTCTGTCCGCAGCGCTTCCGGCGTGCTGCCGCCGACCTCGATGCCGATGCCGTCGAGCTTTGCGCGCAGGTCGGACAGCTGCAGCACCGCAATCGTCTCCCGGTTGAGGAGCAAGACGATGGCCTTCGACGTGCCGGCGGGAGCGTACAGCGCGTAGTCCGTATACGATTCGAAGCCCGGCACCCCGGCCTCGCTCATGGTCGGCACGTCAGGCAGCTGGGCAGACCGGGTTTTGCGCGCAACGCCAAGCCCCCGCAGCCTTCCAGCCTTGATGTGGGGAATGTGCGCCGGCAGGCTGTCGATCGCCATCGACACCCTCCCGTCGATCAGGTCCGGCAGCAGCTGCGTCGTGCCCTTGTAAGGCACGTGCAGGATATCCACGCCAGCCATCTGCTTGAACAGCTCGCCGGTGAGATGGATCAGTCCGCCGATGCCGGAGGAGGCGAAGCTCAGCTGCCCAGGCTTGGCTTTCGCGAGCGCGATCAATTCCTTCACCGAGCTTACCCCGAGGCTCGGCGGCACCACCATGACGACGGTTCCGAACCCGATCTTGCTGATCGGCTCGAAATTGCGGCGCAGGTCGTAGTCGAGCTTGCGGTAATAGCCTTGGGCAATCGCGAGGCCGATGACTGGGGCGACCAGGAGCGTGTAGCCGTCGGGCGTGCTTTTCGCCGCGAGCGAGGTGCCGAGGGTGGCCCCGGCGCCAGGCCGGTTGTCGACGACGACCGTCTGCCCGAGCCGCCCGCCGAGCTTCTCGCCGACAGTTCGCGCCACGACGTCGACGCCGCCGCCTGGCGGGAAGGGAGCGATGAACCGGACGGGCCGAGTGGGGTAATGCTGCGCAGAAGCGGTCAGCGCGCCCAGAGCAAGAACCCCCGCCGCGGCCACCAGACTGACGAGCTTTCCCATCGCGCTGCCTCCCCCGGTGCTCTTGTTCGTGGTAACCGATAGTAGTGCGACAATACCTCTGAGTCCAACTCCAGAGGGGCGGGGGGCCGTGCGGACTTTCGCAAGCGTGACCATCATGCCGACCGGGGCGGCGCTGGGCGCCGAGGTCAGCCGGGTGGACCTTGCGCGCGACCTCGCACCCGTGACGTTCCTCCGTATCGAGGAAGCATTCAACCGCCACGGGGTGATCTTCTTCCGCGACCAGCGGATCACGGTCGAGCAACTGGTCGCCTTCGCGCGCCGCTTCGGCGAGGTGGAGATCAACGTCAACACGCAGGCCTGCCTGCCGGGTCATCCCGAAGTCCTGCTGGTCTCGAACATCCGGGAAAACGGCCGCTACATCGGGCTCGCCGACGCGGGAACGACCTGGCACACGGACATGTCGGCCTACGCCTGTCCGCCGCGCTGCTCGATTCTCCATGCAGTCGAGGTTCCGCGCGCCGCCGACGGGTCGATCCTGGGCGACACGATATTCGCTAGCGCGGCCGCCGCGTACGACGCGCTCGCGCCGGACGTCAAGAAGCGGCTGGCCGGAAAGCGCGCGATTCACAGCTACCTCGCCAAGATGAACGCGCGCAAGGCGGCGGTCGGATTGACCCGCGAAATCACGCGGGAGCATCTCGACAAGACGCCGCCCGTCGCGCATCCGGTCTTCCGCACACACCCGGTCACCGGCCGCAAGTGCATCTATGTCACGGAGGGTGAATGCACCGGCATCGAGGGCATGCCGGATGCGGAAGCGCTCCCGCTCATTGCCCAGCTGCACCGGCACCTGATCGATCCCAGGTTCCAATACCGGCACAAGTGGCGCGTCGGCGACGTGCTCATGTGGGACAACTGCACCTGCCAGCACCTCGCTGTGCGCGACTACGGCGAAAGCCAGCGCCGCCTGATGCATCGCGTCACGGTGAACGGCTCGGTGCCGCTCTGACGGCGGCGAATCGAGAAGTGAATCTGGCCATGATTTCCAGACTTTTCAAATCGAGGGAGAAGGAAATGAAGACCGCCTGCGCTGCACTCGCGATCGCTCTATCGGCCTCAACGGCTCTCGCTCAAAACGTGAAGATCACACCGCTGGGCTCGCACGAAGGCGAGCTCTGCGCAAACGACCGCGCGACGCTGTTCGAGGACCCGACGGGTGTCCGGATCCTCTACGACGTGGGCCACACCCTGACCGGCGCCGACGACCCCCGCCTGGGCGACATCCATCTTGTCTTGTTGAGCCACGTGCATGGGGACCACATCGGCGATCAGAAGCTGAAGGCGCCTGGTGCCGGCGCGTGCTCGAATTCCGAAAGGGTTCCGGCCGGACCGAATTCCATGACCGCCGAAGTCGCGGCGGCGAAGAAGGCGGCGCTGGTCATGACCTCCGACATGGGCAGCTTCGTCGGCGCGAAAGTTCAGAAGATCACCGGCGGCAAGCCGATCACATTTTGTCCGCAGACCGCCGGCGTGACCAGCGTCCCGGTTGCCGCGTCGTGCCGCTCGAACACGCATCTCGGCGGCGCGTTTGTCGCGAAGGCAGCCGGCGCGTCGCAAGGCGTCGAGATCACCATCGTATTCGCCTCGCACGCGAACAACGTGCCGCTCTCGCTGCTGTCCGAGGCGCAGCGCGCAAACCTGGGCCCCGACGGCGCGAGCATCGTCATCGGTCCGCCCACCGGCTATGTCGTCAAGTTCACCAACGGGCTCACCGCCTACCTCACGGGCGATACCGGCATCCACACGGAGATGAAGACGGTGGTGAAGGAGTACCACAAGGCGAACCTCGCGCTGCTGAATCTCGGGCCGAGCGCGGGGACCGTGATGTCGGGCGCCTACGCGATGAACGAGCTCGTGCAGCCCGTGTCGGTGATTCTTTCGCACCCGAACGAGGCCGTGACCGAAGGCGGCAAGTTGCGGCCTGCCTCGCGTACTGCTGCGCTCATCAAGGAACTGAAAAACGTCACGCCACACCTTGCCATCAGCGGGCGCACCATGGAGTTCGACGGCACGGGCCGGTGCGTCGCGGGTTGCTGAGGGCCGGGCGACGCTCTACGGGTTCTCGGCGTCGTAGTCGGTGGCAACCGACTGGGGCGGTTGCCCGTCCCACACGCGCTTCATGTTCTTGTAGGCGAAATCGGCGCGTCGGAACCAGGTGTCCCACGTGGTGCCGGCGGAGTGGGGCGAGAGCACCACGTTCTCCAGCTTGAGGAGGGGATTGGCCGGATCGACCGGCTCCTTCTCGAATACGTCGAGGCCGGCGCCCGCGATGCGCTTCTGCTGCAACGCCTCGGTGAGCGCAGCCTCGTCGACGACCGGGCCGCGGCTCGTGTTGATGATCACCGCCGAGGGTTTCATCATGGCGAGGCGCTCGCGGTTGACGACGTGGCGCGTGTCTCCGGTCAGGGGAGCGTGGCAGGAGATGATGTCGGAGGTCCGGAAAAGCTCCTCCAGCGACACGCGCTTGACCTTCAGCTCGCGCTCGCGTTCGGCGGCAAGCGGAAATTTGTCGTAATACTGGACGGTCGCATCGAAAGCCTGCACCCGGCGCGCGACCTTCTGCCCGATGTTGCCGAATCCGAGCACCCCCACGACCTTGTTCGCCATCTCGAAAGTGTTGGTGCCGTCGATCGCTTCCCGCCAGCGTCCTTCCCGCACCGCCCGGTCCGCCGCCATCAGACGCCGGTAGAGCGTGAGCATCGCGAGCACGGCGTGGTCGGCTACCGCCCAGGAGTTCGCTCCACCGTTGTTGGAGCACGGCAGTTTGAGTTCGCGCAGGAGCTTCAAGTTGATGCTGTCGTAGCCCGCCGATAGTCCCTGAACCAGCCGGGCTTTCTTCGCCGACCGCAGCACCCGCTCGCTCAACCGCGCGCTGAACCACATGATGAAGTCGGCATCCGTGACGGCCTGGATCTGCTGCTCTTCCGGCGCCTTGCCGCCGACCGCGGTCGTGCTGAAGCCCTTTGGATTGAGCGAGACGATCGCCTCGAGGACGCGCTGCGATACCCCGTGGATGAAGACGACTCTGGCGTCAGCCATGCTTGCTCCCGTTTTCAGTGAATAATTGCGACCAGTGTAGCCGTTCCGCAGTCCCCGCGGAGGCAGGCATTCCGTAGTATTGTCTACGTTCCAATGTGTCCGATCGAGCCGAATCAACTCAGCGTGCCGGAGTAACGTCATGCTCTGGGCCATCACGCGCATCGCCGGGCCGGACTTCGCCGCAAAGCGCGAGCAGGGCCTGCAGGCGCATCTCGACTATCTCCGTAGTCAGAAGGGCATATTGGTCCTCTCCGGCGCGACGCTGACCGACGACGGCAGGGAAGTCATCGGCAGCCTCCTGATCGTCAACGTGGGGAGCCGCGCCGAGGCCAGGGCTTTCGTGGATGCGGACCCGTTCCAGAAAGCGGGCATGTTCACGAAAGTGACGATCACGCGCATGCGCAAGGGGCAGTGGAATCCCCAGGCCGCTGAAGGCGCGTGAGATTGACACGACCTCCGGGGCGGCATACGGTACTCGCACCGGTTTCATAGACACTTTCACAGGGGGGAGGCTCCGATGAAAGACAATCTCCGGTTCGTCGACTCCGATATGCACGTCATGGAACCGCCGGATCTCTTCGAGCGGTATCTCGATCCGAAATTCAAGGACCGCGTCAGCGTGCGGATCGGCGCCGACGGCCGTCCCAATCGCGGCACGTCGGGCCTGGTCCTCATCGACGGTCAAACGACCTCGGACGCGGACCTGCAGCAATACCGCAAGCGGCGCAAGTCCGGCCCGACCAAGCAAACTCAGCCGATCGCGGGCTCCCGGCTCCAGGAGACGGACCGGCTCGACTTCGCGATCGAGCGCGACTACAACGCCGAAGCCCAGGTCATGGGCATGGAGATGGAAGGGGTGGATATCGCCGTGCTCTATCCCACGATGGGCCTCGGGCTTCTCGCCCGCCACGGCATCGATCCGCGGCTCTCGCTCGCCATCTGCCAGGCGTACAACGACTGGATCCACGAGTTCTGCCAGTACAGCCCCGAACGCCTGAAGTTCGTGGCGATGCTGCCCATGCACGACGTGCACCTCGCCTGCAAAGAGCTGGTGCGCTGTGTGCGGGAGCTCGGCGCGGTCGGGTCCTTCATCCGGCCGAACCTGTTGAACGGCCATTACTGGCACTCGAACTACTGGGACCCGCTCTACAGCATCCACGAGGAGCTGAACGTGACGTGGGGATTCCACGAAGGCGTGAGCGCCCTCTACTCCCACATGATCGAGCTCTACGGCGAGAACCGCTTCTACCGCCACGTGGCCGCCCACTGGATCGAGATGCAGCAGGCGCTGATCGCGATGATGATCGGCGGCGTGTTCGAGTTCCATCCCAAGTTGCGGGTGGCGTTCCTCGAATGCCAGAACTCCTGGGTGCCCGGGCTCCTGTCGCGCATCGAGTGGGACTATCCCCAGTATCGCGACTCGCACGCCCCCTATCTGACCCTGACCCCGAAGGAGTACTTCCGGCGCAACTGCTGGGCCGCGGTCGAGGGCAGCGAGCCGGAGATCGAGGCCACCGCCAGCCTGATCGGCGCCGACCGGATGTGCGTCTCCACCGACTATCCGCACTTCGATTCCAACTTCCCGAACGTTTCGAGCAACCTGCTCAAGGGCTGTTCGCGCGACACCGCCGCGAAGATCATGATGGGGGGCGCGCACGTTTACGGGTTCACCGAGGCCGACTTCCAGAAGGCGGACCGGGCGGCGGCCGCGGGCAAGACCACCCGGGTGGCGGGAAAACGCGCCGTAGCGATCGCCGGGTGACAGGCGAGTGAGCGAACGACCGCTGGCCGGCGTCACCACGCTCGCGTTCGACATTTTCGGGACGGTGCTCGACCTGACCGGCAGCATCACGCCGCCGACGCGCCGTTTTCTGCAGGGCAAGGGCGCAGCGGTGAGCGCGGAGTCGTTCTGGGACCAGTGGCGCTCGCGGCAGAGGATCGAGCAGTACCAGGACAGCCTCCTGATGCTCGGCCACTGCGGGTATCTCGAAGCCTGCCGCAGAGCACTCCTGTACTGCCTGCGGCTGAACGGCATCTCGTTCACGGAGCAGGAAGTGACGGGGGTCATGCAGGCGTGGCAGGAGCTCTCGCCGCATGCCGACTGCGCCGAGGGATTGCGCCGGCTGAAGCGTCGCTTCAAGCTCGTCGCGTTATCGAACGGCGAACAGGCCTACCTCGAGCATCTCGAGAAGGAACGCATGCGGTTCGGATTCGATGCCCTCATCTCGGTGCAGAGGGCGGGGGTGTTCAAGCCGCACCCGGCGGTGTATCGCACCGGGGCCACCGTGCTCGGCCTGGAGCCCGGCCAGATCATGATGGTTGCCGCGCATTCCTTCGACATCATGGGTGCCCGGGCTTGCGGCTACCGCGGCGCTTACGTGAATCGCTACCGCCTGCCGTACGAGGAGTCGCCACACCGGCCGGACCTCGAGGTGCGGGATTTCATAGAGCTGGCGGGCGCTCTGGGGGCGTGAGCATGCGCCGCGCGATGTTGTGCGCGTGCCTGTTCTTGATGGCGGGCGCGGCGGCCGGGCAGCCGGCGTGGCGTCCCGAGAAGCCGGTGGAAATCATCGTGCCGACCGCGGCCGGGGGGATCAACGACCAGATCTCGCGCCTTATGCAGCGGGTGCTCCAGGACGGGAAGCTCGTGCCGACGCCGATGGTCGTCCTGAACAAGGCGGGCGGAAACCAGAGTCTCGCCGTTGTCTACCTGACCCAGAAAACGCCCGATCCCGCATTACCTGCTCTACGCGACGGCGACGGTGTTCACCAACCAGCTCGCGGGCCTGACCCCGCTCGGCTACACGGACCTGACGCCCCTCGCGTGCCTGGTGGTGGACCATACCGTGATCACGGTGGCGGCTGATTCGCCGATACGCACCCTGCGCGATCTCATCGAGCGGCTCAAGGCCGATCCGGGAGCGGTCGCCTTCGGCATGGTGAGCCGCGGCGGGCCGAATCACCTCGCGCTGTCGCAGGCGGTGCGCTCCGCGGGCATCGATCCCCGGAAGCTGCGCACCGTCGTGTTCAAGACCAACGCCGAGTCGAACATGGCGGTCGTCGGCGGCCACATCCAGGCGGTCGTGTCCTCGGCGAGCGCGGCGCTGCCCCAGGTCCAGGCCGGGCAGACGCGCATCCTCGCCATCGCCGCGGCCGAGCGCGCCGCGGGCCCGCTCGCGCAGGTGCCGACGATGCGCGAGCAGGGAATCAGCGCGAGCGGCATCGCCAACTGGCGCGCGATCTTCGGACCCAAGGGGATGAGCGCGGCGCAGATTGCTTATTGGGACAACGCGCTTGCGCGTATGGCGAGCACCGAGGAATGGAACCGGGAGCTCGACGGCACCAACATGTCGCGTCTTTTCCTGCAGGGCCGGGACTTCAGCCGCTATCTCGACGAGGAGTTCGCCGCGACCCGCGCGGTCATGGCCGATCTCGGGCTCGCCAAATAGTCGGCTGCTGCAACGATCGGAGGATTCTTGGCGGTCACACTGGGTTTCGAGGCTCTGCAGGGGGTGCTGCCGATGGCGGAGGCGATCGATCTTCTCGAGCGCGCGTTCGCCCACGAAGCGGCGGGGCAGGTGCAGATGTCGCCGAAGTTCGTGACGGACTTCAGCGGCGGCTCGATGCGCATTCTCTTCGCCGCGGACAGCGGCGCCGGCTATTGCGCGATCAAGGCGTATCACAACATCAAGGGCGCGGGCGTGCGCTACGTCGTGTCGCTCTACCGCCTGAAGGACGGCGAGCTGCTCGCGCTCCTCGACGGACGGCATATCACCGATCTTCGCACTGGCGCGGCGAGCGGGGTCATCGCGCGCAAGGTGGCGATGCCGGGCCCCGTCACGGTGGGTCTCATCGGGTCGGGCCATCAGGCGGCGACGCAGCTGGAGGCCCTCGCTGCCGTCTATCCCGTCCGCTCCGCCAGGGTCTACAGTCCCACCGTGGCTAATCGGGAGGCGTTTGCGCGCAGGATGTCGGCGCGCCTGGGATTTCCGGTTTCCCCGGTCGATTCGGCGCGAGCCGCGGTGCAGGGCCACCCGGTCGTCGCCGCGGCGAGTAGCGCCCGTAGCGCCGAGCCGGTGCTGCGCGGAGAGTGGCTCGGGAGCTGCCGGCTGCTCTGCGCCGTCGGCAACACGCGCGCGCAGTTCGCGGAAGTGGATGTTCAGTGCTTCGAGGACGCCCGGTTGGTCGTGGTGGACTCCATTCATGCACTGGAGGAAGCCGGGGAACTCAAGCGGGCAGTCGCTGCGGGAGCGCTGCCGGAGTCGAAGCGCGCGACACTGGGACAGATCGTCACCGGCGCGGTCAGTGTGCCCGCCACTGGGCTGGTCGTGTTCAAGTCGGTCGGCACCGCGCTGCAGGACCTCGCGCTTGCCGCCCGCTACTACGAGCTCATCGGCGCCAGCGCGGGCGTGCCGACGGCGACAGATCTGGCCGGTGTGAAGTAGAATCAGCGCAAGAACAATCCGGAGAGGTTCACCATGCTGATGCCGATCAAGTTGAAAGGGGTCATGCAAGCCCCGGTCTCCCCGATGAAGGACGATTTCAGCTTCGACGGGGAGGGATTCGCGAAGATGGTGGACTTCCACGTCCGCCACGGCGCGCCGGCCATCGCGTGGCCGCACCACAAGGCGGAGTCGCTGAACCTGACCATTGCCGAACGGAAGCTCGGCGCCGAAATCGCGGTGAAGACTGTGGCGAAGCGGGTGCCGGTTTCGATCTTCGTCGGCACGCTTTCCGAGGAGGATTCGCTCGACCTCGCGCGCCACGCGCAGAAAGTCGGCGCCGACGCGATCCTCACGATCTCGCCCTACTGCCGGCGGCCCGCGCAGGAAGAGATCTACGATTCGATCGTGCGCATCGCGAACGACGGTCGAGCTGCCGGTGCTGACCTACAACTCGCCGTGGCGGAACGGCGAGGGCGTGGAGTTCACCGGCGATCTCACCCGGCGCCTGATCGAGCGGCTGCCGAACTACGTCGGCATGAAGGACGCGAGCTTCCACAGCCAGAAGTACCTCGAGATTTCCCGCGTGGCGCTCAACATGCGCCCGGGATTCGCGATCATCATGGGCGTCGAGCACCTGCTCGCCTCCTACCCCCTCGGCGCCTGTGGCTCGTTCTCGTCGTCCGGCGCGATCGCGCCCAACCTGTGCAACAAATTCTTCGCCGCGCTCGAGGCGCATGACTGGGAGACGGCGCGCGAGTGCCAGTTCAAGATCTCCGAGCTGTGGCGGCTGTTCAAGGAGCAATACCCCTCGTCGCTCAAGGGCGCGATGATCATGATGGGCCGCCCGGTCGGCCCGACGCGCTCGCCGCTGCCGACGGCGGGGAAGGAGCGCCTCGAGTTCCTGCGCAAGCGGCTCGAGGAGCTCGACATCCTGCAGACCGAGCCGCACGGCTGGTAGCACAGCCCGCGTTGCCCATATGAAGCCCTTCGAACCCGGGCTGGTGCACGCGCCGGTCACGCCGTTCAAGCGCGACCAGAGCGTCGATTACCCCACCTACGCGAAGATCATCGAGTTCCACCTGCGCAACGGTGCCGAGGCGCTCGCGCTGCCGATGCCCGAGGGCGAGGACATGAGCCTGCGCGACGGCGAGCTGCGGGAGCTCCTCGAGTTCGCCATCAAGCAGGTCAAGGGCGGGTCCCGGTGCTCGCCCACGTGAGCGATGCCGGCACGAGCCATCGCGGTGAACCGCGCCGTGCACGCAGAGAAGACCGGTGCGGCAGCGATTGTTTCCCATCCGCCGTATTTCTGGCACCCCCGGCCCGCGATGGTCGTGGAGCATCTCGTGCGTCTCGGGACGGCGGTGAAGTTGCCGTTCTATGTTTGCACGCCGCCGGTCGAATCGGTGGGCACGGAGCTCACGTCCGACATGGTGATGCAGTTGATCGAGCGCGTGCCGAACCTCGTCGGCGTGGTGGACGCGAGCCTCGACTTTGTCTTCATGGAAGAGGTGATTTCAGGCGGGCGGCGGCTGCGGCCGGGCTTCCAGCTCCTCGCCGGCCGGGATTACCTGGTGTCGGCGGCCGCGCTCGGCGGCAATGGCGCGATCGTGCCGCTTGCCGGCATCGCGCCGAAGGCCCTGCGGCGGGTCTACGACCTGTGCCGGCAGCAGAAATTCGTGGAAGCGCGCGGCATGCAGGAGGACATCGCGCATCTGCACCACCTGGTGCGGGAGGCGGGGATCTCCGGGCTCAAGGACGGACTCGCCGGCATCAAGTGCGCCATGGCGCTGATGGGCCGCGAATGCGGAATGCCGCGCCCGCCGGTCCGGCCACTCGGCGAGGTCGAGCGCGGACGCTTCGAGGAAGCCGTGCAGGCGCTGCCGTTTCTCAAGGCCGAGCCGCGCGGGTGGTAACTATAAGAGGAGGAAACCTGTCGTGATGATCGATCGTGGAGTGATGCGAGCGGCAGCGGTGCTCGCTGTCGGGACGGCATTCGGGCAGCCCATTGCTGCAGGTGCCCAGACTGCTTCGTCTGGCCAGGCTTATCCCACCAAGCCGGTGCGGGTGATCGTGGCGTTTGCGGCCGGCGGCTTTGCCGACTACATGGGGCGCCGATCGGGCAAAAGCTCAGCGACCGGCTGGGGCAGCAGTTCGTGATCGACAACCGCGGCGGCGCCGGCGGCACTCTAGGCGCGAAACTCGCCGCCGACGGCGCGCCCGACGGCTACACGCTGCTCGTGAATACGGCGGCCAGCACGGTCGCGCCAAGCCTCTACAAGAATCTCGGCTACGACTCTGGTGAAGGACTTCACGCCGATCGCGAACACGGTCTCCGCCGCGGGATTGTTCGCGGTGCTCGCCTCGCATCCGGCCCGGGACCTGAAGGACCTGATCCAGCGGTCCAAAGGCAGGCAGCTGAATTACGCCACGGCGGGAGTCGGCACGTCCTCCCATATCGCGGCCGATTACCTGCTGCGGGTGCTGGCAAAGCTCGACGCGGTGCACGTTCCGTTCAAGGGCGGCGGGCCGGCGACCATCGCGGTGCTGGGCAACCAGGTCGAGGTGCTCTACGGCTCGATGGCCGGGCTGCCGCACATCCAGGCGGGCAGGATGAAGGCGACTGGGGGTAGCGAGCCTCAAGCGCATCGAGATCCTTCCCGACGTGCCGACCGTCGCCGAGGCCGGGTATCCCGGCTTCGAGGAGCGCTCGTGGGTGGGATTCTTTGTCGCCGGCGAGGACGCCCACCGCGATCGTCAATCGGCTCAACCAGGAAATCAACCAGGCGCTCGCGTCCCCGGACCTTGTCGCGAATATCAAGACGCGCGGCATGCAAATGCATCCGGGCTCGCCCGCCGATTTCGCCCGGTTCGTGCGCGCGGAAGTCGCGAAATGGGCGAAAATGGTCAAGATAACCGGAGTCAAGGTCGGAATAGGCGATGGCGAGAATCGTCGGCGTCTTTCCAGACGGCCCACACGCCGTTCTGCTACCGCAGGCCGGAGGACTGGAACCGCGCGCGCAGCGGGCGCCCGCTTCGGGCGGACGTGCCGCTCGACGACCTCGAGTCGAACCGGCGCAAGCACGCCCGCGTACAGGAGGGCTTCGCCACGCTGCGGCGCAAGCTCGCGGACAGCGCGGCCGGATGTCGTCGTGATCTTCGGCGACGACCAGCTCGAGTGCTTCGACTTCAGCAATTACCCCGCCTTCTCCATCTACGTGGGTGAGTCGTTCGAGGGCGCGCTGACGCGGGAGGATGCGCCGATGGGCGGAACGATGGAGTCCGCGCCCCCGAAAAAGGTGCGGCTCAAGGGCCACCCGGAACTCGGCGTCGCGCTGCTCACGGGCATGATGAAGCGCGGCATCGATCCGGCGTATTCCATGGACATGCCCAAGCCGCAGGACGGGATCGGGCACGCCATCCTGCGGCCGGTGCAGTCGCTCACCGATCTCAACACGCCGATCGTGCCGGTCCTGATCAACTGCTACTACGCGCCCCAGCCGACCGCCGCGCGCTGCTACCAGGTCGGCCGAGCGGCGCGCGAAGTCATCGAGGAATTCCCGGACGGCCTGCGCGTCGCCGTCATCGGCTCCGGCGGGCTGTGGCACACGCCCCAGAAGCCCGGCGCGTGGCTGAACGAGGCCTTCGACGAGGAGCTGCTCGCCCGCATGGCGCGCGGCGACGCCAAGGGGATGGCAGCGTACTTCGATGACTACCGCATTCCGGAGGGCGACACCAGCCAGGACATCGGCGTGCGCGGGCGCACCGTGACCGGCATGCCGGGCTTCGGCGGGCCGCAGGGCGGCACGCGCGAGATCTGCAACTGGATCGCGGCCGCCGCCGTTGCGGAGGGCACGACCGCGACCATCGTGGACCGCGTGCCGATCTACGCCTCGCCCATCGACGCCGCGTTCGCCTACTTCAACCTGTAGGACGGCGAAAGCCGTCATACTTATCAGGGGCGGCTGACCATGTATCCGAATACGCTCCTTTACATCAACGGTGCCTGGGGTCCGGGCGCCTCCGGGCGCACGCTGCCTGTTGTCAACCCCGCCACCGGCGGCCAGATTGGCACCGTCGCCTACGCCGAGCGCGCGGACCTCGACCGCGCGCTGGAAGCCGCGGATGCCGGCTTCAAGGCCTGGCGCAAGGTTTCGGCGTTCGAGCGCTCGAAGGTCATGCGCAAGGCCGCGGCGTTGTTCCGCGAGCGCGCCGACGCCATTGCGCCGATACTGACGATGGAGCAGGGCAAGCCGCTCGCCGAGGCCAAGCAGGAAGTCGCTCGCCGGCGCGGACGTCATCGACTGGTTCGCCGAGGAAGCGCGGCGTGCCTACGGGCGCGTGATCCCGGCGCGCTCCGAGGGCGTCTATCAACTGGTGGTCAAGGAGCCGGTGGGGCCGGTCGCCGCGTTCACGCCGTGGAATTTCCCGATCAACCAGGTGGTGCGCAAGCTCTCGGGCGCGCTCGCCGCTGGCTGCTCGATCATCGTGAAGGCGCCGGAGGAGACGCCGGCTTCGCCCGCCGAACTGATCCGCGCCTTCGCCGACGCCGGCGTTCCCGCCGGGGTGGTGAACCTCGTCTACGGGAGCCCGGCGGACATCTCGAGCTATCTCATTCCGCACCCCGTCATCCGCAAGGTGTCGTTCACCGGCTCCGTCCCGGTGGGCAAGCAGCTCGCGGCGCTCGCCGGCACCCACATGAAGCGCACGACCATGGAGCTGGGCGGGCACGCGCCGGTAATCGTGTTCGACGACAGCGACGTGGATGCGGCGGCGAAGACGATGACGTTCATGAAATTCCGCAACGCCGGGCAGGTCTGCATCTCGCCGACCCGCTTCCTGGTGCAGGAAGGGGTCTACTCGAGCTTCGTCGAGAAAGTCGTTGCGGGGGCGAAAGCGGTCAAGGTCGGCGACGGCATGGACAAGGACACGAAGATGGGCCCGCTCGCGAACCCGCGGCGGAGCCGCGCGATGGAAGCCCACGTCGGCGACGCGAGGAAGCGCGGCGGCAAAGTGCTCGCCGGCGGCTACCCGATCGGCGAGAAGGGCAATTTCTTCGAGCCCACGGTGATTGCCGAGCTGTCCACGGATGCCCTGGCGATGAACCAGGAGCCGTTCGGTCCCCTCGCCATCGTCAACCCGTTCCGCACTTTCGACGACGCGGTGACCGAGGCGAACCGCCTGCCGTACGGGCTTGCCGCTTACGCGTGGACGCGCTCGGCCAAGACCGCCAACGCCATCGCCGCATCGGTCGAGACCGGCATGATCACGATCAATCACATGGGCCTCGCGCTGCCCGAAGTGCCGTTCGGCGGCGTCAAGGACTCGGGCTACGGCTCGGAAGGCGGGAGCGAGGCGATCGAGGCTTATCTCAATCCCAAGTTCGTGTCGCAGGCGGGGCTGTAGAGAGAGGGTTGCAGAGTGAGGGGGCACAAGGACAGATGCGAAGCGGTTTTGCAGCTTGGACGCTTGTCGCCGCGCTGCTGCCCTGATGTTGCTGCGCCGCACGCCGCCGCGCAATCTTCAGCGTATCCGACGAAGCCGGTGAGGCTGATCGTCGCCTCCGGCGCGGGCGGTGGTCTGGATTTCGTCGCGCGCCAGGTCGCGATCCCGCTGAGCGAAGCCCTCGGCCAGACGGTGGTGGTGGACAACCGCGCGGGCGCGAGCGGGAGCATCGCCGCTGAGCTCGCCTCGCAGGCCGCGCCCGACGGCTACACCCTGATGTTTCTCAGCGCGAGCCTGGTTGTCTACGGAATCGTCAACAAGACGCGCTACGATCTCTACCGCGACTTCGCTCCCGTCTCCCAGGTCGCCGCCGCGCCGTACATGCTGACGGTGTATCCCGGGCTCCCGGTCAAGACGGTGAAGGAATTGATCGCTTATGCGAAAGCGGCGCCCGAGAAGCTGAATTACGCGTCCACCGGGAACGCCTCGCTCGCGCATCTCGCGACCGAACTGTTCGCCTATTCCACCGGAACGCAATTGGTGCACATCCCCTACAAGGGAGTGGGTGCGGCGCTGGGCGACATGCTGTCGGGCCGGGTGCAGATGAGCTTTCTCAGCGCGGGCTCCGTCTACAGCCACGTCCGGTCCCAGAAGCTGAGGGCCATTGCCATCGCCAGCGCGACGCGCGCGAAGATGGCGCCCGAGCTGCCGACGATGATCGAATCGGGCGTGCCGGGATTCCTGGTGACCCAGTGGCACGGAATGCTTGCGCCACGCGGCACTCCGCTGCCGGTGATCGAGCGCCTGCAACGCGAGATCGTCAAGGCCGTGCAGCGGCCGGAGGTTGCCTCGCGGCTCGCGCTCGACGGGACCGAGGGAATCGCGAGCACGCCGGATCGGTTCGCGGCCCACCTCAAGTCCGAGCGCGAGCAGTGGGAGAAGGTGGTGAAGCTGGCGAACATTCGCGGCGACTGATGGATCCTGAGGACATCGAAAAACGATTTGCCAAAGTCGAGTGGCGACTCGCCCGCATCGAGTCGCGACTGGCGAGGCCGGGTAGCCCGGCGCCGGCTGCGGCCGCGGGGCCGGCTGCTCCGAAGGCAGCTCCGCCCAAGCCCGGGTCCGGAGACCGCCCCTCGCTGGTGACCAGCATACTGGGCTGGGGCGGGGCGGTCGCGCTGGTGCTGGCCGCCGCGTACCTCATCCGCCTCGCCGTCGAGAGCGGCTGGTTGACGCCCGTGCGGCAGGTAGCGCTCGCCGCGATCTCGGGGCTCGCGATGATCGCCGCGGGGCTCTTCCTCCGCAACGTCAACCGCCAGTACGCGGGCTTGCTGCCGGCGGGCGGGGTGGCGATCCTCTTTCTCTCGATCTACGGCGCGCATCTCTTCTACGGATTCTTCGCGGCCGCGCCCGCGACGGTAGCGGTGATCCTCGTGTGCTTGATGTCCCTGTGGCTGTGCCGGACGTTCGAGAGCGAGCTCTACGCGCTGTTCGCGGTCGCCGGCTCCTATTCCGCGCCTCTCCTGATCTCCGGCGCGCCCTCGATTACCGACCTGGTGATCTACTTCTCGGCATGGGGCGTGGTATTCAGCGTGTTCTCGATCTGGCACGGGCGGCGCCTGATCTACCTGCTGGCGCTCTATCTCGCGTTGATCGTCTTCGATTACATCTTCCGCAACAAGGCGCCGGACGCGTGGGCCGCCGCGCTCACGTTCCAGACCGTCCAGTTCGCGATCTTCGGCACCGCTACCGCGGTCTTCACCATCCGCAACAAGTCGCCTCTCGATCAGGCGTCGGCATGGGGCCACCTGCCGCCGCTCCTGATCTTCTACTTCCTGCAGTACGCGCTTTTGAAGCGGCACCTGCCGGAGCTCGCGCCGTGGATCGCGGTCGGCAGCGGCGCCGTCGTCGCGGGCCTCTACGGCACCGCCCGCGCGGTCGCGCAGCGTGCGCTGCCCGGCGGCGAGTTCCTGCTGTGGGCCTACGTCGCACTGGTGCTGTTTCATGCGGGCTACATCGAGTCGGTGCCCTATGAGTGGGCGCCGTGGGTGGCGTTCGCGGTCATGCCCGTTGCCGCCGCCGTCACCCTGCGGCATGGCAGCGGGTTCCAGGCGAGCTGGCCGGTCTGGATTGCGGTGATCGTGGTTTTCGCGATCAATTACCTGCGGGTCGCGTTCGACGCCGATCTCAGGGCGGTGCCGGCGCGCTCGTGGCTGGCGGTCGCGTACGCCGCGCAACTCTATCTCGGCTACTACTTCCTCAGAAATCGCGAGCCGGTCAAGGGGATCGCGACGCTCGTGCTCCTGGCCGGGCACGTCAGTGCCATGGCGGCGGCGCTGCACCTCCTCACCGAGGGGATCGTCGAGTCCACTGCGTGGGGCGTCATCGCGCTCGCGTGCCTCGGCTTGTCGCTGTGGCAGCGCGACCGCGTGCTGGCGCAATCGTCGCTTCTCGTATTCGGCGCCGCCGCTGCGAAGGTGCTGCTCTACGACCTCGGGGGAGCGTCTCCGCTCACCCGGATCATCAGCCTGGTCGTGCTGGGCGTAACGTTCTACCTCGGAGGCCTGCTGTACCAGCGCCTGGTGGTCTCCGTCGGCAAATAAGGTGTCAGGAACCTTTATATCGCAGGAACCGATCAGGAGGGGACTATGAACACGATACGAACCGAAAACGCGATTTCCTCGCGATGTGCCACAGCGCCGCGGCGAATCGGTCGACGCGGCTGGCAGGGATGGTTGCGGCGCCTGACCGCTTCGTTCGCGGCGGGTCTTGCGCTGATTGGCGTCGCTGCCGCACAGGAGTATCCAACGCGCCAGATCGTGGTGATCGTGCCGTTCCCGGCCGGCGGCTCGACGGATATTCAGGCGCGCCTTCTGTCCGAGCCCATGCGGCAGGTGCTCGGGCAGCCGGTGGTGGTGCAAAACGTGCCGGGAGCGGGCTCGACCATCGGCACCGGAAAGGCGATCCAGTCGCCGCCGGACGGCTACACCCTGATCGTCGGCAACTGGACGAGCCACGTCGGCGCCGGCGCGGTCTACCCGGTGAAATGGCATCCCGTGACGGACCTCGAGCCGATCGCGATCCTTGCTACCACGACGCTCATCATCGCCGGGCGCCCGGGATTGCCTGTGGCCGACGGCAAGGAGCTGCTCGCCTGGCTGAAGTCGAACCCGGACACGGCAACGTCGGGAATCGTCGGCTTTGGCAGCGGGGCGCACATTTGCAGCATCTACTTCGAGCAGAAGACGGGCACGCGCACGCGTTATGTGCCGTACACGGGTGGCGCGCCCGTAATGGCGGCCCTGATGGGCAACCAGGTGGACCTCTTCTGCGGGGAGGCGTCGCAGATGCTGCCGCACTTCACTGCCGGCCGCATCAAGCCCCTGGTGGTGATGTCACGATCGCGCTGGCGGCCGCTGCCGGAGATCCCCACGGCGGAGGAAATCGGCGCATCCGACACGCACATCGCGTTCTGGCAGGGCATGTGGGCGCCGAAGGGCACGCCGCGGCCGATCATCACGAAGCTCGCCGACGCCGTCGCCAAGTCCTTCGCCGATCCCGTCGTGATCAAGCGGCTCAACGAGCTCGGGCAGGACCTCCCGACGCGCGAGCAGATGACGCCGGAAGCGCTCGCCGCCTATCACAAGTCCGAGATCGATAAGTGGTGGCCGCTCATCAAGGGGGCGAACATCAAGGTGGAGTGAACGATCAGAATCGCGCGCTGATGCCGGCCATCGCGGCCCAATTCGCGGTCAGTTGCACGCCGTTGACGTACTGATACAGCGGAAGCTGCACGAAACCGTAGATCTGGAAATTCCTGGCGATCGCGTAGCTCAGCCCCGGGCTCACGAACAGGAATTTTCCGCCGCTGTCCTCCGGTTCGGCCTCGCTTCCGGAGTCGCGGTCCTTGTGCAGGGCGTTGAGCTGGATCATCACCGAAAACTGGTCGCCGAGCTCGTGGCGCAGACCCACGTCGAGCGACAGCTGGGCGCCCGGCTTGTAGTTCTCGTAGGTGTTCAGGGCCTGCTGCATCCGCAGCGTCGGCAAACCACGACATGCCCGAGCCCAGCACGCGCTGGAAGTAGGCGCCGAGCAGCAGATCGGTGGTCCCGGTGCCCGGCTGCAATGAGCGTTCGGCGAGCTCGCCGTCCGCGTTCTCCACTTTTGTTTCGCCGGTCGGCAGCTTCAGTCCGAACGTGATGCCGAAGTAGTCGAGGCGCTGGCCCTCGAGGCTCTCACTCCGCCACTGTCGCCGGCCGACCACGCGCACATCGCCGAGCTTGGTGAAGCTCCAGGACTCGGAGACCGGCGGCGCCTGATCGTTATCGAGATGGGTGTGACTCCGGTCGACGAGCGGCGCCACGACCGACACGCCCCATTTGTCGTCCATGGCATAGTCGACCGATGCAATCCAGTTGCGGTTGATGGTCTTCACTTCATCGTGATCCGTCGGAATCTGGCCGACGGCGACCTTGTTGCTGCCGGACCTTGGTTGGTCCTGGTCTATGTACTGGAACTGCAGATCGAAGCGCAGCCCGGGTTCGGTCTGCACCCCGCGCACGTTCCAGCCGGTGTTCACGGTGCAGAACGCCGAACCGCAGCTGGCGTCCGCTTGCTGGCTCGCCGCGCCGAACGCAATAGCGCTTGCAAGCAGTGTGCCCTTGATCCGGGACGGCGAACGCCCCGTATCGCTCGTCAGAATATTCACGGCCCCCTCCCTTCGCAATGGAATGCAACGCGCGCGGCCCCTTATGAAAACGGGTGCGCGATTAGGCCCGCCGCCATAATGGGCGACGGAACTTCGGGCAATCGATCAGGAAGAAAGCGGAGGACCGCGCGGAGGTGAGGGTGGCAGCGACCGCAGCCGTGGCAGGAGTGCCCGGGCGTAAAGTCCGTTCACGGCGCGGACAACAGGCGTCGGCGCCGAGAAGCTCCACCCGCCGGAGCAGGCGACCGGCAGCTGTGCAGTGCCGGTGCACGCAGTCGCGCCACCGCAGCAGCACGTGGTGCCGGAACGACCGGGACAGGACCGCGACCAGCCGGCAACTGCGTAATGATTGGTACTGTGGCCGGTTTCAGTGGCTACTGCGCCTTCGGCATGGTCCGCCGCTGATTCGTGGGCGACGGCGTACTTGCTGTGCGCTCCCGCCTCCTGCGGGGCGACCACCAGCGACAGGGAGGCAGCCAGCCAGAACGGCGCCAACAGGCGGGAACAAATCGGAATCCGCGTCATAGGGCGCTTGCTACTACAGCGACTACTCCGGAGTGATCCCCGCCGCGAGCGCGATCTTGCGGTATTTCTCGATGTCGGCCTTCTGGCGATCCGCGAGGAATTCGGCGCTGGAGCCGACGACGTCGGTCGCGGCCTCGAGCTGGCGCTGCTTGTAGTCCGGCGATTGGATGATGCGCACGATCTCGCCGTGGATCCTGTCCAGAAGATCCTTCGCCGGTCTTGCGGGCATCCAGATCGCGTACCACTGCACGATGTCGAACCCGGGCGCTCCGGACTCGGCGATCGTCGGCACGTCCGGTATCGCCCCGGAGCGCTTCTCCGAAGTCACCGCCAGCCCCCGCAGCCTGCCGGCTTTCACGTGCGGGATCGCCACGGTCGGCGCGGTCAGCGCGAGCGGCACGTGGCCGCCGATCACATCGATCAGCGCGGGCGCCGCGCCCTTATACGGCACGTGCACCATGTCGATGTGAAACGTCGTCTTGAACAATTCCCCCGCAAAGTGCTGCGGCGTTCCCGTGCCGATCGAACCGTAGCTCAGCGCGCCGGGCCGGGCGCGCGCGAGCGCGACGAGCTCTTTTACCGATTTCACCGGCAGCGAAGGATGGGCGAGCAGTATCGGCGGAGTGGTGCCGACGAGCGTCACCGGCTGGAGATCCCGCACCGGGTCGTAGGGCATCTTCTTGAACAGCACCACGTTCATCGACACTTCGCTCGAGGCGCTGAGGAGCAGGGTGTAGCCATCGGGCGCGCTCCTGACGACGAAATCGGTGCCGATCATGGCGCTGCCGCCGGGCCGGCTTTCGACGACGACGGGCTGGCCCCAGCGCTCCGAGAGCTTCTGCGCGATCGGCCGCACCGTGTAGTCGGAGCCGCCGCCGGTCGGGTAGGTGATCACGAAGCGAATGGGCTTCGCGGGATAGCCCTGCGCGGCAGCCGTTCCCGCTACACCGCATGCAGCCATTGCGACGGCACAATGACACAACCACCGATGAATCGAATTCATTGTCGGCTCCCCTTGCCCCTCACCCCAACCCTCTCCCCGCAGCCGCGGGGCGAGGGGGTCTTCTCTGGGACGCCGGTCAATCGACCCGCGCACCGGTCGCCTTGATGACCTTCGCCCACTTCGCAGTCTCGTCGCGGATGAACTGGGCGAACTGGGCCGGCGTCGTGCCGTAGAGCTCGAGGCCCATGCCGCGCATGCGCGTGGCGAACTCCCGGTCCTGGAGCGATTTCACCAGCTCGGCATTCAACCGGTCGATGATCTCCTTCGGCGTTCCGGCCGGCGCGACGAGACCTTGCCAGGTCACCACGTCGTAGCCGGGAACCGCGTCCGCGACCGGCGGCAGATCGGGCAGCGCGGAGATGCGCTTCGCAGTCGACGTCGCGAGCGCCCGCAGCCTTCCCGCATGAATGAACGGCACCGGCTCGGGCATCGGGTTCAGCATGAAGTGCAGCCGCCCGGCCACCAGGTCGAGGACGCCCGGACCCGAGCCCTTGTAGGGCACGTGCACGGTCTTGATCCCGGCCATCATGTTGAAAAGCTCGCTGCCCAGGTGCATGGACGTGCCGTTGCCCGCGGACGGGAAGTTGAGCTCGCCCGGCTGCTTCTTCGCCAGGGCGATCAGCTCCTTCGTGCTTCGCGCCGGCAGCGACGGATGCACGCACAGGATCAGGGGCGATGCGGTCACCATCGAGATCGGCGCGAAATCCCGCTGCGGATCCCAGCTGATCTTGGAGTAGAGGCTCGTGTTGGTGGCGAGAAAAAAGGTCCCCATCAGCAGCGTGTATCCGTCGGCCGGGGCGCGGGCGACGGTTTCCGCGGCAATGTTGCCGCCGGCGCCGACGCGGGGCTCGACCGTGACCTGCTGCCCCAGGTACTCGGTCAGCTTGGCGGCGAAGGCGCGGGCGACCACGTCGCTCGCCCCGCCCGGGGCGAACGCGTTCACCAGGCGGATCGGCTTCGATGGATAGGACTGGGCGTGGGCCGGGGCGCCTGCCGCCGCGACCAAAATGCAAATCAGGACTCCGATGCGCACCATGTGAACGGCTCCTCCTATTGCTTGGACGGGTTTCCCGGGATTCAGAGTGTAGGGCCGTACGCCGCCGCTTGCTAGCGCCGGGATTCGGGGAGACGCCTGTCAACGGCGAGTGCCAGCATCCAGCCGTCGCGTATCGCCGTCAGGAAATCTCCGATCTGGTTGCAGTCACCCGCCAGCACGTAGGGCGCACCCGAGCGCTCGACCTCCGGCACGATGTCGCGGTTGGGCACGGGGCCGATGGCGGAGATGATCAGATCGCCGGCCTCGACCGGCACGCGCGCCCCCGCCACCTTCGCCCAGATCGTGTCGTCCTCGATGGATTCCACCGGGGCGCTGGTGAGCACGCGCGCGCCGCTCTTCGCCAGCCGGTCGAGCACGTCGTAGCGGTTGTTGCGGGCCATCTCCCGGGCGATCACGGGCAGAGCTTCGATGACCGTGGCCTTGATTCCGCGGTAGTGGATGAGCGTGTCGGCGGTTTCGATCCCCGCCATGCCGCCGCCGATGATGGCGACGCGCGCGCCGCGCGGCACGCGCTCCTGCTCGAGCAGCGCGTCCCAGGCGTGCAGCAGCGGGACACGGGTCCTGACCGGAAACGGGAGCGGCCGCGGCTTGGCGCCCGTCGCGATCACCACCAGGTCGGGCCCGTATTCTCGGATCGATTCGGCGGTTGCGTTCACGTTGAGGCGCACGGGCACGCCGAGGCTCTCGATCTGCTCCCAGCGATACGTCCACACACCGGCCACGTCGCCCTTGTCCGGGGCGGCCAGCGCGAGCGGCATCTGGCCGCCCGGCTTCGCGGCTTTCTCCCAGATTTCGACCTGGTGTCCGAGGCCCGCCGCCACGCGCGCGGTCTCGACCCCGGCCACGCCCGCCCCCAGAACCAGGACGCGCTTGCGCCTCGCTGGCGGGGACGCGCGCGGACGCAATTGCGGCTCCGCCCACTCGATGCGCTCGTACTCGAGGCCGACCATCGGGTTGGTCACGCAGGCCACATCACGCTCGAGCGTCAGCCGCTCAAAGCAGACGTTGCACGAGATGCACTTGCGGATGGGCGTCTTGATCTCGCCGAATGCCTTGCGCGGCCACCACGCGTCGGCCACCAGGGCGCGGCAGACTGCCACGAAATCGGCGCTGCCGGCCTGAAGAATGCCCTCTGCGTCCTCCGGGTCTATGATCCGCCCCGCCATGACGGTCGGAATGCCGACTGCCTTGGCGATCGGGCGCGCGTAGGGCTCAAGAAAGCGGCGCGCGAAGGAGGGCGGCTGGATGCAGTAGCGCGACAACTCCGGGCTTTCGTTGGTGCCGCCGGACAGATCGATCGCGATCACGCCCGCGCGCTCCAGCGCCCGGCACAGCACGATCATGTCCGCTTCGGTATAGCCGCCCTCGCGGTACTCGGTGGCGCTGACCCGCACCATGAGCGGAAAGTCCGGCAACTCCGCGCGTATGAGCACCGCAGTCTCCAACAGCAGGCGCATCCGGTTTTCGATCGATCCACCGTAGCGATCCTCCCGCCGGTTGATGCGCGGGCTCAGGAACTGCTGGAAGAGATAGCCGTTCGCGGCGTGCAGCTCGACCGCGTCGTATCCGGCGCGGTAGAGGCGGCGCGCGGAATCGAGGAAGGCGCGCTGGATCGCCTCGATCTCGGCGAGGGTCACGGCGCGCGCCGGCTCGCCGGTGTTGGGGTTGTGCCAATCGGATGCCGTCACCGGCTCCATCCCCAGCACCGATCGCTTGAGTAGCGCCCCGCGGTGATTGATCTGGCCCACGGCCAGCGCGCCCCCTTCGTGAATCGCCTCGACGACGCTGGCGAGGCCGGGGATATAGCGATCGTGGAACAGGCACAGGGAGTTGGTGTGGTTGCGCGCGCCCGGCTGAATCACCATGGCTTCGGTGATGATCATCGCGGCGCCGCCTTTTGCCCGCTCGCCGTAGTAAAGCTTGTCGCGCTCGGTGGAAAAACCGTCCGTGGTGCCGTAGTTGGTGCCCATCGGCCCCATGATGATGCGATTGCGCAGCGTGAGCGGGCCCATGCGGCCGGGTTGGGCGATCAGCATGCCGGGATGATATCCATCGCGTGATAAGCTTCACAACAACCCGGTAGTGAGACCAACGCGTGGACGCAACGCCGCGCGCCGCCGCGGCAAGTCGTAACCGGCAGGAGGGGATATGCGAATCGGCTTCATAGGCTTGGGAACCATGGGTGCGAGCATGGCGCTCAATGCGCGCTCCAAGGGCGGGTACGATCTGATCGTTCACGACCTGCGGCGCGACGCGGCAAAGCCACATCTCGCGGCGGGCTGTACCTGGGCGGACTCGCCCGCGGCAGTGGCCAGGGATGCGGACATCGTGCTCACCTCGCTGCCGGGGCCGCGCGAAGTGGAAGCGGTTGCCGAAGGGCTGATACAAACCTTGCGCCGCGGCGTGCCGTGGTTCGACCTGTCGACCAATTCGCCGACCGTGATGCGGCGGCTGCACGAGCGCTTCGCGGCCAAGGGAATCCCGGTGCTCGATGCGCCGGTCAGCGGCGGGCCGAAGGGGGCGAAGAGCGGCAAGCTAGCGCTCTGGGTTGGGGGCGACCGCGCGGTGTTCGAAAAATTCCGTGCGGTGCTCGATTCCATCGGCGACCAGGTGCGCTACATCGGCCCGATCGGAGCCGGCTCGATCGCAAAGCTCGTGCACAACGCCGCGGGCTACGCGATCCATTGCGCGGTGGCCGAGGTCTTCACTATGGGCGTGAAGGCGGGCGTCGAGCCGCTAGCGTTGTGGTCCGCAATCCGCCAGGGCGCGCTGGGGCGCAAGCGCACCTTCGAGCGCATGGCCGACAATTTCCTGCAGGGCAAGTTCGACCCGCCGGAATTTGCGCTCAATCTCGCGTTCAAGGACGTCACGCTCGCGACCGAGCTCGCGCGCGAGATCGGGGTGCCGATGCGGCTCGTTTCGCTCGCGCACGCGGAAATGGGCGAAGCGATGAATCGCGGCTGGGGTGCCCGGGACTCACGGGCGTTCCTGCTGCTGCAGGAGGAGCGCGCGAAAGTGGACATCAAGGTGCCCGCGGCGGACATCCAGGCGGTGGTCGAGCGCGAGGGATAGAGAAACGCAGGAAATGGACATGACGCTGCCGGTCTACGAGGTCTTCGCGATCCGCTACGCGCGGCGCGATGCGCGGCGTCACGAGCATTTCATCGGCGGCGATCCTCACGATGAGCCGATGCCGATGGACTATTTCGTGTGGCTCATCCGCAGCGCGGAGCGGACCATCGTGGTGGACACGGGCTTCACCGCGGAGGTCGCCGTGAAACGCAAGCGGGAATACCTTCGCACGCCGAAAGCGGGGCTGGCGCTGCTGGGAGTCAAGGCCGAGGAAGTGCGCGACGTGGTCATCACGCACATGCATTACGATCACGTCGGGACGTTCTTCGATTTCCCGAAGGCCGTCTTCCACCTGCAGGACGAGGAAATGCGTTTCGTCACCGGCCGCCACATGCGCCACGCGCGATTTGCCCACTCGTTCGAGGTCGAGGACGTGGTCGGCATGGTGCGCATGCTGTTCAAGGAACGCGTCGTGTTCCATCAGGGAGCGGAGGAACTCGCCCCCGGTGTGAGCCTGCACCACATCGGCGGGCATACCCCGGGACTGCAATCCGTGCGGGTCCACACCCAGCGCGGCTGGGTGGTGCTGGCGTCGGACGCCGCTCACTATTACGAGCACATGGAAGCGGGGCGCGTCTTCACGTCCATGTACAACATCGGAGACGCGCTGGAGGGCTACGATACGCTGCGCCGGCTCGCGGATTCGCCCCGACACATCATCCCCGGCCACGACCCGCTGGTGATGGCGCGTTATCCGGCGGTGTCGAAAGCGCTCGATGGCATCGCCGTCCGGCTGGACGTCATGCCGCGCGAGTCGTAGCCGTATCGTTAGAGCCGCACCGGACGGCGGAGGGAGGAGAGCATGGCTCAAGTCGTTGCATCGTTCTTCGCGTTGCTGCTCGCGCTCGCAGGCGGTGTCCAGGCGGCGCAGCGCGGCCCGGCGGACGATCCCGCGCCGGGCTATCCCGCGCGGCCGATCCGGCTCCTCGTGCCGTTTCCACCCGGCGGCAGCAACGACATCATGGGCCGCTACTTCGCGCAGTACCTCACCGAGCGCTTCGGCCGGCAGGTGGTGGTGGACAACCGCGCCGGCGCGGAAGGCATCATCGCCGCCGAAATCGTCTCGCGCGCCGGGCCCGATGGGCACACACTGCTGCTGACGTCGGCTGCGCACACCGTCATCGCGGCGACGCGGAGCAAGCTGCCCTACGATCCGCTCGATTCATTCTCCTGGATCGGCAAGCTGGGATTCGGCCCCAGCGTGCTGTCGGTCAATCCCGCGCTCAAGGTCAATACCGCGCAGGAGCTGCTTGCGTACGGCAGGGCGGCGCCGGGCAAGCTGACGATGACCTCCTCAGGCGGGTTCGCGTACTTCGCCGCCGAGATGTTCAACCACATGTCCGGGATGAAGATGCTGGTGGTGGTCTACAAGGGCGGGTTTCCCGCACTGGTGGACGTGATGGGCGGGCAGGCGCAGGTCAACCTCGGGTCGCTGATCCAGACGCTGCCGCACATGTCCTCCGGCAGGGTGAGGGCACTGGCCACTAGCGGCGCCAAGCGCGCTGCCGCGGCGCCGGATCTTCCGACCATCGCGGAGGCGGGCGTCACCGGCTACGAGGCGAACAATTTCTGGATCATCGGGGCGCCGGCCAAGACGCCTCCGGCGGTCATCAACAAGCTGAGCGCCGAGATGACGCGCTATCTCAAGCTGCCCGAGACGCTCAAGCGTTTTGAGGCGGAAGGCGTCGAGACCGACATCCTCACGCCCACAGGGGTGCGCAAGATGCTGCCGGTCGAGATCGCCAAGTGGAGAAACGTCGCGAAAATGGCGAACATCCGCACGGAGTAGCACGCAGCCGGTTCAATGAGGCACCCGGTCAATTTCCTTGGGGGGAGGCAGACTGTGAGGCTCGAATACCTGGTCAGTACGGTCCTGGTGGTGGCTGTCATCACAACGGGTTGCGCGGGGCAGCAGTCCGGGGCGACGACCGCGCCCGGCGCCGCCAAGCGGGCGCAAGTCGTCCCGGTATTCGAGGTGGATCCGTCCTGGCCGAAGATGCCACCGCAGTGGAAGCTCGGCGACGCTTCGAGCATCGGCATCGACGCGCAGGACAACGTGTGGGTCTTGAGCCGCCCGCGCACGCTGAAGCCAGGGGAGTCCGCGCAGGCCGCGCCGGCGATTCTGGTGTTCGACGCGGCGGGAAATTTCCTCAGGTCGTGGGGCGGGCCGGGCAGCGGGTTCGAATGGCCGGAGCGCGAGCACGGCATACACGTGGACTACAAGGGCTACGTGTGGGTCGGCGGCAACAACTGCCCGGCGCGCAACCTGCCCGGGCTCAAGGCGGTCGCGGACGATCAGCTGCTTAAGTTCACGCCGGAGGGCAAGTTCGTGATGCAGATCGGCCGCAGCGGCCGGAGCCAGGGCAACGGCGATACGTTCAACCTGCGGCAGCCGGCGGATGCATGGGTACACCCGGGGACGAACGAGGTTTTCGTCGCCGATGGCTACGGCAACCACCGCGTCGTCGTGTTTGACGCGGATACCGGCAAGTTCAAGCGGATGTGGGGCGCATTTGGCGGCCAGCCGCTGGACAACTACGCGTGCCCGCCGCCGAGCCTGAAGGCCGTCCCCGACGGCCCCGGCCCCGACCAGTACAGCATCGTGCATGCGATCCGCGTGTCGTACGACGGCACGGTGTACGTGGCCGACCGGGAGAACCGGCGGGTGCAGATGTTCACCCGCGACGGCAAGTTCGTGGCGCAGCGGGTGCGGCATAACGCGCCGTTTGCCCGCAACCTCGCGTTGTCCGCCGACGCAGAGCAGCAGTTTTTGTACGTCGGCGGAGGCGTGGATATCGTGGTGCTCGACCGCTGGACGCTCGAGATCGTGGACCTGATCGGAGGCCCCGGTTTCCTGGGGGGAGGACACCAGATCGCGACTGATTCGAAAGGCAACATCTATGTCGCCGCCACCACTCGCGGCCTGCAGAAGCTCGCGTTCAAGGGGCTGAAGCCGGCGGCGAAGTAGGAATCAGGAGAAGAACGGCGTGACAGCCAGCCCGAGCAATCTGAAGTATCGCGACGAGGTCGGCGAGCTGATCGCACATTACGTGGTGTCGGTCTCCGGCAAGCTCGACGCACGCGCCGAGCGTGCCGCGAAGGCCGCCCTGATCGATTCGATCGCGGTCGCGGTCGCCGCGCTGCGGCATCCCGCCGCCCAGAACGCACGCAAGCACGCCTATCGCTTTCCGTACAGCAGCGCCGGATGCGTGATCTGGGGCACGCAAAAGAAGGCGTTGCCCGAGCTCGCTGCATTGACGAACGGCGTCCTGCTGCGATGCCATGACTACAACGACTTCTTCGTGGGGCTACGCAACAGCGGCCACACGAGCGACATGGTTTCCGGCGTGATTGCGGCCGCCGAGTGGACCGACGCGCCGGGAAAGAGTCTCCTGTCCGCGCTCGCGGTCGGATACGAGATGGTCGGCGCCGCGTTCGACGCGTTCTCAACGGCCCCGGGCGGCTGGGACTACACGAATCTCATGCAGCTCGGCGCGACCGCGGCCATCGCGCGGCTGCTGAAGCTCGACGCCGACCAGACCCGCGAAGCGATGGGCATGACCGTGGTTCCGCATTTCGCGAGCGACGAGATCGAGTCGGGGGAGCTCAACCGGCGCGGCGACCTTTCCATGTGGAAGCGCTTCAACGGGGCGGACGCCGTCCGCAATTCGCTCCAGGCTTGCCTGCTCGCGCAGGTGGGCGCCGAGGCGGCGGTGCGGCCCTTCGTCGGGAAGTGCGGATTCATACAGAAGATGAACATGAAGGACGACCCCGTCCCGGTCCTGCGCGAGCGGCTCGATCCGCGCCGGCCGCTCACCCGCGTGAACGAGGCGTTCATGAAGCGCTGGCCGGTCGGGTCCGTGGCGCAAAGCGCGATACAGGCCGCGCTGCAGGCCCGGTCCCGGGTGAAGGACCTGTCCCGGATCCGGCAGATCCGGGTGTTCGCGGAGGAGGGCGCCTACGACCACCTCGTGAAGATCCGCCAGGACCCGTGGCATCCCATCTCGCGCGAGACCGCCGATCATTCGCTGCCGTACATCGTCGCCGCGGCGGTGCAGGACGGTGCCATCACAGTGGGAAGCTTCAGCCCCAAGGCGGTCCTCGACCCGAAGCGGCAGGCATTCATCCAGAAGGTCACCTGTACGCCGGCGCTGGAGCTGGGCTCGCACGCGATGGGCAAGCACAAGCGCGTGGAGATGGGGTATCTCTCGCGCATCGAGATCGAGCTCGACGACGGCACGGTCGTGCACGGCGACGCGCGGCCGTTCCCGGGGCACCACAAGAATCCGTTTACGGATGCCGATCTCGATGCGAAGATGCGCGAGTGCGTCGAGCCGGTGGCGGGCGCGCAGCGCGCGGCGAAACTGACGTCGCTGCTGTGGTCTTTGGACAAGGTCCGGTCCACGCGCGAGTTGACCCGGCTCCTCGCATTCAGCAAAGTGGATATCGACAGCGCGCGGGTGCGCGAGCGATAGGAAGGTGAACGGCCATGATCAGCGAAGAAATGAACGTTTTCCTGACCCGCACCGGGCCCGGCACGCCGATGGGCGAGCTGTTCCGGCGCTACTGGATACCGGCGCTGCACGACTGGGAGCTTCCCGAGCGGGACTGCCCGCCCGTGCGCGTGAAGCTGCTGGGGGAGAAGCTGATCGCGTTCCGGGACACGCGAGGGGCGCCTCGGCCTGATCGACGAATTCTGCGCCCACCGCGGCGTCTCGCTCTGGTTCGGCCGCAACGAGGAAAGCGGGCTGCGCTGTGCCTACCACGGCTGGAAGTACGACGTCAGCGGCCAGTGCGTGGACCTGCCCTCCGAAGCGGAAGAGAGCGGCATGTGCAGCCGCATCAAGCTGAAGTCCTATCCCTGCGCCGAGCTGGGTGGGGTCATCTGGGCCTATATGGGGCCGCCGGCGGAAAAGCCGCCGCTGCCGAGCTTCGAGTGGGTGAGCCTGCCGCCATCCCACCGCGTCATCACAAAGCGCTGGCAGGAGAGCAACTACCTGCAGGCGCTCGAAGGCGGGATCGACTCGAGCCACGTCTCGTTCCTGCACCGCGGCGACATGGCCACCGACCCGTTCCACAAGAATACGGGCGGGTCGCGCATGGTGAAGTCCACGAAGACCACCTTCGAGATCCTCGAATCCTCGGGCGGAATGATCATCGGAGCGCGGCGCGACGCGGAGCCCGGCAAGTATTACTGGCGAATCACGCAGTTCACGATGCCCTGGTACACGCTGATCCCGCCGTACGCGAACAACGCGCTGAACGGCCACGCGTGGGTGCCCATGGACGACGAAAGCTGCGTGGCATGGACGATGACGTTTCATCCCACCGCTCCCATACCCGAGAAGGACGTCGAGCTGATGAAGGACGGCCACGGCGTTCACGCCACGTTGATACCCGGCACCTTTCGCCCCGTGGCGAACCGCGAGAACGACTACCTCATCGACCGCGCCAAGCAGAAGAGTGGCCGGCACTACAACGGCGTGAAGGGGCTCGCGATGCAGGATGCGTCGGTGCAGGAGAGCATCGGGATCATCGCGGACCGGACAGTGGAGAACCTCGTCTCAACCGACAACGCGATCATCATGGCGCGCGCGCGGCTGATCAAGGCCGCGAAAGAAGTACAGAGCGGGGGGCGTGCGCCGGGCCTCGAGCCGCAGGACCAGCTCATCCGGTCGGCATCGTTCGTCCTGCCGGTCAACGCCGATTTCAAGAAGCACGCGCTGGACGCGGTGAAATACCGCAAGGGTGAGCCGCATATTGCCGTTTGAGCCTCGCGCCGGGCCCGGTCGCGAGCCACGAATCGAAGAAGGGAGGTCAACATGAAGCTGCGTCAACTTGCCGCCGGTGCGGCGCTTCTGCTTGCTGCCGCGCTGCCGATGCTGCCCCACGCACAGGAGTACCCCGCAAAGCCGATCCTGTTCGTCGTGCCGTTTACGCCCGGCACGGCTGCCGACACGCTGTCGCGCATCCTGCAAACGCACATCGCGCAGCGCTGGGGCGCTTCGGTCGTCGTGGAAAACCGGCCGGGCGCCGCCGGCATCATCGGCATCGATTCCGTGGCGAGGGCCGCGCCCGATGGCTATACGTATCTCTTCACCTCGACCGCGTTCGGAACGCTCGCGGCGATGAACACGAAGCTGCCCTACGACCCCAACCGGAGCTTCGCGCCGGTGATCCTGCTGGGGACGAGCCCGTTGAGCCTGGTCGTCAATCCCTACTTTCCGGCCAAGACCATGAAGGAGTTCGTTGCGCTGGTGAAGAAGCGGCCGGGCGACCTCAACTACGCCACATCGGGCGTGGGCAGCGTGTTCCACCTGACGATGGAACGGTTCCAGCACGAGACCGACACCAAAATGGTCCACGTCCCCTACAAGGGTACGCCGGTGTCACGAACGACCTCGTCGCCGGTCACGTGGGCGCGAGCCTGATGGTGTTCCAGACCGCCGCGCCGCTGGTGCAGAACGGCCGGCTGCGCATGCTCGCCGTGCTGAGCCCGAAGCGCACGCAGGTGCTTCCGGACGTGCCGACGATCGTCGAATCGGGCTATCCCGACCTGATCGTGGAGGCCTGGACGGGCGTCATGGTGCCCGCGAAGACGCCGCCAGCCGTGATCGCAAAGTTCAACGGCGAGGCCAACAAGATCCCCGCGCTCCCGGAGAACCGCGAGGCTGCGACCAAGTCGGGCATTAGCCTCGTCGGCGGCGCGCCGGAGGCGCTGGACAACCTGGTCAAGAGCGAAATCCAGCAGTGGACGAAGGTGGTGCAGCAGGCGAAGATCAAGCCCGAGTAGCTGCGGGGTTTCAGCGTGCCGCGCATCCAACCGATCACATCGAAGGACGACCTTCCCGCGGAGCACCAGCCCGCCGCCGACGCGGTGCTGAAGGTGTACGGCAATATTCGCGGGCCGTGGACGATGCTCCTCCACAGCCCGAAGCTGGCAGCCCGATTGGTGCCGCTGACCCCGTTCTTCTGGAATGAGAGCATTATCGAAGGGAAGCTGCGCTCCGTCGGCATACTGGCCGCAGTGCGCGAGCGCGAATCCGCTTACGTGTGGGCGGCCCAGGTCGGCATGGCCCGCAAGAACGGCGTGCGCGAGGAGGTGATCGACCTCCTCCGGGCGAAGGGCGACGCGGCGAAGCTTCCTGCGCAGGAACGGGAGATCGTGACCTACGTGCGGCAGCTCCTGCGCAGCAACCGCGTCGAACAGGCCGCCTTCGACGCGCTCAGGAACCGCTACGGCGCGCAATGGCTGGTCGAGCTGACCGCGACGATCGGGTACTTCGGGCTCGTGTCGGGGATCGCCAATGCCTTCGAGGTTCCCGCGCCGGCAGACGGCGACACAATTGACAAGGAGAAACCATGATTCGAGCTGCAATCGTAGGGCTGGGCTGGTGGGGAAAGACGATCGTCGAGGCCGTGCAGGGCAAGAGCGACCAGATCAGCTTCGTCGCCGCCAATACGCGCACCCGCGCCAAGGCGGAGGATTTCTGCCGCGACAAGAAAATCGAGCTGCGCGACAGCCTCGACGCGATCCTCAACGATCGCAGCATCGAGGCCGTCGTCTACACCACGCCGCACAGCCTGCACGAGGAGCACGTGAAGCGCGCGGCGCAGGCGGGCAAGCACATCTGCATGGAAAAGCCCTTCACGCTCACCGCGGCGAGCGCACGGTCCGCGGTCGAGGCGGTGAAGAAGGCGGGCGTCGTGCTGGCTGTGGACTTCCAGCGCCGGTTTCATCCGTCGGTGGGCGAGATTCGCAAGCGCGTCCGCGACGGCAGCCTCGGCCCCATCTCGTTCTGCGTCGGCGAAGTGTCCACCCCGAGCGGACTCGCTCTGGCAAAGGAGTCCTGGCGCGTGAACCCGGAGGAGACCCCGGCCGGCGCGATGACCGGGCTCGGGGTGCACCTCGTGGACTGTTTCATCGACCTGTGCGGCGAGGTATCGGAGGTGTACTGCATCAGCACCCGCCGTGCCGCGCCGCTCGTGGACGACACGACGGTCTTCACGATGAAGCACAAGAACGGGATCATCTCCACGAACTACTGCACGCTGGCAAGCGCGGCAAGCTACTGCATCGCGGTCTTCGGCAAGAACGGCATCGCCGAGACCGCCCGGCCCGGCCTGGACACGTTCCGCTTCATGCCGGTGGCCCAGGGCGGGCCCCACGCGACTGCCAAGCCGGAAGTCATCGAGCATAAGGGCTTCAATCCGGTGAAAGCGGTGATGGAGGCGTTCGCGGCAGCGGTACAGGGGAAGGCGCCGTACCCGGTCACCCACGACCAGATCATCCACGGGGTGGCGGTGTTCGAGGCGATCGTGAAATCCGCGAAGACCGGTCAGCCGGTCAAGGTCGCTTGAAGGAGATTCTTATGGAAGCCGTCAAGGACGGGACGCATCTCTACGAGGTCGAGCGGCGCGATCAGCACGCGGCGCGCCCCGGTTTCCGCATCCAGGAGATCCAGATCTCGAAGACCCAGAAGGTGCCCTGGCACTATCACAACAGCGTCCAGGACACGTTTTACGTGCTCAACGGCAATATCCGGCTGTTCCTGCGCGAGCCCAAGGAGGAAGTGCGCCTCGGCCCCGGCGACACCTACTCGGTGAAGCCGCGCCGCCCGCACCTGGTCACGAACGGCGGGAACACTTCGGCCACGTTCCTCGTGCTGCAGGGAATAGGGGAGTACGACTTCGTCCCGCTCGTCTGAGCGGAAGAACGAGAACATGAGCGGTCACGATCATCACCACGACGACGGGCACGCCGCCGAGCACGAGCGCCCGCTCTCCGGTCCGGCGCTGCGCGTGAAGGCCCTGGAATCCCTGCTCGTCGAAAAGGGCCTCGTGGACCCGAAGGCGCTCGACGAGCTGATCGACACCTACGAAACGAAGGTGGGACCGCGCAACGGTGCCCGCATCGTCGCGCGCGCCTGGGTCGATCCAGAATACAAGAAGCGCCTGCTTGCGGACGGCGGCGCCGCCATTGCCGAGTTGGGCTACGTCGGCCGCGGCGAGGACATCGTCGTGCTCGAGAACACGCCCAAGGTCCGGAACATGGTGGTCTGCACGCTCTGTTCCTGCTATCCGTGGTCCGTGCTCGGGCTTCCGCCCGTGTGGTACAAGTCCGCGCCTTACCGCTCGCGCGCGGTCATCGATCCGCGCGGCGTGCTGAAGGAGCTGGGCAGCGCGGTTCCGGACGACGTCGAGGTCCGGGTGTGGGATTCGACGGCGGAGCTGCGCTACCTGGTGCTGCCGGAGCGCCCGGCGGGGACCAAGGGCTGGAGCGAGGACGAGCTCGCGGCGATCGTCACGCGCGATTCGATGATTGGCGTTGCGCCGGTGACGGTGCCGGCGGGGAGCGGGCGATGAACGGCGTGCACGACATGGGCGGCATGCACGGCATGGGCCCGGTCGAGATCGAGAAGAACGAGCCCGTCTTCCACGCGGAGTGGGAATCGCGCGTGTTCGCGCTGATGGTTGCCACCGCGTTTCTCCGCAAGTGGAACATCGACATGGGCCGCCACTCGCGCGAGCGGATGCCGCCCGCCCAGTACCTCGCCGCGACTTACTACGAGCGCTGGCTCTTCGGCCTGCGCACGCTGCTGGTCGAGGAAGGGCTGGTAGGCGCAAGGGAGCTGGAAACCGGACGCGCTGATTCAAAGGTGGACGGTGTGCGCACGCTCCGCACCGAGGACGTGGCGAACTACCTGCGCCACCGTGTGCGCGCCCGTGTTGACGCCGACGTTCCGCCAAAATTCAAGCCCGGCGACCGCGTCCTCACGCGCAACATCCATCCCGTCGGCCACACGCGGCTGCCGCGCTACGCGCGGGCGCGGCACGGCACGATCGACCGCGATCTCGGCGTGTTCGTCTTCCCCGACACGCACGCGATGAGCCGCGACAAGAAGCCGCAGCACCTCTACATCGTGCGGTTTGCCGCGCGCGAGCTGTGGGGCCCTTCGGCCTCACCGCGTGACGGCGTGTACCTCAACCTCTGGGACGACTATCTTGATGCGGCCTGAAACGGATCTCGACGCCCTTCCCGCGCTGCCGCACGATGACGCGGGTCCGGTCTTCAAGGCGCCGTGGGAGGCGCAGGCCTTCGCGATGACACTTTCGCTGCACGCGCGCGGCGTCTTCACGTGGCGCGAGTGGGCCGCGGCCCTGGCGGCTGAGCTCGCCGCGGCCGCCGCGCGCGGCGAGCCGGACGACGGCAGCCGCTACTACGAGCACTGGCTCGCCGCGCTCGAAGCGCTGGTCGCGCGCAAGAACGTCATTGCCGGGCCCGAGTTGGCACAGCGCGTGGAGGAGTGGGACGCTGCTGCGCGGGCGACACCGCACGGCAAGCCGATCGAGCTTCAACGCCGCTGAGCGGCGCGCATATTGTTCAATCCCACCAGTGCGGCGATCGCTGCGCACTCGATGCCGAAGGGCAGGTAGCCCGCATACCCGAGCAGCGGCATCTCGAAGATCCTGAACCGGTCCACGTGTGGGATGCTGTACTCCCAGCGCGCGAGGCTGCCGTAATTCCACATCTCCCAGAAGAAGCCGCAGAGAAGCGCGGCCGATGACCAGCTGGCGACCCCGCGCCAGTCGCCGGTCGCCAGCGGCGCGAGCACGGTCGTCCGGTTGCCGAGCGCCTGCAGGCAGATGATGACGAGCGCCGGCGAAATCCACACCAGCGGATAGACGGTCTCGCGGAAGACACCGAGTGCGGCAAGCGACACGGTGGTGAGGCCGAGCACCATGGCAGCCGCGAGCTTCGGGACCGGAACACGCAATGGACACCATCGCGCAAACGCCGCGTCGAGCTTGGGAAAGGTGCCGAGCCACTCCGCGGTGCTCGCCACCGCCGGCAGCACGGTGGAGAAGGCGAGCGTCGCGAAGAGCGTGTACTCGAGAGCGCCGAAATCCCCGATGCCGGTGTAGCGCCAGTTGGCGACGAAGCGGTTCAGGTATTCGAAGAACCACCAGAACAGCGCGCTCAGGGGAAAGAGCGCGGCAAAGCGCCCCGGCTCCCTGACCATCAGGCAGGTCCCGGCGCACCGCATCGTCAGCGCGTTCATGATGCCGATGGTGCCAAGCCAGAGCGGGGTGAACGTGTGTTGCTGGATAGACTCGAACCACGGGAACCGCGTCCACGCGAGCGTCCACCAGGCGGCGAGCCAGAAGAGGGCAGCCCAGCCCCACTGTGGAAAATCCTTCCGCCCGTCTGCTTGACCGGGCGCCGGGGCGGGCACATTTAGGAACCGCCAGACAAACGGCGCGACGGCCGCCGCAATTAGCGCCGCCATCAGCCAGAAGATGCCCCACGAAAACCCGGCCGCTGTGCGGAGTGAAGGCCGCGGCGGCAGCTCCAGGTACTCAGCGAGCGGCTGCCCGGCGAGCCAGACGCCGGCAAGCGGCGCGCCAAGGAGTATCAGTCCCGTGATTCCCACCAGCAGTGGCGTGCTCGGTCCTGGCGCGGGCTCGTCGAAAGTGGATTTGACCTGGATCAAGCCGTCCGTCCGCGCATACGTTTAATCTGAATTCTAGTGCACCGCTACAGTGGCGCACGACTTCGAAGATGGAGGGCAACGTGGAATTGACGCTTTTTTCCGGCGTGTTTGACCTTCCGTGGTGGGGCCACGTGATCGTGGTCCTGGCGCTGACGCACGTCACCATTGCTTCGGTCACGATATTCCTGCACCGGCACCAGGCCCACCACGCGCTCGATCTGCACCCGGCCGTGAGTCACTTCTTCCGGCTCTGGCTGTGGCTGACGACCGGCATGGTGACCCGTGAATGGGCGGCCGTGCACCGCAAGCACCACGCCAAGGTCGAGACCCCCGAGGACCCGCACAGCCCGCAGGTGCTGGGCCTCAACCGCGTGCTGTGGGGCGGTGTGTTCTTGTACGTCAAGGAGGCCTACAAGCCCGAGACCATCGAGCGTTATGGCCACGGCACGCCGGATGACTGGCTCGAGCGTCACGTCTACTCGAAGTTCAGCGCGCTGGGGATAATCCTGACGGGCGCGGCCGACGTGATCCTGTTCGGGATCGTGCCCGGCGCGCTCATCCTCATTACGCAGATCGTCTGGATCCCGTTCTGGGCGGCCGGCGTGATCAACGGCATCGGCCACTACTGGGGGTATCGCCACTGGTCCTCGCCGGATGCCAGCACCAACATCGTGCCGTGGGGCGTCCTCATCGGCGGCGAGGAGCTGCACAACAATCATCACGCCTTCCCGACGTCCGCCAAGCTCTCGTACAAGTGGTATGAGTTCGACATCGGATGGCTCTACATCCGGATTCTCGAAGCGATGGGCCTGGCCAGGGTCAAGCACGTTGCGCCGATCCCGCGTTTCACGGCGCCCCGGCCGGCGGTCGATCCGCAAACGCTGCAGGCGGTGGTCGCTAACCGTTACGACGTCCTGGCGAAGTACGCGCAATCGCTCCGGCGCGCCCTCGCCGAGGAAATCGGCAAGCTGCGGAAGACCTCGCCCGCGGACGCGAACGCGCTGGAAGTCCTGGAGCCCTGGCTCGACCGCGATGACAAGATGCTGCGCGATCCGGAACGCATGAAGCTCGCCGAGGTGCTGCCGAAGTCGCGCGTGCTTCACACGATGGTTGCCATGCGCAGCGAGCTGGCGGCGGTGTGGAGGCGCTCGACGGCCACGCGCGAGCAGCTGGTCGGGCAGCTCCAGGACTGGTGCCGGCGGGCCGAGGCGAGCGGCATCCGGCAGCTGATGGAATTCTCACAGCAGCTGAGGAGTTACGCGTAATCTTGCCCTGTCAACGAGGCTCTGCGCAGGCTGCACGAGCTTCTGGATGGCGAGAGGATAAAATCGACCGCGGACCAAGGGTCGCAGGACGATGGGGCGGACCGGCGGTCGTTGATTGACCCGTCCAGCCGGCGGGCGTAGCATCGCTTCGCACCCCATGCGGCCATGGAGGTTCGATATGTCGTCACGAACCATCAGAACCATTATCGAGGGACAGGAGCTCGTCACGGCGCGGAAGGACATGCCGGTCCGCGAAGCGGCGCGCCTGATGAAGCAGCACAACGTCGGGGCCATCATGGTCGTGGAGGGCGACAAGCTGATCGGCGTATTCACCGAGCGCGATGCGCTGTTCCGGGTGATCGCCGAAGGGCGCGACGCGGGCACGACCGATCTCGGCGCCGTCATGACCCCGAACCCCCGGACGGTGCAGGCGGACAGTCCATTCTCGGTTGCGCTCCAGATGATGTACGAGGGCGGCTTTCGGAACGTGCCCGTAGTGGAGCAAGGCCGGCCGGTCGGGCTGGTGTCCGCCCGTGACGCGCTCGGACCCGAGCTCAAAGAGTTCGTCTTCGAGATGCTGCGCCAGGAGCAGACGACGGACGTCCTCGCCTAGGGATCCGGGCCGGGTTCCTTTTTCCAGTCACCCGTCGGATTATTCGATCGGGAGGGGCCATGAGCAGGCTCATGATGGGGTTCGCATGCCTGATTCTGCTCGCATCGTGTGCGACGACTTCTCAGGTGACGCCCGCCGTGCGGTCGGATCTCGCGCCGACGGGCAAGCTGCGCGTGGGGATCAACTACGGCAATCCGTTGTTCGCCAAGAGGAACCCGAATACGGGCGAACTCAGCGGGATCGCGGTCGATCTGGCGCGTGAGCTCGGCCGGCGGACGGGAATTCCGGTCGAGCTGGTCGGGTACGCATCCGCAGGCCAGCTGACGGCGGACGTGAAGGCCGGGGGCTGGGACCTTGCGTTTCTCGCGTACGAGCAGGCGCGCGAGGCCGAGATCAACTTCGCGGCCGCATTCGCCGAGATCGACTCCACTTACCTGGTGCCCCCGGGCTCGAAGTTGCGCACCGTCGAGGACGTGGACCGCGCGGGTGTGCGCGTAGCCGTCTCCGCGAAGGGTGGAAACGACCTGTTCCTCACCCGGGCGCTCAAGCATGCGCAGCTGGTGCGAGTGCCGGGAGGTACCGCAGCCACCTTCAAGGTTTTCGTCGCCGACAAGCTGGAGGCTCTCGCCAGTTTGAAGCCGATCCTCATCGCGGAGGCCGAAAAGCTGCCCGGATCGCGCGTGCTCGATGGCCGCTACACGGTGATTCAGTACTCGGCTGGCGTTCCCAAGGGCCGCAGTGCAGGCGCGGAGTACCTGCGCCAATTCATCGAGGAGATGAAAGTATCAGGCGAAGTTGCGAAGTCGATCGAACGGCACGGCGTGCGCGGAGTTTCGGTCGCGCCCTCGCAGCCGACGGTCCAGATAGGAGGAGGGATCAGCGTGGGAACTTCGTCGGGGCGTTAGCGATTCCATTCGTCACCGCGTGACTGCTTCACTGGGCATCTGCATCACCGGGCAGGCAGGAAAAAGGGAGTGAACATGAGGCTGCCGGACTACACGGTCACCGGCGAGGGAAAGGTGACCGTTTTTCTGCTGCACGGAATCTACGGCTCGAAGGAGTACTGGCGTTATCAGACCGAGCGGCTGGTTGCGCGGGGATACCGGGTCGTCGCGTGGGACGCGCCGGGCTACGGGCTATCGCGGTTGCCGGACCCGTTCTCCTTCGACGTCGTGGCCGAAGCCGGCGCGGCTTTGATCAAGGCTCTCGGCACCGAGCGCAACGTCTTTCACGGCCACAGCATGGGCGGGCAGATCACGCCGCGCATCCGGCTGAAGGTGCCGGACCGTGTTCACGGCATCGTCATTTCCTCGACGATCGGCTATTTCGCCAACCGCACGAAGGAGGAGCAGGAGGAGTTCGTGCGCAAGCGTACGGCTCCGCCGCCGCCCGGCACCGACCCGGTGACCGCCCATAGGATGGTGGTGGATTCAATGCTGGGTCCGACCTCGCGTGGACCCGAGGTCGATCTCGTCCGTCATTGGGCGTCGCACACGCCGCCGGAGACGGTGAAGGCGGCGGTGAAGGCCGTGCAGAGCTACCCGGAGGCCGACGCCGTGTCAGGTTTCCGCGCGATATCCGTGCCGACGCTCCTGGTGGCAGGAGAGGTGGACCAGGTCGGCCATCCCGCCGGGATGAAGCGCGTGGCTGCGATGATCAAGGGCTGCGAGTTCGGCGTCGTTCCGGGCTCAGGGCACTATCCGTGGGCGGAGAACCCGGCGGAATTCAACCGCCACTTCCTCGGCTTCCTCGACCGCCACTTCCCCGTTACCTGAGATTGATGCCCGCCGTCTGCGCGACGCCGCGCCAGGTGCTGACCTCGTCGCGCACCATCTTGCGGAACTCCGCGGGACTGAGCGACAGCGGCTCGGCGGCGTCCGTCGCCAGGTGCTTGCGCGTTTCCGGCTGCTGCAGGACGGCGACGAACTCGCGCCGCAGCTTGTCCATGACCGCGGTCGGAACGCCGTGCGGCGCGGCGATTCCCCACCACACATAGACTTCGTAGCCGGGATATCCGGCTTCGGCCACGGTCGGAACGTCGGGCACCGCGGGGCTGCGCTTCGCCGCGCCGACGGCCAGGAGCTTCAGACGTCCGGCGCGCACGTGTCCCAGCGTCTGGGTCACCGAGCTGAACATGACCGGCACGTTGCCGGCGATCACGTCGATCATCGCGGGGCCGCCGCCCTTGTAGGGAACCGGCGTCATGTCGATGCCCGCGATCTTCTTGAACAGTTCGCCGCCGAAATGATTGAAGCCGCCCACGCCGGTATGCGCGTATTGAATGGATCCTGGCTTGGCCTTCGCCGCGTCCACGAGATCCTTGAGCGTCCGGAACGGCCCGCTCGGGCTCACCACCAGCGAATTCGGCGAGGAACCGATCGTCGTGATCGGGTCGAACGACTTCTCGACGTCGTAGGGCAGGCTCCTGACTGCGGCATTCATGACCCAGGACGTGGACACCATGAGCAGCGTGTAGCCGTCCGCGGGCGCGTTGGCCGCGAGTTCCGCGCCGATGATGCCGTTCGCGCCGCCCCGGTTGTCGATGACCACCTGCTGTCCGATGCGCTCGGTGAGCTTCACCCCGAGGTAGCGGCCCAGCACGTCGTTGCTTCCCCCGGGCGGGAACGGGATGATCCAGCGGATCGGCTTGTTCGGGAAATCGTTTGCCGGCTGCTGCGCCGCGAGCTGCGGCGCCAATAGCATGCACGCGAACGATCCCAGCAGGACGAGTAACGCCCGATTGTGTGGCTTCATTTCACCTCCTCCTCGTGGTCTGCCCTGCGTCGGCAGCATTTCTTGGTTTGAGCGGCAGTATATTCCTTGAGCTCTCGGAGTTCAAAATGTGGAACGTGAAAATCCGTCCCCGGCGCCGAAAACCGGGCGAAAATAAACGCTTTGCGGAGGTCCGGTGATGCCTGAATTCATGAAGAAATCGCGCCGTGCACACGCGCCAGCACGCAGCGGCCAGCCTGGGCTTGCTGGCTTTGACCGCGTTCAGTGCCGCGCTCGGGCAGGACGCTGTCTACTCGGTGAAAGTCATGACACCGGAGACGGCACTCAAGGCGGCGCAGGCCGCGCTCAAGAAATGCCGCGATGACGGCTTCCAGGTCACGGTGGCAGTGGTCGACCGCAGCGGCGTGACGCAGGTCGTGCTGCGCGACCGTTTCGCCGGTCCGCACACCGTGGACATGGCAGTGGACAAGGCATGGACGGCAGCCACCTTTCGCACGCCCACGGGTGAGATCGAGAAGGCGACGCGGCCCGGAATGCCCCAGAGCGGCATCCGCAATCGCCCGCGCGTCGCCGCGGTGGCCGGCGGGCTCCCGATCGAGGCCGGCGGAGCGCTCGTCGGCGGCATCGGAGTGTCCGGCGCACCGCGCGGCGAACTCGACGACGTATGTGCCACCGTCGGCATCGCCGCAATCCGCGACAGCCTGGAATTCTAGATGTTGTTTCCGACGACGCTCGTCGGCAGCTACCCGCAGCCGGAGTGGCTGATCGACCGCGCGAAGCTCGCCGGGCGGTTTCCGCCGCGGGTTCGGGCGAAGGAGCTGTGGCGGATCCCGGAGCCGCACCTCGCCGAGGCGCAGGACGACGCCACGATCCTCGCGATCCGGGCGCAGGAGGAAGCCGGGCTCGACATCATCACGGACGGCGAGATCCGGCGGGAGTCCTACTCGAACCGCTTCGCCACTGCGCTCGAGGGGATCGACCTCGACAATCCGGGCTCGGCGCTCGACCGCTCGGGCCATCCCAACCCCGTGCCGCGCATTGTCGGACGAATCCGCAGGAAGCACCCGGTCGAGGTCGAAGACCTGAAATTCCTCAAGCGTCACACCCGCCGCATGGTGAAGATGACCGTCCCGGGGCCGTTCACGATGTCGCGCCAGGCGCAGAACGACTACTACAAGACGGACGAGGCGGCGGCGATGGACTACGCGGCCGCCGTCAACGAGGAGATCCGCGATCTCTTCGCGGCCGGTGCCGACATCGTCCAGGTCGACGAGCCCTACATGCAGGCGCGCCCCGAGCAGGCGCGCGAGTACGGCCTGAAGGCGCTGAACCGCGCGCTCGACGGCATCCAGGGCACCACGGCCGTTCACATCTGCTTCGGCTACGCCGCGATCATCCACCAGCGGCCTTCCGGCTATTCGTTCCTGCCCGAGCTGGCGGGCTGCGGCTGCAAGCAGGTTTCGATCGAGACCGCGCAGTCCGGGCTCGATTGCTCGGTGCTGGCGAAGCTCCCCGGCAAGCAGGTCATGGTCGGCTCCATCAACCTGAATGACATGAAGATCGAGACGCCCGGCGAAGTCGTGGCGCGCATCAAGCGCGCGCTGCCCTACGTCAGGCCCGAAGACGTGATCGTCGCACCCGACTGCGGCATGAAGTACCTGCCGCGGGACATCGCGTTCGGCAAGATGCGCGCGATGGTCGAAGCGGCCAGGATTCTGCGCGCGGAATTCGGTGCCCGGCACGATTCGCGATGACGCTCATCCCGCGGCATCCCGTCCTGCGGCTGGTCGCAACCGTATGGCTGCTGGCATCCGTCGTGCTGCTCACGATCACGCTGCTCCGGCCCGACATCCTGGGCAGCGACCGCTCGGCGCTCGCTTATCTCACGCCGCTCTACTGGCTGAGCTTCCCGCTCGGGCACCTCGGCGTAATGGCGGGCATCGAGATCCGGCTCGAACTCTATCTCCAGTTCAATTTCGTGCCCAGCATACTGTCGCAGGGACTCTATCTCTGGGGAGTTTTGACGGCGCTCGGCTACCTGCAATGGTTCGTGCTGCTCCCGGTCCTCGCGCGGATGTGCCGGCAGCTGTCCGACTTTCTTTTCAGGCGCGACCCTGCGCAGTAAGATGCAAAAGCGGAGGAGGGACCCTTGTCGCTGGGACGCGTCATCGCATTGCTTGCGCTGAGCTGCTTGCCGGTCGGAATTACATTCTCGGCGCAGGCGGCGGAGACATATCCGGTGCGTCCGGTGCGTTTCGTCATCCCGTTTCCCCCGGGGGGCGGCAACGATATCCTCGGGCGCGCCTTCGCCGAGCGCCTGGGCGAGCGCCTCGGACAGCAGTGGGTTGTGGACAATCGCGGCGGCGCCTCGACCATCATCGCCGCGGAAATCGTGGCGCGAGCGCCCGCCGACGGCTACACACTGCTGCTCGGGACGAATACCACGCTCGCGGTCATTCCGAGCCTGCGCGAAAAACTTCCATTCGACCCGATCCAGGACTACGACCCGATTTCGCTGATGTCGTCCTCGCCCTACCTGCTCGTCGTGAATCCCGGTTTTTCGGCGAAGACGGTGCAGGAGCTTATCGTGCTGGCGAAGGCGAAGCCGGGCGAGCTGAACTACGCTTCGCCGGGCTTCGGAACGAGCAACCATCTCTCCTTCGAGCTGTTCAAGTCGATGGCGGGAATCAACATCACGCACGTTCCCTACAAGGGCACCGGCCCGGCGCTGACCGACCTGATGGGCGGCCAGGTGCCCGTGATGCTGGCGTCGACGGCGGCGGTGCGGCCGCTCGTGCTTTCCGGGAAGCTGCGGGCGCTCGGCATCTCGACCGCGAAGCGCTCTCCCGCGATGCCGGAGGTCGCGCCCATCGCCGAGTCGGGAGTCCCGGGTTTCGACAGCGCCTCCTGGGTCGGACTGATATCGCCGCGCGGCACGCCGCCCGCGATCATCAAGCGGCTCAATCTTGAGGTTGCCGCCGTGATCAAGGGCGGGGATCTGCGCGAGCGGCTGGCGTCACAGGGCTTCGTGCCGGAAGCGAGCACGCCGCAGCATTTCGCGCGGCACATCCGCGTCGAGCTGGAGCGCTTCCGCAAGCTCGTGAAGTCGGCCGGGATCAAAATGGAGCAGGGATGAGGGCGGAGGGATGAGGGATGAGGAATAAGTCAGAAGTCGGAAGGCAGAAGGCGGGGTTGGGTTGGCTGAAGGTCATCCTTTTTCCTTCTGCCTTCATTCTTGGCTGCGCGCTCGCGGCGGGCGCCGGCGCGCAGCAGTACCCGACGCGGCCGATCCGGTTGATCGTGCCGTTCCCGCCGGGCGGCAGCAACGACATCGTGGCGCGCCTCATCGGAACGCATATGACGGAGCGGCTCGGCAAAACGGTCGTGGTGGACAACCGTGGCGGTGCGGGCGGCACCATCGGCACCGAAGCCGCGGTCCGGTCGCAGCCGGACGGTTACACCCTGCTGGTGATTTCCGTCGCCTACGCCTACAACCCCGCCCTCTACAAGCTCACCTACGATCCGCTCAACGCGATCAGCCCTGTCGCGTTGATGGGAACCGGCCCGAACGCGCTGGCGGTGCACCCGAGCCTCCCCGCGAAATCGGTAAAGGAGCTGATCGCACTGGCGAAAGCGAGGCCCGGAGAAATCAGTTATGCCTCCGCCGGGGTCGGCACCTTCCAGCACCTGAGCAGCGAGCTCTTCAAGCTCATGGCGGGCATCAACATGCTGCACGTGCCGTTCAAGGGCGGCGGACCGGCAACCCTTTCGGTCGTGGCCGGCCAGTCCCAGGTCTCGATCGGCTCGCTTATCCAGACGCTGCCTCACATCCGCACCGGCAGGCTGCGCGCGCTCGGGGTCGGCGGCGCGAAGCGCAGCGCGGCGCTGCCGGAGGTTCCGACCATCGCGGAAGCCGGTGTTCGAGGCTACGAAGCGAACAACTGGTGGGGGATCGTCGCGCCCGCCGGAACATCGCCGGCAATCATCAAGCAGCTACACGGTGATATCGCGGGCATCCTCAATTCGCCCGATGTCCAGAAATGGTTTGCTACCGAGGGCGCGGAACCCGTCAACCGAACGCCCGAGGAATTCGGGAAGTGGATTCGTACCGAGATGGACAAGTGGGGCAAGGTCGTGAAGGAGGCCGGCATCAAGGCGGAATTCTGATGCGCGTTTTTCCTCGCCGTGAAACGCATCCACCGGGGCCGGTGTTGCGTATATGATGGCGTTCGGGAATCTATGGCGGTTCCCGGTGTCACAGGCACGAATCGAGGAGATACCATGACGCGCAGGGGCTTGTTGCAGGGCATGCTGGGGGCGGGATTGTGGAGCGCATTGGCGGGGCGTGCGGGTTCCGCACAGCCCAAGGCGACTGACATGAAAGGCGTTCAGGAAATGCAGCAGAACTGGAAAACGTACCTGGCCGAGGGCTACAAGGCGCCGCTGCCGAGCGAGCCGCTGAAGCTCGCCAAAGAGGAATGGCGCAAGCGGCTCGCGCCGGCGTCCTACAAGGTGCTGCGCGAGGAGGACACCGAGCGTGCGGGGACGAGCCCACTCAACAACGAGAAGCGCGAAGGGGTGTTCGCCTGCGCCGGCTGCGACCTGCCGGTGTTTACCTCGGCGATGAAGTACGAGAGCGGCACCGGCTGGCCGAGCTTCTTCACGACCATACCGGGCGTGTTCGAGACCAAGACCGACTACATATTGTTCGTGCCCCGCACGGAGTACCACTGCAAGCGCTGCGGCGGCCACCACGGCCACGTCTTCGACGATGGTCCGCAGCCCACGGGCCAGCGCTGGTGCAACAACGGGGTCGCGCTCAAGTTCATTCCCAAGACCGGAAAGGCGTGACGCGGTAACGAGGTTCCTCCTTCCCCCTTGCGGGGGAGGATGGAGGTGGGGGGGCAGTTTGGGTATAGTTGGGTCTATGCCCACCCCGAAGATCCGAATCGCCACCCCCGCAGACGCCTACGAGATCGCCGTGATGTCGCGCTACCTGATCGAGGTCGGGCTGCGCGGCTGGACCTGGCCGCCGGAGCGGGTGGCCAAGGCGATCCGCGCGCGCGACACCAATGTGCTGGCGGCCGACGTCAAGCAGCACCTCGTCGGGTTCGCGATCATGGATTTCGGCGATACCGCGGCGCACCTGTCGCTGCTCGCGGTCAAGCCCTCGCACCAGCGTTGCGGCATCGGCACGCAGATGATGGCGTGGCTGGAGGAAGCAGCGCTCACCGCCGGCATCACGAGCGTCAATCTCGAGCTGCGCTCGAACAACTTCGCCGCGCGCACCTTCTACCGCATGCGAGGCTACAAGGAAACGTCCTACATCCCCGGCTACTACCGCGGCGTGGAGACCGCGGTGAAGATGGCGCGCGACATCCGGCGGGTCAAGCCGCCGAGCCTCATCGGTGACAAGAACGATTCGGGGATGAAGGATCAGGGGAGATCCTGAGTCACATGGCAGAAGTCAGAAGGCAGAGGGCAGACCAGGTCATCCTTCCGCCTTCTGCCTTCATCCTTGCCGTATGAGCGCCGCATTCTGGATCGCGTTCTGGTGGGCGTTGTTCGCCGGCTCCCACATGGTGCTGTCCTCCCTGCCGGTGCGCGGCAAGCTCATCGCCCGGGTGGGCGAAAAGGCGTTCGTTCCGATCTACTCCCTGGTCGCCTTCGCAACCTTCATCCCGCTGGTGTGGGTCTATCTCGCCCATCGCCATGCGGGCGCCGTGGTCTGGAACCTTGCCGCGGCGCCGGGCGTGCGGCAGCTCGCCATGTTGCTCGCGGTGCTGGCGTTCGCGGTGATCGCCGGTGGCGTGCTCCAGCCGAGCCCGGCGCTCGTGGGCAGCAAGCAGGCGTGGGGCGCGCGCGGGCTGACGCGCATCACCCGCCACCCCCTCTTCATGGGGATCGCGCTGTGGTCGCTCTCCCATCTTCTGATCAACGGTTTCCTGACCGACGTCCTGTTCTTCGGCGGCATGCTGGCATTCAGCCTGGCCGGCGCCGCGCACCAGGACGCGCGCAAGCGCGCGACCGAGGAAGAGCGGCTCGGGCAGTTTTTCGCGGAATCCTCGTTCTGGCCATTCGGCGCGATCATCGCCGGCCGCAATCGCCTCATCTGGCGCGAGCTGCCGTGGATCGCTCTTGTGATCGGCGCGGCGGCCGCCGTCGGGATCTACGCGCTGCACCCCTGGGCGTTTGCCTGATCACTCAGGCTTCATGTGGGCGACCCTGACCAGGTTCGCCCACTTGTCGATTTCGGAGCGGATGAACGCGGCGAATTCCCCGGCGCTGCTGCCGACCGGCTCGGCGCCCTGGGCCGCGAGGCGCGACGCGACGTCGGGCGCCCGCAGCGCCTGCACCGCCGCCGCGTTGAGTCGCGCCAGCGCGTCCCTGGGTGTCGCCGCGGGCGCAACCAGGCCGTACCACCCGCTCGCGGCATAGCCCGGCAGCGTCTCGCCGATCGTCGGAAGCTCCGGCAGCAAGGGGGAGCGTTTTGCCCCGGTGACCGCCAGGGCCCTGACCCTGTTCGCCTTGATCTGCGGCACGATGATCAGGGCATTCTCGAAGCTCATGTCGGTCTCGCCGCTCACCAGCGCGGTCAGGGCGGGCGCACCGCCCTTGTATGGCACGTGCACGATGTCGACGCGACCCAGGTGCTTGAGCAGCTCGCCCGCGAGATGCGTGACGGTGCCGTTGCCGGAAGACGCGTAGTTGAGCCTCCCGGGCCGGGCGCGCGCAAGGGCGAGCAGTTCCTTCACGGTTTTCGCGGGCACCGAGGGATGCGTCACCAGGATGTTGGTGACGTTCACGGCCTGGGTGATCGGGGCGAAGTCGCGCAGCGTGTCGAAGCTGCGATTGGGCAGCAGGCTCATCGACACCGCGAGGCCGCCGATCGTCCCCATGAGCAGGGTGTAGCCGTCGGCGGGTGACTTTGCGACCAGCTCGGTGCCGAGCACGCCGCCCGCGCCGGCGCGGTTCTCGACGACCACGGTCTGCCCCAGGGCTTCGGTCATCTTCGGCGCCATCGCGCGCGCGACGATGTCGGTCGGCCCGCCGGCCGGGAACGGCACGACGATGCGCACGGGTTTTACTGGAAACGGTTGCGCATGGACAGGGCCCGCGGCAAATGAGAGCGCCAGCATCAGCACTGGGGCGATGCGCGTTCCGACGTCGTGGCGGTTCGCTCTCACTTCAGGACGATCAGCGCATCGGCGGCGACGACGCCTTTCTCCATCACGAACAGGGGATTCACGTCGATCTCCGCAATGCGGTCGGCGTGGTCGGCGATGAGGAGCGAGAGGCGCGCCATCGCGTCGGCCAGCGCCGCGACGTCGAGCGCCGGGCGGCCGCGATAGCCGGCGAGCAGCGCTGCGCCCCTGATTTCACCGATCATCCCGCGCGCTGTCGCGGCGTCGAACGGCGCGAAGCCGTGGGTCACGTCGCGCAGCAGCTCGGTGAACACGCCGCCCAGGCCGAAGGTGACGGTCGGTCCGAAGGTCGGATCGTTGACCGCGCCGACAATGGTCTCGAGGCCCCCGGCCATCTCCTGAATCAGCACGCCTTCGATCCGCGCGTCGGGGTTATGCTTGCGCGCAGCCGCCACCACCTCGCGCGCGGCCTGCTTGAGGGCGGCCAGGTCCTGCACGCCAAGCCGCACGGCGCCCGCCTCGGTCTTGTGCGGAATATCGGGGGACTCGAGTTTCACCGCGACCGGGAAGAGGAGGGGCGACGAGCTCAGCGCCTCGATTTCCGAGAGCGTGAGCATGACCTCCTTCACTACCGGGATGCCGTAGCGCGCGAGGAGCTGCTTGGACCGGCGCTCGCCGAGCGTCCCGGCCTCCGGCGGCAAATCGAGCGGCTGGCGGGCGCACGCGCGCTCGAACGGGCGCTCGCCCTGTTTGTGGTGCTCGTCGCGTTTCCGGGCGAAATCGGTCAGCGCGGCGAGCGCGTGCACCGCGCGGCCCGCGCCGAGGATGCAGGGCACGTTGTTCTGCTCGAGCCACGCCAGCACCTCGCCGTTGTCGTCGGGCGAGGTTGGCCAGTTGAGGATCACCGGCTTGTCGGTTCCGCGCAGCGTGTCCACGAGCGCCTTCGACCACGGCCCGGCCGCCCGTCCGCGCGGAACGCGTGCGACCACCTGGTCGACGTTCGAATCCGCGAGCACGATCTCGATCGCCGCGCGGTAGGAGGCGAAGTTGTCGTTGTAGCCATGCGCCGTCGCGTCCACAGGATTGTGGACCGAGGCGAACTCCACCAGCGTCTCGCGCAGTTTCCGGGTGGTGCCTTCGGTCAGCTGAGGAATCTCCAATCCTTCCTCTACGCAGCGGTCGGCCAGCAGCACTCCGGCGCCGCCGGAGAGCGTCAGCACGCCTACGCGATTGCCGCGCGGGAGCTTGCGGATGGCGAACGCCTTCGCAACGTCGATGAGATCGTCCACGTCGCGGATCTCGACCAGGCCCCCGCGCCGGAATGCCGCGCGGTAGAGCGCGTAGCCGGCGGTCATCCGCGCCGAGTGCGAGGTCGCGGCCTTCGCGCCGACGTCCGTGTTGCCGACTTTCCAGGCCAGTATCGGCTTGCCGAGCGCGAGCGCGCGGCTGCCGATCTCCATCAGCCGCCGGCCGTCGTCGACCCCCTCCATGAACGCCACGACGATCTCCACTTCGGGCCGCTCGATGAGATCGGCGACCCAGTCGAGGAGCGTGAGATCGGCCTCGTTGCCGGAGGAGATGGCGTAGCTGCAGCCGACGCCGTAATGGGCGGCCGCGGCCATGACGCCGAAGCCGAAGCCCCCGCTCTGGGTGACCATCGCCATCGGGCCGGGCTTCAGCGTCTTCAGTTGCGCGGTTCCGCCGAAGCCGATGCGGGCGTTGGTCCCGGAGATTCAGGAGGCCGAGGCAATTCGGCCCGCAGACGCGCACGCCGCCCGCGCGCGCAGCCGCGACGAGCTCGTTCTGCAGCGTCTTTCCCTCGCCGCCCACTTCGCTGAAGCCGCTGGAAAGCACCAGCGCGAACGGGATGCCCGCGCGGCCGCACTGCTCGATCGCACCGGCGACGTGCGGCGCCGACAGCGCGATCAGGGCGACATCGCACGGCTGGGGCACGGCGGTGAGGTCGGGGTAGCAGGGGAGTCCCTTGATGTCACCGTACTTCGGGTTGACGGGGTAGACCTTCCCCGGATAGCCGAAATCGGTGAGCAGCCTCAGCGCCTGTCCCCCGATGCGGCCGGGATCCTTCGAGACACCGACTACCGCGACGCCGCGCGGATTGAGGAAGCGCGTGAGGTCGGTCCGGGGCCGTGAACCAGCTTGCTCGATCATCCGAGTTGCCTGAGATACGCGAGGATCGCCCGCGCCACGGCTTCCGGCTGCTCGGGAAGGAGCGCATGCCCGGCACGGGGGATGAGGGTCGTGGTCACGCGATCGGCGCCGAACTCGTCGCGATAGCGGTTGCGGCTCTCGGGCGGAGTCATCACGTCGTGCTCCGGCTGCACGTCGAGAACGGGAGCGGTTCCGGCATTCCACCATTCCGCTCTCGGCGTTGCTTCGGTCGCGGCGCGCTCGGCGTGCATCACCTCCTCGTGCCAGCCGTCGAGCCAGACTCGAGGATCGTTTCCCGGCGCAAAAAACGCATGCTGCATGCACCGGATTCGTTCCTCTTCCGGCAGGCGCATGTCGTGGCTCTTGTTGATGGAGGTGCGCACATCGGGCGGCACGGGCCACACGTGGGTCGCCCCGAGCAGCACCACGGCCCTCACCCGCTCGGGGAAATCGGCCGCGGTTGTGCGCGCGACGAAATTACCGAACGCATGGCCGGCCACGACGGCGCGCCCGCCGCCGTTCTTTTCGATCACGGTCGCCACGTCGCGCGCGAAATCGTGCAGCGTGATGCCGTGCATCGGGCCGGTGCTGCGGCCGATGCCGCGCGGCTGCGGCCGCAGCGCCCGAAAACCGGCCTCGGCCAGGCGGCGCGACAGGTCGTCGAAGTCCTCCGCGGGGCGGCCGAGGGACGGGATCATCACGACGAGGGGGCCTGACCCCTGCTCGAGGACTTCGATGCGGACGTCTCCGCGCTCCAGGACGCTGCGCGTGACGGTTGCGGAGTGCGCCGCCATGGCCGTGGACGGGCCTCGCTTACTTGCCGTCGTCGAACGGCAGCGTATTGCGCATGGAGGGCCGCTGCGAAAAAGTCTCGTACCACGCGGCAATCTTGGGGCGGCCTTCGCGCCAGGCGAGCCCCGGGAAGCGGAAATCGACATAGCCGAGCGCGCAGCCGATACCGACGTGGCCGACGCCGATCGGCGCTTTGCCGAGCGCCGCGGCCTCGCCATCCAGAAAGTCGAGGCTCGAGCGGATCTTCGTCTCCAGGGCCGCAATCGTCTCGGGAGATTGCTGCGCCTTCGGGCGCAGGTTCTCGCTGCGCAGGAGGATCAGGTTGTCGAGCATGTTGTCGCCCAGGGCGTGCCAGCGCAGCGCGCGCCAGCGCTCGCCGGGGGCCTGCGGGAAGTAGCGGGCTCCGCCATGGAGGCTGTCGAGGAATTCGCAGATGACGGTGGAGTCGTAGAGCGCCATGCCGTCGTCGGTGACGAGGGTGGGAATCTTACCGATAGGATTGACGCGCATGAGATCCCGGTTGGCCTGCGTGAACGCGACCACGGTGCGGATCAGCTCGATGCGTCCGGCCAGGCCGACCTCGTGCGCGAAGATCATCACCTTGCGGACGAACGGCGACCGCGGCGAGTAGTGCAGCTTCATGTTCATCACCTTATCACTTATCACCCGTCACTCGTCACTTTCCAAGAAACCTGGGCGGGCGCTTTTCCTTGAACGCCGCCACGCCCTCCTGGTGGTCGTGGGTGAGCCGCACGGCGCCCGACGCGAGCGTCTCCAGTTCCAGGAGCTGCTCCAGGGTCGGCACGTACATGGAGTGAAACATCTTCTTGGCGAGAGCCAGCGCGTAGGTGGCGGACTCCGCCATTTCCGCGGCCAGCGCGCGCGCCTCGCTCTCCAGCCTGTCGTCGGGAACGACGCGCGCGACGAGGCCCAGCGCGAGCGCCTCGGCGGCGGGCACGGCGCGCGCGGTGTAGACGAGCTCCTTCGCGCGCGCGAGGCCGAGATTCTGCGTCAGGAAGAAGATGGCGCCGCCATCGGGGACGACCCCGACTTTCTTGAACGCCATCGAGAATTTCGTGGTCTCGGAGGCGACGACGATGTCGCAGGCGAGGGCGAGGGCGTTGCCGATGCCGTACACGGCGCCCCGCACCGCGGCGATCACCGGCTTCTCCAGGTTGTAGAGCGCCAGCACGGCGCGGTGGCGGCGCTGCGAGCGCGCGCGGCCCGAGACGATGTCGGACTTGGCCATGCCGGTGACGTCGCCCCCCGAGCAGAACGCTCGGCCCGCGCCGGTCAGGATCACCGCGCGGATCGCTTCGTCAGCGGCGATGGTCCCAAGATGCGCGTGCAGAGCGTCCCACATCGGGTCGGCCATCGCGTTGAGACGCTCCGGGCGATCGAGGGTGAGCGTCGCGACTGCGCCGTCCTTGTCGAGCCGGACGTTCATATCGAGTCCCAGGGAAACACGTCCGCAGTGCGGTCGAGCGGGAAGAACCAGCTCCTCAGCGCAGGCAGCATGTGCTCCGCGCAGGTTTCCGGGGTCCAGCCTTCCGATCGATGGATGCCGCGCAGGGGCCGCGACTGGCTCATGAGAAAGATCTCGTTCTTGCGCACCGAAAACACCTGCCCGGTCACTTCCTTGGCCGCGTCGCTCGCGAGAAAGACGGCGAGCGGGGCGTTGTGCTCCGCGGTGACCTGCTTGCGCTGCTCGACGCGCTTGGCGGAGGAGGGATCCTTGGACGGGATCGAGGCGGTCATGCGCGTCCAGGCGACCGGGGCGATGCAGTTGGAGCGCACGTTGAAGCGCGCCATGTCGATCGCGATGTTCTTCGAGAGCCCCACCATGCCGAGCTTGGCCGCGCCGTAGTTGACCTGGCCCATGGCGCCGACCAGGCCCGAGGTGGAGGTCATGTGGACGAGGCAGCCGCTCTCCTGCCTGCGGAAATGGTCGGCGGCGTGGCGGCTCGTGTTGAATGCGCCTTTCAGCATGACCTTGACGACGGAGTCCCAGTCGTCCTCGGTCATCTTGTGGAAGATGACATCGCGCAGGATGCCGGCGTTGTTCACCACGCAGTCGATGCGGCCGAAGGAATCCACGGCGCACTGGATGATCTTCGCCGCGGAGGCGAATTCCGCGACGCTGTCGTAGTTGGCGACCGCCGTGCCGCCGGCACGCTTGATTTCGGAGACGACCTCTTCGGCGGGCGAGCGGTCCCCGCCTTCTCCCGCGAGCGATGCGCCGATGTCGTTCACCACGACCTTCGCTCCGTGGGCCGCCATCAGCTTCGCGATCGCGGCGCCGATGCCGCGCCCCGCGCCGGTCACCACCACCACCTTGCCTTCAACACGCCTTCATGCTCCTCGGTTCTCGTCAGCCATGGCCTCCATGGGCCACAGTCCCGGGTGATGGCCTCCGCGCGCTACCGTCACCCCCGTCCCACTTCTCACCGAATCTCAGCGCGGCCGTTGTTGAGCACCGTCACGCCGCGCGCTGGAACGGTCGAGCGGAATGAAACGACATTTCCGTCGCGCCACATCTCGGTGCGGATCGTCTCGCCCGGATAGACCGGGGAGGAGAAGCGCCCCTCCATCGCGACGAAGCGCGCCGGATCGTAGCCGCACAGCGTCTTCAGGATCGCGTGCCCCGCGATGCTGAAGGTGCAGCGCCCGTGCAGGATCGGCATCTTGAACCCCGCCTTGACGGCGTACGCCGGATCGGCATGCAACGGATTGTAGTCGCCGGAGAGACGGTAGATCAGCGCGGCCTGCGGCAGGGTCGGCAGGTCGCACACGTGCTGTGGCGGTGTTCCGGGGAGGGGATGCGGGGCTTTGACCGGGCCATCGGGCCCGCCGAAGCCGCCATCGGCGCGGCAGAAGGTGGTGGAGGCGAGGGTGCAGAGAACCGCGCCGCTCGACTTCTCACGCACCGTGCACTCGGTCATCACGAGCGCGCCCTTGTCCTTGCCCTTGTCCACGACGCCGGTGACGCGGGTCTTGCCGACGATGTCGCCTTCCACCGGGAGCGGCTTCGCGATGCGAAAGGCCTGCTCGCCGTGCACGACGTGGCTGCGCGTGATGCCGGTGCCGGGATGCGCGTGCCAGGGACCGGGATAGCCGAGGATGATCGCCATCGTCGGCAGCGCCTGAAGCCCCTCCTCGTAGACGAACCTGAGCTGGCCGGGGTCGCAGGGGTCGGCGCCGAGGCCGACGCCCAGCGCGTAGAGTATGGTGTCGCGCTTCGTAAGACGCTGCGAGACTTCGGGGATCTCCCAGTTGACCAGCTTGTCGTAATTGATTGCCATCACCCCCACCCTACCCTCCCCCGTCAGGGGGAGGGGACCTTTCTCAGACGTGACGGTCCGCCGAAGATCACGGTGCACTGGCTGGAGAGAACGCCGCCGTTACCGTGCGCGAGGGCGACCTCGCAATTCTTCACCTGCCGCTTGTCGCACTCGCCGCGCACCTGGCGTATCGCCTCGATCATCACCAGCAGGCCGTACATGCCCGGGTGGCAGTACGACAGCCCGCCGCCGCTGGTATTGACCGGCGAGCTTGCCGCCGGGTGCGATCGCGCCATTCATGACGAAGCGCCCGCCCTCGCCCTTGGGGCAGAAGCCGAGGTCCTCGAGAAACAGGATCGGCGTGATCGTGAACGCGTCGTAGAGCGAGAGCATGTTCACGTCTGAGGCCTTGAGCTTCGCCATGCGGTAGGCCTTCGGGCCCGATTCCGCCGCCGCAGTCACGGTGAGGTCGGGCATGCTGGAGATGTTCGCGTGCGACAGCGATTCACCGACGCCCAGCACGTAGACCGGCTTCTTCTTGAGCGTCTTCGCCCGCGCCGCGGAGGTGAGGATAATCGCGCCGCCGCCGTCCACCACGAGGCAGCAGTCGCGGACCGTGAACGGGTAGCTCACCATGCGCGCCTTCAGCACCTGCTCGATCGTGAGCGGCTCCTTCTCCCACGCCTTCGGGTTGAGCAGCGCCCATTTACGGGCCGCGACCGCGACTTCCGCCAGCTGCTCCCGCGTAGTGCCGTACTGGTGCATGTGGCGCGAAGCCGCCATCGCATAGGCCGAGGACGGCATGAACGGGCGGTAGGGCGTCTCGTAAGGGTTGAACTCGCGGGGCGAGGCCGCCGCGCGCGAGACCGAGCGCTGCGTGCTGCCGTACGCGACCAGCGCCACCTCGCACAGCCCGTGCTCGATCGCGGCCTGGGCGTGCGCGACGTGGGACATGAAGGAAGAGCCGCCGATGGCCGTCCCGTCGAAGTAACGGGGCTTGATGCGCAGGTACTCCGCGAGTGTCATCGGGGCGGTTCTCACCTGGGTTGCTGCCGAGAACACGCCGTCGATGTCCGCGAGCTTGAGCCCGCAATCGTCCAGGGCGCGCAGGGTGGCCTGCGCCATCAGGTCGACCGGGCTGGTGTGTTGGGCGACCTGTCCGAGGTCGGACTCCGCCGCGCCGACCACTGCCACGCTGCCGCGCTTGAGGCTCATGTCTGCCTCCCACCACCCCCGCCGCTGCGCGGCGACCCCTCCTCCGGCAGGAGGGAGAAAAAACCGGGTAGGGCGGCTGCTTCTCGTCGCCGGGATGGATCCTCACCTTCACCCGCATGCCGATCTTCACCTCCAGGGGATCGATGTCCTCCACCCGGCTCATCATGCGGAAACCCTCGTCGAGATCGATCAGGGCCACGTTGAGCGGCTTCTCGTCCTTGTAATAGACGACCGTCGTGGCGTAAACGGTGCCGAGGCCTTTCGAAACGCGCCACTCGAGGTTCGTGCTGCCGCTCCCCGGCGCCGCGACCCGCGGATAGAAGACGGCCTTGCCGTCATCGCGGCAGAACTGGTAGGCGAGCTCGCCTTTCTTGCAGTGCTCGAGGAAGGTCCCGTAGGGGGATTGCTGATTGAGGTCCTGCAGAGTCATCGCGGCTCCCGTGTGGATGGATGGCGTGTCTCGATTTTACCGGCCCGCCTGCGGACCTGCGGCATCATTCCGCATCGTGTAACGGGGAACGCGGCGGGCGTGCAGGGATATACTATGGCCTCCCCGATTTACCCAATCTGACCGCCAGGAGAGAACCATGATCAAGGTTGGAGACAAGTTGCCCGAAGCCACGCTCAACGAATTGACGGTCGAGTATACCCAGGGCTGCCCCACCGGCCCCGAGGGTTACAAGGTGTCGGATCTAACCCGCGGCAAGCGCATCGTCATCTTCGGGCTGCCGGGAGCGTTTACCCGCACGTGTTCAGGCAAGCACCTGCCCGGCTACGTGGATCTGGCCGACAAGTTAAAGGCGAAAAAAGTGGACGAAATCTGGTGCCTGTCGGTGAACGACGCCATGGTCATGGCGGCCTGGGGCAAGGACCAGAAGGTCGGCAAGAAGGTGCGCATGCTTGGCGACGGCAGCGCGGCATTCACGAAGGCCATGGGAGTCGAGCAGGATTTGACCGATCGCGGGTTCGGCGTGCGGTCGCAGCGCTATTCGATGATGGTGGACAACGGCGTGGTGAAGATTTTCAATCTCGAGAAGCCCGGGCAGTTCGAAGTGAGCTCGGCCGAGAAGATGCTGTCGCAGCTGTAAGGGTTGCCGTCATTCCCGCGCAGGCGGGCAGGACGGGTTCGCATCATGCCGCTCAAGCTCACATCCACCGCGTTCGGCCACAACGGCGCGATCCCGCGGCGCTACACCTGCCAGGGGGAAGATGTCTCGGCGCCGCTTGCCTGGAGCGGGGCGCCGGCCGCGACGCAGAGCTTCGTGCTGATCGTGGACGACCCCGATGCGCCTGACCCCAAGGCGCCGCGCATGACGTGGGTGCACTGGGTGCTCTACAACATTCCTCCGACGGCGGCCGCGCTGAAGGAGGCGATCCGGTCCGGAGAGTTGCCGAAAGGCACGATGGAAGGGCTCAATGACTGGAAGCGCACCGGCTACGGCGGGCCGTGCCCCCCGATCGGGCGGCACCGGTATTTTCACAAGCTCTACGCGCTTTCCGCGCTGCTGCCCGCGATGGAGAGCCCCACGAAAGCCGATCTCGAGCAGGCGATGAAGGGGCACGTGCTCGAGAAGGCCGAGCTGATCGGCACCTACCAAAGTCCTAATCTCAGAAGTCACCAGCTATGATTCCCTCCCCCTCGATGGGGGAGGGGTAGGGTGGGGGTGAGAATGTCAAAACACATAAGGATTCCACCCCCATCCCATCCTTCCCCCGTCAAGGGGAAGGAGAATTTGCGATCGAAGTCGACATGCTCGCGCCGGGCGCGGAGCGGATCGTCGGCCGCAACCCGCCGCTCGACATCATCGCCCGCAATATCATTTTCGGCGAAGGGCCGGTTTGGGATGCGCGCAACCGGCAGTTCTTCTTCACCGACATCATCGGCGACACCATCTGGAAGTGGAAGCCGCGGGGAGGGTTGAAGCCGGTCCTGCGCCCGTCCGTCAAGGCGAACGGCATGTGCCTCGACCTCGAGAACCGGCTGGTCGTCGCGGGCTGGGGCGGGCGCACCGTTTTCCGATTCGAGAAGGATGGATCACGCACCACGCTGGCCGACCGCTGGCAAGGCAAGAAGCTGAGCAGCCCCAACGACATCGTCGTGAAGTCGGACGGCTCGGTCTGGTTCACCGATCCCCCGGGCGGACTGCTCAACGTCGGCATGGTCGGCGACGACCTGCAGCGGTATCTCGATATCCAGGGCGTGTTCCGGATTGCGCCCGACGGCAAGTCGATGACGCTCGTTGCCGAGGACAATGTCTATCCGAATGGGCTCTGCTTCTCGCCCGACGAGAAGCTGCTTTACGTCAATTGCAGCCGCGAGCGGGTCATCCGGGTGTACGACGTGAAGCCCGGCGGCAGCCTTGGCCCGGGGCGGATCTTCCACCGCTACGTGAGCCCGGAGCGCGGCGTTCCCGACGGCATGAAGTGCGACGTCGAGGGCAACGTCTACTGCACCGGACCCGGCGGCATTTACGTGCACGACACGGGGGGAAAGGTGCTCGCCCGCCTGAAGACACCGGGGCACCACCCGACGAACATCGCCTGGGGCGACGACGATTGGCGCTCGCTCTACATCACGATGATCGGGTCCGTTGTGCGCACGCGGCTGAAGATTGCCGGCGTGCCGTCGCGCTAGAGGGATTCACGCATGGCCTGGAATTTCGAACTCGTCGCGGGACCGTACAAGGGGAGAACGGGTGGCCTCGCGTGGGACGGGACCGCGATGCTCTTCAGCGCGGTGCAGGAGGAGCGCATCCTGCGTTACGACGCCGTCGTCGGCAAAGGCGAGCGACTTCCGCAAGTACACCGGGCGCACCAACGGCATTGCGATCGCCGCGGACGGCACCGTCTTCGGCGCGCAGGAAGGCGGCCGGCGCGTCGTGCATTTCCTGAAGGACGGCTCGACGGCGCCGACTCTCGATCTGCTGAGAGGACGACATCACAATCAGCCGACCGATGTCATCGTGGACCGCAAGGGGCGGGTGTGGATCGCCGACGCCTGGAACGGCACGCCGCCCTACGGTCCGCCGGTCTACCCGTTTCTCGACCACGCCTCCGTGCTGAGGCTCGAGCGCGACCGGCGCCGCGTGTGGAAGCTCGAGCGCATGACGCATGACACGAGGGGGCCGCGCTCGGTGCTGCTGTCGGCGGACGAAAAGACGCTCTACGTGGCAGACGGCGATGCGGATCGCGGCGATCAGTGCCGCCTGTGCGCCTATCCGGTGAAGCGGGACGGCGGTATCGGAGCATCCAAGGTGCTGCTCGAATTCGCGCCCGCCGAGCGCGGCATCGAGGGCATGTGCCTCGACAGCGAGGGGAACATTCTGGCGTGCGCCGGTTGGAAGAAAGGGGGGCTCGGGCCGATGGTCTACGTGATCTCTCCGTCCGGCACCGTGCTCGAGGCGCACCCGGTCCCTGCGGACCTGCCGATGCGGTGCGCGTTCGGCGACGCCGGGCTGCCGAGCCTCTACCTGACAGCGGCCGATGGCGGTCTCTATCGCTCGACGAATACCGGCCGTCGCGGAATGACGAGGAGCTGAACGATGTCCAGGATGACCGGATCGCGGTGTTTCGCGGAAATGCTGAAGGGCTACGGGGTCACGCACGTGTTCTTCGTGCCGACGATCCTGATGGATGCGCTGGCGGAAATGGATAGTCTCGGCGTCCAAAAGATCCTGACGCATGGAGAAAAGGCGGCTGCGTACATGGCGGATGGCTATGCGCGCGCGGCCGGCAGGCCCGGCGTCTGCCTCGCGCAGCAGATCGGCGCGTCGAATCTTGCCGCCGGGCTGCGCGACGCCTGCATGGCCGGCTCGCCGGTGATTGCGCTCACTGGCGGACCCGCCACGTCGGGACGCTACCGGCACGCCTACCAGGAGGTGGAGGATCTCACGCAATTCGACGCGGTGACGAAGCTCAACCTGCAGGTGGATGAACTTGCGCGCTTCCCGGACCTGGTGCGCCATCTTTTTCGCACGGCGACCTCGGGGGCGCCGGGCCCCGTTCACCTGCGGCTGCGCGGCTCCCACGGCCAGGGAGTGGAAGGCGAGGCTGATCTTCAGCCCCTGGCCGAAGCTCAGTTCTCGCGCGTGCCGGCGTTTCGCCCCGCGGCGGAGACGGACCGGGTGCGCGAGGCCGTCGCGCAGCTCTCCAAGGCGCGGAAGCCGATCATTGTCGCTGGCGGAGGCGTTGTCGCATCTGGCGCGCAGTCCGAGCTGGTTGAGTTGGCCGAAAAACTCCAGGTCCCGGTCGCGACCTCACTTACCGCCAAGGGCGCGATCCTGGACACTCACCCGCTGTCCGCCGGCGTGTGTGGCATCTACTCGCGCGCCTGCGCGAACCGGGCGGTGTCGGAAGCCGATCTCGTGTTCTTCGTCGGCACCCACGCCGGCGGCCAGGTGACCGCCAACTGGCGCATCCCGGCGCCGGGCACGCCGGTCATCCAGCTGGACATCGACGGTGCCCAGCTGGGCCGCAATTATCCGAACGCGGTTTCGCTGATGGGCGACGCCAAGGTCACGCTCAGGCAGATGAGCGACGCCGCGCAGGGGAAGCCGTCCGCCGCCGCGCAGGCGTGGACCGGGCGCGTGCGCGAGCTCGTTGCCGAGTGGCGGAAGTCAGCGGAACCGATGCTGGCTTCGGACGCGGTGCCGCTGCGCCCGGAGCGCCTCTGCCGCGAGCTCGCCGAGGCGCTGCCCGCCGACGGGGTGGTGGTCTCCGATACCGGGCACGCCGGCATGTGGACCGGCCAGATGGTCGACATCACGCGACCCGGGCAGCGCTATATCCGCTGCGAGGGCTCGCTCGGGTGGGGATTTCCCGGAGCGTTGGGCGTGAAATGCGCGCTGCCCGGGCGGCCGGTGGTGTGCTTCACCGGGGACGGCGGGCTCTATTACCATCTGCCGGAGCTCGAGACCGCCGCGCGCCACGGCATCAACCTCGTGATCGTGGTGAACAACAACGGCTCGCTCAACCAGGAAATCCCGCTGGTGAAGGCCGCGTACCGGGAGAAGCGTGACGAGCGCTCCGGCGAGATGTGGCGCTTCCGGAAGGACGCGAATCTGGCGAAGGTGGCGGAAGCGCTGGGTTGTGCTGCGTTCCGAATCGAGAAGCCGGGTCAGTTGAAGGAGCAGCTTCCGCGGGCGTTCGCCCTGGGCAAGCCGGTCGTGCTGGACTGCATCAGCGACGAGCAGGCGCTCGCCCCGACCGCCTGGCTGCCGAAATAGGGGTCAGGACTTCCGGAACAGCACGATCCGGTTGGAGTTGGTGCCGAGGCGGTTGTTCCGGACGCCCCAGATGTTGGCCGTCTTGGTGAAGCTCTGCGCGTTGACGAGGATCGCCGTGCACTTGAAACCCGCGGCGAGGCCGAGCGGAGCGACTACCTCCTCGAGCTTCACGGAGCCCCGGCGCACCTCACCCACCTCGAACGCAACCCATCCGTCCGGCCGGGTGACCCGGTAGAGCTCGCCGAACACCGCGCTCATCTCCCGCGCCCATTCCTCCACGGTCCGGCTCATCGTGATGCGGGCGCCGATCGCCTCCGCGTCGAGCCCGTTGAACCAGCAGCGCAGCCAGTTGTCGCGCGCGTACTGGACGACATCGAGGAACGGCGGCGACGTGACGGTCAATTGCACGCTGCCGGAGGCGATCTCCGGCGTCGCGGCCGCCTCCTTCTGCAGCAGGCGGGCGCCGCGCTGCCGCGGCCCGCAGGCGCCAGCGCTCGCCGGCGCCGAGACGGCTCTGCAGCTGCATGGATTTTCTCCGGATGAGAGCGCGGATGTCGCGGTAATCCGGCTCCTGCCGGAGGCGGGCGTTGATGCGAAGCTGGTCTTCGGGCGAGACGGCCTGGTTGGGCGGAAGCGTGTAGACCGAGAAGAACCCGGGCGAGTGGCCGGTCAGGCGGTTCGTCGCGACCATGCGGATCCAGCGATCCACCGCGTCTTCCTCGCCGCTGCGAACGCGCCGGTACAGGTATTCCCGCAGCCCGAGAATTTCGTACTCGGTGTCGGGATGAAAGAACATCGAGAGATCGAGGCCGGAGCGCGGCCGTGCCGTGAACTTCAGCGTCCTCAGCCGGGCGTCGATGTCCGCCAGTCCCGGCAGCTCGAATCGGGGCTGCGTGAGCATCGCCGACAGCGGGTTCACGTCGTTGGCGATTACGCTGCGGCCGCGCAGGGCGGCCTCGATCGCGGTCGTGCCGCGCCCGCTGAACGGGTCGTAGACGACGTCGCCTTCCCGCGTGAGGCGCTCGATGAAGTAGCCCGGCAGCTGCGGCTTGAAGCAGGCGCGGTAGGAGATCTCGTGGATCGAGCTCGCCTGGCGCTGGCGGCTCGTCCACAGCTCCGCCTCGTACACCGGGACGGACAGGGTGGTCGCCGCGCGGTCGGCCCGGGATGCGCGGCCGTCGGAGCGCCGCACCACCTCGAGATTCCGTGACGCGGTTTGCGGAAGCGTTTGCAGCATGATCGAAGTGCCCCCGAGTACGAGTCGCGGGCAATCGTACGCCTGACGGGAAAAAAGTACAAGCCCCGTACGGGGGGTTAGTGGGACAGCGCCTCGTCCAGCGCTTCGATCCAATGCCGGACGGGTCGCCGGGTTGCGGATTGCAGGTGAGCCTGGCAACCGACATTGGCGGTGAGGATCGCGTCGGGCTTTCCAGTTTCGAGCGCGGCCATCTTGTTGGCCAGTAGTTTCTGCGAGAGCCCCGACTGCAGTATGGAATAGGTACCGGCCGAGCCGCAGCAGAGGTGGGCGTCGGGCACGTCCGTCAGGGAATAGCCGAAGCCGCGCAACAGACTCTCCACGCTGCCCTGCAATTTCATGCCGTGTTGCAGTGTGCAAGGAGCGTGGAAGGCTATTCGCTGACCAGGGATGAGGGATGAGGGATGAGGGATGAGGAGCTTGAGTTTGTCCTTCTCCGCGCTAATCACCTCGCTGATGTCCCTCGCGAGTGCGGAGACGCGCTTCGCTTTGGCGGCGTAGGCGGGATCCTGTGCCAGGTAGTGCCCGTAGTCCTTCACCGTCACCCCGCAGCCGCTCGCCGCGATCACGATCGCTTCCGCGCCCTGCTCGATGTGCGGCCACCACGCGTCGATCGTGCGGCGCATCGTGTCGAGCGCCTTGCCCTGCATGTTGAGGTGGTACGACACCCCGCCGCAGCAGCCGGCAGCCGGGGCGCGGACGAGGGAAATGCCGAGCCGGTCGAGCACGCGCGCCGCCGCCGCGTTGGTCGCGGGAGACAAGGCCGGCTGCGCGCAGCCGTCGAGGACCAGCATCCGGCGGGCGTGAGTCGCGGCGGGCCACGGTCCTCCAGGCGCTGCCGGGGGCGGCACCTTGCGCTTGAGGGCCGACGGCAGGAGCGGGCGCGTCCATTGCCCCATCCTGAGCAGCGGCCCGAACAGGGAAGCGTTGGAGATCACGGAGTTCAACGCGCCTCGCCACGCGGATTCGACGGGGCCGCGGGCAACGCGCTCTTCAACGATATGCCGGCCGATGTCCACCAGGCGCCCGTAGCGCACGCCGGTGGGGCACGTCGTCTCGCACGCGCGGCACGTGAGGCAGCGGTCGAGGTGGAGCTGCGTCTTTGCCGAGGGCGCTGTCCCTTCGAGCACCTGCTTGATGAGGTAGATGCGCCCGCGCGGGCCGTCGAGCTCGTCGCTCAGGAGCAGGTAGGTCGGGCAGGTCGCCGTGCACATGCCGCAATGCGTGCACTTGCGCAGGATCGCGTCGGCCTCCCGTCCTTCCGGCGTATCTCGTATGAATTCAGCGAGGTTGGTCTGCACGGGCCGCGCTTTTCACAGATCGGGATACAGCCGGCCCGGATTCAATATGCCGGAGGGGTCGAAGGCCTGCTTCAAATTGCGGTGCAGCTTCATCAGCACCGGCGGGAGCGGCTGGAACACGCCCTTCGACCGGTCGCCGCCGCGAAACAGCGTGGCATGGCCGCCGGCGCGTGCCGCCGCCTCGCGTATCGTCGTCGCATCGGCGGCGGACCGGAGCCAGCGCAGCGCGCCGCCCCATTCAATGAGCTGCTTCCCGGGAAGCGCGAGAGGGGGCGTCGTGGACTTCACCGACAGGCGCCAGAGCGGCTCGCCGCCCGCAAAAAACGGATCGGTCTGCTCGCGGATTCCGGCCCAGAAGCGCTCCGCCCGGGTCGGCTCCACCGGCGTGCCGCCGACCTTCTTCGCCGCGGCATCGATTGCCACGCGCGCGCCCGAGAGCCGAACGCCGAGATCGCCATCGCGGTAAGCGGTCGCAGTGATGGGCAGCGGTCGTGCTGCCCATCGGTTCATGAGGTCGAGCGCCTCGGCCTCGCTGCGCTTGAGCAACAGCGTCGCCTCCGCGGCCGGGAGCGGGAGCACCTTGAGCGACACCTCGAGGAGGAGGCCGAGCGTGCCGAGCGAGCCCGCCATGAGGCGCGAGACATCGTAGCCGGCGACGTTCTTCATGACCTGGCCACCGAACTTGAGGTCATCCCCCTTGCCGTCGAGGATGCGCACGCCCAGAACGAAATCGCGCACCGCGCCGGCGTAGGGGCGGCGCGGACCGGAGAGGCCTGCCGCAACGCAGCCGCCGAGCGTCGAGCCCTCGCCGAAGTAAGGCGGCTCGAATGCGAGCATCTGGCCCTTCTCGCGCAGCGCGGCCTCGATCTCGGCGAGCGGCGTGCCCGCGCGCGCGGTGATCACCAGCTCGGTCGGCTCGTAGTCGACGATGCCGCGGAAGTCGCCGGTGTTGAGCTTGTAGCCGTGTATCGGCCCGCCGTAGAAGTCCTTGGTCCCGCCGCCGCGTATGCACAACGGGCGCTTCTGCTGCGCCGCCTCGCGAATCAGCCGCGACAGGTTTTCGACGATATCCTGCATCGAAACTTCAGAAGCGGGGCAGGTCGGGGAACTTCTCCTGCCCGCGATGCACGTGCATACGGCCGAACTCCGCGCAGCGCGTGAGCGTCGGCACCGCCTTCCCGGGGTTGAGCAGGCCGCGCTCGTCGAAGGCGTGCTTGATGCGGTGGAACGCCTCGAGCTCGGCCGGCTTGAACTGCACGCACATCGAGTTGATCTTCTCGACGCCGACGCCGTGCTCGCCGGTGATGGTGCCGCCGACCTCGAGGCACAGCTCGAGGATCTCCGCGCCGAAGGCCTCCGTCCGCTCGAGCTCGCCCGGCTGGTTCGCATCGTAGAGGATGAGGGGGTGGAGGTTGCCGTCGCCCGCGTGGAACACGTTGGCGCAGCGCAGCCCGTACTTGGTCTCGAGCTGCGTGATCTTCCGCAGCACCTCGGCGATGCGCTTGCGCGGGATGGTGCCGTCCATGCAGTAGTAGTCGGGCGAGATGGCGCCCGCCGCCGGAAACGCGGCCTTGCGGCCGGCCCAGAAGCGCAGCCGCTGCGCCTCGTCGCGCGAGACTTCCGTCTGCACCGCGCCGCTCGATTCCATCAAGTCCTGCACGCGCCGGATCTCGTCGGCCACTTCCTCGCGCGTGCCGTCGGTCTCGCACAGCAGAACGGCGGCGACGTCCGTGCGGTAGCCGGCGCGCGCGAAGCCTTCCACCGCGCGGGTGGCGGCCTGGTCCATCATCTCGAAGCCCGCGGGGACAATGCCGGCGGCGATGACGTTTGCCACCGACTGGCCAGCCTTCTCGATGTCGTCGAACGCCGCCATGACGACCTGCGCGTATTCGGGCTTGGGCAGAAGCCTGACGGTAACCTCGAGGATCACGGCGAGCAGGCCTTCCGATCCCGTCAGCAGCGCGAGAAGGTCGTAGCCCGAGGCATCGAGCGCCTCGCTCCCGACCTCGACGATCTCGCCCTCGACGGTGGCGACGCGCAGCTTCAGGATGTTGTGGACGGTGAGCCCGTACTTGAGGCAGTGCACGCCGCCGGAATTCTCCGCGACGTTGCCGCCGATCGTGCAGGCGAGCTGGCTCGAGGGGTCCGGCGCGTAATAGAGCCCGAGTGAAGCGACCGCCTCCGAGATCGCGAGATTGCGCACGCCGGGCTGCACGCGGGCGGTGCGCGCCCGTTCATCGATCTCGACGATGCGCCTGAATTTCGCGAGCGAGAGCAGCACGCCGTTGCCGAGGGGGAGCGCCCCGCCGGAGAGCCCTGTTCCCGCGCCGCGCGCGACCACCGGCACTTTGAGCGCGTGGCAGATCCTGAGGATGCGGCAGACCTGCTCCTCCGTTTCCGGCAGCGCGACCACCATCGGGACCTGGCGGTAGGCCGTCAGCCCGTCGCACTCGTAGGGCTTGACGTCCTCGCGATCGAACAGGATCGAAGTGCGGGGCAGGAATGCCTCGAGCGCTGCGACGACCTCGCGCTGGCGGGCGAGATCAACGGCGACCTGTTCGGCGACGGCCGTCATGCGGGCATTCTAGCCAACCGTACAGGGGGACGCTAGCGCGCTGGAGCAACGATATATACTTGGACAATGAACATCGAGAAGATCAAGGTGCGGGTGACGGAAACGGGGCAAATCATCGACGTCGTGGTGCTGAACAAGCGGCCCGAGCATATCGAGGTGGTGATCGGCGAAGGCATCCACAACGTCAAGTGCACGCTGGCGCCGACCCGAAACGGGCTCGCCTACGCCGGGTCCGTGATGGGGCGGGAGATCGTGTACGAGCGAAGCCGCGAACAGGTCAAAGCCGATATCGACAAGCTCAATCCGACGGTGCGGAAATCCGGCCGGCGTTGATTGCTACTCCGCCTTCGCGCCGGAGGCCTTCACGACTTTTGCCCACTTCGTCATTTCCGACCGGATGTAGCTGGAAAACTCCTCGGGCGTGCTGCTGACCGGTTCAAGTCCCTGGGACAGCAGCCGTTCGCTCACGTCGGGCAGGCGCAACACGCGCGCGATTTCCTGGCTGAGCTTGGCAACGATCGCCGGCGGGGTTCTTGGCCGGTACCGCGGTTCCGAACCAGTTGGTAGCGACGTAGCCGGGCACGCCGGCTTCGATCATGGTCGGCAGGTTCGGTGCCGCGGGTGCGCGCTTGGCTCCCGTCGTGGCGAGCGCGCGCAGACGGCCGGCCTCGACGTGCCCCAATGTTCCCAGCATGGTCGGGAAACTCACCTGCACGTGGCCGGCGATGAGGTCGATCATCGCGGGACTCTGGCCCTTATAGGGCACGTGGACCATGTCGGTTCCGGTCATGACCTTGAACAACTCGACCGCGAGCTGGCTCGGCAGCCCGGCGGAGGCATAGGTGAGCTGCCCCGGCCTGGCCTTGGCGAGAGCGATCAGCTCCTTGACGGAACGCACGGGCAGGGAAGGGTGCACGACCGCGATGGCGGGGCCAGAGGTGAGCTGCGACACGGGCGCGAAATCGCGCACGCTGTCGTAGGGGAGCCTGGCGTAGAGGCTCACGTTGATCGCGAACCCGGCCGAGATCACCTGGACCAGGTGGCCGTCGGGATCGGCCCGGGCGGTCAATTCGGTCGCGATGATGGTATTGCCGCCGGGGCGGTTTTCCACCACCACGGGCTGGCCCCACGCTTCCGCGAGCCTGGGGCCAATCAGGCGAGCTTGAATATCCGCGGGACCGCCTGCTGCAAACGGCACGACCAGCCGGATGGGTCTCGTCGGGTAGGCTTGTGGGCTTGCGCTGCCCGCGACTGCGGCGAGCGCCAAAGTGATCAACGAGTACAGCGCGCATCTCATGTGGTCATCATCCCCAGAAGATGGATGTGGGATCGCGGTCGACCTCCGTCAGGAGCGCTTCGAAATTCCGGGTGGCCTCCGCCTCTTCATAGGGCTGCCACCGCTGGTTGCGGTCGTGCCAGTAAAGGGACCAGAGGCCGCTGGCGGAATCAAACCGGAACCGGGCGATTGGGGTCTTCACCCATACCGCGGAATTGTCAAAGCCTGGCCGAATCTCGAACAGCGTGATGGAATTGCCGCGGATCGTGTGGTGAAGCCGGATCTGATGCTGGACGTGCGCGAGCAGGCGGCGGTCGTAGAAACGATTCAGCAATCGCTCAACGAGGCGCTGTTCGAAATCGGGCAGCACGGGTGAAGCCCTGCTGCCTGCAGCTTGGCCTACTTCTTGGCGACTTCGTGATTCGCCATCTTCTCGAGCGCCCGCACCATCGCGGAGTGGTCCCACTTCGCGCCCCCGCTCGCCACGCACGCGTTGAAGAGCTGCTGGGCGGTGGAGGTATTCGGCAGGCTGACACCCATGGCCCGCGCGCCCGACAGCGCGAGGCTGAGGTCCTTCTGATGTAATTCGATGCGGAACCCCGGGTCGAACGTGCGCTTGATCATGCGCTCGCCGTGCACTTCGAGGATGCGTGAGGCGGCGAAACCGCCCATCAGGGCCTGGCGCACCTTGGCCGGATCGGCGCCGGCCTTCGCCGCGAACACCAGCGCTTCGCCCACCGCCTCGATGTTGAGCGCGACGATGATCTGGTTGCACACCTTGCAGGTCTGGCCGTCGCCGTTGGCCCCCACCAGCGTGATGTTCTTTCCCATCAGCTCAAACACCGGCTTCACCTTGTCGAAAGTCGCCTGACTGCCGCCCACCATGATCGTGAGCGCGGCGTTCTTCGCACCGACCTCGCCGCCGGAGACCGGGGCGTCCAGATACTCGCAGCCGAGCGCGTTGATTTTCTTCGCGAAGGCCTTGGTCTCGATGGGTGAAATCGAGCTCATGTCCACGACGGTTTTGCCGCGGGAGAGGCCTTCGGCGACGCCGTTCTGGCCCGAACAGAGCCTTCTCGACGTCCGGCGTGTCGGGGACCATCGTGATGACGATGTCGGACTTCTGCGCGACTTCCTTCGCGCTGGCGCAGGCCTTGCCGCCGGCCGCCGTCGAGTTCCTGCGGCACACCGCTCCGCGAGTAGAGGTAGAGCGTGTGCCCGCCCTTGATGAGATTGGCCGCCATGGGCTTGCCCATGATGCCGAGGCCGACGAAACCGATATTGCTCATAAAAAGCTCCTCAAGTTCGAATATCTACTTGGCAGAAGGGCGGGAAGCAGCAGCACCCGCCGGGTTCAGGTATTTCTGGTTGATCACCACGCACGCAAGCAGCGCGAGACCGATCGCGTCGGAGATGTAGCCGGGCTTGATCAGCAGTAGCGCGGCGGCAACCAGCAGCACCCGCTCCCAGATCGTGTTTTCGCGCAGCAGATAGCCGTGCAAGCCCGAGGCAAGGCAGATCACGCCGATGGTGGCGGAAACGAACGAAGTGAGGATGGTGAACCAGTCCCCGATCATGAGGAGCGAGGTCTCGAACACGAACATGAAGGGAACGATGAAGCCGGCCGCGCCGACGCGCACCGCCGCCCAGCCGGATTCCCACAGGTTGGTCTTGGCGATGCTGGCGGCAGCGTAGACCGCAAGCGCGACCGGTGGCGTGATCGCGGACAGGATCGCAAAATAGAACGCGAACATGTGCGCGGCTGGGGCAGTCGCGCCGAGCTTGATGATGGCCGGCACCAGCAGCGATACCATCACGATGTAGGCGGGCGTGGTCGGCATGCCCATGCCGAGCACGATGCCCGCGAGCATGGTCAGCACCAGCGCCAGCGGCAGCATATCCCTGGAGAGATCGACCACAACGGCGGTGAAATTGATTGCAGCGCCGGTCAGGGCGATGACACCGATGATGATGCCGGCGCAGGCGCAGGCGAGCGCTACCGCGATCGAGTTCTTCGCGCCATCCTGCAGCGCGCCCCACACCGTCTTCCAGGAGATGTCCTGGCGCGTGTTTTTGCGCAGCAATGCGACCGGGACGCAGGACAGCGTTCCGGCGAGCGCGCACAACGGCGCGCTGTATCCGGAGATGAGCCCGAACAGGATCACCAGGAGCGGAATGAACAGGTGGCCGCGTTCGCGCATCACGTCGAGCAGGCGCGGAATTTCCGAGCGCGGCAGCCCGTGCAAACCGACGCGCTTGGCCTCGAAGTGCACCGCGAAGAATACCGCCACGTAATAGAGTATCGCCGGGATCGCCGCCCACAGCGTGACCTGGAAATAGCTTACTGCGAGGAACTCCGCCATGACGAATGCCGCCGCTCCCATGACCGGTGGCATGATCTGCCCGCCGGTGGAGGCGACCGCCTCGACCGCTGCGGCGAACGGCGGGCGAAATCCGGTGCGCTTCATGAGCGGAATCGTGATCGGTCCGTCCACCAGCACGTTGGCCACCGCGCTTCCCGAGACGGTACCGAACAGGCTCGAGGATATGACCGACACCTTGCCCGGTCCGCCCGCGGAGTGACCCGGTGAGCGACAGCGCAAAATCCATGAAAAGCCTGCCCGACGCCGGTGCGCTCCATGAAGGCTCCGAACAGCACGAACATGATGACGTAGGAGGCCGAGACGCCGAGCGTGGTGCCGAAGATGCCCTCGGTCGTGAGGTAGAGGATCTCGATGATCTGCTCCGGGCGCACTTTGGCGATGAACGACGCGTACGCGAGGAAGATGATGGCCGTAATCGGCAGGGCCCAGCCGATAATCCGCCGCGTCGCGTCGAGCACGAGCACGGTGAAGAGCACCCCCAGCACCAACTCGATGGTTTCAGGGTCCTCGACGTAGACGAAACGGGTGATCAGGCGCTCGTGATTGACCCAGATGTAGATGATGGTGACGGCAGACGCGGCGATGCACAGCCAGTCGAGCCATGATGGCGACGGGACGGCCTGGGTGCCACCCACGGTCCCGCCGGCATCGTCACGAAACACATCTCCTGTCGGCGTCTTGCGTCTGGCAAGGCTCGGATAGAGCAGGAACACCAGCGCCATCGCGAACAGCAGGTGCGTCCCGCGGAAGAACAACGCTTGCGGCGCGCCGGTGAGCGCGACGTACACGTGGTACAACGACATCGCGGCCGCAGTGAGCGCGATGAGGCCCTTGACGAAGCGGTCGTAGCCTGGAGCCATGCCAGCTCAAAAAAATAGCGGCGCGGGATTCGCGCCGCTGTCGATGTCGTCCAACGTCTAGAGAACCTTGGCTTCGCGATAGAACTTGCGGGCGCCCGGGTGATAGGGCACGCCGACGTCGATTGCAAGCTCCTTGGCCGTCAGCCCTTTCACCGCGGCGACGACGTTTCCGAGATTTTCGGTGTTGGCTGCGAGGGCCTTGGTGACCTTGTAGGCCAGGTCTTCCGGAGTGGAGCACCTCATCATGAGATGGGTCCAGGTACCGATGGTCTGGATGTCCTTCTCCTGGCCGGGGTAGGTCCCGGCCTTGATGATGCGCTTGTCGTAGCCCTTGTTGATCTTCTGCAGCTCCCGGAGTTTATCGTCCGGTACCGGGACCACGGTGATCTTGCGCGCCGAGCCCAGGTCCATGACGGCCGACGCCGGAACTGTCGTGATCAGCGTGAATACCTGGGCGTGACCGTCTTTTAGCTGCTCGACGGAATCGGTGTAGGAGCCGAAGTTCACCTTGCTCAGCTTGCCATAATCGAGGCCGTACACCGGAGCAGGTCCCGCGTCATTTGCTCTCCGGTGTTGCCCTTCTGCTGCGTCGTCAGCGCCTTGCCCTTGGTGTCGCCCATGGTCTTGATGCCGGCGTCGGCTATGGCTACCACGTGGAAATACTGGAAATACAGCGTGGCGATGTGGCAGACGTTGTCCGTCTTTTGCTTGAATGGATCGTTGCCCTGCACGCCGTCATACGAGGAGACCGAGTTGCCGAAACCCATCTCGGCCTTGTTGTTCTGGAGGCCGAGGACGTTTGAGATGCCGGCGCCCGGCGCGACTTGCACGTTGGTGCCCGGGATGCTCTTTTCGACGATGCCCTGGATTGCGCCTGCGAGGGGGTACCACGAGCCGCCCTGCGGGCCGCTCATGATCCGGATCAACTGGGCGGATGCCGTCGAGCTGAGCAGCGCGACTGCGATGCCGATAGAGCACAAGCGCACGACACGCATGATGTTCATGACTCCTCCTTGTGGGTGCCGCGCGCCGCGATGACGGCGCGTGAATTTCGAGTCCCGATTGTGTCGCCTGCGACGTTCGGCAAGTCAAGCGACGGCACGCTATCAGGTAAGGCCTGACCCAGCCCAGGCCCGCGTCGGTCGTCGTCTTCGGCTTGTATTCGCAGCCGATCCACCCGGCGTAGCCGAGGCGGTCGATGTGGCCGAACAGGAAGGGGTAGTTGATCTCGCCGGTGCCGGGCTCGTTGCGTCCCGGGTTGTCGGCGAGCTGCAGGTGCGGGATCAGCTTGAGGCTCGTCTCGATCGTGCGCGCGAGGTCGCCCTCCATGACCTGCGCGTGATAGAGGTCGAACTGCAGGAACAGGTTGTCGGAGCCGACCGCCGTGATGATGTCGAGCGCCTGCTTCGAGTAGCAGAGGAAGAATCCCGGGATGTCGCGCGTGTTGACCGGCTCGATCAGGAGCTTCACGCCGGCGTCCTTCAACCGCGGCGCCGCGTACTGCAGGTTCTTGATGAACGTCTCGCGCGCGTCGCTGGGGTCGACGTTGCGCGGGCGGATCCCGGCGAGGCAGTTGACCTGCCCGCAGCCGAGCGCGGTTGCGTAGTCGATGGCCTTCGCGACGCCGTCCTGGAATTCCTTCACGCGGTCGGGATGGCAGCCGATGCCGCGCTCGCCCTTGGCCCAGTTGCCGGCGGGGAGATTGTGCAGCACCTGGGTGAGGCCGTGCTTCTTCAGCTCCCCGGCGATGCGGTCCTTGTCGTGTTCGTACGGAAACAGGTACTCGACGCCCTTGAACCCCGCCTTCGCCGCAGCCGAAAAGCGGTCCATGAAGTCGAGCTCGTTCCAGAGCATCGTGAGATTCGCGCAGAACCTCGGCATGACATCTGACCCCCCACCTCGATCCTCCCCGCAAGGGGGAGGAGGGAGTTAGGCAGGTGCTCTTCTAAGCGCGGGCGAGGGCGGCCTTCATCCGCTCGGGCGTGATCGGCACTTTGCGGACGCGCACCCCGGTCGCATCGAAGATTGCGTTCGCGACTGCCGCCGGCACTGTGCGATGCGACGGCTCGCCCGCGCCCTGCGGGGCCATTTCCGGGCGGTTGATCAGCACGATGTCGATCGACTCCGGGGCGTCGGCCAGTTCCAGGATCGGGTAGGTTGCCCAGTCGATGCTCGCGACGTTGTTCTCGGTGAACCGGACCTCCTCGAACAGCGTGCGCGAAAGCGCGTGAACGACGTTGCCCTCGATCGTGAGCTTCAGGCCGCCCGGGTTGATGATCTGCCCGCAGTCGTGCGCGACCGTGAACTTTTTCGCCCAGACGCGCCCGCTGCGGCGGTCCACTTCGACCTCGGCGATCATCGCGACGACGGTGCCGTTCCGCTCGGTATAGGAGACGCCGCGTCCCACCATGACGTCGCCCTTGCCGCGGTTGGGATTGGGGCGAGCCTGCCAGCCGCCTTTTCCGCGACCGCCTTCACGACGGCCGAGTGGCGCGCATCGTGGGCGAGGTAGCGCAACCGGAACGCGACCGGATCGGCGCCCGCCGCCAGCGCGACTTCGTCGATGAATGACTCGCTGGCGAAGTGCAGCTCCGGGCCGAGCGGATCGCGGAAGTGGCTGACGCGAAGAGGGGATCCGCGCTCGAGCAGAGCCGGAATCGTCTCCCACCAGCAGCGCTTGTTCTCGAAGCCGTACACTTCGGCCGGGTGCTGGAAGATGATCGTCCCCTTGGGTTTCCAGCCGATCAGCTGCCCGGCCAGCGTGTCCTTGGGGTCGGACTCATTGGTCGCCATTTCCTGGCGCGTGAAGCCCCTGCCGTAGAACTCGTAGGCGACGACGTTGCCTGACGCATCGAGGCCGGCTTTGCCCCGGAATATCCCCGCCGGACCCTTCGGATCCCAGCCCGTGCCTTCGTGGCGCATGTACTGCACGCGCACCGGCCGGCCGGTAAGCTTGGACAGCAGTGCCGCATCGTGCGCGGCGTCTCCCGCATCGTTGCGGCCGTAGCTTCCCGGGCCCATGACCCACGTGGCGCGCACCTTGTCTTCCGGCAGCCCGGTGATCTTCGCGACCCCGTTGCGTCCGAAATGGGGCTTCTGGCTGCCGGTCCACAGCCGGGCCTCGCCGTTTTTCACATCGGCGATCGCGCACGCCGGGCCCATGCTGGCGTGGGATTGCAGCGGCCATTCGTATTCCGCCTGCACGATGCGCTGGGCGGTCTTGAATGCGTCATCCACGTTACCCCGGTTGACGGGCGTTCCCTTGCCGTTCGGCTTCGCCTCCCGGATGTGCTGGTGGAGTTTTTCCATCGGCGGGAATGGCGCGCACTCGGCGCTCCATTTCACCTTCAGCGACTCTGCGGCACGCACGGCGTCCCATTCGCGCTCGGCCACCACCGCGATGTAGTCCTTTTCGCGCACGACGCGCGCCCCTGGAATATTCCGGATCGAGCCCTCGTCCACGGCGACCGGCGTGCATCCGGCGTTGGGCGGCCGGACGACGCGTCCGTGCAGCATGCCTTCGACCTTCACGTCGGTAATGTATTCCGCGCGCCCATACACCTTCTCGGTGATGATTTTTTGCGGGAACGACTGGCCCACGACCTTGTGCAGAGAGGGGTCCTTGGGCTGGGCCCGCGCCTTGAGCGCGAGCGGATTGCCGTAGCGCTTGTTCCACTCGATCTTGTGGTGGAAATGCCGTCCGCCGATCAGCTCTCCGTAGCTCACCTGTACGAGCCCGTAGCGGGGATCCTTCACCACGCCATCTTCGACCGTGAGTTGCTCGACCGGCACGCCGAGCTTTTTCGACGCCAGCTCGAGCAGGACTCGGCGCGCCTCGACGGCGGCCTGGCGCAGGGCCACGCCGCCGAGCTGCGTGCCCGTGCTGCCGGAGGCGCCGCCCTGGTTGCACGAGGTCGCGGTGTCGCCCATGACCACGCTGACCTTTTCGAAGGCGACATCGAGCTCCTCCGCGACGATCTGCGCGATCACCACATCCACGCCCTGACCCATGTCCATCTTCCCGAAGAAGGCGTTGACGCTGCCGTCGGGCAGGATGGCGATCCACGAATCGAGTTGGTCCGGTACTAATGGCGGCTTGCCACCGAGAGTGGCACTGGAAGAAATGCTCTGGCTGAAAGCGGTAGCGACGGAGCCCGGAATCGAGACGGTGATGACGAGCGAGCCGGAGGCCTTCAGGAAATCGCGTCGGGTAATCGGTTCCATGGTGTTCTCCTCAGGCCGTCGCAGTCGCCGCACGCTTGATCGCGCGCAGGATCGCCATGTGCGTGCCGCAGCGACACTTGATGCCGGCCATCGCCTGGCGGACCTCGGCGTCGGTCGGCTTCGGATTGCTCTTGAGGAACGCCGCCGCGGTCATGATCCAGCCCGAAAGGCAGTAGCCGCATTGCGGCACCTGCTCTGCGATGTACGCCGTCTGCAAAGGATGCGGATTATCGGGCGTTCCCAGCCCGGCGAGCGTGGTGATGTTCTTTCCGGCGGCCGCGCTGACGGGCATCACGCAGGAGCGTACCGGTGCGCCGTCGAGATGCACGGTACAGGCGCCGCATTGCGCCTTGCCGCAGCCGAACTTGGGATTGTTGAGGCCGAGCTCCGAGTGAAGCGCGTAGAGCAGGGGCATTGCGGGATCGGCGGTGACGGTCGCGGACTTCCCGTCGACCACGAAGCTGATCTTCTGGTCCATGGCGATCTCCTCCCGGTGAGACGAAAGGAACACTAGCGCCGGGGCTCCGGCGGTGTCAATCGCTATAATCGACGACGGCATGCCTCCGGAATCGAAACACATCGCTGCTATCTTGCTTGCCGCCGGCGCCGGCACACGGTTCGGGGGCGAGAAGCTGCTGCATCCGCTGGAGGACGGGGTGGCGATTGCCGCCCATGCAGCGCGCAATCTCCTGACCGCGACATCCGACGTGGTCGCCGTGGTGCGCTGGGGCGATTTTCCGCTTTACGACATGCTCGAGCAGGAAGGCTGCCAGGTCACGATGTTCCAGGGTGCGGCGCGCGGCATGGGGGCGAGCTTGGCCCACGGCGTCGCGCAGGCGCGCGGCGCGGACGGGTGGGTGGTCGCGCTCGCCGACATGCCGCGGATCGCGCCCGCCACGATCAAGGCCGTCATCGACGCGCTGCAGCAAGGGGCAGTGATTGTCGCGCCGGCCTACAAGGGGGAACGGGGTCACCCGGTCGGGTTTGGCGCAGCGCTGCGCGACGAGCTGCTCAAGCTGGACGGCGACCAGGGCGCGCGCGCGGTCGTGGAGCGCCATCGCGACTCGGTGCGGCTCATCGAATGCGACGATCCGGGGATCCTGTTCGACGTCGACCGCAAGAGCGACATCGCGCGCTGAGACCGTCCATGGCTTCATCGACCGGAATCCCCCGCGGCGTGTGGATGCTGGGCTTCGTCAGCCTGTTCATGGACGTCTCCTCCGAGCTGATCCACAGCCTGCTGCCGGTATTCATGGTCACGAGCCTCGGGGCGACCGCGCTGATGGTCGGCGTCGTCGAAGGCGTCGCGGAGGCGACTGCCCTGGTCGTGAAGGTCTTCTCCGGGACAATTAGCGATTGGCTCGGCCGGCGCAAGGGGCTCACCCTGCTCGGTTACGGCCTGGGCGCCGTCTCGAAGCCGCTGTTCGCGCTTGCGCTGACGGTGCACTGGGTCTTCGTCGCGCGCTTCATGGACCGCATCGGCAAGGGCATACGCGGCGCGCCGCGCGACGCCCTCATCGCCGACCTGACGCCGCCGGAGATGCGGGGCGCAGCCTTCGGATTGCGGCAGTCCCTCGACACCGTCGGCGCGTTTCTCGGCCCGCTGCTTGCCCTCGGGTTGATGGTGGTGTGGGCGGGCGATTTCCGGGCGGTGTTCTGGTTTGCCCTCGCGCCCGCAATTCTATCGGTGCTGATCCTGTTTTATGGCGTGCAGGAGCCGAGGGCAACGGGGGCGCTCCCGAAACCTGCATCCGCCGTCGACTGGCGGAGCCTGAGCGAGTTCGGCAGCGCCTACTGGTGGATCGTCGCCGCGGGAGGGGTGTTCACGCTCGCGCGCTTCAGCGAAGCCTTTCTCATATTGAGGGCCCAGCAGCTCGGGCTGGCGGACACCTTTGCGCCGCTGGTGCTGGTGATCATGAACGTGGTCTACGCGGCGTCCGCCTACCCCTCGGGCCGGCTCGCCGACCGCATGAGCCACAGGAAGCTGCTCGCGGCCGGACTCGCGGTGCTGATCGTGTCCGATATCGTTCTCGCTCAGGCGCGAGGACTCGCGGCGGTCGCGGCCGGTGTGGTCCTGTGGGGATTGCACATGGGGATGACGCAGGGCGTGCTCGCAGCCATGGTCGCAGCCGCCGCGCCGGCGCACCTGCGCGGCACCGCGTTCGGATTCTTCAATCTCGCGAGCGGCGGCGCGATGCTCATCGCGAGCGTCCTCGCCGGACTGCTGTGGGACCAGATCGGCGCGGCGACCACGTTTTACGCCGGTGCCGCATTCTCCGTGCTGGCGCTTGCCGTCTTGGTCTTTCGTCGCGGCTGACGTTTCTTGACGATCGAGGGGGCGGGTGGGAGACTCGCTGGCGAGAGCTGACGAACGACGAACGAATGGCGATGAAACGATTCGAAGGCACCGACACCTATATCGCGACCGATGACCTGATGATGGCGGTCAACGCGGCGCTGACGCTCGAGCGCCCGCTGCTCGTCAAGGGGGAGCCCGGCACCGGCAAGACGATGCTGGCCATCGAGATCGCGAGAGCGCTCGGACGGCCGCTCTACGAGTGGCACATCAAGTCCACCACCAAGGCGCTGCACGGGCTCTACGAGTACGACGCGGTATCGCGGCTGCGCGACTCGCAGCTCGGCGACCCGCGCGTGCACGACATCCGCAACTACATCGTGCGCGGCATGCTGTGGAACGCCTTCATGTCCGACACGCCCGCGGTGCTGCTGATCGACGAAGTGGACAAGGCCGACATCGAGTTCCCGAACGACCTGTTGCGCGAGCTCGACCGCATGGAGTTCTACGTCTACGAGACGCAGGAGCTGGTGAGGGCGAAGAACCGGCCGCTGGTGGTGATCACCAGCAACAACGAGAAGGAGCTGCCGGACGCCTTCCTGCGCCGGTGCTTCTTCCACTACATCCGCTTCCCGGACCACGAGACGATGGAGCGCATCGTCCACGTGCACCATCCCGGCATCAAGAAGCAGCTGCTCAGGGAAGCGCTCGGGGCGTTCTTCGAGATCCGCGAGGTGCCGGGGCTGAAGAAGAAGCCCTCGACCTCCGAGCTTCTCGACTGGCTGAAGCTCCTGATGGCGGAGGACATCCCGCCCGAGGCGCTGCACAGCCAGGATCCGCACAAGATCATCCCGCCGCTGCACGGCGCGTTGCTGAAGAACGAGCAGGACGTGCACCTGTTCGAGCGCCTTGTCTTCATGTCCCGCCGCAAAACGACCTGAGATGTTGATCGAGTTCTTTCTCAAGCTCAAGGAAGGCGGCGTTCCGGTCTCGGTCAAGGAGTTCCTCACGCTGATCGAAGCGCTGGCGAAGCGTGTCGCGTTCGGCAGCATGGAGGAGTTCTACTGGCTTGCGCGCGCCTCGCTGGTGAAGGACGAGAAATACTACGACCGCTACGACCGCGTGTTCGCCGCTTATTTCAAGGGCATCGTCGAGGTGGACGCCCTCGCGATCGTGATCCCCGAGGAATGGCTGAAGAAGCTCGCCGAGAGAATGCTATCCGAGGAAGAGAAGAAGCTCATCGAGTCGCTCGGCGGCTGGGACAAGCTGATGGAGACGCTCCGCAAGCGGCTCGAGGAGCAGAAGGGCCGCCACCAGGGCGGGAGCAAGTGGATCGGGACCGCCGGCACCAGTCCCTTCGGCGCGTACGGTTACAACCCGGAAGGGGTGCGCATCGGCCAGCCCGAGTCGCGCCACCGCCGGGCGGTGAAGGTGTGGGACAAGCGCGAATACCGCAATCTCGACGACACGGTCGAGCTCGGCACGCGCAACATCAAGGTCGCCCTGCGCCGGTTGCGGCGGTTCGCGCGCATCGGCGCTCCCGACGAGCTCGATCTCGACGACACCATCCGCTCAACGGCGAAGAACGCGGGCTGGCTCGACTTGAAGATGGTGCCCGAGCGCCACAATGCGGTTAAGGTTCTGCTCTTTCTCGACATCGGCGGGTCGATGGACGACCACATTCGCATCTGCGAGCAGCTGTTTTCCGCTGCGCGCGTCGAGTTCAAGCACCTCGAGTACTTCTATTTCCACAATTTCCTCTACGAGCGGGTGTGGCGCGACAACCGCCGGCGCTCATCCGAGCGCATGGCGACGTGGGACGTGCTGCACACCTATCCCCACGACTACAAGGTGGTGCTGGTGGGCGACGCCACCATGAGCCCCTACGAGATCGTCTATCCCGGCGGCAGCGTCGAGCACGCCAACGAGGAGGCCGGCGCGGTCTGGCTGCAGCGCCTCCTCATGGTGTACCCCAACGCGATCTGGCTCAACCCGCAGCCCGAGTCGGTGTGGAATTACCACGAGTCCATCCGCATCACGCGCCAGCTGATGGGGGAGCGGATGTTTTCCCTTACGCTGGAGGGGCTCGATCGCGGAATGAGATATCTGACGAAATCTCACTGAACGCGCTTTCCACTTTCTGTCGCCGGCTCGCGAGTGCCCTGGGTCTGCTTACCGGCAGGGCAGCCACGCAGCGCGTCGGGGGGGATTGATCCATATCAAATGGACGGACGAGCGCCCGTGATAGTTTTGGTCTTTCGCGGAGGACAGCTAACGGGGCAGGGGGACATGGGCAACCGCGTCAGTGTCGTCGTCGTCTCGGGGTCGTTCGAGCGACTGCAGATGGCCGGGATGGTCGCCTCGATCAGCGCTGTGAGCGGCAACGACGTGCACGTATTCCTCTCCATGAACGCGCTTGCGCCCTTCCGGAAGGGGGCACCGTCGCAGGCAAGCCCCGAGGGCGAAATGGGCAAGGTGATGGCCCAGAAGAAGGTCCCGCCCTTCAAGCAGCTGTTCGAGAGCGCGGTCGAGCTCGGCGACGCGAAGATCTACCCCTGCTCGATGGCGATGGACGTGCTCGGTTACGCCCGGGCCGACCTCGAGCCGTACCTCAGCGAGCACATGGGGCTCACCAAGTTTCTCGACGAGGCCGCGAGCGGCCAGATCCTGACCTTCTGACCCGCGAGCGCAAGGAGACCCATCGTGGCGAACCGCAGACTGATCGACGCGCGCGGCAGTTTCTGCCCGGGGCCGCTGATGGAGCTGATCGCGGCGGTCAAGATGGCCGAGATCGGCGAGGAGATCGAGGTGTTGTCGAGCGACAAGGGCTCGGCCAACGATATCCCGGAGTGGATCCGGAAGGTCAAGCACGAGCACATCGGCACGGAGGAAAAGGAAGGCGTCTGGCACATACTCGTCAAGAAGACGCACTGAAAGTTCTGGCTGGCAACCTCACAGGAGGGGCATATGAGAATTCTGATCGTAGGCGGCGGGATGGGCGGCACCATCCTCGCCAATAACCTGGGGCGCAGGCTCACGAGCGAGCTGCGCAGCGGCAAGGTCCGGCTCACGATGCTTTCGGCATCCGACCGGCACATGTACCAGCCCGGCCTGCTCTACCTCGCGGTCGGCCGCATGACCCCGGACGAGCTCTACCGCGACCAGGCGAGCCTGCTCGAGCCCGGGATCGATTTCCAGGTCGATCCGGTCGAGGAATTCCGCCTCGACAAGAACGAGGTGAAGACGAAGAGCGGCAAGACCTACGGCTACGACATCCTCGCGATCGCCACCGGATCGCGGCCGTCGCCCGAGGACATCCCCGGCCTCGCCGAGAACTCCGAGCAGTTCTATACCGAGGAGTCGGCGGTCAAGATGTTCAAGCGCCTGCAGCAGTTCCAGGGCGGCAAGGTCGTGATCGCCATGGGCGTGCCGCACAAGTGCCCGATGGCGCCGCTCGAGATCGTGTTCATGCTGCACGATTACTTCAAGGACCGCGGCATCCGGGACAAGGTGAAGCTGCACTACACTTACCCGATCGGCCGCGTGCACACGCTGGAGAACGTCGCCAAGTGGGCGGCGCCGGAGATGGACCGCCTGGGCATCAGCTACGAGACGCTGTTCAATGTCAAGGAGATCGACGGCGCGAAGAAGATCATCAAGAGCGAGGAGGGGAGCGAGACCGACTACGACCTCCTGATCAGCATCCCCGCGCATCGCGGCATGGAGGTGATCGAGAAGAACAAACTCGGGCAGCGCGGCTGGATCCCGACGCACCGCCACACGCTCCGCATGGATGGCCGCGAGAATGTCTACGTGCTGGGCGACACGACCAACCTGCCGATCAGCAAGGCGGGCTCGACCGCGCACTTCGAGGCCGAGGTGATCGGCGAGAATATCGCCGCGATCGTGAGGCTCGGCATGCCCGTGCGCGACTACGACGGCAAGGTGTTCTGCTTCATCGAGGCGGGCAAGGACCGCGCGACCTACGCGATGTTCGACTATCAGAACCCGCCGCAGCCCAGGCCGCCGACGCGCGCGGTGCACTGGTTCAAGCTCGCGTACAACAAGCTCTACTGGGCTTCGGCCCGCGGGCTGCTCTAAACGGAGGCGAACATGGCCGAATCCCTGACAGACAAGGACCTCCTCGCGCTCGAAAGCGAGCGCGTGCTCGCCGCGGCGCGCGATTCCCTCTCGGACGAGATGGTCGCGCGCCTCGCGGGCACCGCGAGCGACGCGATGGACCTGATCGACCGCATCAACCGCACCGGGCTCTACAAGGCGATTCCCGCGCTCGCCGATCTGGTCAACCACGGCGACCTGGACCGGCTCGCGAAGCTCGCGCGCGTCTACAGCTCGGCGGAGGACTCGCTCTCCGACGAGATGGTCGGGCGGCTCGCCGAAACCGTCGTCCGAAGGCATGTCGCTGCTCGACCGCCTGAACCGCGGCGGCGCGGCCCGGCTGGTCGAGATGCTTGCGCGGCTGGAAGCCGGGGGCAACCTGAAGCGCATCGCCGATGCCCTGCCGCGGGTGGTCGATCGCATGGAGAAGCTCGGTGGCGTGCTGGAAGCGTTCGAGCAGGCCGCTGCCGCGAGCGCGAAGGAGCCGCGCGCGCCGGGTGGCCTGGGCGGACTGTGGAGCATGATGCGCGACCCCGACAACCAGGACGCGCTGCGCTTCCTCATCAACCTGGGCAAAGCGACGCGCAAGTTAGGCACCCGCGGCAGCGCCTAGCCAACAAGAAACTGAGCGGCGCGAAGCGTCCGTTCGATCGCGCGTACCTAAACCCGGCGCGGAGCGTCCGGGTTTAGAGGTTGTAGCCTTTCTCGTTGTGCAGCACCGTATCGAGACCCTCGGTCTCCTCTTCCGGCTGCACCCTCATTCCGATCAGCGCGTCGGTGACCTTGAGCAGGATCCAGGTGACCACCCCGGACCACGCCGCCACTGCCAGCACGCCCGTCACCTGCACGAGCACCTGGTCGCCCATCGTGACTTTCTCGGGGTAGCCGACCCCGCCGAGGGTCGCCGCGGCGAATATGCCGGTCAGTATCGTGCCGAGCATTCCGCCGACCCCGTGGACCGGGAAAACGTCGAGCGAGTCGTCGACCTGCAGCGCCTGTTTCATGTAGCTCGTGGCGAAAAAGCACGCAATTCCCGCGGCGGCGCCGATTGCAAGCGCCCCCATGGGCCCCACGAACCCCGACGCCGGAGTAATCGTGCCGAGCCCCGCGACCATGCCGGTCACGATCCCGAGGGCCGACGGCTTGCCGTAGCGCAACCATTCGCAGACCATCCAGGCGAAGGCGCCGGTTGCCGCGCCGATGTGCGTCACCAGCATCGCCATGCCGGCCGAGCCGTCGGCCGCGAGCGCGCTGCCGGCGTTGAAGCCGAACCAGCCCACCCACAGCATGCACGCGCCGGTCACCGCCATGGTCATGTTGTGCGGCGGCATCGCCGTGTCCGGAAAGCCCCGGCGCCGGCCGAGCATCAGCGCGCAGACCAGCGCCGCCATGCCTGCGTTCAGGTGCACGACGGTGCCCCCCGCGAAGTCCATGATGCCGCGCTTCGCGAGCCACCCGTCGCCCCACACCCAGTGGGCGATGGGGCAGTAGATGAGGAGCAGCCAGAGCAGGCTGAACAGCAGCATGCCGGAAAACTTGACGCGCTCCGCAAACGCGCCGATGACGAGGGCGGGCGTGATGATCGCGAACGTGAGCTGGTACATCGCGAAAATCGTTTCGGGGACCCCGTTTACCTTGATGGACTTGACGTCGATCCCGGACAGTAAAAACTTCCCGAAGCCGCCGTACCAGGCGTTGTTCGCGCCGGCGTCCCCGAACGCGATGCTGTAGCCGACCACCACCCACGCGAGCGTGACGATGCACGTGATCGCGAAGCACTGCATGAGCACGGACAGGACGTTCTTCATGCGCACCAGGCCGGCGTAGAAGAGCGCGAGACCGGGCAGCGTCATGAACAGCACCAGCACCGACGCGGTGAGCATCCACGCCGTGTTCGCCGCGTCCAGCTTCGGCGGCTCGGCCGCCGCCGCGAACGGAGCGTGCAGGCCCAGAGTCACCAGCAGGAAAAAGACGAGCGAAGACCGGCTGCGGATTGTTTTCATTGGACCCCCTCCCTTGCGCGCGCCGCGGGCAGTTCCGGGCGGCACGCGAATCATGGACTGAACGCGCCATTTCTGCAAGGCGCGCGCGACCGCGCTGACGCAACGTTGCGATGCATCACGAATCGACTGTCAGCTTCCCCAACTGCAGGAGCATGCCGAGCTCATCGCGCATCACCCATTCCTCGGCAATCCTGCCGTCCTTCATGCGGAATTGCGCGATGGCCGTCCAGTTGAGCTCCTGCTCCCGCGCGACCTTCACATCGCCCGCCCGGCTGCGGAACGCGTGGGGACGCACGCGGGTGCGATGGGATACGCGCACGGAAACCCGGTCGCCCTCCGCCATGAGGCCGGAGAGCTCGGAGGAAAATACGGAATAGTCCGACAGCACGGAGCGCAGGCGCTGCATGGCCGCGTCGAGGCCGTTCACGTCGAAGCCCGGGCGGTGCAGCACGACGTCGCGCGTGCAGAGCTCCGGCATGAGGTCGATCCGCCCGCCGTCGAGCACGTCGCGAAAATAGCGCTCGACGACGGCCTTGTTGCGCGCCTCCTGGGCCTTGGGGACGTACGGGGTCTGCGCCATGACGGGATGCCTCGCGTGCTTTGCCGGAGGGGCCGGCGCGTCTAGCGGGGTGCGTTCCGCGCTTTTTCCGCCACGCGGGCGGTGAAGCGGGCGCTGTCGATCACGACGCGCTCGTGCGTGCCTTCGGTGATCTTGTCTATCCCGTCGTGAGCGGTCAGCGAGAAGCTCAGCTTGCGGCCGTCCACCTTCTCAAGCCGCACTTCCACGGTCACCGTCAGCCCCGGAGGCGTCGCGGCGAGATGCGAGAAATTGACGTGCGTGCCGAGCGACTGCTCGCGGGGCCAGTCGAGATGCGGGCGCAGCGCCTCGATGCACGCCCACTCGAGCAGCCCGACCATGTAGCCGGTTGCGAATACCTCCGGCATCTCCCGGAACATTTGCGATTCGGGATAGAGATGCGGAACCGTCTTGTCGGGCGGGATGCGGAGCTGGAAGCGGTGGGTGAGGCCGGGCTTCAGGCTATCTTTCATGGGTGAGCGGGCAATGGGCGGCTGGGGGCGCCGCTATTATCGCCCATCACCGGTCACGCGGAGCAGTGAGCGGCCTCCCAGCCGAGCATCGCCGCCTTGCGCTCGACGCCCCAGCGATACCCGCCGAGCGCGCCCGTCTCGCGGATCACGCGGTGGCAGGGAATCAGCCACGCCACGGGATTCGCGCCGACGGCCGTGCCGACCGCGCGCGCCGAACCGGGAGCCCCGATGCGCGCGGAAACGTCGCCGTAGGTCGCAAGCGATCCCGGGGGCAGCTCGAGCAGCGCGCGCCACACCTTGACCTGGAAATTGCTGCCCTTGACGAGGAGCGCCAGCGCCCGGCCGGGCGGCGCCGCGAGCGGGCGGAAAATGCGCTCCGATAGCGGAACCGTGACGGCCGGGTCCAGGCGCAGCTCCGCGGCAGGCCAGTCACTGCGCAGTCGCGCAAGCTCGTCGCCCCGGCCGTCCAGGAATTGCAGGGCGCAGATTCCCCGCTCGGTGACCGCGATCAGCGCCGCGCCGAACGGCGATTCGTGTACGCCGTAGCGGATGGAAAGCCCCGCGCCGCCGCCTTTGTATTCTCCCGGCGACATCGCTTCCAGCGTCACGAAGAGGTCGTGCAGCCGCCCCGGGCCGGACAGGCCGAGCGCGCCCGCGAGATCGAGCACGCCTCGCGTCGTCGCGAGCCGGGCCTTGGCGTGCTCGACGGTCAGGAACTGCACGAAGCGCTTGGGACTGACGCCCGCCCAGCGCGTGAACAGCCGTTGAAAGTGGTGCTCGCTCAGGTGCAGGTGCCGCGCCGCCGCCGCGAGGTCCGGCTGGCTTGTGGCGTTGCGCCGCAGGTATTCGATGGCGCGGGCGACGCGCTCGTAGTCGCGCGCGGCGGGAACCTCGTCCAGGGGAGTATCGATCAGCTTCATGGGGGCGAGAGTACGGCGGCTGCGGGCCTTGCGCCACCCGATTCTTGCTGACAGTTGGGTGACAGGTCACGATCACCCGGCACTCGTGACGCGACTGCTACCTGGGATGCAGGCGCCGGTCCCCGGTGGGCGGCGGCGCGGTCTGCAGCACCTCGTCCACGGTGGTGAGGCCGACTGCCACCTTGGCCGCGCCGGCAATCCGCAGGGGCCGCATGCCCTCCTTGTACGCCAGGTCCCGCAGCGCGGCGAGATCCGTTTCCGGCGTGATCGCCTTCCGCAGGTCGGGCGTCAACAACATCGTCTCGTAGATGCCGACGCGTCCCATGTAGCCCGTCATGCGGCAGTCGAGGCAGCCCTTGGCGACGTAGGTCGAGCCCTTGGGCGTCGCGGCCTTCCACGGGGACACCAGGTGATCCCACGAGGAGTCGTCGAGATCGTGCAGCTCCTTGCAGTTCAGGCACAGCGTGCGCAGCAGCCGCTGCGCCATGACGCCCAGTATCGTGGATTGCAGCAGGTACGACGGCACCTCGAGGTCGAGCAGCCGCGTGATGGCCGACGGCGCGTCGTTGGTGTGCAGCGTGGAGAGCACGAGGTGGCCCGTCAGCGCGGCCTGGATCGCCATCTCGGCGGTTGCGAGATCGCGGATCTCGCCGACCATGATGATGTCCGGATCCTGGCGCATGAGGGTGCGGATGCCGCTCGCGAAGTCCACCCCGATCGAGGGCTGCACCTGCATCTGGTTGAAGGCCGGCTCGACCATCTCGATCGGGTCTTCCACGGTGCACACGTTGACGTCGGGCTCGGCGAGCTGCTTCAGCGTCGAGTAGAGCGTGGTGGTCTTTGCCGGAGCCGGTCGGGCCGGTGACGAGGATGATGCCGTGGGGATTCGCCACCATCTGGCTCCACTTGCGCTCGTCGTCCTCGGTGAAGCCGAGCTCCCGGTAGCCCTTCACCAGGTTCTCGGGGTTGAAGATGCGCATGACGAGCTTCTCGCCGAACGCCGTCGGCATCGTGGAGAGCCGCAGCTCCACCTCGTCGGCGTCCGGCGTCACGGTCTTCAGCCGCCCGTCCTGCGGGCGCCGCTTCTCCACCACGTCCATGCGCCCCAGGATCTTGATGCGGCTCACCATCGCCGCCATGACGGGGGTCGGTATCTGGTAGACCTGGTGCAGCGCGCCGTCGATGCGGAAGCGCACGTTGCCGACCTCGCGGCGCGGCTCGAGGTGGATGTCGCTCGCCCGCTCCTGGAAGGCGTAGTTGAAGAGCCAGTCGCAGATGTGGACGATGTGCTGGTCGTTGGCATCGAGCTTGCCGCTGCGGCCGAGCTGCACCAGCTGCTCGAAGTTGGCGATGTCCGTGATCGCCCCCTTGTCCTTGGCGGTCGCGCCCTTGATCGAGCGCGCAAGGTTGTAGAACTCCACCAGGTAGGCCTGGATGTCGAGGGGATTGGCGAGGACGCGCTTGATATCGAGGCGCAGCACCTGGCGGATCTGGTCTTCCCATTCGCGCAGGTAGGGCTCGCAGACGGCGACCGTTACCTCCTTGGTGCTGATCGCCACCGGCAGGATGCGGTAGCGCTCGGCGTAGGCGCTCGACATCGTCTTCGTCACCGCCGCGAAGTCGATCTTGAAGGGATCGATGTGGAGGTAGGGCAGCTCGACCTTTTCCGCGAGCCACTGGGTGAGCGCCTCGAGGTGCAGGAGCTTGCGCGGGTTCCGCGGGTCCTTCCATTTCTGGTCGGCGATCACGACCAGCGGGTGCGTGTCGCCGCGCGCGAAGCGGCGGTTCGCGGCGAGCTGGTCGGCGACATCGCTCGGCACCAGCCCGTCCGCCGCAAGGTCGGCGAGGATTTGGGCCAGCTCGAGCCGGCGATCGGCCCGGGGCGGGGCGGCCTTGGCGGTCGCGCGGTCGGCGTTGCCATAGCAGGACTGGTGCAGACTATAGCCGAGACCTATAATTCGCTCAATGAAAAGCGCCCGGTTTGCTGCCGCAGTGCTTGCAGGCGCGCTCTGCGCCTCCCTTGGCCCCGCCCTGGCCGCCGATGCGGCGGAAATCAAGGTGTACGACGCGACGCAACTTACCCTCGACCGCTACACGGTGCTCAAGCGCATCTGGACGCAGACGTGGCGCACGGCGTTCTGGGTGCCCGAGTACGATAAGGTCGAGGATGCCATCGAGGCGCTGACCGCGAAAGCCGCCGACGCCGGCGCGGACGGCGTCATCAACTTGCACTGCCTATACGACAAGAACGGCTGGGGCGCCGGGCACTTCTGCTACGGGCTCGCGATCAAGCTGAAGTGACGGGCCCCTAACGTAGCGCGGCGTTGATGCGCTCCAGCGCCACGCTGCCCGGGCAGAGTTCGCGTTCCGTGAGCTGGCCGAGGGGCGGTTCCACGGTATTCAAGTGCTGGTGCAGATCGGGCGCGTCCGGCTGGAGGTAGAGCAGGCCGGTCACCACCTCTCCCGCGGCTGCGCGCTCCTGCAGGTAGTTCATGACCTTGATGCGATCGGTCGGATCGTAGTCCGTCGCGAGCTTGCGCAGTCGTATCACCGAGCCGTCGTGCTGCGCCACGTCGATCACCGTTCCCGCCGCGTAATCGGCCGTGATCTCCTCCCGGCCTCTCCATGAAATCGAGGCGGTTGACCGCATCGTTGTGCTCGCGCACGTAGTCGTAGCTCTTGGTCGAGCCCGGATGGTTGTTGAAGGCGACGCACGGGGAGATCACGTCGAGGAAAGCGGCTCCCCGGTGCTCGATCGCGGCCTTGATGAGCGGCACGAGCTGCTGCTTGTCGCCCGAGAAGCTGCGCGCGACGAAGCTTGCCCCCAGCAGCAACGCCATCCCGATCATGTCGAGCGGCTCGTCGGTGTTGGCGACGCCGCGCTTCGACTTCGAGCCCTTGTCGGCGGTGGCGGAGAACTGGCCCTTGGTCAGGCCGTAGACGCCGTTGTTCTCGACGATGTAGACCATGTTCACGCCGCGCCGCACGCTGTGGGCGAACTGGCCGAGCCCGATGGACGCCGTGTCGCCGTCGCCGGATACGCCCAGGTAGAGGAGGTCGCGGTTGGCGAGGTTGGCGCCGGTCAGCACCGAGGGCATGCGCCCGTGCACGCTGTTGAAGCCGTGCGAGTTGCCGAGGAAATAGGTCGGGGTCTTGGACGAGCAGCCGATGCCGGAGAGCTTGGCGACCCGGTGCGGCTCGATGTCGAGCTCCCAGCACGCCTGCACGATCGCCGCGGAGATCGAGTCGTGGCCGCAGCCGGCGCACAGCGTCGACACCGTCCCCTCGTAATCGCGGCGAGTGTAGCCGACCGTGTTCTTGGCGAGTGTCGGATGGTGCAGCTTGGGTTTCGCAATGAAAGTCATGTCAGGCTCCGACCCGCTTCAGCGGGACCACCGTGCGCGCGGCGGAATGCTGGGAGATCTGCTCGACGATGAAGCGCGCGGTGATCGGCGTGCCGTCGTAGTGCAGCACCGAGAGCAGGCGCGAGGCGTTCACCTTTGCCTCGTTCACGAGCAGCGTCTTCAGCTGCGCGTCGCGGTTCTGCTCGATCACGAACACCCAGGGGTGGGCGGCGACGAAATCCGCGATCTCGTCCTGGAACGGGAAGCCCCGCACGCGCAGCGCATTGACGTGGATGCCGCGCTGCGCGAGGACGTCGAGCGCCTCCTGCATCGCCGGGCTGGTCGAGCCGTAATAGATCGCGCCGAAGCGCGCCGGCTTCGCGGCCGGCCGCAGCAGCGGCTTCGGCATCAGCTGTTTCGCCGTCTCGAACTTGCGCAGGAGCCGCTGCATGTTGTCGACGTAATCCGGGCCGGCCTCGCTGTAGCGCGCGTAGCGGTCCTTGGTGGTGCCGCGCGTGAAGTAGGCGCCGCGCGTCGGGTGCGTGCCCGGATAGGTGCGGTAGGGGATGCCGTCGCCGTCCACGTCGAGGTAGCGGCCGAAATCCTTGCCGGCCTCGAGCTGCTCGTAGGTCATCACCTTGCCGCGGTCGTAGACGCGCGAGTCATTCCACTGGAAGGGGTCGGTGAGGCGCGTGTTCATGCCGATGTCGAGATCGGTCATCACGAACACCGGGGTCTGCAGGCGCTCGGCGAGGTCGAACGCCTGCGCGGAGAATTCGAAGCACTCCGTCGGATCCTCGGGAAACAGCATCACGTGCTTGGTGTCGCCGTGCGAGGCGTAGGCGCAGGACAGCAGGTCCGACTGCTGGGTGCGCGTCGGCATCCCGGTTGAAGGCCCGCCCCGCTGCACGTCGATCAGCACGACCGGGATCTCGGCGAAGTAGGCGAGGCCGATGAACTCCTGCATGAGCGAGATGCCCGGTCCCGAGGTGCAGGTGAAGGAGCGGGCGCCGTTCCAGCCGGCGCCGATGGCGATGCCGACCGACGCCAGCTCGTCCTCGGCCTGGATGATCCCGTAGCGGTTCCTGCCGGTGGCCGGGTCGACGCGGTACTTCTGGCAGTGCTTGATGAACGCCTCGGCGAGCGAGGAGGAGGGCGTGATCGGGTACCACGCGCACACCGTCGCGCCGCCGTAGACCGCGCCCAGGGCGGCCGCCGAGTTGCCGTCCACGAAGATCTTGTTGCCGACGTTGTTGGCGCGCTTGACGCGCAGCCCGATCGGGCAGGGGAGATTCTGCAGCGCGTAGTCGCGCCCGAGCCGCAGCGCCTTGATGTTCGACTGCAGCAGCGCCTCCTTGCCTTTGTACTGCTCCGAGAAGAGCTTCTCGATCTCGCCGGGGTCGATCTCCATCAGCGCGGAGAGGGCGCCGACGTAGATGATGTTCTTGAAGAGCTGCCGTTGGCGGGGATCGCTGTAGGTGGCGTTGCAGATCTCGGTCAACGGCATGCCGATCACGTTGATGTCGTCTCGGAACTTCGATTTCGGCAGCGGCTTGGAGTTGTCGTAGAAGAGGTAGCCGCCGCTCTCGATTTCCTTCAGGTCCTGGGCCCAGGTCTGCGGGTTCATCGCGACCATGAGATCGACCCCGCCGCGCCGCCCCTGGTAGCCGGTCTCGTTGATGCGCACCTCGTACCAGGTCGGCAGGCCCTGGATGTTGGACGGGAAGATATTGCGCGGCGAGACCGGCACGCCCATGCGCAGGATGGAGCGCGCAAAGAGCTCGTTGGCGCTCGCCGATCCCGAGCCGTTGACGTTGGCGAACTTGACGACGCAGTCGTTGATGGATTCTATGCGTTTCATGCGGCCTTTCTCTTCGGCGTACGGCACGCGGGGCCGGCGTGCGTCATGTCGAGCAGGAACTTCTGCATGTCCCACGCGCCCGTCGGGCAGCGCTCGGCGCACAGGCCGCAATGCAGGCACACGTCCTCGTCCTTCACCATCACGCGGCCGGTCTTGAGCGCGTCGGAGACATAAAGATCCTGGGTGAGCGTCGCTGCCGGCGCGTTCAAGCGTCCGCGCAGCTCTTGCTCCTCGCCGTTCGGCGTGAAGGTGATGCAGTCCATGGGGCAGATGTCCACGCAGGCGTCGCACTCGATGCAGAGCTTGCCGGTGAACACCGTCTGCACGTCGCAGTTCAGGCAGCGCTGCGCCTCGGCGAAGCCGGTCTTGGGGTCGAAGCCCATCTCGACCTCGACCTTGATGTCGCGCAGCGTCACCTTCTTGTCCCGCCAGGGAACCTTATAGCGGCTCGCGAGGGAGATATCGTTGTCGTAGCTCCACTCGTGGATGCCCATCTTCTGGGAGACGAGCGTCACGCCGGGCGCCGGGCGCTCGCGGATATCCTCGCCGTTCAGCAGCTTGTCGATCGAGACCGCCGCGTCGTGGCCGTGCGCCACCGCCCAGATGATGTTCTTGGGCCCGAACGCCGCGTCGCCGCCGAAGAAGATATTGGGCAGCGTGGATTGCATCGTGGTCTTGTCCACCACCGGCATGCCGTGGCGGTCAAACTCGATGCCGATATCGCGCTCGATCCAGGGAAAGGCGTTCTCCTGTCCCACCGCGACCAGCACGTCGTCGCATTCGAAGTGCTGGTCCGGCTCGCCGGTCGGCACCAGGTCGCGCCGGCCCTTGGCATCGTAGACGGCCTTCACTTTCTCGAAGGTGATGCCGTTGAGCCTGCCGTTCTCGTGCGTGAAGGCCTTGGGGACGAGATAGTTGAGGATCGGAATTTCCTCGTGCTGGGCGTCCTCCTTCTCCCACGGGGAGGCCTTCATTTCCTCGAAGCCCGAGCGCACGATGACCTTCACGTCCTCGCCGCCCAGGCGCCGGCTCGTGCGGCAGCAATCCATCGCGGTGTTGCCGCCGCCCAGCACCACCACGCGCTTGCCGATCTTGTCGATATGGCCGAAGGACACATTCGACAGCCAGTCGATGCCAATGTGAATATGGGCGGCAGCTTCCTTGCGGCCCGGAATGTCGAGATCGCGGCCGCGCGGCGCGCCGCTGCCGACGAAAATCGCGTCATAGCCCTCGGTCGTGAGTTTCTTCAGGCTGTCGATGCGCACGCCCGGCCTGAATTCGACGCCGAGGTCGAGGATATAGCCCACTTCCTCGTCGATCACTTCCATCGGCAACCGGAAGCGCGGGATCTGCGACCAGATCATGCCGCCCGCGCGCGGGTCCTGGTCGAACACCGTGACGGAATAGCCGAGGGGAACGAGATCGCGGGCGACAGTGAGGGAGGCGGGACCGGAGCCGATGCAGGCGATGCGCTTGCCGTTCTTCTGTTTCGGCGGTTTGGGCAGGCGGTCGCGGATGTCTTCCTTGTTGTCGGCGGCAACGCGCTTCAGGCGGCAGATCGCGACCGGCTCGGGCTTTTCCGCATTGCGCTCCTCGACCCGTCCGCGGCGGCAGGCGGGCTCGCAGGGGCGGTCGCAGGTGCGGCCGAGAATGCCGGGGAAGACGTTCGACTGCCAGTTGACCATGTAGGCGTCGCCGTAGCGGCCTGCAGCGATCATCCGGATGTATTCAGGAACGGGAGTGTGGGCCGGGCAGGCCCACTGACAGTCCACTACCTTGTGAAAGTAGTCAGGCGCACCGATGTCGGTGGGTTTCATCCAGATCCTTCGTGACGGCGGGTCCTTGCCTTAACGATGCTGCGTGCCCGCGCGATGACAGCGCTGGCGACCGCGATAATTTCGCGAATATTACCGCTAAGTTACCGGATTGAAAAGGCTTTCTTACGGGAAGCTTACGTGATGCCAGGGTCGGGCTCAGGGTCTTGCGCGTTGCACAATTCACTCAAAAATAGGCAGTCGCGGCCATCGCATAGTTCCCGGCGGGATTAGCCGTCCAGAGTTCCGCCTGGAGGCCGTTTTGGGCGGGATTGCCGTTGACCGTGAAGCGTTCGAAATGAAACAGCGGGTGCAAGGCCCTGTATTCGATTCTTTTCACCGGGCGCGTCTCCTGCCGCCGGGCGAGATCCAGGAGCAGGATCACCTGGAGCGGACCATGGACGACGAGCCCGGGATAGCCTTCCACCTTGCGGCAGTATTCGAGATCGTAATGGATGCGCTGCCCGATGAAGGTGAGGGCGGAGTAGCGGAACAGCATGACCGGATCGGCGACGAGCTCGCGCCGCCAGCTCGCTTCGTCGGGCGCGGGCTTGGGCAGTGGCGGGGACTCGCCCGGTTTGGGAGCCTCCCGATAGACGATATCGTGATCCTCGACGACGGCAAGCTCCCCGCCGACGGACACCGTGTGGCGCACCGTGACGAAGACGAGATTTCCGCTGCGGCCCCGCTTCGGCTCGACCGACACGATGCGTGACTCGCGGCGGATTTCCTCCCCGACTCGCAATGGGCGCTTGAACTCCAGTCTGCCGCCTGCCCACATGCGCCGCGGCAATTCCACCGGCGGCAGAAATCCGCCGCGCTTCGGATGACCATCGGGGCCGAGGTCCGAGGCGGGCGCAGCCTCCAGAAAATAGAGCCAGTGCCAGCCGGGCGGCAGCGCCGCTCCGGGCTTCGGCTCCGGGTCGCGGCGGTCGAGCGTTGCCGCGAGCGCGGCGGCGGGCCACGCCGTCACCACGTCGCTGCGCGATTCCGTGCGCCCGATCCATGCCTTCAGCCGATCCGGGGCGCCGTCGCTCATGTCTCCCGTCGCGCCGTGTAGCGTGTCATCATCGCCCTTGCAGCCGTCACAATAACCGGAACGTTATCAGAAAGCGGAGATTGCCCCATGGAATGGTTGCTGGATCCCAACGCCTGGCTCGCGCTGGCGACGCTGACCGCTCTCGAGATCGTGCTCGGCGTGGACAACATCATCTTCATCTCGATCCTGTGCGGGCGGCTGCCGGAGCGGCAGCGGGCGCGGGCGCGCACCGTGGGGCTCGCGCTGGCGATGCTCACGCGGCTGGCATTGCTGTTTTCGCTGACATGGATGATGAAGCTCACGGATCCATTGTTCACGGTGTTCCGCGGAGAGATCTCCGGGCGCGACCTCATCCTGATCGGCGGCGGCCTGTTCCTGCTTTGGAAAAGCGTGCACGAAATCCACAACGCGCTCGAGGGCGAGGAGGACGAGGAACGGGGCGCCGCCGTTGCGGCGGGATTCGGGACGGTGATCGCCCAGATCGCGGTGATCGACATCGTGTTCTCGCTCGATTCCGTCATCACCGCGGTCGGGATGGTGGGCGAGCTCTCGATCATGGTCATCGCGATCGTGCTCGCCGTGGGAGTCATGCTCTTCGCCGCCGGCCCGATTGGCGCCTTCGTCGACCGCCACCCGACGATCAAGATGCTCGCGCTGGCGTTCCTGATCCTGATCGGGGTGGCGCTGATCGGCGAAGGGTGGGACCTGCACATCCCGAAGGGCTACATCTACTTCGCCATGGCCTTTGCGGTTGCGATCGAGATGCTGAACCTCCGATTGCGGGCGCGCAGGGAGGCGGTGCATCTGCGCCGGCACCTGCCGCGCAGCGGCCCGAAACGCCGACGGGGCCGCTCCCGGTCTAGCTGAACGCCGCGATGCCGGTCTGCGCGCGCCCGAGAATGAGCGCGTGGATATCGTGCGTGCCCTCGTAGGTGTTGACGGCTTCCAGGTTCATCACGTGGCGGATGACGTGGAACTCGTCCGCGATGCCGTTGCCCCCGTGCATGTCGCGCGCGGCGCGCGCGATGTCGAGCGCCTTGCCGGCGGCGTTGCGCTTGGCGAGCGAGATCATCTCGGGTGTCGCGCGCCCCGCGTCGAGCAACCGCCCGATCCGCAGCGCGACCTGCAGGCCGAGGGCGATCTCGGTCTGCATGTTGGCAAGCTTCAACTGGATCAGCTGATTGGCGGCGAGCGGGCGGCCGAACTGCTTGCGCTCCATCACGTAGCGCCGGGCGGCGTGCCAGCAGAATTCAGCGGCGCCGAGCGCGCCCCACGAGATGCCGTAGCGCGCCTTGTTGAGGCAGGAGAACGGGCCCTTCAGGCCGGACACGCCGGGCAGCAGATTTTCCTCGGGCACGAACACCTGCTCCATGACCACCTGCCCGGTGGGCGAGACGCGCAGGCTGAATTTGCCCTCGATCTTCGGCGTCGATAGCCCCTTCATGCCGCGCTCCAGGAGAAAACCGCGGATCTCGCCGTTGTCGTCCTTGGCCCAGACCAGGAACACGTCCGCGATCGGCGCGTTGCTGATCCACATCTTGCTGCCCTGGAGCACGTAGCCGCCGTCCGCTTTACGCGCCCGGGTCACCATGCTGTAGGGATCGGATCCGGAATCGGGCTCGGTGAGGCCGAAGCAGCCGACCCATTCGCCGGTCGCGAGGCGCGGCAGGTAGTTCCGGCGCTGGGCCTCGCTGCCGAACTCGTGGATGGGATACATCACCAGGCTCGACTGCGCGGACACCGCCGAGCGGTAGCCGCTGTCCACGCGCTCCAGCTCGCGCGCGAGCAACCCGTAGCACACGTGGTTGACGCCCGCGCACCCGTAGCCGGAGAGGGTCGAGCCGAGAAAGCCGAGCTTTCCCATCTCGTACAGGACCTCGCGGTCGAAGCGCTCGTGCCGGTGCGCCAGCAGCACCCGCGGCATGAGCTTGTCCTGGCAGTAGGCGCGCGCGGCGTCGCGCACCATGCGCTCGTCGTCCGTCAATTGCTCATCGAGCAGCAGGGGATCTTCCCACTGGAACGCCGGCCGGGTGGTGGGAATCGGTGCGGTCATGCGTCACTCTCCAGGAGGGATGCGCGTATTCTACGCTTGCGGCTTCCCGGATTGCTCGATCGTTCCCATGTGAAACGGGAATTCGCCCCGCCTGCGATCGTCGAAATAATGGGTCAGGGCGTTGCGCACGCTGGCAAAGGCGATCCTGTCCCAGGGAATGTCCCGCTCCGCCAACAGCCGCGCTTCGAGCGTTTCCGCTCCCGGCCGCACTTCGGCATCGAGCAGCCGGGCGCGGAACAGCATGTAGACCTGGCTGATGTGGGGAATGTTGTAGAGCGCATAAAGGGGGCCGATCTCCACCCGGGCGTTCGCCTCCTCCAGCGTTTCGCGGATGGCGCCCTGGAACGTGGTCTCACCGTTTTCCATGTATCCGGCCGGCACCGTCCATAGACCATGGCGCGGCTCGATGGCGCGCCGGCAGAGCAGTATGCGGTCCTCCCACTCGGCGATGCAGCCCACGACCATGCGCGGGTTCTGGTAGTGGATGGTCTGGCAGGCGTCGCAGACGTGGCGCGGCAGCGTATCGCCGTCCGGGATCCTGAGCGCGAGTGGCGCGCCGCAGTTGCTGCAGAATTTCATCGGGCGGAACGTCGCGCGCGAGGCATAACCGATATGCTAATACGACGGCGTAACGCGGTGCTATGATGAAAATCGATGCGTCCATCGCACATACAGCAGGTACTCGAGCGGGAGTTCACCAGCGCGGCGTCGGGGCAGCACACCCCGGTCATGCTGTGGGGCCCGCCGGGAGTCGGCAAGTCGCAGATCATCGCGCAGATCGCGCGGGGCCACGGCGTGCCGCTGATCGACATCCGGCTCTCGCAGATGGAGCCCACCGATTTGCGCGGTATCCCGTTCCGGGCCGGCGACCGGGTGGAATGGTCGGTGCCGGCGCTATTGCCGGACGCCACGCGACACGGAGCCAGCGGCATCCTATTCCTGGATGAAATCACATCCGCGCCGCCCACCGTCACTGCGGCGGCGTACCAATTGATACTCGATCGCCGCCTCGGGGAATATCGGGCCCCTGACGGGTGGGCGATCTTCGCCGCGGGCAACCGCTACGGCGACCGCGGCGTGACCTACGTCATGCCCACGCCGCTCGCCAACCGCTTCACTCACTTCGAGATCGAGCCCCACCTCGACGACTGGGTGGCGTGGGCGCACGCGGCGGGGATCGATGCCCGGGTGATCGCCTTCCTGCGCTTCCGGCCCGACCTGCTGTTCGATTTCGATCCTGCGCGCAATCCCGTCGCATTTCCCAGCCCGCGCTCGTGGGAGTACGCGCACCGGGCGCTCGCCAAGTTCGACGGCAGCCCGGAGCTGCTGCCCGACGCGCTGCAGGCGTGCGTCGGACCCGCCGCGGGCGTGGAGTTCAAGGCGTTCGTGGACAACATGCACGAGCTGCCCGACGTCGACGCCATCGCGCGGGGCGAGAGCGCCCAGGTGCCGCGCGGCACCGACCTGCAGTACGGCGTCGCCGCGGCGCTGGTGCGGCGTGCGTTCCAGGTGCGCGACCTGCCGCACGCGCCGGTCGTCTACGGCCATATCCTGAACTACGCGAGGGGCTTTCCCCAGCGGGAAATGGGCGTGATGCTGGTGACGGACATGCACCGCTCGATCGGCCGGCCGCTCATCTCGGTGCCCGAGTTTTCCGAATGGGCGGCCAGCATCACCGATCTCATGCTCTACGACATGAAATTCGTTCCGGCGCATTGACCGACATTGCCGACATCCAGACCAAGCTCGGGGCCGCGCGCACGCGCCTGATTCTCGAGCGGCCCTTCATCGGTGCCCTCGTCATGCATCTGCCGCTCGTTCCGGTTGCGGCGTCGCGGTGCGACACCGTCGCGACCGACGCGCGCGCGCTCTATTACAACCCGGCCTACATCGCGGCGCTGACCCTCGCCGAGACCCAGTTTGTGCTCGCCCACGAGGCGCTGCACTGCGCGCTGGGACATTTCGCCCGCCGCAGCCACCGCCTGCGCCGGCCCTGGGACGTCGCCTGCGATCACGCCGTCAACCTGTTATTGATTGACGATGGGTTGAAACCCCCCGAAGGCGCGCTCGCCGATCCCGATTTCCGGGGGCTGTCGGCGGAGGAGATCTATCCCCTGATCCCGCACGAGCCGGCGGAGGGAACGCTCGATCGCCACCTGTTCGACGGACAGGAGCTGGGTGCGGATCACGACGCGGCGGCCAGGGCCGGCGGCGTACGCCCGCACGATTCCGGGGACAAAGCGACGCCGCTGCCCGGTGCAGCCCAGGACGAGCGCGCGGAGCTCGCGCACCTCTGGCGCAGCCGCATCGTCTCCGCCGCGCAGCAGGCGCGGCGCGCGGGGCGGCTTGCCGATTCGTGGCTGCGGCGGGTGGACGGGGTGATCGAACCGCAATTGTCATGGCGCACGCTGCTCGCGCGCTACCTCGTGTGCGCGGCGCGGGACGACTACAGCTTCCAGCGCCCGCCGCGGCGCGAGGGCGCCGCGCTGCTGCCGCGCCTCGCGAGCGGCGATCTGGACCTGTGCGTGGTGCTCGACACGAGCGGCTCGATCGGGGCGGACGAACTTGCACAGTTCGTGTCCGAAGTCGACGCGATGAAGGGCCAGGTGCGCGCCCGCGTTACGGTTCACGCGTGCGACGAGCGCCTGGATCCCCGTGGGCCGTGGGAATTCCAGCACTGGGAGTCCATCGTGCTGCCGCCCGAGCTGGGCGGCGGGGGCGGCACCCGTTTCGCGCCCGTATTCGATTGGATCGCGGCAGCGCCGCGGAGGCCCGATATCCTGCTCTATTTCACCGACGCCCAGGGCGAGTTTCCGCGTCAGGCACCGGCATTCCCGGTGATCTGGCTGGTGAAGGGCAGGGGCGGGGTCCCGTGGGGAGAGCGCATACAGCTCAATTGAAAGCGTGACTGCCGACTCGTGACTCGACCGCAACTCGCTTCCACTCTCGCGTTCGCGGGAGCATTGTTGGTCGCGTTCGGCGCGGGCGCCGCAGCGCTCGCGCCGGGGGACCACGAAATCACGCTGGTCCATGGACAGTTGCAGCGCAGCTACATCGTGCACGTACCGCCGCAGGCCCGCGCCGGGAAGCCGTTGCCGGCGGTGCTGAATTTTCACGGCGGGGGCTCGCACGCGTTGGTGCAGCAGCGCTACTCGCTCATGGACGCGACCGCGGATCGCGAGGGCTTCATCGCGGTCTACCCCAATGGTAGCGGCGGCATCGGGGGCCGGCTGCTCACCTGGAACGCGGGCGCCTGCTGCGGACCGGCCGCCGCGAGCCGCGTCGACGATGTCGGGTTCGCGCTCGCGCTGCTCGATGATCTTGCGCAGCGCGTGGCGCTCGACCCGGAACGCGTCTACGCGACCGGGCTGTCCAACGGCGCGATGATGGCGTACCGCCTCGCGGCCGAGGCCGCGCCCCGGATCGCGGCGGTCGCGGGCGTCGCCGGCGCCATGACGCTGGCGCGATTTGCGCCGGCGTTGCCGGTGCCGGTCATGCACATTCACAGCGTGGACGATGAACGCGCGCTCTACGAGGGCGGGCTCGGTCCGCCGTTTGCCGTGACCAGCACGCGGGTGCTCCATGAGTCGGTGGAGGCCATGCTCCAGAAGTGGGTCGCCCACGATGCTTGTCCCACGCAACCGCGCGCCGGAAAACCGGTGCGCGGTCGACCCGGTCAAGCTGACGCTGCACACACGGCGACCCGCTTCGTCTATGGACCGTGCCGCGACGGAACGGAGGTCGTGCTGTGGAAGCTCACCGGCGCCGGCCACGTATGGCCGGGCGGCGTGCAGGACTATATGCCGTGGCTGCTCGGAGCCGGCACCACCGTGATCGATGCCAATGACGAGATGTGGCGGTTCTTTTTGCGCTTTCGCCGCCAGCAGCGGTGACTCGCGATAGGGTCTACTCGCCCTCCTCAGGCGGAGGGGTTTATTTCGTGCTTGAATGGACTGCGGTCCTCGAGCTCGTCGACATAGCGCTGCGTTCCGCTCGCTTCGCGCGCGAGAAACTGCTCGACCGCCGCGGCGAATTCCGGATGCGCGAGCCAGTGCGCCGAGCAGGTCTCGACCGGCAGCAGGCCCCGCGCGAGCTTGTGCTCGCCGCGCGATCCGCCTTCGAACGCCGCGATGCCGCGCGCGATGCAGTACTCGATGCCCTGGTAGTAGCACGTCTCGAAATGCAGCGCGGGATGGTGCTGCAACGCGCCCCAGTGGCGGCCGCACAGCCGGCCCGCGTTGCGCACGTGGAGCGAGGCGGCGATCGGGTCATGGTCGCGCTCGGCGACGATCAGGACGAGGTGCCGCGGCAGCGCGGCCCCGATGCGGCAGAAGAATTCGAGGCTGAGATAGGGCGTGGAGCGGTGCTCGCGGTAGGTCTGCCGGTAGCAGCGGTGGAAGAACGCCCAGTCCCGCTCGCGGATCTCGTCGCCCTCCAGCCACTTGAAGCGGATGCCGGCCGCGGCCGTCTTGCGGCGCTCCTGCTTCACCTTCTTGCGCTTGTCGTGGCTGAATTCCGCAAGAAACGCGTCGAAGCTGGCATAGCCGCGGTTCAGCCAATGAAACTGGACGGTGGTGCGCGGCATCATGCCGTGCGCGCACAGGCGCTGCGCGTCGGCCGGCGTCGGAAACAGGCAATGCAGCGAGGAGACGCCGAGCTTGCCGGCGAAAGCGAGCGCGGCCTGGATCAGCCGGTCGCGGTCCGCGTCGGCTGCGGCAAGGAGCCGAGTGCCCGTGACCGGCGTGAACGGAATCGCCGAGAGCAGCTTGGGGTAGTAGGCGATGCCGTGCCGGTGGTAAGCGTCCGCCCACGCCCAGTCGAAAACGTACTCGCCGTAAGAGTGCTCCTTGAGATAGAGCGGCATGGCTCCGGCGAGCGCCGCGCCCGACCGGAGGAGCAGGTATTGCGGCGTCCAGCCGGTCGCGCTGCTGGCGCAGCCGGTCTCGTGCAGCGCCGACAGGAATTCATGGCTCAGGAACGGATCGCCGCCGGCCAGGCTATTCCACTCATCGGCGGCGACCCGTGCGAGGGAATCGACGACTTCTACCGAGCTCACCGCGCACCATTCGGGGATGGGCCGATGATATATTAGGAAGATGAAAATTGCGATTGCGCAGATAAACGCGACGGTCGGTGACCTCGCGGGTAACGTCGCCCGCATCGCGGATTTTGCCCGGCGCGCGCGCGAACAGGGGGCGAACCTCGTGGTGACGCCGGAACTGGCGCTGTGCGGCTATCCCCCCGAGGATCTCTTGCTGCGCGCGGACTTCCTCGAAGCGTGCCAGTCCGCGATGGACGATCTCGCGGCGCGCGTGCGCGATGTCACCCTGATCGTTGGCCATCCCCGCGTGGCTGACGGCAAGTTCCACAACTCGGCTTCGGTGATCCGGGACGGCAGGATCGTCAGCACCTACGACAAGCAGCGTCTGCCCAACTACACGGTGTTCGACGAGGAGCGCTATTTCGACCCGGGCGCACGGACCTGCGTGTGCGCGGTGAACGGCGTGAACTTCGGCGTCAACATCTGCGAGGACGCCTGGGGCGCGGAGGGGCAGATGACTGCGCGGGCGCGCGGGCCGGACGACCGCATCGGCATCAACATCTGCGCCGATTCGTGGCACGCGGATGCGCCGCGGGCGGCACGCGAAGCGGGCGCCACCGTGCTGCTGGTATTGAACGCTTCGCCCTACCACGCGGGCAAGCAGCGGGTGCGGCAGACGGTGATGCGCGAGCGGGTCACGGAGACCGGCCTGTCCCTCGTCTACGTCAACCTGGTGGGCGGACAGGACGAGCTGGTCTTCGACGGCGGCTCGTTCGTGCTCAATCGCGACGGCGTCGTGACGCATCAGCTGCCGTCATTCGAGGAGGCGCTCGGCGTCGTCACGTTGACCGATGGCGAGCCGCAGCCCGGCGAGATTGCCGCTCCGCTCTCGACCGAAGCGGAGATCTACCGGGCGCTGCAGCTCGGCGTGCGCGACTACGTCGGCAAGAACGGCTTCCCGGGCGTGCTGCTCGGGCTTTCCGGCGGCATCGACTCGGCGCTGACGCTCGCCGTAGCCGTGGACGCGCTGGGTCCGGATCGGGTGAGGGCGGTCATGATGCCGTCCCAGTACACCGCCGCCATGAGCGTGGAGGACGCGCGCAGCGAGGCCCAGGCGCTCGGCGTGCGCTACACGGAGATTCCGATCCGGCCGGTCTTCGACGCCTTTCTCAAGGCGCTGTCGGGCGAGTTCAAGGGGCTGCCGGAGGACGCGACGGAGGAGAATATCCAGTCGCGCATCCGCGGCACGCTGCTGATGGCGCTTTCGAACAAGAGCGGTGCGATCGTGCTGACGACCGGCAACAAGAGCGAGATGGGGACCGGCTACGCGACGCTCTATGGCGACATGGCGGGCGGCTTCGGCGTCCTGAAGGACATCAGCAAGCAGATGGTCTACCGGCTGGCGAACTACCGCAACGGGCTCGGCCGGGTGATACCCCAGCGCGTGATCGATCGCGCGCCCTCGGCGGAGCTGCGGGCGAACCAGACCGACCAGGACACGCTGCCGCCGTACCCCGTGCTCGACGCGATCATGGAAGCCTACGTCGAGGACGATCTCTCCCCGCTCGAAATCATCGGCAAGGGCTACGGCCGCGCCGATGTCGAGAAGGTGGTGCGGATGGTGCGCGGAAGCGAATACAAGCGGCGCCAGGCTCCCATCGGCATCCGCATCACCCCGCGCGGGTTCGGCAAGGACTGGCGCTTCCCGATCACCAACAAGTTCCGGCACCGTTTCGGCTAGTTGCCCCTCACCCCTTCCCCCTCTCCCGAGCGGAGAGGGGAAATGGACAGCGGCGCTATGGGCCGGGAATGATCGGACGGCTATGCTATCCTTACGGGCAATCACGGGTTCGGTCAGGGGAGAGGCCCCATGAAAAAAATCGAGGCGATCTTCAAGCCGTTCAAGCTGGACGAAGTGCGCGAGGCACTGTCCGAAATCGGCGTGAGCGGGCTCACGGTCACGGAAGTGAAGGGATTCGGCCGGCAGAAGGGCCACACCGAGCTCTACCGCGGCGCGGAGTACGTCGTCGATTTCCTGCCCAAGGTCAAGGTCGAGGTGGTGGTTCCGAACAAGCTGCTCGAAGGCGCGATTGACGCCATCATCAAGGCCGCGCGCACCGGCAAGATCGGCGACGGCAAGATCTTCGTCAGCAGCGTGGAGCAGGTCATCCGAATCCGCACCGGCGAGACCGACGAAGCCGCCATCTAGCCTTTCAGCAGCACCACCACCGCGCCGCTGCCGCCGTCCGCCTGCCGTGCCTGGCAGTAGGCGAGCACTTCCTCCCGCCTCATCAGCCATCCGGCGACCTTGCGCTTGAGCACCGGCTCGCGGTTCTTCGAGCGCAGCCCCTTGCCGTGCACGATCCGCACGCAGCGCAGCCCGCGGCGCACGCACTGATTGAGGAAACTCGCCAGGATCGCGTGGGCTTCCTCGACCGTGAGGCCGTGGAGATCCAGCTCGTCCTGGATGACCCAGTGCCCGCGGCGCAGCTTCCGCAGAATCTGGGATCCGATGCCGTCGCGCGCGTAGGAAAGCTCCTCGCCGGTCTCGGCTCCTGCGTCCCACGCGGTGTCGTGGCTGAGGCTCTCCTTCAGCGCCTGTCGGTCGTCGCGCAACCGCTGAGCGGGAACCGGTTGCGGGCGCGGGGGATCGTGACGGACGCGGCCGTGGCCCGGCAGCGGGGTCGCATCCGCCACCGAGGAGCGGAACAGCTCCACTTCGTCGGGCGTGGCGCCCGCTTTATGCGACTTCTTCATCTCGAGGACGCGTCTCGCCGACGGACGGCGCGTCAGATCAGGCCGCTGATTTTCCAGGTATTTCTGGGCGTCGAGGGCGGCCATGCAGCCGCTTCCGGCGCTGGTGACCGCCTGGCGGTAGACGTGGTCCTGCACGTCGCCCGCGGCGAATACGCCCGGCACGCTGGTTGCGGTCGCGTTTCCTTCCAGTCCCGCCTTGGTGACGATGTAGCCGTTCTTCATATCGAGCTGCCCCGCGAAGATCTCGGTGTTGGGACGGTGTCCGATGGCGATGAAAACGCCTTTCAGCTTCTTTTCCGTGGTCGTGTTGGTCTTGAGGTTTTTCACGCGCATGCCGGTGACCCCGGTGCTGTCGCCCACCACTTCCTCCAGCACGTGGTCCCACAGGATGTCGGATTTCCCTGCCGCGACCTTTTCCTTCAGCTTGTCGACGAGGATGGCTTCGGCGCGGAACCGGTCGCGGCGATGCACCACCGTCACGTGGCTCGCGATGTTGGAGAGGTACAGCGCTTCCTCGACCGCGGTGTTGCCGCCGCCCACGACCGCGACGTTCTGCTCCTTGTAGAAGAACCCGTCGCACGTCGCGCAGCCGGAAACGCCGCGTCCCATGAACTTGCTCTCGGAAGGAAGACCGAGGTACATCGCGGAGGCGCCGGTCGCGATGATCAGCGCATCGCAGGTGTAGGTACCCTGATCGCCGACGAGGGTAAGGGGCTTTTCCTTCAGCCGGGCGGTGTGGATGTGATCGAAGAGGATTTCCGTGCCGAAGCGCTCGGCGTGCTTGAGGAAACGCTCCATCAGTTCCGGCCCCTGTACCCCGAAGCGTCGGCAGGCCAGTTGTCCACGTCGGTCGTCGTCATCAGCTGGCCACCCTGGGCGAGCCCGGTGACGAGCACGGGCTTCAGGTTGGCGCGCGCGGCGTAGACGGCCGCAGTGTAGCCCGCGGGACCGGATCCGAGTATCAGGAGGGAAGCATGCCGGGGAGCGGGCGCCATCGTGCTGATATGAGGATTATCCGCAAAAAAGCAAGACTCTAGCAGCGTGGTCGCGGCGATGTCGAGCCGGGCAAGAGACGCATTCAACGTGCTCCAGATGGAAGCTCCCCGTGCGGCTTCAGAGTGACGCCAGACGCTTGATCTGGCAGACTATAGGCTTGCGCGCGAAGCGCCGCATCGGCGCCGCGATTCAGAACAAGAACGTGGGGTAGGGGACACATGCCAGCACAGTTCGCGTTGAATCCGCAGATTCTCAAGAGCGTTCCGCTGTTTTCCTCGTTCAGCGACGCGCAGCTCGCCCAGGTGCTTACCTGCGTGCAGCACCGCAGCTTTCCGCGCGGGTCCTTCATCCTGCGGGCAGGCGAAGAGACCGACGCGCTCTACATCATCCTGTCCGGCCGCGCGAAGGTGCTGATCCCGGACGAGGAAGGGCACGAAGTCATCCTTTCCGTCATGGGCCCGCACGAGTTCTTCGGGGAGATGGGACTGCTGGACGATCTTCCGCGCTCGGCCAGTGTGGAGACGCTGGAGGCGTGCGAGATGCTGCGCCTGTCGAAGGCCGGCTTCACCAACATCCTCAAGGACAACTTCGAGCTGGCGATGCTGATCATCCGCAATCTGGTCAGGCGCATGCGCGAAGCGGACCGCAAGATCGAGAGTCTCGCGTTGATCGACGTCTATGGGCGCGTCGCGCGCCTGCTGATCGAAATGGCGCAGAACGTCGAAGGGAAGTGGATCGTGGAGCACGCCCCCCCGAAGCAGGAGATCGCGCGGATGATCGGCGCATCGCGCGAGATGGTAAGCCGCGTGGTGAAGGACCTGCACCGCAAGGGGCTGATACGCGCGGAGAAGCGCCGGATCCATATTCTCGACAAGCAGTCCATGCAAAAGCGGGCGTCCGTCCGCCACCACGCCGAGCGTCCCCCCCACAGTTGAGGCACGCCGCCCCGCGGCCGCGGGGCGGCGGTTTGCAGTCGCGCCCTAACCGGCGCGACGTCGCGAAAGATCCATCCCGGCACTATTTCACGGCGCGGGCACACCGCTGCCGCGGATTGCGTCACGGTCCCCGTCCGCCGGCCGTGGTATAAATTTTGCCTTTCTGACAAGGGGTTCGGCGCAGACCACCCGGGAAACAGGGGCTGAGAGGCATCGTGAAGTTCGGAATGCCAAAGATTCTAGGCCAGGCATTACTGGCGCTGGTGCTTGCCAGCACGGCGGCGCTCGCCGCCGGCGCGGGCACAGTCACCCACCTGAGCGGTACGCTTTCCGTGCAGCGCGCCGACGGCAGCACGCGCATCCTGTCCCAGCGGTCCGAGGTCTATCCGGGCGATGTGCTGACGACGCAGCGCGACAGCTACGCGCAGATCAATTTCACCGATGGCAGCTCGCTCACACTGCGGCCCAACACGCAGATCAAGGTCGAGCGCTACCACTTCGTCCAGGACCGGCCACAGGACGACAACTCGCTCCTGCGTCTCGTCAAGGGCAGCATGCGCACGGTCACCGGACTCGTCGGCAAGCGCGGCAACCCGGACGCATACCTGATCAACACCGGCTCCGCATCGATCGGCATTCGCGGCTCCTCCGGCGACACGATCGAAAATTCATCCGGCGGCTGCGAGGGCGCGGTCGCGGGCTGCGAGAAGCTTGCGGCCGGCGTCTATCACAGGACGCTCACTGGGCGCTACATCATGCGCAACGAGGGCGGCTCGCAAGTTATCGACGAGGGCCAGTTCGGCTTTGCTCGAGACCGGCAAACGTCGCCCGCCCTGCTGCCCCGTGATCCCGGCCTCAACCTGATCCCGTTGCCGTTCGCTGCGGGCGTCAGCGGCCGCCCGCAATTGCAGGTCGACGACTGCGTCGTGCGGTAGCCGCGCGCCGCTCCGGCCTCAACCGACCCCGCCCTAAGGCGGGGTTTTTATGTACAGTTCGCGGCGTAGTACTCTGCAGCGGCGCCACCGCCGCGCTGCCCGGAGCGGGGGCAAGTGCTTGCGACAGGTCCTTTCGATGTACAATCAAAACGTTAAATGAGCAAGTTGATGTTATTGAGCGAAAAGAGTCCGGGGCGCGCGGCGAAGAATCCGCTGCCGCCCAAACTCGCCGCCCTGATCCGCGAATTCCGGTGGTTTGCGCTGCTCGGGCTCGCCCTCTTCCTCGCGCTTTCGCTCTTTACCTACGACCGGGCCGACCCGGGATGGTCCCACGGCCTGACCGAGATCGGACCGATACGCAATGCCGGCGGCCGCGTGGGGGCGTGGATCGCGGACGTCATGCTGCTGCTCTTCGGCCTGTCCGCGTACTGGTGGGTGATTTTCGGCGGGGCAATTGTCTGGTGGGGGTTCCACCGCATTGAAGCCGGCGAAGTCCGGGACCGGCGGTCCTATGCGGTTGCCGCCGTCGGTTTCGCCGTCGTGCTCGCGGCGAGCTGCGGGTTGGAGGCGATACGCCTCTATAGCTTGAAGGCGGTGCTGCCGCAGGCGCCGGGCGGAATGCTGGGCGCAATGTTCGGCGGAGCGCTCGCCCAGGCGCTGGGTTACACAGGCGCGACGTTGATCCTCCTCGTGCTTCTCGCGGCCGGGCTGAGCCTCTTCAGCGGGGTGTCGTGGCTGTCCGTGATCGAGCGCCTCGGTGGGTGGGTGGAGACCGCCTACGCCCTGCTGCTGCGCAAGTGGCAGGAGCGCGAGGACCGGCGTGCCGGCGCGCAGGCGACGATCGAGCGCGAGGAGGTGGTCGAAGTCAGCAAGAAGAAGCTGGAAATCCACGAGCCGATACGCATCGAGCCTCCAGCCGCCGCGATTCCCAAATCGGCGCGCGTCGAGCGCGAAAAGCAGGTGCCGCTGTTCGAGAACCTGCCCGACACGATGCTGCCCCCATTGAGCCTGCTCGACGAGCCGGAGAAGAATCTCGAGGTTCTGAGCGCGGAGACGCTCGAGTTCACCTCGCGCCTGATCGAGAAGAAGCTCCTCGACTTCGGGGTCGAGGTCAAGGTCGTCGCCGCCTATCCCGGCCCGGTCATCACCCGCTTCGAGATCGAGCCTGCCGTCGGAGTGAAGGGCAGCCAGATCATCAATCTCGTTAAGGACCTCGCGCGGGCGCTGTCGGTGGTCAGCATTCGGGTGATCGAGACGATACCGGGCAAGAGCCTGATGGGGCTCGAGATCCCCAATCCCACGCGCCAGATCGTGCGGCTGTCGGAAATCCTCAGCTCCGAGGTCTATGCGAGCGATCTCCTCTCCGCTGACGCTCGCCCTCGGCAAGGACATCGCCGGCAACCCGGTCGTCGCCGACCTGCAGCGCATGCCGCACCTCCTGATCGCCGGCACCACCGGCTCGGGCAAGTCCGTCGGGATCAATGCCATGCTGCTTTCCCTGGTTTACAAGTCTCCGCCATCCCAGGTGAGACTGATCTTGATCGACCCCAAGATGCTCGAGTTGTCGGTCTACGAGGGCATTCCGCACCTGCTGGCGCCGGTCGTCACCGACATGCGTCAGGCCGCGAACGCGCTCAACTGGTGCGTCGCGGAGATGGACCGCCGCTACAAGCTGATGAACGCGCTCGGCGTGCGCAACATGGGCGGCCTCAATCAGAAGGTGCGCGAGGCGGCGAAGGCCAAGCAGCCGATACTGGATCCGCTTGCGCCCGACCCGGCGACGGCGGAGCCGCTGCACGAAGTGTCGCTCATCGTCGTCGTCATCGACGAGCTGGCCGATCTCATGATGGTCGTGGGCAAGAAGCTGGAGGAGCTGGTCGCGCGGCTGGCGCAGAAGGCGCGCGCGGCCGGCATACACCTCATGCTGTGCCACGCAGCGCCCGTCGGTGGACGTGATCACCGGCCTCATCAAGGCCAACATTCCGTCGCGCATTGCGTTCCAGGTGTCGGCGCGCGTCGACTCGCGCACCATCCTCGACCAGATGGGCGCGGAATCGCTGCTCGGGCAGGGCGACATGCTGTTCCTTCCGCCGGGAAGCGGCTACCCGCAGCGCGTGCACGGCGCGTTCGTCGCCGACCACGAAGTGCACAAGGTCGTGGAATACCTCAAGAAGCTCGCGCGCCCGCAGTACCTGGACAGCGTGCTGGAAGGGCCGGAGCTGGAGGAGGCCGAGGACGGGGCGCTCGAAGCGCCGGACGGAGAGTCCGATCCGCTCTACGATCAGGCGGTCGCGATCGTGTTGAGGACCCGGCGCGCTTCCATCTCGCTGGTGCAGCGCCACCTCCGGATCGGCTACAACCGGGCAGCGCGCCTGATCGAGCAGATGGAGCGGTCGGGACTGGTGTCGGCGATGCAGACGAACGGCAACCGCGAGGTGCTGGCGCCGGCAGCGGCAACGGAAGAGCGTTAGCGCCGGCAAGGAATCTGCGGTGCCGGCCGCTGTCTCAACGAGCATCACCACACACATGCCTCCGACCTTCAATTGCCTGGTGGGCGCGCTCATTGCCGCGGCGGCCGGCACCTGCCTTGCCGCTGAAGCCTACCGCTGGGTGGATGAAAGGGGGGTGGTCAATTACGGCGAAAAGCCGCCGGCGGAACTGCGCTCGAGGCCGGTCGATACGCGGCCCGGGGGCACCATCGAGACCGCAGGTTCGAACGATCCGAGGCCGGTTGCCGTGCAGCGGTGGCAGGTGGAGGGGGTGCAGCACCGCAGGCCGTCATGGTTCCGGTGCCGACCCCGACGCTTCCATCCGTGCGCGGGATGGATTTTGACGTCTACATTCGGCTGCAGCGCGGGATGACGGAAGGCGAGCTGCTGGTGCGCGCCGGCCGCCCGGATTACGAGGCGGTGGACAATCTGGTCGACTACGATCGCACGTTCTACTACTTTCCCACGGTGGCCAACCCGTTTACTACGGCGGTGAGATTGCGGTCCGGCTACATCGTTTCGATCGATCGCATCAAGAAATACTGATGGCTCGCGCCCTGCTGCTTCTGTTGCTGGCCCCGGGCGTGGCGCTCGGCGCCGCGACGGTCGACGAATTGAAAACGCTGCTGCAACAGACGACGACCGCGCGCGCGCACTTCGCGCAGATCGTGCTCGACCGCGACCTGAAGACCCTGCAGCAGGTGACCGGCACCATGCAGTTCGCGCGGCCGGGCCGGTTCCGCTGGGAGTACGACCGGCCCTACGAGCAGGTGATCGTCGGCGACGGCTCCCGGGTGTGGCTCTACGACAAGGATCTCAACCAGGTGACCGTGCGCCGCGTCGACCGCGCGCTCGGCTCGAGCCCGGCAGCGCTTCTCGCCGGCAGCAACGAGATCGAGAAGGATTACGTGCTGAAGGCCCAGGGCAGCCGCGACGGGCTCGACTGGCTCGAGGCGGTGCCGCGGACGCGCGATACGGCGTTCGAGCGGATCAACCTCGGGTTCGGAAAATCGGGGCTCGAGATGATGGAGCTGCGCGACCAGTTCGGGCAGATCACCGTGATCAAGTTCTCGACCATCGAGCGCAACGCGAAGCTCGCGCCGGAGGCGTTCCGCTTCACGCCGCCCAAGGGCGCGGATGTCATCAGTGAATGATCTCTTTCAGAAGAGAGACCCGCAGGCCCCGCTCGCCGACCGGCTGCGGCCGCGCACACTCGAGGAGTTCGTAGGCCAGGATCACCTGCTCGGGCCCGGCAAGCCGCTGCGGCTCGCGTTCGAGGCGGGCAAGCCTCATTCCATGATTCTGTGGGGACCGCCGGGCGTGGGCAAGACTACGCTCGCACGGCTCATGGCGCGGGCCTTCGACGCCGAGTTCATCGCGGTGTCCGCCGTGCTCGCCGGGGTGAAGGACATTCGCGACGCGGTTGCCCGCGCCGAGCTGACGCTCCAGCAGTCGGGCCGGCGCACCATCCTGTTCGTCGACGAGGTGCACCGCTTCAACAAGGCGCAGCAGGATGCGTTCCTGCCGCACGTGGAGCGCGGATTGCTGACCTTCATCGGCGCCACCACGGAGAACCCGTCGTTCGAGGTGATCAGCGCGCTGCTGTCGCGGGCCGCGGTATACGTGCTGCAGCCGCTCACCCAGGAGGAGCTCGGCAAGCTGTTTGACCGTGCGCGTGACGCCGCCCTGGGCGGCCTCAAGTTTTCCGACGAGGCGCGGGAGCTCGCAGTCGCCACCGCCGACGGGGACGCGCGGCGACTCTACAACATGCTCGAGCAGATCGGCATCGCGGCGGAGGAGGCGGGGCGCCGCGAGGTCGACGAGGCCTTCATGCGCGAGACGCTCGCGCAGCGGCTGCGCCGCTTCGACAAGGGGGGCGAGCAGTTCTACGACCAGATCTCGGCCCTGCACAAGTCGGTGCGCGGCTCGGCGCCGGACGCGGCGCTCTATTGGCTGACGCGCATGCTGGATGGCGGCGCCGACCCCCTCTACCTCGGACGGCGGCTCGTGCGCATGGCAGTCGAGGACATCGGCCTCGCCGACCCGCGCGCGCTGCGCGTGGCGCTCGATGCCTGCGAGACCTACGAGCGGCTGGGCTCGCCGGAAGGGGAATTGGCGCTGGCCGAGGCGGCCCTCTACATGGCGATCGCGCCGAAGAGCAACGCGGCCTACGTGGCGTTCGGGGCGGCGCGGGAGCTGGTACGCGGGGACGCGTCGCGACCGGTGCCCGAGCGACTGCGCAACGCTCCCACCCGCCTCATGAAGGATCTCGGCTACGGAGCGGGCTACCGCTATGCGCACGACGAGGCGGACGCGTATGCCGCGGGTGAGAATTATTTTCCGGATGGGATGAAGCAGTCGGAGTTCTACCGCCCGACCGATCGCGGGCTCGAAGCCCGGATCCGGGAGCATCTCGAGCGCCTGCGGCAGCTCGACCGGAAGGCGAGATCCAAGCCGGGAAAAGACTGACCTTCTGGCAGCGTCCGGCAAACTCCGAGATAATGTCGCGCCAATAACGACCCAAGACCTCCCGCATGCTCGATGTTCAACTCCTGCGCACCGACCTCGCCGGCGTCGCGAAGCGGCTCTCGGACCGCGGCTACAACTTTCCCGTCGGGCGAGTTCGAGAAGCTCGAAGCGCGGCCGCAAGGCGGTGCAGACCGAGACACAGGAACTCCAGGCGAAGCGCAACCAGCTCTCGAAGCAGGTCGGTCAGCTGAAGTCCAAAGGCGCGGACGCGGCCCCGCTGATGGCTGAGGTCAACGCGCAGGCGGACCGGCTGAAGGCGCTGGAGCAGGAGCTGGAGTCGGTGCAGGCCCGCGCTGAACGATTTTCTGCTCGGCATTCCCAATGTGCCCCACGCGAGCGTGCCGGCCGGCAAATCCTCGGCGGACAATCCGGAAGTGCGCCGGATCGGCGCGCCGCGCAAGTTCGATTTCCCCGTGAAGGACCACGTGGATATCGGCGCGGCGCTGGGCCTCGATTTCGACGCGGCGGCGCGCATCAGTGGCGCCCGGTTCGTGCTCATGAAGGGGCCGGCGGCGCGGCTCCACCGGGCGCTGACGCAGTTCATGCTGGATCTGCACACGCGCGAGCACGGTTACACGGAGATCTATTCTCCGTACCTGGTGTCGCCGGACAGCATGCGCGGCACCGGCCAGCTGCCCAAGTTTCATGAGGACCTGTTCCATATTCAAGCCGACAATCTCTATCTCATCCCGACCGCGGAAGTGCCGGTCACCAACATGGTGCGGGAGAGCATCGTTCCGGGAGGGGAGCTGCCGCTGCGGTTCGTCTGCCACACGCCGTGTTTCCGGCGCGAGGCGGGCTCCTATGGCAAGGACACGCGCGGCATGATCCGCAATCACCAGTTCGACAAGGTCGAGCTGGTGCAGATCGTGCAGCCGCAGAGCTCGTACGATTGCCTGGAGCAGTTGACCGGGCATGCCGAAACGGTGCTCCAGCAGCTCGATCTGCCGTACCGCGTGGTCACGCTGTGCACGGGCGACATGGGCTTCGCCGCGGCCAAGACCTACGACATCGAGGTCTGGCTGCCGGGACAGCAGACCTATCGCGAGATCTCCTCGTGCAGCAACTTCGAGGCGTTCCAGGCCCGCCGCATGCAGGCGCGCTTCCGCAACGAGAAGGGCCGGACCGAGTTCGTGCACACGTTGAACGGCTCGGGCCTGGCGGTCGGGCGCACGCTCGTTGCCGTGCTCGAGAACCACCAGAACGCCGACGGAAGCGTATCGCTCCCCGAGGCGCTGCGGCCGTACATGGGCGGCATGACCGCCATCAAAGCAAGCTAGGCGGACCCGGTGCGCGTTGATAGAATCGCGCCTTCGCTCTGGAACCGCTTTCGCGTTTCCCCGCGGAGAGATGCCGGAGCGGTTGAACGGGCCGGTCTCGAAAACCGGTATACGCGCAAGCGTATCGTGGGTTCGAATCCCACTCTCTCCGCCATTTTGACCTCCCGCTCGCGGACGCTGCTCCTGATGGGGGCAATGCTGCTCGCGGCTGTCGCACCTGCATCCGCCCAGGAGCAGCTCGCGCCGGAGGTCGAGGCGTTCATCCAGGACATGGTGCAGAAGCACCAATTCAACGGAGAGTCGCTGCGCAAGCTGTTCGCCCGGGTGGAGCCCAATCCCGCCGTGATCAGCCATGATCTCGGCGCCGCTGACCGCGCTGCCGTGGTACCAATTCCGCAGTCGCTACGTGGACGCCGTGCGGATCAACGGCGGAGTCAAGTTCTGGCAGGAGAACGCCGACACGCTTGCACGGGCGCGTCGCGTGTTCGGAGTTCCCGAGGAGATCATCGTCGCCACCATCGGCGTGGAGTCGATCTACGGGCGCAACACGGGCAGGTTCGGAGTGCTCGAGGCGCTGTCCATGCTGGCATTCAACTATCCGCCGCGCGCCCAGCGGTTCCGGTCGGAGCTCGAGCAGTACCTGCTGCTGACACGCGAAGCGCGGCTGGATGCCATACGGGTGAAGGGTTCCTACGCCGGGGCCATCGGCATACCGCAGTTTCTTCCCAGCAGCTACCGGCGCTATGCGGTGGATTTCGACGGCGACGGCAAGCGCGACCTCGTGGGCTCGCCCGCCGACGCGATCGGGAGCGTGGCCAATTACTACAAGTCGCACGGCTGGCGCGAGGGCCAGATCGTCGCGGTGCCGGCCGAAGTCGACGGCAATGGCGCCGGCGCGCTGCTCGAGCTGGGTATCAAGCCCCAGCTCAAGGTGGGGGAGCTCAAGCGGCGCGGCGTTTTGCCGTCCGCGCCGGTCGACGAAGAGCCCGAGGCGGCGCTGATCACGGCCGAATCCGAAACCGGGCCGAGCTACTGGCTCGGCCTCCACAACTTCTACGTGATCACGCGCTACAACCGCAGCGTGAATTATGCGCTCGCGATCGACGAGCTGGCGCGCGAACTCCGCACGAGGTTCTTGCAGGAATACTAGCGCGCGTGCGCCGCGTCGCGGCGAAACGCGACCAGGTGATCGATCTCCAGGCGGATCCCGATCCGCTCGCCGATCGCGTGGTTGTGGTGGCTGGGCACGAGCGACATCACGCGGCCGCCCGCGGGCAGCTGCAGCGTGTAGAGAAACTGGGCGCCGCGAAACGCCTTGTGGAGCACTGTTGCCTGCAGCGGACTGGCGTCGTCGTGCAGGATGTCGTCGGGCCGCAGCAGGACGTCCACTTCAGCACCCTCCGGCCAGTCGAACGTGTTGCCCTGAAATACGCCCAGCTCGAGCTTGATGCGGGCTTTCCCCAGTACCGTGCCGGGCAGGAACATGCCCTGTCCGATGAAGTCCGCGACGTAGCGGTTCGCCGGCTCGTGATAAAGACGGTACGGCGTATCCCATTGCTCGATCGTCCCGCCGCGCATGATCCCGATTTCATCCGCCAGGTTGAACGCTTCGTGCTGGTCGTGGGTGACGAGGATGGCGGTGGTGCCCTGGTGCTTGAGGATGTCCCGCACCTCGATGGAGAGCTGCGTCCGGAATTCCACGTCGAGGTTGGAGAACGGCTCATCGAGCAGCAGCAGGTCAGGCCGCGGCGCAAGCGCGCGGGCGAGCGCGATGCGCTGCTGCTGCCCGCCGGACAGCTCGTCCGGGTACTTGTCGCGTAGCCCGCTCAACCGGACGATCTCGAGCACCTCATCCTCGCGGCGCCCGCGCGCGGCGCGGTCCCCGTCGCGCAGGCCGAAAGCAACGTTTTCCGCCACGGTGAGGTGGGGGAACAGCGCGTAGTCCTGGAACACCATGCCCACGCGACGCGCTTCGGTCGGAGTCCGCACGCCGCGGCGGCTCACGAGCTGGCCGTTCAGCCAGATCTCGCCGGCCTGAACCGGCTCGAAGCCCGCGATGCAGCGCAGCACCGTGGTCTTGCCGCAACCGCTTGCGCCGAGCAGGCATCCAATCGTCCCCCGGTTCAGGGAGAGGGAGAGGCCGCGGACCACCTCGTTTGAGCCGTACGCATGGCGCAGATCGCGGACCGCGAGCAGCGGCAGGCTCAGCGGATCGCCAACGAGGCAGCTGTCGTCGGCCACGCTGGTGCTGGATTCACGTAAATTCAACGACATACGTATAATGATCGCACACAGTGCGGATCCGCGCAGGAGGCTGCGGAAAGTCGATGCGATTCGGACGACTGACGACGGTCGCGATGCTGATCGGGGCACTGTGCGCGGCCCCGGTCGTGAGCGTGTTCTTCAACCTGTTCGCTGAGGGCACGCCCGGCATCTGGCAGCACCTCGCCCAGACCGTCCTGCCGGAGTACACGGCGAACACGCTCTGGCTGCTGATCGGCGTCGGAGCGGGCGTGACCGCGGTCGGCGTGGGGGCGGCCTGGCTCACGGCCATGCACGAGTTTCCCGGCCGGCGCACCTACGAATGGGCGCTCATTCTGCCTCTCGCGATGCCCGCGTACGTCATCGCGTTCGTCTACACCGATCTGCTGCAGTTCGTGGGACCCGTGCAGACCTGGCTGCGCGGGCTGACCGGCTGGTCGAAGGCCGATTACTGGTTTCCCGATGTGCGCTCGCTCGGGGGCGCGATCGTGGTGTTCATCGTTGTCCTCTACCCCTACGTGTACCTGTTGGCGCGGGGCGCGTTCCTGGAGCGTTCGGCGAGCCTGCTCGAAGCGGGCCGCACGCTCGGCCTGGGCAATACCGCGATCTTCCTCCGAGTGGCCCTGCCGCTCGCGCGCCCAGCCGTCGTCGCCGGCACGGCACTCGCGCTGATGGAGACCATCGCCGATTTCGGCGCGGTGTCCTATTTCGGGGTGCCCACGTTCACGACCGGCATCTACCAGGCCTGGTTCGCGATGGGGGAGCGCGTGGTTGCCGCACAGCTCTCGGCGACGCTGCTGGGTTTCGTCATCCTGGTGTTGCTGCTGGAGCGCTTGAGCCGCGCCGGCAAGCGCTTCCACGAAACCTCCCAGCGCACGCGCGCCCCGTCGCGTGTGCGCCTCACGGGCGTGAGCGCTGCCGCGGCGACGGCGCTGTGCGCGGTTCCCTTCATCCTCGGGTTCCTGCTGCCGGCGGGGCTCCTGCTGCGGATGGCGGTCGGCGAGGGCGATGCCCAGCTCGGCCCGCGCTTCGTGCAGCTCGCGGCGAACAGCGTCATGCTCGCCGCGCTCACCTCCGCGCTGCTGGTGGTGCTGGCGCTGCTCATGGCCTACAACGCGCGCCTGCACCCGGGCATGTTCAGCGTCAATCTGAACCGTGTCGCCGGCCTGGGCTACGCGGTCCCGGGGGTGGTGATCGCCGTGGGCACGCTGATTCCGCTGGCGCAGCTCGACAATCTGCTCGATGCGTGGATGAGGGCGAGCTTCGGGATCTCGACCGGCCTGCTGCTGACCGGCGGCATCGGCGCGCTCGTGGTGGCCTACGTGGTGCGATTCTTCTCGATCGGGCTGCAGACCGTCGATGCCTCGCTCGAGAAGGTGCGGCCCAGCATGGAGGATGCGGCCCGCAGCCTCGGCTGCGGGCCGGTCGAGACGCTTGCGCGCATCCACGTGCCGATCGTGGCGCGGGGACTCTTCACGGCCGCGCTCCTCGTCTTCGTAGAAGTCATGAAGGAGCTGCCCGCGACGCTCGTCATGCGGCCGTTCAATTTCGACACGCTCGCGACGCAGGTCTACACCCTGGCGCACGACGAGCGCCTCGCCGAGGCCTCTACCGCGGCGCTCGCCATCGTGGCGGTGGGCGTCATCCCGCTGATCGCGATCTCGCGCAACATTGCCCGCGCTCGACGGATCACCGGTGCGGAGCTACTGCCCCGCCCGCCCGCCGCCGAAACCGCTGTCCGCTGACGTGAGGGATCGGCCCACGATGCGGCGCTTGCGGGCCCGCCCGTCCCGCTATTTCAGCCCGACGATATTGAAGGCTTTCTGGGCGAGCGGCTGGTTTCGTCCCAGCTGGCCGACGTTGAGCTGATCCTCCTTGAAGGTGCCGAGGCGGGCGAGCGCTGGATTCTGTAGCCTCACGGTGGGCACCGCCGGCCATTCGTTGTTGCCATTGGCGAAATAGGACTGGGCTTCGTCGCTCGCAAGGTACTCCAGGAAGCGGATCGCATTGGCGCGGTTCGGCGCGTGCTGCAGCACGCCGCCGCCGGAAATATTGACATGGGTGCCATAACTCTTCTGGTCGGGGAAGATCACGCCGACCTTTTCGGCCGCCGCGCGTTCGTCCGCCTTCTTTGAGTTGGCGAGCCGCACGTAGTAGTAGGTATTGCTGAGCGCGACCTGACATTCCTCAGCGGCCACCGAGAGAATCTGATCGGTGTCACCGCCTTTCGGATCGCGTGCGAGATTGGCCTTGACGCCGCGGGCCCATTGTTGCGCCTTCTCGTCGCCCAGGTGGTCGATCAGGGCCGACATCAGCGACAGGTTGTACACGTGGCCGAACGAGCGCGTGCACACCTTGCCCTTCATCCCCGGAGCGGCGAGGTCCTCGTAATTCTGAACGGTGGCCGGGTCGACGAGGCGCTTGTTGTAGACGATCACGCGGGCACGCTTGGAAAAGCCGAACCAGTGGCCGCCGGGCTCGCGCAGGTGCGCAGGGATGCGCTGGTCGAGCGCGGCCGAGCGCACCGGCTGGAGCAGGCTCATCTGCTGCGCCCGCCAAAGCCGCGCGACGTCCACGGTCAGCAGAACGTCCGCCGGGCTGTTGCGTCCCTCGTTCTTCAGGCGCTCGAGGAGGGCATCCTCGGTCCCCTCGATGCGATTGATCTTGATCCCGGTCTGGCGCGTGAAGTTGCTGTACAGCGCTTCATCGGTCTGATAATGGCGGGAGGAATAGAGATTCAGTTGCTGTTCTTGCGCGAGAGCCGGCGCCAATGGCCCTAACGCAATCATTGTCATTGCCGTCGCGAGTAAGACCTGGGCATGTTTATTTAAGTATTTGATCATAAGAGTGAAGATACAATGTCAGGGGGTTGGAGGAGGTCGTTTAGTTATCGCGTCTATGAAAACGAGAATTATTCTCACTAAATGGCGAGGCTGTCACCGGGCGGAATGACACTGTTGTCGAGTGTCCTGTCGATTCCCTGCTTGCAGCGCCGCGCACTTCGACATGGAGTGCTGTCCGCTACGCTCGTCGCGATGCTCTCGGGAGTTATCGGAACACCAGCCTGCACGCGCAGCAAACGGTGCTGGAGGTCATTCCGCTCCACTACCGCGCCGCGGCGGAGGTCATCCCCATCCTTCAGCCCATGCTGGCGCCCGCGGGGAGCATCAGCGGTTTCCAGGGCCAGCTCGTGGTCCGCACCACGCCCGCCAACCTCGACGAGATCAAGAGAGTGCTCGCCCGTCTCGACACGGCGCCGCGGCAGCTCGTCATCACCGTGAGGCAGGAGGCCGAGGTGAGCCGGAGCCGCAGTGCGGCCGAGGCGTCGGGCAGCGTGGGCGGCGAACACGGACGGGTGACGGTGCCCGGCAGTACTCGCGCCGATCCACGCGGGGGCAGCGCCGTGCTGCGCGACGGCGACGACACCGTGCGGCTGCGCGCGCTGGAAGAGAGCGGCGAGTTGAGCGATCGCAACACGCAATCGGTGCGGGTCATGGAAGGGCGCGAGGCGTATCTGCGCATCGGCCAGTCGGCCCCCGTGCGCGAGCGACAGGTCCAGCGCTCCGTGGTGGGGGGACGCGTGGTGGAGCAAGTCGTGGAGACGACGCAATACCGCGAGGCCGCGAGCGGCATCTACGTTCTCCCACGCGTGGCGGGCGAGCGCGTGACCCTCGACATCAGCGCGCAGCGTGAAGCGCTTGTGAGATCGCCCCAAGGCGGCATCAGCACCCAAGGCATCGTCACCTCCGTTTCGGGCCGGCTCGGCGAGTGGATGGAGATCGGCGGCATCGGTCAGGACACGAGCGGACAGCAATCGGTCCTGCTCGGGCGCACCGCGACCACGGCGCGGGACAGCCGGCGCGTGCTGGTCAAGGTCGAGGAAGTCCGCTAGTCGCGGCCTGAATCTCCGCAGGTGCTTGATCTCGACGCGATCTATTCCGGGCGCGGACCGCTGTCGCGGGCGGTGCGCGGTTTCCGCGCGCGGCCGTTCCAGGTGGAGATGGCGCGCGCGGTGGCCGAAGCGATCGCGGCGAAGAGTGTGCTCGTCGCTGAGGCTGGAACCGGAACCGGAAAGACCTTCGCTTACCTGGTGCCGGCTCTCCTCACGGGGGGCAAGGTCATCGTCTCGACCGGCACCAAGACCCTGCAGGACCAGCTGTTCGATCGCGATATTCCCACGGTGCGCAGTGCGCTCGGCGCGCCGGTGACCGTGGCGCTGCTCAAGGGCCGCGCGAACTACGTCTGTCATCACCACCTCGAACGGGCCGCGCAGGACGCAAGGTTCCCTGCGCGCGAGGACGCGCGCCACCTCGTGGAAATCCAGCGCTTCACGCGCGGCACGCCGACGGGCGACAAGGCCGATTGCGCCGCGGTGCCGGAGCATGCCGGGATCTGGTCCTATGTCACTTCCACGCGCGAGAACTGCCTCGGCTCGAAATGCCAGCATTACGACGCCTGCTTCGTGATGAAGGCGCGCCGCGAGGCGCTCGCGGCGGACGTGGTGGTGGTGAACCATCACCTGTTTTTCGCGGACCTGGTGCTGCGCGATGAAGGCGCAGCCGAGTTGCTGCCCGCCTGCAATACCGTGATCTTCGACGAGGCGCACCAGCTTCCCGAGACGGCGGGGATGTTCTTCGGGGAAAGCGTGTCGACCTCGCAGCTCATCGATCTCGCGCGCGATTCCCGGCTCGAGGGAGCCGCCGCGGCGAAGGACTACGCGCCGCTGCCCGAGACGGCGCGGGAGCTCGACCAGGCCGCGCGCGACCTGAGGCTCGTCTTTCCCGAGGACAGCGGTCGTATGCCGGCGCGCTCTCTTTCCGGCAATGTCCGGTTCGAGGCGGGACTGGCTGCGGCAATCAGCGCGCTCGATGGGCTGGCGCATGAATTGAAGACCCAGGCGGAGCGCAGCGAAGGCCTCACGGCCTGCTGGCAGCGCGCGCTGTCGGCGGCCGAGCGGCTCGAACGCTGGAGAAGCGGGGTAGACGAGGCGCGCGTGAAGTGGGTGGAAATCTTCGGCCACGCGTTGCGGCTCAATTCAACGCCGCTTTCGATCGCGGAGATCTTCCGCAGGCAGATCGAGGACTCGTCGCGCGCATGGATCTTCACCTCCGCGACGCTGTCGGTGGGCGGCGATTTCGGCTACTACTGCGGCCAGATGGGCATCGCCGACGCCCGCACCGCGCGCTGGGACAGCCCGTTCGATTTCGCAGGCGCAGGGCCTGCTCTATGTGCCCCGCGGGCTGCCCGAGCCCAACACGCCCGAGCACACGGAAGCGGTGATCGAGGCGGCACTGCCGCTGATCGAGGCGGCGGGAGGACGCGCCTTCCTGCTTTTCACCAGCCTGCGCGCGATGCGGGTCGGGCGGGACCGGGTCGAGCGCGCGTTCGCGGAGCGCGGTTGGGATTTTCCCCTGCTTGCGCAGGGGGACGGGTCGCGCTCGGACATGCTGGTGCGCTTCCGCGACCTCGGCAATGCCGTCCTGGTGGGAAGCCACTCGTTCTGGGAGGGCGTGGATGTGCGTGGGCAGGCGCTGTCGCTGGTCGTGATCGACAAGCTGCCGTTCGCGCCGCCCGACGATCCCGTGCTGGCCGCGCGCATCGAAGCCATCAGCCGCGAGGGGCGCAATGCGTTCCTCGAATACCAGCTGCCGGAGGCGGTGATCACGCTGAAGCAGGGCGCCGGCCGGCTGATCCGCGACGAGTCCGACCGCGGCGTGCTGATGATCTGCGACCCGCGCCTCCTCACCCGCGGCTACGGCAAGCGCGTTCTGGCGAGCCTGCCGCCGATGAGGCTCACGCACGACGCCGGGGAGGCCGTCGCCTTCTTCAGGAAACCTCGGCCCACAGGTCGTGCGCGTCCGACCGCGTGACGCGTACCGCGGCGAATTCGCCGGCCTTGAGCCGCGGATCCGAGGCGATGCGGACGACGCCGTCGATCTCCGGGGCATCGGCGCTCGATCGAGCGACCGCTCCTTCCGGGCCGGCCTCGTCCACCAGCACGGTCAGAGTCTTCCCGACGCGGCGCCGGAGCCGGCGCGCACTGATCTCTTCCTGCAGCAGCATGAAGCGCGCGCGGCGCTCCTGCTTCACCGCTTCGGGCACCGCGCCGGGCAGGGTGTTGGCGGCCGCGCCCTCGACCGCGGAATAGGCAAAGCAGCCGACGCGGTCGAGCTGCGCTTCCTTCAGGAAGGCGAGGAGCTCTTCGAATTCGGCCTCGGTCTCGCCCGGGAAACCGGCGATAAACGTGCTGCGGAGGGTTATGTCCGGGCAGAGCTCGCGCCAGCGCCGGATGCGCGCCAGGTTGTCCTCGGCGCTCGCCGGGCGCTTCATCAGCTTGAGGATGCGCGGGCTCGCGTGCTGGAACGGCACGTCGAGGTAGGGCAGGAGCCTGCCCTCCGCCATCAGCGGCACGACCTCGTCGACGTGCGGATAGGGATAGACGTAGTGCAGTCGCACCCAGGCCCCGAGTTCGCCCAGCGCGCGGGCGAGCTCGGTCATGCGGGTCTTCAGCGGCCGGCCGCGCCAGAAGCCGGTGCGGTACTTCACGTCCACGCCGTAGGCGCTCGTGTCCTGCGAGATGACGAGCAGCTCCTTCACGCCCGCCGCGACCAGGTTCTCCGCATCCTGCATGACCTCGCCGACCGGGCGGCTCACGAGATCGCCGCGCAGCGCGGGAATGATGCAGAACGTGCACCGGTGGTTGCAGCCCTCGGCGATCTTGAGGTAGGCATAGTGTGCCGGCGTGAGCTTGATGCCCTGGGGCGGGATCAGGCTGACGTAGGGGTCGTGCGGCTGCGGCAGATGCTCGTGCACCGCGCGCATCACGGCCTCGGTCGCGTGCGGCCCGGTGACCGCCAGCACCTGCGGGTGGGTTTTCCTGACGATATCGCCCTTGGCACCGAGGCAGCCGGTGACGATCACCTTGCCGTTCGCGGCGAGCGCTTCACCGATCGCGCCCAGGGACTCGTCGATCGCGCTTTCGATGAAACCGCAGGTGTTGACGACAACGAGATCGGCATCCTCGTAGGTCGGCGCGACCCGGTAGCCCTCGGCCCGCAGCTGCGTGAGGATGCGCTCGGAGTCGACCAGCGCCTTGGGGCAGCCGAGGGAGACGAACCCGACCTTCGGAACCCGCGCGCGGGAGCGGCGGCGCGCCGCGCTGCGATCAGGGCTTGCTCTTGTCGTCTTCGCTCTTGCCGCTGTCATGCGCCGGCGACTGCGGTGTTCTGGGTTCGCCCGCCTGGCGCGGGCCGCCGCCGGTGAAACCGGGGAAGGGAAAGTTTCCGAACAGATTGCGGGTCTGCTGCTGCAGCTGCTGCTGCATTTCCATGAAGGCGTTGGCGCTCTGCTCGAGGTAGCTGCCCATCAGGCCCTGGATCGCCGGCCCCTGCATCTTGACGAATTCGTTCCAGGCCTCGGCGCCGAGCATCGGGTTCCCGCCGTACATCTGCCGCGATTGATCCTGCAGGCGCTTCTGCATGTCGATGAAGGTCTTGATGTTCTTCTCGAGGTAGTTGCCCATCATTCCCTGCATGGCGTTGCCGTAGAAGCGGATGATCTGCGACAGCATGTCGCTCGAGAACATCGGCGCGCCGGCGCTCTCTTCCTCGAGGATGATCTGCAGGAGGATGCTGCGCGTCAGATCCTCGTGGGTCTTGGCATCTTCAACGCGGAAGTCCGCCTGCTCCAGGACCAGCTTCTTCACGTCCGAAAGCGTGATGTAACTGCTTGTTTCGGTATCGTAAAGCCGGCGATTTGGGTATTTCTTGATGATGCGCGATTGCTGCGCCATGTGCGAGCGGCCCTCGTCCAGGGGCTGTCATTATTCCACTGCGGCCGCGCGATTGCAAGGTAAAGGTTTGAAAAATATCGGTAAATCTCTAGGCAACGCGCGCGGGCCGTTGCGCAGCAATAATCTTGTGCAAGGCATCAATCCTAGTACATGTGCTGGCCGCCGTTGATGGCGAAATTCGCGCCGGTGACGAAGCCTGCCTCCTCGGTGCACAGGTACGCGACCAGCGCGGCGACTTCCTCGGGCCGGCCGAGGCGCCCGACCGGGATCTGGGGAATGATCTTGGTGTCGAGAACGTCCTTGGGAACCGCCAGCACCATCTTTGTGCCGATGTAGCCGGGCGAAACGGTATTCACGGTCACCCCGCGGCGCGCGGTCTCCAGCGCGAGCGCTTTCGTGAAGCCGTGCATGCCGGCCTTGGCCGCGGAATAGTTGGTTTGCCCGAACGCGCCCTTCTGGCCGTTGATCGAGGAGATATTGATGATGCGTCCCCACCCGCGCTCCGTCATGCCGTCGCACACCGGCTTGGTCATGTTGAACACGCTGTCGAGATTGGTGCGCAGAACCGCGTCCCAATCGGGCTTGCCCATCTTCCGGAACGATGCGTCGCGGGTGATGCCGGCGTTGTTGACGAGGATGTCGATCGGGCCGACCTCCTTCTGGATCCGGGCCGCCGCCTTCTGGCAGGAATCGTAATCGGCGACTTCGACCTGCACCGCGTGGAACTCGAAGCCCTTCGCCTTCATGTCCTTCAGCCACTCCGCGGACCGGGTGTTCCCGGGCGAGTACGTCGTCACGACGCGATGCCCGGCCTTGGCGAGGACCATGCAGATCGCCTCGCCGATCCCGCCCATGCCGCCGGTTACGACCGCCACTCGCTGTGCCATGTTCGTCCCTCCTGCGTTGCTGGTTTCCCGTTACTCATTGCCCGCCGCTCGCCGGCGGCTCAACCGCATTTTTCCTTGACGTAGCGCCCCGGGGCGGGCTCGATCTCCCGGTATTGCGCGTTTCCGAGCTGGCCGCGAGCCGCGATCTCGTGCCCGCCGAAGGCCGCGAGCCAGTCTCCCCAGTGCTTCCACCAGCTTCCCGGCTGGGACTTCGCCGTGGCGAGCCAGCGGTCCGGTTCCTGCTCCGGCTTGCGGATTGAGCCAGAAATTGCGGCGGTTCTTCGACGCCGGATTGATCACGCCGGCGATGTGCCCGCTCGCCGACAGGACGAATTCGATTCTACCTCCAAGCAGTCGCGTGCTGGCAAAAGCGGTGCGCCAGGGCACGATATGGTCCTCCCGCGTCGCCAGCACGTAGGCGGGCATGTCCACCCGCCCGAGGTCCACGGGCACGCCGAGCATCGCGAGTTTCGCCGGCACCCGTCAGGTTGTTCTCGAGGTAGGTGTTGCGGAGGTAGTACACGTACATCGCCCCGGGCAGGTTGGTGCTGTCCCCGTTCCAGTAGAGCAGGTCGAAAGGCTCGGGGGTGCCCCCCTTGAGGTAGTTGCTCACCACGTAGTTCCAGATGAGGTCGTTCGCTCGGAGGCTCGCGAACGTGAGAGCGAGCACCCGCCCGTGCAGCACGCCCCCGTCCGCGAATTCCCGCTCGCGCTGGCGCACGTAGGTCTCGTCCACGAACACGGCAAGCTCGCCGGTGTCGCTGAAGTCGAGCATGGTGGCGAGGAGCGTCAGGCTCGCCACGCGCTCGTCACCCTGCGCGCGCAGCACCGCGAGCGCGGCGCCGAGGAGGGTGCCGCCGACGCAGAAGCCGAGGGCGTTCACCTTCTCGGCGCCGCAGATCTGCCGCGCGACCGCGAGCGCCCGGATCACGCCGTGCTGCAGGTAGTCGTCCCATGTCGCGCGCCCCATGGCGGGCGGCATGTTGCGCCAGGACACCATGAACACGGTGTGGCCGCGCTCGACGGCGTAGCGCACGAAGGAGTTCTCGGGCTGCAGGTCGAGGATGTAGTACTTGTTGATGCACGGCGGAATCATGACCAGCGGGCGCTCGAACACTTTCTCCGTGGACGCCCGGTACTGGATCAACTGCATGAAGTCGTTCTCGTACACCACCGCGCCAGGCGAGATGGCGAGATTGCGGCCGACCTCGAAGGCGGACTCGTCGGTCATCGAGATCATGCCCTTGTCGAGGTCGGCGGCGAGGTTGCGCAGGCCGCGGTTCACGCTCTCGCCGTCGGTCTCGGCGGCGAGCTTGAGCGCCTCGGGATTGCTCCACGGGAAGTTGGCCGGCGACATGGCGTCGATGTACTGGCGCGTGAAGAACTCGAGCTTCCGCTTGGCATGGGGCTCGAGCTTTGCGATGGCGATGATCTCGCGCAGCCATTCGGCCGCCAGGAGGTAAGACTGCTCGGTGAAGGCGAACCAGGGCTGCGTCTTCCACTCCGGAGCACGAAAGCGCCGGTCGGCGGGATCAGGCTCGATGACCGGCTGCGGCGGCGCTTCCGGCCGGTTCAACGCATAGGCCGCCCAGAGATCGAGCCGCTTGCGGTAGTGGCGATTCTGGAGCTCCGCCAGGCGCCCGCTGTCTTGCGCAAGGCCGGCCGCGAGCGCGTTCATGAGCTCTGCCGTGGCGACGGAGGATTCGAGCCCGAGCGGCTCCAGCACGCCCTCGATCAGGCGGCGGTGCAGCGCGTCGATGGCTGGGCGCGCGGCATCCGTGTCATCGGGCGCGGGGGTCACGTGTGCGCGTGGTTCTAGACGTGGTTATGCATCAGTTCGCCGACGAGCCAGATGGTGGCGACCCCGAGCACGATCAGCACCACCTGCTGCAGCGTTGCCTGGAGCTCCGGGCGCTTGTGCAGGCCGGGGATCAGGTCGGCCACCGACACGTAGAGCATGCTGGCGGCGGCGAGGCCGAGCAGCGGCGGTATCCAGTCCTGGACGCCTTCCAGCGCAAGGTAGCCGAGCACGCCGCCCAGCACCATGGCCAGGCTCGAGAGCAGGTTGAACAGCAGCGCGCGGCTCTTGCTGAAGCCGGAATGCAGCAGGATCAGGAAATCGCCGACTTCCTGCGGGATCTCGTGGGCAATGATGGCGACCGCCGTCACGATGCCCAGGTCGCGGTCGGCAAGGAACGCGGCCGCGATCAGGACGCCGTCCACGAAGTTGTGGAAGGTGTCGCCGACCATGATCATCGAGCCGCTGCGGCCGTGATCGTGGTGCGCCGCGACCGGGGGGTCGTGCGCCTCGCATTGCTCGACGTGGCAGTGGCGCCACAGCACCAGCTTCTCCAGCACGAAGAACAGCAGAATGCCGACAAGGATGGTGAGAGCCATGCTCTCCATGCTCGCTGCACGCCCGAAGGCCTGAGGCATCAGGTCGAGAAACACGGCGCCGAGCAGCGTCCCCACCGCGTAGCTGATCAATATCGGAATCCACGACACGCGCGCGCTGAGGGCGATCGCGGCCGCGGCGAGGACCGAAAGCACGCCGCCCGCCACGGTCGCGGCCAGTATCCACGCGAGCGTCATCGTTCAGCCACTGAGGAATTCGAGAGGAAGCGCGAAATTATACGGCATCGCGCAGCGTCAGCCGGTGCGCCAGATGAGCGCCGCCATGCGCCCGGTGATGCGGTTGCGGCGGTACGAGAAGAACCGTTGCGCGTCGGAATAGGTGCAGAGCGTTCCGCCGTGGATCTCGCCGACCCCGGCGTTGCGCAGGCACCGGCGTGCGAGGAGGAATAGATCGGCCAGCCACTTGCCGGCCACATGCGGCGTAAACGCGCCCGTCGCGCCGGCATCGCGCGCGAGGAACGCGTCGCGCACTTCATTGCCCACTTCGAAGGCCGCAGGACCGATGCCCGGGCCGAGGTAGGCGACGAGGCCGCCGGGATCGCCCGCCATGGCTCGAACGGTGCTTTCGATCACACCCGCGGCAAGGCCGCGCCACCCGGCGTGGGCGATCCCAACCGTCGTTCCCTCCTGGTCGGCCAGCAGCACGGGTATGCAGTCGGCGATCAGGACTGCGCACACGGTGCCGGGGCGGCGCGCGACGGCGGCATCCGCCTCGGGCGTATCGCTCAGCGTGTCTGCATCCACGACGCGCGAGCCATGCACCTGACGCAGCCATCCCGGCTCGCGCGGCAGGAGCGAGCTCAGCCTGGCGCGGTTCGCGGCGACGGCCTGCGGGTCATCGCCCGTGCGCAGGCCCAGGTTCAAGCTCGCGAACGGCCCGGCGCTGACGCCTCCAGCGCGGGTCGTGATGAGCGCCCTGACGCTCGCCGGCGCGGGCCAGTCGGGCACGATCCAGTCCGGGTGCGGGGATTTCATTTCTAAATGCGTGGTGCTTTGGTTGCGCGCCGCAACGCGGATATCAACTGCTTCATGTCGGCGGGGGGATCAACCTGCCAGCTCATTGCTTTTCCGGTCCCGGGATGAATCAGCTCGAGCCGCTCGGCGTGCAGCGCCTGGCGCGGAAACGGAATGGCGCCGCGCCGGCCGTAGGTCGAGTCGCCGATGAGCGGGTGGCCGAGGGAGGCGAGGTGCACCCGGATCTGGTGGGTGCGCCCGGTTTCGAGCCGGCAGCGGAGGACGCTCGCGCCCGCATGACGCTCGAGGACCTGATAATGGGTGACCGCCGGCCGGCCGCGCGCGACCACCGCCATCTTGGTGCGCCTGACCGGGTGGCGCCCGATCGGCGCCTCGATCCGGCCGTCGCGCGCGACGCGCCCGTTTGCAACCGCGAGGTATTCGCGCTTCACGGTGCGCGCCTGGAGCTGGCGCACGAGGCTCGTCTGTGCCGGAAGCGTCTTCGCCACCACCAGCAGGCCGCTGGTGTCCTTGTCGAGGCGGTGCACGATGCCCGCGCGCGGGACGCCGGCGAGCTCCGGCGCGTGCCGCAGCAGGGCGTTCAACAGCGTGCCCTGCCAGTTGCCGCTGCCGGGATGCACGACGAGCCCCGCGGGCTTGTTCACGACGAGCAGCGTCGCGTCCTCGAACACGACGTCGAGCGGGATGTCCTCCGGCCGGTGCGCGAGCTCCGCGCCTTCGGGCAGGGGCGCGAGCTCAATCACCTCGCCGCCGCGCACCTTTTGCCGGGGAAGCGCGGCGCGGCCATCGACGGTCGCCCGGCCGGATCGCACCCAGCGCGCGAGGCGGCTGCGCGAGAATTCCGGCAACAACTTCGCGAGCGCCTGGTCCAATCGCATGCCGGCGCAGGCGCGGGGCGCGGTGATTTTCACCGGCACAGGCGCGGAAATGCTTCGGCTATAATTTTCGGAGGCCGCCATGCTCATCGTCCGTTATAGTGTAGCCCTAGTTCTCGGCGCGCTCGTCGCGGGGTGCGGCCTGTTCCCCGATGCGGACGACGAGACCAAGGGCTGGTCGGCGGAGAAGCTCTACTCGGAGGCCAAGGATAACCTCAACAACGGCAACTACGAGCAGGCGGTCAAGCTCTACGAAAAGCTCGAGGCGCGCTATCCCTACGGGCGCTACGCGCAGCAGGCCCAGCTCGAGATCGCCTACGCCTACTACAAGGACAACGAGCCGGCGCAGTCGGTCACCGCCGCCGATCGCTTCATCAAGCTTCATCCCAACCATCCCAGCGTCGATTACGCCTTTTACCTGAAAGGCCTCGCCAACTTCATCGAGGATCCGGGCTGGGCGGGCTGGTTCAGCGGTCAGGACCTGACCGAGCGCGACCCGAAGGCGGCGCGCGACTCGTTCGAGTCGTTCAAGGAGCTGGTCACGCGCTTTCCGGAGAGCCGCTACGCACCGGATTCCGTTGCGCGCATGCAGTACCTGGTGAACGCGCTGGCCTCGCACGAGATCCACGTCGCGCGCTATTACATGCAGCGCGGGGCCTACGTCGCGGCCGCCAATCGCGCCCAATACTCGCTCAACTCCTACCCGCGGGCGCCGGCCAACGAGGAGGGGCTCGTGATTCTGGTTTCCGCCTATGACAAGCTCGGCCTGAAGGACCTGCGGGACGACGCCGAGCGTGTAATGAAGAAGAACTTCCCCGACAGCAAATACCTCAAGGGGGACACCGCTGCCGGCAGTTCGTGGTGGCGGGTCTGGACCTGGTAGCGCTACCCACCCGAGCGCGAGGCAGACGATCCCCGCCACCATCGCGGCCGCCGCGGCGAGGCGGCGCGCGGCGTCGCGCTCGGCGAGGAGCTGAGTCCCCATGAATGCGGCGACGAGAATGCTGACCTCGCGCGCCGGCGCGACATAGCTCACCGGCGTGAACACCATCGCGGTGAGGACCAGGATGTAGGAGAGCGGGCAGAGCAGCGCGACCGCGACGATTTCCTTTTTCGCGCGCCGCCAGGTGGGGCCGATGTCGGAGCGCAGCCTGAGGGCGAGCGGCGTCATCAGCAGCACCCGCCCCAGATTCGCGGCCCAATCCTGAACCAGCGGCGGGATGAGCCAGGCCGCGACCGCGACCTTGTCCACCAGCGTATAGCTCGCGATCATGCAACCGGTGAGCAGGGCAAAACCGACAGCGTGCAGGTTTCCGGACTGTCTCAACTTGCGCGGATCGCCCGTCAGCGCGATGGCGCCGCCGCCGATGAGCAGGGCGCCCGTCACCGCGATCGGGGTGGGGCGCTCCTGCAGGAGCAGCACGGCGCACACTATCGTGATGAGTGGGCCGGTGCCCCGCGCGAGGGGGTAGACCACCGAGAGATCGCCGCTCCGGTAGCCGCGGTCGAGCAGAAGGTAGTAGGCCGTGTGCAGCGCAGCGCTCGCAAACATGAGCCCGTAGTGAACCGACCCGAAGTCGGGGCGCTGCCACCCGATGACGAGTGCCGCGAGTGGCGCGTAGATCAGCGCGGAAAGCGTGGCGAACAGCCACACGAACACCGTCCCGCCGCCGGAGCGCTTGAGAAAGTAATTCCAGCTGGCGTGGATGAAGGCGGCGGCGAGAATGAGTGCCAGGGCGAGCGCGGTCACTGCGCAAGCTCCGGCCGGTCCTTGTAGTGAGCGAGCGCCTCCGGGTTGGCCAGCGCCTCGAGATTCTTCACCGGCCGGCCGTGCACCACGTTGCGCACCGCGAGCTCGACGATCTTGCCGCTGCGCGTGCGTGGGATGTCCGGGACGTGCACGATCTTTGCCGGCACATGGCGCGGCGTGGCGTTGTCGCGGATGGCGCGCTTGATTTTCTCCACGAGCGAGTCGTCGAGCCGGATGCCGTCGCGCAGCCGCACGAACAGCACGACGCGCACGTCGGTGGGCCGGTCTGGAGGCCAGTCCTGGCCAATGACGAGGCTCTCGACCACCTCGTCGAGGCTCTCGACCTGGCGGTAGATCTCCGCGGTGCCGATGCGCACCCCGCCGGGGTTGAGCACGGCGTCGGAGCGCCCGTAGATGACGTAACCATCATGGCCGGTCCGCTCGATGTAATCGCCGTGACACCACACGCCGGGGAACTTCTCGAAATAGGCGGCGCGGTACTTGGCGCCCCCGGGATCGTTCCAGAATCCGACCGGCATGGACGGGAACGGCGCGGTGCATACCAGCTCGCCCTTCTGCATTTGCACTGCATGCCCGCTGTCGTCGAACACCTCGACCTTCATGCCGAGGCCGGGGCCCTGTATTTCGCCGCGCCAGACCGGGGAGGTCGGGTTCCCGAGTACGAAGCAGGAAATGATGTCGGTGCCGCCCGAGATCGAGGCGAGGTGCAGGTCGCCCTTCACTTCGCGATAGACGTAATCGAAGCCCTCCGGCACGAGCGGGGAGCCGGTCGAAAGCAGCGCCTTTAGGGCCGTCAACCGGTGCGACAGGCGCGGCCGGAGTCCCGCCTTGGCGGCGCTGTCGATGAACTTCGCCGAAGTGCCGAACACCGACACGCGCGCGGCGTCGGCGTAGTCGAACAGGATGCGGCCGCCGGCAATGAGCGGCGAGCCGTCGTAGAGGGCGATTACGGCGCGCGAGGCGAGGGCGGAAGCAAGCCAGTTCCACATCATCCAGCCGCAGGTCGTGAAGTAGAACAAGCGCTCTCCGGGCTTCAAGTCGACGTGCAGCTGGTGCTCCTTCAGGTGCTGCAGCAGCGTGCCGCCGGCGCCGTGCACGATGCACTTGGGCGCGCCCGTCGTGCCCGAGGAATACATGATGAAGAGCGGATGGTCGAAGGGAAACCGCTCGAACCGGATCTCGCGCGGGCGGTAGGGCGCCATCAGGTCGTGGACATTGATCGCACGGGGGATGTGCGAGATGCGGGGCCGCGGCTGCGTGTACGGCACGACGACGATCTTTTCGACTGACGGCAGGCGCTCCGCGATCTCCACAAGGCGCGGCAGCACGTCGATCGTCTTGCCGTTGTAAAAATACCCGTCCGCGGCGAACAGCACCCGGGGCTCGATCTGGCCGAAGCGGTCGAGCACGCCCTGCACCCCGAAATCCGGCGAGCAGGAGGACCAGACGGCGCCGAGGCTCGTCGTCGCCAGCATTGCGATCATCGTTCCCGGAACGTTCGGCATGTAGCCGGCGACGCGGTCGCCGGGCCTGACGCCCGCGTCGCGCAGTGCCTGCGACAGGCGCGAAACTTCGGAGTAGAGCTCGGCGCAGGTGACCGTGCTCTTCAGCCGGTCCTCGCCCCAGAACACGATGGCGGGCGAGCGGTCGCGGCGCCGCAGCAGGTTCTCCGCGAAGTTGAGCCGCGCGTTCGGGAACCAGCGCGCGCCCGGCATCCGGTCGCCGTCAACGAGCGCCGGTCCGTCGCCGGCATCGCCGATCGCCCCGCAGAATTCCCAGACGGAGCGCCAGAATCGCTCCGGCTCGGTAACGGACCATCGGTGCAGCCCCGCGTAATCGTCGATCGCCGCGCCCCAGCGGCCGCGCACGTGGCCGATGAACGCCGTCAGGTTGGCGGCGGCGACGCGTCCGGGAGTGGGCTGCCAAAGAGGCTGGTCCATAACGTCCGGCAGGGAGCAGGTGGAGAGTGGTCAGTCGTGAGCGGCGAGGCGCGTCATTCGGGGCGGAGGAGGGGGAAGAGGATCACGTCGCGGATCGAAGGGCTGTCGGTGAACAGCATCACCAGCCGGTCGATCCCGATCCCGGCTCCGGAGGCGGGCGGCATGGCGTATTCGAGCGCGCGTATGAAGTCCGCGTCGTAGTGCATCGCCTCCGCGTCGCCCGCTTCCTTCTGGCGGGCCTGGCGCGCGAAGCGCTCGGCCTGGTCCTCGGGGTCGTTCAGCTCGGAGAAGCCGTTGGCGATCTCGCGCCCCGCGATGTAGAGCTCGAAGCGCTCGGTGATATCGGGATTGCGCGCGCTCGCACGCGCCAGGGGCGACACCTCGGTGGGGTAATCGACGATAAAGGTGGGCTGGATCAGCTTGTCCTCGACGGTGTTCTCGAAGAGAGTGAGCTGCAGTCCGCCGATGCCGTCCGCCGGGCGGTAGGCGATGCCGAGTTCCTTCAACCGCGCGATCAGGGCGGAGCGGTCGTGGAGCAGGGCGTCGGTGGCCGACGGGTGGTGCTTCCGGATCGCCTGCGTGATGGTGAGCCGCTCGTACGGCCGGGCGAGGTCGATTTCGTTGCCCTGGTAGGTGAAACGCGTGCTTCCCAGGGCCGCCTGCGCGGCGTCGGCGAGCATGCGCGGAATCACGGCCATCATGTACTCGTAGTCGGTGTAGGCCGCGTAGAACTCGAGCATCGTGAACTCGGGATTGTGCCTGGTGGAGATGCCTTCGTTCCGGAAGTTGCGGTTGATCTCGAACACGCGCTCGAAGCCCCCCACCAACAGCCGCTTGAGGTAGAGCTCGGGCGCGATGCGCAGAAAGAGATCGAGATCGAGCGCGTTGTGATGAGTCACGAACGGGCGCGCCGCGGCTCCGCCCGGGATCGGCTGCATCATGGGGGTCTCCACCTCCAGGAACCGCTCGCCGAGCAGGAAGCCGCGGATCGCGTGAACGATGCGCGAGCGCGTGAGGAAGACGCCCCGGGTGCTCTCGTTGACGATGAGATCGACGTAGCGCTGGCGGTACTTGAGCTCGGAGTCGGTCAGCCCGTGAAATTTCTCCGGCAGCGGGCGTAGCGACTTGGCGAGGAGCCGCAGCATGCGGGCGCGCACCGTGAGCTCGCCGGTGCGGGTGCGGAACAGCTCTCCCTCGAGGCCGATGATGTCGCCGATGTCGCCGTGCTTGAACGCCGCGTGCGCCGCCTCGCCGGTGTCGCTGTCGGAGACGAAAATCTGGATCGCGCCGGAGCCGTCGCGAACGGTCGCGAAGCTCGCCTTTCCCATCACGCGCTTCAGCAGGATGCGGCCGGCGATCGTCACCTTGACCGGGGTCGCTTCGAGCGCGGCGTTTTCGAGTTTGCCGTAGCGGGTCTGGAGGTCGGCGGCGAGATGCTCGCGCCGAAAGTCGTTGGGGAAGGCGAACCCCTGCTCGCGGAGCAGCTTGAGCTTCGCGCGGCGTTCCTCCACGAGCTTGTTGTCGTCGTCCACTACCTGACCCCGCGCTTCAGACTCGCTTCGATGAACTCGTCGAGATCGCCGTCGAGGACTGCCTGAGTGTTGCCGATCTCGACGTTGGTGCGGAGATCCTTGATGCGCGACTGGTCGAGCACGTAGGAGCGGATCTGGTGGCCCCAGCCGATGTCGGTCTTGGCGTCCTCCAGCGCCTGCTTCTCCTCCTGGCGCTTGCGGAACTCCAGCTCGTAGAGCTTCGACTTCAGCATCGCCATCGCCTCCGCCCGGTTGCGGTGCTGCGAGCGGTCGTTCTGGCACTGCACGACGATATTGGTCGGGAGATGCGTGATGCGGATTGCCGAGTCGGTCTTGTTGACGTGCTGGCCGCCGGCGCCCGAGGCGCGGAACGTGTCCACGCGCAGGTCGGCCGGGTTGATGGTGACCTCAATCGTCTCGTCCACCTCGGGATAGACGAAGACGCTCGCGAAGGACGTGTGGCGGCGCTTGTTGGCATCGAACGGCGATTTCCGCACCAGCCGGTGCACCCCGGTCTCCGTGCGCAAATGCCCGTAGGCGTAGTCGCCGTTCACCTTGAGCGCGGCGCTCTTGATGCCGGCGACCTCGCCGGGCGACTCCTCGAGGAGCTCGACGCGGAAGCCCTTGCGCTCGCAATAGCGCAGGTACATGCGCTCGAGCATCTGCGCCCAGTCCTGCGCTTCCGTGCCGCCCGAGCCCGCCTGGATGTCGAGAAAGCAGTTCGAGGGGTCCATGGGGTTCGAGAACATGCGGCGGAACTCCATGTCCGCCACCGTCTTCTCGAGTCCCTGCGCGTCGATTTCGATGGAGGCGAGCGTCGCATCGTCGCGCTCGGATTTCGCGATCTCGAACAGCTCGCTGGCGTCACGCAATCCGGAGTCGATCCGGCCGAAGGTCTGGATCAGCGATTCGAGGGACTTGCGTTCCCGGCCGAGCTCCTGGGCGCGCTTGCTGTCGCTCCACACGGCGGGGTCTTCCGCGAGCTTGGCGACCTCGGTCAGCCGGCGTTCCTTGGCCTCGAAGTCAAAGATACCTCCGCAGCTCTGCGGCGCGGCCGGCGACGTCCGCGAGGCGCCGGGAGATGGCGTTGATGCGTTCCGCTTCCATGGATCGGTCCCGAAATGGCGCGATTATATCGTTTCCTTCGTGACCGTCGCCGGCGCGAGGCCCGCGGTCGTGCCGGCCAGCACCTCTCCATGCCCGATGCCGAGCGTCTTGATCCACCGCTGCTGGCCGAACGTGAGCGCGATAAAGAACCCCAGCTCGACCAGCTCCGGGACAGTGAAGTGCTCGTGGAGCTTTGCCCACAGCGCATCGTCCGCGATCTCGGAGTTCCAGATGATGGCGCTCGCGTAGGTCAGCGCCACCTTCTCGCGCTCGCTGAACTTCGTCGAGGTCGCGAACTTCAGGAGCTCACTGTACTGGTCTTCGCTCAAGCCTTTCCGTCCAGCCTGGACGGAGCGCTGGACGCCTCAGTACTCGCATTCGATCGACTGCGAGACGTAGACCCGGCACAGTTCCTTGATCCGGTGATCGCAGACGCCATGCCGGAACGTCATGTCCCACGCCTGCGAGAACGCCCGGATGACGGCCGGGTTGTGCGCGCGGATCGCCTGGCTCTCGGGCCGGGGCGCGCCCTCGCGGCGCGCCCGATCCAGGTAGCCGAGGATTTCGCGGTCGGTCACCGATACCGGATCGATGTACGGAATGCGTGGCATGCGAGCTCCTCAGTTGTTGTCATTCGCCTTCCCGCCGATCAGGTTACGCCGCCCAACGTCTGCCATGGGACCCGCGTGCGCGCTCTCCGATCTGGATGGCGCATCTCTTTTCTCAGCAGAAACCTTGAGAGCCTTTCGCAACCTCTTCTTGGCAGACATCAGGGCACCATAAAGCCTGCTGACTGGAGTCATGACGAACATGGCCAGCGACAGGTAGCGCGGAAACTTCGTCCTCACCCGTTCCGGATTGGACTGCACGACACGCGATTTCCATAACAAGTGCAACCTCACGTAGTCGCTGAACCTTGCGAGGTAGAACAGTGGATTGTGCATCTGACAGCATGTCTCGAAGTCTATCAAGACCGGTTCGCCGCCCTCTTTGATCAGTATGTTGCCGGGACGAAGATTTCCATGGGCAAATCCCAAGCCGTGAAATTCACGAACAACATCCATGACACGAAGAAAAAGCTGTTCATCGATGCATTCACGGTCGCGCAGGGATGTCCCTTCGATCTTCTCCATGGTAAGGCTATTGCCGGTTGTGCGGATGAGTTTCGGCGCGTTCGCAAAACCCAGTTTGGCTAATTTCAAAAGACATTCCGCTTCATGCCTGCACCACATTCTCGTAAGTGGCCCGAACGGAGTTTCAAGTACTTTGATGACCTCCTTCTTACCGTCGACCACGGTAATAAAGTTCTTCTTGAGCAGCTTCTTGAGTTGCACCGGTCAGGCTTTCCTGTAGATCAATACGTCCCTGTAGTCGATCTTCAGCCACTTCATGATTCCGCCGTAGGAAGCCTTGGCTTCGATCTTCTCGTAGTTTCGATCGCAATGAGCGTATACCTCCAGATTTCTTTTTGTATTGTTGGTCTCGATGATCAGGAAGCCGTTCTTGTTCAACAAGGAATCAATCTTGCGGAATATGTCCAGCGAGTCCCCCTTGATGTGGGATATCACGGCCATCATTACGATCGTATCGAATTTCTCGTCAGCGCTGAATGACTCAAAGTCGCCGATCTTGTAATGAAGATTCGGGTGTTTTTTCTGAAGCTTGATATAGTATTTTTCGAAATAACCGTTGGGTTCGAGCAGGGTGTATTTCTTGGTTTGTGGATAGTATTTCGCAAACAGAGCGCCTTTGTTCGGGCCCACTTCCAGGACATTCCTTCCAGTCAGATATTTCTGGATGCCAAGAACATGGTTTCGATACATGCAGAACAAGTAGCTCTGCCGTATGTAGTGGGTATGTTTCATGTAAGTATTTGGAAAAAAATTGGCAAGACAATCAACCTGGGAGTCTACACGTGGATGACCACTTCGGGTTGCAAATTCAACCGGTTGCTCGCCAACTCGAAGGCATGCTTCTCGAAACCCCGGCTCGCCCTCGCTAAATCTCGTCCCAGTGCTCAATCGTGAGCTGGACGGAGACGCGGCCGTTGTATTCATTGAGGGCGGGCTGGTATACGGCCCGGATCCGGCGCGGCGCTTCGCCCGCACAGTTGAAGCGGATGGCGTCGATGGCTTTCCCGGCGCGCTCGAGCGTGAGCTTGAGATGACGCTCGCCCACCACGCGCTGCGCCATGACCTCGAACTCGTCGCAGAAGCGCGGCGCCGGAAAGCCCTGTCCCCAGACCGGTGCCGACAGCAGCGTGATGGTTTCCGGGGTGAGGTCTCCTGATTCGAGCGTCCCATCCGTCTCGATGACGTGCTCGAGGTCGGCCGGCGTGAGCAGCGACTGCGCCGTTTCTTCGAAAGCCTGCCGGAAGCGCCCGAAGTCCGGCTCGCGCAGCGTGAGTCCCGCGGCCGCGGCGTGACCGCCGAATTTCAGGATCAAGCCGGGGTTGCGCACGGCTATCCGGTCGAGCGCGTCGCGCAGATGCAGGCCCGGGATGGAGCGGCCCGAGCCCCGGATCTCGCCCGGGCTTCCGCGCGCGAACGCGATGACCGGCCGGTGAAAGCGGTCCTTGATGCGCCCGGCCACGATACCGACTACTCCCTGGTGCCAGGCGGGATCGAACAGGCTCAGGGTGCAGGTCTCGCCGAATTGCTGTGCTTCGAGCGCGGCCGTCGCGTCCTCGTTCATGCTGGATTCGATCGCACGGCGTTCGCGGTTCAGCCGGTCAAGCTCGACTGCGATCGAGCGGGCGCGCTCCGCGTCATCCGTCACGAGGCATTCGATGCCGAGCGCCATGTCGGTCAGTCGGCCCGCGGCATTCAAACGCGGCGCCACAATGAAGCCCAGGTCGCGTGCGGTGGCGCGGGCCGGGTCCCGTCCCGCAAGCTGGAACATCGCCACGATGCCGGACTGCGCGCGGCCGGCGCGGATCCGGTTCAGACCCTGTTGCACCAGGATTCGGTTGTTGTGGTCGAGCGTGACTACGTCAGCGACGGTGCCGAGCGCCACCAGCGGCAGCAGCTCAGCCAGGTTGGGTCCTCGATTGCTGCCTCGGCGGGATCGCCCTCAGGGAGGAGGGACGGGGATGAGGGTCGCCCTCGGAACGCCCGCGCTTGCGGAGCTCGGCGCGCAGGGCAAGCATCAGGTAGAACATCACGCCGACGCCGGCAAGATGCTTGCTCGGGAATCCGCAACCGGGCTGATTGGGATTGATGATGCACGTCGCCTCGGGGAGGCGCTCCGCCGGCAGGTGATGATCGGTGATCAGCACTTCCATCCCGAGGCGGCTCGCCTCGGTGACGCCTTCGAAGCTCGCGATGCCGTTGTCCACCGTGATGAGGATGTCGGGACGGGATTGCGCGTGGGCGAGGCGGACGATCTCGGGGGAGAGGCCGTAGCCGTATTCGAACCGGTTCGGCACCAGGTAGTCGACGGCGGCGCCGAAAGCGCGCAGCGCCCGCAGGCCGACCGCGCATGCGGTGGCGCCGTCGGCATCGTAGTCGGCGACGATGAGCAATCTCCGGCGCGAGGAAATGGCGTCGGCAAGCAGCACCGCCATCGTTCGCAGATTGAGCATGGAATCGGGAACTGCAAGCCGCTCGAGATCGGAGGAGAGGTCGCGCGCGGAAGTGACGCCACGGCTTGCGCAGAGACGTGCGAGGAGCGGTGCCAACCCTTCTCGCACGAGTTGCTCGACGATCTCGGGCCGCGCCGCGCGTGTCGTGATGGCGGGCGCGGTGTCAGGCGGCATAGGCGTGCAGGGGGCGGCGGATCCGCCAGAAGTGCAGGCAGCCCCGTCGCGTCAGGACCGATGTATGGCCGTGATCAGGGCCCAGTCCGTGCAGCGTTAGCGATTCGAGCGCGGAGTCCCGCAGCCCGGCGAGCAGCACGCTGAACCACGACCGCTCCAGGAACGTGAGCGCGTCGCGCCACTCCGCGGCCTCGCCGTACGCCGTCGCGGGCAGTGTCAGCACTACGAGGTGGGTTCCGATGTGGCGCGATCCGAGAAGCGGCTCGCCCGAGGCGGGCAGGGGCCAGCTCGCGCTGCCGCTGGCTGCCGCCAGCCCGGTTGCGACAGGGTGGTCGGCCCAGATACCGTCGTAGGCCGCCGCCACCTTGCAATCACGTCCCGGGCCCCACACCCAGATGCTGTTGACGCCGAGACGGCCCTGTTGCTCCCGCGCTTCGTTGCAGGGATGCTGGTGCAGCAGCATCTGCGCTTCGTTGATGATCCTGCGCCAGCGCGCTCCGTCTTCGCCCTGGGGCAGGAGCGCCTGCACGTTCCTCGCGGCCGCCTCCGATGTCGGCGTGGTGACAAGACGCATCTCGCGGGCAGCCCGCACGTACCAGCGCTGCGGGCGCGGCGCAACGAACGAAGTCCCTTCACCGGACAGGTGGGAATTGAGGGCGGCAACGAATTCCCGGGATTCCTCCGGCGTCAGGCCGAGCCGGGAGGCGTCGGCCAGTATCAGCCCGTCGCCATGAAACTTGAGATGAACGGGGTCGGCCCGCATCCACCAGTCCTCTCCGGGCTCGCCACCGTCGCCACGCAGCGAGACCGGCGCGAGCGGAAGGTCGCCGGGCATCTTGTAACGGCCGGCGAGCCAGCGCTCGACCGATGCGCCGGGGATCTTGCCGCGCCGGCCGCGCGCGAGCAGCGTTTCCAGCGCAGGGAGCGCGAGTCCGCGGTAGGGATTTTCGCCGGCGGAGGCGGGCCAGAAGAGGTCGGATACGAGAAGGTGGCAGTGCATGAGCGGCGAGGCGCGCGGGTTCGAGTCTAGCATGGCCGCCGGCGCGTTCCGGACCTGCGTTGTGTCAGAATAGCGCCGGCCACCGCGCGCCCCGGCGCGCGCAACGAGAGAGACAGGATCGCCGCTTGTCGTACGAATTCTTCATCGGGATGCGTTACACGCGCGCCCGGCGCCGCAGCCAGTTCGTATCATTCGTCTCCGTCGTTTCCGTTGTGTGCATCGCGATCGGCATGATCGTGCTGATCACGGTGCTGTCGGTCATGAACGGCTTCCAGCGCGAAATCCGCAATCGGATACTCGGCGTCGCGTCGCACCTGGAGTTGAGAGGCACCGGCGGCTCGTTGACCGGCTGGCAGGGCGTGGCGGCCCAGGCGGCGCGCCACGAGCAGGTGGTCGCCACCGCGCCGTTCGTCAACGCCCAGGGTCTGCTGACCCACGGCTCTGCGGTGCGCGGTGTGCTCGTGCGCGGCATCGTCCCGGACCAGGAAGAACGGGTTGCGGACATCGGCCGGCACATGAGGAACGGGCGTCTCGAAAACCTGAAGCCGGGCGAGTATGGCGTCGTGCTGGGCGTCGATCTTTCGCGCGCGCTGGGGGCGGCACTGGGGGACAAAGTGGTGCTGGTCGCGCCGCAAGGACAGGTGACGCCGGCGGGGATCGTGCCGCGGTTGCGGCAGCTCACGGTCGTGGGCGTGTTCGAGGTCGATCACCAGGAATTCGATTCCAGTCTGGCACTCGTAGCCCTGGAGGACGCGCAGAAAATCTTCCGCTTCGGCGACGGCGTATCGGGCGTGCGGCTGAAATTGAAGGACCTGTTTCAATCCAGGACGGTGGGCCGCGAACTCGCGCGGGCATTGGGGCCGGACATCTACGACAGCGACTGGACCCAGCAGCATCGCAACCTGCTGCGCGCGGTGCAGCTCGAGAAGCGGATGATGTTCTTCGTCGTGTTCCTGATCATCATCGTGGCGGCGATCAACATCGTCTCGAGCCTGGTGATGGTCGTCACCGACAAGCAGGCGGACATCGCCATCCTGCGGACGCTCGGCGCGGCGCCCTCGAGCATCATGAAGATCTTCATCATCCAGGGCACGGTGATCGGGCTCGTCGGCACCGGCCTGGGGCTGATCGGCGGCATCTCGCTGGCGCTCAACGTCGAGACGGTGGTGCCGTTCATCGAACACCTGTTCGGCTTCAAGTTTTTCGCCAAGGACGTCTACTTGATTTCCGATGTGCCGTCGGAGGTGCAGGCGGCGGATGTGTTGCTGACCGCATTGTTTTCGTTCGCGGTCACCCTGCTCGCGACGATCTATCCGAGCTGGCGGGCGGCGAAAGTGAAACCCGCGGAAGCCCTGCGGTATGAGTAGCGCTCGTCAATCGTCACCCGTCACCCGTCATTCCGGCGCAGCGGATGGGCCGGTGCTGACGTGCCGCGGCCTGCGCAAGACTTTCTTGCAGGGGAAGGTCGAGGTGCCGGTGCTGCTGGGCGTCGATCTCGACGTCGCTCGAGGCGAGCGCGTCGCCATCGTCGGGGCCTCGGGTTCGGGCAAGAGCACGCTCCTCCACCTGCTCGGGGGGCTCGACGACGCAACGCAGGGTGAGGTGCGCGTGCTCGGGGAGGATTTGAGCCGCCAGGACGAGAGCGGGCGCGGCGCCACGCGCAACCGGGCGCTCGGCTTCGTCTATCAGTTCCACCATCTGCTGCCGGAGTTCTCGGCGCTGGAGAACGTGGCGATGCCGCTCCTCGTGCGGCGCATGGAACGGGATGCAGCGTACGGCGAGGCGGCGGGCATGCTGCGGCAGGTCGGCCTCGAGCACCGGCTGACGCATCGTCCGGGAGAGCTTTCGGGCGGCGAGCGCCAGCGCGCCGCGCTGGCACGAGCGCTCGTGACCCGACCCGCCTGCGTGCTGGCGGACGAGCCGACCGGCAATCTCGACCGGCACACCGCGGAAGCGGTGTTCGAGTTGATGCTCGAATTGAATCGGAGCGCTGGCACGAGCCTCGTGGTGGTGACGCACGACCCCGACATCGCGCGCCGTGCCGACCGCATCCTGCGGCTCGTGGACGGCATCCTTCAGTCGCAAGTGTGAGGCGGAAGGACCGATTACTTTTCGGTTGCCACAGGGATAGCGCGCAGCACTCCGGACCGGGTCGCGTCCTCGTAGACGGTCCCCGTCCTCCAGCGCCTGGGTGAGCAGGAAGTGCGGCGCCGAGCGCGGATATCACGAATGGGAAAAAGGTGTCAGGAACCTTTACTTATCCATAGGGGCACTTGGAGCACCTGGAAAAGGTTCCTGACACCTTTTTCGTTAATACTCCACAGGTATCGGATCGAGCGACCGCCACAGGTACCACGTCGCGACGGAGCGCCACGGAGCCCAGGTCGCGCCGATCCTGCGCATGCGCGCGTCGGACAGGGCCCGACCGCGGTTGTAATGCAGGCGTATCGCGCGCTGCAGGCCGAGGTCGGCGAGCGGCAGCACGTCGGGACGGAAGAGGTGGAACATCAGAAACATCTCGGCCGTCCAGCGCCCGATCCCCTTCACCTGCGTCAGCTCCACGATCAGGGTCTCGTCATCGCGCGCGTGCCAGTGCGTCGGGACAAGCGTGCCGTCGAGAAACTTCGAGGCTAGATTCTTGAGGTAAGCCGCTTTCTGGCCCGACAGGCCGCTTGCGCGGAGCGCGGGCTTCCGCGCACGCGACACGGACGCGGGCGAAACCTCCCCGAGACGATTGGCAAGCCGGTCCCACACGCTCTGCGCCGCCTTGACCGAGATCTGCTGGCCGACGATGGAGCGGGCAAGCGTCGTGAAGGCGTCGCCACGGCTCGCCAGCGCAAGGCCGCGGAAGCGCTCGATCAGGCCGCGCAGCACGGCGTCGCGCTCCGCGAGATCCCGCGTCGCTTGCGGCCAGTAGTCGGGGATTCTCACGACTTGCCCTTCCGCTGCGCCCGCTTGTTGCGTCGCCTCTGCCACGCGCAGCGCACGTAAATCCGCCACGCCCAGTCGGTCGCGAAATAGCCGATCAGCGCGAGCAGCAGCGCGAGCACCGGCAATCCCACCGCCAGCGGCTTGCCGACGCTCGCGAGCCAATGGAGCGCGGACGGGATCCATTCACCGAATCCCTTGCCCTCCAGCGAGAACGCGAGCTCCGGCAACTGGCTGCCGCCGCTCTCGAACAGCACGAACTGCCCGAGCTTGAACGCAACGATGTAGAGAGGAACGATCGTGAACGGGTTGGAGTAAAGCGTCACCACGGCCGCGAGGGGCAGGTTGACGCGGAAGGCGATGGCCAGCAGCGCCGCAACGGTGAACTGCACGGGGTTGCTGCCGGGAACGAGGCCCGCGAAGAGCCCGACGGCGATGCCGCCGGCGACGGAGCGCCGGTGCAGATGCCACAGATTGTGGTGCTGGAGCCAGGGACCGAACCGCGCGATGTACCGGTGGTTGCGGACGGATTCGTGGCTGGGCAGGAACTTGCGGAAGAACTTGCGAGGCATGCGTGATCGCAGTGTATCCCGTCGTCAGGGCATTTTACTGGGAAGATCGCGTCCACGTGGACGCACCTCGCGCGTTAGACCGCCATGAGGCTCGGTATCCTCTGCTTCGTCGCGGGCGGGTGGTGGCTGCAGCAGCAAGCAACGCTGCCCGATGCCGGCTGGGTGTGGGCGGCGGGCGCCCTCGGGCTCGCCGCCGCGGGCGTGCGTCCCACGGGCATGACACAGCGCGTCGCTCGCGAGGTTGCAGTCAAGGCGGGTTGCCTCGCGCTCGGCTTTTCCTGGGCTGCGTGGTGCGCGCAGCAGAGGCTCGCCGACGCGCTGCCGGCGGAATGGGAGGGGCGCGATATCGCCATCGTCGGGGTCGTGGCTGGGCTGCCGCAGCCGTACGAGCGGAGCGTGCGCTTCGAGTTCGACGTCGAGCGCGTGCTCACGCAGGGCGCACGCGTCCCGGGACGCATCGTGCTGTCGTGGTGGGGCAGCCCGGCGCGCGAGGGCCTCCCACCGGCGCTTCCGGCACTCAGCGCGGGGGAGCGCTGGGAATTGACGGTGCGGCTCAAGCGCCCGCGCGGCACCGCCAATCCCCACGGCTTTGATTACGAGGCGTGGCTGCTCGAGCGCAACCTGCGCGCAACAGGCTACGTGCGGCCGAAGACGGGAGCGGGCCGGCTCGCGCCGATGGTGCACCGGCCGGCGTACTGGATCGAACGGCTGCGCCAGATGGCCCGGACGCGGATCCAGGCTGCGCTGCCGGAGGCGCCCTACGCGGGCGTCATCGCCGCGCTGGCGATCGGCGACCAGCGCGCCATCCCGCCGGAGCAATGGCAGACCTTCACCCGCACCGGTGTCAACCACCTGATGAGCATCTCGGGCCTGCACGTCACCATGGTGTCGGGACTGGTGTTCGCGCTGGTGGGCGGGCTGTGGCGGCGCGTTCCCAGGCTCGTGCTCGCAGTGCCCACGCAGAAAGCCGCGACGGTGGCTGGCCTGGGAGCGGCGCTGCTCTACGCCCTTCTCGCGGGCTACGCCGTGCCGGCGCAACGCACGGTCTACATGCTCGCCGTGGTCGCCGTCGCCCTATGGCTCGGCGTCATCGAGTCGGCCTCCGTCGTGCTCTGCGTTGCGCTCCTCGCCGTTGTCCTGATCGACCCCTGGGCGGTGCTTGCCCCCGGCTTCTGGCTCTCGTTCGGAGCGGTCGCCGTCATCCTGTATGTCGCGACCGGTCGCGTTGGGCAAGGGCACTGGCTTGCGGCCTGGAGCCGGGTGCAGCTCGCGGTGACGCTTGCGCTGATTCCGCCGCTGCTCGCCCTGTTCCAGCAGGTCTCGATCATTTCGCCGCTGGCCAATGCTCTGGCCATTCCGGTCGTGAGCCTCGTCGTCGCTCCGCTGACCCTCATCGGCGTTGCCGTACCGTTCGACCTGGTCCTGCAGTTCGCGCATCTCGTGATGAAGGGGTGCATGGTGCTGCTCGAGTGGCTGAGCGCGGCTCCCGACGCGGTGTGGCAGCAGCACGCGCCTCCGGCGTGGGCCGTCGTCGTGGGGACCGGGGCCCTGGCCCTGCTGCTCGCGCCGCACGGCGTACCGGCGCGCTGGCTCGGGGTCGTGGGGCTGGTGCCGCTTTTTTCGGTGGCGCCCGGCGCGCCGCGGGCAGGAGACGTCGAGCTCGTAGTGCTCGACGTGGGGCAGGGCGTGTCCGCATTCGTCCGGACCGAGCACCATGCGCTGCTCTACGACGCGGGGCCCCAGTTCGGTCCCGGCGCGGATAGCGGCAGCCGCGTTATCGTCCCCTACCTGCGCGCAGCCGGGGTGAAGCGCCTCGATGGCTTCATCGTGAGCCACGACGACGACGATCACTGGGGTGGCGCCGCATCGGTGCTGCAGGCCCTGCCGGTTGACTGGCTCCTGACTTCGCTGCCCGACCTCGATCCGCTGGTGGTGCAAGCGGAGCCGGCACTGCGCTGCGAGGCCGGCCAGAACTGGGAGTGGGACGGCGTGCGCTTCGAGCTGCTGCATCCGGCGCGCGAGAGCTACACCAATCCCGCCGTCAGGGACAACGACCGCAGCTGCGTCCTTGCAATCGCGGCGCCCGGCGGACGCGTCCTATTCCCGGCGGACATCGAACGCCGGTCGGAGGAGGAACTACTGAGACGCACGCGCGATCGGTTGCGGGCCGACGTGCTGCTCGCGCCGCACCAGGGCAGCCGGACGTCCTCGACTGCCGACTTCCTGGATGCAGTCGGACCGCGCATCGTGGTGTTTCCGGTCGGCTACCGCAACCGTTTCGGGCATCCCCACCGCGAGGTCGCGCGACGCTACGCCGAGCGCGGCGTCCGCATCTACCGCACCGACCGCGACGGGGCCGTGACGATCACGATACCCGCAAACGGGGCCATCAGCGTGACGCCTTATCGTGCGCTCTATCGGCGCTACTGGCAGACCCCGTTGATCGGCGATCCAGTGCCGGATCCCGAGGAGTTTCGGAGGATCGCCGAACCTGGCGGTAGCGAAAGCAAGTGACGAGGTGGTCGTTTACCATTCCTACGGCTTGCATGAACGCGTAGCAGATCGTCGACCCGACGAAACGGAATCCGCGCTTCTTCAGGTCCTTGCTCATCGCGTCGGACTCGGGGGTGGAGGGTGGAACCTGCTTCAGCGTGCGCCGCCGGTTCCGCAGGGGCCGGCCACCCACAAACTGCCAGATGTAGCGGTCGAAACTGCCGAACTCGCGCTGCACGGCGAGGAATGCCTTCGCATTGGATATCGCTGCGGCGATCTTCAGGCGGTTGCGCACGATGCCCGGGTTCGCCATGAGGGCGCGCGCTTCTTTTGCGCCGAACCGGGCGATTCTCTTCGCGTCGAATCCCGCGAAGGCGCGCCGGTAGTTTCCGCGCTTCTTCAGGATAGTGTCCCATGAGAGGCCCGCCTGCGCGCCTTCCAGGACAAGGAACTCGAGCAAACGCCGGTCGTCGTGCACCGGAACGCCCCATTCCCGATCGTGGTACGCGATCTGCAACGCATTGGTTTCACACCACGGGCAGCGGCTTGTTGCTTTCGGCCCCATCGTCGCCTCAATCGGTGAACGACAGCTCGAGCCCGCTCACACCGGGAAGCCCTTCGTAACGCGACGACCAGGTTTCGCCCGGCCGGATGGGCAGCGCGGCGGTGAGCGTACCGGTCGTGACCACTTCGCCTGCCGCAAGGGGCTCGAACTGCGGCTGGCGCGCGAGGACCGAGGCGAGATGGGCGAGTGCCGTGGCGGGGTGCCCCAGCGCGTTGGCGCCGACGCCGCGGTCCCGGAGTTCGCCGTTCCTGCTCAGGGCCACGCGACAATCACGGAGGTGCGCGACCCAGTCCGGAATCTCGCGTGCGTCGATCCGGCGCGGGGCACCCAGGATAAGCCGCCAGTGCAGGGCGAAATCGGCGGCGGAGTCGGCCGACTGGAATTTCCAGTCGTCAAAGTGACAGTCCACGATCTCGAAGCTCGGCGCCGCCCATTCGATCAATTCCAGGATGTGCGCCGGATCGGTGACGCCCGGGGCGAGCGGGGACCTGAGCTTGAAAGCGATTTCCGGCTCGAGCCGCGGCCGCGCGGACCCCTTCAGGGATACGGTGGCACGGCCGCGCTCCGCAGCGACCACGGTGCGGTCGTACACGTGCGCCCAGATCGGCGCGGTCGCGCCGTACTCGGGCCAGATGTTGCGATTGGTGAATCCGATCTTGCGGCCGATCGTGCGCTCGCCGCGCGCGCGGCGCAGCTTCAGGATCTCGGCCGCGACCGCGTAACCCTCGTCCCACCCGAAGCCCGGATTGCGCGCGACGATGGAGGGCACCGTCCCGCCACGATCAAGCGCGTCGAGCAGCTCGCTTGCAACCATCGGTAGGTTCATGGCTCGAAGGCTTAAGCCGCTGATTTATTTGAAGCTGCCGGGCGATTTCGATAGAATCCCGGTTCCCCAGGCGCGTAGCTCAGATGGCTAGAGCGCATCCTTGACATGGATGAGGTCGTTGGTTCGATTCCAATCGCGCCTACCAGTTGTTAAAGCCGGATGCTTCGCACCGGTTTAACTCCGCGCGTTGGAGCGGGCGCGATGCGCCGCTCAACGCGCGGAATTATTTTGACGCCATAGAATTATGCCGGACATTCGACTCCCTGACGGTTCGGTCAAGAAATTCGACCAGCCGGTGACCGTGGCCGAGATCGCCCAGGCGATCGGCCCGGGGCTCGCGCGCGCTGCGCTGGCTGGGCGCGTGAACGGCAGGCTGGTGGACACCTCGCACCGCGTGGAATCCGACGCCGAGGTCGCGATCGTAACTGACAAGGATCGCGATGGCCTCGAGATCCTCCGGCATTCCACCGCGCACCTGCTCGCGCACGCGGTGAAGGAAATCTTCCCCGATGCGCAAGTCACCATCGGCCCGGTGATCGAGGACGGCTTTTATTACGATTTCTCGTTCAAGCGGCCGTTCACGCCGGAGGATCTCGCTGCCATCGAGAAGCGCATGGCGGAAATCGCAAAGCGCGATCTCAAGGTCGAGCGGCAGGTGATGCCGCGCGATGCGGCGGTGAAGTTCTTTCGCGACATGGGCGAGCGCTACAAGGCCGAGATCATCGCGGCGATCCCCGAGGGTGAGGCGATCTCGCTCTACCGCCAGGACAGCTTTGTGGACCTGTGCCGCGGACCCCACGTGCCGTCCACCGGCAAATTGAAGGTATTCAAGCTCCTGAAGGTGGCGGGTGCCTACTGGCGCGGCGACTCAAAGAACGAGATGTTGCAGCGCATTTACGGCACGGCGTGGGCGAAGAAGGAGGATCAAGAAGCGTATCTCCATCGGCTGGAGGAGGCCGAGAAGCGCGACCACCGCCGTCTGGGCCGGAGCCTCGAGCTGTTCCACACCCAGGACGAGGCGCCCGGCATGGTGTTCTGGCATCCGAAGGGCTGGGTGATCTGGCAGCGCATCGAGCAGTACATGCGCCGGGTGCTGGAGGAGAACGGCTATCTCGAAGTGCGGGCGCCGCAGGTGCTCGATGTCTCGCTGTGGAAGCGCTCGGGCCACTGGGACAATTTCCGCGAGAATATGTTCTTCACCGAGTCGGAGTCGCGCGACTACGCCGTGAAGCCGATGAACTGCCCGGGGCACGTCCAGATTTTCAACCAGGGGCTGAAGAGCTACCGCGATCTCCCGTTGCGGCTCGCCGAATTCGGCTCCTGCCACCGCAATGAGCCTTCCGGCGCGCTGCACGGACTGATGCGCGTGCGCAGCTTCACTCAGGACGATGCGCACATCTTCTGTACCGAGGCCCAGGTCGAGCCGGAGGTGATCCGCTTCATCGACCTCCTGCAGCGCGTGTACGCCGATTTCGGGTTCGAGGAGATCCTGGTGAAGCTCTCCACCCGCCCGCCGAAGCGCGTGGGTACCGACGCGCAGTGGGACAAGGCGGAAGCCGCGCTGAAGATCGCGCTCGAGCACAAGGCGATGGCCTACGAGCTGCAGCCGGGAGAGGGCGCGTTCTACGGGCCGAAAATCGAGTTCTCGCTGAAGGACAGCCTCGGCCGGGTCTGGCAGTGCGGAACGATGCAGCTCGATTTCTCGATGCCGGAACGGCTGGGCGCAGAGTACGTGGGGGAGGACAACGCGCGCCACGTGCCGGTCATGCTGCATCGCGCGATTCTGGGGTCCTTCGAGCGCTTCATCGCAATATTAATTGAGCACACCGCCGGCGCGATGCCGCTGTGGCTCGCCCCCGTGCAGGTGATCGTAATGAACATCACCGAGCGCCAGGCAGCCTACGCGGAGCGCGTCGCGGCGGCGCTGAAGCAGGCGGGATTGCGCGCCGCGACCGACTTGAGGAACGAGAAAATTTCCTATAAGATTCGGGAACATAGTCTGCAGAAGCTGCCCTACCAGGTCATCGTCGGCGACCAGGAAGTGGCGGCTGAAAAGATTGCCGTGCGGACCCGCAAGGGCGAGGATCTCGGCCAGATGAGTCTGGCCGATTTCGTCTCCAGGCTGCGGGCCGAGGAAGCCCGATTGGGCCGCGCGGCTGGTGATTAACCGGAAAGAGGGGGCGTTACATCGCACAGGAAAAGGAACCGCGGATCAACGGCGAAATCAATGCGCCGGAAGTCCGGCTGATAGGGGCCAACGGCGAGCAAGTTGGCATAGTGAGCTTGGCTGCGGCAAACAAGCTCGCGGAAGAAGCCGAACTCGATCTGGTCGAGATCGCGCCGACGGCGGCGCCTCCCGTCTGCCGCATCATGGATTACGGGAAGTTCAAGTACCGCGAGGCCAAGAAGCGGCACGAGGCGAAGCTCAAGCAGAAGCAGATCGTCGTCAAGGAGGTGAAGTTCCGGCCTGGCACCGATGAGGGCGACTACCGTATCAAGCTGCGGAATCTGACCCGTTTTCTGGAAGAGGGCGACAAGGCCAAGGTGACGCTGCGCTACCGCGGCCGCGAGATGGCGCACCAGGAGCTGGGCGTGCGCCTGATCGAGCGGGTGAAAGGCGATCTCGCGCCCTACAGCACCGTGGAGCAGTATCCGAAGATGGAAGGGCGGCAGCTGATCATGGTATTGGCGCCGAAGAAGGGCAAGAAGCCCACCTCGAAGACCGCGGTGAAGGCGGCGGTGCAGAAGAAAACGGGAGCGGCCGCCAAGGAGGCGGCTCCCAAGGCCGCGGCGGAAGCTGCGGCCGGCGTCGAGAAGAAGTAGCAGTCCGGGTTCCCGAAGTCCTGCCGCCCTGGCAGGCACCCGGCGCTCATGCAGAATAGACAGGGTTTGATATGCCCAAGTTGAAGACCAAGCGCGCTGCGGCGAAGCGCTTCCGGAAGCGCTCCGGCGGCGGTATCAAGCGCGGCCAGGCGAACCTACGCCACATCCTCACCAAGAAGAACACCAAGCGCAAGCGGCACCTGCGCGGAAGCACCGGCGTGCACCAGGCGGACAAGGCGTCGGTCCGCGTCATGTTGCCCTATTAAGCAAGGAGACCGCCATGCCACGAGTCAAACGGGGCGTTACCGCCCGCGCAGCGCACAAGAAGGTACTGCAGAGGGCAAAGGGTTTCCGCGGCCGCCGCAAGAACGTGTTCCGCATCGCCAACGAAGCGGTGATGCGGGCCGGGCAGTATGCCTACCGCGACCGCCGCGACCGCAAGGGCGAGTTCCGCGCTTTGTGGATCGCGCGCATCAATGCCGCGGCGCGCGAGCACGGCCTCTCCTACAGCCGGTTCATGAACGGGCTGAAGAAAGCGGCGGTCGCCGTTGATCGCAAGATCCTCGCCGACATCGCGGTGCTCGACAAGCCGGCGTTCTCCAAGTTCGTCGAAAAGGCCAAGGCCGGCCTCGGCGCCTGAATCCAACGGCGCGCGGAGGGAGGCTGACGTGACAGGCCTCCCTTTTTTCTTCGAGCCGCATTCCCATGACGCAGGACGTTGACGCCATCGTGAAGGAAGCGCTCGCGGCGTTCGCGGGCATTGACGATGCCGCCGGGCTCGAGCGCGCCAAGGCGCGCTACCTCGGCCGGTCTGGCGCGCTGACCCAGCTCCTGAAAGGGCTCGGGAAGCTGCCCGCGGCCGAGCGGCCGGCATTCGGCAGCCGCGTCAATAGCGCCAAGGAGAAGCTCGAAGCGGCACTCGCCGAGCAGCGCGGCCGCATCGAGTCCCGCGCGCTCGAGGCGAGCCTGCGGCAGGAGGCCCTCGACGTGACGCTGCCGGGGCGCGGCCTCGCCGTGGGCGGGCTCCATCCCGTGACGCGCACGATGGAGCGCATCGAGGCCCTTTTCCGTTCGCTCGGGTTCGACGTGGCGGACGGCCCCGAGATCGAGACCGATTACTACAATTTCACCGCGCTCAACCAGCCGGAGAACCATCCTGCGCGCTCGATGCACGATACGTTCTACCTCGCGGACGGCCGGCATCTGCTGCGCACGCATACCTCGCCGATTCAGATCCGCTACCTCGAGCGTCACCGCCCGCCGGTGAAGATCATCGCCCCCGGGCGCGTCTACCGCCACGACTACGACGCGACGCATTCGCCGATGTTCCACCAGGTCGAGGGCCTGTGGCTCGACGTGCACATCACCTTCGCCGACCTGAAGGGCGTGCTGATCGAGTTCCTGAGGCAGTTCTTCGAACGCGATGACCTGAAGGTGCGTTTCCGCCCCTCGTTCTTTCCGTTCACCGAGCCCTCCGCCGAGATCGACATGAGCTTCGGGGACGGCTGGCTCGAGATGGGCGGCGCCGGCATGGTGCATCCCAACGTGCTGAAGAACGTGGGCATCGACAGCGAGAAATTCCAGGGCTTCGCCTTCGGGCTCGGGCCCGACCGGCTCACCATGCTGCGCTACGGGGTGAACGACCTGCGGCTGTTCTTCGAGAACGACCTGCGGTTCCTGAAGCAGTTCAACTGACATGAAGTTCTGCGAGAGCTGGCTTCGCACCTTCGTCAATCCGCCGCTCGCCGCGCGCGAGCTCGCGGACGCGCTTTCCATGGGCGGCCTCGACGTCGAGGGGATCGAGCCGGACCGCGATGACTGGATTTTCACGACCAAGCCCACGCCCAATCGGGGCGATTGCCTGAGCATCGCCGGCATCGCGCGCGAAGTGGCGGCGGTAACTGGCACGCCGCTCAACCCGACCGAGGTCAAGCCGGTGCGCACGGCGTTGACCGACCGCTTGAGCGTCACGCTGGAGGCGCCGCAGGCCTGTCCCCGGTACTGCGGGCGGATCCTGCGCGGGGTCAATGCCGGCGCCGCCACGCCGGAGTGGATGGCGCGCAGGCTCACGGCGAGCGGCATCCGCCCCGTGAGCGCGCTGGTGGATATCACCAACTATGTCATGCTGGAGCTGGGGCAGCCGCTGCACGCGTTCGACGCAGCCAAGCTCGAAGGCGGCATCCGGGTGCGCCACGCAAGGGCGGGAGAGAAGCTGACGCTCCTCAACGGCGAGACGCCCGCGCTCGACGCGGGCTTTCTTGTCATCGCGGACGCATCGAGGGCGGTGGCGCTGGCGGGAATCATGGGAGGGCAGGACACTTCAGTGACCGAAAGGACGCGCGACGTGTTTCTCGAGAGCGCGTTCTTCAGCCCGGAGGCGATCGCGGGAAAGACGCGGCTGCTCAATTTCGCCTCCGATTCATCGTACCGCTTCGAGCGCGGTGTCGATTTCGCGGGAACGCTCGCGGCGCTCGAGCGCGCCACGCAGCTCACAATCGAGATTTGCGGCGGCGCCGCGGGTCCGGTGACGGAAGCAAGGGCGGCGCTTCCGCCGCGCGAGCCGGTTCGCCTGCGGCTCGCGCGCGTCGAGCGCCTGCTCGGTATCAAGCTCGACGGTATCCAGGTGAGTGACATCCTGCGCCGGCTGCGCTTCGAGTTTTCGGTGGTGGAAGGGGCGTTCCGCGTGACGCCGCCGAGCCACCGCTTCGACATCGCGATCGAGGAGGACCTGATCGAGGAGCTCGCGCGCATCCACGGTTACGACCGGATTCCGGCCACGCTGCCGGTGGCGTCGCCCACCCTGCTGCCGCTGCGGGAGGGAAAGCGCGACATCGCCGCGATTCGCCGGCTCCTCGCCGCGCGCGACTACCAGGAGATCGTGAGCTACAGCTTCGTCGATGCGGCATGGGAAGCCGATCTCGCGGCCAACACGGAGCCGGTGGCACTCGCCAACCCGATTGCAAGCCAGATGGGCGTCATGCGCTCCACGCTGGCTGTCGGCCTGGTTCAGTGTCTCGTCCAGAATCTCAGCCGCAAGCAGGACCGCGCGCGCCTGTTCGAGGTCGGCCGATGCTTCATGACGGAGGCATCCGGGGGCTATCGCCAGCCGCTGCGGATAGGAGGACTCTCCTACGGAGATGCCCGCCACGAGCAGTGGGGACTCAAGGGCCGTCCCGTCGATTTTTTCGACATTAAAGGCGATGTTGAGGCGCTGCTCGCGCCGGTCACTGGCGAATTCCGGCCGGCCGGGCACCCGGGGTTGCATCCCGGCAAGTCGGCCCGAATCGTCATCGGGGGCGTGGACGCGGGCTGGATCGGAGAATTGCACCCCCGCTGGCAGCGGAAGTATGATTTGCCGCTTGCCCCGGTCCTGTTCGAACTCGACTACGAAGCGGTCAGCGAGCGGGGCCTGCCGGCTTACAAGGAAACGTCGAAATTCCCGCCGGTGAGGCGGGACATCGCCATCATCGTCGATGAGGGAATCGGCTATCGGGAGCTTCTGGAGGGGCTGCGCCGGCACCAGCCGGCGATCGTAGTTGAAATCACCCTGTTTGACATCTACCGCGGAACGGGTGTAGAAGAAGGCAAAAAGAGTCTTGCTTTCAGGGTGTTATTGCAGGATACTCGCAAGACTCTGACCGATGCGGAAGTCGAATCCGCGGTCTCTCAGCTACGCCAGGTACTACAGCAGCAATTCAACGCGAAACTCCGTTGAAAGGGGACAGCATGACGTTAACGAAGGCCGAACTGGCGGACCTCCTGTTCGAGAAGGTCGGCTTCAACAAGCGCGAGGCGAAGGACATGGTGGAGTCCTTCTTCGAGGAAGTCCGCATGGCGCTCGAGCACGGGCAGGGCGTCAAGCTCTCGGGCTTCGGCAATTTCCAGCTGCGCGACAAGCCGCAGCGTCCCGGCCGCAATCCCAAGACAGGCGAAGAGATTCCCATCACGGCGCGCCGCGTCGTGACGTTCCACGCGTCGCAGAAGCTGAAGGCGATGGTGGAGCAGAACTACCATGGAAGCAAGTCATAGCTCCCGCACGCAGCTGCCGCCGATTCCGGCGAAGCGCTACTTCACGATCGGCGAAGTCAGCGAGCTGTGCGGCGTGAAGCCGCACGTGCTGCGTTACTGGGAGCAGGAGTTCACGCAGCTGAAGCCGGTCAAGCGGCGCGGCAACCGGCGCTACTACCAGCACCACGAAGTGCTGCTCATCCGGCGCATCCGCGAACTCCTCTACGACCAGGGCTTCACCATCAGCGGTGCGCGCAACCGGCTCGACGAGCTGGTGTCGGAGCCGGCGCGGGCCGCACGCGGGCCGCGCAGCAACTTCGCGCTGCTGCGCAAGGAAATCAAGAGCGTCCTCGAAGTGCTGCGCGGCTGAGACGGGCTGATATAATTTCGCTCCTCGGGGCGTAGCGCAGTCTGGTAGCGTACCGGCATGGGGTGCCGGTGGTCGTGAGTTCAAATCTCACCGCCCCGACCAGGTTTCCTAGTCTTTCAACCGTATCGGCTTGCCAAGGTGCGCGCAGTCCGCGTCGGTCTTCAAGCCGGCGGCGCGGATGCCGTGCGCGGCGAGCTCTTCGTCGCGCTCCTGGGTGTCGCCCGTGACGCCGACGGCGCCGATCACTTCGCAGCGTGCGTCGCGGATCAGCATGCCGCCGCCTTCGGGGAAGATCCTGCCGCCCGAGGCGTTGATCAGATAGTTCATGAACAGAGGCCGCTCCTCGGTGCGCACGCGCACCAGGCTGGAGGAGCGCCCCAGCGCGAGCGCCGCGTAGGCCTTGCCCAGCGCCATCTCGAAACGCATCATCGCGGAGCCGTCCTCCTTCTTGAAGGCCTTGACGTGGGCGCCGGGATCGGTGACGGCGACGCTCACGGGCCGGCAATCGAGCTCGCGCGCGCGGGCGAGAATCGCGTTGATGATGGCGTCGGACTGCTTGAGCGTAACCTCGGACACGGCTTTCTCCCGTCTTGCGGGCGTGCCACACACGCCGCCCCCTAATGGTAAGACCTCGTCGGAAAATCTCAAACAGAATCTGCGCCATGCACTAGAATGATTGGCGACAGCACAGACACAAACAACAATGGTCGAGGAGGAATCCATGAAACCTGTCGAGCGGCAACGCGCCACGCGAAGAGCGGTCCTTGCCGGCATCCTGCTCGCGATCGCCGCGCAGCCGCATGCCTGGTCGGCGGAAACCTATCCCTCCAAGCCGGTCCGGCTCCTGGTGGGCTTTGCGCCAGGGGGCGCAAACGACCTGGTGGCGCGGGCGGTGGCGACGCGGCTTTCCCCGCGGCTCGGCCAGCAAGTGGTCGTCGAGAATCGAGCGGGAGCGGGGGGCAACATCGCCACGGAGCTGGCGGCGCGCGCCGCGCCCGACGGTTACACGATGCTCCTCGCGTCGGTCGCCTCGTTCGCGATGAGCCCGGCGCTCCTCGGCAAGGTGCCGTTCGATCCCATCAACGATTTCGAGCCGGTCACCCGGGGCGTGCTCGTCACGGCCCTGCTCTCGGTGCATCCGTCCATGCCGGCGAAGACGCTCAAGCAGTTCGTGGCGATCGCAAAGAAGGAGCCGGGCAAGATCAACTACAGCTCGCCGGGCACCGGCAGCATCGCGCATCTCGCCTTCGAGCTGTTCTGGAAGACAGCGGGAATCCAGATGAACCAGGTGCCGTACAAGGGCGGGAATCCGGCCGTGGCCGACACCATCGCCGGGCACGTCGAAAGCACGGTCGGCCTGATCTCGACGCAGACCCCGCACGTGAGGGCGGGGAGGCTGCGCGCGCTCGCGGTCAGTAGCGCGAAGCGCTCGGCGGCGTTGCCCGACGTGCCCACGATCGCCGAGTCCGGCTACCCGGGTTTCGAGTCGAGCGGGTGGCTTGGATTCGTGTTTCCCGCGAAGACGCCGAAGGGGATCATCGAGCGCATGCACCGTGAAACGGTCGCGGTCCTCAACCTGCGCGAGGTGCAGGCGCAACTGGTGGATCTCGGTCTCGATCCCGAGCCGTCGAGCCCCGAAGCATTTCAGGCCCTGATCAAATCCGACTTCGCGCGCTGGGAAAAGGTCGTGCAGGCGGCCGGGTTGCGGCAGAAGTGACGCCGCCGATTTCCGGCAGCGGCGCGCGCATGCGGTTGTGGTTCAACCCGGCGTCGCCTTTCGCGCGCAAAGTCCGCATCGTCGCCCGGGAAGCGGGGCTGGCGGAGGAAATCGAGGAAGTCAGCATTGCGGTGAGCCCGGTGAAGCCGCACGCGGAACTCGCGCGTGAGAATCCCCTGGTCAAGATACCTGCGCTCACGACCCCGGATCTGGGGACGCTCTACGACTCGGCTGTCATCTGCGAGTATCTCGACAGCCTGCACCGCGGAACGCCCCTCGTTCCGAGAGCCGGACCGGAACGCTGGCGCGCGCTGAGGCTGCAGGCACTGGGCGACGGCATACTCGAAGCGGCGGTGCTCATGCGGTACGAAAGCGCGGTGAGGCCCCAGGCGCAGCAGTGGAGCGACTGGACCGCCGGACAGCTCGCGAAGGTGCGAGGCGGATTGAACGCGCTCGAGCGCGAGGCGCCGGGCTGGAACGAGCGTTTCGGCATCGGCCAGATCACCGCTGCCTGCGTGCTCGGTTATCTCGATTTCCGCTTCCCGGCGGAAGACTGGCGGGGATCGGGACCCGCGCTCGCGCAGTGGTATGAGGGGATCGCGCGGCGCCCCTCCGTGAAGGCCACCGTTCCTGCGTAACCCGGGGACAGGTGAACTGGAACGAACCACGAGTCAGCCCCCATGGCCAAGGTTCGCATCGCCTGCCTCCAGACCCATTCCGGGAACGACTATGCTGCCAACCTCGCGACGCTCACCGCGATGGCGCACGAGGCGACCGCAGGCGGCGCTCGTCTCATCTTCTCTCCCGAGTACGTCCTGATGATGGACGGGAGCGGGCGCGTCATGCGCGAGAACGCGCTGGACGCCGCAGGGGAGCCCGCGCTCTCCGCGCTGGCCGCGCTCTCGCGCGAGCTCGGCGTCTGGCACCTGGTCGGGTCGCTGACGCTGAAGAGCGGAGACGGCCGCATGCTCAACCGTTCGCTCCTCGTGTCCGACCGGGGAGCGGTCGTCGCCGCCTACGACAAGATCCACATGTTCGACGCCACACTGCCGAGCGGTACGGTGATCCGAGAATCGAGCGCCTACCGGCCGGGCGAGCGCGCGGTCCTCGCCCCCACGCCCTGGGGCCCGCTCGGCATGACGGTGTGCTACGACTTGCGGTTCCCTCAGCTCTACCGCGCGCTTGCGCAGCAAGGCGCCGTCATGCTGGCGGTGCCGTCCTCGTTCCAGCGCGAGACCGGGAAAGCCCACTGGCACACGTTGCTCAGGGCGCGGGCGATCGAGAACGCCTGTTTCGTGATCGCGCCGGCCATGTGCGGCGACCACCCCGGCAAGCGCATGACCTACGGCCATTCCCTGGTGATCGACCCCTGGGGCGAAGTCATCGCCGAGGGTGGGGAAGTGCCCGCGGTGGTTCCCGCTGAGCTCGACCTTGCCCGGGTTGAGGCGGTGCGTTCGCTGCTTCCATCGCTCACGCACGACCGGCCGTTCGCGCCGCCCCGGGCGCCTGACGGATGAGGCCGGCGCGTTTGCCGCTGCTATAATTCCCGCGATTGCCGCTCGGAGTTTCCAGTCATCGTTCAGAGGAGGATGCAATGGGCTACTCACTGCAGGATTTCACCCGTGATACGCGCGAGATATTGAAAGTCGGCTCGAGCCGTGCGCAGGTCGAGAAGGTCAAGGCGAAAATGGAGCAGCTGCTGGTCGACCCGGGCTTCGTGAAGCAGTACTTCGGTACCGATCAGCCGCTGGGGTTGAAGCGGATCCACATCGACCCGACCGGCTTCGAGGTCATGACCTACCGCTACGATGAGGCGCGCAAGTCCAATCCCCACGACCACGGGGACTCCTGGGCGATCTACGGGCAGGTGGCGGAGTACACCGAGATGACGTTGTGGGAGCGCCTGGACGACGGCTCCGATCCGGATTTCGCGAAGCTCAAGGCAGGCAAGCCCTACCGCCTCACCCCGGGAAAGGCCGGTGTCTACTACGGCCGTGAGCTGCACTCCACGGCGACCCCGGTCAATACCCGCTACCTGCGCGTCACCGGCACCGACCTCGAATATATCGAGCGACTGCGGATCGACGCCGCCACCGGCAAGATTCAACGCATCCACGGCCGGCAGACCGGAGCCCCGGCGAGCGCGCGGTAGGGCGCGGCCCGGCAAGCGGCCTACGCGCCGCCGCCGCGATCAGCGATGCGCATCCTCCTCAGCAATGACGACGGTTACTTCGCGCCGGGCATAACCCTGCTCGCGGAGGTGCTCTCGCCCCTGGGGGAGGTCACGGTGGTGGCGCCGGAGCGCGATCGCAGCGGCGCGAGCAATTCACTCACGCTCGACCGGCCCCTTACCGTGCGCCGGGCGCAGGGCCGCATCCACTACGTCAACGGCACGCCCACCGACTGCGTGCACCTGGCGGTTACAGGGCTCCTGAAGCAGCTCCCCGACGTCGTGATTTCCGGCATCAATCACGGCGCCAACATGGGGGACGACACGATCTATTCCGGCACGGTCGCCGCCGCGATGGAGGGCTTCCTGCTGGGTATCCCGTCGATTGCGATCTCGCTGGTGACCGACAGCGCAGGCCATTTCCGCACCGCCGGTCGCGTCGCGGTCGAGCTCGTCACGCGGCTCCAGCGGCAGTCGCCCGGGGAGCCGTTCCTGCTCAACGTGAACGTCCCGGACGTCGATTACGCGGCGCTGCGCGGCTTCCAGGTCACACGCCTCGGCAAACGGCACAAGGCGGAGCCGGTGGTGAAAAGCACCACGCCGCGCGGGGAAAAGGTCTACTGGATCGGCGCCGCTGGCGGCGCACAGGACGCAGGACCCGACACGGATTTTCACGCGATTGCGCACCAGCGCGTCTCGATCACGCCGCTGCAGGTTGACCTCACCCGCTACTCGCAGATCGATGGCGTCACCGCGTGGCTCGCGGCCCAGTGACCGGGTTCCCGTGAGCAAGTCCTCCGGGATCGGGATGACCTCGGCGCGCACGCGGATGCGCATGGTCGAGCGGCTGCGCGCGCAGGGCATCCGGGACGAGGAGGTGCTGGCGGTGATGGCGGAGGTGCCGCGCCACGTGTTCGTGGACGAAGCGCTCGCGAGCCGCGCCTACGAGGACATCGCGCTGCCGCTCGGCTTCGGGCAGACGATCTCGAGCCCCCACACGGTCGCGCGCATGACGGAGCTCGCGCGCAACGGCCGTGCGCTCGGACGAGTGCTGGAAATCGGGACCGGTTGCGGCTACCAGACCGCCGTTCTCGGCCGGGTCGCGAAGCAGGTGTATTCCATGGAGCGGCTCGCCGCCCTCATCCGGCGGGCGCGCAGGAACCTGCGCGAGGCCGGCGTGGCGAACGTCCACCTCCGGCACGGCGACGGGCATGCCGGCATGCCCGAGGTCGCGCCGTTCGACGCCATCGTCCTGACCGCGGCCGCACCACGCGCGCCCGATGCGCTGCTCGAGCAGCTCGAAGCGGGTGGTAGAATGGTCCTGCCCCTCGCGCACAACGACGAGCAGCATCTCTTTCTCATCGAACGCACGCCCGGCGGCATGGTCGAACGGCGCATGGATCCCGTGGTGTTCGTGCCGCTGCTGCGGGGCGTTGGCTGACAGCGTGATATCCCCAATCTCCAGACTCGCCCTGTCGTGCGCGATCGTCATGACGATGGCGGCGGGTTGCTCCGTCAGGACCGGCGCCCCGGTCGTTGATCGCGGTCGCGAAGCCAAGGCCCCTGCGGCGAAGCCCACGGCGGCGGCAAAGCCCGAGGCCGCCGCAAAGTCCGCGCCCCGGACAGGGGATGCGCGGCCGCCGTTCCACACCGTCAGGAAGGGCGACACGCTCTACAGCATCGCGCTCGACTATGGGCTCGACTACCGCGAGCTCGCGCAATGGAACGGCGTCACCGAGGCCAGCGTCATCGGCATCGGCCAACAGTTGCGTTTGAGCCCGCCGGAGGGCGTCGCGCCATCAGCCGCTCCCCTGCAGGCCGCTCCCGGGGTGCAGGCGCGGCCGCTGGAAGGATCCCCCATTGCCGGCGGCGATGGCATCGTCAAGTCCGAACCGAGGGCGGTACGGGCGCCGTATTCCGATCAGACCTACGCCCAGATGGCGAGTCTCAAGCCCGAGATCTCGTCCAGTGACGAGACGCGAGTGCCGCCCGTGGCCGGCGGCGAGGACGGCATCTCATGGGGCTGGCCGGCGAGCGGCAAGGTGATCGGAACGTTCAGCGAAAACGCGAGCCAGAGGGGCATCAGCATCGCGGGCAAGCTGGGGCAGCCGGTGGTCGCCAGCGCCCCCGGCCGGGTGATCTTCAGCGGCACCGGCATCCGCGGATTCGGCAAGCTCATCGTGATCAAGCACAACAACACGTTCCTCAGCGTGTACGCGCACAACAGCGAGTTGCTGGTCAAGGAAGGGCAGAACGTGGCGAAGGGCCAGAAGATCGCGGAGATGGGGTCGACCGACACCGATCAGGTGCGCCTGCACTTCGAGATCCGCCGCCTCGGCAAGCCGGTGGATCCGCTGAAGCTCCTGCCTCCCGCGTGAGCAGCGTTCAGGCGGAGAACTGCCTGACGCGGCGCTGCAGCTCGATCACCGCCCCCGCGCTCGATTCGGCTCCGTAACGAAGCGCGACGTAGAGCCGCGTGATGGTCTCGACCGCGGGCGCGAGATCGGGCCGTGCCCGCTCGAGGCGGCGCGCGTAATCGACCGGGCCTTCGGCCGCGCCGCGCGGCAGGCCCCTGCGGCGCAGCGCATCGCAGAACCTCAGGTACGCGATCCGCACCGGATCGCGCACGCGCGATTTCAGCCGGCGCAGCGCAAGCGCGGTGAGCATGGCGACAATGCCGCCGGCCAGCACGAAGAGGATCGCGGTCAGTTTCTGCCATGTCGCGTCGTCCACTCCCGCGTTCGCGAGCAGCCAGCGCTGGCGCTCCGGCGTGTAGCCCAGCACCCACTGGTTCCAGGCGTTCGCCATGTAATCCCAGGTGAGCCGCACCTGGCGCAGAAATTCGAACTGCGTGCGCACCATCAGCGGCAGGGGGTCCGTGCGCGGCACGGCCGCGAAGATGCCGGTGTCCACGCGCACCGGCGCGACCGCGAAGGTGGGGTCGACCCGCACCCATCCCCGCCCCTTGAGCCAAACCTCGGTCCAGGCGTGGGCATCCGCCTGGCGCACGATGAGGTAGTTGCCGAGGGCGTTGACCTCGCCGCCCTGGTAGCCGGTCACGATGCGGGTGGGTATGCCCGCCGCCCGCATGACCACCGCGAACGCGGAGGCGTAGTGCTCGCAGAAGCCGCTGCGGGTCGAGAACAGGAATTCATCGACCGGATGCTCGCCCAGGAGCGGGGGCTCGAGCGTGTAGACGAAGTTCCGGCGGAACAGGCCGAGCATCTCCGCGATGATGTCCTCGTCGTCGGCGTGCTTCTGGCGCAGCGCGCGGCCCAGCTCCTGCGCGCGGGGGTTGTAGCGGGCTGGAACCTGCAGCGCGCGATGCAGCGAGTAGCGGTTCTCGACCTCGCCGAAGCGGGCGTTGAGGAGCGACGTCATGTCGTAGCGCAGTCGGTTGTTCACGGGCTGGACGGAGTAGAGCTGGTAATCGGTGCCGGCAATGGAGCGCGGCGGGATCACGGCGGGCAGGTCCAGCGCGAACAACCAGCGCCGGTTGTGTGGCTCGAGGGTGACCTCGTAGGACACCGGATCGCCTTCGGCCTCGATGCGGGGCGCGTTGTAGACGAAGAACTGCACTGACCAGGTACGGCCGTCGAAGTCCCACATGAGGGGGCCGCGCCAGTAGAGATCCTTGGCCCGGGGTATCTGGGACTCGAAGCGCACGCGGAACGCGACCGCGTCCGACAGGGCGAGGCTCGAGAGACTGCCTGGGGTCATGGTGTCGGACAGGCCGCTGGCGCCTGCGAACGCGTCGCGCGGCAGGCCCCACAGCGGCCCCTGAACGCGGGGGAACAGCAGGAACAGCACCAGCATCAGCGGCACCGATTGCGCGAGCAGCATCGCGGCGGTGCGCAACTGGACGCGGAATGGCGGCTCGGCTTCGGCAAAGTTGAGGCTCACCATGGTCGCAGTGATGATCACGGTGCACGCCAGCATGTAGAGCCCGGTGCCGATCGTCTGCGAATAGAGAAAATTGGTGATCACCAGAAAATAGCCCAGGAAACTGAGCAGCATCGCGTCGCGCAGCGTGCGGGTCTCCAGCAGCTTCAGCCCGAGCATGACAACGAGCAGCGTCACGCCCGCGTCCCGCCCGAATAGGGTCCGGTAGCTCAGGAAGACGCCGATGGTGGCGGCGACCGCGACCAGCAGCAGCAGCCAGCGATTGGGCAGCTTCAGCCGGGCGTAGCCAACATAGGCACGCCAGGCGATAAGCGTCACGATCAGCGCGACGGTCCATCCCGGCATGTGGAGGGTGTGCGGTGCCGCCACCAGCGCGAGTGACGCGAGCAGCCAGCGCACGTGGCGCCAGGGCAGGGGCTGCTTCGGGTCGGTCATCCGGGAAACGAGCGACTCATTACGCGTTACCCGTCACTGGCCGATGTCGTGGAGGGCCAGCACTTCCAGGCAGCGCTCCCGCTGCGCTTCTCCGGCCGCCAGCGCGACCGAAGTGCCCGGAACGCGCAATCCGTAGACGAGGCCTGCGGCATGCGCGTCGAGGACCCATCGCGCAAGGTGCGACAGGCGCTCCTCCGTCCCCATCTGCGGCGGCAGCTGCGCCCAGTCGAGCCACAGCTCGGTCTCGGCGCGGCCGGTGAACTGCTTGGTGAGCAGGCCCTGGTCGCGCGCGGCTGCCTTCCACGCGATATGGCGCGGCGAATCGCCGCGGTGGTACTGGCGCATCCCCGAGAAATCTTCCTGGCCCTGGCCGCGCTCGGAGCCCGCCCCCGTGCTCGAGGCCGCGGGCGGCATCGGCATGCCGGAGGGAGACGGACGGGGGTAGACGATGCAGCGCAGGTCGAGGTCCACGTAGGCCCAGGCGTAGTAGAGGCCGAGCGGAAAGCGGGTGAAGAGAATCAGCCGCCCCGGCCGCAGGACGCCGCGCTTCGGAGCGAGCACTCCGGCGGTCGCGGGCGTCGTGGAGCGCGCCATCACGTCCACGAAAGACGCCACCGTGCGGTCGTGCGTGACGCCGATGGCGTAGCGGTCCGTATCGCCCGGGTTCTCGAGATGAAGCGTGAAGTGCGCGGTGTCCCCGGCGAACACCGGCCGCGCCCGGCCGCCGGTGATCCGCAGGTTCGCGAGGTTGCGGAACGTGTGAATCATGGCGTTTACCCCGAGGGCGGCGAGGAGGAAGGTGAGCACGAAGCCGAGCCCCAGCGAATAGTTGATCGAGCCGGCCAGCATCACCAGCAGCACCATGGCGAACAGCAGTCCGTGGCGCGTCGGCAGGATGAACACCCGGCGCTGGACCAGTACGATTGCCCCGGTTTCGGGCCCGCGCCAACGGAATAGCCAGGTGTAGAAGCGGTTCCTGAGCGCCGCGTACATCTAATTACGGAATGGCGACCTGCTTGATCAGGTGCTCGGCGACGTCGGCGCCATTGGCATGGGCCACCTCGCCGGCGGGAACCAGCCGGTGGCCAACCACGGCGGGGAGGACTGCCTGCACGTCCTCTGGCAGCACGTGCCCGCGGCCCGCCATCAGCGCCCAGGCGCGCGCGGCATGCAGGAGCGCGAGAGCAGCTCGCGGAGACAGGCCGTTGACATAGTCCGCCACACGGCGGGTGTGGTCGGTGAGCGCCTGGACGTAGTCGAACAGCGCCGGCGCGGTGTGAACCTGCTGTGCGCGGTGCTGGAGGTCCGCCAGCTCCTGCGGCGTCATGGCCGGCTTCAGCGTCGCGAGCAGGTCGCGGCGGTTCTCGCCCTGCAGCAGCGCGCGCTCGGCCTCGCTGTCGGGGTAGCCCAACTGGATGCGCATCAGGAAGCGGTCGAGCTGCGATTCCGGCAGCGGGAACGTGCCGATCTGGTAGGAGGGGTTCTGGGTTGCGATCACGAAGAACGGCTCGGGCAGGCGCCGCGTCTCGCCCTCCGTGGTCACCTGGTGCTCTTCCATCGCCTCGAGGAGCGCGCTTTGCGCCTTGGGTGTCGCGCGATTGACTTCGTCGGCCAGCACGACCTGGCTGAAGATCGGTCCCGAATGGAACTGGAAGCCGCCGGTATCCCGGTTGTAGACGGAAACGCCGATGATGTCGGCCGGCAGCAGGTCGCTCGTGAACTGGATGCGCTGAAATCCCATCCCGAGCGAGGTCGCGAGCGCGTGCGCCATCATGGTCTTGCCCACCCCGGGGATGTCCTCGATCAGCAGGTGGCCGCGCGCGAGAAGGCAGGTGATTGCGAGCCGGATCTGGTGCTCCTTGCCGAGGATGATGCCTCCGACCTGGGCGACGACCCGGTCCAGTTGCCGCGACGCCAGGGCGTGGTGAGCTAGATCATTCATCGCGTCGAGTGTGCCACAACTCAATGACCACTCGCCAGTAACGGAAGCGCACTGCGTCGTGGTCCGGGAGCGGGAATGTGCGGTTTCTCACGCGGGTTTCGTGGTCCGGCGCATCGCTCGAAGACGGGATCAGCCGAGCGTCTTTTCCACCCGCACGACACGGGGATCGCTCTCATCGACGCGCGCTCGGAAGCCGAGTCTCGTGGCGAACTCCAGCATTTTCGGGTTGCCCGCGAGGACTTCGCCATACATTTCGCGCATGCCGGCGGCGCGTGCGGCGGCGATCAGCGCCTCCATGAGGCGCGAGCCGAGCCCCTTCCGCTGCCATTCGTCGGCCACCGCAATCGCGAACTCGCAGCGCTTGCGGTCCGGATCGGCGACGTAGCGTGCGACGCCAAGCTGGATCTCCCGCCCGCTCTGCTCGGTCACCGCGATCAGCGCGAGGTGGCGTTCGTAGTCCACGCGCGTGAGGTGCGCGAGCATGCGGGGTGACAGCTCGCGCACCGCGTCCCTGAACCGGAAGTAGCGCGACTCGTCCGAAAGATTGCGCACGAACTCCTGCTCGATCGCCGCATCCTCGGGGCGGATCGGGCGTATGGTAACGGCGGTACCGTCACCGAGCGTCACCCGTTCGACCAGGTGGGCGGGGTAGGGTTGCACGATCGGAGCATAATCCATAATCGATGACGGTCGCCTACATAACCCATTCCGACTGCCGCTTGCACGACATGGGCGCGGATCACCCGGAGTGTCCCGCGCGGCTCGGCGCCATCGAGGATCAGCTCGTCGCATCGGGCCTGAGCGGTTTTCTGGCGCATGTCGAGGCGCCGCTTGCAGGCCGCAAGGAGCTCGAGCGCGTGCACGCGCCTGCGTACATCACTGCGCTCGAAACCTCGGTGCCTAAACGGGGTCTGGTGCATCTCGATCCCGATACGGCGATGAATCCGCACAGCCTGAAGGCCGCGCTGCGCGCCGCGGGCGCGGCGGTGCTCGCGACGGATCAGGTGATCCGCGGCGAGGCGGAAGGCGGCGTTCTGCGGCGTGCGTCCGCCGGGGCATCACGCCGAGCGCGCCCGTGCCATGGGATTCTGCCTCTTCAACAACGTCGCGGTGGCCGCCGCGCATGCGCTCGAGCGTCACGGCCTGCAGCGGGTCGCCATCGTGGATTTCGACGTCCACCACGGCAACGGCACGGAGGAGATCTTCCGCGATGAACCGCGCGTCATGATGGTCTCGACCTTTCAGCACCCGTTTTACCCCTACAGCGGGGTGGAGGGACGATCCGAACGCATGGTGAACATCCCGCTCGCGGCGGAAAGCGGCGGAGCTGAGTTCCGCAACGCGGTTGAAAATTTCTGGCTGCCGTCTCTCCTGGCGTTCGAGCCGGAGATGTTATTCATTTCCGCCGGGTTCGACGCGCACCGTGAAGACGATATGGCCATGCTCAACCTGGTGGAGGCGGACTACGCCTGGGTCACGGAGCGAATCTTGGAGGTCGCCGGCCGGTTCGCGCAGGGCCGTATCGTCTCGGTGCTCGAGGGGGGCTACGCATTGAATGCCCTGGGCCGGAGCGCGGCGGCGCATATCAGAGTGCTGGCAGGCCTCTAGCCGGCGGCCGCGGCCGGCTCAAGATGTAACAGATTGATTGCTAAATAGAATCCGAAAGCCCTATCTTGACAAGTCGCGGGAGGAAAACTACCAAGTTCATTGTTTTTGCGGCATTTTTTCACCGGAGAATTCCTCGGATCCCGGTAACATCCTGCCAAACAGATTGATCTATCCTGCACGAGCTTCGGGTGCCCCGAACCGCTCGCAGGGGAGGCGGTGTGACGGGTCCGAGGACGAGCGAGAAGACGGCGCGCAAGCCGCGCCGGGCGCGCCAGAGGTCAAGGCGGGCCCGGCCATTCCCGCTGACGCACGATATCGCCGAACGCAGCCGCATGTGGCAGGCGCTGCTCGAGAGCGAGGATCGCTACCGCGCAGCGTTCGACCACTCGCCCGTCGGCATCATGCACACCAGCATCGATGGGGATCGAATCCTGCGCGTAAACGCCAAGCTCGCGGAGATGCTGGGCTACACGGAAAGCGAGCTGCTCGGCATGACGACGGCCGACCTGCGCCACCCGGACGGGCACAGCGGGAACCGCCGCCGCAATCGGCGGCGGGCGCTCGCCGGAGAAATCGACACCTATTCGTCGGAACGGCTGTTCAGGCGCAAGGACGGCTCGCCCCTCTGGGTGCACCGCACGGTCTCGCTCGCGCGGGACGCAGCCGGCAAGCCGCTCTACTTCATCCGCATTGTCATGGACGTGAGCCAGCGCAAGCAGGCGGAGGACGTCGTTGCGCGCGAACGGGCATTGCTGCGCACGATCATCGATACGCTCCCCGATTACATCTACGTTAAGGACACAGCGGGGAAATTCCAGCTCGGCAACGAAGCATGGCTGAAGGCGCGCGGGCGCACAGCCGAGGAGGTGGTGGGCAAGACGGTATTCGAGCTGTTTTCGGACGAGCTCGCGCAGAGCCTGGCCGCCGAGGACCAGGCGATCGTCGATTCCGGGACGCCGTTGCTCGACGTCGAGCAGAGGGTGGTCGTTCGGGCGCGCGACGGCACGCTCGGCGAGGAACGCTGGTCGTCCAAGACCAAGGTGCCGATGCGCGATGCCGAAGGCAATGTGAGCGGGATCGTGGGGATCAGCCGGGACATCACCGAGCGCACGCTCTTGACGCGACGGCGCGAGATGGAGCACGCGGTGACCAAAGTGCTGGCGGAATCGGCCACGGTGGAGGAGGCGATGCCCCGGCTCCTCAGCACGATGTGCCGGGCCATGAACTGGGCCTACGGCGCGCGCTGGGTGTGCACCCGGGAGGGCATTAAGCGCGCCGATTTCTGGGCCGACTTCGAGCCGCAATTCGACCCCGCCGACCGCGACAACTGGCTCTGGCAGGGACTGGAAGGCTCGATGGTCCTGCTGCACCGTGCCTGGCACCGCAAGGAACCGACGTGGATCGTCGACATCGGGCCGCACGAGACGTTTCGCCGCCGGCCGAGCTCGCGCAAATTCGGGCTGCACAGCGCATTCGCGTTTCCGATCATGGCGGGCGGGGATGTCATCGGCCTGATGGAGTTCTTCGGCCGGGAGCCGCGAAAGCCGGACCAGATCCTGCTGCACGGTGCGCAGGCGATCGGCAGCCAGATCGGCCAGTTCATCCAGCGCAGGGAGGCCGAGCAGCTGCTGCGCAGGAGCGAGGAGCGCTACCGCGACGTGTTCGAGGCGAGCCCGCTGCCGATGTGGGTGTGGGACGACGAGAAGCTCGCGTTCCTGGCGGTGAACGAGGCTGCAGTCAATCATTACGGCTACACGCGCGAGGAATTCCTGCGCATGAACGTGCGCGACATCTGGGCGCCGGCCGAGCAGCACACGCGCTACGAGGAGAGCCTGCGCGACCGCTCGCGGGCGCAGACCCTGCACCTGCAGCGCAAGCACCGCACCAAGGACGGGCGCGTGATCGACGTCGAAGCCACGGCGCGGCAATTCATCCAGGGCGGGCATCCGGTGTGGCTGACGCTGATCAACGACGTCACCGAGCGCAAGCTCGCCGAGGAACGCCTCCTGCACCTCGCGCACTACGACGTCCTCACCGGCCTGCCGAACCGCGTGCTGCTCTACGACCGCCTGAAGCAGGCGCTCGCGCAGGCCAAGCGCAACCAATGGGTGACCGGCGTGATGTTCCTCGACCTCGATCGCTTCAAAAACGTCAACGACACGCTCGGGCACGCGGTGGGAGACAGGCTGCTGCAGCTGGTTTCCGAGCGGCTGGTCCGGTCGGTGCGCACGGGCGACACCGTGGGGCGCCTCGGCGGCGACGAATTCGCGATCGTCCTGCTGAACCTCTCGAGCGCGCAGGACGCGAACCTCGTCGCGCAGAAGATCATGGCGAGTTTCAAGGAGCCGTTCAAGCTCGCGGGCGTCGAGCTCTACGCCACCGCGAGCATCGGCATCACGCTCTATCCCGACGACAGCACCGACCAGGAGACCCTGATCAAGAACGCGGACGCGGCGATGTACCGGGCGAAGGAGGTGGGACGCAACAGCTGCCGCTTCTATACGCCGGAAATGAACGCCCGCGCGCTCGAACTCCTCAGCCTGGAAAACAGCCTGCGCGGCGCGCTGGAGCGCAACGAGTTCGTTCTCTACTACCAACCCAAGGCGAGCGTGGCGGGGGGCAATATCGTCGGCGTGGAAGCGCTGCTGCGCTGGCAGCACCCGGACCGCGGCCTGGTGTCCCCGGGCGAGTTCATGCCGGTCCTGGAGGAGACCGGCCTGATCGTTCCGGTTGGCGAGTGGGTGTTGCACGCGGTATGCGATCAGATCGGAAAGTGGCTGCGCGCGGGGATCCCGACGGTGCCCGTCGCGGTCAATCTGTCGCCGCGCCAGTTTGCCTCGCGGGATCTCGGCGAGACGATCCGCCGAATCCTGGAGGAACACCGGGTGGACCCGCGGCTGGTCGAGGTCGAGATCACCGAGAGCTCCCTTATGGTCAATCTCGAGGAAACGGAGCGCATCCTCAGGTTCGTGGGCGATCTCGGGGTTGGCCTTTCCATCGACGACTTCGGCACCGGCTACTCGAGCCTGGCGTACCTGAAGCGCTTCCCGCTCGATTCGCTCAAGGTCGATCGCTCGTTCGTCAAGGACCTCACAACCGACGCCGACGACGCCACCATTACTCGGGCGCTGATCTCCATGGCCCACAATCTCGGGTTGAAGGTGGTGGCGGAGGGCGTGGAGACCGAGGCGCAGCTCGCGTTCCTCGTGGAGCACGGCTGCGACGAAATCCAGGGCTTCTATTTTTCCCGGCCATTGATCGCCGAGGAATGCGGCACCTGGCTCAAGGAACGACGCACACTCGGGAATCGCGGCTGGTGACGCCGAACCGGACAGCCCCCTGAGAACACGCCCAGATCATGGATAACCTGCATTCCGGCAATCGGATTATCGCCGCCTCGTTGCGACTGCTCGCCTCGCGCACCGCGGTCATCGCGCTCGCGCTGGTCGCAATTGCGGCCGTCTGGATTGCCGCGTTGCAGGCGGCACAGGTGGCCCGCGACCGGGAGCTGCAGGCCGCGCTGCGGGAGGCGGAAAACTACGCGCGGGCGTTCGAGGAGCATATCGCCCGCACGATCGAATCCGTGGACCTGGTCGTGCGTACGGTGGCCCGGGAGTATATGCGGCTCGACGTGCAGGCGCTGCGGCAAGAGCTCGTGCGCCTGCACGGAAACCAAGCGGACATTGTCGCCACGGTGTCGGTGATCGACGCGCGCGGCGACCTCATCGCAAACAGCCCTCCCGCCGCAGTCATCAGCCTTGCCGACCGTCCACATTTCAGGGCGCATGTCGAAAGTGATTCCGGCAAGCCCTTCTTTGGTAATCCATTGCTCGGGCGGGTATCCCAGAAATGGTCCATGCATGTTTCCCGCCGTGTGAATGCTGCCGACGGCTCATTCGCGGGCGTGGCGGTCGCTTCCCTGGATCTCGATTACCTCAAGCGCTTTTATCGGAGCGTCAGCCTGGACAAGGAAGGCATGATCCAGCTGATCGGCAACGACGGCATCGTCCGCGTGCGCAGCAGCGACGAGGGGATCACCGCCGGACAGGACGCGAGCCGCATGCAGCTGTTCCGGGAGATCCGGAACGGCTCGCGGCTCGGGACCTATCGCGCAGCGTCGCCGGCCGACGGGGTGCGGCGCATCGTGAGCTACCGGGTCCTCGACGGGCTATCCCCTGATCGTTGCGGTGAGCGTCGGCGAGGAGGAAGCGCTGAAGGACGCGCAGGCCACCACGCGCATTTATTACCTGGGGGCGAGCGGCATCACGCTCCTGCTGGCCGTCATGCTCGTTGCGACCGGGCTCATGATGCGCCGCCAGCGGCGGATCGGGAACGAGCTCGAGCAGAGCGAGCAGCGGCTGTCCCTCGCGCAGGAGGGGTCGGAGCAGGCGCTGTTCGACTGGAATGTCGCGACGGGCGAGGTGTTCCTCAGCGAGCGCTGGAACGAGATGATGGGAGGCGGGCGCAAGCCCGTGCGGACCACGTTCGACGAGCTGGCGAAGCGGGTTCACCCGGACGATATTGCCGGCCAGAAGGCGAGCATCCTCGCATCCCTCAAGGGCGACGCGCTCTACCGCAGGGATCACCGCGTCCGGACCCATGACGGCAGGTGGATCTGGATCCAGAGCCACGGAAAGGTGACCTCGCGCGACGCGCAGGGGCGCGCGCTGCGGCTGGTCGGATACAACGCCGACATCACCGCGCGCAAGACGGCGGAACTGGCGCGCAGCGAGAGCGAGGAGCGGTTCCGTGCGATCTTCGAGCAGGCGGCGGTGGGCATCACGCGCGTAGACCTCGACGGCGTGATCGTCGAGGTCAATCAGAAGTTCTGCGAGATGCTGGGATACACGCGGGAGGAGCTGCTCGGAAAGCGCGTGCGGGACGTCACCTACCCGGACGACTACGATCAGGGTTCGCGCTACCGGCAGATGCTGATAGAAGGCGGCGCCCGGTCGATGTCCGGAGAGAAGCGCTTCATACGCAAGGACGGCAGCATGGTATGGGCGCGGCGGACGATGTCCGCCGCCTGCGATGCCGGGGGCAAGCCGCTTTACGTCATCAGCATCGTCGAGGACATCACCGAGCGCAAGCGCGCGGAAGCGGCGCTGCGCGAAGGCGAGGAGCGTTTCCGGGCGACGTTCGAGAACGCGCCGGTGGGCATCATGCACACGGCCCTCTCGGACAACCGCATCCTGCACGCGAATCCCAAGCTGTGCGAGCTGCTCGGATTCACGCGGGACGAGCTCCTCGGTAAAACGACCGACGAAATCCTGCATCCGGATTACCAGGGGACGGACCGGCACAAGTACCGCGAGCGGATGCTCAAGGGCGAAATGACCTCGTTTTCGTCGGAACGCGTATTCGTGCGCAAGGACGGATCGTCGCTGTGGTGCAATCGCACGGTGTCGCTCGCGCGGGACGCCTCCGGAGAGCCGCTCTATTTCATCCGCATCGTCGAGGACGTCACGGAGCGCAAGCTCTCGGCGCAACGCCGGGAGATGGAGCACGCGATCGTTGGAATCCTGGCGGACGCCATCACCGTCACCGACGCGCTCCCGAAGGTGATACGGGCGATCTGCGACGGGTCTCGACTGGGACTGCGGATTCCACTGGAGCTGGGACGAGCCCTCGCAGCTACTGCGATGCCAGGAGCACTGGTTCCGTCCCGCGGACTCGATGGTCGAGTTCGTGCAGGCCTCGCTCGGCATGGTCAACGAAGCCCCGTCGAGCTTTCCGCCACCCCCAGCGGCGGCCTGGTGCGGCGGGTATGGGCAGGCGCGAAGCCGGTGTGGCTCGATGACGTGGCGCGCACTCCGGACTTCCGGCGCGCCCCGGCCGCCCGGAGCGCCGAGCTCCACGGGGCGTTTGCCTTCCCGATCATGATGGAAGGACGTCCCTGGGGGGTGATGGAATTTTTCAGCCACGAGATCCGCGAGGCGGACGAGGCGCTGCTGCAGATCGTGCGCGCAATCGGCAGCCAGATCGGGCAGTTCATCCGGCGCAAGGAAACCGAGCAGGCGCTGCGCGAGGCGGAGGAGCAGTTTCGCCAGCTTGCCGGAAACATTCCGCAGGTCTTCTGGATCTGCGATGCGCGGCACCACAGGGCCATCTACATCAGCTCCGCTTTCCGCGAAATCACGGGGCTCGATCCCGAAAAGCTCAAGGTCCGCGCCCATGGCTGGCTCGACGCGGTGCACCCCGATGACCGGGAGCAGGTCGTTGCGGCGAGAGCGCTGGCCGCGTCGGGGAAGTACGACCAGACTTTCCGAATCGTCAAGCCCGACGGCTCCGTGCGCTGGGTCCGCGACCGCGCCTTTCCCGTCTACGATACAAGCGGCTCCGTTTACCGGATTGCGGGCATCTGCGAAGACATCACGGACAAGAAGACCGCCGAGGAGCGGCTCGCCCAGCTTGCGCATTTTGACATCCTGACCGGCCTGCCCAACCGGGCGCTCTACCTCGACCGCGTGCGGCAGGCCATGGCGCAGGCGCGGCGCCACGACCGGGCGACGGGCGTGATGTTCCTCGACCTCGATCGCTTCAAGCTCGCCAACGACACGTTCGGGCACAGCGCGGGCGACCGGCTCCTGAAGCTGGTCGGCGAGCGTCTCGCCAACTGCGTGCGCGAAGGCGACACGGTGGGCCGGTTCGGCGGCGACGAATTCGGCATCCTGCTCGCGGACATGCGCAGCATGGAGGACGCGCGGCTGGTCGCGCAGAAGGTGCTCGACGCGCTCCAGCTGCCGTTCGAGCTCGAAGGCCACGAAGTCTTCGTCACCGCGAGCATCGGCATCAGCCTCTACCCCGCCGACAGCGATGACGAAGTGGAGCTGATGAAGAACGCGGACACCGCGATGTACCGGGCGAAGGAGTCCGGCCGCAACAAGTACGAATTCTATTCCCGGGACATGAACGCGCGCTCGCTGCAGCGCCTGAGCCTGGAGTCCAATCTGCGCCACGCGCTGGAGCGGGGGGAATTCCTGCTCCATTACCAGCCCAAGGCGAGCCTCGTTACCCGGGAGATCACCGGCTTCGAGGCGTTGCTGCGCTGGTCGGCGGGCGGGCAGAAGCTGGTCGCGCCGGGCGAATTCGTGCCGCTGCTCGAGGATACCGGTCTCATCGTGCCGGTCGGCGAGTGGATCATCGACGCGGCGTGCCGCCAGCTTGCGGCCTGGCGGGAAGCCGGGGTGCGCATGGTGCCGATCGCGATCAACCTGTCGGCGCGGCAGTTCAGGGAGAAAAATCTCGCCGCGGTGTTCGAGCGCATACTGCGCGCCCACGGCGTCGATCCCCGGCTCCTCGAGATCGAGATCACGGAAAGCTCCCTCATGGTGAATACCGACGAGGCGGTGCGGACTTTGAACCGCCTCAAGTCGCTCGGCCTGCGGCTGTCCGTGGACGACTTCGGGACGGGCTATTCGAGCCTGGCCTATCTGCGGCGCTTCCCGCTGGACACGCTCAAGATCGACCGCTCGTTCGTGAACGAGGTGACCACGAACGCCGACGGCGCCAACATCACGCGTGCGGTGATCGGGATGTCGCGCAACCTCGGGCTGAAGGTGGTCGCGGAGGGCGTGGAAACCCAGGCGCAGCTCGCGTTCCTATACGCAGCCGGCTGCGGGGAGATGCAGGGCTACTACTTCTCGCGGCCAATGCCGGCCGAGGAGAGCCTGCGTTGGCTGCGCGAGAACCGGATGCTGCCGGGCCTGGTGATCCACGTGCCCGTGCGCAAACCCGGAAGGCAGCGGCGCTAGTCCGTCAGTATTGCCGCCACCACTCTGCGGCCCTCGGTCGCGAGGATGTTATAGGTTCGGCACGCCGCGCGGCTGTCCATGACCTCGACGCCCACGCCGGTCGCGGCGAGCGCGCGCGCGAGCGCCGGCGGCGGGAAGCGCTGCGCCGCGCCCGTTCCCAGAATCACGATTTCGGGCTTGAGCCGCTCGATGAATTCGAAGTCGGCCGCGGTCAGCCTCTCGAACGCGCCCACGCTCCATTCCATGACCGCCTGCGGGCTGACGACCACGCACTTCTCGTAACGCACGTTGTTCACGGCGACGAATCCCGCTCCGTAGCCGGAAAACAGCTGCAGGCGCGCGTCGTGGTCCAGGCGCAATTTCATAAGCCACTGATTTGCTTAAGGTTACTTGCTCCGCTAGAATAACACGCTTTTGCGCCTCGACCGGCCGCAGCAATGGAAGAATTCGCCCGCATCAAGCGCCTGCCGCCTTACGTCTTTAACGTGACCGGCGAGCTGAAGCTTGCCGCGCGCCGGCGGGGCGAGGACGTCATCGACTTCAGCATGGGCAATCCCGACCAGCCCACGCCGCGCCACATCGTGGAGAAGCTGATCGAGTCCGTGCAGCGCCCCGATACCCATCGCTACTCGGTGTCCAAGGGCATCCTGCGGCTGCGGCGCGCGATCTGCAACTGGTACCGGGCGCGCTACGGCGTCGAGCTCGACCCGGATTCCGAGGCGATCGTCACCATCGGCTCGAAGGAGGGCATCGCGCATCTCACGCTCGCGACCCTCGACACCGGCGACACCGTGCTGGTCCCCAACCCGAGCTACCCGATCCATATTTACGGGCCGGTCATCTCCGGCGCCGACATCCGGCACGTACCGATGGAGCCGGAGGCCGATTTCTTCGAGGCGGTCGAGCGGGCGTTCAAGGACACCTACCCGAAGCCGAAGATGATGATCGTCAATTTTCCCAGCAACCCGACGACGCAGTGCGTGGACCTGCCGTTCTTCGAGCGGCTCGTGGCGCTCGCGCGGGAGCACCACGTCTACCTGGTGCACGATCTCGCGTATGCCGACATCGTGTTCGACGGCTACCGGGCGCCTTCCATCCTGCAGGTGCCCGGTGCGCGCGAGATCGCGGTCGAGTTCTTCACCATGTCGAAGAGCTACAACATGGCCGGCTGGCGCGTGGGCTACATGGTCGGCAACCGGGAGCTCGTCACCGCGCTTGCGCGCATGAAGAGCTACCACGACTACGGCACCTTCACCCCGATCCAGGTCGCCTCCATCATTGCGCTGGAGGGACCGCAGGACTGCGTGGAGACCGTGCGCCGGACCTATCAGGCGCGGCGCGACGTGCTGTGCAGCGGGCTCAAGGCCGCGGGCTGGAACGTGGAGGTGCCGAAGGCGACGATGTACGTCTGGGCGCCGATCCCGGAGCGCTACCGCAAGCTGGGGTCGCTCGAGTTCTCCAAGAAGCTCCTGGCGGACGCGAAAATTGCCGTTGCGCCCGGCATCGGCTTCGGGCACCTCGGCGACGGGCACGTGCGCTTTGCGCTCATCGAGAACGAGGCGCGCACGCGCCAGGCGGTGCGCGGAATCCGGGACATGTTCAGGAAGGACGGCGCATGAAGCCGATCAATGTCGGGCTGCTCGGAATCGGCACCGTGGGCGGGGGCACATTTGCGGTGCTCGACCGCAACCGGGAGGAGATCTCGCGCCGCGCCGGCAGCGTCATCACCATGAAGATGGTCGCGGACAAGGAGGTGGAGAAGGCGCGCCGCCTCGTCGGCGGGCGCGCGACGGTAACCGCCGACGCGCGGGAGGTGGTGAATCACCCTGATATCGACATCGTGGTCGAGCTGATCGGCGGGACCACCATCGCGAAGGACCTGATCCTCGAAGCGATCGCCGCCGGCAAGCACATCGTCACCGCCAACAAGGCGCTGCTCGCCCAGCACGGCAACGAAATCTTCGCGGCCGCGCAGAAGAAGGACGTGATGGTCGCGTTCGAGGGGGCGGTCGGCGGCGGCATCCCGATCATCAAGTCTCTGCGCGAAGGCCTCACGGCCAACCGCATCGAGTGGATCGCGGGCATCATCAACGGCACCAGCAACTTCATTCTGTCGGAGATGCGCGAGCGCGGCGCGAGCTTTCAGGAAGTGCTCAAGGAAGCGCAGCAGCGCGGCTATGCCGAGGCCGATCCCACCTTCGACGTCGAGGGCGTGGATGCCGCGCACAAGCTCACCATCATGGCCGCGATCGGCTTCGGCATCCCGATGCAGTTCAAGGCGGCGTACGTCGAAGGCATCTCGAAGCTCGCGCAGGCGGACATTCGCTACGCGGAGGAGCTGGGCTACCGCATCAAGCTGCTCGGCATCACCAAGCGCCGGGCCAACGGCATCGAGCTGCGCGTGCATCCGACGCTCGTCCCGGCGCGGCGCCTGATTGCCAACGTCGAGGGCGTCATGAACGCGATCCTGGTGAAGGGAGACGCAGTGGGACAGACGCTGTATTACGGCGCCGGGGCTGGAGCCGAGCCGACCGCTTCGGCCGTGGTCGCCGACCTGGTCGACGTGGCGCGGATGCTGACCGCCGACCCCGAGCATCGCGTTCCCCACTTCGCATTCCAGCCCGGACAACTGGCCGCGACGCCGATCCTGCCGATGGGAGAGGTGGAGACGCGCTACTACCTCCGGATGAAGGTGCAGGACAAGCCGGGCGTGCTGGCGGACATCACGCGCATCCTGGCGGACCTGAGGATCTCGATCGAGGCCATGGTGCAGAAGGAGCCGCGCGCGGGTGAGGACGAGGTGGACATCATCATGCTGACCCACCTGACCGTGGAGAAGAACGTGGACGCCGCGATCGCGAGAATCGAGAAGCTGCCCGTCGTGGTCGGAAAAGTCATCCGCATCCGGCTCGAAGAGCTGAATTAGCGCCGATCGTTACGCGACTCTCGCACGCAGCCGGCCGCGAAGCGCAAGCCAGCAGTCACGAGCAACGAGTCACCCTTTCTCCAATGGCGCACTACACGGGCCTGATAGACAAGTACCGCGACCGCCTGCCGGTCGCGGCGGATACGCGCGCAATCTCGCTCCACGAGGGCGCGACGCCCCTGATCGAGCTCACGAACCTTCCGGCGCTGGTGCGCAAGAAGGTTACCATCCACGCCAAGTTCGAGGGCGCGAACCCCACCGGGTCGTTCAAGGATCGCGGCATGACGATGGCCGTCACGCAGGCGGTCGCCGAGGGAGCGCGGGCGATCATCTGCGCTTCCACCGGCAACACGTCGGCGTCCGCCGCGGCCTACGCCGCGCGCGCCGGCATCGCGTGCTTCGTGCTGATCCCGGAAGGGAAGATCGCGCTCGGGAAGCTGTCGCAGGCGATGATGCACGGCTCGGTCGTGATCCAGATCCGCGGCAATTTCGACGAGGGCATGCGGCTGGTGCAGGAAGTCGCCGGGACGCTGCCGGTCAAGATCGTCAACTCCATCAATCCCTACCGCATCCAGGGGCAGAAGACCGTGGCGTTCGAAGTGATCGAGGCGCTCGGCGATGCGCCCGACTACCACGCGCTGCCGGTGGGCAACGCCGGCAACATCACCGCGCACTGGATCGGCTACTCGGAATCGGCCGGCGAAAGCACCCAGGCGCTCAAGGTGGACCCCGCGATGCGCAGGTACCGGGTTCAGAAGACTCTGGCCCGCCGCCCGATCATGCTGGGGTACCAGGCCTCAGGCGCCGCTCCCATCGTGCGCGGACGTCCGGTCGAGAATCCGGAAACGGTTGCCACGGCGATCCGCATCGGCAACCCGGTGTCATGGCAGCAGGCGGTAGCGGCGGGACGTGAATCCGGAGGCTGGTTCGCCGAGTGCACCGACGAGGAGATCCTGCACGTGCAGAAGATGCTGGCGCAGGTCGAGGGCCTGTTCTGCGAGCCTGCTTCCGCGATCGCGCTCGCGGGCGTGCTGAAGGACCTCGAGCTGGGAAAGATCGGCGCAGGCAGCACCATTGTCTGCACGCTGACCGGCCATGGCTTGAAGGACCCCGACACCGCGATCGCGAGCAGCGCGAAGCCGATCACCGCGGACGCGGAGTTGCGCGCGATCGAGCGCGTGATCCGGGAACGCCTGAAATAACAGCGTAACGCGGCGGCAGCCCGCGTGAGCCGTGTAACAGCGGCATTGCGCCGGTCAGGGCTCAAACCGCATCGAGAAGTCCGCCGCCTTTACGTCCTTGGTGAGCGCCCCGACCGACATGCGATGCACGCCGGTCTCGGCTATGGCCCGGGCGTTATCGAGGGTAATGCCGCCGGAGGCCTCGAGCTCGGCCCGACTCCCGGCGATCCTGACGGCCTCGCGCATCTGCTCGACGCTCATGTTGTCGAGCAGGATCATGGTGGCTCCTGCGTCCAGAGCCTCGCGCAACTGGTCGAGATTCTCGACCTCGACCTGGATCCAGGCGCCGGTGTTCGAAAGCTTCCGCGCCTGCGTGACCGCCTGGCGAATTCCACCGGCCGCGGCGATGTGGTTTTCCTTGATCAGCATGGCGTCGTAGAGCCCAAGGCGGTGATTGGATCCCCCTCCGACCCGCACGGCGTACTTCTGGGCAAAGCGCAGTCCCGGGACCGTCTTGCGGGTATCGACGATTCGCGCGCGCGTGCCCGCGACCGCATCGACGTAGCGCCGGGTGACGGTCGCGACTCCCGACAGCGTCTGCAGGAAATTGAGCGCCACGCGCTCGGCGGCAAGCAACGCGCGCGCCTCGCCCCGAATCGCGCAAACCTGCGCGCCGGCGAGGATGTTCGCGCCCTCTGGCATCGTCCCACGCGACCTCCGCCGCGGGATCGAGCTTCCGCAGGCAGGCGTCGAACCACGGCTGCCCGCAGAGGACGGCCGCCTGGCGGCACAGCACCGCGGCGCGCACGCGCCCTTGCCGCGGGGAATGAGCGGCGCGGTCAGATCGCCGCTGCCGACGTCCTCCGCCAGCGCGGCGGTCACGTCGCGATCGATCTCGGATGCCAGGTCCATCGGATTGATCTCTAGTTGTCGGCGAACCGTGCTGCGATTTTAACGCATCGGGGGCAACCGGATGGATGGGATCGCGCACTTCTGCGGCTGCCGCCATGCGCGCGGCCTGCAAGATCGCCACTCCGGCCGCGAGCGCCGTTTGAATATCGGCGCCGAGCGGCAAGTAACGAGTGATTAGCGGGTCCGGCGACTGGGGGCGGGGCGTCTAACGCGGGGGCGGCTGTGGAGAACGCTCAACACACGATCACCGGCTGGCGCACTCGTTTTGTTAGTGTCCGGGCAAGAAGCTTCGCGCTCGGACGGCCGCAGTCCCGAAACGCATGGGCTCCGATCACCAGGACCTCCGCGTCGCTGCGCCGCATCTCCAAGATAAGGGTTTGCGCGGGGTCGCCGGCGAGTACCGAGAACTGCGCATCCGGCAAGCCACGGGTGGCGGCGTCAAACTGGCGCGCCGCCGCTGCGGCGTAACGCTCCTGCTCCTGTCGCACGTAGTCCAGGAATCCCTGGCGGGCATTTCGCGCCGACTGCCAGTCGTTGCCGATAAAATCGGTCCAACCGGAATCGATAACGAACATGCCCGCGAGCGGCGCACGCCGTTCGCGGGCGATCTCGATTGCCCGCTGCAGCGCCGCCTCGCTGGCGGGCGTGCCGTCGACAGCGACGGCGATCCGCTTGGCCACGCTGCGTTACTTCAGCGTCATGACGATGATGATGGCGACCACGATGACCGCGAAAATGATCGCGCCCCAGTCCTCCTGGCGATCATCCTTGAACAGCGTCATGCTGCTGCTCTTCTCCGGGCTTCCCATCGTCTCGCTGCCGACCTTTTGCTGTTGCGCCATGTTGATCTCCCCGGGAATCAGATTTCGACCAGATAGTTCCTGAGCAGCAGGACCACGACCAGCGCCAGTGCGTACTTGGTGAAACCGACGATCAGTCCAACCTTCAAAGGCGCGCCGCCGGTCTGCATCAGCTCCTTGATGTCGATGTACCCGCCGAGTCCCACGAGGCCGAAACCGAAAATCCAGGTCATCCAGACGCGCAGCAGCTTGATCGTATCGGAAGCGGGTGGGCCGCCCTTGATGCCGACGTCGCCGAAAGCGCCGAAGCTGGTCAGGAGCACCATTACGCCAAATCCGATCACAAAGACGGGGAACTTCTCGACCAGCAGCGTGCCGAGCGATTTCTGCTGTGCCTGCGGCGCTACCTTGGCTTCGCCGGTCCAGTACCAGATAGTGACGATGAACACGGCGAACGGGATCGCAATGACCCGCATGATGTTCCAGATCTCTCCCACCGATACCGCGGTCCCAGGCGCCACCTTGGGATTGAAGGCCAGCGAGGCTGCCAAAACTTGGCCGGAATTGAGGATACCGGTGCCGACCCAGGCACCGTACTGCAGATCCGTGAGATTCAACGCGTGTCCGATAAACGGGCTTACGAACATGGTGACGATGCCGAAGCCCAGGATCGTGGCGATTGCGTAGGCAACGTCTGAGCCCTTGGCCTGGACCGCGGGCGCCGTCGCGACTGCGGCGCTCACTCCGCAGATTCCACAGGCGTTGGCAAGCACCGCGGTCATCGGGCGCTCCATCGCGAAGACCCGGCCCAGCCACAAGACCATGACGATGCTCAGTATCACGAACCCGCCGATCAGGAAAATCGCCATCGCGCCGAGTTTGACGATCGCCTGCACGGTGTAGAGCGAGCCGAGCAGGATGACCCCGGTCTTAATCAACAGGCGTGACAAGCGGAAACCATCAGCAAAGAATTCCGGGATTTTACCGCCGAAAAAAACGTTGCGATAAAGCATCCCGGCAAGGATTCCGAGCAGGATGTAGTTCAGGTGCCAGACATTGACTAGCCATCCTTTCTGTCCGAACAGCACGGTGGTGGCCATCCAGGGCTCGACCCATTGCCGCAGCACCCAGAGGGTGACGACGATCAGTGCCAGACCTGGTATCGCTCGCGGCAGTTTCTGAATAAAACCCACGTTATCCGACATGTTGTCTCCTCTCAACTGAATTGCCTCTTAGAAATTGGAGTTGACCTCGCGCGGTACGACGACCTTGGCGAAGGCCTCGCGCCGGTCACAGGCCGGACGGGACTCAGGCCATGTGCTACTCCCTTGTTCGTGATGTCCCCTTGTTCGTGAGGTCTGATCGGGTGCGCCACGCAATGGCCGCGGACGCACTCGACAGCCGTTTATAGCTCACGCAATGGCGGTGCGCGGATTCTTTTTCGCGGATCCAGAGTCTGGACCGCACGCTTCAAGCTGCTCGAGCAACAGTCAAGCAGCGATAGTGTTAGTCGCACCTCTCCGGAAGTCAAGCATCGACAGCGGGCTTGAAGCGCGTCGCCCAGTGCGGCTCGCACAAGCGCACATAAGAATATTCAATGGCCACGTTTGATTTATTAATGCGCCGGATCTCATGCGCATCAGTTCCCGATTTGTTGCGCTGCATGCTAGCTGCTGCGATCCTCGAACCGCCGCTTCGTTTCCTTTTCGTCCAGATCGCCGAAAGCGTAACTGGCTTCCAGCCACATCACGTTGATGATGCCGAACGCGAGCGCGAGCCCCAGGCCGAGTATCCATGAGAAGTACCACATGAGACGCTCCTTTCAATACAGGCTGCGCGGCTTCGCGCGCACCTGCTCGACGGTGATCTTGCCGCGCAGCACGCGGTAGACCCAGGCTGTATAGGCGAGCACGACAGGCAGGAACACCACCACCACCCAGAACATGATCTGCAGCGTGCGGTGGCTGGACACGGCGTCCCACGCGGTGAGGCTGCTCGCGGGGTTGGTGCTCGACGGCATCACGAACGGGAACATCGAGAAGCCCGCGGTCAGGATGATGCATGACACCGACACGGCGGTCGCGACGAACGCTGCGATCGCCCGGCCGCTGCGGCTCCACAGGATCGCCAGCAGCGCTCCCCCGAAGCCCAATACCGGAGCGGCCAGCATCCAGGAGTGTGCGCTGTAGTTGGCGAGCCACGCGCCGGGCGCCCGCTCCACCGTTTTGGCGAGGGGCGTGAAGGCGCTGTCAGCGGCTGGCATCGAAGTGATTCGATAGCCGTCGATTCCGCTCGCGATCCAGATACCCGCAAGCGCGAATCCCGCGATCACCACCACCGCGGCCACCCGCAGCGCACGTCCGGCCCGGGCGTTGATCTCGCCCTCGGTGCGCAGTTGAAGATAAGCCGCGCCGTGCATGGTGAGCATGGCGAGGCTCACGACGCCCGCGAGCAACCCGAAGGGGTTCAGCAGCGCGATGAAGGAACCGGTGTAGTACACCTGCAGGTCGCGGTCGTAATGGAACGGCAGGCCGAGCAGAAGGTTGCCGAATGCGACGCCGAATACCAGGGCCGGCACCGCGCCGCCAATGAAAAGCCCCCAGTCCCACGCATTGCGCCAGCGCGGGTCGTCCACCTTGCTGCGGAAGTCGAAGCCCACCGGCCGGAAGAACAGCGCGAACAGGACGAGCAGCAGCGCCCAATAAAGTCCGGAGAACGCCGCCGCATAGACCAGCGGCCACGCCGCGAAGGTGGCGCCGCCGGCGGTGATGAACCAGACCTGGTTGCCTTCCCACGTCGCGCCCACCGAATTGATGATGACGCGGCGCTCCTCGTCGGTCTTGCCGAGGAAGGGCAGCAGCGCGCCCACGCCCATGTCGAATCCGTCGGTCACCGCGAATCCGATCAGCAGCACGCCGACGAACAGCCACCAGATGATCTTGAGCGTCTCGTAATCGAGGATCATGACGCCACCCCCTTCGCCGGCGCGAGCTCGATCGAGTAGCGGCCCGTGCCGAGGCTGCCCGGTCCCCAGCGGATGTACTTCACCATCAGATAGAGCTCCACGACGAGGAGCGCGGTGTAGAACGCGATGAATCCCGCCAGGCTCCAGTAGACGTTCGAGGCCGGGATGTTCGAAACGCTGAGAAACGTCGGCAGCACCTCGGCGATGGTCCACGGCTGGCGCCCGTACTCGGCGACGAACCAGCCGACTTCGCACGCGATCCAGGGCAGCGGCATGCTCCAGAACGCGAGCTTCATCAGCCAGCGCTGTGGCGCGAGGTTGCGCACGGCGAGAAAGTAGAACGCGGCGCAGTACAGGAATAACAGCACGAAGCCGATGCCGACCATGATGCGGAATGCCCAGAACATCGGTGCCACGCGCGGGATCGTGTCGGCCGCCGCCCGCGCGACCTGCTCGTCGGTCGCGTCCAGCACGTTGGGCGTGTACTTCCTGAGCAGCAGCGCGTATCCCAGGTCCTTCTTGCGCAGCTCGAAGGTGTGGCGCGTGTCGGGCGTCTTGTCACCGGCGCGCAGCTTCTGCAGCGCTTCGTAGGCGACCATGCCATTGCGGATCCGCGCCGCGGCCTCCTTCTTCAAGTCGATGATGCCGGCGATCTTCTCGTCCACCGAGCGCGTCGCGATCAGGCCCAGCGCCCAGGGAACCTTCACGGCATAGTCGGTGCGCTCCTGCTCCTCGTTTGGAATGCCGAACACGGTAATGGCGGCAGGCGCCTTCTGGGTATGCCACTCGGCCTCGATGACCGCGAGCTTCACCCGCTGCACCTCGCCGACGGTGTAGCCCGACTCGTCGCCGAGCACGATCACCGAGAGCACCGAGGCGAGCCCGAAGCCCGACGCCACCGCGAAGGAGCGGATGGCGAAGGCGACATCGCGCCCGCGCAAGAGGTACCACGAGCTTACCCCGAGCACGAAAGTCGCGGCGGTGACATAGCCCGCCGCGACCGTGTGCACGAACTTGCACTGGGCCACCGGGTTCAAGATGATCTGGGAGAGGCTCGTCAACTCCATCCGCATCGTCTCGAAGTTGAACTCGGCGCCGACCGGAGACTGCATCCAGCCGTTGGCGATCAGGATCCAAAGCGCGGAGAGGTTGGAGCCGAGCGCCACCAGGTAGGTGACCGCGAGGTGGCCGACCTTCGACAGCCGGTCCCAGCCAAAGAAGAACAGCCCGACGAAGGTGGACTCGAGGAAAAACGCCATCAGCCCCTCGATCGCCAGCGGCACTCCGAAGATGTCGCCCACGTAGTGCGAGTAGTAGGCCCAGTTGGTGCCGAACTGGAACTCGAGCGTAATCCCGGTGGTGACGCCCATGGCGAAGTTGATGCCGAAAAGCTTGCCCCAGAACTGCGTCATGTCCTTGTAGATCTCGCGCCCGGTCATCACGTACACCGATTCCATGATCGCGAGGATCCACGAGAGCCCGAGCGTGAGCGGCACGAACAGGAAGTGGTACATCGCCGTGACCGCGAACTGCAGCCGCGAGACGCTAACGAGATCCAGGTCGGGGAGCATGGTTCTTCTCGGGGAGGAGGGGGGTCGCTTTCGCGCCGGGGTCCGCCGGGGTGATCGAGTCCGCGACGCCGGCGCCGTCGAGCCGCTTGTCCTGGGGGTGCGCAAACCACGCCCACCAGATTGCGAGCAGGGTCACGGCCTTGATCACGAGGATCAGCGTGATTTCCTGCCACAACCTGAGGCGCGGGGCTTGCGCGGGATCTTTCATTGGAGCGGCGATCCGTCGACCGTGCCAACTATAGCGGTAATCTCGCGCCTTGACTCGTGTCGGCCCGTGGCAGGAGGCGGGCGGAAACCAGGGGCAGGGCTCGGAACTTTCCTCGGCGGGCTACTTGAAAACGAGGCTTTCCTCCCAATATCGTTTAAAACCGGACGCTTACGCGCCGGTTTAAATGTGCGTGTTCGAACGGATAACGATTTCGCCGTTCAACACGCACGGGGCAACCGGATAAAGTAAGGGTATGCGGTTCGACAAGTTCACCACCAAGTTTCAGCAAGCGTTCGCCGACGCCCAGAGCCTGGCCGTCGGCAACGACAATCCGTACATCGAGCCGCAGCACCTGCTCTCCGCCCTGATCGGCCAGCAGGACGGAGGAACGTCGTCGCTGCTCGCGCGAGCAGGGGTTAATGTTGGCGGACTGCAGGCGGCGCTCAAGAGCGCAACCGCGCGCCTGCCCAAGGTCGAGGGTGCCGGCGGCGAGGTCAACGTCTCGCGCGAGCTCGGCAACCTGCTCAACATCACCGACAAGGAAGCGCAGAAGCGCGGCGACCAGTTCATCGCCTCCGAGCTGTTTCTGCTCGCGCTGATGCAGGACCGGGGCGAAACCGGAAAGCTGCTCAAGCAGCACGGCGCGAGCCGCCAGGGGATCGAGCAGGCGATCAGCTCGGTGCGTGGCGGGGAATCGGTCCAGAGTGCCGAGGCCGAGGGCAGCCGCGAGGCACTCTCGAAGTACACGACCGACATCACCGAACGCGCCCGCAGCGGCAAGCTCGACCCGGTGATCGGTCGCGACGACGAGATCCGGCGCGTCATCCAGATCCTGCAGCGCCGCACCAAGAACAACCCGGTGCTGATCGGCGAGCCGGGCGTCGGCAAGACCGCCATCGTGGAGGGGCTCGCGCAGCGCATCGTGAACGGCGAGGTGCCGGAATCGCTGAAGGGCAAGCGCGTGCTGTCCCTCGACATGGCGCAACTCCTCGCGGGCGCGAAATATCGGGGCGAATTCGAGGAGCGTCTGAAGGCGGTGCTGAAGGAAATCGCGCAGGACGCGGGGCAGACCATCGTCTTCATCGACGAGCTGCACACCATGGTGGGCGCGGGCAAAGCCGAAGGCGCGATCGACGCCGGCAACATGCTGAAGCCGGCGCTCGCGCGCGGCGAGCTGCACTGCGTGGGCGCGACGACCCTCAACGAGTACCGCAAGTACGTGGAGAAGGACGCCGCGCTCGAACGCCGCTTCCAGAAAGTGCTGGTGGACGAGCCGACGGTGGAGGCCACCATCGCGATTCTGCGCGGGCTCCAGGAGAAATACGAGCTGCACCACGGCGTGGAGATCACCGACCCGGCGATCGTCGCCGCCGCCGAGCTCTCGCACCGCTACATCTCGGACCGCTTCCTGCCGGATAAGGCGATCGATCTCATCGATGAGGCGGGCTCGCGCATCAAGATGGAGATCGATTCCAAGCCCGAGGAGATGGACAAGCTCGACCGGCGCCTGATCCAGCTGAAGATCGAGCGCGAGGCGGTGCGGAAGGAGAAGGACGAGGCGTCGCGGAAGCGGCTCGCGGCGCTCGAGAGCGAGATCAAGGCGCTCGAGAAGGAGTATTCCGACCTCGAGGAGATCTGGAAAGCGGAGAAGGCGCAGGTGCAGGGGTCGGCGCACATCAAGGAGGAGATCGACCGCTTGCGCGCCGAGATTGCCCAGCTCCAGCGCCAGGGCAAGTTCGACCGGGTCGCGGAGCTGCAGTACGGGAAGCTGCCCCAGCTCGAGGCGCAACTGAAGCAGGCGGACAAGCCCAAGACGGGCAAGCCGCGGCTCCTGCGCACCCAGGTCGGCGCGGAGGAAATCGCGGAGGTCGTCTCGCGCTGGACCGGCATCCCGGTGTCGAAGATGATGCAGGGCGAGCGCGAGAAGCTGCTGCAGATGGAGGACAAGCTCCACCAGCGCGTCGTGGGGCAGGATGAGGCGGTGCGCCTGGTGGCGGACGCCATCCGGCGCTCGCGCGCGGGACTCGGAGACATGAAACGGCCCTACGGCTCGTTCCTGTTCCTGGGGCCGACCGGCGTCGGCAAGACCGAGCTGTGCCGGGCGCTTGCGGAATTCCTGTTCGACTCCGAAGACCATCTCGTCCGCATCGACATGTCGGAATACATGGAGAAGCACTCGGTCGCGCGCCTGATCGGTGCGCCTCCAGGCTACGTCGGCTACGAGGAAGGCGGCCAGCTCACGGAGGCCGTGCGGCGGAAGCCCTACTCCGTGATTCTGCTCGATGAAATCGAGAAGGCGCACCACGACGTCTTCAACGTGCTGCTGCAGGTGCTCGACGACGGGCGCATGACGGACGGGCAGGGGCGCACCGTGGACTTCAAGAACACCGTGATCGTGATGACCTCCAACCTCGGCAGCCAGATGATCCAGCAGATGGCGGGCGACGACTACCAGCTCATCAAGACCGCGGTCCTCGGCGAGGTCAAGGCCCAGCTGCGGCCGGAATTCGTGAATCGGATCGACGAGATCATCGTGTTCCATTCTCTGGACGAGAAGCACATCCGGTCCATTGCGAAGATCCAGCTCGGCCAGCTCGAGAAGCGGCTCGCGGCCATGGAGATCCGGCTCGACGTGAGCGAGGCGGCCCTCAAGGAGCTCGCCACGGCCGGCTTCGATCCGGTCTACGGCGCGCGCCCATTGAAGCGCGCGATACAGCAGAAGCTCGAGAACCCGCTCGCCAAGGCAATCCTCGAAGGTCAGTTTGGCCCCAAGGATCTCGTCCGGGTGGATGCAAGGAAAGGCGCCATCACTTTCAGCAAGGGTGGCATGGCCTCGGGCGCGGCGGCGGCCTGAGAATCCATTCACGGCCCAATCGGTCCGGGAACCCCCACAGCCCCGCTTCCACGCGGGGCTTTGACTTTGGGCGCGCGCAGGAGAGATAGAATATGCTGAAGCGGTCCGGCCATAGGGCCGGCGTGCGAGGAGAGCGATGACCAAGCGAGAGCGCAAGAGGAGCGACGGCCCGGCCCGGCCGATCAAGACCAAGCGCGACTTCGAACGGGCCTCGACCGTCGCCAAGCGGCTCTCCGGCCAGAAGAGCATGGACTCGACCGCTGAATTGCGCCTGCAATCCCTGCTGCGGGAGCTCGACAAGTTCGACGAGCCCGAAGAAGCCACGGACGAGAACGACCCCGGCGGGGAGGACTACTCCGGACCGCGCCGGCGCTGGTCGGACGACGCCTCCGGCGGCGAGTAAGGAAGGCTACAGCTCGAGCCGGCGCCAGTAGCCGGTCAGCTCAAGATACCCCACCCCCACCCGCTTGCCCGCGCGCAGTGCGCGCACGGCGCCTTCCCAGTAGATCGTGCCGGTCGAGGCGCGGGTGTCGTGCTCCTGGTCGTCGAAGAGCGGCTCGATCACGAATTCGAGCTCTCCCGCATTGACCACCCATGACACCGGGTAGCTCGTGCCGGTTCGCGCCGAGCGCCACTCGCGGCGCGGGGTAAACCGCACGTCCTGGGGCGAGAACACCCGGACCGAACGGTCCGCGCGGCGCAGAGCTCCGCCCGCCCAGAAGGTTGCACCCGCCCTGTCGCGCATTCGGAACGCCATCAGCGCCGCCCCGTCGTCGAGGTTGATACCGATCCAGTCCCAGCCGACGGCGTCCTTCTCCATGTACTGGGACGACCATTCGTGGTCGAGCCAGGCGCTGCCGGCGACCGCCAGCGGTTGGCCGTCCCGCGTCACCGTACCCTTTACGCCCAGGTGAGGCAGGCTGTAGTAGTAGCTCGCCGACGCGGGTGCCGGGCCCTTGCGACTGAAGCCGCGCTCGCCTTGAAGCAGAGGGGGTTGTGTGAGCTCGAGTTCCAGTTCGAGCAGGAAGCTGCTCGCCGGGATGCGTGAATGGTAGGTGCTTCCCTGCTGCTCCAGCCGCCAGTCGTCGATCCAGACTTGCGTGCGGCCGGTGTCGGCGCCGGCGAGCCCGAAGCCCTCGCGCGCTGCGCGCTGGGCGTACACGAGCCTCCCCTGCGCGGGATCGGACAGCGCCGCGTGCGCTATCAGGATCTGGCGCGGCGTGAATGCGCTGGGATTGTCGTGCTTCAGGTTGGGCCGCGCGCGAAAGAATGTGATCTGGAAACCGAGCGGGCGCGTCGTGTCGTTGAGCCAACCGGTCACGTACCACCACTCGATCCGGAAGTCCGGGTGGCTCCCTTCGTCGCGGGGAAACCGCATCCGGTAGCCCGGCACCACCGGGGCGAACGCGGTGTTCGATTGGCCGTTGGCTGGCGCCGCAGTGGACGGCACCGCGAGCAGGCCCGCCAGCCAGGTCAGAGCCTTGCGCCGGTTCACTCGGTCCGGACGGGGGACTTGCGTCCCTTCAGAAGGAGGGTGGTCACCTGCTCGACGGGGAGCGGCTTGCTGAAGAGGTAGCCCTGCATCTCGTCGCAGCCCTGCTTGCGCAGGAAATCGAGCTGCTCCTGGGTCTCGACGCCTTCCGCGACTACTTTCAGCCCGAGGCTGTGGGCCATCGCGATGACCGCCACGTTGATCGCGACGTCATCGGCGTCCCCGGGCACGTCCGTGACGAAGGAGCGGTCGATCTTCAGGCTGTCGATCGGGAAGCGTTTGAGATAGGCGAGCGAGGAATAGCCGGTGCCGAAGTCATCCATCGCGATGTGTATGCCCATATCCTTCAGTTGCTGGAGGAGCGCGACCGCGTTTTCCGGCTCGCGCATCACCATGCCCTCGGTAATCTCGAGCTCCAGGTTCCTGGCGTTGCAGCCGGTCTCGGCGAGCACCCGCGCCACCGTCTTCACGAGATCGCCCTGCATGAACTGGCGCGGGGAGAGATTGACCGCCACCCGTAGATCGCCCAATCCCGCCCGTTCCCAGGTCCGGTGTTGCGCGCAGGCGGCGGCAAGGGCCCACTCGCCAATCGGCCCAATAAGCCCGGTTTCCTCGGCGAGAGGGATGAATTTCCCGGGGGGCACGAGCCCCATCTCGGGGTGTTGCCAGCGCACGAGCGCTTCCACGCCGGTAATCTGGCCTCCGGGGATCTCGATCCGCGGCTGGTAGTGCAGCACCAGCTCGTTGCGCTCGAGCGCCCGGCGCAGGCTCGATTCGAGCGCGAGCCGCTCGATCGAGTGGACGTTCATCTGCGCGGAGTAGAACTGGAACGCGTTCCGGCCCTGCTCCTTGGCCCGGTACATCGCAATGTCCGCATACTTCAGCAGCGTCGGGATGTCTTCGGCGTCGTCCGGAAAGGTGCTGATGCCGATGCTTGCGGTGATGTGATAGTCGTTCCCGGAGAGAACGAAGCTCGTCGTGAACGCGTCGATCAGCTTCTGCGCGATCGTCCCGAGGTAGACGGGATCGGAAACCTCGTCGATCAGGATGACGAACTCGTCGCCGCCGAGGCGCGCCACGGTGTCGCTCGCCCGCAGAGCGCGCGAGAGCCGCCTCGCCACCTCGCGCAGCAGCGTGTCCCCCGCCTCGTGCCCGAGCGTGTCGTTGATGACCTTGAAGCGGTCCATGTCGATGAACATGATGGCGGCCCGGCGTCCGCCGCGCTTCGCTCGTGCGAGGGCGAGCTCCAGGCGGTCGTGAAACATGATGCGGTTGGGCAGCCGGGTGAGCGCGTCGTGCTTGGCGACGAACTGCAGGTCCTCCTCGGCCTGCTTGCGCACGATGTACTGGCCGATCTGGCTGCCGATCGATTGCGCGGCCGACAGGAGCATCTCGTCGGGCGGGCGCGTGTCACGGTGGAAGAAGTCCATGACGCCGAGCACCTCGTCGCCGAGCATCAGCGGGAAGCAGAATGCGCCGCGCAGTTCGGCTCTTGCCGCCAGCGCGGCGCGCCGGAAGCCCGGGGCGCGCGCGAGATCGGCGATCCACACCGGCTTGCCGGTGCTGTAAGCGCGCCGCACGAGTCCCTGCTCGCCCTGGTCTCTGGGTTGCAGAACGAGAATCGCGCTCTCGCCCAGGAATTCGCGGATTTCGGGACTGTCGATACCCCAGGTCTCGTGGCACCGCAACACGCCGGCATCCTTGTCCCAGGTCCAGCGCGAGCCGCAATGCCAGTTGAGCGTCTCGCAGATGGTCTCGATGATCTGCGGAATGGCCTCGGCGAGCGTCTTGGAGCCGGCCAGCACGCGCGTGACGGCGTACTCCATGGCCCGGCGCTTCTCGAACTGCTTGCGCTCGCTGATGTCGATGATGGTGCCGATCAGTCCCGCGACCTTTCCACTGGAGCGGGTGAAAGTGGCCTTGTAGTAGATCGCGTCGTGGCGCACGCCGTCGGCAGTCGAGAGGGAGGTTTCGTAGGTCTGGGTCCCTGGGCGCTTCCACAGCAGCTGGTCGCTGGCATCGAGCCGCTCGGCCGTTTCGTGGTCGTGCGGGTAGAGGTCGTTCACGGTCTTGCCGATGAACGTATCCCGGGATATTCCGAAGAAGGCTTCCCATGCCTTGTTGACGCCGAGATAGCGCCCGTCGGTGCCCTTGAAGAAGATCGGGACCGGCAACGCCTCGATCATTTCCTGCGCGAGCCGGCGCGCCTCGGCATGCTGGCCGGAGGTAGCGGTTGCGCGCGCCAGGCCGAACAGGAGAAGGCTGATGGTGGAGCCTCCCGCCAGCACAAGCCAGGGCATGAGCCGGTCGGTCGTGGAGAGAAAATAGCGCGTCGGAGCGGTGAAATGCAGCTGCCACAGGCGCTCGCCCACTTCCAACGGCACCCGCTCCGTGAACGAGGCGACCACCTCGCGCTGCGGCGCACTGTCGAACAACAGTGCGTCCGGCGCCCCCGCTGTCGCGGGCGCATCCCGTTCCCCGGCGTCGATGACGCGCAAGTGCAGGGGCTTCACAGGATCCTGCCAGACGATGTCGTTGACGAGTTCGCGCACGAGGAAGACGGAACTGATGACGCCCATGAAGGCGGCGCGGCGCTGTTCCTGCGTGTCGGTGGGCATGCCCGGTCGGTACACCGCCAGGCGCAGGCTGACGCCCCAGACGTCCCGCAGGGGAACCGACACGAGTGACACCCGTCCGGTTGCGCTCAGTGAGCCGGAATCCCGGGCACGGAAGATCGGCACGCCGCGCACGGGATCGGCGATGAGATCGAGCCCCAGTCCCGCTTCATTGCCTTCAAGCGGCTCGGTGTAGACGAGCACCACGTACTCGGGACGCTCGCCGGGGGGCTTCACGTCGAATCGGGCGAATCGCCCGGGACCGCGGCTGGCGTCGCTGCGCACGCGCCGCACCAGGTCGTCCCGCGCCGCCGCTGGAACGTACTGGCTGTAGCTCAGCGCGCGCAATCCTGCGGACCGATGCGTCAGCTCGAGGTTGGCGACATAACGCGCGAAGACGTCGCGGGTGACATGCGGCGTGACGAGGAACAGCCCCTGCAGGCCGTTCATCAGGTCGTAGTAGCTTCGCAGCTGCGCTTGAAGCGTGCCGCGCGCATCGGCGATGATGGCTTCGAATTTCGAGCGCGCCGCGCGCTCGATCTGCAACTCGGTGAGATGCCAGGCGAAACCGGAGACGATCAGCCCGGCAGCCAGCACGAGCGACGCGACCGGCACCTGGGTCAGAATCCTGAAGAAGCTTCCCTGCAACAGCGGCAAGTCGTCCTCCAGCCAGCCTGCACCTGCTACGCCTTCCACCGTCCCGGCGGATCCGAGTTCGATCGTGCCGCGCGCGGCGCGACCTATGTTACCAATCTTCGCGCACGGCGCGCACGACTTCCGCGCTCATCGCCGCGCGCCCGCTCCACACGGCGGTCACGATGGCTGCGGCGATGACGAGGAGCGCGAGGCCGGCGAGCGGCAGCCAGGGCACGTCAAGTTCCATGCTCCAGTGGAACGACTGACGGTTGATGACATGGGTCAGGATCAGTCCCACCAGCCAGCCGGTCGCAAGCCCCATGACGCACCCCAGCCCCGCCACCACCGCGCCTTCGCAGGCGAGCATCGCACCGATCTCGCGCCGCGATACGCCCACATGCCGCAGCACGCCGAACTCGCGGCGCCGGGCGAGCGCCTGCGCGCCGAACGAGACGCTCACTCCGAACAGCCCGATCAGCACCGCGGCGATTTCCAGGGCATAAGTAATCGCGAACGTGCGATCGAACGCCCGCAGCGAGAGGTCGCGCAGATCGCGCGTCGTAGCAATCTCGAAGCCGGCGGCATCAGGCAACCGGCCGCGCAGCTCGCGCTGCACGTCCGCAAGTGCCGCGCCCCGCGCAACCCACAACGCAACGTCATTGACGAGGCGGTCCCCGGTCATTTCGATGTAGAGCTCGCGATTCATTGCGATGGCCCCGCTCTGGCGTGCATAGTCGCGCCAGATCCCGGCGACGGTGTAGGAGCGGGGCGCGCCCCCGATCGGCAGCGTGACCTGCTTTCCAACACTTAATCCGTAGAAATCCGCGGCGACCTCGGACACCCATACCGGCGGGGGATCGTTCGGGCGCAGCGCGTAGGGGCGGCTGGTCAGCGGCAGCACCTTGCCGGGGTTGGCAACGTCAACCGGCCCCGCGAGCAGGATGACCGGAGGCCGCTCCGCCGCGAGCAGCAGAGTCTGCGTGCGGACGAACGCGGCGCGCTCGATGCCCGGAGTGGCGGCGATGCGGGCCTGCTCCTCGGGAGTGAAGAACGCCGTTTCCCCGAACCGCGCCGGCCGCAGGTAGAGATCCGCCGGCAGCATCCGCTCGAGCCAGGACTCGAGGGAGGACCGGAACGAGCTCACCATGATCAGCATGGACACCATCAGGCTGAGGCTGATGACGATGGCCGCCACGCTGATCGCCGCCTGGCGCGGCGTCGCCTTCAGCTGTGCCACCGCGATCGCGAGCGGCACCCGCCCGGGCACGGGCAACCGCCCGAGGCAATACTCCGCAAGACGGGGCATGAGCAGAACCGCGCCGAGCAGGAGGAGCCCGATGGCGACATAGCCGGCGACGGGAAGGCCGTCGATGGCGGGGGCGAGCGAGAGCAGCAGGCCGGCCGCGATCGAGGCGATTCCCCACCACAGCGTGCGCAATTTCCGCAGACCTTCTTCCTCGTCGCCGGCGCGCAGCGCCCGTGCGGGGGGGCGCCGTGCCGCTTCCCAGGCCGGTGCAAAAGCTCCCAGCACCGCGAAGAGGACTCCGAGCGCGGCGTACGATGCGAGCGTGCCGGGCTCGACGGCAAGGCCCGCGACGAGGTTGCGAAAATAGCCGGCGCCAAGGTCTGCGCCGACCAGCGCAAGCACGTAGCGCGCGAGGGCATAGCCGAGCAGCGTGCCGAGAACAGCGCCGATCACTCCAATCAGAGCGCCTTCCACCAGGAGCCGGTTGAGGAGCGCGGGTCGGGTCACTCCGAGCGTTCGCAGCAGGGCGAGCTGGGTCCGGCGTCGGAGCAGCGCCAGCACCTGCGAGGAGAACACCAGGAACGCCCCGGTGAACAGCGCGATCAGCGCCAGCATCTCAAGATTGAGCCGGTAGGCTCGAGTGAGGTTTGCCCCGCGCACGCCCTCGTCCTCCGGCGTCATCACCTGCACGCCGGCCGGGAGAAACCCCTGCAGCTCGCGGCGGAAGGCCGCCACGTCCGTGCCGGGCTTCAACCGCAGATCCACCCGGTTCAAGCGTCCCGACTGCGCTAACCGCCACTGGGCGGCGGCGATATCCATCACGCCCAGTCTCTGCCGGTATGCGGCCTGCGGCAGGAGGCCCGCCACATGGAGGGCGACCGTGCGGGTGCCGACCTGCACTTCGAGCCGGTCGCCCGGCTTCAGCTCGAGCCATTCCGCCGCCGACGGACTGAGCAGGATCGCATCCGCGTCGAACAGCTCCAGCGTCATGCTCGAGCGCTCGGGCAGGAGTGACGGCTGCACCTGCGCTGCTCTCAGCGGGTCGAATCCGACGATGCGAAGGCTTTCCGGACGGCCGGAAAGCGGCACCTCGAGGTCGAGCGCGGGGTTGGCGGCCTCAACCTGCGGCAGGCGCGCGAGCCGCGGGTACCATGATTGGTCGAATCCGGCGCGCGGGCCGCGCACGACCAGGTCCGCCTCGCCGGCAAGGTGCCGCGCGGCGAGCTCGAACTCGTTGAGCGCGCTGGAGTTGACGAGGTGAACCGCCACGCCCAGCGCGACCCCGAGTGCGATCGCGAGAACGGCCAGCGCGGCGCGACCCGGGTGCTCGCGCAACGGGCCGAGCACGAGCGCTTGGAAGAGAAGGAACCGATCGCTCATCGCTCATTACCCGCCGCGCGCGGGACGAAGTCCGTCGGTGGTGAGCGTGAGCACGTGGTCGGTGCTCGATGCGGCGAGCGCCGAGTGGGTTACGAGAATGCCGGCCCCCGACTCGCGTTTCACCTGATCGCGCAGCAGCGCGAGAACCTGCCGCGCGGTCTCCGCGTCAAGATTGCCCGTGGGCTCGTCGGCCAGCAGCAGCAGCGGCCGGTGTACCAGCGCACGCGCAATGGCGACCCTCTGCATCTCGCCGCCGGATAGCTCCCGGGGGTAGGCGCCCGCCGCCGCAGCGAGCCCCACGGCCGCAAGCATCTCCGCAAGGCGCGCGTGCGCCTGTGCCGCATCAACGCCGTTCAACGAGAGCGGCAGCGCCACGTTCTGCGCCACGGTGAGGTGCGGCAGCAGGTGAAAGGCCTGGAACACGAAGCCGATGCTTGCGCGGCGCAGGAGCGTGCGTTCCGTATCGTCGAGCGAGCCGACGTCGCGGCCGTCGAGCACGATGCTGCCGCGGTCGGGGGAATCGAGCCCGGCGATGAGGTTGAGGAGCGTGGACTTGCCCACCCCGGACTCGCCGACGATCGCGATGTATTCGCCGCGCCGGAGCTCGAGCGAGACGCTGCGCAGCACCTCGCGCGGCCGCGCGCCGCCATAGGACTTGCACAGATCGCGGAGGGTCAGCACGGCGCCGACGATGGTAGCACGCGTCCGGCGCAGCGAATTCCGCGCGCCTTTCGGGGCCTGCGGATTGCGGCGGCCCGGTGATATGATTCGCCAAACCACAAAGTCCGAGGAGGAACCATGAAAACCCGCTCGCAGATGGTCTGCCTGTGGCTGGCCGCATCGTTCCTGCAGTTTGGCGCGGGAGGCGCGCTGGCGCAGGGCTACTTCGGCAGGCTCGGGACAGGCCTATCCCACTAAGCCGATCCGCGTGATCATCCCGTTCGGCGCCGGGGGCTCGACCGACGTGCTCGTGCGCATCGTGGCGGCGAAATTGCCGGAAAGCCTGGGGCAGCAGGTGGTGATCGACAATCGCACCGGGGCCGGGGGGTTGATCGGGACGGAAATCGCGGCGAAGTCAAATCCCGACGGCTACACCCTGCTGGGCACGGGATCGCCGCATTCCATCTTTCCGAACCTGTACAAGAAGGTGCCGTACCATCCGCTGAACGACTTCGCTCCGATCATGCAGATTGCGAGCCAGCCGTACGGACTCGTCGTGCATCCTTCGCTCCCCGTCAAATCGGTGAAGGATCTCATCGCACTGGCGAAGAAGGAGCCGGGCAAGCTCAACTACGCGTCATCGGGCCAGGGCGGCGCGATGCATCTCTTCCAGGCGCTCTTCGTCGGCATGGCGGGAATCGACATGGTGCACATCCCCTACAAGGGCAGCGGGCCGGTGCGGGCGGATCTGCTGGGAGGCCAGATCAAGATCGGCTGCCTTGGACTCTCGAGCATCCTGCCGAATCACCAGGCAGGGCAGCTGCGGATCATTGCGGTGACCACCGCCAAGCGCTCTCCGGAGCTGCCGGACGTTCCGACCATCGCGGAGACCCTGCCGGGCTACGATGCGGCGCTGTGGACGGGATTCCTCGCGCCACGGGGGACGCCGCCGATTGCCATCAAACGCATCCAGTCCGAGCTGACGAAGCTGCTCCAGACCGCGGAGGTGAAGACCGCCTTCCAGCGGGCCGGAACCGACATCGTGGCCACCGATCCGAAGGCTTTCGACGAGTTTCTTCGGGTCGAGTACGCCAAGTGGGGCAAGGTCGTGCGCGACCTCAAGCTCCAGGTGAACTAGCAGCGATTCTAAACGACGCCCTTTCCTCCTCGTCGAGCTGGGCGAGCAGGCCGGTCTCCCAGGCGAGGTACTGCTGCATGGCGCCGCGATTGCCCGCGTGCCGGTCGTGCACGAAGAAGAGGTAGTCGATGCATTCGGCGTCGGGCGGGCGGTCGGGAGACGATTCGGTCGGGTAGCCGGCGCGCGTCCAGGCGGCCATCCCGCCGTCGAGCAGCTTGACGTCCGTGATGCCCGCGTCAAAGAGCTCGATTGCGGCGAGCCGGGCGACATCGGGGTCCGCGGTCGCCAGCACGATCGCATCGCGCGCGTTGCGGGCATCCTCCCTGATGCGGATACGCGTGCTCCAGCGGCTCCCGGGAATATGGGCCTTGCGGAAGTCCATGCTCGCGCCGAGATCGAGCACGCGGCAGCGACCCGCGTCGAGATCGTGCTTCAGCCGGTCCGCAGGAATCTCCGGAAGCGGGGGCAGCGCGGGCCTGGACGGGGGCGAGCCCCTGAGTCCCGAACGGACGCCTCCCTCGAGCACCCATGACTCGAAACCCAGTTGCTGCAGCCAGCTCGCCACCACCGGTGCCCGGACGTTTTCACCGCCGTCGATCAGGACGATGCGGCTCCCCCGCACTCCGACCCACTGGTCCGTCGCCTGGATCAACTGCCCGCCCGGTGCAGGGACCGAGCCCGGAATCGCGCCCGCCGCGAATTCCTCGGGGGTGCGCACGTCGCACAAGTACGTCGTGCGGTTCCCGTCCCGGAGCCAGGCCTGCACGGTAGCGGCAGAGGCGCTCTTGATGGCGAAGCGCTCGATGAGTGTTCTCGCCGACGCCTGCAGCGCGGGGAGGGCGGACGCGTCGACCGCATCCGGGTACTTGCGCGAGGCGCCGCGCTCGAGCTCGAAATCGGCCAGCACCCATCCCTGCGTACCGTTTTCCAGCGCGACGACGGGGTTCGGGACCCCGAAGTTGATCAGTGTTTGCGCACCGATGATGCTGCGGGTGCGGCCTGCGCAGTTCACCACGATCCGGGTCTTCGGGTTCCGGACGATGCTCGAGACACGGTAGGGGAGCTCCGCGTTGGGGCAGCAGATGCCGCCCGGGATGTTCATCCTCCGGTATTCGGCCAGGGGGCGTCCGTCGAGGATGACGAAATCCTCGCCTGCGGCCCGCATTCGCGCGAGTTCCTGCACGGTCACGCGCGGCGTATGGCAGGCGTGCTCGACCAGCTCCCCGAAGAGCTTGCTTGGCACGTTGACGCCCTTGTAGAGCGTGTAGCCCGCCGCCGCCCAGGCTGCAGTTCCGCCTTCCAACACGGCGACATCGGAGTAGCCGAGAGCGCGCAGCCGCTCCGCGGCGCGGCCGGCGACGCCCAGGACGCCGTCGTCGCATACGACGATGCGCGCGGATGTTCTCGGGACCAGCGCGCCGACATCGAGCTCGAGCCGGCTGTAGGGAAGGGGCGTCGCGAACAGCAGGTGCGACTCGCCGAACTGGCCGGCTTCGCGCACGTCGAGCAGCGCGATCTCGCCGCCATCGTGCAACAGGGACTTGAGCTGCCCGGCCGTAACGGATTTCATGGTGAAAGTCTAACGCAGCAGAAGGGGCACGCCGCTCGCGATCACCACCAGGGCGACGAAGCGCTTGAACACGAGCTGATCGAGATTGGCGTGGATGTGGTTGCCGAGCACGACACCGACCGCCATGAGCGGCAAAGCGGCCGCGCAGGCAACGAGCGCTTCGCGGTCATAGGCGCCGACCACCACGTAGCCGGAAACCCGCAGGATGCCGAGGCCGAGCAGGATCGCCGCCACGGTCGCCCGGAACGGCGTCTTGGCGTACTGGAGCAGGTCGAGGTAGATGGCGAAGAACGTCCCCGCGTTGGAGCCGAATATCGTTCCGACGAAGCCGCCGATCATGCCGGCCGCGGGCGTAACAGCGCGCATGGGCAGCCGGATCTCCCACGGCCGCAGCGTCGTCGCGAGCGAGTAGGTCCCGTAGGCAAGAACGAATACGCCGAGTGCCTGCCCGAGCGTCCGGGCATCGAGCGTCTTGAAGAAATAGAGCCCTCCCGCAACCCCGGCCGCGCACCAGGGCATGACGCGCCACAGGTCGCGCCAGACGACGTGCCGCGCATCGTGGCGCAGGATGGCGAGCGATGACAGCAGTCCGAGGAACGACACCATCGGCGCCACCGTCTTGAGCGACAGTATCCAGGCGAGGAGGGGGACGGTCACGCCGCCGAAGCCGGCGCCGCCGCGGATGGCATAGGACAGGATGATGACGAACCCGAAGAACAGCCACTCGGGTACGCCCAGCGCTTCCACGCTGTCTACTTGTGGGGATCGCGCTTCAGCGGGCCGCCGCCGAGCAGCGCGGCGGTAGGCCCGTGGTGCTTCCGGTGCGGCAGCGGTGTCGTGGCGGGGGTCGGGCCGGTCTTGGGTGGCGACGGCTCGTACGGCTTGGTGTAGTCGAAGGCGTGCGGCGGAATCCGGGTGGCGGGCTGCACTCTGGAGGGTTGATGCGCCTTGGGCTCGTGCTGTGGCTTGGGACGGTGGGGTTGCGCGCCGCGCTCGTGGCGCGTCTCCCGCGGGCGCGACGGGTGGCGGGTTTCCGGCAGGGAGTCCGGGGTCGCGGCCCGCGGCAGCTTGCGCTTGAGCAGCCGCTCGATGTCCTCCAGGAACTTCATCTCGTCCGGGCTCACCAGCGAGATCGCCTCGCCCGGCAGGCCGGCACGGCCCGTGCGGCCGATGCGATGCACGTAATCTTCCGGAGTGTGCGGGAGCTCGAAGTTGATCACGAACGGCAGCTCCTCGATGTCGAGCCCGCGCGCCGCGATGTCGGTCGCCACGAGCACCGGCACCTTGCCCTGCTTGAAGTCCTCCAGTGCCTGCATGCGCTCGGCCTGGGTGCGGTCGCTGTGGATCTCCTTCGCGGCGACGCCATCGTGCTGGAGCTGCCGGGCGAGGCGGTTCGCGTCGCGCTTCATGCGCACGAATACCAGCACCTGCCGCATGTCGCGCGAGCGGATGAGGTGGACCAGCAGCGCGCGCTTGCGCGGAGCGGGGACGGGATACACCTGGTGCGTGACGAGGTCCGCCGGGGCGTTGCGGGGCGCGACTTCGACTGTCACCGGCGCGTGCAGCAGCTCTCTTGCGAGCCTGCGCACTTCGTCGGGGAACGTGGCTGAAAACAGCAGGTTCTGCCGCTGTTTCGGCAGCACGGCGAGGATGCGCTTGATGTCGGGGATGAAGCCCATGTCGAGCATGCGATCGGCTTCGTCGAGCACCAGGAACTCCACGCGCGACAGATTGACGCTCTTCTGGTGCAGGTGATCGAGCAGCCTCCCGGGCGTCGCGACCAGGATCTCGACGCCGGCGTGGAGCACCTTCATCTGCGGGTCGATGTCCACGCCCCCGAACACCACGGTCGAGCGCAGCGGCAGGTAGCGGCTATACGTCCGCACGCTCTCCTCGACCTGCGCGGCGAGCTCGCGGGTCGGCGTGAGTATCAGCACCCGGGTCGGGTGCCGCGCCGGAGAGAGGCTCGTGTTGGCCTGCGGAGCGAGTAATTGGAGGAGCGGCAGCGCAAAGCCCGCCGTCTTGCCGGTTCCAGTCTGCGCGGCGCCCATCACGTCACGGCGCTGCAGGATCGGCGGTATCGCCTTCACCTGGATCGGCGTCGGCTCGGTATAGCCCTGCTCGGCGACAGCGCGCAGCAGCTCGGGAATCAATCCGAGAGCTGGAAAGGACGGCTTTGCGTTGACCGGAGTGTCCTGCAGGGGGAAATCGGTGCCGGCTTGAACCAAGGTCACAGCGGCCGGCAACGGCACTCGAAAGCGGAATTGTTCACTGAGCGCGATTATACCTTGCTGCAATGCGTCGCACCACGGGGGCGGGGCGGCGAAATCCGGCCCGCGACGCGCCCGCGGGACTCGGAAACTGCCACGAATTCAGAAATCTGGTAAATTTCCATCTGCACCGGCTGACGGTGCACAGAAACGAACGCAACGCATGAACATTGCGCAGGAACTGCAGGCAGTGCAGCAGGGCGGTTATCCGCTGATCCTCACCCTCGACACGCACGGCGTGCCGCACCGCTGGATCAGCTGGCAGCACGCCTGCTACTACTATTCCAAGGACCAGGTCGCCTGGACCATGGGAGCGCACGCGTTCACCGTCTACGGCGGCATGAACCGCGTGACCGGCCGGCGCTCGAGCATCACGGCGTCGAGCATCATCGCAATCAAGGGCAAGGCGATGGCGATGAAGTCGTTCGGACAGGTGCCCCCGCTCAACAACCGGGAGCTCTTCCACCGCGATCGCCAGGTCTGCGCCTACTGCGGCGGCATGTTCCCGATCTCCAGGCTCACGCGGGACCACGTGAAGCCGTTCTCGCAGAGGGGGAAGGACAGCTGGATGAACTCGGTGACGGCGTGCCGCGCCTGCAACGAGCGCAAGGGCAACAAGACGCCCGAGGAAGCTGGCATGGAATTGATCTACCTGCCGTACGTGCCGAACCGCGCGGAATACCTGATCCTCACCAACCGCCGCATCCTCGCCGACCAGATGGAGTTTCTCGCCCAGCACGTTCCGGCGCAGAGCCGCCTGCGCCAGGCAGCCGCCTGAACGAGTCGTCCCCTCGCGGATGCGGGGACCCAGAGCGTCCGGGATGTTCTGGATTCCCGCCGCCGCGGGAATGACCCCTTTCCTGATTGTGCCGCCATGGCGCAGTATTTTTCCATCCATCCCGACAACCCGCAGCCGCGCCTCATCCGGCGCGCGGTCGAGATCGTGCGTGCGGGCGGCGTGATCGTCTATCCGACGGATTCCTGCTATGCGCTCGGCTGCCATCTGGGTGACAAGGAAGCCATGGAGCGCCTGCGCGCCATCCGACGGGTCGGGGAGCGGCATCATTTCGCGCTCGTCTGCCGGGACCTCGCCGAGCTCGCCGTTTACGCCAGGGTGGACAATCGCCAGTTCCGGCTGCTGAAGCGTGCCACCCCCGGAAGCTATACGTTCATCCTCCAGGCCACCCGCGAGGTCCCGAAGCGCCTGCTGCATCCCAGCCGCAAGACGATCGGGCTGCGCGTGCCGGACCATCGGGTCGTGCAGGCGTTGCTCGGCGAGCTTGGCGAGCCGTTGCTCAGCTCGACGCTGCATTTGCCCGGAGACGAGTGGCCGCTGAACGACGCGCGCGAAATCCGCGATCGCCTGGAGCACGAGGTCGACCTCGTGCTCGACAGCGGTCCCTGCGGCATCACGCCGACGACGGTCGTGGACTTGACCGGAGAGGACGCCGTGATCACGCGCGAAGGAAAGGGTAGCCTGCAGCTTTTCAGCCGGTAGCGTGTGGCTCGGGGTATACGCGGGACGACCTGCTAAAATGCCGCTCTGACCCGTCACCCAGCGCCCGCCGCGAAGCATTCACCGTGGAGTTGCACCTCGTCCAGATCATTGCGATCTACGCGCTCCCCGTGATCTTTGCGATCACCCTGCACGAAGCGGCACACGGCTACGTCGCGCGGCATTTCGGGGACATGACCGCCTACCTGGAAGGGCGCGTGAGCCTCAATCCATTGCGCCACATCGACCCCTTCGGCACGGTGGCGTTGCCCCTGATCCTCCTCGCGCTCACCAAGCTCTTCGGCGGCGGCATCATCTTCGGCTGGGCGAAGCCCGTGCCGGTCAATTTCGCCAATTTGCGCCATCCCAAGCGCGACATGTTGTGGGTCGCGGCCGCCGGTCCTCTCAGCAATTTCGCGATGGCGCTTGCCTGGGCGCTGCTGGTCAAGGTCGGCATTTCCATCGAGGGCAGCACTTTCGCTCTGCCGCTTGCGCTGATGGGAGCGGCGGGCGTCTTCTTCAACATCATCATCATGGTCCTGAACCTCGTGCCGCTGCCGCCGCTCGACGGCGGGCGCATTCTGGTGAGCCTGCTTCCCTATCGTGCCGCGAGGAGCGTCGCGCGGATCGAGCCCTACGGCTTCCTGATCCTCATTTTCCTGCTCGTGACCGGCGTGCTCGGAGCCATACTGCTGCCGGCCATCGGCGTGCTGATGGCGCTGGTCGCGGGGCTGTTCGGCGTGCCCGTGGGCGATCTCATCAGGCTGACGAACGTCATTTAGATCCAGGAGAGTCGGCAAACGATGTTCGTCAACCGCGTCTTGTCAGGCATGCGCCCCACCGGGGCGCTGCACCTCGGGCATTACCACGGCGTGCTCAAGAACTGGGTCAAGCTGCAGCACGAGTACGAGTGCCTGTATTTCGTGGCCGACTGGCACGCGCTGACGACGCATTACGACACCCCCGAAGTCGTCGAGCAGAACGTCTGGGAGATGGTGATCGACTGGCTCGCTTCGGGGGTCGACCCGGCGCAGGCGACGCTGTTCATCCAGTCGCGGGTGCCCGAGCACGCCGAGCTGCACCTGCTGCTGTCGATGGTGACGCCGCTCGGCTGGCTCGAGCGCATCCCGACCTACAAGGACCAGCAGGAAAAGCTGGTCGACCGCGACCTCGCGACCTACGGGTTTCTCGGCTACCCCCTGCTGCAAAGCGCCGATATCCTCATCTACCGCGCGAACCTCGTGCCGGTGGGCGAGGACCAGGTGCCACACGTCGAGTTCACCCGCGAGATTGCGCGCCGGTTCAACCACGTGTTCGGGCGGGAGGAGGGGTTCGAGCAGAGAGCGGAGGCCGCGATCAAGAAGCTCGGCGCAAAGCGCGCACGGCTCTACCGGCAGCTCCGCACCAAGTTCATGGAAAAGGGCGACACCGACGCGCTCGCCGCGGCGCGCGAGCTGGTCGAGGAGGCGCAGAACCTGCCGATGGGCGACCGCGAGCGCCTGTTCGGCTATATCGAGGGCGGTGGCAAGGTGATTCTTTCCGAACCGCAGGCGCTGCTCACCGAGGCCTCGAAGATGCCGGGGCTCGACGGGCAGAAGATGTCCAAGTCCTACGACAACACCATCGGCCTGCGCGAGGATGCGGAATCCATCTCCAGGAAGATCCGCACCATGCCGACCGATCCGGCGCGGGTGAAGCGTTCGGATCCGGGCACCCCGGAGAAGTGCCCGGTGTGGCAGTTTCACCTGGTCTATTCGGACGAGAAGCGCAGGCAGTGGGTCCAGGAAGGCTGCCGCGGCGCGAAGATCGGCTGCCTGGAGTGCAAGCAACCGGTGATCGATGCCGTGCTCGAGGAACAGAAGCCGATACGCGAGCGGGCGCAGCGCTACCTGGACGATCCGACGCTGGTGCGCTCGATCATCGCTGACGGCTGCGAGAAGGCGCGCAAGCAGGCGCAGGAGACGCTGCGCGAGGTGAAGGAGGTCATGGGCCTGAACTACAGCTAAATGCTGCTAAAACGGACAGCAGCGCTGCCGTTTTAGCTGCGCCCGTTCGAACGGACGGTAACCCCGCCGTTCAACGCGCGCGGTGCTTCGAAACGCTGTAGAATACGAATATGCCAGCATCGCCTCACCCGGGCGGTGGCCATCTGGCCTCTCGCCCGGATGCAGTAACCGGCGGCTTCCCCCAGCCGGCAGGCAGTCTCCCCCCTAAATTCCAGCAACTTCCGCTGCAACGCGCGCCGGAAGGCACGATCATGACCGAGCCCGTCGCGCTGCAGCCGATCGCGAAGGTCTACGGCGAGCCCGTGCTCGAGATCCCGTACGACCTCTACATCCCGCCCGACGCGCTGGAGGTGGTCCTCGAGCAATTCGAGGGCCCGCTCGATCTCCTGCTCTACCTCATCCGCAAGGAAAACATCAACGTGCTCGATATTCCGATGGCGCGGCTCACCGCCCAGTATCTCGAGTACGTCGAGCTGATGCGGGCCCGCTCGCTCGAGCTCGCCGCCGAGTACCTCCTGATGGCGGCGCTGCTGATCGAGATCAAGTCGCGGATGCTGCTGCCGCGGCCGGCCGCGGGCGCGCTCGAGGAGGACCCGCGGGCGGAGCTGGTGCGGCGGCTGGTGGAGTACGAGCAGATGAAGCTCGCCGCGCAGCGCCTGAACGAGCTTCCCCAGTCGGGGCGCGATTTCTCGGTCGTGCAGGTGCTGTTCGACCAGGCCGTCGCCGAGAGGCTGCCGGAGGTGCGCGCCGAGGACCTGCGCACGGCGTGGCTCACGCTGCTCACGCGCGCGGCGATGAACCGGCACCACCGCATCACGCGCGAGCAACTGTCGGTGCGCGAGCACATGGCCCGCATCCTGCGCCGCCTGCACGAGGCGCGTTTCGTCGAGTTCCTCGAGCTGTTCGATCCGCAGCAGGGCATCGCGTCGCTGGTGGTGACGCTGCTGGCGGTTCTCGAGCTTGCGCGCGAGGGGCTGATCGAGGTCAGCCAGCACGCGGCCTTTGCCCCGATCCACGTCAGACTCAGGACCGGCCACCTCATGGCCGTCGAATAACAGGAAGAAAATGGATATGCCCACTCTCGATTCCGCACACATGAAAACGGTCGTGGAAGCGGTGCTTCTGGTGAGCCAGGAGCCGCTTCCGCTCGCGGAGCTGAAGAAGCTGTTCGACGAGGAGCCCTCGAGCGAGGCGCTGCGGCGAGTGCTCGAGGATCTGCGGCGGGACTGGCAGGGGCGCGGCATCGAGCTGACAAACGTTGCTTCGGGCTGGCGCTTCCGGGCGCGGCCTGAAATTCAGAAGTACCTCGAGCGGATCAGTTCCCAGAAGCCGCTGCGTTATTCGCGGGCAGTGCTGGAGACGCTCGCCATCATCGCCTATCGCCAGCCGTGCACGCGCGGCGACATCGAGGAGATCCGCGGCGTGGCAGTGTCTCCCGGCATCATCCAGGCGCTGGAAGCGCGCGGCTGGATCGACATCGTGGGGCACAAGCAAGTGCCGGGCCGCCCCGAGCTGTTCGCAACCACCCGGGCGTTTCTCGACGATCTCAACCTGAGCTCGCTGGAGGAGTTGCCGCCGCTCGACGATCTGGGTTCGCTGGTGGAGACGGTACACGCCGCCGTTTCTCCGTCCCTCGCCGCCGAGGAGCCCGACCCCGAGCCCATCACAGCAACAGATTCCGCGGCGATCGCACCGCCAGGTCCGGGAGTGCTTGAGGTGCCGCGCCGAGCCGTGGCCTGAAGCGGGGCGGCGCGGACCTAGCGGGCCGGCACTGCGGCGATGACCTCGATCTCGAGGAGGAATTCGGGCTCGACCAGCGAGGTGATGACGACCGTGGTGCTGGCGGGACGGGTCTTCACGTGTGCGAAGCGCGCGTCGCGCACCTCGCGGAAGACCTTGGCCTGCGCGATGTCGGTCAGGTAATTCGTCGTCTTCACCACGTTTCCGAATCCCGCCCCGACCGACCTGAGCACGGTTTCCAGGTTGTCATAAACGCGCCCGACCTGCTCGCGGAAGTCCCTGCTCGTGAGCTGGCGCTGCGCGTTCACCGGAACCTGCCCCGACACGAACAGCAGGCGCCCGCCCTCGACCTCCACCACGTGGCTGTAGGACTTCGGGTCGTAAAGATCCGGCGGGCAGCTGTAGCGGATCCTGAACCGCGCGGCGGTCTTGCCGGCGGGCTTCCGGTTCGATGCACGCGCACGACGCGCACTCTTGCGTTTCATGTGGGTTCCTCCTGTTAGTCAGTGTCGGCGAGTGACGCTAGCCGGCCGGCTCGAGGCGCACCAACACCCCGTTCGGCTCGTCCGACAGCAGGTAGAGCAGGCCGTCGGGACCGTTGCGCACGTCGCGGATGCGCCCCAGGGAATTCTTCAGCAACCTCTCTTCCGCGATCACTTTCTCGCCGTCGAGCCGCAACCGGACCAGCATCTGGTCGCGCAACGCGCCGACGAAGAGATCGCCGCGCCAGCGCGGAAATTTCTCCCCGGTATAGAACGCCATGCCGGAAGGCGCGATCGACGGCACCCAGTAGTGAATCGGCTGCGCCATGCCCGCCTTGTGCGTGCCTTCGCCGATTTTCGTGCCGATCACATACTGTACGCCGTAGGTGATGACCGGCCAGCCGTAGTTGACGCCGGCACGGATCACGTTCACCTCGTCCCCGCCCTGGGGTCCGTGCTCGTGGGTCCACAGGAGTCCGGTCTGGGGATGCAGCGCCGCGCCCTGGATATTGCGGTTGCCGAGCGTAAATTTCTCGGGTTTCCAGCCGGGCTTGCCGACGAACGGATTGTCTTTCGGTACCCGGCCGTCGTCGTGCAGCCGGATCACGGACCCGGCGTGATCGTCGGGTTTCTGGGCGCGCTCCATCTCCCCACGGTCCCCGAGCGTGATATAGAGGAATCCGTCGCGGTCGAACACGAGCCTCGAGCCGAAATGCCGGCCGCCGCCGGACTTGGGAAGCTGGCGAAAGATGACCTGGACGTCTTCCAGGCGTTCTGCCGAAAGCTTCCCGCGCGCGACTTCGGTGCTGTAACCGCCGTCGCCCCGTGCGGCAAACGAAAGATAAACGAGCCGGTTCTCGGCAAAACGCGGGTGCAGCGCAACATCCATCAGGCCGCCCTGGCCGTGGGCGGCGACGCGGGGCAGGCCGGCCACGGGCCGGGCGTCGAGTTTCCCGTCGGCCCCGATGATCCGTAGCCGACCGGGCCGCTCCGTGACGAGCATCGCGCCATCCGGGAGGAAGGCGAGGCCCCACGGATATTCGAGGCCCTCGACTACCCGAACGACCCGGAAATCGTGCAGCTCGCTGCGCACGATCTGCGCGAGCGATGCACTTGCGCCGAGGGCCAGCGCGGTTCCGAGCAGGAAGGCAGGAACTGCTGCGGACAGGCCCGCGAGTCGATTGAGCCCCATCGGTCGCAATGATAGCGGTCGGCGGGAACGGCGGCGACTCGGGGCGGTGCCGGGGCGTTATTTCTGGAAGTGCGAGCGTGCCTTGTCGAACGTTTCCCGCATCTTCGCCCATGCGTCATCGGCGCCGCGCATGAGGTCCACCCACGCGTCGCCGGAGGCCGCCTGGACGCGGCGCATGTGCTCCAGCGCCTGGTCGCGCTGGTGGCGAAACGCCTGCAGCTGCTTGTCGTATTCCGCGCGGACGCCGGCCTGTGCCTGCGCGGCTTTCGCCTCCCACTTGGACACCTCGGCATTCCACTGATCGAGCTGCTTCTTCAACTTTTCAACATATTCGTCGCGCTTGTTCATGAAACCTCCTTTCGTGGCACTGCCGCCTGCGCTTCAAAGAGTGACCGTCCGAACCGCGAATTCCAGGGTGTTGAGATCGCCGAACACGTAGGTCCGCGGCCCGCTCACGCCGCCGACCGTCCCGGGATCGATGCGCAGCGTCTCTTCCCCCTTGACGTTGCGCACGCGCTCGATGACCGCACGATGTTCGTGGCCGTTGCAGACCAGGTCGTAATCGCCGGTGAGCGCCATCGCCTTCGCGTAATGGGGGTAGTGCACCAGAAATATCCGCCTTTGCCCGAGGGCCAGGGAACCGTCCTGGCCGTAGTAATGCACGCGGTTGCCGGAATCCTGCGCGAACCTGGACAGGTGAAACAGGTCGCCCGCATTGTTGCCGTGAATCAGGTGGATCGGGAGCCCCAGCCCGATGATCGCGTGCAGCGTCGAGGGTGCTATGAGGTCGCCGCAGTGCAATACCGCCTGGGCGCCGAGCGCCTTCGCCTCCGTGACGGCCGCGGCGAGCGGCTCACGATGGTCGTGGCTGTCGGAGACGATGCAAATCTTCAGATTATTTGTTCCAGATCAATATCAACCTCACCCTGTAGTGTCTCATATCGAGCTTTGATGCGCGCGGCGAAATGGGGCGCGCGAGTTGTCGTGTCGGACCCGCCTCGATGCCGAGCCGCCGCAGGATAATGCGCGTCTAAGTTTTTTCTATGGTTGCATAACCATTTTTTGGCGTGCGCCGCTCCCTGCGCGTTTAAAATCCGCGCAGTAACCAGGGGGCCCCATGTTCACCAGCAATCCATTTGCCCAGCTTTCCGCGTCCATAGCACCCGCCGCCATGCAGACCTTTGTCATCGTCATGGCGATCCTGGTTGCGGCGGGGACGCTGTTCGACATCGTACACAAGGGCAGCGCCAAGTATTTTTTTGAAAACTGGCGTAAGTCGAGAAACCGGGGATCGAAGCCGATCGGCGGCGGCGAGCTGGTGTCGATCGCCATCAAGACCGGCGTCGTGGACATCCTGGCATCCGGGGAATTCTGCAACGTGCGCCGCCGGATTGCCCACCTGCTCACCATGTACGGCTTCGTGATCTACGTGGTCACCACCGCTGTGATGGTGTTCGCCTACCCGACACCGGCGACTCCGACGCCCGTCCTCCTGCCGCAGCTCTGGTGGCTCGGAGGCCTGATGGCCTGCCTCGGCGGTTACTGGTTCTGGTTCTTCATTCGGGTCGATGTCCTCGCCGAGGGCAATTCGCCGCTGCGCATCGTGCGCGCGGACCTGTTCATCCTGTCGCTGCTTGTCAGCGTGACGCTGGGCCTGGTCTGGGCGGCGGCCGGCGGCGGGACGGGAGCGCTGTTCGGCCTCTATATCCTCGCTACGACGGTGCTGTTCGGCTCGGTGCCGTGGTCCAAGTTCGCGCACATGTTCTTCAAGCCGGCGGCAGCCTTCGAGAAGAGGATTTCCAACGCGATCGGCTTCAGGAGCAATCTGCCCGCGCCCGCCGACAAGCCCGAGACCTTCGGCATTGCCCGCCGGCAGCCCCGGCACTACTGACCACAGCCCACGATCGGCCTACATCCAGGGAGACCGTAACCCATGCCAACGTTCGTCTACATGACCCGGTGCGACGGTTGCGGGCAGTGCGTGGACATCTGCCCGTCCGACATCATGCACATCGACAAGACGTATCGGCGGGCCTACAACATCGAGCCGAACATGTGCTGGGAGTGCTACTCCTGCGTGAAGGCCTGTCCGCAACACGCCATTGATTGCCGCGGCTATGCCGACTTCGCCCCGCTGGGCCACAGCGTACGGGTGCTTCGGGAAGAGGCGAAGGCGACCATTTCGTGGCGACTCAAGTTCCGGGACGGCCGCGAGAAGAACTTCGTGTCGCCGATCCGCACGACGCCCTGGGGATCGATCAAGGGGCCGGCCGAGTACGATGCGCCTCGCCCCGCAGATTTCGCCAAGCAAGAGCTCGCGCACGAGCCGGAAGGGCTCAACATCAAAGGGGGATTGCCCACGTTGCGCCCGAATCAATTCAAACAGGGAGTCGTCTGATGGGACTGTTCGGAGGCAGGAAAACCGTATTCGTTGACTCGGACATCCTCGTCATCGGCGGCGGCATGGCTGGCACCGGCGCGACCTACGAGTCGCGCTTCTGGGGGCGCGACCTGAAGATCGTCTGCGTCGAGAAAGCGAACATCGAGCGCAGCGGCGCCGTCGCGCAGGGTCTCTACGCCATCAACTGCTACATGGGCATGCAATGGGGCGAGAACCAGCCCGAGGACCATGTCCGCTACGCCCGCAACGACCTCATGGGCCTGGTGCGCGAGGACCTGGGCTATGACGTCGCCCGGCATGTGGACGCCTCGGTGCACAAGTTCGAGGAATGGGGCCTGCCGATGATGCGCGACCCCAAGACCGGGCGCTACCAGCGCGAGGGCAAGTGGCAGATCATGATCCACGGCGAGAGCTACAAGCCGATCGTCGCGGAGGCCGCGCGCAAGGCGGCGACCGAGGTCTACAACCGGATCATGGTCACGCACCTGCTGATGGATAGCAGTAAGGCCAACCGGGTCGCCGGCGCCGTCGGATTCAACGTGCGCACGGGAGACTACCACGTGTTCCGCGCCAAGGCCGTGATCATCGCCGCGGGCGGAGCGTCGCACATCTTCAAGCCGCGCGCCGTGGGCGAGGGCATGGGGCGCACCTGGTACGCGCCCTGGAGTAGCGCGTCCGCGTACGGGCTCCCGATCCGGGTCGGCGCCAAGATGACGCAGATGGAAAACCGCATCGTCCTGACGCGCTTCAAGGACGGCTATGGTCCCGTCGGCGCCTACTTCCTGCACCTCAAGACCTATACGCAGAACGGCTACGGCCAGGAATACGAGTCGAAGTGGAAGGAGCACACGCGGGCGCTGGTGGGCGACTACATCGACCATCATCCGGTGCCGACTTGCCTCCGGAACCACGCCTTTCTCGAGGAGATGAAGGCCGGGGGCGGCCCGATCCGCATGGTGACCAAGGAGGCCTTCCAGGATCCCCACAAGGAGACCGTCGGCTGGGAAAACTTCCTCGGCATGACGATCGGCCAGGCGGTGGTCTGGGCGTCGCAGAACATCGACCCCAAGCACATCAACCCCGAGCTCACCACGTCCGAGCCTTATGTCATGGGCTCGCACGCCACTTGCTCCGGCGCGTGGGCGAGCGGACCAGAAGACCTGGCCCCGGCGGAATACCAGTGGGGATACAATCGAATGATGACGGTCGACGGGCTTTTTGGCGCCGGCGACACGATCGGCGGCAGCGCCCACAAATTCTCGTCAGGGTCCTTCGCGGAAGGCCGGATCGCCGGCAAGGCGGCGGTCAGATACGTAATGGAAAAGGGCAGAGACCAGCCCCAGGTCAGCGAGCAGGAATACCAGGACCTCGAGAGGGCGATCTTCCAGCCACTCGAGAACTACCGCGTCGGCCGCAACGAGATCGTCGCCGGGACCGTATCGCCGAGCTACCTGCTGCCGATCCACGGTCTGCAGCGCCTCCAGAAGATCATGGACGAGTACGTCGGCGGTATCAGCGCTCACTACATGACGAACGGCCAGTTGCTCAACCGCGGGCTCGAGCTGCTGGCCATGCTGAAAGAGGACATGAGCCACATGGGCGCCGAAGACCTGCACCAGCTGCAGCGCGTGTGGGAGCTGCACCACCGGCTTCTCGCCGCGGAGTCGGTGACCCATCACACGCTGTTCCGCGAAGAAACGCGCTGGCCGGGGTATTACTATCGGGGCGATCACATGAAGCTGGATGACAAGAACTGGCATTGCTTCACCTTGTCCCGCTATGACCGGAATACCGGCAAGTGGGCGATGGAGAAGGCACCGGTCTACCACATCATCGACTGAGCTCGCGAAACAGGCGCTCGCAAAAAAAGCCGCCCTCACAGGCGGCTTTTTTCATCGGACGGCTCTTGCGGGCGGGAAGGGCCTTCAGCGCGCGGAGTGGCCGGACAGCTTGACCTCGACGCGCTCTTCCTGCTTCAGCCCGGCGTAGTACTCGCGCAGGATCTCCAGCACTTCCGGGCGCGAGAACTCGGCCGGGACCGGGTCGCCTTCGGACAGCCATTTCCTCAGCTTCGTTCCGGATACCAGCAGCCGGTCCTCCGCAGCGTGCGGGCAGGTGCGGTCGGAAGCCATGCCCCCGCAGCGATAGCACCAGAACGTCCAGTCGATCTTCAGCGGCTGCGTTTCCAGCGCGTCCCGCGGAATCTCGTCGAAGATGCGGTGCGCGTCGAACGGGCCGTAATAGTTGCCGACGCCGGCATGGTCGCGCCCGAGAATCTGGTGCGAGCACCCGTAGTTCTGACGGAAGAGCGCGTGCAGCAAGGCCTCGCGGGGCCCGGCGTAGCGCATGTCCAGGGGATAGCCTGCCTGGACGACTGTTTTCCTGACGAAATACTTGTCGACCAGGACGGCGATTGCGCGCGTGCGCACCTCCGCCGGGATATCGCCGGGCTTGAGGTTGCCGAGGAGCGAGTGGACCAGCAACCCGTCGCAGGTCTCGATCGCAATCTTCGCGAGGTACTCGTGCGAACGGTGCATGGGATTGCGCGTCTGAAAGGCCGCGACCGTGGACCAGCCATTGGTCTCGAATACCGCCCGTGTTTCTCGGGGCGTCATGAACAGGGCGCCGTAGCGCTCGGGAAATCCGCCCTGCGACAGCACCTTCACCGGCCCGGCCAGGTTGACCTCTCCCTGCTCCATCACCATTTTCACGCCCGGGTGCTCCGCGTCGGTTGTCCGGAATACCGTCGCGCACTCGTGCGCCCTGTTGATGGAGTACTTTTCAGTGACCTTCATCGTGGCGAGCAGCTCGCCGTTCTCCCGGTCGGCAAGCGCTACGTCGTTTCCGGTCTTGAAGGACGCCGCGGCTTCCTTGCTCGTCGAAAGCGTGATCGGGATCGGCCAGAACAATCCGTTCGCCATCCGCATCCCGTCGCACACACCCTGCCAGTCGGCGTGCGTCATGAAGCCCTCGAGCGGCGTGAAGCCGCCGATGCCGAGCATGATCAGGTCGCCTCTTTCACGCGAGCTCACCGCGACCTTCGGCAAGGTGCGGGCGCGCTTGCGCTCTTCTGCGAGCGCCGCGCCCTCGAGCATCAGCGGCTTCAGCTGGCCGCCGCCGTGGGGATTGACGAGCCGGGACATCGAGGGGAAATGAGCAGGCGCGAGATGTACGTGACGGCGGCTAGGTTAGCACGCATCCAGCGGCCGCCCGATGTATTAATTTTATTGTCGAATAAGCCGCTTCGATTCGACCGACGGGCGGCGAGCGCTGACTGAGCTAACTCGCGGCGCCAGCGTGGAAAAAAGGGGTTGTGCTATGATTTGCCGACCCACGATGTTCCGATGAGGAAGCGCCGGAAAAAGAACCATTCGGAGGACCCGGCAAGTGTGGTCGTGCACGGGCTCTTGGAGGAGTATTCTGGTTCTCGAAACGGTGCGCTTGAGGATCGTTCCGGCGCTTTTTGCGGGAGCTGTGCTTGCCGTCCTGGCGGCGCCCGATGCGCTCGCCCGTGACCCCTTCGACACGGAACGCTACGTGCCGGCCGCGCCTGGGGTGCGCTGGCAACCGTCGGAGGCTTTGCCAGAGGTGCCCGCCGCGCCCACGAGCCCCTTGCCAGTGGGGGACCGGTCCCTCACTCTTCCGGAGCTGACGGAGTTTGCGCTTCGGAACAATCCCCGGACCCGGCAAGCCTGGTTTGCGGCGCGCGCCGCGGCCGCCGGCGTTGGCATCGAGCGGGCCGACCAACTGCCGCAAATCACTGTGGATGGCGTCTATCAGCGCAGTGAATCGGGCAGTCAGACTGGAAATCAGAACCCGTGGCTGACCCGCTACGGGCCTGCCGTGACCCTGACCTACCTTCTGTATGATTTTGGGGCCAGAGAAAGCCAGATCCGGGCCGCGGAATACCAGGCCCTGGCGGCGGTGTTGGCTCAGAATCGGGTATTGCAGGAGGTCGTGTTCCAGGTCGAGCAGGCCTATTTCCGCTTCCTCGGGTTCGAGGCGCTCGTCCGATCGAACGAGCTGTTCCTGAAGAGCGTGAGCACGTCGCTCGATGCGACCCAGCGCCGTCGCGATGGTGGGCTCGCGACCTCCGCAGACGTGTATCGTGCCGAGACCCAGGTCGCGCAAGCCCGGTTGAACCTGACGCGTAGCCGGGGGGAGGTGGAAAAAGCGCGCGGTGCGCTCGCGTCGGCGGTCGGGCTTCCCGTGGACACCACGCTACGGGTGCAGACTTTCGAGGGAGAGCCTCGCATCCGCGAGATTACGGAGTCGATGAACGACATCCTGAACCGCGCAAAGGCGAACCGTCCGGACCTGATCGCCGCTGAAGCTCAGACGCGGTCGGCGCGCGCCCAGGCCGAGGCGGCCGCGCGCAGCGGGCTGCCGAGGATTTCCGTCTCGGGAGTCACCGGGAGAACTTTTTACGGGGACGACCGTCCCTTCACGGATACCAATAGCTTCCTGCTGAGCCTCAGCATTCCGTTGTTTACCGGCTTCAACCATACCTACACCGTGCGCCAAGCCGAGGCGAGGGCGGGCCTCGCGGAGGCTTCGCGCGACGCATTGACGCGCCAGACCGAACTGGAAGTGTGGCAGTCCTATTACGATGTGCAGACGGCGGCCGACGGCGTCAGCACCACGGCGGTGCAGCTACGCGCGGCGCAGCAGACGGCGGAGGCAACGCTCGCCCGCTATCAAGGGGGCTTCGGATCGCTGCTCGATCTCATCACTGCCCAGGTGGACGAGTCGAACGCCCGCGTGCAACGCATCCAGTCCTTTCTCGACTGGTTTACGGCCGTGGCCCGCCTGAACCTGTCGATCGGAGCAAGCGACAACATCGACTACGTAATGCAGGCACGATGAAGCGGATCTCCATGGTCATGATTTTCCTGGCGGTCGCCGCCGGCGGCTACGGCGCCTGGTGGTGGTGGCAGCAGGGTGCTTCTGCGGCGGTCGAGGGCAAGGGCGCGAAGGGCAAAGGCAAAGGCGCCCCGCTCATGGTCAAGGCCGCAAAGGCGGTTGTGAAACCCATGCCGGTACTGATCGAGGCTGTGGGCACGGTGGAGCCCGAGCATAGCGTGCAGGTCAGGGCGCAGGTTTCGGGCGTGTTGCAGTCGGTATCGTTCAAGGAGGGTGATCTGGTCAAGGCCGGGCAGCTTCTGTTCCAGATCGACCGGCGAACGTTCGAGGCCGCTTACCGCCAGGCGCAGGCGCAACTCGCCCGCGACGAAGCGCAGCTCGAGAATTCCAAGGTCCAGCGTGACCGCCTCGAGCCGCTGCTCAAACGCGAGTTCATCACGCAACAGGAGTACGACGTTGCAGTCACCTCGACCAAGTCGCTGGAGGCGACGGTGGCCGCCGACCGTGCCCTCGTCGAGCAGGCACGCATCCAGCTCGAGTTTTCCAGCATCTACGCGCCGATCGCGGGGCGCACGGGAGCGCTGGCGATCAAGTCCGGCAATCTGGTCCCGACCGCGGGCGGCGGTGTACCGCTCGTCACCATCAACAGCACCGACCCGATCCTCGTGTCGTTCAGCATTCCCGAGCGGCAACTGGAGGAAATCCGCCGCCAGCAGAATGAAAAGGGCATGCGCATCGAAATCTTGCCGGACCGGTCCGCTCCGGCAGCGTCCGAGGGCCGGCTGGTGTTCATCGACAATACCGTGACGCCGCAGACCGGGACAGTCCTGCTCAAGACCAGCGTCTCGAACAAGAACGAGGTCCTGTGGCCCGGCCAGTTCGTCAACGTTCGCATCGTCCTCAAGATCGAGCCCGAGGCCATCGTCGTGCCGGAAGCCGCCGTCCAGCCCGGCCAGGACGGGAGTTTCATCTACGTGATCGACCCGGACAGCAAGGTGCTGGTGCAGCCAGTACAGGTTGCGCGTCAGATCGGAAGCGACGTGGTGATCGCCAAGGGCATCAAGGCCGGCGACCAGGTGATCACCGAAATTCCGCAGGCCTTGCAGGCGGGCAGTACGGTACGCGTAGCGGGAGCGGAGGCGGCGGCGGGCACGGGCAAGGCAAAGGGCAAGGGCAAGGGTAAGCAAAGCGAGGGCAAGCCCAGCGCCCAGAGGACGGAGGGCTGACGGCCATGAATCTCTCGAAGATCTTCATCGAGCGGCCGATCGCAACGACGGTGATCGTGGCGGCGATCATCATTTTTGGGGTGGTAGCCTTTCGCACGCTCCCGGTCAACGAATTGCCCAACGTGGACTTTCCAACCATCCGGGTCGACGCGGAGCTGCGCGGCGCGAATCCCGAGGTCATGGCCGCCACGGTCGCGACGCCGCTGGAGCGGCAGTTCAGCCAGATATCGGGCGTCGAGACGATGAACTCGGTCAACACGCCGGGCCGGAGCCGCATCACCCTGCAGTTCAGTCTGGAGCGGGACATAGACGCGGCCGCGCAGGACGTGCAGACCGCGATCTCGCAGGCCATGAGAAGGCTGCCCGGCGATATCGATCCCCCGACCCTGCGCAAGCTCAACCCGGCTGACGCGCCGGTCCTGTTCCTGGCATTGAGCGCCCAGACGCTTCCGTTGCAGCAACTGGATGATTTCGCGAACACGCAGGTGGCGCAGCGCCTGTCGACGGTGACCGGCGTTGCCCAGGTGGTCGTCTTCGGATCGCAGAAATTTGCGGTTCGCGTTTACCTGGACCCGGAGGCGCTGTCGAAGCGGGGGCTGGGGCTCGATCGGGTGGTCAGCGCGATACAGAACGCGAACAGCAACCTGCCCTCCGGCGTGCTGCAGGGAAGCACGCGCAATTTCACCGTCAAGTCATCCGCCGGCCTGCAGCGCGCCCAGAATTTCAACGAGCTCATCGTCGCCTACCAGGACGGGATGCCGGTGCGGCTTTCCGATATCGGTCGCGCCGAGGACAGCGTCGAGAACCTGAGGGTCAAGAGCTGGCTCAACGACGAGCGCTGCATCCTGCTCGCCATCTACCGCCAGCCCGGAGCGAACACCGTCGAGGTGGTGCGGAAGATACGCGAGTTGTTTCCGCTGATGGAAAGCGAGGCGCCTCCCGGGGTCCGGTTCAACGTCGTGAACGACCGCGCCGAGTTCATCCAGTCCTCGATCCACGAGGTGGAGTTCCACCTCGTGCTTTCCGTCATTCTCGTGGTGCTCGTCATACTGGCGTTCCTGCGCAACGCGCGATCCACCTTGATCACGGCCTTGATCCTTCCGACATCGGTCATCGGAACGTTCGGCGCGATGTACCTGCTCGGATTCAGCCTGAATAATCTGTCGCTGATGGCGATCATCCTCGCCGTCGGGTTCGTGGTGGACGACGCCATCGTGGTGCTCGAGAACATCACGCGCCACATGGAGATGGGCAAAGACCGGATGCGGGCGGCGTTCGAGGGATCGAGAGAAATCGCCTTCACCGTGCTGTCGATGACGGTATCCCTGGCCGCGGTCTTCATTCCGATACTTTTCATGGAAGGGCTGCTCGGGCGCCTGTTCCGCGAGTTTGCTGTCACGGTGGGCGTGGCGGTGCTCATCTCCGGCGCGGTTTCCCTTTCCATGACACCCATGCTGTGCAGCCTGTTGCTCAGGCCGACGCACGGCCACAGCCGCGTTTACCAGTTGTTCGAGCGCATGTTCGACTCGTCGCGCGACTTCTATGGCACCACGCTCCGCTGGACCATGCGGCACCGGGGGTTGATGCTTCTGGGGTCGGCCGGGTTCCTGGTCCTGATCGTCGTCATCTACAAATTGGTACCGCAAGGATTCATCCCGCGGCAGGATACCGGGGTGATTTTCGGCAACGTGCGGGCACCCGAGGGCATCACGTTTGTGGAGCTCGAGCGCAGAGTGAAGGCCGTGACCGACACAGTCCGCAAGCATCCGGCCGTGGAGGCAGTGCAGTCCGCCGCCGGGCAGGGCACGGGCGGCATCACGGGAGACAACCTCGGGCGCATCATCATCCGCCTGAAGCCGCGCAAGGAGCGCAGCCTCGGCGCCGACCAGGTGATCCAGGAATTGCGCCGTTCCTTCGCTGGCGGCGCGCAGGGCGTGCGAGTGTTCATGAGCAACCCACCGTCCATCAACATCGGCGGCCTGATCGGCAACGCCGACTACCAGATGGTCGTGCAGGGATCGGATCTCAAGCTGCTCTACGCCGAGGCGCAGGAGCTGGAGGCTAAGCTGCTGGAATCCCCGTTGCTGCGTGAAGTGAGCACCAGTCTGGAACTGCGCAACCCGGAGATCCAGATTTCCATCCTGCGCGACCGCGCTGCAGCTCTCGGCGTGTCACCGCAGCAAATCGAGTCCACGCTCTACAACGCCTACGGGGGTCGCCAGATCAGCACGCTGTACGGCGCGACGGACCAATACTTCGTGCTGCTCGAGCTGGACCCGCGCTTTCCAGAAGGACATCAATGCGCTGCGTTCTCTCTACGTACAGTCGGTGAGCGGGAGGATGGTGCCCATCCACGCGGTTGCCGACATCAAAATGGGGGTGGGTCCGGTGTCGGTGAGTCACTACGGGCAATTGCCAGCGGTCGTGCTGTCCTTCAACCTGGCGCCCAACACGTCGGTAGGCGAAGCCGTTGGCCGCATCGAACAGCTGGCGCGCGAATCCCTTCCCGCGGGAGTGACCGCCACGATGGCGGGCAGCGCCAAGGCTTTCCAGGATGCTTTCCGCACGCTGCCCGTACTCCTCCTGATCACGATCCTGGTGATCTACATGGTGCTCGCGATCCTCTACGAGCACTACGCGCACCCCATCACCATCCTGACCGCGCTGCCCTTCGCCGGCTTCGGGGCGCTGCTGATGCTCCTGATCACCGGCATGGAGCTGAATATCTTCAGCTTCGTGGGAATCATCCTGCTGGTCGGCCTGGTCAAGAAGAACGGCATCATGATGGTGGATTTCGCGATCCAGCTGCAGCGTGAAAAGAGATTGCCGGCGCAGGAAGCGATCGTGGAGGCCTGCCTGATCCGCTTCAGGCCGATCATGATGACGACCCTGTCGGCGATTTGCGCGTGCCTGCCGCTGGCTATCGGTACCGGAACCGGCTCGGAGATGCGCCAGCCGCTCGGCATCGCCGTGGTGGGTGGGCTGGTGTTCTCCCAGATGCTGACGCTCTACGTGACCCCCACCTTCTATGCCAGCATGGAGCGCATAGTGGGCTGGCTGCGCAGCAACCGGCGGCCCGTATCCGACGTGGTGGGACGATGACCCAGCGCCGGCACAGGCCACTGAAAATCCGATAGAAAATCTTTTGACTCCACCTCGCCCAGCGCGGTTATAATTCCACGTCTAGCGCGGGGTGGAGCAGTCTGGCAGCTCGTCGGGCTCATAACCCGAAGGTCAGAGGTTCAAATCCTCTCCCCGCTACCAGCTTCCGGATCCCGGCGGACGAGTTCTCCGGTATCCCCTAAGCCAGGCCGCAGCGCATCCGCGGTACCTCTTAGAAACGCTCTTTAACAATCTACAGCCGATAAGTGTGGGCACCTGGTGTCTGGGGGCCCGCGTCGCTACTGCGTACGCGGAATCTCAAGCAACAGAAGTGCTCGCACGACGAAACATACGTCAAGCGAGTTAATACTTTGCAGTGATTAAACTGAAGAGTTTGATCCTGGCTCAGATTGAACGCTGGCGGCATGCCTTACACATGCAAGTCGAGCGGCAGCGCGGGGGCAACCCTGGCGGCGAGCGGCGAACGGGTGAGTAATACATCGGAACGTGTCCAGTAGCGGGGGATAACCAGTCGAAAGATTGGCTAATACCGCATACGACCTACGGGTGAAAGCGGGGGACCGCAAGGCCTCGCACTATTGGAGCGGCCGATGTCGGATTAGCTAGTTGGCGGGGTAACGGCCCACCAAGGCGACGATCCGTAGCTGGTCTGAGAGGACGACCAGCCACACTGGAACTGAGACACGGTCCAGACTCCTACGGGAGGCAGCAGTGGGGAATTTTGGACAATGGGCGCAAGCCTGATCCAGCCATGCCGCGTGAGTGAAGAAGGCCTTCGGGTTGTAAAGCTCTTTCGGCGGGGACGAAACGGTCCGTGCCAACACCACGGACTAATGACGGTACTCGCAGAAGAAGCACCGGCTAACTACGTGCCAGCAGCCGCGGTAATACGTAGGGTGCGGGCGTTAATCGGAATTACTGGGCGTAAAGCGTGCGCAGGCGGCTCCTTAAGTCAGATGTGAAATCCCCGGGCTTAACCTGGGAACTGCGTTTGAAACTGAGGGGCTTGAGTGTGGAAGAGGGGGGTGGAATTCCAGGTGTAGCAGTGAAATGCGTAGAGATCTGGAGGAACACCGATGGCGAAGGCAGCCCCCTGGGCTAACACTGACGCTCATGCACGAAAGCGTGGGGAGCAAACAGGATTAGATACCCTGGTAGTCCACGCCCTAAACGATGTCAACTGGTTGTCGGGGAAGCAATTCCTTGGTAACGAAGCTAACGCGTGAAGTTGACCGCCTGGGGAGTACGGCCGCAAGGTTAAAACTCAAAGGAATTGACGGGGACCCGCACAAGCGGTGGATTATGTGGATCAATTCGATGCAACGCGAAAAACCTTACCTACCCTTGACATGTACGGAACCCTTCAGAAATGGAGGGGTGCCCGAAAGGGAACCGTAACACAGGTGCTGCATGGCTGTCGTCAGCTCGTGTCGTGAGATGTTGGGTTAAGTCCCGCAACGAGCGCAACCCTTGCCATTAGTTGCTACATTCAGTTGGGCACTCTAATGGGACCGCCGGTGACAAACCGGAGGAAGGTGGGGATGACGTCAAGTCCTCATGGCCCTTATGGGTAGGGCTTCACACGTAATACAATGGCCGGTACAGAGGGCTGCCAACCCGCGAGGGGGAGCTAATCCCAGAAAGCCGGTCGTAGTCCGGATTGTTCTCTGCAACTCGAGAGCATGAAGTCGGAATCGCTAGTAATCGCGGATCAGCATGTCGCGGTGAATACGTTCCCGGGTCTTGTACACACCGCCCGTCACACCATGGGAGTGGGTTTCACCAGAAGTAGTTAGCCTAACCGCAAGGAGGGCGACTACCACGGTGAGATTCATGACTGGGGTGAAGTCGTAACAAGGTAGCCGTATCGGAAGGTGCGGCTGGATCACCTCCTTTCTAGAGACTTGCCCTCTCGCGCCCGGTGTCCACTCTTATCGGCTGTCGTCCAAAGCGGGATTGAGGAGTGAGGAATGAGGATTGAGCAACGTGGGCAACATGCTGTCTCCGCCCTCAATCTTCAGTCCTCGATCCAGGATCCTGGATTTCAGGGTCTGTAGCTCAGCTGGTCAGAGCACACGCTTGATAAGCGTGGGGTCGTTGGTTCAAATCCAACCAGACCCACCACGGCTTTTCGGGGGTGTAGCTCAGTTGGGAGAGCGCCTGCTTTGCAAGCAGGAGGTCATCGGTTCGATCCCGTTCACCTCCACCAGGTTTCAGTGATGAGTGATGAATGACGAGTGAGGGTTGCGGCCCGTTACTCCTTATCCATCACGCATGACGCGTGAAGGCTGTAGCGTTCTTTAACAATTCGGAAGAAGTAAAGGTCCCGGTTCGATGCGAACCGCGGGCGCTCATGAATAATGAGGCTCGCGCTCAATTTGAATCGGGAACTGGGTTTGATTGTATCGTCGCATTCGACGCGCAAAAGGGTCGAATGCGGGCAAACACGAGTTCACCTGTAGCCACGAACTTCGGGCGCGAGCCCGAGGGCTCAGGGTTATAGGGTCAAGCGAACAAGTGCATGTGGTGGATGCCTTGGCGATTACAGGCGATGAAGGACGTGGCAGCCTGCGTTAAGCCTCGGGGAGCCGGCAAACAGGCTTTGATCCGGGGATGTCCGAATGGGGAAACCCGGCCCGCAAGGGCCACTCCCCGCCGAATTCATAGGCGGGGTAGAGCGAACCTCCTGAACTGAAACATCTCAGTAGGGAGAGGAAGAGAAATCAACCGAGATTCCGGTAGTAGTGGCGAGCGAAACCGGAAGAGCCAGCAGCTTTTAGCCATCGGCTTAGCAGAACGGTCTGGAAAGTCCGGCCATAGCGGGTGATAGCCCCGTACGCGAAAAGGCGGTGGTGGAACTAAGGTTGCGACAAGTAGGGCGGGACACGTGTAATCCTGCCTGAAGATGGGGGGACCATCCTCCAAGGCTAAATACTCGTAATCGACCGATAGTGCACCAGTACCGTGAGGGAAAGGCGAAAAGAACCCCGGAAGGGGAGTGAAACAGATCCTGAAACCGCATGCATACAAGCGGTCGGAGCTCCGCAAGGAGTGACGGCATACCTTTTGTATAATGGGTCAGCGACTTACATTCAGTGGCAAGCTTAACCTTTTAGGGTAGGCGCAGCGAAAGCGAGTCCGAACAGGGCGTTCAGTCGCTGGATGTAGACCCGAAACCAAGTGATCTATCCATGGCCAGGATGAAGGTAGGGTAACTCCTGCTGGAGGTCCGAACCCACTGCCGTTGAAAAGGCAGGGGATGAGCTGTGGATAGGAGTGAAAGGCTAAACAAACTTGGAAATAGCTGGTTCTCTCCGAAAGCTATTTAGGTAGCGCCTCGTGGTTACACCATCGGGGGTAGAGCACTGTTATGGCTAGGGTTCCGTATAGGGATACCAAACCATGGCAAACTCCGAATACCGATGAGTGCGTCCACGGGAGACAGTGCACCGGGTGCTAACGTCCGGACACGAGAGGGAAACAACCCAGACCGCCAGCTAAGGTCCCGAAGTGCAGTTAAGTGGTAAACGAGGTGGGAAGGCTTAAACAGCCAGGAGGTTGGCTTAGAAGCAGCCATCCTTTAAAGAAAGCGTAATAGCTCACTGGTCGAGTCGTCCTGCGCGGAAGATGTAACGGGGCTCAAACTGCACACCGAAGCTGCGGGTGCGTGCAATCCACTTTAGTTCATTCTCCCAACGAAGAATTGGAGCGTCGTCACGCGTTGTCGCGTGAGCGGCTCCCTCGCCGTTGATGGAGGTTTGTCGCCGTCCAGCCAGGCAAGCCTGGCGAACGGCGACAACCTTGGTCGAATGAACTAAAGGGATTGCACGCGCAGTAGGAGAGCGTTCCGTAAGTCTGCGAAGGAGAATCGTAAGGTTCTCTGGAGATATCGGAAGTGCGAATGCTGACATGAGTAGCGATAAAGGGAGTGAAAGGCTCCCTCGCCGTAAGCCCAAGGTTTCCTGCGCAACGTTCATCGGCGCAGGGTGAGTCGGTCCCTAAGGCGAGGCCGAAAGGCGTAGTCGATGGGAAACTGGTTAATATTCCAGTACCTCCGCGTGATGCGAAGGGGGAACGGAGAAGGTTAGGCGGGCCGGGTGTTGGATATCCCGGTTTAAGCGTGTAGGCGTGCCGTCCAGGCAAATCCGGATGGCTTAGCTGAGGCGTGATGACCAGCGGGGTTCGCCCCGCGAAGTCGCCGATACCCAGCTTCCAGGAAAATCCTCTAAGCTCCAGTCATGCGAGACCGTACCGTAATCGGACACACGTGGGCGAGATGAATATTCTCAGGCGCTTGAGAGAACTCGGGTGAAGGAACTCGGCAAATTGACACCGTAACTTCGGAAGAAGGTGTGCCCCGGTAGGTTGTAGTCGTACAGACGAAGGCCGATGGGGTTGCAGTGAAACGGTGGCTGCGACTGTTTAACAAAAACACAGCACTCTGCAAACACGTCAAGTGGACGTATAGGGTGTGACGCCTGCCCGGTGCCGGAAGGTTAAGTGATGGGGTGCAAGCTCTTGATCGAAGCCCCGGTAAACGGCGGCCGTAACTATAACGGTCCTAAGGTAGCGAAATTCCTTGTCGGGTAAGTTCCGACCTGCACGAATGGCGTAACGATGGCCACACTGTCTCCACCCGAGACTCAGCGAAGTTGAAATGTTTGTGATGATGCAATCTCCCCGCTGCTAGACGGAAAGACCCCGTGCACCTTTACTACAACTTTGCATTGGACTTTAGTGAGGCCTGTGTAGGATAGCTGGGAGGCTTTGAAGTGGGGGCGCCAGCTCTCATGGAGCCACCGTTGAAATACCAGCCTGGCGTTATTGAGGTTCTAACCTTGGCCCGTGAATCCGGGCCGGGGACCGTGCATGGTGGGTAGTTTGACTGGGGCGGTCTCCTCCCAAAGAGTAACGGAGGAGTGCGAAGGTACGCTTAGCGCGGTCGGTAATCGCGCTGAAAGTGCAATGGCATAAGCGTGCTTAACTGCGAGACTGACAAGTCGAGCAGGTGCGAAAGCAGGTCATAGTGATCCGGTGGTTCTGCATGGAAGGGCCATCGCTCAACGGATAAAAGGTACGCCGGGGATAACAGGCTGATTCCTCCCAAGAGTTCATATCGACGGGGGAGTTTGGCACCTCGATGTCGGCTCATCACATCCTGGGGCTGAAGCCGGTCCCAAGGGTATGGCTGTTCGCCATTTAAAGTGGTACGTGAGCTGGGTTCAAAACGTCGTGAGACAGTTTGGTCCCTATCTGCAGTGGGCGTTGGAAGTTTGAAGGGGGCTGCTCCTAGTACGAGAGGACCGGAGTGGACGCACCTCTGGTGTACCGGTTGTCACGCCAGTGGCATCGCCGGGTAGCTAAGTGCGGAAGAGATAACCGCTGAAAGCATCTAAGCGGGAAACTCGCCTTAAGATTAGACTTCCCGGGGACTTGATCCCCCTGAAGGGTCGCGGAAGACCACCGCGTTGATAGGCCGGATGTGTAAGAGGAGTAATCCTTTGAGCTAACCGGTACTAATTGCCCGTGCGGCTTGATCCTATAACCGTGAGCATTCAGCTGTCAGCAACTCGCTGCCGGCCGGCGCTCAGGTGAACCAGGATTTGCCAGATACAATCGATCGAATCCTTTACTTCTCCGAATATCGGCTCTTGGCTGAATGCCGATCGCTGACAGCCAGGAGCCTGCGAGCTACGTCTGACGACCATAGCGAGGTGGTCCCACCCCTTCCCATTCCGAACAGGGCCGTGAAACGCCTCAGCGCCGATGATAGTACGGTGTATTCCGTGCGAAAGTAGGACATCGTCAGGCACCCATGAAACGGAAAAGCCCGGCCTCATCGAGGCCGGGCTTTTTTGTTTCTGAACGGGCAGGGGAGGAGGCTTGCCGCTAACCGCGGCTCTACGCCGACGCAAGCTTGTTGCGCCCGCTCTGCTTCGCCTGGTAGAGCGCCTGATCGGCGGCTCGAATGAGCGCCTCGGGCGTGTCGCCGTGCTTCGGAAACGCCGCGACGCCGAGTGAAACGGTAATCGCTCCGAGGGTCTGCCCGCGATGCTTGATCTGCATATGGCGCACGGTGTCGAGGATGCGCTCCGCCCGCTGGTAGGCGATCATCAACGATGCTTCCGGCAGCAGCAGCGCGAACTCCTCCCCTCCGATGCGGCACGCGATGTCGCTCCCGCGAACATGGCCCTGCAGCACGAGACCCATGCGCCGCAGGACGGCATCGCCCGCGTCGTGGCCAAAGGTGTCGTTGACGCGCTTGAAGTGGTCGATGTCGAGCATGATGACCGAAAGCGGACGGTTCTTGCGCGTCGCCCGCACCCGCTCGTGGACGAGGTATTCCTCGAGGAAGCGGCGGTTGTACAAGCCGGTCAGGGGATCGCGCAGGGTTTGCTGGCGCAGCGTATCGCGCAGCTTGAGGTTGGCCAGCGCGAGGCTGATTTCCTCTCCCAGAGCCGAGGCAAGCTGCAGTTTTGATTCCGGAGCCACGCTCACCGCGGAATTACCGGCGGCTCGTAGCCGCTGCAGGAACAGCAGTCCTACCGTCTCGCCGTGCGCAACCAGCGGTATGCACATATAGGGGCATATCGACTCCGCCGCGCCCGTGGCATGCTGGCACAGCAACCCGGTTCCCACGCCGTTCGTCCAATGCAGCTGGCCGCGCCGCAGCGCCCAGCAATCCTGCACGGTGAACAGTCGCTCCTCGGCAGTAAATTCGCCCCAGCCCGCGACCCGTTCCAGATACCCGCCCGGTGTATTGAGGCGATACAGGGTCCCGGCTTCCGAGGGAATGATTTGCGGGCCGAATGCCGTGATGACGGTACAGGCTTCGTCCGACGAAACACACGACTTCAGGTAGTTGCTCAGCTTGCCCAGCGTGAGGTGGTCGCGATCGCGCTGCTCCAGCTCGTTCAACCGGACCAACAGTTGCTCGTTCGACTGATTGAGACGCTCCTCGACCTGCTTGCGCTCGCGGACTTCCTGCTTCAGCAGCGCCATCGCATCGGCAAGCTGGTGAGGCGGCTGCGCATCGCGGCCACCGGGCGCGAACTCATCGCCCGGCGCCCCGATCTCGACGTCCTGACGCTTGGTCATTTCCCTCCCGAGCTGTTCCGCCGTCTGTGTTGTCACTTGAATTGAGGCAGCAACAGTGAGATTCGAAGCGTATACGATTTTTCAGGATCGATGCTAGCCAATTGCAAAGCAGGTAGGAGAGACCTCCTATGTTTATCGTCTCGCCATCAGTACGATGCGACTGCTGGGCGCAGGCGTAGCGTGACAAATGAGCAAGAGACACTCCGCAGAGCGCACGCCCCGATCGCGCCGTTGCTCAGGTTTCTGTTGTGGCTTTCCAGCGCAGCACACATCAACCGGCACGAACGGCGAAATGGCATTCGCGGTTGGCCGACGCCAGCGGCCCCCTCTTTTGGAAAGCCAGTCCGGCTGCAGGCTCGTGCTGGGCGCGAGCAGGAATAAATAGAATCCCAAAACAATGGGTTGTCCGACGGCACGCGCGGCGCGCTCACGGCCAGCAATCGGGCTCGAACAACCTCCAACCTGTTGGATTTGAGCGTGATTTTTGATACACTTGGCACCCCGATTCTCTGGGGACACTGAAAAGATGGGCGGTTCGCCCATTTTTTGTTTGTGCGGCGCGTATTCGCCATGGATTTGAACGAGATATTGGAGGCTACCGTCAGCGGCATGGGTTACGAACTGGCGGGCGTCGAGCGCCCGACCAGAGGCGGATTGTTGCGCATCTACATCGACAAGCCAGGTGGCGTTACCGTCGATGACTGCGCGACCGTGAGCCACCAGGTCAGTCGGGTGCTGGCGGTCGAGGGCGTGGGCTACGAGCGGCTCGAGGTGTCATCGCCCGGACTGGACCGGCTGCTGAAAGGAGAGCGGGATTTCGTGCGCTTCGCCGGCCAGCGGGCGCGCGTGAGGATGCGCCTGCCCGTCGAGGGGCAGCGTAATTTTGTCGGCGTAGTGCGCGAGGCCGGTGCCGGCCGGCTGCAGCTGGAGGTCGAGGGCAAAGTGCTGTCGCTCGATCTCGGCAACGTGGAGACGGCGCGCCTGGTGCCTAACCTATAGCGGGAGCGCGGGAAATGAGCCGGGAAATACTGCTGCTGGTGGATGCTCTGGGGCGGGAGAAGAACGTCGACAAGGAGATCGTGTTCGGCGCGCTCGAACTCGCGCTCGCCTCGGCCACCAAGAAGCGCTTTCAGGAGGACATCGACGTTCGTGCCTCGGTCGACCGCGTAACAGGCGAGTTCTCGTTCTTCCGCCGCTGGCAGGTGATGAACGACGGTGAGGTCGAGGAGGCGGCGCGCCAGATTGCCCTGAGCGACGCGAAGAAGCAGAATCCGGCGGCGCAGCCGGGCGAGTATATCGAGCAGCCGCTCGGCGCCCTCGAGGTCGGCCGAATCGGCGCGCAGACGGCGAAGCAGGTCATCCTCCAGAAGATCCGCGATGCCGAGCGCGAGCAGATCCTGAACGATTTCCTCGCCCGCAAGGAGCCGCTCGTCACCGGCGTCATCAAGCGCATGGAGCGCGGCAACGCCATCGTCGAATCGGGGCGCCTGGAAGCCCTGCTGCCCCGCGACCAGATGATTCCGAAAGAGAACCTGCGCATGGGCGACCGGGTGCGGGCCTACGTCTGGAAGACCGACCGCGCGAGCCGGGGGCCGCAGCTCATCCTGTCGCGCACGGCGCCGGAATTCCTGGTGAAGCTGTTCGAGCTCGAGGTGCCGGAGCTCGAGGACGGCTTGCTCGAAATCAAGGCGGCGGCGCGCGACCCCGGCTCCCGGGCTAAGATCGCCGTGCATTCGAAGGACCGGCGGATCGATCCGATCGGCACCTGCGTCGGCATGCGCGGCTCGCGCGTGCAGGCGGTCACCTCCGAGCTTGCCGGAGAGCGCGTCGACATCATTCTGTGGGCCGAGGACTCCGCGCAATTCGTGATCAACGCGCTCGCGCCTGCCGAAGTGAGCAAGATCAAGGTGGACGAAGAAGCGCACAGCATGGACATCGTGGTGGACGAGGAAAACCTTGCGCAGGCCATCGGTCGCACCGGGCAGAACGTGCGGCTTGCGAGCGAGCTCACGGGCTGGGAGCTCAACATCATGACGCAGGAAGAGTCCCAGAAGAAGACCGAGGAAGAGGCGGCGCGCATCAAGGCGATGTTCATGGAAAAGCTCGACGTCGACGAGGAAGTCGCCGGAATCCTGGTCGAAGAGGGGTTCAATACCCTCGAGGAGGTCGCCTACGTCCCGATGAGCGAGATGCAGGACATCGAGTCCTTCGACGAGGCCACGATCAACGAGCTGCGTAGCCGCGCCCGCAACGCGCTGCTCACCCAGGCGATCGCGACCGAAGAGCGGGTCGAGCACGACATCGAGGACCTGATGAAGGTCGAGGGCATGGACAACGACACCGCGCGCCTGCTCGCCGCAAAGGGCGTGGGCACGCAGGAAGCGCTGGCCGACTTCGCGACCGACGACTTGACGGAGCTGACGGGGCTCGAGGCCGACCGCGCCAAGCAGCTCATCATGGCAGCGCGCGCCCCGTGGTTCGCCGAAGCAGGCTCCTGATCCCCCGGATTTCCCCATGGCGCAGATCAACGTTACACAACTCGCCCAGCAGCTGGGGCTGCCGACAGCGCTGCTGATCGAGCAGTTGCAGGCGGCCGGCGTGCACCGCGCGCTGGCGGAGGACTCGCCGCTCACGGAGAAGGACAAGACCCAGTTGCTGGAGCACCTGCGCAAGTCGCACGGCGGCAACGAGGCCAAGCAGAAGATCACGCTGACTCGGCGGCAGACGACGGAGATCAAGAAGTCCGACAGCATGGGGAAATCGCGCACCATCCATATCGAGGTGCGCAAGAAGCGGGTGCTGGTGAAGCGGGACGCCGAGCCCGAGGCTGCAGCCGAACCCGCGCGGATGGTGCTCGACGCCGAGCAAATCGCGCTGCGCGAGGCCGAGGCCAGGCAACAGGCCGAGCTGGCGGCGCGGCAGGCGGAGGACGCGGAGAAGAAGCGGCGCCGGAAGGAAGCCGAGGCGGCCGCGGAAGCGAAGGCGCCGGAGGAGGCCAAGGCGGCAGGGGCGGCGGCGCCGGTGAGCGTGGAAGGAACGCTGCACAAACCCACCGTCAAGCCGGAGGAAAAGGCGCAGAAGGCGGAAAAGAAGGCCAAGAAGCAGGTCAAGGAAGTCGTCTGGAAGGACGATACGGTCAAGCGGCGCAGCATCAAGACGCGAGGAGACGCAACCGGCGGGCTGGGGTGGCGCGAGCGCAAGGCGCGTCACGCAGCCCACAGGGAGGAAACCGAGCAAGCGCATGCGTTCGCCGTGCCCACCGAGCCGGTGGTGAAAGACATTACAGTGCCCGAGACCATCACGGTGGCCGACCTTGCGCACAAGATGTCCTTGAAGGCCGCCGAAGTCATCAAGGTATTGATGAAGCTCGGCACCATGGCGACCATCAACCAGGTGCTCGACCAGGAAACGGCAATGATCGTGGTCGAGGAATTGGGACATACCGCGACGCGGGCCAAGCTCGACGAGCCCGATGCCTTCCTTGCCGAGCAGGAGCACGGGTCTCCCGCCGAGGTCAAGCTGGAGCCGCGCGCGCCGGTCGTCACCGTGATGGGCCACGTCGATCACGGCAAGACCTCGCTGCTCGACACCATCCGGCGCACGCGAGTGGCGAGCGGAGAGGCGGGTGGCATCACGCAGCACATCGGCGCGTATCACGTGAATACGCCCCGGGGCATGGTGACGTTTCTCGACACGCCGGGCCACGAGGCGTTCACCGCGATGCGCGCGCGCGGCGCCAAATTGACCGACGCCGTGGTGCTGGTGGTCGCGGCCGACGACGGCGTCATGCCGCAGACCACTCGAGGCGATTAGTCACGCCAAGGCGGCCAAGGTGCCGATCGTGGTGGCGCTCAACAAGATCGACAAGCCGGAAGCGAACCCCGATCGGGTCAAGCAGGATCTCGCAGCGAAGGAAGTCGTGCCCGAGGAATGGGGCGGCGACACCATGTTCGTCGAGGTCTCCGCCAAGACCGGGAAGGGTATCGATGCGCTGCTGGAGCGGATACTGCTGCAGGCTGAGGTGCTCGAGCTGAAGGCGCCCCGCGACGCGCCCGCGAAGGGCGTGGTGGTCGAGTCGCGGATCGACAAGGGGCGGGGCCCGGTGGCTACCGTGCTCGTCCAGTCAGGCACGCTCAAGCGCGGCGACGTGGTCCTGGCGGGCGCAGTTTTCGGCCGGGTACGGGCGATGCTTGACGAGAACGGCGGCAACCTGGAGTCGGCTGGACCCTCGATCCCCGTGGAGATCCTCGGGCTCTCGGACGTGCCTGTGGCGGGCTCCGAGCTGCTGGTGCTGGGGGACGAGCGGAAAGCGCGGGAAATCGCGTTGTTCCGGCAAGGCAAGTTCCGCGATGTCAAACTGGCGAAGCAGCAGTCGGCGAAGCTCGAGAACATCTTCGAGCAGATGGGAGAGGGCCAGGCGAAGACCCTGTCGCTCATCATCAAGGCGGACGTGCAGGGGTCCTACGAGGGGCTCGCGCACGCGCTTTCCGGGCTTTCGACGGACGAGGTGAAGGTCAATATCGTGCACGCCGCCGTGGGCGGCATCACCGAATCGGACGTCAACCTGGCGCTCGCCTCGAAGGCCGTGATCATCGGCTTCAACGCCCGGGCGGACGCGGCGGCGCGCAAGCTCGCCGAGCACAGCGGAGTCGACATCCGCTACTACAACGTGATCTACGAGGCGGTGGACGAGGTCAAGGCGGCGCTCTCGGGCATGCTCGCGCCCGAGCGAAAGGAAAACGTGCTCGGCCTGGTCGAAGTGCGGCAGATATTCAAGATATCCAAGGTCGGTACCGTCGCCGGCTGCTACGTATCGGAGGGGCTGGTGCGTCGCAGCGGCGCCAAGGTCCGGCTGCTGCGCGACAACGTTGTTGTTCACGACGGCGAGCTCGATTCCCTCAAGCGCTTCAAGGACGACGTCCGCGAGGTGAAGGCGGGGTTCGAGTGCGGGCTTTCGCTCAAGAACTTCGACGATCTCAAGGTCGGCGACCAGCTCGAGGTGTACGAGGTCGTGGAGGTCGCGCGCACGCTTTGAGTGCCCTGAGGCCGTGCCGAAGGATTTCCCCCGCAGCCGTCGCATTGCCGAGCAAGTCCAGCGCGAGCTTTCCGACATCATCCGGCTGGAACTGAAGGACCCCCGCGTCGGCATGATTACCCTCACCGACGTCGAGGTGACGCCCGACCAGGCGCACGCCCGCGTTTATTTCACGCTGCTCGGAGATACGTCCCGCATCGAGGAGGCC